>NZ_NMPZ01000088.1 GCF_002224675.1 Segatella copri | reverse complement strand
TGCCATTCAATGGTCTTTTCTATGACATCGCTAATGTATTCAAACAGATTGATGCCATTCAACTTGCATGAAATAGCTATAGAATATAGGATAGCTCCCCGTCTTGCTCCTTCGTGCGAGCCAAAGAACATAGAGTTTCTTCTTGATAGTGATATGTACCTCTGGATTCTCTCAATGTAGTTGTTATCGAGAGCCGTATCACCTCTTTTGAAGATGTCACAAATGGCATTATATTCATTAAGGGCATAGCCGACCGCCTGCGCCAGGGTAGACTTGGGCAGCAAATCCTTCCTGGAAGATATTTCCTCCAGTTTCTCCAATAAATCCTGCAAAATGTCTGGTGCGTATGACTGCCGATAGGCAAGATGGTCTTCAACGGTCCATCCATTTACCCCAACCTTATGTTTTTTGTCTTCTTGATAAAACCTGTTGATAATATCTACGACTTCCTGAGCATCCTTGTCCTCCTTGCCGCAGTCGATGAAATCTCTCTTGACATGTTGC
>NZ_NMPZ01000087.1 GCF_002224675.1 Segatella copri | reverse complement strand
GATGATGGCACAGAAAATCATCAATCTTACTTCACTCCTGGGCAAGTGGACTTCACTCGACAAGAACTTCGACTTGCTGGAAGGTGGAGNGGTAAAAAACAATGTGAAGGCTGAGACCAATCCTTGGACTTCATGGAAAATCCTGAACGGAAAGCTCCTGCTCAACAAGGATACCTTTGCCATCGATAAACTGGGCTCTGACAGCTTGATGCTGGAGAATACCCAGGGCATCTATGTCTTCAAGCGCCAGGAGTAAATTGTCATTCTAAATTTTAGATTAAGTTGGAACCATTTAAGATACATATACTGGGGTGTGGCAGTGCGCTGCCAACCCTGAAACACAATGCTTCCTCGCAGCTCATAGAGATGCGGGGAAAGTGCTATATGATAGATTGTGGCGAGGGTGCACAGATGCAGTTCCGTCGTTCCCATATCCATTTCTCCAAGCTCAATGCCATCTTCATCACCCACATGCATGGCGATCATTGTTTCGGATTGATGGGCTTGCTTT
>NZ_NMPZ01000086.1 GCF_002224675.1 Segatella copri | reverse complement strand
TGCCATGTTCGCTTGTGCAGAAAGGTTTGTCTGGCTTTTGAGGTTCGATACCATTCCACGATGGTATCACCAAAGTTCAGCAAGAACCTTCCTGTCGTGTCCTTGTCCTTCAACACTGCCTTCAGCATTTCCACGGTGATGATGCCGTTGGTGGAAAGAAGTGAGTTGTATTTATCCTTGACCTCAGCAAGGAAACTTGCCAATCGTCCGTTGTCCCTTGCGTTCCGTACCTCTCCCTTCTTGGCGTTCCACTCCTGTGGGGTACAGGATATGCCTGTGGAAATGGCTGCACTTTTGCCGTCAACGGTGATGCGGCAAAGTATGTTGGCTGTTCCGTCTGCCTTCACCTTCTGTCTGTTGATGTAAGGCAAAATTGAAAATGTACTTCTGCTCATAGTTGTTGTCCTTATAATATAATAATGTAGTTGAACTGTGAAAAGAAAAGTTGAAAGCCTTGTTCATAATGCGAGAATAAAGTCCTTCTCGGTTGCAGCGATGAACTTGTCCATGTCCTCAAACAGCTTCTTTTGGGTTACTCTCGCATATCGCTGCGTCATC
>NZ_NMPZ01000085.1 GCF_002224675.1 Segatella copri | reverse complement strand
ATTCCCCGTTCGCTCGCCACTACTGGGGGAATCATTAATTTATTTTCTCTTCCTGCAGGTACTAAGATGTTTCAGTTCCCTGCGTTAGCTCTAACACATGAGTGCTAGTAACCGTCCTTCAGACGGCTAGGTTGTCCCATTCGGAAATCTTCGGATCAAGGGTTATTTGCACCTACCCGAAGCTTATCGCAGCTTATCACGTCCTTCATCGCCTCCGTGAGCCTAGGCATCCGCCATACGCCCTTTCTTACTTTCTTTACGACTGTATTTGTCATCTCGTTTATCATTGCTGATTACTCGACAACGAATAAGTAGCTCATACTTTCAGCTGTATTCTAACTTGTGAAATCTCATCTTGCGATTTGATTCACTTTAGTCTGAACTAAAGTTCATTACTTACAGTTTTGCTTGTGTCAATATGTCAAAGATCTTATGTCAATTCATAACCTAGAAGGTTGTTGACTTGGTGGAGAATAACGGATTCGAACCGTTGACCCCCTGCGTGCAAAGCAGGTGCTCTAGCCAACTGAGCTAATCCCCCAGTTTGAGATATTAATTGAGAA
>NZ_NMPZ01000084.1 GCF_002224675.1 Segatella copri | reverse complement strand
ACAGCATGTCAAGAGAGACTTCATCGACTGCGGCAAGGAGGACAAGGATGCTCAGGAAGTCGTAGATATTATCAACAGGTTTTATCAAGAAGACAAAAACATAAGGTTGGGGTAAATGGATGGACCGTTGAAGACCATCTTGCCTATCGGCAGTCATACGCACCAGACATTTTACAGGATTTATTGGAGAAACTGGAGGAAATATCTTCCAGGAAGGATTTGCTGCCCAAGTCTACCTTGGCGCAGGCGGTCGGCTATGCCCTTAATGAATATAATGCCATTTGTGACATCTTCAAAAGAGGTGATACGGCTCTCGATAACAACTACATTGAAAGGATCCAGAGGTACATATCACTATCAAGAAGAAACTCTATGTTCTTTGGCTCGCACGAAGGAGCAAGACGGGGAGCTATCCTATATTCTATAGCTATTTCATGCAAGTTGAATGGCATTAATCTGTTTGAATACATTAGCGATGTCATAGAAAAGACCATTGAATGGCAACCGAATACCCCACTGGAGAAATATAGAGACTTACTTCCTGACCGATGGAAAAAGCAGTAGCAGCATTTG
>NZ_NMPZ01000083.1 GCF_002224675.1 Segatella copri | reverse complement strand
CCTGTTCACAGCTTCGACAGAGGAATCACTGAAAAACACCGGGAAGGGGTGAAAGAGGCGATGATGCAGCACAGGAAGGACGTGTTAAAGCTGGCAGGGAATACGGGCATGATGTTACTGGGGATGGTCATTTTCCTGTTTACCGTGAGTGGCGGGACGCTCTGGTATCTTGGCGGGATGATACAGGCGAACCTGGAAGAAATCAGGAAGCAGAACGAGAGTCTGGAGAAGCTGAACGCGAAGACATGGGGCGTGCGTTATCACGAGGGGAGCAACGGACGTTTTCTGGTGTTGCCCGAGGGGATGAAAGCCGAAACGAACTGGACGATGGAAAACGGGAAACAGAATGCCGTAAGGCTGGTACAGGAGTAACAGAGCATGACGGAGCTGGAAAGACATTTGCTGAACGAGCGGGTCATGCAGTTGAGTCAGCAGGTGCAGCACTTGAGCGAGCAGACAGAACGCTTGAGCCAGTTATACTGCGAGAACTGGAGATAAGAGAGGAACGGCTGATACAGGAGCGCGAACATGTGTTATCCCTGGAACGGGAGCGTCAGCCGGAAATACAGGAACGCACGCTGGATGGTCCTTCG
>NZ_NMPZ01000082.1 GCF_002224675.1 Segatella copri | reverse complement strand
GTTCCCCGTTCGCTCGCCACTACTGGGGGAATCATTCATTTATTTTCTCTTCCTACAGGTACTAAGATGTTTCAGTTCCCTGCGTTAGCTCTCAATCTTGAAGATTGAGTAACCGTCCTTCAGACGGCTAGGTTGTCCCATTCGGAAATCTCCGGATCAAAGGTTATTTGCACCTACCCGAAGCTTATCGCAGCTTATCACGTCCTTCATCGCCTCCGTGAGCCTAGGCATCCGCCATACGCCCTTTCTTACTTTCTTTACGACTGTATTTGTTATCTCGTTTATCATTGCTGATTACTCGACAACGAATAAGTAGCTCATACTTTCAGCTGTATTCTAACTTGTGAAATCTCATCTTGCGATTTGATTCACTTTAGTCTGAACTAAAGTTCATTACTTACAGTTTTGCTTGTGTCAATATGTCAAAGATCTTCTTGCCTTAAAAGGCATAGTGGAGATTGTGGAGTTGAACCATTTTGCTTGAGCCATCCCTATACATTATATAATGTATAAGGAATCCCAGTCTCCTGTATTTAATTAAACAGATGGTGCGTACAAGAAGAGAAGCGAACTTTTAAATCCTGTTCCTAAATCTTC
>NZ_NMPZ01000081.1 GCF_002224675.1 Segatella copri | reverse complement strand
CTTCGCTTTTTATAAAGGGTATATGGATTACGACAAACAACCTATAAACGTAGATGAACAGGTTGCCTTGCTCCAGAACAGAGGGCTGGTGATAGAAGAGAGAGCCTGCGTAATAGGCAAACTGGAGAACGAATGCGTAAAGGCATTCCTCGACCACGAGGAAGAGATTCTTGCCGGCACCTTCGAGGGAGCCCTCATCGACCACATCTCGGAGCACGAGCGCAATGCCTACATCACCTGCACCCAGGTTTCGAGAAAGAAGATTTATGCCAGCAAGCCCGTTCTCGACATCGAGCTTTCGGGTTACAAGATCATGGCTACGCTGATGGAGGTATTCATCGATGCCGCCGTCAACCCGTCCCGTTTCTACTCCAAGCAGCTTCTGCGCCGGGTAAGCAGCCAGTACGATATTTGGTTGGAAAGTCTGGAAGAGCGAATCATGGCAGTATTGGATTACATCAGCGGCATGACGGATATCTATGCCTTAGATATTTATCAGAAGATCAACGGAATAAGTCTGCCGATAGTATAGAAACAAAACAGGCGTTTCTTATATTTTTGCGTAAAAGTGTGTTAAATAAAGAAAGATAATAGGAAGAAGAATGCAATAATGGGGGGAGAATAATGTTTTA
>NZ_NMPZ01000080.1 GCF_002224675.1 Segatella copri | reverse complement strand
CTCTATGGTCACATTTTCCAAAGTGTTCTGTTCACGATTTGCATACAATGTCGCGGTCCTACAACCCCAGCCACGCCTTGCGACGCCACTGGTTTGGGCTGTTCCCCGTTCGCTCGCCACTACTGGGGGAATCATTAATTTATTTTCTCTTCCTGCAGGTACTAAGATGTTTCAGTTCCCTGCGTTAGCTCTCAATCTTGAAGATTGAGTAACCGTCCTTCAGACGGCTAGGTTGTCCCATTCGGAAATCTTCGGATCAAGGGTTATTTGCACCTACCCGAAGCTTATCGCAGCTTATCACGTCCTTCATCGCCTCCGTGAGCCTAGGCATCCGCCATACGCCCTTTCTTACTTTCTTTACGACTGTATTTGCTATCAGTTTAACCTGACAGCGAATAAGTAGCTCATACTTTCAGCTGTATTCTAACTTGTGAAATCTCATCTTGCGATTTGATTCACTTTAGTCTGAACTAAAGTTCATTACTTACAGTTTTGCTTGTGTCAATATGTCAAAGATCTTTTTGTGTAGAATTTTAATGATTGGCTCCTTTCAGTCGCCTATCCTTAAATTCTCACAATAGTGGAGAATAACGGATTCGAACCGTTGACCCCCTGCGTGCAAAGCAGGTGCTCTAGCCAACTGAGCTAATCCCCCAAGTAAGAACGAGAA
>NZ_NMPZ01000079.1 GCF_002224675.1 Segatella copri | reverse complement strand
AACGCTGCTGGAGAGCTCAACGAACTGGACGCGGATGAACAGGCAGACATCTGTGAATCGCTTCACAACCACGCCGATGAGCTTTACCGCAGCTACCTCGCACGTTTCGGGGATGACGGTGAAAAACCTCTGACATATGCAGCTCCCGGAGACGGTCACAGCTTGTCTGTGAGCGATGCCGGGAGCAGACAAGCCCGTCAGGCGCGTCAGCAGGTTTAGCGGGTGTCAGGGCGCAGCCATGACCCAGTCACGTAGCGATAGCGGAGTAGTATACTGACTAATTATAGCGGCGGCAGAGCAGATGGTGAGAGAACAGCGACATATGAGGTGTGAAATGCTGCACAGATACGTAAGGAGAAAATGCAGCTTCCGGCGCTCTTCCGCTTCCTCGCTCACTGACTCGCTGCGCTCGGTCGTTCGGCTGCGGCGAGCGGTGTCTGCTCACGCAAAGACGGATATACGGTTATCCACAGAATCAGGGGATAACACCGGAAAAAACCATGTGAGCAAAAAAAGAGGTCCCCCGAAAAAAAGGCCGCGCCGGTGGCGCTTTTTCCATAGGCTCCGCCCCCCTGACAAGCATCACAAAAAATCGACGCTCAAGTCAGAGGTGGCGAAACCCGACAGGACTTAAAGATACCAGGCGTTTCCCCCTGGTGGCTCCCTCGTGCGCTCTCCTGTTCCTGCCTTTCGGTTTACCGGTGTCATTCCGCTGTTATGGCCGCGTTCGTCTCATTCCACGCCTGACA
>NZ_NMPZ01000078.1 GCF_002224675.1 Segatella copri | reverse complement strand
TCGTAAGATGCTCCGACCGCTTGTAGGCGCATGGTTTCAGGAACTATTTCACTCCCCTGCTCGGGGTTCTTTTCACCTTTCCTTCACAGTACTCGTTCGCTATCGGTCTCACGGGAGTATTTAGCCTTACCGGATGGTCCCGGCAGATTCGCGCAGGATTCCTCGTGTCCCGCGTTACTCAGGATACCGCTATGCCTGATTTGGCTTCGTGTACAGGATTATCACCTTCTGTGATGTAACTTTCCAGATACTTCCACTCACCATTTCAGTACAATGTCGCGGTCCTACAACCCCAGCCACGCCTTGCGACGCCACTGGTTTGGGCTGTTCCCCGTTCGCTCGCCACTACTGGGGGAATCATTAATTTATTTTCTCTTCCTACAGGTACTAAGATGTTTCAGTTCCCTGCGTTAGCTCTAACACTTAGGTGCTAGTAACCGTCCTTCAGACGGCTAGGTTGTCCCATTCGGAAATCTCCGGATCAAAGGTTATTTGCACCTACCCGAAGCTTATCGCAGCTTATCACGTCCTTCATCGCCTCCGTGAGCCTAGGCATCCGCCATACGCCCTTTCTTACTTTCTTTACGACTGTATTTGCTATCAGTTTAACTGATAACGAATAAGTAGCTCATACTTTCAGCTGTATTCTAACTTGTGAAATCTCATCTTGCGATTTGATTCACTTTAGTCTGAACTAAAGTTCATTACTTACAGTTTTGCTTGTGTCAATATGTCAAAGATCTTCTTGCCTTA
>NZ_NMPZ01000077.1 GCF_002224675.1 Segatella copri | reverse complement strand
AGACAGGCGATTCTCATGATGTCCGGATAAGCATCCGACTCCAGCTTTCGATAAGGAATGTATGCATCACTCTGTATGGTACCTTTATAATCTGAGAATACGTTAAGTATGACCTGCTCAGAGCGTGAACCATCCTCATATACGAAGAAGACAAGTCCCAGTTCAGGCGCACTTACAGCCCAGAGGTAGCCTTTCTTCGACCCCTTGTCTGTAGGCTTTGTCTTGGCTAACAGCACTTTATGGTATGTCTCGTCTGCCGAGACATAATCCTGCTGCAACACTACTTGGCAGATAGCCTTATAGAAGTTTTCCAGTACATCAGCACTTCTGGCAATCAGCTTGTTTGCCGTAGCTTTCCTTAACGTAAACCCATTGTCGGCAAAGTATTTGGTAATTCGCTCTACCGGCATGGAATAGATGTATCGCATCTGCAGGAGACCTGCAGCAAAGGAAGGTGAATAGGAAGAATTCAACAACAGAGCCGGCGGAGTCTTCCCCGGATACATGATACTTCCATCCGTATAAGTGTTGATGTGATACACGGTCTTGATGAATTTGATGGGTTCCATGCTGTAACGTATACAGGTACGAGTTCCGAAGAGACGCAACGTCTTCAAAAGCTCTGCATCCATGACTGGATCTATCGTAACATGCACCTCTTTCATCTCGTAATGCATGTCACGCTTGGCACCGTTGTTTTTGCGTGCCTTTCTCTTTTCGGCCTGCTCTGTTTTCTTCTTGTCAAATTCCTCCTGGGTCATCGAGTCTTGTGGATTCTTCTCCTGACGTTCGGACTTCTTGCCTGAAACGAGCTTGCCGAGT
>NZ_NMPZ01000076.1 GCF_002224675.1 Segatella copri | reverse complement strand
GTGATCTACACTTGGCCAGGATGAAGTCCCGGTAACACGGGATGGAGGTCCGCACCAATAAGCGTTGAAAAGCTTCTGGATGAGCCGAGTGTAGGAGTGAAAGGCCAATCAAACTTGGAGATAGCTCGTACTCCCCGAAAGGCATTTAGGTGCCGCGTCGGATGGTCACCGTGAGAGGTAGAGCGACCGATAGGACAAGAGGGCTTCACCGCCTATCGAGTCCTGACGAACTCCGAATGCTCACGGTCTGCAGTCCGGCAGTAAGGGGGCGGGTGCTAAGGTCCGTCCCCGAGAGGAGAAGAATCCAGACCGCCGTCTAAGGTCCCGGAGTTCTGCCTGAGTTAGTCTAACGAAGTCTGGTCCCTATGACAGCTAGGATGTTGGCTTGGAAGCAGCCATTCATTCAAAGAGTGCGTAACAGCTCACTAGTCGAGGGTCCGGGCATGGATAATAATCGGGTATAAGGCAGACACCGAAGGCGCGGGATAGCAATTATAAAAGTATCGGTAGGGGAGCATACTCACAGCGTCGAATGGTGTACGTAAGTTATCCTGGAGCGGTGAGTAAAGCAAATGTAGGAATAAGTAACGATAAGGAGGGTTAGATTCCCTCCCGCTGTAAGACCAAGGTTTCCCGGGCAATGCCAATCAGCCCGGGGTCAGTCGGGTCCTAAGTCTAAGCCGAACGGCGATGGCGATGGCAGAGACGGTTAATATTCCGTCACTGCCGCATGGGGCGACGTGGAGACGGAGCAGTGAAACCACCGCGGGGCGACGGAAGTCCCCGTTGAAGAGTGTAGGTGTTGAGGATGGCAGGCAAATCCACCATCCGAGCTGAACTTGA
>NZ_NMPZ01000075.1 GCF_002224675.1 Segatella copri | reverse complement strand
GAGTTGGTAGCTCTAGATTCCGGCAAACAAACCACCGTTGATAACGGTGGATTTTTTTGTTTGCAGGCAGCAGATTACGCACCGCCAAAAAAGATCTCAAGAAGATCTTGAATCACTCTATGAAAATTTTGTTTTATAGCCGTATTTGTTGATGCTATAAGCCAGAGACCTTCTATGAGAATAGACATATCACATCAAACACGGCATACCCCGCCAAACATGCTTCCTCGGGAACAAAATTGTGTAGCAATGGCATTATCTGCGTGCTTTAGACAACAACTAAATCCTGTGGTAAACAGCTTATTAAAAGAGAGAATAATACACTCCCCTAAAGAATTGGAACATGACAACGCAGTAATAAGAGTCCTGCAACAACTACAAATTCAAGAAGTTTGTAACAGCACCCTTTGGGAGACAGCCAAACAACAACTACTTCAAGAATCGGACGGAAGATATTTTGCCATCAATTCTAAACACTTAGACTTTCCAGGCTCAGGAGAATCTCACGCCTTCTGTTGCATCAAATACAAAATGCAATTGGCATTAACGGAAACAATGCCGAAACCCAATCGACCCACTACCAACCCTATCCGTATGATAAAGTCAGTATATGGGGACCATTCTCTCACAATTTAACGTAATATCTTATTGCCCGCACCACTGAAACGCGTTTGGTGCGATCACGGCAGCAGACAGATAAAAATGGCAACAAACCACCCGAAAAACTGCCGCGATCGCGCCTGATAAATTTTAACCGCATGAATACCTATGCAACCAGATGGTACAGGCCACATTAACCCCTCCTAATCCACTGAAGCTGCCAGTTTTTCATGGTTTCACCATCCCAG
>NZ_NMPZ01000074.1 GCF_002224675.1 Segatella copri | reverse complement strand
CGCCTTTGTAATTAATTCACCGATTAACGTATCACGCTGTATATCAATGGTTTTACCAAATCAACGCGAGTTAATTTCTGGTCAGCATCAATCCAATATCCCTCTGGGATATCAGTCTGTTGTGTAAATTGTTTTGGATTAGTGTGCATTGCGTTTTCCTTATGAGCTAATTTGATTTTACAAAGTGCTAAACCAACTTCTTGTACTAATTCTTCTGAGAGTACCATTTCATCCTTGGTCGTTCCTGGCTCTGCTTTGCGCCTAATAATCTCAACGTCACCGTGACCATGCTTACTCTCTTTAATTACAATGGTAATTTTGCTGCCATAATAAATTCCTTTTAGTGGATATTAACGCGACAGGTTTCGACCTTACATTCAGTGACGCGCTTGATAAAAACTTGCTCACAAAACGGGCAGGTGCAAAGGCTATCCCAAGACTCACCTTTTGGTGCTGATAATGTCTTGATAGTTTCATGACATTTAGGACACGGAAAACTAGTAAGTGGCGCTAGTCTCTCTTCAGCACGCTTAATATAGCTAAAATATTTATCTTTTAAATTCATACAGAAACCCTCTAATGAATAGATTCAGACCAGTAAAACGCGGCAACCTTCGGTATCGAACACGCCTTGTTTACCCTTATGCTATTAAAATATTGGTAAGACGCCTTACCTTCCTGAATGAGTGCATCACAATAGCTGTTTCGGGCTACGTGAATGCAAGGCTTACCTTGACGGGTGATCACACTCAATATGGTGACGCCTTGCTGTTCTAACTGCTGTGCCACTGAGCCTGCACGTAGCAAGTCAGAGACAATGGATTGGTTTTTCAGCCGTAATAGTGATATCCATGTAGTACC
>NZ_NMPZ01000073.1 GCF_002224675.1 Segatella copri | reverse complement strand
AAAAGAAAAAGCCTTCTGAAATTTCTTTCAGAAGGCTCTTGCGGAGAGAGAGGGATTCGAACCCCCGGTACCTCTCGGTACGACGGTTTTCAAGACCGTTGTAATCGACCACTCTACCATCTCTCCAAATTCGGTCTGGATGACTATAGCTTGGTTTTCTTAAGCGGGTGCAAAGGTACTACTTTTTTTTGAATCCACCAAATTTTAAGGGGATAAATTTGCAGAAAATATTTAAGGTGAATCGTAAATCTCCTTTCACGGAATGTGGATTGTATTGAAAATAAGAGAGTTAAGTGTGAAAGGAAAAATCTCTTTATTTTGAGTTGGTAATTGATGGCTAAGCTTAAATATGGCGATGTTCCTTGCTCCGATAGGGAATAGTGGGCGTCTTGATAGGGAATAGTGGGTGTCTTTGTTATGAATGTAGGGATGAAGCATAGTAACCAGAAGGATGAGGGATAGATATTGGCAGGCGAAAAGGAACGATTTATAGACTGGATGACTAAGCTCGTCTATATGGATGACTCGGGTCGTCTATATGGCTCACTCCCGTCATCTATATGGATGACCCGGGTCATCCGATACAAAGAAGCCTTTTCTATTCCTTTTGTGATAGTTGCTTTCTCCTTTAGACTAAGTTGCCTTCTCCTTGTATCTATAGTCTTTTTTGTTGATTATTATAGTTGTTTCAGCTCCAGGTATATGGTGCGGTGATAAGCGCAATAGGTTCTTTTATCGTTTTCCTATGGTTATGTAGTTCTATTGGGTCGTAGAAATCTCCTTTCACACTTAAGTGATTGATTTTGAGCGGATTTTTGTGATTGTGAAAGGATAATGAGTTTTTTAATTGTAAAAGTGCGAAAAT
>NZ_NMPZ01000072.1 GCF_002224675.1 Segatella copri | reverse complement strand
TTGGTTTCGCGTCTACCCCCACTGACTGTGCGCCCTATTCAGGCTCGCTTTCACTGCGGCTACGTACCTCATGGTACTCAACCTCGCCAGTGACGGTAACTCGTAGGATCATTATGCAAAAGGCACGCCGTCACACATTGCTGTGCTCCGACCGCTTGTAGGCGCATGGTTTCAGGAACTATTTCACTCCCCTGCTCGGGGTTCTTTTCACCTTTCCTTCACAGTACTCGTTCGCTATCGGTCTCACGGGAGTATTTAGCCTTACCGGATGGTCCCGGCAGATTCGCGCAGGATTCCTCGTGTCCCGCGTTACTCAGGATACCGCTATGCCTGATTTGGCTTCGTGTACAGGATTATCACCTTCTGTGATGTAACTTTCCAGATACTTCCACTCACCATTTCAATACAATGTCGCGGTCCTACAACCCCAGCCACGCCTTGCGACGCCACTGGTTTGGGCTGTTCCCCGTTCGCTCGCCACTACTAGGGGAATCATTAATTTATTTTCTCTTCCTACAGGTACTAAGATGTTTCAGTTCCCTGCGTTAGCTCTCAATCTTGAAGATTGAGTAACCGTCCTTCAGACGGCTAGGTTGTCCCATTCGGAAATCTTCGGATCAAGGGTTATTTGCACCTACCCGAAGCTTATCGCAGCTTATCACGTCCTTCATCGCCTCCGTGAGCCTAGGCATCCGCCATACGCCCTTTCTTACTTTCTTTACGACTGTATTTGTTATCTCGTTTATCATTGCTGATTACTCGACAACGAATAAGTAGCTCATACTTTCAGCTGTATTCTAACTTGTGAAATCTCATCTTGCGATTTGATTCACTTTAGTCTGAACTAAAGTTCATTACTTACAGTTTTGCTTGTGTCAATATGTCAAAGATCTTCTTGCCTTG
>NZ_NMPZ01000071.1 GCF_002224675.1 Segatella copri | reverse complement strand
CATTGCTGTGCTCCGACCGCTTGTAGGCGCATGGTTTCAGGAACTATTTCACTCCCCTGCTCGGGGTTCTTTTCACCTTTCCTTCACAGTACTCGTTCGCTATCGGTCTCACGGGAGTATTTAGCCTTACCGGATGGTCCCGGCAGATTCGCGCAGGATTCCTCGTGTCCCGCGTTACTCAGGATACCGCTATGCTGCATTTCGCTTCACATACTGGACTATCACCGTCTATGGTCACATTTTCCAAAGTGTTCTGTTCACGATTTGCATACAATGTCGCGGTCCTACAACCCCAGCCACGCCTTGCGACGCCACTGGTTTGGGCTGTTCCCCGTTCGCTCGCCACTACTGGGGGAATCATTAATTTATTTTCTCTTCCTGCAGGTACTAAGATGTTTCAGTTCCCTGCGTTAGCTCTAACACTTAAGTGCTAGTAACCGTCCTTCAGACGGCTAGGTTGTCCCATTCGGAAATCTTCGGATCAAGGGTTATTTGCACCTACCCGAAGCTTATCGCAGCTTATCACGTCCTTCATCGCCTCCGTGAGCCTAGGCATCCGCCATACGCCCTTTCTTACTTTCTTTACGACTGTATTCTTGTTACTCGTTTCCGAATAACGAATAAGTAGCTCATACTTTCAGCTGTATTCTAACTTGTGAAATCTCATCTTGCGATTTGATTCACTTTAGTCTGAACTAAAGTTCATTACTTACAGTTTTGCTTGTGTCAATATGTCAAAGATCTTATGTCAATTCATAACCTGAAAGGTTGTTGACTTGGTGGAGATTGTGGAGTTGAACCATTTTGCTTGAGCCATCCCTATATATTATATAATGTATAAGGAATCCCAGTCTCCTGTATTTAATTAAACAGATGGTGCGTACAAGAAGAGAAGCGAACTTTTAAATCCTGTTCCTAAATCTCC
>NZ_NMPZ01000070.1 GCF_002224675.1 Segatella copri | reverse complement strand
TCTTTTTTCGCTGTTTTTCCTATTTCCCACAGATTTCACAGATGTACACAGATTTTAGACCTGTTCGGTCTTTGATGACGCAGATTCTTTGCTGCTCATAAAAATATGGAAAAACACTTGGTTAAGGCTAAAATAGCCCTTTTTTACCACCTAAGTGTTAAAATACTGTTAAAATGCAAACTTTTCTTGTGAATTATTTGGTGGGTTCAGATTTTTGTTGTACTTTTGCACTCGCTTTTGAGAAATCACTTCTCTAAGCAACTAAAGAAAGAGTTCTTTGAAAGATTTTACATAAACAGACAAGTAGTACAAGAAGCGGTTAACTTCTTAGAAATAAGAAAGTTGACTGGGTAAAAGAAACGAACCGTCAAGCAATTGACAAGTCAGGTTTACTAAGCTTCAATAAACGAAAAGGATATTCGTCCTAAGTACAGACAACAAACACCGATTGCTTCAGCAATGAGGCAAGAAGTAAAAATGATATTTTACAATGGAGAGTTTGATCCTGGCTCAGGATGAACGCTAGCTACAGGCTTAACACATGCAAGTCGAGGGGAAACGATATTGGAAGCTTGCTTCCGATAGGCGTCGACCGGCGCACGGGTGAGTAACGCGTATCCAACCTGCCCACCACTTGGGAATAACCTTGCGAAAGTAAGACTAATACCCAATGATATCTCTAGAAGACATCTGAAAGAGATTAAAGATTTATCGGTGATGGATGGGGATGCGTCTGATTAGCTTGTTGGCGGGGTAACGGCCCACCAAGGCAACGATCAGTAGGGGTTCTGAGAGGAAGGTCCCCCACATTGGAACTGAGACACGGTCCAAACTCCTACGGGAGGCAGCAGTGAGGAATATTGGTCAATGGGCGAGAGCCTGAACCAGCCAAGTAGCGTGCAGGATGACGGCCCTATGGGTTGTAAACTGCTTTTATAAGGGAATAAAGTGAGAGTCGTGACTC
>NZ_NMPZ01000069.1 GCF_002224675.1 Segatella copri | reverse complement strand
GTCTCGTGACACTCAACCTCGCCAGTGACGGTAACTCGTAGGATCATTATGCAAAAGGCACGCCGTCACATCGTAAGATGCTCCGACCGCTTGTAGGCGCATGGTTTCAGGAACTATTTCACTCCCCTGCTCGGGGTTCTTTTCACCTTTCCTTCACAGTACTCGTTCGCTATCGGTCTCACGGGAGTATTTAGCCTTACCGGATGGTCCCGGCAGATTCGCGCAGGATTCCTCGTGTCCCGCGTTACTCAGGATACCGCTATGCTGCATTTCGCTTCACATACTGGACTATCACCGTCTATGGTCACATTTTCCAAAGTGTTCTGTTCACGATTTGCATACAATGTCGCGGTCCTACAACCCCAGCCACGCCTTGCGACGCCACTGGTTTGGGCTGTTCCCCGTTCGCTCGCCACTACTAGGGGAATCATTAATTTATTTTCTCTTCCTACAGGTACTAAGATGTTTCAGTTCCCTGCGTTAGCTCTCTTACATTAGAAGAGTAACCGTCCTTCAGACGGCTAGGTTGTCCCATTCGGAAATCTCCGGATCAAAGGTTATTTGCACCTACCCGAAGCTTATCGCAGCTTATCACGTCCTTCATCGCCTCCGTGAGCCTAGGCATCCGCCATACGCCCTTTCTTACTTTCTTTACGACTGTATTTGCTATCAGTTTAACCTGACAGCGAATAAGTAGCTCATACTTTCAGCTGTATTCTAACAAAGTGAAATCTCATCTTGCGATTTGATTTACTTTAGTCTGAACTAAAGTTCATTACTTACAGTTTTGCTTGTGTCAATATGTCAAAGATCTTATGTCAATTCATAACCATAAAGGTTGTTGACTTGGTGGAGAATAACGGATTCGAACCGTTGACCCCCTGCGTGCAAAGCAGGTGCTCTAGCCAACTGAGCTAATCCCCCAAGTCGAGATAAACGAGAACGTATCAAAGTTGAACTTTGATTACACATTGGCTGCGCCGATGT
>NZ_NMPZ01000068.1 GCF_002224675.1 Segatella copri | reverse complement strand
TTGATTCAGGTGAAGTTCTTTACTGCTGAGATCAAAGCAAAGTTTGCTTCTCGGGGTGAATTGGCGCACCAGGCTCAGCAAGCCTACCATCGAGCATTAGTACAGATCTATGGCGATAACCTACAGATAATCAAAGGTTATTACTCAGAGCGTCAGGAATGTGCAATGACCTTTAATGAGGGGCATCCGCCATCAAAAACGGATAGAACAACGGTCTGGAAGTTAGAAGAAAAGCAGACCGACGTTAGAATGGCTTTAGAAATGTATCGCGATGCGATCCGTGGTGAGGCAGAACAATTGGTTCTCTGTACTAACGACTCAGATATGATACCGCCAATAGAAATGATAAAAGCCGATCGACCTGAGTTAAAAATAGGAATTGTAGTGCCAAGGGAACAAGATACTAGTCGAGTGATTAGTAGTCTGGCTAGTTTAGGGGATTGGAGCTTGCCATATGTATCCTATGAAGCCTTAAGATTAGCTTTATTGCCAGATAAAGTCCCCACTAGGCGAAAGCCAATACTGAAGCCAAATCACTGGTAAACAGCCGGATCTTCTTGTGATCCTTTTACTCTCGTCGTAATCTCATGTCCTGCAAACAAAAAAACCACCGCTACCAACGGTGGTTTGTTTGCCGGAATCAAGAGCTACCAACTCTTTTTTCCGAAGGTAACTGGCTTTCACGGAGCGCAGATACCAAAACTGTCCTTCCAGTGTAGCCGCAGTCAGGCCATCACTTCAAGAACTCTGTAGAAGCACTTCTACTACTCTGCTCCGTGAATCCTGTTACCAATGGCTGCTGCCAGTGGCGATAAGTCGTGTCTTTCCGGATTGGACTCAAGACGATAGTTACCGGAAAAGGCGCAGCAGTCGGACTGAACAGGGGGGTTCGTGCATACAGTCCAGCTTGGAGCGAACTGCCTACCCGGAACTGAGTGTCAGGCGTGGAATGAGACAAACGCGGCCATAACAGCGGAGTGACACCGGTAAACCGAATGGCA
>NZ_NMPZ01000067.1 GCF_002224675.1 Segatella copri | reverse complement strand
ATAGGAAATTCGTCTCTCCAGAAAGGAGGTGTTCCAGCCGCACCTTCCGGTACGGCTACCTTGTTACGACTTAGCCCCAATTACCAGTTTCGCCCTAGGCCGCTCCTTACGGTCACGGACTTTAGGCGCCCCCGGCTTTCATGGCTTGACGGGCGGTGTGTACAAGGCCCGGGAACGTATTCACCGCGCCATGGCTGATGCGCGATTACTAGCGAATCCAGCTTCGTGGGGTCGGGTTGCAGACCCCAGTCCGAACTGAGACAGGCTTTAAGGATTAGATGCGCTTTGCAGAACACCATCTCTCTGTACCTGCCATTGTAACACGTGTGTAGCCCCGGACGTAAGGGCCGTGCTGATTTGACGTCATCCCCACCTTCCTCACACCTTACGGTGGCAGTGTCCCCAGAGTGCCCAGCTTAACCTGATGGCAACTAAGGAGAGGGGTTGCGCTCGTTATGGCACTTAAGCCGACACCTCACGGCACGAGCTGACGACAACCATGCAGCACCTTCACAGAGACCCCGAAGGGCGTCATTGTCTCCAAATCCTTCCTCTGCAATTCAAGCCCGGGTAAGGTTCCTCGCGTATCATCGAATTAAACCACATGTTCCTCCGCTTGTGCGGGCCCCCGTCAATTCCTTTGAGTTTCACCGTTGCCGGCGTACTCCCCAGGTGGGATGCTTAATGCTTTCGCTTGGCCGCTGACCTATTCAGACCAACAGCGGGCATCCATCGTTTACCGTGCGGACTACCAGGGTATCTAATCCTGTTCGATACCCGCACTTTCGAGCTTCAGCGTCAGTTGCGCTCCAGTGAGCTGCCTTCGCAATCGGAGTTCTTCGTGATATCTAAGCATTTCACCGCTACACCACGAATTCCGCCCACTTTGTGCGTACTCAAGGAAACCAGTTCGCGCTGCAGTGCAGATGTTGAGCATCTACATTTCACAACACGCTTAATCTCCGGCCTACGCTCCCTTTAAACCCAATAAATCCGGATAACGCCCGGACCTTCCGTATTACCGCGGCTGCTGGCACGGAATTAGCCGGTCCTTATTCATAAGGTACATGCAAAAA
>NZ_NMPZ01000066.1 GCF_002224675.1 Segatella copri | reverse complement strand
ATAAGTAAGTGATCTAAATTATTTATATATATCAGTACTAATATGGTTCATTTTCCGTTTTATAGAAAAAATAGAATTATGAAACCAATAAAAGTACTTGAATTATCAGAGGTTGATCGCCTCAAATTAGAGAAAGGCTATCATAATGGCCCTACTCATAGTTTTCGTATCAGATGCAAATCCATATTGCTGAAGTCAGAAGGTAAATCAGCTCCCCAAATAGCAGAAATGCTTGAGGTAACAGTACCTACTGTCTACACATGGGTAAAACGTTATGAAGAAAATGGCATCAAAGGCTTGGATACACGTCCTGGTCAGGGGCGAAAGCCTATTATGGATTGTTCTGATGAAGAAGCAGTCCGCAAGGCAATTGAGGAAGACCGTCAGAGTGTGTCCAAAGCACGTGAAGCATGGCAGAATGCGACTGGTAAAGAAGCCAGTGACATTACCTTCAAACGTTTTTTAGAAACATTGGTGCAAGATATAAGCGTATAAGAAAACGCCCAAGGGGCAAACCCTCACCGCAGCTCTACGCATACAAGAAAGAGAAGTTGCAAGAACTTGAAGAACTTGATTCCAAAGGAGAACTTATGCTATATTATGCCGACGAAAGCCATGTTTGTACAAATGGTTATGTTCCATATGGCTGGCAATTCAAGAATGAGGATATTTACATCCCATCCGAGAAGGCAGCCCGGCTTAATATCTTTGGCATGATTACCAAAAGGAACCAATATAAAGGTTTTACCACACAAGAGTCCATCAACGCAGACAGGATTGTGGACTATCTTGACAGATTCTCTTTCAATGTTACGAAGAAGACTGTAATTGTCTTGGACAATGCTTCTGTTCATAGAAATCGGAAAGTTAAAGAACTGAGGAAAATTTGGGAGAAAAGAGGATTGTTCCTCTTCTATCTTCCACCTTATTCTCCAGAACTTAATCCTGCCGAGATTCTTTGGCGTATACTTAAGGGCAAATGGATAAGACCGATAGATTACGAGACTACGGACTCGCTTTTCTATTGTACGAACATGGCCTTGGCGTCTGTGGGTACGAACTTATTCGTGAATTATTCATATTTATAAAATTAATTTTGAACAGTTACTTA
>NZ_NMPZ01000064.1 GCF_002224675.1 Segatella copri | reverse complement strand
CAGGGCAGACGCATTAAATTGCGCTGCCCTCCAAAAGTTTTGACAGGTACTCTTCATCCCAGCCTGCCTTCAATCTTTTCAGGTTGAGACTTCCCTTGGTCGTCTTGTCATTTTTCAAGATGGAGAGGGCCATTTTGCTTATGGTAGAGAAGTTCCTCGCTGCATTTTTGACTTTCTTACTTTCGTCTTCTCTGAAAGTAATGTCCAATTGCCAATGCAAGTTGTTTTCTATGGACCAATGTTGCCTAATGGCGCTTGCTATCTTTTCGGGGTCTTCATTACTTAAGGAAGTTATATAGTATCTTGTTTCCTCAGATGTTTCACCAGATGTTGCAACAGATCTTCTTGAGGTAATCCCGACAACAGACCTTAACCCAACAAACCTGTTCTTAAACATTTCCTGCATTATGTCCCCATAGCTTACAACAATGCAGGTTCTTTCTTCCTGACGACCATGTCCCTCATTAAAGGAATAATGTTTTGTCACTACATTACAATTGCCTCTATACTCATGCTCGTAAATCATGTCCTTAGCTAATTCGTAACTTTTCTTCTGATTTTCCTTCAAGGCGATAATATAGTCACCCTTGCCTTCTATGATTTTCTCTGTTATAGAAGTTTGGCATCCCATAGCATCTATTGTCACAATGGTATTTGACACGTCTATAGCACTAAGCAACTTGGGAACGACCGTGATTTCATTTGTTTTTTCACCGACTTTCTCTTGCCCAAGTGATATGCTATTGTCTGCTGACCAAGCAGATACGATCCATGTGCGGAAGTCAGCTTGACCAATAGTGTGCTTGGCATCACACTTGCTTGATCCACGCATAAGTTTGCCATCAATGGCAACAACACCTTTGACTTCCCCTACAATTTCTCTAACCCAGTTTCTGAAGATCTCTTCAAATCCTTTTGGATCAAAGATAGAAAAGAAACGATTGAAGGTGTCATGGCTTGGAATAGTCTCCAACCCCTGCAAACGCTTTTTGAAGAAGTCTAACTTACTTTTTCCAAACTCTGCAATTTCGTTCCAAGATTGAGCTCCTGCAATTACCGCAGCGATTGTAATGTAAATGATATATTCCATTTTATGGACAGTTCGACCCGCAACTCGTGGGTCGGCTATTTGTTTAGATAACTTAATAATGCTCATTTTGTACCTTTTAATTGTTATTTATTTCTTTACAAAGGTACAAAAAATATTTCATATATACAAATATATAATGTTAATATTCAATAAGTTATAACAGTATAACACAGATATTAACGAATAAAATATTTAATGCGTCTGCCCTG
>NZ_NMPZ01000063.1 GCF_002224675.1 Segatella copri | reverse complement strand
GCACAAATGTTTCTAAAAAACGTTTGAAAGTAATGTCACTGGTTTCTTTACCAGTCGCATTCTGCCATGCTTCACGTGCTTTGGACACACTCTGACGGTCTTCCTCAATTGCCATGCGGACTGCTTCTTCATCAGAACAATCCATAATAGGCTTTCGTCCCTGACCAGGACGTGTCTCCAAGCCTTTGATGCCATTTTCTTCATAACGTTTGACCCATGCGTAGACAGTAGGTACTGTTACCTCAAGCATTTCTGCTATTTGGGGAGCTGATTTACCTTCTGACTTCAGTAATATGGATTTGCATCTGATACGAAAACTATGAGTAGGGCCATTATGATAGCCTTTCTCTAATTTGAGGCGATCAACCTCTGATAATTCAAGTACTTTTATTGGTTTCATAATTCTTTTTTCAATAAAACAGAAAATTAACCATATTAGTACTGATATATATAAATAATTTAGATCACTTACTTATTAATACGTATATTTGTAATATTTTAAATTGGAATGAATATGAATGCAAAATTTTATAGATTTATAGTCAAAGGGAACGACAAAAAAGGAGGAGTGCTATATTCTCCTAAAAGTTGGCCATATCCTATAGCGGTCGATGGACAAGAAGTCAAAAATTGGGAGTCTCTTGTTGTTGAATTAAAAGACGGAATTTATAGACCATTTCAGTTATGTGTAGGTGGAGCCAATATGGTTAATCAAGATTTGAAAGACTTATTGCAGTCTTTTATAGGTATTAGTAATGACGTTGAATTTTTACCGGTTAGAGCTATAAGTGAAATATATGGCGAACAAACGTACTATATTATGCATTTTAAAAAGATTTTTGATGTCATAGATACTAAAAATACTTTATATGTTGAAGGGACAGATTCTGTTATAAAATTGAAGCTTGACTATAATAAGGTAAAAGATTTAAAGGTCTTTAATTCACAGCCAGCTATAAATGATATCATCGTATCTGATGAAGTTCGTAAAAGCATACGAAAAAATAAGCTTGATTTAGGGTTGGAATTTATGCCTGTGTATTGTGGAGGGGAGTGATTATATGGAAGAGGAAATAAGACATTGGATTCAGCAAATCAATGATGAGACAATATTGCCATCTGATATTGTCGCGTTCAATTTTGGACTTTTTGAATCTGAAGAAGGATATTGCATTTATTTGACAGGTTCAAAATTTTATGATGAATCTGATGATGATTGGGCTTGTGATATAGATTTTGAGCCAAATAGAAAATATTTAATGCTCGCCTCTGGGAGTATTCAAAATATGAACTGGAAACAAATTCTATATAAGGTCAAAAATATTATTTTCAACTTCATTACAGCAAATGCCTACAAGCTACCCTTGTTTAGTGATGAGGCTAAATATGCAGAAGAAGAAAATAGAAAATTAGGAGAGATTCCAAGA
>NZ_NMPZ01000062.1 GCF_002224675.1 Segatella copri | reverse complement strand
TATTGGAAGCCATCTACGGCACAGTTGAGAGATTGGAGCAGAAAGTCGATGAACTTTCTGCTTCACCAAAGTACGCAGGAGCGGAAACCGTTCCTGCAAGTAATGACACAACCAAGTTGGAGAAATCAATCATTGCTATGTTTGGCAAGGAAGAGGAAGTCAGAGGTAAAATATCCAAATTAAGAGATGCCATTGTTGTTTTTGTTGACCTTATCAAGGCTGAACTCGGCAAAAATGAGCAGCGAAGCAAGCTCTTGGTTGATGCAGTCAAGCAGATGATACAAGGGAATGATGTTTCCTTAAAAGCATTGCAAGATAAACTTGAAGTGATGAACAATTCTCCTCAAAAGAAGATTGTAACCCATCGCTTCGAGCCTACATCAAAGTATGTTCTTCTTTTCATTGGCGGCTTGGCTCTATCTCTCGTTCTCTCCATTTGGGGCAACCTCACCCAATGGCGAGAGCACCAAGATTGGGAGGAGGCAGACTTGAAGTATAGAGCTTTGAAGATGGTTCTGTCTGCTGATGACCCAAACATCTTATATATAGAGAAGCACTTCTCTGTAAACAGAGACGAAAATGTCATAGACTATGTCAAAAATCGTGTTGCAGCTTACGAAGATTCTGTTCTCAAATACAATGAAATGGTACGGATGGCTGCATACAAAGACAGTGTAGCTAATGAACTTCGCAGAGAGTCTAATAGCATAAAACGTACTATTAAAAATTACCAATAATTTTTATCCAATACCCCAATGAGATGGAATTTACATTCAAATCCATTTCATTGGGACATATAATTAAAACTGTTTATTTGTTTCTAATAACATATTCAAATTCATCAAAATTCTCATATCCTAATTCTATTAAGACTTGGCGACTGTGTTTCCTGTCATCTTCGGTGTTGAACTTGGGGATTATGGGGAGACGAAGGATGATCTTGTCTTTATGTTTGGCATGAGTGTTGAGCCAGACAAGGTTGTCGATAACTTGCCGGTTGGGCTTACCAGTGTAGGCTTGATAGATGGCAGGATTCATGTCCTTGATGTCGATGATAAAGGAGTCAATGTATGGGGTGACTTTCTCCAAGTGATGGCGAGGTACGTTTAGACTCGTCTCCATCGTAAAGTGCCATCCCTCTGGGCATAGTTCACAAAACTCCTTTATGAATGAACTCCACAGAAGCGGTTCACCTCCACCAAAACAGATGCCGCCTCCTGTAGCTAAGAAGTAGAGGTTGTCCATCTCCACGTTCGCCATCAGCAGTTCTGTATCCACCTCCTGCCATACGCCGTCAGCATCAAGGCATTGGGGATTGAGACAGTACTTGCAATGAAGAGGACAACCATGAAATGCTACGAGCGTAGTAACCCCCTCACCGTCAATTGTAAGGCGATGACGGTCGATACAGATAAGTGGAGCTGTATTCATCTTATTCAGGTCTGAAATTTACAGAAACAACATATTTCATTTTCACAGCTTTGCCATTTTGTTTTGCAGGATTCCATTTTGGCATACTTTTCACAACCCTAATGGCTTCCTTGTCAAGTTCAGGGCTAATGCTTCTAATTACCTTTATATCACTCAAACTTCCGTCCTCGTTTACAATAAAGACAACATGAACTCTGCCCATAGCAGCACCTTCCCTACAAATTTCTGGATAGCGTAGATTATCCTTGATGTATTTCATCAATGCAGCCATACCACCTGGGAATGAAGGCATCTCCTCTACAACACCAAATATATTGCTGTTTTCTATGGAGTCTGTATCAACAGCTGATTGCATTAAAGCGGTATTGCCTTTTTTTGATTTCTTGGATGTGGTACCTTTCCTATCATTTGAAGTTCGCTCTTTTGTTATTTCCATTCGAGGATT
>NZ_NMPZ01000061.1 GCF_002224675.1 Segatella copri | reverse complement strand
TAAATAGAGGATGGGCAAAGCGCCTATCATGTATAACTCATAAAAACAACAGTTTATGAAAGCAAAGATTTACTTTTTGGCAATGGCTTTCGTCGCTCTCTTGATGGTAGGGTGTAGCGATGATGATGGTATTCAACTCACACAGGATGAAATCATTGGTGATATTAACACAGGCAAACAAGTGGGTATCAAGGGCAATAGCCTTGTCATATATACCACCCAGGGTGCCCGCGTGAATGTGCAAGGAGCCAAGGGCAAGATTTCGGCACAGTCTTCTGATGAGAAAGTAGTCACTGTAACTTGCATCCATGAGACGGGGCAGTATGGTAAGGATGAGCGTATTAGCTTGTCTGCTATCGCTGTGGGAAAGGCTATTGTTACAGTGACTGATGAAGATGGTAATGAGGCAAAACTTGCCGTGGAAGTCAAGGATGTTGAGACGTTATGGAAGACTACACAAGTATTTAGTGGTTATCAAAAATATTGTAAGGTGGAGGGTGTTTCCAAGGAAGATTCTTTGGTGATAGCATCGGATGCGATAGCAAGTAAGCCTTATGAAGCTGTTAAATTCAAGAGCCGTGGTGATGTATTTACAGTATCCCGAATCCAGTTCCTTGCTGGTGGAAAGGTGTTGGTGGATGGGTATTATACTACTACGTATAATGAAGATCACAGTATACTTTATTTCGAGGTTGGAGATGGTAAAGGCGGAACTTTGGAGAATTTCTATTTGAAACCAAAAGAAGGCTCGCTTTTCTTCTGGGATTTGACAGATAAATATAAGGAAGCTTATCCGCAGGTAACAAAGGTGGAGTTAGTTTGGGCAGCTGCTCAGCATTTTTAAGTTTTCTTCATATTAAAAGGGTCGCTTCAAAATTCATTCTCTTATTCGCTTTCGGGTGCTTTAGGGCTTTATGTTAAAGTTTCCATCACAGCTAAACTTTCTAGAAAGAAAACGGCAGCAGACATTGATGGAAACTTCACAATTGAAGTGGAGCCAAAAGATACAATCACCATAAAGTTCATTGGTATGCGAGACAGAATCATCAAACTCTCTGAAATGAATTTCGAAAAACTCAATGTCATCACTTTGACAGAAAGTGGAGGACTCATGGGTGAAATTGTTGTTATCAAAAAAGGACATAAGCATAAAAAAAATAAACTATGGCAAGAGGACGTTATATTTGCAACACTCTCAAAGCTATCCGCAAGCAGATAGCGGATGCAAATGGGATTGACTATTCACCCGAAGAATGTCATTTCAATGGTGAATGCAAGGGTACTTGCCCAAAATGTGAGAAAGATGTGAAAAATTTGGAACATGAATTGCGACTTAGGAAGAAAGCAGGAAAGACTATAAAGGTCGTAGGGGTAGCATTGGAAATGACAGCTCTTGCAACATCTATTATGTCGTGCTCTACACAAAAAGGATATTACAACTCTACCCCTCCACTACCAAAGAAAGTTATTCCGATTCACTTCCAGGAATATACATCCAAAGACTCCATCCTGCTAAAAGAAAGAGAAACATTGAATAAGAAAGGAGTACTTTTTGTCCAAGGGCATATCATTGACGAAAAAACAAAAGAACCGATTTGTACAGCTTTCATCACAGCTAAACTTTCTGGAAAGAAAACGGCAGCAGATATTGACGGAAACTTCACCATTGAAGTGGAGCAAGGAGACACCATCACCATTAAGTTCATTGGTATGCAAGACAGAATTATCAAACTCTCTGAAATGAACCTCGAAAAGCTCAATGTTATCACTTTGACAGAAAGTGGAGGACTCACTGGAGAAATAGTTGTTGTAAAAAAAGGACATAAGCATAAAAGAAAATAAGCAATGGTAACAAGAGGACGTAACATATGCAATACCCTCAAAGCAA
>NZ_NMPZ01000060.1 GCF_002224675.1 Segatella copri | reverse complement strand
TGCCATGTCCGCTTGTGCAGAAAGGTTTGTCTGGCTTTTGAGGTTCGATACCATTCCACGATGGTATCACCAAAGTTCAGCAAGAACCTTCCTGTCGTGTCCTTGTCCTTCAACACAGCCTTCAGCATTTCCACGGTGATGATGCCGTTGGTGGAAAGAAGTGAGTTGTATTTATCCTTGACCTCAGCAAGGAAACTTGCCAATCGTCCGTTGTCCCTTGCGTTCCGTACCTCTCCCTTCTTGGCGTTCCACTCCTGTGGTGTACAGGATATGCCTGTGGAAATGGCTGCACTTTTGCCGTCAACGGTGATGCGGCACAGTATGTTGGCTGTTCCGTCTGCCTTTACCTTCTGTCTGTTGATGTAAGGCAAAATTGAAAATGTACTTCTGCTCATAGTTGCTGTCCTTATAATATAATAATGTAGTTGAAACTGTAAAAAGAAAAGTTGAAAGCCTTGTTCATAATGCGAGAATAAAGTCCTTCTCGGTTGCAGCGATGAACTTGTCCATGTCCTCAAACAGCTTCTTTTGGGTTACTCTCGCATACCGCTGCGTCATCTTCACATCCTTGTGACCGAGCATCTTGCAGATGGTCTCCATCGGCACACCAGCCTCCAGCGTAATGAGGCTGGCGAACGAGTGCCGTCCCGAATGGTAGGAATAGGTCTTGCTCGTTTCCGCCAACTTGCAGATGGTGATGAGGTCGATACGAACACGATTCGTGCTCAGCAATGGGAAAAGGGTATCCCTTGCCCCGTCCTCGTATTTCGCCATCAGCTCCAACGCCTCGGGCAGGAGTTTCACCCTGGCAAGTGTTCCGGTCTTCTTGCGGTTATAGATGAGCCATTTGTCGCCATCCTCCAACACCTTGACATTGGCTTTCGTGATGGAAACGGTGTCTATGAAGGCTGTTCCTGCATAGCAGGCGAAAAGAAACAGGTCATGGCTAACGGATAGTCTCGGCTTGTCTTCGGGTAGTTCCGCATCACGGATTTTTATGAAATCAGACATGCTGAGAGCCTTGGGTGTCGTAACCCTTGGAGTGCCAACCCGATAATGGGCGAACAGCAGGTTCTTGCACAAGCCTCGCTCAAAGGCGATGCGGCACATCTTCTTGAAGAGCGACACATAAATGGTGATGGTTCCTGATGAAAAGCCTTTCTCGTCAAGCAGGTAATGGTGAAAGTCACTGATGAAAGGCTCGGTCAGCTGTCCGAAAGCCAAATCAGTCAACCTATACTTCTCCCCGATGAACTCAGCGAGATTCTTGCGAATCTTTCTGTAAGTCCAGACACTGCTCTTCGACATATCGATGCCCTCATGGGTGCTGAGTTCACTGATATGCTCGTCCACGAAGGAGAGAAGGGTGGTCTGTGTCTTGACGCTGCCCTGCAAGGCCTCCTTGACATCCTTAGCCTCGAAGTCCGTTCTCTTTTCCACAAGCACATCGAAAGCCTTTTGGATGGAAAGCAACAACTGCTCGATGTCCTTGTTGGTTTCCACGGCTTCCTTGCTCTTGCCCTCCAATCGGCTGGCACGAGGATTCCAAAGCGATGGAGTGCAAGACAACTTGCAGGAGAACTGCGCCATAGTCCTGTTCACCGTGATGCGTCCCATGATGGGAGCTTTTCCATTCTTGTCCATTCCGCTCTTTTTTAGGTAGAGCAACACCTTGAATTTTTCGATTTTCATAACGCTTACATTTTGAGTGTGCAAATATAATCATTTTGTAAGCGTTCCTTGATACGCAAAACATTGAGAATCAGCGCAATAAAATCCGTTGATGCACAAAGTTGCCTTTCCGCATTGTTACCTGCTTTGCATAGGTAACTGTGGCTCACGATTTAGTAACTGAACTACTTCAATATTCCTCACTCGCTTGCTTTATGCCGATTTGGCAACTTTGTGCAAATCTGCTCATTCCCAAC
>NZ_NMPZ01000059.1 GCF_002224675.1 Segatella copri | reverse complement strand
GGGGTGGTGTGAAACTCATATTGGAGATGCATTTAAGGTTACTATGGGACAATCGCCAGATGGGAGTAGCCTAAATCCTATAGATGGTATGGAATTTCATCAAGGTAAAATCCTATTTGGAAACAAGTATTTAAGAAAATCGAGTGTTTTAACAAATTCTCCAACAAAAATAGCTGATGCTGATACTTTACTATTATGTGTAAGAGCACCCGTAGGAGTGGTTAATATTACTAAGCAGAGAATATGTATAGGACGAGGCTTGTGCTGTCTTACACCAACCAAAGCTATCAACTTAGATTATGCTTTTTATGTGTTGACTACTTTTCAAGAAAAATTTGAATCACAAAGTACTGGTTCTACATTTAAAGCTATATCAGGCAGCATTATAAAGAATGAACAATTATGGTTACCACCGCTTTCCGAACAACACAGAATCGTTGCAAAAATTGAAGAGTTATTCGCTCAACTTGACAAGATAGAAGCATCTTTGTAAATACCCAGTTTAGCCATCGCAAGCCATATACTTGCGATGGCTAAATGCTATAGATATAGTTACCAAGTAACTACCTTGTCCACTATCTTCTGCTGTTCGCTTGCTGTGCGTCGCAGATAAATGCGTGTTGTTTCGATGCTCTCATGTCCCATGAGGTCGGCAAGGAGGGCGATGTCGTTGAAACGGTCAAGGAAGTTCTTGGCGAAACGGTGACGGAAGGAGTGTGGATAAACCACATTACGGTTAAGACCGTACTTTTCGGCAAAGTACTTCAGTTGGATAGCTATGCCACGAGTGGAAAGGCGGTTGCCTAAACGATTGGTGAACAGATAACCAGAGGTGATGTTTTGTCCTGTTAGCCATCTTTGGGCTTCAGTGCATAGCTTCTTCGGAATGTAAAGGCGGCGCATTTTACCTCCTTTGCTATACAAGTCAAGATAGCCAACCGCTACATGCTCAGCTTTGATTTGAAGCAGCTCGCTGACACGTGCACCAGTGGCTGCCATAAACCAAACGATGAAATACCATTCATCATAACCGTCTGCCTTTAACTTGGCTTTCAGGAACTTGTAATCGGCATCGCTGATTACGTTCTCCAAGAAGTTCTTTTGTTGCGCCTTTACAAACTTCATCTTTAGCTTCTCTTGTTTGCTAAACTCCAAATACTTATTCATTGCTTGCAAACGCAAGTTTACCGTCTGTGGTTTGAAGTTCTCCATAAGATAACCCTTATAAGCCAACAGATTCTTCTTGTTCACCTCCTTGTAATTATCAAGGAAATACTTCATCGTCCATAGGTACGATGTTACCGTGTTCTTTGCCAAGTTTGACTTGACCAAATACTTTTCAAATTGTGTTACCATATTGTTTTGTATTAAAATGAATGGTAACAATATAAGATGTGTGTCAAGAATGGGAAATCCCCATTGTAAGCCTTTATGCTTGCAATGAGGATTCAATCTTGTCAAAATGAACAAAAAGTTCTTCAATCTTTGCGACTATTCGATGTTGCTCGGAAAGTGGTGGCAAGGGAATATGTGTATTCGTTATTTTCTCTTTTGAGATGTTCGGCTGCGCTCCTCCACCGCCCATAGCGACAAACCTCTTTCGATTGGCAAGTAAAAAATAGAACAAAAACATTTTGTCACACATATAGTCTACGCAAGCGCAACAAGCTTGGTTTGTAGTAGCTGGCAATGCCAATATTCCAATTTTTCCAATAGTCGCTCCATACATGGCAATAAGGACGCTTCCGGTTGGATTTAGTTTGACAGAAGTTTCTTCCAAGGCCTTTCTCGTTATAGTCTCAGGTATGGACTTAATAACGCTATCGTTTAAATCTCCAGTTTTTAACCAAGGAATATCGCCATTGTAATAGTCTTTACGTAATCGGCTTGGAGTAGCTCCAGATTGCCAATTGCCAATATTTCCAAGTAAAGTTTCACACCATCCC
>NZ_NMPZ01000058.1 GCF_002224675.1 Segatella copri | reverse complement strand
ATGGCATTAGATTTATGCAGACTATACCGAGGACACACAGCACACTCGGCATAGTTCACAAAGGAAATCAACAACACACAACTGAAACACTTGGCAAGTTTCACACTGAAAATATCACCTTTTCCTTTGCAAACTCCATGTACAAAGTAGCTTGTGTCTGTGACCTTGTTCTTTCAATGTGGCAGCTTTGATGTTTGGCGTAAATTGAGAGAATTAAGGTCTGCAACCTTGGGCATGGAAAGCCGAAAGGCAAATATCTCGTCTTTTGTTCTTAGAGGAGGGAGCGAGGTTATGTTTTGGGAACCCCAAAACGCCTCGCTCCACCATGAGGGCGAAGAAATTTTGCTCCCAACGGTTGCAGAAAGTGAGTGTACCAACTGTAGGCAGTGCATAGAAATATGTAAATAGATTTGTCAGGTGTAGTTTATTCTTCCTTTATTTGCACAAAAGTATGTTTTGAGTGTTATAAAAAATAAAAAAATGCACTATTACGTTGATACTTTTGTATTTTTGCACTCAGTTATCTTGGACAGCAGAATTTGAAACACTGAAAATCCGTAATCTGTCTATATGTAAAATCTTTAAATTTGGATTATTATGACTAAGAAGTTTTGGTTAATAGCACTCATCGTAGCTTGCACTGTTGTATTTGGCAGTTGCGATAAGTCTGAGGAATTGAGTGTTGAGCAATGTAAGTTGGATATGAATCTATTCAACCAAACCTATACTGTTAATGATGAGGGGTGCTGTGTGCTAAAAGGGAGAAAGCCAATAGCAGCAGAAGAAATACAGAGTAAGGTCAAGGGCTATGGTTGGGAGAGTATTGCCACTTATGAGGTACAGGAAAACGGAAAGTTGAGCAAGGAGGAATTTTGGAAAGACAGATTTGGTGGCAGCCCTACACACTTTTGGTTTGAGACATCACAGCAAGCTTTTAGTTATTTTTATAGTGATGCCTTGCCAGCCTTTTGTTTCAGTCGTGTATCATGGACTTATGACATGGACAAAGGCTTCATACTGTTTGGCAGCAACAAGCAGACAACAGACAGCAGATACATGCAGATTCTTAAGCTTGACGAGTCGAATGGCAAGACCTTAATGTACACCATACAAAAATTGGGAGCGACGAGTGATGGCAGCAATGGTTACAAGTCTATATATGGCATGATTGTATATAAACGCATGACCGAAACCGATTTGGAAATGATGAAGAAAAGTTACACGTATGATACGGATATTGACCGTTCTGTTCCCGACAACTGCAAGTTTAAGATTAAGGCATACTATGCAGAAGACGACAAAGACAACACAGACCCTGTGTTTCAGACCTTCTGCCTTGTAACATTTGAGCTTACCGATGAATATGGTTTCAACTCTTCAGATAATGCCTATTACAACTACTACGATTCAATTACTTGGACGAGTGATTGTCGTGATATGCCAGATAGCTTTGGAATCATGGAACGTAAGACAAACTGTTTGAATACTTCCTATTGGTGGAGCACATACTTCTTCACGCCTCATGACAATACTATTGTCTATGCCAATGGCTATAAAGATGGCCGTATTGTCTATCAAGCCCGAAAGAGGCTCTATTTGGTGAATGATGGATTCTTTGGTTACGATTGGGATAACGTAAGGTATAATTCCAAGAACCCCGAACTAACAGAATATTGCTTGCTGGACAAGAGCCGTGAGTTTATCCTAACTCCACCTACTGCCTACAAAGAAGACATTACAAAACCGTATGCAGAGTTACGTATTGTACTGAAAGGAGCAAAAGACAAAAACGACAAGGAATATATGTTAGGCGTGCTTGAACGTGAAAGAGAAGGTCTGTTGAAGATTATGGACCAGTACTATGAAGCACATAGTACTATAAAAGAAACAGAAAAGGCTTCGCTGTGTAAAACGTTTAAGGCACTACCCGAAGATGCTGATATTAAAGCATATTGGCGTACAAAACATTCTCGCATGGTACTGATACTTAAAACTGACGGGGAAGACCCTATAAACAGTGAATACTATGTGCATGCGGAACCAATTAAATGATAAATAAGTTTAATGTGGACAACAATAGTCATAAGGCGAAGTTAATCTTTGTTTTATGACTATTGTTTTTTTGCACCAACATAGTGTGGTTTCATTTTTATTTTGTATTTTTGCAACTGTAAAGAGTTGTTAGGCAAAGCAAACATATGCATATTGCAGAAGTTGTGACTATTGCCAAATCATTACCTCTATTGAGGTTGAACACTTATAAATCGCTCATTTTAAGCTATTCAGCAGATTATAGAAGAATTTTTCGGAAAAA
>NZ_NMPZ01000057.1 GCF_002224675.1 Segatella copri | reverse complement strand
AGGTTCGCCCAAGTGGCTGGAGGCGCAAAGCCTCCAAGAAACGTTGCTGCAACCATTTCGGAGAATAGAGCGGTTGCCAATTAATCCACAAGCACATTTTACAGCGTACCAAGTGAGGGCAAGTAAAACGTTGAATTGTTGAAGATAGGTGTTATCTTTATGAGAACCAACCACTTATACCCTCAACAAACTCTCAACAAATAGCTCTACACAACAAATTACTGGGCAAAAAAGAAAGAAAGGAATGGTGTTCATGGTTTTCTCTTTTCAACATTATCTTTCTTTTGTTGAGAGATTTGTTGAGAATATGTTGAGCCGTAAATGCCTGATGTTCAATACTTCTTTCATCATATTCAACAATTCAACAAAAATAAGGGGTGTTTTGTCCGTCATTTTTATGAACAGAACTCATCCCCCTACAAGTAAGAATGTCATGCTTATGCTTCAGTACTTATTCACGACAGTACGACAGCGCCAAGCCAACAAACAAGCAAGAGGACATTCAACTAAAGGCGGTTGTTCTTCTATTGAGTTGTAGGATAATGACACTACTTTTCTCTTTTGCCCCGTACAATCTCTTGAAGATGGTGGCACGAAACCGAGCTGCCCCGTATGAGTTTATACGGAAGCAAAGGGCAACAATCATCGGAAAGCCATACAACGTTTGCCAAATGCCATTGGAAGTTTCCTGTTTCTGTTGGACTTCCGACACCGTCAATAAACCATCCTTGTATATTGACCTTATCACAGCATGGAGTTTCATGGCGGTGACATGAAGCATATCAACCAATTCACCCTCACTCATCCACAAGTCTTGCAAGTTGGACGGAATGGATAACATTCCATTTCCGTCCACGGTGATTACAGTCCTTTTCATGCCATTCCCCCCATTGTCGGCATATGCCCCTTGATTCGACTTTCAAAAGCTGATATGTCATGCTCCAATTTAGTACTTGTCACCTTTGCGTAAATTTGTGTTGTGGCGATGTCCGTATGTCCCAGTATCTTGCTTACACTCTCTATCGGCATACCGTAGTTTAAAGCCAAAACTGCGAACGAATGCCGGGCCACGTGAAATGAAATTCGCTTCTTGATGCCACACATTTTTGCCACTTTCTTTATACGCTTGTTTACCATGTCAAGTGAGCCAATATTAAACAAGTGCATATCTTTTCTCAATGGCTTGTAACGTTCAATTATCTGTATGGCTGCATCTATCAGTTTAATTTTGAATGGTACGCCTGTCTTTTGACGCTGAGAAACTATCCATGGAGACCCACTTATAATGGCAACATTGTCCTCTGTAAGATTCTTGATGTCAACGAAAGAGATACCTGTCCAACAACCAAACATAAACAAGTCTCTCGCAAAAGCAAAGTTGGGATTTTCCAACTCTATTCCTGCAAATATGTCCAATTCTTCCTCTGTCAAGAACTCACGCTCCTTGTGGTCTGGGTCAACGTGGTACATGGCAAACGGATTTCTCTGTATCTTGCCGTTGTAGTGTGCTGCCGTGACGATATGCTTCAATGGTATGGAGTATATCCAAATGGTAGATTGCGTGAGTCCAATGACATTCTTCAAATACAGACAAAAATCACGGATGAACTCCTCGGTAAGCTCATTCATGGACATATCGCTGCGCTTGTACTGAAATTTGATGAACTCGGCAACGTACTTTCTTACCGTCAGATACTTGCGGTAGGTTCGGACAGCTCGGTCTTTTCCCACGCGTTGGGCAAAGGCTGCGTTCTCCTTGTCAAAAGCTCTGAGTAATGTCTCATACTCCGTACCTATGCCTTGATATGCGTTTCTCACCATTTCAGCGGTAACGAACGCCTCACGGTCGGAAAGCCGTTGGTAATGCTTAGCGATTTGAGCCTTGATGTTATCAAGCGCAAAGTTCACCTCATTGGCTTCCTTGCTTCTGCCTTTGGCTCTGTTGCCCTTGGCATCCCATATCGCCTTGGTCACGCTCAGCTTGCAACTGAACTGTGCGATAGTTCCGTTGATTGTCACACGTCCCATGATAGGGACAATTCCGTTTCTCTCCTTGCTTCCGTTTACATAGAAGACTGTCTTGAATGTACTTCTCATAATTCCTTGCTTTTTGTTCTGTGCAAAATTAAATCATGAGAGTTGCATGGCAAATTCACAACCTGTGCAGAATTGAGAAGTAAAAACCGAAGCCGTTAAAAATGCTTATTAGAGCGTTTCTTTGAGGTAATGACTTGAAAGCGTTTCTACTTCTCAAATCCGCCATTTTCGCATTTCCTCACGAATGCCACAAAAAGCCAACGACTGCCACAACCACTTGAAACTCAAAACAAAAGCTCAAATCTGCTATTTTTTGCTTTTTTAGTCATTCTTTTTCCC
>NZ_NMPZ01000056.1 GCF_002224675.1 Segatella copri | reverse complement strand
TAAATGCTGCTACTGCTTTTTCCATCGGTCAGGAAGTAAGTCTCTATATTTCTCCAGTGGGGTATTCGGTTGCCATTCAATGGTCTTTTCTATGACATCGCTAATGTATTCAAACAGATTAATGCCATTCAACTTGCATGAAATAGCTATAGAATATAGGATAGCTCCCCGTCTTGCTCCTTCGTGCGAGCCAAAGAACATAGAGTTTCTTCTTGATAGTGATATGTACCTCTGGATCCTTTCAATGTAGTTGTTATCGAGAGCCGTATCACCTCTTTTGAAGATGTCACAAATGGCATTATACTCATTAAGGGCATAACCGACCGCCTGCGCCAGGGTAGACTTGGGCAGCAAATCCTTCCTGGAAGATATTTCCTCCAGTTTCTCCAATAAATCCTGCAAAATGTCTGGTGCGTATGACTGCCGATAGGCAAGATGGTCTTCAACGGTCCATCCATTTACCCCAACCTTATGTTTTTTGTCTTCTTGATAAAACCTGTTGATAATATCTACGACTTCCTGAGCATCCTTGTCCTCCTTGCCGCAGTCGATGAAGTCTCTCTTGACATGCTGTAGACAGGCGATTCTCATGATGTCCGGATAAGCATCCGACTCCAGTTTCCGGTAAGGAGCATATGCATCACTCTGTATGGTACCTTTATAATCTGAGAATACGTTAAGTATGACCTGCTCAGAGCGTGAGCCATCCTCATATACGAAGAAAACAAGTCCCAGTTCAGGCGCACTTACAGCCCAGAGGTAGCCTTTCTTCGACCCCTTGTCTGTAGGCTTTGTCTTGGCTAACAGCACTTTATGGTATGTCTCGTCTGCCGAGACATAATCCTGCTGCAACACTACTTGGCAGATAGCCTTATAGAAGTTTTCCAGTACATCAGCACTTCTGGCAATCAGCTTGTTTGCCGTAGCTTTCCTTAACGTAAACCCATTGTCGGCAAAGTATTTGGTAATTCGCTCTACCGGCATGGAATAGATGTATCGCATCTGCAGGAGTCCTGCTGCAAAGGAAGGTGAATAGGAAGAATTTAACAACAGAGCCGGCGGAGTTTTCCCCGGATACATGATACTGCCATCAGTATAAGTGTTGATGTGATACACGGTCTTGATGAATTTGATGGGTTCCATGCTGTAACGTATACAGGTACGAGTTCCGAAGAGACGCAACGTCTTCAAAAGCTCTGCATCCATGACAGGATCTATCGTAACATGCACCTCTTTCATATCGTAATGCATGTCACGCTTGGCTCCGTTGTTTTTGCGGGCCTTTCTTTTTTCGGCCTGCTCTGTTTTCTTCTTGTCAAATTCCTCCTGGGTCATCGAGTCTTGTGGATTCTTCTCCTGACGTTCGGACTTCTTGCCTGAAACGAGCTTGCCGAGTGCCTTGTTCTGACGATTCGCTTTGTCAATGGCGATTCCTTTCTGGACGAGTAATTCTTCTAATGACTTTATACGTTTAATGAGTTCGTTGACCTGTAGGGTCAGCGAACTCACTGTAGTATTAGCTTGCTGAAGTTGTTCGTTGGCAAGCTGAAGTTGTTCCTTCAAAAGTACTATAATTTCGTCCTTTTTCATAGTGCAAAGGTACGAAAAAATATCGAGATATGCAAGTATTCTTATATATTATTTTTAGTTATTTTACTGACATACAATACGTTAGAATTTCCCTACCGCTACTATAGATTGAGCCTCTTTCTATATTTCATGCTTTTTAGGCAAATTCCGCTCATGATGGCCGATAGTGTCCTGTACGGCATTTTGCATTGTTTGTTCTTGGGGTCAAAGAATGGCAATTCAAAGGTTCCTCGCTCCAGTCGCTTCTGGTACAGCAAGAAACCATCGCCATCCCATTTGAGCAATTTTACCTGCTGGCGGTTCTTGGAGAAGAAGATGAATACCGCACCACCAAGTGGCGGAAGTTCCATCTCGGTTCTCACTATCTGATACAAGCCATTTATGCCCATGTTCATTCGAACGTATCTCTGGCAGACATAGAATTGGGTACTCTCATTCAATCCAAACATACCGCATCCTCCTTCTCATAAAGTTTCATCAACGCCATAACAGACTTGGCACATCCTTTTTTAACGGAAACTACAGTTCCATTTGGAAAGGTTATGTTTATGCCATAAAGGAGGTCTTCCATAGGAAGATCTATGGTAGGAGGTTCCATAGGCACGAACATCATGCCTGTACTTGATGTAGATGCTTCTGCTTTTTCTCTGCGGGCTGCTTCCTGGGCTTGGCGGATTTCCTGCTTGGCACGTAAAACTGAATATCCTTTTTCGCACATCCAGTTCATCATGGTGCGATGATTTATATGTCTTTCCTTCAAGAAAGGAGTAAGTTGAGCCTTGGGGTTTCGATTCAGATAGACTAAGAAGGAACCCCAAGCCTTCTCAAAACGTTCGTTTGCTGTCATAATTTGTTTGATTTTAAAATGATGGTGCAAAGGTACGAATAAATGAGAAGTCTACAATG
>NZ_NMPZ01000055.1 GCF_002224675.1 Segatella copri | reverse complement strand
TATTAATTTTTCCGTTTCTACAGCATCCTTCTTATAGATTACGGCGGGTGAAGAGTGAGCGTTTTTAATATAAAAAAACTTAAAGAAAGTACATTTTTGCTGATACTTTCGTATATTTGTACCTGAATATCACAGGCAGTAGTAATTGATGGCATTTACTGCAATAGTTCATTGTCTGCCTATATGTCAAATCTTAACTGCTTATAATTATGACTAAGAAGTTTTTATCATTCGTACTCACAATTGCTTGTTCCCTCTTATTGGGAAGTTGTGAGAACTCAGAGGGTTTAATCGTTGAGGACAGCAAGCTGGACATGAGCCTTTTCTCCCAGACCTATACCATCGACGATGAGGGATGTTGTGTCCTCAAGGGTGCTAAGCCAATTACCAGAGGCGAAGTACAAAGCAAGGTCTTGAACTATGGCTGGAAGTCAATAGCCACTTACGAGGTGCTGGCTAATGGTAAATTGAGCAAAGAGGAGTTTTGGAAAGACATGGTTGGAGGCAGTCCTACCCACTATTGGTTTGAATCGTCGCAGCAGCTCGTTCAGTATTTCTACATGGATGCGAAGCCTGCTTTTTGCTTCCGAAATGTTTCATGGTCGTATGATGCAACCAAAGGTTTCATCCTTTGCGGAAACGACAAATCGGCAACTGTTGACCAATACCAGCAGATTCTCAAACTTGTAGAATCGGACGGCAGAACATTGATGTACACCATACAGAAGATTGCCACAATCAGCGATGGGGACAATGGTTACAAACCTGTTTATGCCATGATTGTCTATAAGCGTCTGACCGATGATGAGCTGAAAAAGATGCAAGAGTCCTACAACTATGATTTGAACGCAGACAATTCAGTCCCAGACAACAGTAAGTTTTAAATGTAAGCGGCTCCGCGTTTATACCTTGCATAATTCAAAAAAAGCAGTAACAGCTGATTAAATAAATGCTGCTACTGCTTTTTCCATCGGTCAGGAAGTAAGTCTCTATATTTCTCCAGTGGGGTATTCGGTTGCCATTCAATGGTCTTTTCTATGACATCGCTAATGTATTCAAACAGATTAATGCCATTCAACTTGCATGAAATAGCTATAGAATATAGGATAGCTCCCCGTCTTGCTCCTTCGTGCGAGCCAAAGAACATAGAGTTTCTTCTTGATAGTGATATGTACCTCTGGATCCTTTCAATGTAGTTGTTATCGAGAGCCGTATCACCTCTTTTGAAGATGTCACAAATGGCATTATACTCATTAAGGGCATAGCCGACCGCCTGCGCCAGGGTAGACTTGGGCAGCAAATCCTTCCTGGAAGATATTTCCTCCAGTTTCTCCAATAAATCCTGCAAAATGTCTGGTGCGTATGACTGCCGATAGGCAAGATGGTCTTCAACGGTCCATCCATTTACCCCAACCTTATGTTTTTTGTCTTCTTGATAAAACCTGTTGATGATATCTACGACTTCCTGAGCATCCTTGTCCTCCTTGCCGCAGTCGATGAAGTCTCTCTTGACATGCTGTAGACAGGCGATTCTCATGATGTCCGGATAAGCATCCGACTCCAGTTTCCGGTAAGGAGCATATGCATCACTCTGTATGGTACCTTTATAATCTGAGAATACGTTAAGTATGACCTGCTCAGAGCGTGAACCATCCTCATATACGAAGAAGACAAGTCCCAGTTCAGGCGCACTTACAGCCCAGAGGTAGCCTTTCTTCGACCCCTTGTCTGTAGGCTTTGTCTTGGCTAACAGCACTTTATGGTATGTCTCGTCTGCCGAGACATAATCCTGCTGCAACACTACTTGGCAGATAGCCTTATAGAAGTTTTCCAGTACATCAGCACTTCTGGCAATCAGCTTGTTTGCCGTAGCTTTCCTTAACGTAAACCCATTGTCGGCAAAGTATTTGGTAATTCGCTCTACCGGCATGGAATAGATGTATCGCATCTGCAGGAGACCTGCTGCAAAGGAAGGTGAATAGGAAGAATTCAACAGCAGAGCCGGCGGAGTCTTCCCCGGATACATGATACTTCCATCCGTATAAGTGTTGATGTGATACACGGTCTTGATGAATTTGATGGGTTCCATGCTGTAACGTATACAGGTACGAGTTCCGAAGAGACGCAACGTCTTCAAAAGCTCTGCATCCATGACTGGATCTATCGTAACATGCACCTCTTTCATCTCGTAATGCATGTCACGCTTGGCACCATTGTTTTTGCGTGCCTTTCTCTTTTCGGCCTGCTCTTCTTTCTTCTTGTCAAATTCCTCCTGGGTCATCGAGTCTTGTGGATTCTTCTCCTGACGTTCGGACTTCTTGCCTGAAACGAGCTTGCCGAGAGCCTTGTTCTGACGATTCACCTTGCCGATGGCGATTCCTTTCTGGATGAGTAGTTCTTCTAATGACTTTATACGTTCAATGAGTTCGTTGACCTGCAGGGTCAGCGAACTCACTGTAGTATTAGCTTGCTGAAGTTGTTCGTTGGCAAGCTGAAGTTGTTCCTTCAAAAGTACTATAATTTCGTCCTTTGTCATAGTGCAAAGGTACGAAAAAATATCGAGATATGCAAGTATTCTTATATATTATTTTTAGCTATTTTATTGATATACAATATGTTAATATTTTCCTACCGCTACTATAGATTG
>NZ_NMPZ01000054.1 GCF_002224675.1 Segatella copri | reverse complement strand
TTTTACCTTTGCACCCAGGAATCAAGTTAGGATATTTGGTTAATGGGTGTTAAGGTGAACTATCTTTCTTTCAAGGTATGCCCTTTCTCATGTCATAGTCCTTATATAATCCAGCCAACTTTCTTGATTCCATTTAACTATTAAATGTCAAAATTATGGATAAAGAACTTTACATAGGCGTGGATGTCTCAAAGCAGACTCTCGACCTTGCTTATTATGACGGAGAAAGCATTGATTGGAAGAAAGCCCATATAAAGGTGAGCAACAACAATGCAGGTTTCAAGAAAATTGGTTCATGGGTGGCAAAGGTAAGCAAGGGGTTTGATATAGTCTTGTTCTGTATGGAATATACAGGACTTTACACCCAAAACTTTAGACTGTGGTTGGAAGAGAAACATTATATTTATAGGATGGTGGAACCTCGCAAGATGCATCGCTTTGAGCCAGACTTGGATGATGGACTGCGTTCGCTCGACCGCATCAAGACTGACGAGCTTGATTCTTTCCGCATAGCCATTTACTGTGAGCAGAACCACAGAAAGATTCTTCGCAACCCATCAAAACTTCCTTCTCCTGTATATTTTAAGTTGAAGAGGCTTTTGGCGGAACGCAAGCAGACAGTCAAGCAGTCAGTGCTTTACAAGCAGCAGCTTCATGATATATGTGCGTATGACACAGATTTGTCTGTGGAACGTAAGAATGGGCAACTTAAAACGCTCAATGATGCACTTAAAGGCATAGACAATGAAATTGACATGTACATAAAAGAAGATGCGGACATCAGCAAGAACTTTTCCCTGCTGACATCAATACCTGGTATTGGGCGTGTTGTCGCACTTGAAACCATTGTCTTGACCGAAAACTTCATGGCAATAGATAACCCACGTAAATACGCTTGCTATATTGGTGTCGCTCCTTTCAAGAAAGAATCTGGTACATCTGTGAGAAAAGGCTCGTCAGTCTCTAAGAAAGGTTTTAAACAGGCAAAGGCAGATTTGTCCATTGCCTGTTTGGTTTGCATGCAGCACATTCCGAACATCAGAGATTACTGGGAACGCAAGAGAAAGGAGAAATGCAGTGGAATAGTGTTTAATGCAATCAAGTTTAAGATGATACTCCGTATGTTTGCCGTTATAAAACGAGGTACTCCGTATGTGGAGACGGACAATTATCGAAATGGGAAAAACAAGCAACCAGGAGTGAACTAACAGTGTTTTAAGACCATCACTATACCATGATAGAGTCTCTTGGTTGCTTTTGGCACTACCTTTGCGAGGAATCCTCAAAAGGAAGGAACTCCAGACAGAGGTAGTGAACTTTTTAATCTTAGGCAAAGCCCTTTCCCTTGATATAGTCTCCTCTGCCCGAAATGTCAGACTCAGTGCCTTTTAGGGAATTAGCTGTCCGTCCCAGCTTTTAAAAGATTTGGCTTATCCTGACATAGAGAGTTCCTTTCGTAAAGCGGTGCAAAGATATGAAAAATAAATCATTTGTAGGCATTGACATCTCTAAAAATGTCATAGATGTATCTATATTTCGTGAGGACACCAACATCAAAATGTTCCCTCATGAGGTGTTCAACAACACTCGCAAGGGATTTGGCGATATGTGCTCATGGCTCAAAAAGAGCCGTGTGGTACTTTCCCAAGCCCTGTTTGGCATGGAATTTACAGGTTGCTACTCCTTGGACTTGGAAAAATTCCTCACGTCCAAGAATTACTCTTTCTGTATGCTTAGTACACGTATAGTAAAACATCATCCTATGGGGACAATAGATAAGCGAGACAAGAATGACTCTGCAAAGATAGCTGACTTCCTCTATCGTTATGATGGCACGGAATGTGCCAAGCCATACAAGTTGCCAAGCAAGGCTATGCAACAATTGAAGCAACTTGTCAATGAGCGTAAGTTCCTTGTGGAGCAACGGACAAACTTTATGAACCGAATGCAGATGTTTGAAACGAAAGAGGATTCTGCCATGTATGAGAGCTACATTAAAAAGCTCAATCATGACATTGAGAAGATAGATCAGGAAGAGTGTGAATTAATGTCCAAGGAGGAAGATGTCTTTGACACTTTTCAGAATCTGTTGACGATACCAGGAATTGGTTTTGTCAATGCAACAAACATAATTGCCATCACACGAAACTTTACCGCTTTTGACACAGCTCGGCAATATGCGAGATATGTTGGCGTAGCTCCATGCAGTCACACTTCTGGTACCAGTGTGAAATGGCGTGCCCGACCTTCCGCACACTGTAACGGTCAAGTGAAAGCTGACCTGTCTATGGCGGCATTGAGAGCTGTTGAGTACGATGTGGAAATGCAAATGTTTTATAATCGAAAGTTAGGAGGCAGAAAAGATTCTGATACTAAGCGTAAGGCATTGAATGCCGTCAAGTTTAAGCTCATTTGCAGAATGTTTGCCATAGGCAAGCAAAAGAGAAAATGGGAAGTGTTGAACACCTCTGACGACAGAAAGAACTTACATATTGAAAAGTCCAAAGCAAGTGAACTATGACAATGTACCATTGTCTCTTATAGTCTTGTGAGGACAGATACGGATAACTAATTAGGAATCGAGCAAAAAGCTATTAAAAGAAAGAGTTCCGTATCGTTTTTTTTGTAACAGAAAAGTCAAAAAATGTCTTCTTCTGCTACAGGGGTAGGTATGACTATATGCTTTCTGGGGGCAATTTTGCTTATTTTAACACAAAAAAGCTCTCAAAAATTTGGTGATGTCTTAGGAATC
>NZ_NMPZ01000053.1 GCF_002224675.1 Segatella copri | reverse complement strand
TTCAACGTATTTCTCAACTCATCATTGTTCATGTATTCGTTGCAGTCGTGCAAGTTTTTCTTGTTGTTTTTGGCGTTGAAGTCGGCAAACCCCGGCAACATACTGCCACAGAAATTGAAAACGCTTGTTTTTAGATTGCCGTGCCTTATCTTTGCACTCACAAGCGTGGAGCACAGCATATGCGTGGAGCTTTGCGACATAAACATAGTATTAACTTAGAAAAAAGAAAAGTATGGGATTCATCGTATTCGAGGAAGAGGCATTCAACTATCTTGATGCCCAGTTGGAGAACTTCGTGAAGCGCATGGACAGAATCCGTGAGCGCAGTGAGGACAAGACCATGAACAAGTGGCTCGACACGCAGGACGTGTGTCAGACGCTCAACATCTGCCCACGGACAGTGCAGACGCTTCGGGACAACGGAACTTTGGCTTATACGCAAATCAGCCACAAGACCTACTACAAGCCGGAGGACGTGATGGCTATCGTAGCAGTAGTGGAGGACAGGAAAAAGGACATGCGCTTTCGCAAGCGCACAGGTTAGGCTGTCAATATACAACAGCCACTTTATCCAATGCAGCAAGTAAAACGAGTAACGTAAGTATCAACAATAAAACGAGACAACTATGAGCAATGAAGTAATGACAAAAAACAGCGAGTGGATGAACCACATCGTGAACCACCTCAACCGAATGGTTGACAATTTTGAACGTGCCGTGATGAACTACCGCCCCATGCTTGACGGTGAGCGCTTCATGACGGACAAGGAGCTTTGTGCCAGGCTGCAACTGAGCCGAAGAACCCTGCAGGACTACCGAAACAACGGTGTCATCCCATATATCCAGCTTGGCGGAAAGATACTCTACCGCGAGTCCGACATTCAGAAGATTCTGATGGCTAACTATCGTGAAGCGTACAGAATGAAAGGTGTGTAGGAGAATGTCCTTGATGAGTGTGTGAAATGAACAAGGCGACAACGTATAACTTACCGAGTGTGGCAGTTATAGGTTGTCGCCTCGTTTTATTGGCTATACCGAGTTGGTCGTGTTTGCCGAGTGTTCTCCGTATGGTCTGTATAAAATCTAATACCATGCTAAAACACTGCGGTGGTTCGTCCAAGTGGCCGGAGGCGCGAAGCCTCCAAGGAACGTTGCTTGAAGGATTCCTATACAATTAGGAATCATCTCTCTTCATTCTTTTGCATTACATACTACTCATGCAATGCCAAAATATCAACATGCACCAAAATATTATATAGACTATGGAGATAAGAAAAAACACCTTTTTCTTCTTCGATTTTAAAAGATGAAGTACAAATCCACTATAAATGGAAAAAACAGGTATTATAAGTATTTTAAACCATCCTATAACATCATAATATGAATAAAAAAAAGTACAAGCGTATGTTGCCCAGTACAAACATATCACAAATGCCATTACAAATTTCAAAAAGACAAATGTCACTTGTTTGTTTTTTAGGTACAATAGGAAATATGCTATAGGAACAACTGTTGCAAATAGCATATCTCCTCTCCATATTATATAAAAATCCAAAAGTCTCATTTTAGTTCATTATTTGTTTGACACTACAATTTTAGAGAAATAAATTGAATAAAGCAAATGATTTTAAAACCTTTATAAAATTTTAATAAATATTGGTTTTCAAGGAATAGAGATCATTGATGAAAAATGTAATTGCTACACCATTATATTCTTCGACCACAGGCAGACAGACTTCGGGCGGTTGGTCTGCTTTTTGATGATGGCTTGCATGATGAACTCACGGAAGGATCGGTTCTCAATGCTGTCAATCCAAAAGGCTACGGCAATGATAAGTTCGAGGTTATAGACATCGTAGTTGATATGGTCATCCTCTTTCACATGGCGGCATACATCATACTCTCGCAAGATGCCCTCCTTGAGTATCCCCTTGATAGTCGCACATAGCAGCCGAACACATTAAGCATGTCGGCAATCTCCTGCATGCTCATACATACAGGAGCGGTCGGCATAGTTACCGTACCGCTCTCGCTGAAAGTTATAATACCTCTGTTCATTTTCCAATAGTTTTTTCGTTCGACAATCTGTTTCTTTCTCGCTTGGCAATAAGCTTATCCATGTCATTTGAAATCTTCTGCTCCGTCACCTGCGCATAGACTTGTGTGCTTGTGATATCTGCGTGTCCCATCATCTTGGCTATGCTGCCGATGGGAATGTCCTCGTTGAGCATCAAGACTCCGAATGTATTCCTACCCTCGGAGTTCTCACTGATATGGTGAGGGTACAGTTTCTTTACATCTATATAGGATAAGGAGGTGAGCGAGGCAAAAATGAAACATCTGTGTGCAAGCTCCGTTCGCTCGTCAGCCATCGGGGTAGAGAGCATCTTGATGAAGTCTGCCTTGTTGATATGGGGCATCTTCGGGGCTGCCTTCTTCTCATACCCTATCTTGGCTATGGAATTGAAGCGGATAATGCTTCTGTCCACTGCCTTGTACATCAACATGTTCAGCCAGAGAAGGCAATGGTTCACGTAGCTGTCGATACGTCCCTGGTCTCGTTTCAGGAATAGCTTGTATTCCTCCCCGATGAACTCAGCGAGATTCTTGCGAATTTTTCTGTAAGTCCAGACACTGCTCTTCGACATATCGATGCCCTCATGGGTGCTGAGTTCACTGATATGCTCGTCCACGAAGGAGAGAAGGGTGGTCTGTGTCTTGACGCTGCCCTGCAAAGCCTCCTTGACATCCTTAGCCTCGAAGTCCATTCTCTTTTCCACAAGCACATCAAAAGCCTTTTGGATGGAAAGCAACAACTGCTCGATGTCCTTGTTGGTCTCCACGGCTTCCTTGCTCTTGCCCTCCAATCGGCTGGCACGAGGATTCCAAAGCGATGGAGTGCAAGACAACTTGCAGGAGAACTGCGCCATAGTCCTGTTCACCGTGATGCGTCCCATGATGGGAGCTTTTCCATTCTTGTCCATTCCGCTCTTTTTTAGGTAGAGCAACACCTTGAATTTTTCGATTTTCATAACGCTTACATTTTGAGTGTGCAAATATAATCATTTTGTAAGCGTTCCTTGATACGCAAAACATTGAGAATCAGCGCAATAAAATCCGTTGATGCACAAAGTTGCCTTTCCGCATTGTTACCTGTTTTGCATAGGTAACTGTGGCTCACGATTTAGTAACTGAACTACTTCAATATTCCTCACTCGCTTGCTTTATGCCGATTTGGCAACTTTGTGCAAATCTACTCATTCCCAACTGTTTACGTTCCAACCTCTCTTATTCTCCTTTGGCTGCTTTAGAGCTTTATGTTAAAAAACCTAACTCATAATTTTGAAAAAGAGAAACCATAGTTTTACAGCTCACAAACCATAGTTTCCCAGCTCACAAACCATAGCTTTTCTCCTCAAAAGCTATCACAATAACAGTTATCACAGTTTCTCGAAACACTTTTCTTTTTCTCATTCCAGAACTAACTATATATATTATATATTTAT
>NZ_NMPZ01000052.1 GCF_002224675.1 Segatella copri | reverse complement strand
ATGTCTTTCTGCCTGCTGCATACGAAATGCAAAGCGAGCTGCTTGAAGCAAATTATATATCATATACCATTCTGCTTGCCTGAAAGCCATCTTTTAAGTTCTTAAATCGTCTCGTTCTTCTGAATCTCTACTTAAGAGATACTGAATCGCGCTGCAAAAATACGAATTTTATTGTAAATAAGCGAATTATGCCTGTTAAATTTTTGATTTCGTTCAGCAAAAAGCAACTTTTTTTTGAGTTGGTTTTGGATGAAATCTGATAAGTCTCTGATTAAAAGGAAATTTTCCGTTGTTCTGTATCTCTTAAGTAGAGATTCAGAAAAATGGTTCAAATTGGTTCATTTTATCCTGGAATAGTTTTTTCTTCTCTTTTTTAAATTATAGGGCGGCTAGGTTTCTGGCGGTGGTATCATCTACTCAGGAGCAAGGGATGTAACCGCCCTCCGGTGCTCAGAACCGCTACGCTATAAGGTTGGCGGACCATCAAAGGTCTGCGCCAGGTTTGCGGGATGGGACCGCCTGGCTAACGAAAAGGGTACTAGTGCATCAATCGCTCCATTAGATTAACTTTTTATAAACAGGTATTGCTACCTTATCCATTTCTTCTTTCGAAACCTTAGATACCCTCTTCTGTAACTATCTTTGTTATCATCTTATCAATGATCTTTCCCATAATTCTTTATTTTTATTTCAATTACGCCTACAAATATAAGGGTTTTCGGTGAAACTACCAATTTTTTTTTTGGGGGGGGGAGTTTTTGATTCTTGCTCTAATCACCCCCAGATTTAAGTAGCAGATTGTCTTTCGACAATATCTGCAACCGAGAAGAATAAGTTTTCGAAGTATCGTAAGTCGGTATATAGTATGCAAGACATCCTAAAGTGACTGCTTACCAATCTTTTTAATCACAATCTTAACAATTCCCTCAAATCTACCTGATACTCATTCTGCCTATCAGGAACAGCAACATAATGGATATTAACGTCTGGCAATGCCAAAGGCGCATAATACTTATTGGCGATAGAAGATGAAATCAGCTTGTGCTTCTTCGCACACAAATATCTAGAGAAGCTGGCATCACGACTCGTCAACTTGCTTGCTACGACCAATTGGCTACCTGTGGGTTCGTAGGATACAATCACTCCATGGTATTCCCATTCAGGAAGAGACTGTAGAATGCTAAGCTGAGCCTGCAAGCGCAATAATGTTCCCACAATCTGTTCCTTGGCATGGCTGATTTGAGCAACGCCAAAGGAGCTCTTCAGTTCGCAAACAAACAAGCATTTCCTGCCATCAACCTCCGCAAAAAAGATACCATCACTATTGAGAAGCATGGGTTCCTGACAACCAGCCTTACTATAAAAGGAGACCGAATCACCTGCCAGCTCTCGCGGAAAAGCATAACCTTCTCCACCAGAAACGACAAGTCGTCTAAAGTCCAACTCTGATTTGGGAGCCGTTTCTACTATCTCGCACTCATCCTTGAAATACAAGGTAGCATAAGCAGGGTAAAGCTTGCCAAACTCTTCTATCGTTGCATCCATATCACTCACTTTTTATAGATTAGATACTATGCCAAGTTGCTCAGCTACTTCTGAGATGTCAGCCGACAAGTCCATCTGGTCTTTCACTGTCTGTTCGAAAGAACTGAATGGCAAGCCTTCTGCCAAATCTTGCTTCTCGATGACAACCTTACCCTCTTCACGCTTAAAGTAATAGGCTCCCACCTGATGGTCTGTGAGATACAAATTCTTATTGTGCAGATGAGCTTCACAGAATTGCCCGAAAGAAGCCTCCGAAGCTTGCTTGATTTTGCCTAAAAGCAGCAACTGGTTCATTCGTCCCAACATATAGTCGCTATGGGTAGTCATCTGGATGAGCATGCCCTTGTTGCAACATCTTGCTAGCATATCCATCACCAAGAATTGCTTCTTCGGATGAACATGAGCCTCTGGTTCCTCAAACAGCAAGCTGTTATACTGGCGATTCTTGCCATTTTGAAGCATCAACAAGAATGGCATCAACTCCTTGACAGAAGATGCTGCAGCACTTACTGGTATCAATTCACCAGATGCAAACTGCAAGAACACGCTACCATTCTCCAACACTATCTTGCCATCTACCAACTTAGCGATATAGTTTGCATAGAATTGATTATCTGCTACTGCAATGCGAGAAGGAGTTTTGAGATCATCCAACTGTTGTAAAAAGTCACGATACATTCCTATAGGAGATGTTGTATTAGCACCCATAAAGGCTGCTCTAGCAGGAGGGAGGATCAAAGGCTGAATTAATGCAATTCCCAAACACTTATCTGTTAAATATGAGGAAAGGATAATACTCATCATAACCTTACTATCCATATCCTCAGGGAATATCATAGAAGCTTCATTAACTGCATAGCGGCAAAAACCATTGACTAAATCATAATTCTGCCGTCTCAATAAAAGCCCCATCTCATCATCAATCCCTTCGAACACATAATTGACCGCACAATCAAAATTAGTATTACCCAATAAATATCCCAAGTATGCACTAGTATTTTGGTTAAGCCATGTTCTGAAATCCTTAAATTTAAGAGTGAGTTCGTCCTTTTGGCTTCCGTTAGACTTCATTCTGATAAATTCAGAAAGTCTCTCAGAAGTCATAGCAGTAAGAAGGTTATACCACAATAATGCCGTATAACTCTTACCCAGTCCTGATTCACCAGTATAAACCAGGAAAGGCTTAAACTCTATCTCAGAATTCTGGATAGGACCTAACTTATCTATAATCACTCGGATATTCATGTTGCAACATTTTATGAGTTCTAATTTTCTGCAAAGATAGGATATTTCCTCGAAACTACCAAATTTTGGGGGGAGTTTTTGCTTCTTGCTCTAATCTCCCCCAGATTAACGTATATCACCAATACAGCGTCCCTACTATATTACTAGTAGTTACACCTTTCTATTTTTGGGAAAAAGTTATATTTTTGTTCCTCGTTGCAGTATCGCTCTGTGATTTTTTCGACTCCCCTGTCCCCCTCTTGCGAAGAGGGGGTCCTTACCCTATACCCAAGCCCTAAATCCCTACCATAGGGATTAGGGATGTAACCGCCCTCCGGTGCTCAGAACCGCTACGCTTTAGGGTTGGCGGACCAATCAAAGGTCTCGCCAGGTTGTGCGGGATGGGACCGCATGGGGACGGCAAAAAATATAAGTTTTTTTAATTACTCCAACAGATACTTAACTATCCAAGGTTTCAACTCAGGAATGTCAACTTCTATCGTGTCCCAAAGGCTTTCGGGATCTATTGTATAATAGCCATGCACAAGGACATGTCAAATATGCTCTAACCTTCCCCTATCTCTAACTTTTTCTCTCATAAATCAAGAATTTATCTTGGTTGGCTGTTTCTTGAGCAAAAGGGAGGAGACGATTAGCCTCTACTATATCCACCTTGCGATGAAGCAAGTCTTCCAAATTCAACATAATACCTGCTATTTTCATCAGAGAAATTCGATTATGCTGACGATCATACTCTACAAGAATGTCTATGTCACTATCAGTAGTTTCTTCTCCTCGTGAGCATGAACCAAAGAGCCAAGCCTTTGTTATTGGCTGGCTACCAAAGAAATCTTGTATCTTTGGAATCATATTTTGTACATTCTTACTAATCATAACAGCGTAATTTTATTGTTTTTAATGGAGCTTATACTCCATTTCTCTGTTCATTGTGCAAATATAAGGGTTTTCGGTGAAACTACCAAATTTTTGGGGGAAGTTTTTGCTTCTTGCTCTAATCTCCCCCAGATTAACGTATGAATCCCTCCGTTCAATGGTCTTTACACCCCTTCATTTCCCCCGTTTGCCGGGGACAGAAACC
>NZ_NMPZ01000051.1 GCF_002224675.1 Segatella copri | reverse complement strand
GTCTCACGAGACTCACTTTATTCCCTTATAAAAGCAGTTTACAACCCATAGGGCCGTCATCCTGCACGCTACTTGGCTGGTTCAGGCTCTCGCCCATTGACCAATATTCCTCACTGCTGCCTCCCGTAGGAGTTTGGACCGTGTCTCAGTTCCAATGTGGGGGACCTTCCTCTCAGAACCCCTACTGATCGTCGCCTTGGTGGGCCGTTACCCCGCCAACAAGCTAATCAGACGCATCCCCATCCATCACCGATAAATCTTTAATCTCCTTCAGATGCCTTCTAGAGATATCATTGGGTATTAGTCTTACTTTCGCAAGGTTATCCCCAAGTGGTGGGCAGGTTGGATACGCGTTACTCACCCGTGCGCCGGTCGACGCCCATCAAAAGCAAGCTTTCGATGTCGTTTCCCCTCGACTTGCATGTGTTAAGCCTGTAGCTAGCGTTCATCCTGAGCCAGGATCAAACTCTCCATTGTAAAATATCATTTTTACTTCTTGCCTCATTGCTGAAGCAATCGGTGTTTGTTGTCTGTACTTAGGACGAATATCCTTTTCGTTTATTGAAGCTTAGTAAACCTGACTTGTCAATTGCTTGACGGTTCGTTTCTTTTACCCAGTCAACTTTCTTATTTCTAAGAAGTTAACCGCTTCTTGTACTACTTGTCTGTTTATGTAAAATCTTTCAAAGAACTCTTTCTTTATGTTGCTAAGAGAAAGTGTATTTCTCAAAAGCGAGTGCAAAAGTACTAACTATTTTTCATTCCACCAAATTTTTCGAGAAGAAAGTTGTATTTTTCTTTCAAATTTAACATTTCTAAACACTTTTCGCGTTTCAAATCCATTCTTCTCCTTATTATATATATACGCGCGAAAGAACACCAGCCTTTATTGAGCCTCCAAATAGAGAATACGAGAAGACCAATCGTTCTTTTTACCCCAGTCAACATTATGCTCCAATGGCATTTCCAAGCCATGTTCCATCAAATACTTGCCAGAGTATGACTTACCCTCGCAAGCCAAAGGAGTATTATCGATGACATCAAGCTCACGTACCTTATACATCTTGTTTGCATCCAAACCAGCCATCTTAACGATAGGAAGGTGCGCATTATAGAAGTTAGCAAGCTTCCACCAGTAGAACACAGCCTTATCCTTAGCCTCGCTTACATACATGATAGAAGACAGGCCCTGGTTGTCGTATGGAGAAACCAAACGGTAAAGATCGCCAAACTGAACAACAGGACGAATCTCCTTGTATTCAGAGATTGCCTTTCGACAGAGAGCCTTCTCCTCATCCGTCATATTCTTTGGCTGGATTTCCATTCCAAGACGTCCGCTCATAGCTACATCAATACGATACTTCAAGGAAGTTGTGCGGAATACGGTATGGTTTGGCACAGCAGAGATATGACTTGCCATAGCTATAGCTGGGAAGAAGTAGCTGGTACCATACTGCATATAGATACGCTGCAGGGCATCGGTATTATCACTTACCCAGAACTCATCAAAACCACGGAGAGATCCCCAGTTGGCACGAGCGCCACCACTGGCACAGCACTGGATAACGACATCCTTGTACTTAGCACGGATACGATCGATAATCTTGGCAAATCCCTGATGGTATGCGATATAGAGATGCCTCTGATCAGCGGCAGAAAGATACTGACTACCATGATTCATGATGGCCATATTGGCATCCCACTTGATGTAGGCAATCTCAGGATACTTAGTAAGCAAATCATCTACCACACCAAACACGAAATCCTGCACCTTCGGATTACCGAGATCAAGAACCAGCTGAGTGCCACCACGACCAACTACCGCATCACGCTTAGGCGCCTTGATCACCCAATCAGGATGCTTCTCGTAAAGTTCACTCTTGGTATTAGTCATTTCCGGCTCAATCCAGATACCGAACTTCACACCATTCTTCTTGGCATCACGAAGCAGCCCTTCGATACCGTCAGGCAATTTTTCGGTATCTACTACCCAATCGCCCAAAGCAGTATTATCTCTCTTGCGAGGATATTTCTTTCCGAACCATCCATCGTCCATTACGAAGAGCTCACCACCCATGCTATGAATATCAGCCATCATCTGATCCATACCCTTCTGGTTGATGTCGAAGTAAACACCCTCCCAAGAGTTCAAGAGGATATCACGCTCCTGATCACCATGAGCAAGCACGTACTTACGACCCCACTTATGGAAGTTGCGGCTAGCACCGCTCAAGCCCTCATTGGAATAAGTAAGCGCGAGCGCCGGAGTCTTGAAAGTTTCACCCTTCTTGAGATGATATTCTGAATTCTGTTCATTGATACCAGCAAAGAAATAATGATATTCAGTATCATCAGTTACAGTCTTAAGCTTATAGTTTCCGCTATAGGCAAGTGCAGCACCTATAACGGCACCCGTATTCTCCTGTCCCTTTCCATTGAGAGAGAACATCACCTCGGCATGATCGGTATGAGAATTACGCACACCATCATTATTGCGGATGACAAACTCGCCTGGCTGCAACTTCTCATGACTCAACTGAGCCTCAGCAGCCCATGTGCCAGAGAGATGACTCATCCATACATCGCCACGACGGATAGGAAGCATAGCTGATGCAAAGGTAGTCAGAGTAACAGTACCCTTCTCTCCATTGTGGATTTCAGTCCAAGCCTCAATCATATCCACATCCTTATAGGCACGGTACTTCAGATCCACCTTGATATTATAAACAGGATCCTTGAGATGGATGGTAGTAACTGTGGCATTAGCCTCCTGCTTCACATCGCTACCGGTAGCCACGAGAGCAGTAGAAAGATTACCATCGCTGTGACGCATGGCGAGTGCAGCTTCTGCAGGAGTATTCAGACCGTATGCAGGATAAGCATCCATACGACCATTGGTAGCTACTGTGAGATTCTGCAAATCAGCAGCGTTCAGCTTAGAACCGAAATAGAGATACTGTGCAGGTTTTCCGTTCTCCACATCGAGGATGAGCGAGATCCCCTTACTGTTTACCGAAACCTGTTCTGCCATCGCAGGCATGGCGATGGTCATCAACAAGAGTGCAAGTGATTTTAATTTCATCATATTTATTATATACGTTATTAGTTATTGCTATTGATAAGTTTTCGAATGCAAAAATAAGAAAATAAACAAGAACCACCAACCCTTTCTTGATTTATTTTTGGAATAAAGCACAAAAAGTCAAACATCAAGCAAATAAAGCAAATAAAAGAGCTAGGAGCGGGGAAGAATACCCCAGATAATCACATCCATATCATAACAATCACTAAAAAAATCATTAAAGTCGGAATTTCTTAGTATCTTTGCCCCGCAAACACCATGTATCATACAATCCAAAAGAGACAAAAGAAATAAAGCTATATGAAACTCAAAATACATTTCAGTCACAAGGAGGAACTTTGGAACTCCTGGTCGCATGCCGGAGGCATCCTGATGGGCGTTGTCGTAGGAGCCATCTTCCTTTATTGGTGCTTTACCATGCACAACGGATGGGCCACGGCAGGCATCATCCTCTACCTGTTCGGTATGCTGATGTCTTACATCGCATCTACCACCTACCACGCCATCTCTGCATGGAGCAAGTGGAAGGAGCGACTGCGCAAATGGGATCATGCCGCCATCTACTGGCACATTGCCGGTTCTTACTCTCCTATCACCCTGATTGCGATGCGCGAACAAGGCTATTGGGGATGGAGCCTCTTTATCTTCATCTGGACATGCGCCATAGCAGGCACGGTAATGAGCTTTGCCAAACTCAAGGACCACAGTAATCTGGAGACGCTCTGCTTTGTGGGTATGGGATTATCGGTACTTGTCGCATTTAAGCCTCTGATAGATTCCGTATCCCCAGCCACGGTTATCTGGATTATCGCAGAGGGCGTCTGCTACATCACGGGTGCCGTGTTCTACAGTATCAACAAGAAGAAATACATGCACTCCGTGTTCCACTTCTTCGTCCTGGCAGGTAGCGTCTGCCACATCATCGCCGTTTGGGACATTCTGATGAAATATATCTAAACGACTCAAGAATAGAAACCAAGAATAAGAATCAAGGCATCGAAAAGTGAAGGCTTTTCGATGCCTTTGCTTTTTAGAAAAACATCTTTTTTCTTTTATGAACGACACCCTTAGCTTTTTATAATAAGGTGATAATGTTAACATTACGTTAAAGTATGAAAATAATTGCCCAAAAGTTTGGAACTTATT
>NZ_NMPZ01000050.1 GCF_002224675.1 Segatella copri | reverse complement strand
GGCTGCTCTCCGACATGAATGGCAACAGCTCGTCCTTGAAACTACCTTGCTCATATTGTTGAGTAGAAATGGCTCTTGCTGATACATGGTTCTCCGTTCCCTCAAATCTTGCATTCAGTTTGCCAAAGCTATAGTCTCGGCTAATCTGCGTACCCTTGAAGCTATATCCATCCTTGCAAAAACGGATGCCTTGAACCTTGCTCCGCTCCTTGTCCTTATAGACAAACTCCAAGAGAATACCTCGTTTTGCAAGTTCATTCTTGAACTTCTGCCAACTATCTGCGACTTCCAATGCATCCTTGACGGCATTGTGAATCTCATATTTCGCTCGTTCGGCATTGCGCAATTTGCGAGTATTAGTATTGCTCTTGTCCGTTCCGTAGGTCAGTCCATACTTGGATTTTAGAGCCTTGGTCACTTGCTCATTACGCCTGTAATCATTCCTGTCTGATATGAGCTTGCCCTCGTTATTGATGCGGTTATACACGATATGACAATGTGGATTGTCGGTGTTGTGATGCCTTGCAATGATGAATTGGGTTTTGGTGATGCCCATCATCTGCATGTATTTAAGGGCTATCTTAGCCATGAACTCATCCGTCAAACGTGGCTTGTCCTCTGGTTTGAAGCTCAATGCAATGTGTCCCACAGGCTTCTTAATCCTTGGATTTAGCTGCCTCTGTAGCTCGAAACTTTGCGTTATCTCGGCATTCGTGCCGAGTAACACACCATCCGAGGCGATGATTTTCGCCTCGTCCTTGCCTGTAACATAGCGGATGCAACCACCAAATGAGCTGCCCTTCTTTAGCTTGCCTATCATGTGGTATCCTCCTTTCTGCCCATACTGCTTGGTTTCGGTTTATAACTTGCTTGGCGATACTCGCCAAGGATTGCTTTCAATCTTCTCAACAAGTCCACCACATATACATGGGTTTCATGGAAACCTCTCTGATGCGACAGCTTGGTAAGTTGGTTGAGATTGTTCGCCATGCCAATGAGATTCTTGGCGATGGCTATCGTCTCAGTGTTGTGTCCACTGACCACCTCGCCGTTCAAGGCGGACTCACGGATGTACTCCGCCAACTTGCGGTTGGCTTTTCTTGCCCTCAGTCTCAATGCCTCGTAGCTTGGCTTCGAGAACTTCACCGTGACAGACTTCGACAGCTTGCGAACCCTGCCCGTGGGCGCTCTTCCGCCCTTTCTCTTGTCTTGTTTCTGTACGTTTGTCATTCGATACACTGTTTACAGTTGGTACACTCACTTTCTGCGACCGTCGGGAGCAAAATTCCTCCACCCTCATGGTGGAGCGAGGCGTTTTGGGATTCCCAAAACATAACCTCGCTCCCTCTCAGAACACGTTAGTTGGAACTACAGCCTTTCAGCTATCCACATCCAAGGTCGCAGACCTTAATTCTCACAATTTGCGCCAAGCCTCGAAGTCCTCTTCATAAAGGCTTAGGTGGTGGCGCACGATGTTCTCGATGATGCCCGATACGCTCATGCGTCTCCCTCCGAGGATGCGGACGACACGATCAAGACGGTCTCGTACATCGGAACTGACGAAGACTGGCTTGCGGTCGTCAATCCTTGGAACCTGGAGGAAGGTCTGCTGATACTCCTCCAATGTCGCCTTGCGCTGCTTGCCACTGATGCGCTTCTGCGGATTCGGTGGCGATTGAGCCTCGTTCGTTGATGTTTCCTCTCTATAGGGAGTTGTTGCAGCAACTTTCTCTACAATTGCTCTCAACTCTGGGTTCTCTACATCATCATAGAGAGAATTACAACTACTTGGATTGGCTTTGTTGCCATACGTAGATGGTTTAACAAAATCCAAATACTCTTTTTCCATCAGCTCCTTTTGCCCAGGAGTCAAGACTGCATCTTTTGTTTTTGCCATAACTTACATTGTTTTATTTGTTAGTATAGTGGTCACGGTTTGCACCATTGACCGATTGTCGGATGCAAAGTAAGTGTACTGAGTGCAGCCATGCAACTGATTGGGTGTAACGTGGCAATTTAGTTGTGGCTTGCTTATTTGCATACCGAGATAGTTGTGAGAACTTCAACGTATTTCTCAACTCATCATTGTTCATGTATTCGTTGCAGTCGTGCAAGTTTTTCTTGTTGTTTTTGGCGTTGAAGTCGGCAAACCCCGGCAACATACTGCCACAGAAATTGAAAGCGCTTGTTTTTAGATTGCCGTGCCTTATCTTTGCACTCACAAACGTGGAGCACAGCATATGCGTGGAGCTTTGCGACATATAACATAGTATTGACTTAGAAAAAAGAAAAGTATGGGATTCATCGTATTCGAGGAAGAGGCATTCAACTATCTTGATGCCCAGTTGGAGAACTTCGTGAAGCGCATGGACAGAATCCGTGAGCGCAGTGAGGACAAGACCATGAACAAGTGGCTCGACACGCAGGACGTGTGTCAGACGCTCAACATCTGCCCACGGACAGTGCAGACGCTTCGGGACAACGGAACTTTGGCTTATACGCAAATCAGCCACAAGACTTACTACAAGCCGGAGGACGTGATGGCTATCGTAGCAGTAGTGGAGGACAGGAAAAAGGACATGCGCTTTCGCAAGCGCACAGGTTAGGCTGTCAATATACAACAGCCACTTTATCCAATGCAGCAAGTAAATTGAGTAACGTAAGTATCAACAATAAAACGAGACAACTATGAGCAATGAAGTAATGACAAGAAACAGCGAGTGGATGAACCACATCGTGAACCACCTCAACCGAATGGTTGACAATTTTGAACGTGCCGTGATGAACTACCGCCCCATGCTTGGCGGTGAGCGCTTCATGACGGACAAGGAGCTTTGTGCCAGGCTGCAACTGAGCCGAAGAACCCTGCAGGACTACCGAAACAACGGTGTCATCCCGTATATCCAGCTTGGCGGAAAGATACTCTACCGCGAGTCCGATATTCAGAAGATTCTGATGGCTAACTATCGTGAGGCGTACAGAATGAAGGGCTTGTAGGAGAAATACATGTCCTTGATGAGTGGGGTGAAATGAACAAGGCGACAACGTATAACTTACCGAGCGTGGCTGTTATAGGTTGTCGCCTCGTTTTATTGGCTATACCGAGTTGGTCGTGTTTGCCGGGTATCATTTGTGTTACCTGTATAAATCTAATACCATGCTAAAACACACTGCGGAGGTTCGCCCAAGTGGCTGGAGGCGCAAAGCCTCCAAGGAACGTTGCTTTATGGCAGGTCTATGCCATTGCGTTCTCTGTAAAGATACAGACCAGTTTGGTGCGGCTTGTCTGCTTGCCTATGACGGACTGCATGATGAACTCCCGAAAGGCTCTGCTCTCAATGCTGTCAATACGGAAGGCTACCGCAATGACGAGTTCAAGGCTATACACATCATAGCTGATACGGTCGTTCTTCCTGACATGACGGCGTACACCCTGCTCTTTCAGAATGCCGTCCTTGAATACAGCCTTGACTGCCTTGCGCACATAGCAGCCGAATACATTATACATGTCGGCAATCTCCTGCATGGTCATCCATACAGTATCGGTCGGCATGGATACCGTTCCGCTCTCGCTGATAGTTATAATACCTCTGTTCATTTTCCAATAGTTTTTTCGTTCGATAATCTGTTCCTTTCCCGCTTGGCAATAAGCTTATCCATGTCATTTGAAATCTTCTGCTCCGTCACCTGCGCATAGACCTGTGTGCTTGTAATGTCTGCGTGTCCCATCATCTTGGCTATGCTGCCGATGGGAATGTCCTCGTTGAGCATCAAGACTCCGAATGTATGGCGGCTGGCGTGGAATCCCAACTTATTGCTTATGCCAAGCACCATTCCAAGGGTATGCACATCAAGATAGATGTCTTTCTTCTCACCCAGTGGAAAAACAGGCTTGCTGTCGTCCGTGGTATTGTAGAGCGAAAGAATCTTCTCGGCTATCGGATGGAGTGGCACGAAGAACTCCACGCCTGTCTTCTCTCTTTCCTTGCGGATGAACTTCCTACCCTCGGAGTTCTCACTGATATGGTGAGGGTACAGTTTCTTTACATCTATATAGGATAAGGAGGTGAGCGAGGCAAAAATGAAACATCTGCGTGCAAGCTCCGTTCGCTCGTCAGCCATCGGGGTAGAGAGCATCCTGATGAAGTCTGCCTTGCTGATATGGGTCATCTTCGGGGCTGCCTTCTTCTCATACCCTATCCTGGCTATGGGATTGAAGCGGATAATGCTCCTGTCCACTGCCTTGTACATCAACATGTTCAGCCAGAGAAGGCAATGGTTCACGTAGCTGTCGATGCGTCCCTGGTCTCGTTTCAGGAATAGCTTGTATTCCTCTCCGAAATTCTCGTCTATGTCCTCAAAGGCGATGTCGTCCTTATCCAACGAATGGACAAAGGCTCTCAGGTTCTTC
>NZ_NMPZ01000049.1 GCF_002224675.1 Segatella copri | reverse complement strand
ATGGTATTAGATTTATACAGGTAACACAAATGATACCCGGCAAACACGAACAACTCGGTATAGCCAATAAAATGAGGCGACAACCTATAACAGCCACGCTCGGTAAGTTATACGTTGTCGCCTTGTTCATTTCACCCCACTCATCAAGGACATGTATTTCTCCTACAAGCCCTTCATTCTGTACGCCTCACGATAGTTAGCCATCAGAATCTTCTGAATGTCGGACTCGCGGTAGAGTATCTTTCCGCCAAGCTGGATATACGGGATGACACCGTTGTTTCGGTAGTCCTGCAGGGTTCTTCGGCTCAGTTGCAGTCTGGCACAAAGCTCCTTGTCCGTCATGAAGCGCTCACCGTCAAGCATGGGGCGGTAGTTCATCACGGCACGTTCAAAATTGTCAACCATTCGGTTGAGGTGGTTCACGATGTGGTTCATCCACTCGCTGTTTCTTGTCATTACTTCATTGCTCATAGTTGTCTCGTTTTATTGTTGATACTTACGTTACTCGGTTTACTTGCTGCTTTGGATTAAGTGGCTGTTGTATATTGACAGCCTAACCTGTGCGCTTGCGAAAGCGCATGTCCTTTTTCTTGTCCTCCACTACTGCTACGATAGCCATCACGTCCTCCGGCTTGTAGTAGGTCTTGTGGCTGATTTGCGTATAAGCCAAAGTTCCGTTGTCCCGAAGCGTCTGCACTGTCCGTGGGCAGATGTTGAGCGTCTGACACACGTCCTGCGTGTCGAGCCACTTGTTCATGGTCTTGTCCTCACTGCGCTCACGGATTCTGTCCATGCGCTTCACGAAGTTCTCCAACTGGGCATCAAGATAGTTGAATGCCTCTTCCTCGAATACGATGAATCCCATACTTTTCTTTTTTTTAAGTTGATACTATTTTGTATGTCGCAAAGCTCCACGCATATGCAGTGCTCTACGTTTGTGAGTGCAAAGATAAGGCACGGCAATCTAAAAACAAGCGTTTTCAATTTCTGTGGCAGTATGTTACCGGGGTTTGCCGACTTCAACGCCAAAAACAACAAGAAAAACTTGCACGACTGCAACGAATACATGAACAATGATGAGTTGAGAAATACGTTGAAGTTCTCACAACTATCTCGGTATGCAAATAAGCAAGCCACAACTAAATTGCCACGTTACACCCAATCAGTTGCATGGCTGCACTCAGTACACTTACTTTGCACCCGACAATCGGTCAATGGTGCAAACCGTGACCACTATACTAACAAATAAAACAGCATAAGCTATGGCAAGAACAAAAGATGTAGTCTTGGCTCCTGGGCAAAAGGAGCTGATGGAAAAAGAGTATTTGGATTTTGTTAAACCATCTACGTATGGCAACAAATCCAATCCAAGTAGTTGTAATTCTCTCTATGATGATGTAGAGAACCCAGAGTTGAGAGCAGTTGTAGAGAAAGTTGCTGCAACAACTCCCTATAGAGAGGAAACATCAACGAACGAGGCTCAATCGCCACCGAATCCGCAGAAGCGCATCAGCGGCAAGCAGCGCAAGGCGACATTGGAGGAGTATCAGCAGACCTTCCTCCAGGTTCCAAGGATTGACGACCGCAAGCCAGTCTTCGTCAGTTCCGATGTACGAGACCGTCTTGACCGTGTCGTCCGCATCCTCGGAGGGAGACGCATGAGCGTATCAGGCATCATCGAGAACATCGTGCGCCACCACCTAAGCCTTTATGAAGAGGACTTCGAGGCTTGGCGCAAATTGTGAGAATTAAGGTCTGCGACCTTGGGCGTGGATAGCTGAAAGGCTGTAGTTCCAACTAACGTGTTCTGAGAGGGAGCGAGGTTATGTTTTGGGAACCCCAAAACGCCTCGCTCCACCATGAGGGCGGAGGAATTTTGCTCCCGACGGTCGCAGAAAGTGAGTGTACCAACTGTAAACAGTATATCGAATGACAAACATACAGGAACAGAATAGGAAAAAGGGCGGAAGACCGCCTACGAGCAGGGTTCGCAAGCTGTCGAAGTCTATCACGGTGAAGTTCTCAAAGCCAAGCTATGAGGCATTGAAACTGAGGGCAAGAAAAGCCAACCGCAAGTTGGCGGAGTATATCCGTGAATCAGCCTTGAATGGTGAGGTGGTGAGCGGACACAACACAGAGACGGTTGCCATTGCCAAGAACCTCATCGGTATGGCAAACAACCTCAACCAACTTACCAAGCTGTCGCATCAGAGAGGTTTCCATGAGACCCATGTGTATGTAGTGGACTTGTTGAGAAGATTAAAAGCAATCCTTGGCGAGTATCGCCAAGCAAGTTATAAACCGAAGCCAAGTAGTATGGGCAGAAAGGAGGATACCACATGATAGGCAAGCTAAAGAAAGGTGCATCCTTTGGTGGTTGCGTCCGCTACGTGACAGGCAAGGACGAGGCGAAAATCCTTGCATCCGATGGAGTGTTACTCGGCACGAATGCCGAGATAGTACAAAGTTTTGAGCTGCAAAGACAGCTAAATCCAAGGATTAAGAAGCCTGTGGGACACATTGCACTCAGTTTCAAGCCCGAGGACAAGCCACGTTTGACGGATGATTTCATGGCTAAGATAGCCCTTGAATACATGCAAATGATGGGTATCAACGATACCCAATTCATTATCGTAAGGCATCACAACACGGACAATCCACATTGTCATATCGTGTATAACCGCATCAACAATGAGGGCAAACTCATATCAGACGCCCACGATTACAGGCGTAATGAGCAAGTGACCAAGGTTCTAAAATCCAAGTATGGATTGACTTACGGAACTGACAAGAGCAAGACTAACACTCGCAAATTGCGCAATGCGGAGCGTGCAAAATACGAGATTCACAATGCAGTCAAAGATGCCTTAAAAGTTGCAGATAGCTGGCAGAAGTTCAAGAATGAACTTGCAAAACAAGGTGTTTGCTTGGAGCTTGTCTATAAGGACAAGGAGAGAACCAAGGTACAAGGCATCCGTTTCAGCAATGATGGATATAGTTTCAATGGTACGCAGATTAGCCGAGACTATAGCTTTGGCAAACTGAATGCAAGATTTGAGGGAACGGAGAACCATGTATCAGCAAGAGCCATTTCTACTCAACAATATGAGCAAGGTAGTTTCAAGGACGAGCTGTTGTCATTCATGTCGGAGAGCAGCCAAAACCCATGGAATGGTATTTCTTCCATTGGACTTTTTGCTCCAGCCAATGCTCAGACCTTTGAGCAATTCCCAGAGGATGAATCATCCAAGAAGAAAAAGAAGAAACGCAGAAGAGGCTTTAGCCTTTGATGCAAGTTACAAACCATTCAAACAACAAAAGAAATATGAAAGAAGAACTATTGGAAGCCATCTACGGCACAGTTGAGAGATTGGAGCAGAAAGTCGATGAACTTTCTGCTTCACCAAAGTACGCAGGAGCGGAAACCGTTCCTGCAAGTAATGACACAACCAAGTTGGAGAAATCAATCATTGCTATGTTTGGCAAGGAAGAGGAAGTCAGAGGTAAAATATCCAAATTAAGAGATGCCATTGTTGTTTTTGTTGACCTTATCAAGGCTGAACTCGGCAAAAATGAGCAGCGAAACAAGTTCTTGGTTGATGCTGTCAAGCAGATGAGACAAGAGAATGATGTTTCCTCAAAGGCATTGCAGGACAAACTTGAAGTGATGAACAATTCACCTCAGAAGAAACTTGTCACCCATCGCTTCGAGCCTACATCAAAGTATGTTCTTCTTTTCATTGGTGGCTTGGCTCTATCTCTTGTCATATCCATTTGGGGCAATCTAACCCAATGGCGAGAACACCAAGATTGGGAGGAGGCAGACTTGAAGTATAGAGCTTTGAAGATGGTTCTGTCTGCTGATGACCCAAACATCTTATATATAGAGAAGCACTTCTCTGTAAACAGAGACGAAAATGTCATAGACTATGTCAAAAATCGTGTTGCAGCTTACGAAGATTCTGTTCTCAAATACAATGAAATGGTACGGATGGCTGCATACAAAGACAGTGTAGCTAATGAACTTCGCAGAGAGTCTAATAGCATAAAACGTACTATTAAAAATTACCAATAATTTTTATCCAATACCCCAATGAGATGGAATTTACATTCAAATCCATTTCATTGGGACATATAATTAAAACTGTTTATTTGTTTCTAATAACATATTCAAATTCATCAAAATTCTCATATCCTAATTCTATTAAGACTTGGCGACTGTGTTTCCTGTCATCTTCGGTGTTGAACTTGGGGATTATGGGGAGACGAAGGATGATCTTGTCTTTATGTTTGGCATGAGTGTTGAGCCAGACAAGGTTGTCGATAACTTGCCGGTTGGGCTTACCAGTGTAGGCTTGATAGATGGCAGGATTCATGTCCTTGATGTCGATGATAAAGGAGTCAATGTATGGGGTGACTTTCTCCAAGTGATGGCGAGGTACGTTTAGACTCGTCTCCATAGTAAAGTGCCATCCCTCTGGGCATAGTTCACAAAACTCCTTTATGAATGAACTCCACAGAAGCGGTTCACCTCCACCAAAACAGATGCCGCCTCCTGTAGCTAAGAAGTAGAGGTTGTCCATCTCCACGTTCGCCATCAGCAGTTCTGTATCCACCTCCTGCCATACGCCGTCAGCATCAAGGCATTGGGGATTGAGACAGTACTTGCAATGAAGAGGACAACCATGAAATGCTACGAGCGTAGTAACCCCCTCACCGTCAATTGTAAGGCGATGACGGTCGATACAGATAAGTGGAGCTGTATTCATCTTATTCAGGTCTGAAATTTACAGGAACAACATATTTCATTTTCACAGCTTTGCCATTTTGTTTTGCAGGATTCCATTTTGGCATACTTTTCACAACCCTAATGGCTTCCTTGTCAAGTTCAGGGCTAATGCTTCTAATTACCTTTATATCACTCAAACTTCCGTCCTCGTTTACAATAAAGACAACATGAACTCTGCCCATAGCAGCACCTTCCCTACAAATTTCTGGATAGCGTAGATTATCCTTGATGTATTTCATCAATGCAGCCATACCACCGGGGAATGAAGGCATCTCCTCTACAACACCAAATATATTGCTGTTTTCTATGGAGTCTGTATCAACAGCTGATTGCATTAAAGCGGTATTGCCTTTTTTTGATTTCTTGGATGTGGTACCTTTCCTATCATTTGAAGTTCGCTCTTTTGTTATTTCCATTCGAGGATTTCTTGGAATCTCTCCTAATTTTCTATTTTCTTCTTCTGCATATTTAGCCTCATCACTAAAC
>NZ_NMPZ01000048.1 GCF_002224675.1 Segatella copri | reverse complement strand
ATAGATAGTTATATAAAGAAAGAAGAGGAAGGAAACCCTTAAAAAAATAACTGGAAGAACTGGAATTGGAAGATTTTCCAAATCCCCACTTCCTCTAGAAAGCTCATTATCAACACATTATCGAAAAATGAACAAGACAAAATTGAAATACGACATCACAAAAAGCACCGCTCCGAAGATGCCAAAACTGGGAAAAGGCACCGAATGTATGCAACTTTTGCTCTCTCAAGTATCAAAAGACATGCACGAACCGCTAGTTCCGATGCTCTTCCCTATTCTTGGAGCGCAGGTTAGCGGCACAGAATTTCAGTATCCCGACCTCAGTTGGAAGGAATTATGTGGCATGATGGCCAATCTCGTTGCCGATTCGGGCTGCAATAAAGGTCAATTGGGAAACTTAGTGGAAGCCATCTGCCGAAACTTCCGAGAACACGACGAAAAGGAATTGGAGAAGCTAGTGGAGTGGCAGAAACAGATAAAATCTAAGTCGGCAAACAAGGAAAAGCCTGTTAGACCCGACGTGAGTTTCTGGTTTCCACCTGCCGACGTAACGAATGCCGCCTTTATTCTGAACGCTATGGGGTGTGAGAACCTGGGCGAGAGAACACAATACCTCAATCTGCCTGAGGTGGAGATGGCTGACCGGATGTGCGGCGGGCACAAGCAGATTTCGCAGATGCTGCGCAATATCTACGACCGCCAGCGCTCAGGAGCATTAAGAGCTACTGCCGATGGCGTGACCGGCAATCCAGTGCTCCGTGCCAACCTCACCATCTCCTCCACTCCGTATGCTGCCCGAAAATTCTATAAGAACGAACTCTTCAATGGTACCTTCGGGCGAATGGTGTTCTCGTATAAGGCGCGAATGGGGCGTGATGGAAGAATCCCGAGACAAGGCAGATATGACGAGGTATTCTATAAAAAACTCGACGAATATCTGGTGAAGCTCAGCATCTGCAAGGGCAGGTTCATCATCAAACCGCTGAACAAACTCACAGACCAACTGGCTCAGGATATGGCTACGCTTGCCGACCTGACAGACGACGATGTGTTTTGGGACATTTCGAAGCGTTCCATCGTGTCGGCGTGGAAGGCGGGGTGCCTGCTCTGGGTGCTGAACAACCAGACGTGGACGAAGTCGATGGGCGAACTGGTGGAGTGGCTGGTGTATCACGACATGTGGAGTAAGGCGAAACTCTTTGCCGATTTATTGAATCAGGATGCCGACTCAGTGAACGAGGCACAGCGAAGAGGTCCGAAGAACTTACTTGACGACCTGCCTAATTCATTTAACGAGGCACAACTGGAAGCGCTCCGCATCTCGCTAGGCAAAACGAAAGAGGGTACGAAAAACCAACTCTACAAATGGGTGTACCGCAAATTCATCACCTACAGCAACCAGACGGAGCTCTATACCAAGACGCAGGAGTATCTTACGGGCACGCCGGAAGCGAAGGAGAAGAAATAAACATAATTCTATAAAGAGAAAAGATGAATGGAAAAATATGAGATTCAGAAGCTGCGCGACCTTCCGATAGAGAAGGTCGCGAAAGAGATGGGGATGAAGGTAGAACATCACAAGGCACTCTGCCCCTTTCATGACGACCACCACGCCAGCCTCTCGTTCAATAAAGCAAAGAACAGCTGCAGATGCTATGTTTGCATGGGGGATTCCGTGGGCACCATCGACCTGGTGATGAAATACCTGGGGAAGGATTTTCTGTCGGCTTGCCGATGGCTCGCAGAGGAACATCAGGTTCAACTGGAGGAGGATAGGAAGAGAGAAGCTTCTTCCTCATCTTCTTCCCCCGGAGACTCTTCATCCGGTGGTTCTTCCCCGGAAGATAATTCGGGTGGTTTTTCTTCGGGAAAATCCTCCTCCTTTGATGCGAGCAGGTATGCGAGATTCTTCGAGCATCCCTGGCTCAACCTGGCGGCCAGAAGGTTTCTCTTCGAGGAGAGGAAGATTGATGAGAGAGTGGCTGCATGGTGCAGATTGACTTCCTGGACGGATAAGAAGGGCGTGAACTGGCTGCAGATTCCATACTTCAGCACGGAGGGGAAGCTGATTGGGATTCAGAACAGGAACCTGGATTACAAGAAAGGGGAATCAACTCCCCGATTCCGCTTTCCCTATGGTGCAAAATGCTCCATCTACAATCTGCCTATCGTGAGGGGGATGGCACCGGGCGAACAGCTCTTCATCACCGAGGGATGCAGCGACTGCTGGGCAATGCTATCTGCCGGGCACAAGGCGATAGCCATTCCTTCTGCCACGCTATTGAAGCCGGAAGATAAGAAATGGCTGGCGGAAATCGGCTCGCAGCTCAAGATAGAATGGCACATGTTTCCCGACAAGGATGCGCCGGGCGAAAGCCTATTTCTGCAACTCAAGGAGATTCTGCCCTCGCTGGTGCACCACCAGCTGCCCCCAGGATGCAAGGATTTCAGCGAGTATTATCTGAAAGAGAAAACCGAGTTTATCAATTTTTAAAACAAGATGAATATGGAAGAATTTATCATTCGTACGTACACCAAGAAGGAACTGGCCTTGATGTACTTTCCCGAGAGTTATCCACGCACAGCCGTCAACCATCTGATGGCTTGGATTCATCTCTGCACCCCGCTATGGAATGAACTCCTGGATATGGGGTACCGCAAGACGAGCAAGGCCTTCTCGCCTAAACAGGTGAAGGCCATCGTTGATTATCTGGGAGAACCGGGATAATGTTTAGAGTAAAAATGTGCCGCCATCGCACGGCATCAGCCACCATCGCACAACTGATGGTGGCTGTTTTTGTATCTTTGCATCGTGATTCAAAAAGCGCTAAAAATCACTTTCCTAGTTGGAGAAAAATATTTCTCCAGTTGGAAAAATGAAAAAAGGCTTCTGGGGGAAAGACCGGATTGCTAGTATTAACATTTTAAAATCGTATTGCTTATGAAACAGAACATGAAAGCATTCATCAAGTATCTCATCGTGGCCGTATGCTCTGCCATCGTCACCTTCCTCACCAGCTCGTGTACCGCGGGACTCGTGATCGGGAAGAACCAGAGGCAGCAGCAGGAGAACAATATCTCGACAAGGGCCGACTCTAGCCACTTCGTGCCTACTATCACCATACGATAGTCAGCTTAGAGTTAGAGTTAAAAGTTTAGAGTTAAAAGTTTACAGAGTATTAACAATTTAAATTTTAAGTAATTATGTCTATCAATTTGAAAGCAAAGGAAACCCTCATCCAGGTGGGTGAGTTGAAAGGTAAGTATCGTTTCGTGCTCAGTACCGAGCTTTACAGCAAGCTCCCTGAGAGCAAGGTTATCAAGGAGGCAGCTCTGAGAAGTGGCGTGAGCCGCGGCGTGATGCAGGCGTGCTGGGATGCTGCCGGCGAGGTAATCAAGGCGTGGTCAACCGAAGGCCACTCCGTAGCTATCCCAGGTCTGGGAACCATGCGATTCGGCGTGCGCGCCAAAAGTGTGGCTACCGTGGGTGAGGTGGCAGGCAGCCTCATCACCGCCCGCCGAGTGATTTTCACTCCGAACGTGGATATCAAGGATGAGCTGCAGAGAACTCCTATCCAGATTACCTGCATCGACCGCAATGGTAAGGTGGTGAAGAACGTTACCTCGGGCGACAGCGGTGACGTGGAAGACCCTGACAAGGACCCAAACGGCGGCGGCACTAACCCTGGCGGCACCGGAAACGGCGATAACCCTGGCGGCGGTTCACAGCCTGGAAATACCGAGGGAGGTAATACCCAAGGCGGTAATACAGAGGGCGGAAATACCGATACCGGCGATACCGGCTCTGAAGGCGGTGGAGATTTTGTAGATATGTAACCGTACATCTTAGGATTACAAATCACATCTCCCCATTCCACTCTCTATTTTCTGTTAAGTCTTTATACGCAGAATCCCCAATCCCAAGGCTCCATTGCGAGCCCCGGATTGGGGATTTTTATCATTAATAAGGAAACAGCAGCGGCAGGACGAAGGTCATCACCACGCCGATGATGATCTGCAACGGCAAACCGACCTTTACATAATCCATAAACGTGTAGCCACCCGCCTTCATCACCAGCGCATTAGGCGGAGTGGAGAACGGAGAGGCGAAGCACATGCTGGCTCCCAGGGTCACCGCAAAGAGGAAGGAGTATGGACTCACCCCCACCTGCTGGGCTGCCACCAGGGCAATAGGCGCCATGAGAACCGCCGTGGCAGTATTGCTGATAAACATCGTCATGAGCGAGGTGGTGAAGTAGATTCCTGCCAGCAGAGCCGTAGGGCCCATCGATCCCAGGCTATCCACCAGCCCCTGAGATACCAATGCCGAAGCACCCGTCTTCTCCAGCGCCGTTGACATCGGCATCATGGCGGCTATCAGCACGATGCTCTCCCAGTTGATGGTCTTGTAGGCAGCCTCCACGTTGCGGAAACATCCGGCAAAGACCGTGAGCAGTCCGGCGATGATGACCGCCGTAACCGGAGCCACCGGGATGAAATCGAACACCATCATGGCTATCATCAGCAGCATGATGGCTGCAGCCACAGGCGCCTTGTAATCCAGCAGAACCTTGTCGGCAGTCTTCTCCGGCTGATCCAGCACCACCCAGTTGGTAGTATCGGCAGTAAGATGCGTCAGGTTGGTCCATTCGCCCTGCACCAGCAGCATGTCGCCCACGTGCAGCTTGGCGGCTATCAGATTATCCGTGATGTATTCGTTGCCGCCTCTGCCACCCTCAGAAGAAGATGAGCCTCCGCCTCGCTTCACACCCAGCACGTTGATGCCGAATCGCTTGCGCAGGTTGGCCTCGCCGATGCGCAGACCGGCGAAGTTGGAGGTAGGCATCACAACGATTTCCGTCAGTCCCAGGTCGTAGAAATCAATCTTCACGTCCTTCATCCTCCTCAGTCCGTAATCCTGGGCAAAGCGCTGCATCTTCTGCTCGTCACCTATTATATATAGTATGTCGTGCTCCTGAATGGTACTGCTGCTCTTCGCCATGTTCTGGTTTACGTCCTGCACCAGTCCGAGTCTCGATTTCTTCTCGTTTCTAATCTCGATGATACTCACTCCGTATTTCTTCTGGATGCTGAGTTCCTTCAAGGTCTTTCCCACGATGTTCATCGGCTCGCCGTTTTCATCCTTGGCGGCAGCGGCAGAACGCTTGCTTGGCACGATGTAGCGATGCAGATTGTCGAGCAGCCGGTATTCATCCACCAGGTCGTCGAGCGACTTGGTTTTCTTCTTCTTTCCGCTCTGTTTCCTGCTGAGGAAGATTTTGCTGAGCGGCATGAGCACGATGATGCCGATGGCGATGACGATGATGCCCACGGGGAAGAAGGAGAAGAAGGCGAGCGGCTTGAATCCCGCCTCAGTAAGCACCTCGTCGATGACCAGGTTGGGCGGTGTACCGATGAGAGTGAGCATTCCGCCCAGGCTTCCGGCGAAGGCGAGCGGCATGAGGAAGCGCGACGACTGCATGCCCGAACCTGCAGCCAGGCTCATGATGATAGGCATCATGAGGGCCACCGTTCCGGTATTGCTCACGAAGGCTCCGATAAAGGAGGTTACGAGCATCACCAGCAGAAAGGTGACGGTTTCGTTGCCGCGCGAGAGTGCCATCAGTTTATTGCCCGTCAGCTTGGCGAGGCCGGTCTGCATGATGGCTCCACCCACCACGAAGAGGCCGATCATCATGACCACGATGGGCGAAGAGAAACCAGCCAGAGCTTCGGCTGGCGTAAGAATTCCGAAAACCAGGAGTGCTGCCAGGGCTGTGAGCGCCACGATGTCGGCTCTCACCTTGCCCCAAATAAACATGGCAACCGTAATGATTAAGATAATAAGCGTTATTGTCATGCTATAAAAAACTTTGATCTTTTTAAATATGATGCAAAGATACTTACTTTTTCTCGCTTTTTTTACCTCTACAATGCTAATTTTTCTAAAAATATGGCAGATTATTGGTGAAAAACTGCACTTTATTCATCAGTTTTCAGTACCTTTGTCCTCAAATCAATCAATCAAATAAAAAGAAGACTTAATAATTCATTAGAAATGAAACAGAACAATGTAAAACCAGCTGATGGCAAGCTGGGTATTATGGTTGTAGGTTGTGGTGCAGTATCTACTACATTCATGACAGGTGTGCTGATGGCCCGCAAGGGACTTACCAAGCCAGTAGGCTCAATGACCCAGTATGACAAGATTCGCGTGGGCAAGGGCGCAGACAAGAAGTATCTGCACTACAAGGACATCGTTCCTCTTGCCGACCTCAACGACATCGTATTCGGCACCTGGGATGTCTATCCTCAGAATGCCTATCAGGCAGCCATGTATGCCGAGGTTTTGAAGGAGAAGGACATCAACCCTGTGCGCGAGGAGCTGGAACAGATTGTTCCGATGAAGGCTGCATTCGACAAGAACTACGCCAAGCGCCTGGACGGCGACAACGTGAAGGACTGCAAGACCCGCTGGGAGATGGTAGAGGCGCTGCGCCAGGACATCCGAGACTTCAAGGAGAAGAACGGCTGCTCTCGCATCGTTGTTGCATGGGCTGCATCTACAGAAATCTACGTACCGGTGGACATGGAGATTCACGGCACATTGGCAGCTCTCGAGGCTGCGATGAAGGCTGACGACCGCCAGCACATCGCTCCATCCATGTGCTACGCCTACGCTGCCCTTACCGAGGGTGCTCCTTTCATCATGGGTGCTCCTAATACTACGGTTGACATTCCTGCCATGTGGGAACTCGCTGAGAAGACCCAGATGCCTATCGCAGGCAAGGACTTCAAGACCGGTCAGACCCTCGTGAAGAGTGGTTTCGCTCCTATCATCGGCACCCGCTGCCTGGGCTTGAACGGATGGTTCTCTACCAATATCCTGGGCAACCGCGACGGTCTCGTTCTCGATGAGCCAGCCAACTTCCACACCAAGGAGGTGAGCAAGCTCTCTACCCTGGAGACTATCCTGAAGCCAGAGGACCAGCCAGACCTCTATGGCCACGGCAACGACGAGGATACCCAGTATTATCATAAGGTACGCATCAACTATTATCCACCTCGCAACGACAACAAGGAGGGCTGGGACAACATCGACATCTTCGGATGGATGGGTTACCCAATGCAGATCAAGATCAACTTCCTCTGCCGCGACTCTATCCTTGCAGCTCCATTGCTGCTCGACCTCTGTCTGCTGAGCGACCTTGCTGCCCGTGCCGGCCGTTATGGCACCCAGCGCTTCCTGAGCTTCTTCCTCAAGGCGCCAATGCACGACTACACCAAGGGCGAGGAGGCTGTGAACAACCTCTACCAGCAATATACCATGCTGAAGAACGCCATCCGCGAGATGGGTGGTTACGAGGCTGATGAGGAAATCGACTAAGATTTTTCCGATAAAGGACTGAAGTGGATGATTTCACCCACACGCCCTGAAAGGGCAGAAGCTCCTAGCCCAGGGCAACACCCTGGGTACAAACAGCAACCATCAAGGCGCCCTGTAAGGGCAAAAGCTTCATTACCAACACTTTAAAGC
>NZ_NMPZ01000047.1 GCF_002224675.1 Segatella copri | reverse complement strand
TACTACCCAACGGTGTGGAGATTTTTTCGAAAACCGAAGGCTCGACCTTTTATTTCCAAAGCCCGCTGCCATACCTTTGCACCTGCACGATAACGGTTGATGCCAAAAGGAAAGACCATGTGGAGGAAAGAAAATCAGAGCGGCAAATGAAAATAGAAACTTCACGGAAGTTTTTGGACTGTGCGATAAAAAATGGAACTGCGAGTTGTGGCTATAAAAGTTGCATTCAGTACTGATAGCTTAAAGTTGTTTAGACTGACACTTTGACATTATAAAATTTCCCAAATAAAATAGGCATGATGTTTGTATTTGATATTAATGAATTTTGAATGATACGACTCAGCCAACAGTCCCGGCTAAGCTGCATGGATTAAAAGGGACTTAAACGTAAGCGACAATGGCATTAACGTATAAAACATTAAGTTTGAAAAAGTTCCTTTTTATTTTTCTATCATGTTTACTTTTCCAACAGCTGACAGCTCAGACCATTGTAAAATTTGACAATGGTAATAACATTATATATAAAAACTTACAAGGAAAAACTATTGTAAAGAATAAAAAATATACAATAGCATTTACTGATACGATTTCATCTATCGGCTTTGTCGGCACGAGAAAAGGTGAAATAGTTGGTATTAATAATGCAGGTAAAGAACTATTTGAAGTATATAAGATTGACAATGGTCCAGATTATGTCAGTGATGGCTTGTTCAGAATTGTAGGAAAAAATAGCAAAATAGGTTTTGCTGATACATGTGGAGCTATTGTTATTCCACCCGTTTTTTCGTATGCTACACCTTTTCACAATGGAGAGGCTAAAGTTTCTTTTGGCGGCAAGAATGAAAAACAAGGAGAATACCAATCATGGAAAAGCAACCTTTGGTTTTTGATAAAGAAGTCCAAATAGTTTTTAAAAGCATTGGATATGTTTTTTTACAGAACTAACAAGAGTAGCAGAATATTTCCAAAGCCCGCTGCCATACCTTTGCACCTGCACGATAACGGTTGATGCCAAAAGAAAAGACCTTGTGGAGGAAAGAAAATCAGAGCGGCAAATGAAAATAGAAACTTCACGGAAGTTTTTGGACTGTACGATTATCGCATACTCATTTCTGAGAAATGGATACAACGTCGTCTTACAAACGTCTTGAAAAATGGAAATCGCATACAAGAATGGCACAGCCTTCAGAGAAATTCCGGTGAAAGAAGAGTATGGCTTGTCCATGCTTCTTGCATCGGGTTTTCTCCAAGGCTGTGCAGCCAAGCATGAAAGTGGTCGTTGGGGTTTACATCAATGACTTCTTTCTTGCGGTGGAGTATGCAAACAAAATGGTACGGCAAATCAAGGAATGGTGTTTCTTTTGATCGGTTAGCCTGCAACCGACAAAAAGAAGCACTTTTCCTCATGCCGTACTACTGAGACATGAAAGGGTGGCGTTCCACTGTTTCATGTCGTTTGGATTGTGCGATAAAAATGGAACTGCGAGTTGTGGCTATAAAAGTCAGCCGTTGTCAGCACGGCAAACAAAGAAAAGTCCTTGGCAGTATAGTCTTGAAGTATTTCAAGGCATACCGCCAAGGATTTTTCTTGCCGTGCCATAGTCGGAGAAAGTTAGTCTGAGGTACGAGGACTGTCTTTCTTCGACGACGGCTGACTTTTATACAAAACACACGAAAGGATGAGAATATGCAAACGAAATAGACCATTCAAAAAACAGAAACCATTGCCACATAAGTTTGAATGGATTGAAATGGAAATAGCAAAGAATAGAGAAGAATATGGTTTAATAAAAACAGATTTACCCAAGCAAAAAATCGAGGATAAAAAATCTTAAAACATTCTTTATCCCCGATTAAATATCGTACCTTTGCAACCGAAAGAGTTCTTTGGATGGTTATGCAAATCACAGCAGGATGCTACATTCTGTTTATTTCTAATTCGTAACCTCTTCTTTTTATGAGATAAAAACTTATCTCATTCTCAATCACTTATAAAAAATACGTACTTTCCCTAAAAAAAAGAGGCACATTCCTATATGGTATGACAAGAATGAGCAAATCAAGGACAAACTTCGTGAGAAACACCCTGAAGCCATAGACTTATGGGAAGATAATGAATACCTAATGGGCGATTTAACTCCACTTTGGAACGATTGTAACAAAGAGGATATTGCCTTTGAAACTCTTAAGGAACGTTTCTTGAAAATAGACAAGTTGTGCAGAATGCTTAATGAAGACCAAGTAAAAAAAGAAGAATACCAGTTCTCGAATTGGTATAGACTGTACCGTGTAATTTCCGGACTCGTTCAGATTGGACATATCCCTCGAACAAGATGGGAATATGAGGGCTGCTACTTTTCCCACAAGGATGAAACGCCATGGTGGCTTGAAAATTCTGAAATAATGGCGCTCATATCAAGTGACGACCAAATTGAATATATGAAGAATTATATTCGACATGAGGTATCTAAGTTTATAAGAGCCCCTCATGACCATATTGAATTGATAAAGTCTTGGCTTACACTAAAGGTTTTGAAAGCTGACAGTTGTAAGGAAGGAGTATATCTTCTCAATTATTATGATGACAGAGCTGTTTCTGCCTATATAGATATTCAATCTAATTATATAATTCCATATGAATCATTTAATTGGGGAAATATTTTATTAGGTTACTCGTATAGTTATACCATCTACCCAGCTCGTGACAGCTGGAATTGGCAACAAGTTGCCAATCTGGATTCTCCTTTGTTCGATATTCCGTATATTGGTTATGATAACGATGAACATCATATCGAAAACGATGATATAAAAAAAGCTCATGATTATATCAATGTTTTAATAGATTCATTTCTGAACAACAACGCTATTGTCAAATGAGAGAAGAGATAGTCAAATATTATCACATACTACTATGCTCACGCCCATCATCCCCCAAGGGCGTGAGCATAGTCTTTAACAAGCAAATATTTATAAAATAATAGAGTCGAATGCCAACTCCCTAATAAGAGATTGCAAAATTCACATACGGAGGCGAGAAATGTAGAAAGCTGCTTGAAAAGCTCCAAGATAATATAATGGAAGGTGAATGAGCAACCCCCTCGCAAATATCTTTATAAAATCCAACCATCATTTATCAGAGCTTCGTTACATGGAATCAAGATTAATACTTTGCAACGTTTTCAGTTTTGTAGGCCAATATGATCAACAGCAATCTTTGCTCGTCACCTACCTGTATCCTTTGGGTAAGTTCAACCTGGGCAGAATCCATAAATGACAGCCCTATAGACATGAGCTTAGAAAGTTCTCCCATCAATAACGGGTGCTTTACAGAAGATACTATCTGAAAGGACACCTTATTATATAATGCCCAATCTACAAGTGTATATTGCTGAAAGGCACGAAGGATTGCCTCTGCCCTACTCTCGCCGTCCATTTGGAAGGAATAGATACGGCACTTGACCATTTGTCTGTTTCTGTTACAATTCATCATTGCTTTCTAAGTTTTTGATGCAAAGATAGAAGTAAGGGGTGTAAAATCACTTCACACTAAAAAAATAATTCAACCTGTGCAACATATTTTCCTACTTTTCCGTTATATTTGTACCTAAATTATAAGAAACAAAATAAAACAAGATAATATGGCAATCAACCAATAAAACAAATATGTCTGGCTCGTGGAAACCATCCACAAGGCAAAGAATAGAGGCGGCATCACCCTACGGGAAATCCAAAGCAGATGGAAGGAATCAGAACTCAGCGAGGGAACGAAACTCTCCCGCAGAACCTTCATCAACAACCTCCATGCCATCGAGGAACTGTTTGAAATCAGCATCAGCTGTGGCAGCGGCTATCGTTATTACATAGAGTATGGCGACTGCTTCGAGGAAGGAAGTACCCGAAGTTGGATGCTCAATGCCTTCTCTCTCAATGCTATGGTCAGCAATAGACGCAAGCTCAAGGAACGAGTCCTTTTGGAAGATATGCCTTCTGGCAGAAACTTTCTGGAAGACATCATCAAGGCCATGCGTAACAACCATGCCATCGTTATCTCCTACTACAGCTATAATACCGAGAAGTATTTTCTAGCTTTTTTGATATTCGGATGAGATTTGGGAAGACAGATTCTGCCTACCATATCAATGGAAGGTTCATTCTCATCATTGGAAGGGCTATACCTAAAAATGATGATTTTTCTATAGGGTCTTGTATATTACAGAATAATTGTGTAATTTTGCATTATTATATAGAAATATCAATACAATTATGAAGAAAAGAATATTCATTTTAGCAGCCTTACTGAGCACAGGATTGATTGGTAGCATGACTGCAACAACCAAAAGTTCTCATTCAGAGATTATGACGAAAGAAGCAGATGGCAGTTACATTATCAACACCACTACTTTGGGTAAAGATGTAAGGGGATTTCGTGGCAACACCCCTCTCTCCATCCACATCAAGAAAGGAAAGATTATAGATATCAAACCGCTTGCCAACCAGGAAACGCCCAAATTCTTCAATAAGGTAAAACAGGGGTTGCTCAATAAATGGAACGGCATGAAAGTCAGCAAGGCCGCTTCAGTCCAAGTAGATGGCGTTACTGGAGCCACTTTCTCAAGCAAAGCTGTGAAAGAAAACGTAAAACGCGGTATTGCTTATTACCTGAAACATAAATAAGAGAAAACAGGAAAGAAAGGATTAAGTGTAATATGAAATCATTTTTCCGGATAAAACAGGTTGTAAATCTTTTCATTTGTCTGATTGTTGTTTCATCACTTGCCATCACAAAGCATCATGAACTGTTTGGATACTCTCTCAAATCTGAACAGAAGGCAGAAACTGCAAGCAACGACACGCTACGCATGTTTGGAAACGGAAGAGCAGAGATTAATACTTCTGTTCTAGCATCCAACATCATGGGATATGGAGGAAAGGTTCCACTCAAAATAGTAATCAGGAATGGCGTAGTAGAAAACATCATTGCATTAAAGAATGATGAGACCAAGGAATTCTTTGACAATGCCTCTACTCTGTTTGAAAAATGGAAAGGTAAAACGATAGACAAAGCTATGGATATGAAGGTGGATGCTGTCACAGGTGCTACTTTCTCATCCAAAGCTATCATCGGAAACATGCATCAGGGACTTCTGTATGCTAAAGCGCATTTAGCGACTGAAGAATCAGAAAATGGTAGCAGCAGTTTAAGTCCTTCCGAAAACAACAGCTCTTCCCTGTTCTCTCTCAGAAACATTATAGGAATAGCTGTTGTCCTGATGGCAGCCATTCTGCCATTGTTTATCAAGAACAGAAGATACCATTTCTGTCAACTGATACTGAATGTCATTGTGCTCGGCTTCTGGTGTGGTACCTGTCTTTCTTATACCTCCATCCTGGGCTTTGCAGCCCATGGCATGGAAATTTCGGGCAGCATCATCGCGATTGTCATGCTGGTAACAGCCTTCATCTATCCGCTCTTCGGCAAGAAGTCGCATTATTGTACCCATGTTTGTCCCTATGGCTCTCTGCAACAGATAGCTGGCAGATGCGTGAAATACAAGATGAAAATGAGACCCGTCACAATAAAGCGGCTTGATAAGCTTCGCAAGATGATATGGGTATTATTGATGATATGTATATGGGGAGGTGTTTGGAGCGAATGGACTGATTTTGAACCATTCTCGGCATTTATCTTCCATTCTGCCTCATGGATAGTGATTGTGATTTCGCTTCTTTTCATCGCAATATCCTTTGTAATCACACGTCCCTACTGTCGTTTTGTATGTCCAATGGGAACTTTGATAAAGTTCTCACAAACTTCTATCGTAAAATGAAAAGTCCCGGCATGAGATAGCTTGCAGCTGTTCTCTTGCCGGGTCTTATTTTTTATGAAATATTCAGATTATTACTCAGACAGCATTGTTACCTCTATCCGATGATTCTGTTTGAGCAGAGTCTGTGCCATCTGCTGCACCTCTTCAGAAGTAAGAGAATCCACCATCTTATAGTAATCTTTATCAAAATCGGCATCATCATCCAACTCATGCCAGATAACATAACTCCAGTAGTCGTTGGTGACAATCATCTGCTGGTATTGTTTTTTCAGAAACTTCTTCACCTTATCCATACTGCTGGCTAAAGGCCCCTTATCAGCAATATTCTGCAGTTGCTGATAGATAATAGGATTCAGCTCTTCATAGCGTTTCGGATCACTCTTGTAGGTAATGCGAAGCAAAGCATTAGGAAGGGCTTCCTTCTCAAGATTGAAACTGACTCCTACTCCATAGGTACCTCCCTTCTCCTCTCTTACAGAATCTGTATAGGCAATCTGCAACACGCGGGTCAGGACATCCAACACCAGATCGTTCTTTGGTGAGAACGGTACGTTGCCCGTATAGAACACGCTCACGTTGGCAAGCGGTGTTTCCTGCTGATGAACAAACTTCACCGTTTCGTTCTTCATAACAATCTGTGGAACATTTGCCTTGTCTGTCTCCTCCTTCTTATAGGTCGAAGGCAAGGTAGCCAGATACTGACAGAGTAAAGGACGAAGTTCTGCCATGTCTATCTTTCCGATGAAAATGGTTTTGAAATTGCTAGCATCACTGAAGCGTTCACGATAGATTTCTATAATGCGCCCGTAATCAGCCTTGGCAAGAACCTCACCGGTGACAGGAGCCATACGCAGGTTATGGTCATAGAGAACGGCAGAAAGGGAGTCATTGTAAACCACCTTGGAACTTGCATTACGGTTTTTCAGAAATGACAGCGTTCGATTCTTCAAACCCTCAAATGCCACACTGTCTTTACGGGGTGCCATGAAATAAAGGTGTGCCAGCTGGAGCATGGTTTCCATATCCTTTACAGAAGATGAGCCTGCTATACGCTGGCCTTCACTACTGATGGATGGAGTCAGCCTGATTGACTTTCCTGCCAAAGCCTTACGCAAAGCAGTAGCTGAAAAGTCGCCTACACCCGCTTCTGTGATGGCACTTGTCAAGAGAGAGAAATTAGGAATATCCCCGTTTCCGTAAAGTGAGGTTCCACCTTCAGCGCGCATGCTCATCATTACCTGGTCTGCCTGATAGTCGGTAGGTTTTACGTAAACCTTCATACCATTACTGAGCGTAATCTCTGTCATGCCAAACTTGCCGTATGGTTTTTCAGACACAATCTTGCCCGGTTTTGGCAAGGCAGATATCAACGTAGAAGGAATCTTTTCCTCCTGATACGGTTCATATTGCTTTTTCTGGGCAGCAAGTACCGTAGCTTCTATTTCTGATTCTGAAGGAATAACAAATCCTTCCTTATCAGGGCCATACATCACAAATACCTGGTTTTTATCCGTAATGATGTTACCTACAGACTGATTAACCTCAGCCAGGGTTACTTCACCATCAAACTGCTTTACCAGTTGCAGATTATAGGCTGGTGTAAGGATAGGCTCTCCTTCAAGGAAATGATCCACACACTGGCTTACGTAATGGCCGTTGCGATAATCCTTCTCCATCTTCAGTTTTCGTTCTGCTGCATTGAGATAGAGTTTCTTGGCACGTTCCAGTTCACTCTCTGTAAAACCATGCTGGCGGGCACGCTCTACTTCACCCACAGCCTCGGAGATACCACCGAGTACGTGATCCTGCTTGCAGCTGATGCTCATACTGAAGGCATCCTTGGTACGGGAAACAAAAAAAGCACCATTCCTTACGGTAGCACTCATGAATGGAGGATTTACCACCTGTTTCTTTTCTGAGAGACGGCCATTGAGCATGTAAGTGATGAGTCCGCTTACATAGTCATCACGCTGATACTTTACCTGGCTCTTTTCGCTATCAGGAGTGGCATCGGTTTTCATGTAGAGATGGCCGATGATAATAGGCTGCTCCTTGTCCTTCTCAATGGCAACTATCATCTTCTCGTTGTCATTTACGGGATAATAGACACGCTCTGCAGGATTCTTATGGGCTTTGATCTTACCGAAAAGTTTCTGGATTTTCTTCTCCATCATATCCACATCGAAGTCGCCCACAACCACGATGGCCTGAAGATCAGGCCTGTACCACTTCTGATAATAGTCGTGCAAATCTCTGTAAGGAAAGTTATCAACAACATCCATACTGCCGATAGGCATACAATCTTCATATTTGCTTCCCTTGTAGATTTTTGGCATCACATTCTCCATCATGCGCTGCATGGCCATACCGGTACGCCGGTTTCTCCACTCTTCATGAATAACACCACGTTCCTTGTCTATCTCCTTAGGTTCGAGATTGATATACTGGCTCCAGTCGTTGAGTACTAGAAGACACGAATCGATAATGCCCTCACGCTTGACAGGGGCAGACCCGATGTGATAGACTGTCTGATCTACAGATGTATAGGCATTCAGGTTGGCCCCAAACTTAACACCTATGGTTTCACACCAAGGCACGATTCCCAACTTCTTCCCCTTGCCAGGGAAATGCTTGGTACCATTAAAAGCCATGTGCTCCAGAAAATGAGCCAGTCCACGCTGACGGGGTTCCTCAAGGATGGAACCTACGCGCTGGGCAATATAGAAATCGGCAAGGCCTGCCTCTTTATTATTATGTCGTATATAGTAAGTCAGTCCATTCTTCAACTTGCCCTGTCGCACGGAAGTGTCCTGCTCCACAGTCTGAGCAAACAATGAAGCTGGAAACAAAGAGAGAAGGAATAATCCCAAAAACTGATTCTTCATAAATTTTTCTTTTTTAAAATTATACAAGAATGCCTATTTCTTCAGGAAAGAGGCTGTTGCATCTGATTCGAAATCATTGGTAGAATTATTGGTATCAACCCATTTGCCATCAGCATCCTTCTTACGGATTACTGACTTGCCGTAGCGGTTTTCATCTCTGTCTACCTGACCACAATGAGCCCATCCTGCATCAAGGTTTGCAGATACCAGATTCCATTGCCACATAGATGCAATAGAAAGATTAACCGCATCCAGTATCCAGGAATTAGGAACCTTGATACAGTTCTTGGCTGTCATCGGATAAGCATTACCCTTCACTTCCATCACATAGCTGGCATCGTAAGTATTCTCTTCGAGATACTTCTCCTTATCGCCATGCATACGGGCAATGGCATAAGTCTTGAAACCACGGTTATGCAAAGAGAAATAGGTAAGTGAGCTGCAATACCATTTATCCAGATTAGGAACACTGGCATTGTCATCGTCTGTGAAGCGTGGATTTGAACTCTCATCATAGAATTCGTAATCAGCCTTACTTAAATCAAATGAAGCTGAGTTTGCTTCAGTATGATTCTTGGCATTCAATGCCAAGACAAGAGATTTGCCTGGTTCTACTGCAACTTCCGTACCCTTTCCTGGAATCATGTAGATAGCATCTACCGTCATTGCTTCGTTCATGATATCCGGATCATAATCATATTTTGTTACTGTGAGGAACTTAGATTCCAGAACCGCTATACTGTCTGCATAGAGCGTAACATCAGAATTATTGGAAAGAATGAAATACTGGTCATCAGAATACTGCTTTCCTTCTGGAGTAAGCGTACCCGTGAAGAAAATCTCTGAGATAACGAAACCTCCCTTAGCATTGAATGTGTTCACAGCCAACTTGACTTGGGCATTGCCGGATTTTACACTCACATTCTCGCTCTTCTGATTGATTTTACTACTACCGGCAATACCATCCTTAGTAAAACTCAGATCACCGCTGATAGCAACATTGTATGTTCCTTCAGGCACATCGGCAACAGATGCCATAAAGCTGCCATTTTTTTCCTGGAACTGCTCCTGGATAAACGTTTCATTGGTAGTTACATTGGTAAAAACCGCTTTGGCATTGGAGAGAACAATATTCTCCAGTCCCAATGGCATTTCAATACTCAATGACACAGGAGTGGTAACTACTTTGTCATCATTGTCGCTACAAGAGGTGAAAGTCAATGCCAACACCGAAAGCAACATCATACTCTTTAAAATTAACTTTTTCATTTTTCTACTTTTAGTTACATTAATATTATATT
>NZ_NMPZ01000046.1 GCF_002224675.1 Segatella copri | reverse complement strand
AGGGCGTATGTTTATAACACCGAACAACCTAGGGCGTTGCCCTGGGCTAGGAGCTTCTGCCCTTTCAGGGCGTGTGGAGCTTACTTGCAAGGGATGGAGCATACTTTCTGAGCATATGGAGCTTACTTGCAAATATTGACAAACATCTAATAAATATCAGAAGAATGACAAAGAAAGGTAAACATACCGTATTATTTATCTGCCTCGGCAACATCTGCCGCTCGCCTGCCGGAGAGGGCATCATGAAGAGCCTGGTAGAAAAAGCAGGGTTGCAGGATAAGTTTGAAATCGATTCTGCAGGAATCGGAAACTGGCACGTAGGTCAGCTGCCCGACAGCCGCATGAGAAAATGCGGAGCCGAGCATGGCTACAATTTCAACAGTCACGCCCGACAGTTCCAGAAATCCGATTTCCAGAGATTCGAAACCATCGTAGTAATGGACAACGAGAACTACCGCGCCATCACCTCCATGGCTTCCTGCCAGGCAGACAAGGACAAGGTGGTGCGCATGGCTGATTTTCTGACCCACCATCGTGAATACACCACCGTGCCCGATCCATACTACGGCGACTACAGCGACTTCGAGCTGGTAATCACGCTCCTGGAAGATGCCTGCCAGGGATTGCTGGAAAGCATCGTAGAAGAATAAGATTTATACAGTAATCTCCCCCGAACCATAGCAGCGATGATGATTCTCATCATACACCACGCAGAACTGGCCGGGAGCCACGCCGTGGATTGCCTCTTCTGAATGTATCATCCAGCGGCCATCTTCGAGTTTTTCGATAGTGGCTGGATGATACTCCGGCGTATGGCGAATCTTGAACGTTACCTTCTGCATCGCCACCTCGCGGGTGAGGAAATGGAAATCCTGAAGCGGGAAATCCTTCTTGTACGCCGTCTGAGGGTCGTAGCCGTGACTCACGTAGAGAATGTTCTTCTCCACATCCTTCTTGATTACGAACCAAGGTCCGCCGCCGAAGCCCAGCCCCTTGCGCTGGCCGATGGTATGGAACCACAAGCCCTTGTGGGTGCCGATTCGCTTGCCCGTCTCCATCTCTATCACGTCGCCCGGTTTCTCGCCCAGGTACCGGCGGATGTAATCGTTATAGTTAATCTGTCCCAGGAAGCAAATTCCTTGACTATCCTTGCGCTTGGCATTAACGAGATGTTCCTCTTCTGCTATCTCACGAATTTCATTCTTGATGTGATGACCGATAGGGAAAATCGCTTTTCGTAATTGCCAACTTTCTATCTGAGCCAGAAAATCGGTCTGATCCTTCACGGGGTCAGGACTCGTAACGAGCCATTTATCGCCGTTTTCATCCGTTTCGGTCTGCGCATAATGACCTGTGGCGATGAGGTCGTAGTTGTGGCCCATCTTCTCATCGAAGGCACCAAACTTGATGAGCCTGTTGCACATCACATCAGGGTTCGGGGTGAATCCAGCCTTCACCTTATCCATGGTGTAGCGAGTCACCTCGTTCCAGTATTCCTGATGGCAGTCAATTACCTGCAGCTTGCAGCCATACTTGCGTGCCACGGCAGTAGCCATCTCCAGGTCTTCCTCTGAAGAGCAGTCCCATTCCTCCTTTTCTTCCGGTCCTATCTTGATATAGAAGCAGTCAGGGTGCAGGCCCAGTCGGGCAAACTCCCACACCACTACCGAACTATCCACGCCGCCCGAAAGCAGCACGGCCACCCGCTTGTCCTTTACCTCGGCAAGGAAGAGCTCGTCTCTGGTCTCCAGTTCCTTCTCTCTTGGAGTATCCGTTATCATCTTATTGTTATTATCCATTGTCTATTCGCTATTATTCATTTGTGAAGGCAAAGTTACAACAAATTCTGCGAAAAGCCGCCATCTTATGCCGAAAAATCTCATATTTCGCCTAAATGTTTTCTCTTGCACTACATTCTCCCCTTTATCCGCTCCTTTCACTATCGAAATTCTCGATAGCAGAAATCGGCTTATTCCAACATCAATTCTTTTTTGCTTTCGATTTTATCCATACCTTTGCAATCGAAATTCAGCGAAATGCGGTTATAGTAAAAATCAATAACATAGTTTAATATAAGAACATGGATATCTTAAAAAATCTGTTTTATGGCTTCCCTGACCTATGGGGAGGCGGAGTAGCCCACTCCGTGCTGATCCTGGCGTTGGTCATCACCCTGGGTTTGAGTTTAGGAAAGTTGAGAGTAAAGGGAGTTTCCCTGGGATTGGCTTGGATTCTTTTCATCGGCCTCATCTTCGGTCACTTCTCTCTCAATCTCGATGAGCATCTGCTCCACTTCCTCAAGGAGTTCGGATTGATTCTCTTCGTCTATTCCATCGGTCTGGAGGTAGGACCAGGTTTCTTCGCTTCGTTCAAGAACGGCGGCAAGAGCCTCAACCTGCTCAGCATCATCGTGGTAGCGTTGAGCATCATCACCACCCTCGCCATATTCTCGTTCTCGGGAACATCCATCACTTCTATGGCAGGTATTCTCTCGGGTGCCGTTACCAACACCCCTGGACTCGGAGCTGCCCAGCAGGCATTCAGCGACCTGCGCCACATCGACGCTCCATCCATCGCAGCCGGCTACGCCATCGCCTACCCTATGGGTGTGCTCGGCGTTATCCTCTCCTTTATTATATTAAGGTATGCGCTGCGTATCAACAAGAGCGAGGAGGAAGCTGCTGCCAAGCGCGGTATGGGACACCTGGAGGCGATGACCCTGAACACCTTCTCCGTGCAGGTGACCAACCAGATGGTATTCGGCGACACCATTAAGCAGATGAGAGAAATCTTGAAGCGCGACTTCATGGTTTCCAAGATTATCCGCAAAGATAGCGATAAGCACGATGAGGTGGTGAATGGCCAGACCCGGATTAACGAGGGCGATATTCTGCAGATTGTTGCCAACCCTACCGTAGTGGAGCCTGTCATTGCCCTGCTCGGCAAGAAGGTGCAGGTGAGCGATGAGAAGTTTGGCGAAGACCTGATTACCCGCCGCATCCGCATCACCAAGCCAGGCATCAACGGCAAGAGCATCAGCCAGTTGCAGATTCGTTCAAACCTCGGCGCCAACATTACCCGTGTTAACCGCAATGGCGTGGATCTGATTGCCACTCCACAGCTGAAGCTGCAGTTGGGCGACCGTGTTACCGTGGTGGGTACCGAGCTTGCCATCGCTCATACCGAGAAGGTTTTGGGTAACCAGATGAAACGCCTCAACTACCCTAACCTGATTCCTATCTTCCTGGGCATCATGCTGGGTTGCATCGTGGCAAACATCCCATTCTTCATCCCAGGCATCAACGAGAACCTGCGTCTCGGTTTGACCGGCGGTCCTCTGGTAGTAGCCATCCTGATAGGTTATTTCGGTCCGAAGTACAACCTCGTGACCTACAACACCATCTCGGCCAACCTGATGCTCCGCGAAATAGGCATCTGCATCTTCCTGGCTTGCGTGGGACTGGGCACCGGCGAACAGTTTATCCAGACCGTGGCATCAGAAAGCGGAATGACCTGGATTCTCTACGGCGTTGCCATCACCATGATTCCAATCATCATAGGCGGCATCATCGGAAGATACGTGTTCCACATCAACTATTACACATTGCTCGGAGTATTGGCAGGCGCCAACACCAACCCATCTGCCCTGGCTTACGTGCGTGAGCAGACTTCGGCAGATGCACCATCTGTGGGCTATGCGAATGTTTATCCATTTGCCATGTTCCTCAGAATCGTAACTATTCAGATTATCATTTTCGTATTCGGATAAATTAAATATATGGAAGAAAAAAACATGAAGACCTGCGACTGCGCAGAAAAAGGTATTGACAACTGCAACTGCAAGGAAATAGCAGAAACAGAACTGAGAAGAAAACTCGACTTGTTGTTACGCACCGGCAGCATCCTTATGGAGAGTGCTGCCGACACATCGCGCATCATGCGAACGATGAAGCGTGCAGCAGCTTTCCTCGGACTCGACGAACGCTACATGCACCTCTACATCAACTGGAATGTGCTGATGGTGAACTATAGCGACGAGGCGCACTCCTTCTCCAAATTCCAGCGCTGCGAGAAGCACGGCATCAACCTTACCTCCATTTCGATGGTAAGCAAGCTCACCTGGACAGCCATCAAGGAAAACTATTCGCTCGAACAGTATGAGCAGGCCCTGAACGACATCAAGGCCACTCCACGCAGCTTCACCCCATGGCAGGTGGCTATAGGCGGCGGATTTGCCTGCGGCGGATTCTGCATCCAGTTCGGTTGCGACTGGCCAGCATTCTTCTTCTGTTCCCTGGCAGCCATCCTGGGCTTCCGCCTGAGAATGTTCCTGCCTACCAAGGGCTGCAACAACTATGTAGCCATCGGAATTTCGGCATTCGTGGCAACGCTGATTGCGTGGCTCACTTCGTTCCTTTCGCTCAACCCATCCATCGCAGCCGCCCTTCCGGGCTTCCTGCATTCAGATACCCCTTGGCACCCGTTGATGGCGTGCGCCCTCTTCATCGTGCCGGGAGTTCCGCTGATCAACTTCGTGAGCGACATGCTCGACGGCTACATAGAGGTGGGAATGGTTCGCGCCCTCAACACCCTGCTGATGCTCTTTGCCATGGCATTCGGTATTGCCTTTGCCATCCAGGTTTGCCACATCGACAACTTCGTGACGGATCTCACCATGACTCCTCACCACGAATACTGGGAGTTCGCCATCGCGGCAGCCGTATCGGCGATGGGCTTCTCTACCATCTTCAGCATTCCTAGACGCCTGTTGCCAGTTGTGGCTGTGGGCGGCATCATCGCCGTTTGCTTCCGCAACTTCGTCAACCTGGGTCCATCCAACGGCAACATCGGTCTCGACATGGGCTTGAGCATCGGTTCGCTTGCCGGTTCTGCGCTCATCAGCGTCATCGTCATCAAGGCACGCCACTGGTTCCACACCCCTCACCAGTGCATCACCATTCCTAGCGTCATCCCAATGGTACCTGGAGTACTGATGTATCGTGCCCTGTTTGCCTTCATCGACATGCACGGCGTGGTAGGCGAGGTAACCGTGGGTATGAACAACCTGATCAAGGCTTCGCTCGCCATCATCTGCATCGCCCTGGGTGTTGCCATTCCAAATGTATTCTTCCGCCGCTTCATCGCCGACAACCGCAAGCGCCGACTCCTCAACATGCTGGTGGAGAGAAAGAAGAAGAATGGCGAATTCGTGGATCTGCACGAGGTGGAAATCAAGTAAGATTGTTTTTCATCTCTCACAGATTACAGGATTTATCGGATTATTTTGCCCGAAAGCAGGGCTAATTAAAATAAAAGTTTTATCTTTGCACGCGTAATTATAAGACTAGTGAAAAAAGGAAAATGGAAATACGACAACTCAAATATTTTCTGAAGGTAGCCGAGACGCTCAATTTCTCAGAGGCATCGCGCAAGCTCTACATCACGCAGAGTACCCTCTCGCAGCAGATTTCGCATCTGGAACAGGAAATAGGCTTGCCGCTCTTCGAACGTAACTCGCACGAGGTTTATCTCACAGAGGCGGGAAAGGAGCTTCTTCCCTATGCCCAGAATGCCGTAAACTGCACCATGGCTTGCGTTGACCACATGAACGACCTGAAGGAGATGCTTACGGGCGAACTGAACATCGGCGTCACCTACTCCTTCAGCAACATCATGGCAGAAACGCTCATCGCCTTCCTCCATACTTATCCTCACGTGAAGCTGAACATCCAGTACCGTTCGATGCAGGAGCTGATGGATGGATTGAAGAAGCGTGAGCTCGACCTTGTGCTTGCCTTCAAGCCAATCAAGACAGACAAGGCGATTGACAGCCGTGCCATCTTCAGCAACCGTCTGGCGGCAATCGTGAACGAGAACCATCCCCTGGCACGACTTTCATCCATCAGGCTCTCAGAGCTGGAGCGCTACGACCTCATCCTTCCATGCAAGGGGCTGCAGGCCCGCAACGCCTTCGATTACCTGATAGAGGGCAAGGATCTCGACTTCAAGATCATGGTAGAGGTGAATAATGTGAACATCATCTTCGACCTCTTGCATCGCAGCAACCTGGTAACGGTTCTTTCAGAATCCACCACCATCCTGGAGAAAGGCATGAGAGCGATTCCGATTGATGCTGCCGACAACGAGATGGATGGCTGCATCCACATCCTGAAGGATGCGTACATGAAGAACTCGGCGCAGGAGTTCATCCGTATGCTGAGCCAGAGCACCAGCATCCTCGCCAATTTTGCGCTGAAGGATATTCTGAGATAGAATCGGGAAAGGATAGAAAGAATAAAATAAAGGGAAGATTGTAATTCAATCTAAAAAGGCTGTCTCCGACTTGATTGCGGAGGCAGCCTTCATTTTTTTATTTCTAATAAAAGTTCTTGCTCTTTAAAATTGAGAATGCATTATTTCTTTGTTTAAGAGAATGCATTATTTCTTTCGGGCGATAATGATGGTTACACCAGCCAGGATAGCAAGGATGCCGATGGCAAGCTGGAAGGAGAAACTCTCGCCGAAGATACAGACGCCGATGATAACTGCCGTTACAGGCTCCAACGCTCCCATGATGGCAGCAGGAGTACTGCCGATGAGATTGATGGAAATCGTCATGAAGAAGAGCGACAGTACCGTTGGCAACAACGCCAGCTGGGCAGCATAGAGCCAATGCATAGGAGTCTGCAGCATCTGAATCTTCTCGCCTGCGATAAACGAATAGACGAACATCGTGATGAGTCCGAACAACAGGATGTAAAAGGTGAACTTGATGTTCGACATTCCCGGATTCTTCCATTGGTTCACGGAGATGATGTAGAGCGCATAGAGCAGGGAAGAACACATCACCAGCGCAAAACCAGCCGTGCTCAACTTGTCGTTTCCATCGCCCTGATAGAGCAAGCCCACACCCGATACAGCCAGGAGGATAGCCAGGGTAGTTGACCACGTCACCTTCTCATGGAAGAATACCGTCATCAGAATCGCCGTCATAATCGGATAGACAAAGAGGATGGTGCTGGCAATACCTGCCGCCATGTAGTGGAAACTCACATAGAGCGTGGCAGAAGAAAGAGAGAACATGCAACCCAGCGTAGCGAGTCGGATCAAGTGTCCCCACTTTACCTTGAAACTCTCCTTGCGGAACAGCATCACCACGGCAAACATCACCACAGCCAGGAGATAGCGGTAGATGAGTACCGAACTGGAATTGAATCCATCCCCATAAAGTTCCAACGTACCCAAAGGATTGGTACCATAACACACGGCGGCTACAACACCCGCCGCAAAGCCCTTAACTTTATTACTGCTTGTCATTGAACTAAAAATGCTTTTTTTATTTTACTAAGTTTTTTCTTATACCTTATTATATAATATCATTTCTTTCGAGAATCTATTCTGAGAATCAATATCGAGAATCTATTCTGAGAATTTGTTTCGAGAATCTATTCTGATAATTTATTTCGAGCTGCAAAAGTACTGCATTTTTTCGAGATAAACTAACAAAATCGTATAAATCTCTTGCCATCTTTGAGAAAATCAGCCCGATTCTTGCTCTTTATCAAAATAAATCGTATCTTTGCAAAGATTATGTAACAAAGCAGAAATCAATATGATACTAAACAATAAACATTTGTAACTATGGAACAAATTAAAAACGATCAGCTCACCGTTGAAATTTCAGCGCACGGAGCAGAGCTCAAGAGCATCAAGGATGCTGATGGTAACGAATATCTCTGGGATGGCGACAAGGAATTCTGGGGCGGCCAGTCTCCTCTCCTCTTCCCTATCGTAGGCGGATTGTGGAAGGGCGTTTACCGCATCGGCGACAAGGAATACACCCTGCCACGTCACGGCTTCGGCAAACTCGTAGATTTCAAGCTCGTTGGCAAGACCGGCGATCGCCTTACCTTCGCCCTCATCGACAACGAGGAGACCTTCGAGAACTATCCTTACCACTTCAACCTCGCCGTTTCCTATCGCCTTGCCGGCAACGAACTCCACGTTATCTGGCACGTTGAGAATACCGATGACAAGGTAATCTACTTCCAGATTGGCGGTCACCCTGCATTCAAGGTACCAGGCTGCAAGAAGGGAGAGAAGCTGAAGGCATTCCTCAAGCTCGACAACGAGGCTCCTACCCGTCTCTTCGCTACCATCGGAGGCTGCATCGACCCTAACGCACGCGAGACTGTTCAGACCGACAACGGTATCCTGGAGGTAACAGACGAATCATTCGCAGACGATGCCTACATCTTCGACAAGAGTCAGGTAAAGCAGATTTCCCTGCTCAACGAAAAGGGCGAGCCACACGTAACCGTAGAGTTCAAGACTCCAGCCGTAGGTGTCTGGAATCCGGGCAACCACGCTCCATTCGTCTGCATCGAACCTTGGTTCGGTACCTGCGACTGGGCAGAATACACCGGCGAATTCAAGGATAAGTACATGATGAACAGCCTGCAGCCAGGTGCCAGCTTCATGAGTGAATACATCATCAGAATCGAAAAATAATGGAAGAAAAAGATAATTTGCAGCTCCCCGAGAACGCATTTCGCGAACTCAAGGACGGGGAGGAATACAAGCCGCTGATGTCGCCCGACAAGGTTTATCCTGAGGTAAACGGCTGGTCGGTAACATGGGGTATCGTGATGGCGGTCATTTTCTCTGCCGCCGCAGCCTATCTGGGCTTGAAGGTGGGTCAGGTGTTCGAGGCAGCCATCCCTATCGCCATCATCGCCGTGGGCGTAAGTACCGCCACCAAGCGAAGCAAGGCGCTGGGCGAGAACGTCATCATCCAGAGCATCGGAGCCTGCTCGGGTGCCGTGGTGGCAGGAGCCATCTTCACCCTGCCAGCCATCTACATTCTGCAGGCTAAATATCCGGAAATGACTACTTCGTTTATGAAGATATTCATGGCTTCTGCCCTGGGAGGAGTCTTGGGAATTCTGTTCCTCATTCCTTTCCGCAAGTACTTCGTAAGCGACATGCACGGAAAATATCCGTTCCCTGAAGCTACAGCCACCACGCAGGTGCTGGTGAGCGGAGCCAAGGGAGGCGACCAGGCTAAGCCCCTGCTCATCGCCGGACTGGTGGGTGGTCTTTACGATTTCATCGTAGCCAGTCTGGGATGGTGGAACGAGAACTTCACCTCTCGTGTGGTAAGTCTGGGATGCGACCTTGCCGACAAGGCGAAGCTCGTGTTCAAGGTGAACACAGGTGCAGCCGTATTGGGATTGGGTTACATCATCGGATTGAAATACGCCTTCTTCACCTGCCTGGGTTCGCTCGTGGTATGGTGGCTGATTGTGCCAGGCATGAGCGTCATCTTCCACGACAGCGTGCTCAGCGCCTGGGATCCCAGCATAGTGAAGACTGTGGGAGCCATGAGTCCGGAGGAAATCTTCCGTGCCTACGCCCGCAGCATCGGTATCGGCGGTATCGCCATGGCAGGAATCATCGGCATCATCAAGAGCTGGGGCATCATCAAGAGCGCCGTAGGACTTGCCACCAAGGAGCTGAAGGGCAAGAGCGATGTGGATGAGAACGTGAAGCGCACCCAGCGCGACATCTCTTTCAAGATTATCGCCATCGGATCGCTCGTCACTATCCTCATCACCTTCCTCTTCTTCTGGTTTGGTGTGATGGATGGCAACCTGCTCTTCGCCGTCATCGCCATCCTGCTGGTGGCAGCCATCGCCTTCCTCTTCACCACCGTGGCAGCCAATGCCATCGCCATCGTGGGTTCCAACCCTGTATCGGGAATGACCCTGATGACGCTCATCTTCGCCTCTGTGGTGATGGTGGCTGTAGGTTTGAGAGGCCCAGGCGGAATGCTTGCAGCCCTGATTATGGGCGGTGTGGTTTGTACAGCCCTCTCTGTGGCAGGTTCGTTCATTACCGACCTGAAGATTGGTTACTGGCTGGGTACTACTCCTAAGAAGCAGGAGGGATGGAAGTTCCTCGGTACCCTGGTGAGTGCTGCTACCGTAGGCGGCGTGATGATGCTGCTCAACGAGACCTACGGATTCGCTTCCGGCTCTCTGGCTGCTCCTCAGGCGAATGCGATGGCTGCGGTCATCGACCCGCTGATGAATGGTGTGGGTGCACCTTGGATTCTCTACGGCATCGGAGCCGTGATTGCCATCGTGCTCACTTACTTCAAGATTCCAGCCCTGGCTTTTGCCCTGGGTATGTTTATTCCATTGGAGCTGAACGTTCCGCTGCTGGTAGGTGGCGCCATCAACTGGTATGTTACTTCACGCAGCAAGGATGCCAAGGTGAATGCGGAGCGGGGCGAGAAGGGTACGCTCATCGCCAGCGGTTTCATCGCCGGTGGAGCCTTGATGGGTGTGGTCAGCGCCCTGCTGAAGTTTGGCGGCGTAGAGGCCAGCATCGCAGAAAGCTGGTGGGCGAACCCAATGTCTGAGGTTTGCTCACTCATCGCCTACATCTGCCTCATCGGCTTCTTCATCAGAGCCACCAAGAAATAATCTGATTCTAAAAAAAATAATCTGATTAAAAAGAATAAAAACAAAAAAGAGAACATCGCGTTTTGCAATGTTCTCTTTTTCTTTTTTTATCCCATTCCTGTTTATCCCATTTCAGCAAATTCGGCAGGTTTCATGCCAAACTGCTTCTGGAAACATTTTGTGAAATAGCTAGGACTGCTGAAGCCCACCATATAGCTCACTTCGGAATAGTAAGCCACTTTCAAAAATACCCTTCACCCTTCACCAAAAGGACATAAATATCTGTAGCTTAGAAACTTGCACGGGTGAAGAGTTTACGCCACTCTTCACCACTCTTCACCACTCTTCACCCGGAGCCGC
>NZ_NMPZ01000045.1 GCF_002224675.1 Segatella copri | reverse complement strand
AAAGGGCAGAAGCTCCTAGCCCAGGGCATCGCCCTGGGTTATTATGGACGCAACCCTGTCGCCCTGTAAGGGCAAAAGCCTTCAAATACCAGGCAATATACAAAGCTTTTGCCCTTACAGGGCGCCTTGCTGATTGCTTGTATACCCAGGGCGATGCCCTGGGCTAGGAGCTTCTGCCCTTTCAGGGCGTGTGGAGCATACTTGCGAAACTTGAATAATAAATGTATCAACCTTGTCAAAGACCGATGGGCTGATACGCTACGCCACTTACAACATGGCAGGAAACCTATCCCAGCATCCTGGCGATAGAAAACGCAAAAGCCCCAGACCTCAGAACCGGTATCGTTCTGAAATCTGGGGCAAAAGTAGAAAGAATACTCCGTTACGCCTTTTCCGCCGAATGCGCCAAATTGAATTCGGCGGAAACAAGAAAGGGGCAAAACCATCGTCTTGCCCCTCTATATCAATATCTTACAGAGATATAATTATTTTCTTTACGTCAAATGAAGTCTATCATTCGGCGCAAGATTCTATATATTGTGAGACTTTGCGAAATCCTCCACAAAACCCTCTACCTCATAATCTATATTCCCGTCATTGATCTTCTTTCTGATATAATTGCCATACGACTTTTGGGTAACACCCAGTTCCAGATGACAATCATCGTGCAGAAAACGAGTAATGGACGAGCCATTAGGAACACCAGCACTCACATAGCCCTGATTAGACCAACGCTGGAAAAACGCAACCACACTCTTGTTCAACAAACCATCGGAAGTGGAAAGCTGACTATCTGAAATATGATGCAGCTTGAGATTTTTCACAAAAGCATCCGCCATCTTCCCCGTAAGCCCCACATCCTTTCCACCCTCAGGAGTAGAAAAGAGATTCTCGGCACTTCTTCCCGCAGAAGATGAAGCACACTTCACCTTAACACTCTGTTCAAAAACAACTTCATCGGTATCATTCTTCATTTCAGAAGAATCATCGGAATCCTTATGTTGATGTTCATGGCTCTCATAATAGTTCTCTATATAGGTTACGGAACCTGCAAAATGGAAACTTCTATTCATCAGTATGTGGTTTTATGTCTTCATCAGAATTCTCGTAATTATTCTCTATATATTTGCTATTAGACTGTACATACACAACATTCTTGTACAAGCAAACACCACCGTTTTTACACAAAAAACGGATAATTCTAAAAAATGATATTCTATCCATATCTTAAGTAGTTTAAATTATTACTAAAACTTGATATGGTCCTCTAATTGGTACGCGGAGGGCTAGACTAGAATAGCCAAGGAGAGCTTCTTAGGGTGGCATCCTCGATGCCGGCAGACAAGTCTTCCCTAGGTAAGTGTATTAGTTCGTTTCATGTTGATTTTTTTAGATAAATGTTATTGTTATTCATTATTTATTTTTAGGCACAAAAAGCTTTTGGTATTTTGCTATATGTGCTTCCAATTTGTTAAGTTGCTTCAAGTCTCTCGCAAAAGTAATCCACTGCGAAAAGGCTTCATTGAAATTCTTCTCAAACTGACTCTTGTCAAACTTCTTACCTTCCGCCGTATGTCGTTTGATCAGTTCATCAACGATTCTATCCCAATTATATAGGATACAGCAGCACCATCTTCTCTGCTGCAAAGGCTGAAGACTTACACTTCTCTTCAGCACTCTGAGCACTGTATCACACTTTATATGCGTGATATTAGAAAACTGATATGCAGATATCTGTTCAGCTTTGCCACCAATAAATGAATTGAGATACAAGATGATGCATTCTTCCTGTATCTTATCAATTCTTTTGTCTAGCTGAGCTAAATTCTCCAGAATCAACACCCTTCTATGTTCTGCTATATCCAGCATATTAATTGTAAATTTATGCGAATTTACTACTAATAGTTGGAACAGCCAAATACATTACCCACATAGCAAAAATATGAGGGTATATTTTTCAGAAACGTTAATACTTGAATAAAAATTAACTACAGAATAACAAAAAAAGAGAGAAAGTGCGCATTTTTAGTGCTACACTTCCTCTCCTCGACTTTTATGGATGGGTAGGTAATTCTATTACCATTTCCACAGCTATTTCGTCACTGCATCATACAATGCCTGATAGTCCGTGACTACATCATAAATGTAACCATTCTCGCTGATGGCAGCAAAATGCTTGCGGGCACACGCTATCTTGCTTTCCTCGATACCGCGTAGATGTGACCCCTGGAGATCGTTACCCTTGGTTTCTGCCACAAAATAAACATGCTTCACGCTGCCTTCACGGAATGCTACAGCCCAGTCGGGATTGTATTTGCCCATAGGCGTATTGATGTAGAAACCACGAGGCAGTTTGGTATAAACCACCACGTCATCTTCACGTTCCAGAGACTCGGCAAAGTTCTTCTCTACACCCATGCTGTCGAGCACTACAAGGTCGTAGAGCGATTTCTTCGATTCAATGGCATTGATGCCCAACTTGCCTCGCAGAGCATCCACCGTAAAGATGTCGGTAGAGAACTCATCATTCAGCTTCTCGTATGTAATACTCTGGATAACAGCAAGAGCCTTGCAGTCGTTGATAATCAGACCGGTCTTGATGATAAATTCCTCAGGATTCATCTTGAACATGCTGAATGTTTCCGGCTTGATACCCTTCAGGATTTCCACGATGGTTTTTCTTGTCAACCCCGTAGCCGTTACCAGCTGACCTATCAGGTCGTATGTCACTTCCTTGCCCACAGCTTCCGTTACATGGATGGTCCGCACATCGCCCTGAGTCATAGCCACGCCCGCTTCAAGCGACTCCTTGTCTCTGATTTCATCCATCGAACCGCCTTCTACCACGATGCGGATTTCCGTAACCCTCAACTTTTCATCAAGTTCCTCGATGGCTTTCTTCACAAGACCAGAAGTTTCAAAGCTTACCTGATAGTAGGTGCGGCGGTTGATGCGCTTCCAGAGATTCTGGAACTCCTTCTTGGCAAAATTATCCTTCTGCAACTTGGCAAGCTTAGGCTTTCTACCATTCTCCGGTCTTACAGCCGCAGGATCAAAGACGGTATCAAGGGCTGCAATAATGCCATCCCGCCAATCATTGGCCGCACCAAAGTCGAGCGTATCATTGCGCTTATCCTCAAAATACTGAGCGGTCAAAGCACCGTTATCATCCACATAATCTTTGCGGATGAGGGCATTATAGATAGCTCTTGCCTGATTGACGTCAAACTTACCATTGGTTCCATCTGCCATCGTATAAGCCCTGCCCTCGAAAAGATGGGCGGTGATAACGATTGGTCGGTCGGCACAGGCTTCAGCCATCTCCGTCTGCAGTTTCTTGGCGAAATCATCATAGCTCTCGCTGGCTATCACGGTGAGGATATTGGTATCAAACACATGGTCGCCCAATACATCCGCATCCTGGCGTTCTCCCTTCTGATTCACGCAAAGGCGCATTCCTCGTCCCACTTCCTGGCGTTTTTTGGTCTCATTGTCCGAGTTCTTCAAGGTGCAGATCTGGAACACGTTAGGGTTGTCCCAACCTTCCTTCAAGGCGGAGTGCGAGAAGATGAAGCGGACTGGCTCGCTGAGCGAAAGCAGACGCTCCTTATCCTTCATAATCAGGTCGAAGGCACGCTCTTCGTTCTCTCCCTGCTTTTCCTTCGATTCCACCGCCTTGCCCTTCTTATCCATGGAGAAGTAGCCCTGATGCACCTTGGATGCCGCATTGCGAGGGTCTGAAAGATAGCGCAGATAGGCTTCATCCGTAAACGATGGCAGCATTTCTGAAAGCACTCGGTTATATTCTTCCTCAAACATCTTGGCAAACTTACCCTTGCTATCCTCGCCTTCATAGAGGCGATAGCTATCCACATGGTCGATGAAGAACAGACTGAGCACCTTGATATGCTGACTGAACAGCTGGCGCTCACGCTCCAGATGGGTGCGGATAGTTTCACGAATCTGAATACGACGGATATAGTCTTCGTTCACACTGCCCACGGCATCGCCTTCATGGAGAGTCAAGCCGTTGAGGAAGCGGACGATCCCCTGCCTGCCGTCTATGCGTTCTACGATGAAGTTGTTGTCATACTCGGCAAGTCCCCCACTCTGTTCCTTCAGGTTGAAGCGCTCATCCACGAGTTTGCTTACCTGTTTTGTTCCGGTCTGCGTCTTGATGTCGAAGCTGATGCGAGCCTGCGGATTGCCCTTGCCGATGACGATTTCCTCCAGATAGACGTAGCCGTTGGTGGCGGTACTGCCTATCTGTCTGATACCCTTCACCTCTATCTTCTTCACCAGTTTCTGGTTATAGGCATCGATGGCATCCAGCTTATACACCATATTATATATATCACCCTTGCGGTGGGTGGCGCTATACAGAAGGGTAAAGAGCGGCTTGAACATGGCAATACCCTTACGGGTCTTGTTCTTCTTGTCCACACCCAGCACCGACTGAGGTTCATCGATAATCATGATAGGATGGGTCTGTGCCAGCACGTCGATAGGACGGCGGGAACCGAACTCATCACGTCGTTCGAAGATGATGCGGGCTGCCTTATCAGCTTTCTTCAACTTGCCTTTTTCCATCTTATCGGTTGACTTCTCTTCATCCATAGATGCGTTGAATGCCTGGGTATTGATAATCATCACGTGCATGCCTGCATCGCTGGCAAAGGCATCAATCTTGCTGAGCTGCTTGGAGTTATACATAAAGTATTGCATGCGCTTGCCGTATTCCTGGGCAAAATGCTCCTGCATGCTCTCAAAGCTCTTCAATACGCCTTCTCGGATGGCGATGCTTGGCACCACCACCACAAACTTGGTCCAGCCATAGCGGGCATTCAGTTCATACATGGTCTTGATGTAGGTATAGGTCTTACCCGTACCCGTCTCCATTTCGATGGTGAGGGCGGTACCTACGCCTTGCAGCTGCTGCAGCTGTTCTACAGGTTTCAGACCCTGTTCTGTCTGTATGGCTCTTACATTCTCGCAGACGGCTTCCGGAGCGAGGATAACGTTCTTGTTGCCAAAGCCTTTTACAACAAAGAGGTCTTGATGAACTCCCTGGTCCACGATATGGTCACTCTGTCCGTCGCTTTTGGGCTGACCTGTAAAGGCATTAGCCACAGCCAGCGCCGCTTCGGTTTGGAAGCGTTGATGTTTATATCTGAGTTTCATAGGCTTAAATCACTCTAATATTCTTCACTACTTCCTGGTCGCTCCAATCCAGTTTCTGCTTGAAGGTTTCGTAGATATTAATCTTGTCGGCATCCTGGGCAAAGCAGCTATCACGGAAAATGACACGCAAAGGCATCTTTTCTGCCATGGCTTTTACTACGTCTTCTGATACGTTCTCGGCGAAGCAGGCCACCAGGTCGCCGTCGTTCACGGTATAGATGGTCTTGCCATCCACCTCTTCCTGGGTCATAGGCAGAGAGAGCTGAACACCCCAGTCGAGCATACATCCAAAGAGCAGGTCGAGGTCGTTTCGGTCGGTCTTGATGTTGTTCAGGAACAGATCAAGCTGGTCTTGCTTGAATTCCTTTGGAGAACGCTTTACATCCTCGTAATTGCCTTCGTCGAGACGGAAGACACGGAAGCCAAAATCTTTTTTAAATTCAGGTGTTTCTTTATTTATTCTATCAATAGTCTTTAATAAACGATACTTAGCCAACTCTGTTAATTTATGAGGTTTGCCAATACTATCCAACAACGAAATGCCATTGAGAATAATCTCCTTAGTAACAGAATCAGCACTCTTAAGCATTTCATCAAGATCTTCTGGCAATTGAACCAATATATATCTTAAATCTGTATTTTTTCCCAAATTATATCTCCATACAGCATCTGCAGTAGTACCAGAACCCGAGAAAAAGTCCATTACAATATCGTCATCTTTACAAACAAAATTAGTTAAGTACTTAACTAATGATACTGGCTTTGGATAAGAAAATACATTTTTACCATCCATTAAAGACGTAAGATAAGATGAAGCGGTTTCATTTGTGCCAACACCAACACTTGGCTTATCAATTAATGGTGATATTATTTTCTCCTTTATAAAATTTGTTGGACGTTTATACCCTTCACCCTCACGAATAAAACGAACAGAAAGGTTATCAGTTTTAATAATAAAAGACGTTCCTTTCAAAACTTCTTCATCAAAGAAAGATTGTGTCCACTTAAATTCGCCTTCAAGACGGAAATCAGACGTCGCTCTACCATCTTTGATTTCAATACGATCCAACAAACTTACTCTATCCTTGCAATAAGGTTCATAAATGCCATCAGGGAAAGCCTTTGTTTTAAAAACAACTTTATCTTTCGGAAATACTAATACACTCCTTGCATTGCCAGTATTCAACAAAGGCTGATCTCCTCCATCTAACAGTTCTCCATTATATTTAATGCCATTTTTATTTTTCTCATAACAAAGAATATATTCATTTGTTTTTCTCGATTTAACAGCAAGTGAAGGTGGAGTCGCAGTTTTCACCCAAGAAAAAATTTCAACAAAATTATTTTCTCCAAATACTTCATTACAAATACTCTTTAAGGTAGAAAACTCTTCAACACCTATTGAGATAAAAATCACGCCATCCTCTTTCAGCAACGATCTCGCCACCATTAGACGGGAATAAATCATAGAGCACCAATCCGAATGAAAACGTCCATTCGAATCCATGTTCTTGATATATTTATTACCTAATTCATCTACTACTCCCGAAGCCTCAGCATACTCATCAGCAGACATCGCAAAATCATCATGATAAACAAAGTCATTACCTGTATTGTAAGGTGGATCAATATAAATCATCTTTACCTTACCCAGATAAGACTTCTGGAGAAGTTTAAGCACTTCGAGGTTATCACCCTCAATATAAAGGTTTTGGGTATTATCCCAATCCACACTATCCTCCTTTACGGGACGCAACGTTTTCTTAGTAGGGCGCAAAACTTCGGCACGAGCTGCCTGCTTGCCAACCCAGTTGAACTCGTATGCCTCAGGAGCATCTTCTACTGCGTTGTCACCAAGAAGCTGGCGAAGTACGTCAAAATTAACTACACGTTTTACCCCCCCGTATCAGGGTCGGCTACCTCCGTAAAGCACGAAGGCGCAATCTGATAAAGCGCATCCAGATTCAGCTGCGCTCCATCTGCCGACTGCAATTTCATTCTATTTGGTCTATCCATATTATTTATATTTTATAAATTATTCTTCATCATTTCCATGTTGTGACAAAAAGAAACGCTTTTGCTTTTCTATTTCGCATTGCAACTCCTCTTCTCCACAGACAACAGTCGCCTAATGTGTGTCCAATTCAAATTGTGTACGAACTCGTACACTTTTGAATAATCAGGAAATAAAATGTAGAATTTGCGATAATGCTGAAGGTTGCGTTTGCTATAGTTGTTTCCAAATATAGGTATCAACTTTTCTGCAAGTTCTGTAATCAAATGTGTACCATATTTAGCACGTTCATCACCATGCTGTTCCTCTTCTACTATTCGCCTGCCAATACCCCAATAAGTGGCTATAGCTGCTTGTCCTGCAGCAGCATAGGCTTGATGTCTCCCCTGCTCTATTATTTTGCGAATATCGTTTAGAACTTCACTATTATTCTTTATATCAGCCATAATATTCTCCTTTTTTTAAAACATCCATTTCTTTTTCCCACTCAGCAACCTTCTTCTTCAACGCCCGAGCCTCGGCGTTCAGAAAAAGAGGCTGCAGCTATTGACACACGAGATCCTTTAGATAATTTGGTCTTCAAATCATCTATCACCCGTTCTGACATGTTGTTTATAGCCTTAATCAATTCCATGTTCAATTCGTTGATATTTACAAAGTTACGTTGTTTCTAAGTTTTACTTTATTTATTTTATCCTTCAAAAGTACAACAATATTTTGGAACAAGCAAGAGATTTCTTCAAAAGTTTCAGAAAAAGTTTTTCAGCAGCATGTTGACAAGCAAATGAAATCACCCGCCAAATCATCTATTCGCATCAATACTTGGTAGTGATTCCACGAAAGAGAGGAAATCCTATTTAAGACAGATTACAACATACTCTATTCTGCGGCTTTTGAATTAAAAGATGACATCAAGCCATGGCGAGACGAAGTTACCGCCCCAGTTCGTGCATTTTTTAAGGAACTGTCTTTTCGCTTGCAGAGAAAAAGTGGCAATATTGCCAAAAAATCTTCGTAAAGTTAAGAATATGCAGATAAAAAGAAACTTCTATTTACAGCAGCTCATTGACGGAAAACAGAATGGGTTGGTTAAAATTATTACAGGCATCAGACGTTGTGGAAAGTCGTATCTGCTCTTTACGCTCTTCAAGCAACACTTGATAGCCAATGGCATCCTGGAAGACCATATCATCCAGATAGCACTCGATGATATCGAAAATTCAGAACTTAGGGAGCCACTTACTCTCTACAGACACATCAAAGCCAAGATGATAGACGACGACCTGTACTATATCCTTCTTGACGAAGTGCAACTGGTACCCAGATTTGAGGAAGTGCTCAACAGTCTGCTCCGCATAGAGAATGCCAACGTATATGTAACAGGCAGTAATTCGAAATTTCTGTCGAGCGACATCATTACCGAGTTTAGAGGTAGAGGTGATGAGATTCATCTCTATCCACTCTCTTTAGCAGAATATTGTGAAGGTACAGGACAAAATCCTAGAGATGCCTGGAAAGACTACTATACATACGGCGGACTTCCACATGTACTAGCATTGGATACAGAAAAGAAAAAACTAGATTATCTGACCAACCTCTTCGAGAGCGTATATCTGATAGATATTCTTGAGCGACATAAGATTAAGAACAAGGCAGAGTTTGAGGAGTTGATAAGAATCATCGCCTCTGGCATCGGTGCGCCAACCAATCCAGCCAAACTATCCAACACTTTCAAGAGCGTAAAGAAGATAGGCATCAGCTCCGTTACCATCGACCGATACCTGGACTATATGCAAGATGCCTTTCTCATCGAAAAGGCTATCCGCTTCGACATCAAGGGCAAGAAGTATATCGGCAACTTATCAAAATTCTACTTTTCAGACCTGGGCATCAGAAACGCCATACTGGGACTTCGCCAACAAGAAGAGACTCACATCATGGAGAACATCATATACAATGAATTGCGCCGCCGCGGATGCAAGGTAGATAACGGCATCCTAACCATGGGACTGATAGATTTTCTGATGAATCCTGATAGTCTGGGGATGTAAAAGACAGAAACGGCTCGCAAGATGCAGTCATTATCTTGCGAGCCGTTTTACACATAATTTCCAGATTCTCTTGTCCTAAACCATAAGAATCCCTATTGAGATAACACACCCTCATCAAATGAATGGAATCATATAGAATGGCAGCAACAGAGTATTGCCATCTTTCATCAAATCCTTGGTGTACAACAAGTAGCGTTGCGATATTACCTTAGAGTATTTATCGCAAAAGGCATCTAGCGACGCATGAGTTTTGTAACCAGAAGACTTCACCTCTATCGGGCAAATCTTGGCTCCACGAGACAGGAGAAAATCTATCTCATAATTATGCGTTGCATCTTTAGCCCACGAATAATAAAACAGCTTGTTACCACTCGCCGTCAACATTTGGGCTACCAGATTCTCGTAAATATAGCCCAGATTGGCAGTAAGCTTGTCACTCAACAGCTTCTCATAAATCACATTCTCCGTAAACGACTTATCCCAAAACGCCAAAGTCACAAACAAACCTGTATCAGCACAAAACAGTTTAAACTTAGAATTGTCTTGATGCAATGACATCCCCACATTGGGATCATTGGAATGATAAGCAAACAAAACAGTCTTACTATCTTCCATCTCTCGAAGTAGTCCTTGGAGCTTGTCCGTATCCACACTTCCCACAACTGAATAAGGTTTATATCGATTACTATTCTGATTCAACTGGGCAGGAATATTCAAGAATAACTGTTCTATTCTGCGAGAGGGATCTATCTTTTGAAAATCATCGAGATACAAACGAATAATATCCCGCTTTACCAAATCTACCATGCTGAGATTATTTGTCTCCAAATACTCATTTACAGCTTGAGGCATACCACCAACAAGCATATATAGACGAAGTTCCCTCATCTTTGATCGATGAGCTTGCCCTAGCATCAGCCGTTTATCAAAGAATTGCTTGAGCAAAGGAATTGATGCCGTATCTCCCATCGCCCAACGAAATTCCTCGTAATCCAACGGGTACATGGCGACTCTTTCCTCTTCACTAGGAATGGTAATGCCCTTCGTATTTTTAGTGATACTGATAAGAGACCCCGTCTCTATATAATCATACCTTCCATCCTCCACCAAATACTTGATGGCTTGTCTTGCTTTAGGGCATGCCTGCACCTCATCAAAAATGATGGCAGACTTCCTTGCTACGAGAGAAACATTATATATAGCTTGCAACTGAAGGAAGATAAAATCCAAGTCCATCAAATCGTCAAATAGTGAAACAACTCGCTTGGATGCCTTATTGAAGTCAATGAGAATATAAGAATCATACTCTTTTTGAGCAAAATCCTTCACCAGCGTTGACTTTCCAACGCGACGTGCTCCTTCTACGAGAATGGCTGTTTTTCCCTTTCTCGTATTCTTCCATTGCAGGAGTCTATCATATAGTTTTCGTTTAAAAATTCTATTCATTTTATTTTCTAATGTTTACGAAAGCTTTAACTTCTTGATTTTATGCCTTTTGGCGATGCAAAAATACAAAATTATTAGAAAATACGCAAATCTTTTTAGCAGAAATCTTAGAAAATACGCAAATCTTTTTAGTGGAAATCTTAGAAAATACGCAAATCTTCTATAATATTGTAGTAGTTTTACCAACCTTCTGGTGGCACATAGCGGATTACCTGCCCCGTAAGTCTGGCAGTGGGGTTGTTGCATATGTACATCTTCTAATTGGGCAACAAGTTGTTGCCCATCTTCTTCGCCTAATTTGGCAACAACCTGTTGCCAAATTAAGCAAAGATGATGGAACTCATACCATTGGCAAAGTTCCTGCGTTTTGAGATTTTTGAAATCTAACTAAAACTCATACTTTTTGCCCAGGATTTTATTGATGCTTTGAATGAGGATATGATAGGCAGGATTACCCATTGCCCCATGACCATGACCAGCGATTTCATAGAGCTGGGTATCTGGGCGGCCAACAAGGTTCATCATTCGCCACATCACTATGGCTTTAAACTACTAATCTTCTGCAAAAATACAAAAACTGGAAATCAGGAATCTTTTTAAAGAAATCGGTGATTTGTAGAACTTTCATTCGGTGATTTGTGGATTTTATCCTCTACCTTGATGCACTGTTTTAGTGCATCAAGAGTGATCACAGCTATCACAATAACAGTTATCACAGTTTTTACGGAGAGGGTATCTGAAGGGAAGGAAAATGTTAAATAGAATTTAACTATATATATT
>NZ_NMPZ01000044.1 GCF_002224675.1 Segatella copri | reverse complement strand
GGAGCCGCTTACCGGAAAATCTGTGGAAATCTGTGAAATCTGTGGAACATAAAAAAGAGGTTTTCAGCCCCCCAACCAAACAGGGCGAGCTTCCGATTCAATTCCGTGCGCAATACGAAGGTGAAGAGTGGTGAAGAGTGGTACGTAACTCTTCACCTCTCGCAACCCCAGTGTTTATCGGGGTTTCAGCCGATTTGGTGAAGAGTGAAGAGTAAAAAGAAGAGTGGTGCTTTTATAAAAAAAGCTCCCGACGTATCGTTTTGTGCCTGGCAATGGCAGATTATTGCCCTGGTAAGGGGCAATGTTGTGCCATAGTGAGGCAATAAGCGCTACAAGCCGCTTTACGCCCCGTCAGTACTATCATGGCGACCTCTCAGTAACGTCTTTGCGCCTTGTAAGTACTATCGCTGTTGCTTGTAAGTGCTATCATCGTGCCTTGTAAGTGCTATCTTTGTTGCATCGGTTTTACGTAAAAAGTCTTCGGAGTAACCTTTACTTGTTGCCGGAAGAATTAATATTATAAGCCGGGGAAGCCTATATCTTCAGCCGCACAACAGCTGTTGTGCGCTTGCATAACAGCTGATATGCGCTCGCCCAACACCTGTTGTGCAAGCGGATATCAGCTGATGGACGATGAGTTGTTGGATATAAGTTCTGTATATGTATATGAACGAGCCGTAACGGCTTGGATACTTACAAGAAGTTTTCGCCAAATTACTCGAAAACTTAATGATGAAAAGTATAATTCTTTAATATTTTGCCCTAAATCATTGGTAATTTCGAGAAATAGTTGTAACTTTGCAAAGTTAAATATCAAGCATTACATCTATGAATAAAGATATTATCAACGAGTTCGCATCCTTCGATGAGTATCTTCGACAAGGAGAGCCGTCGCAGAAGGAAAGCGCCGAGAACTGGAAGACGGCTATCGGATTGCAGGCTGTAGATGGGCTGCAACCATCGGCGTATCTCATAGATGTGGCTAAACGAAACATCGAAGGAGAAATCACTCTGGATGAAACCAGAAAACTGATTGACTCTTACTATCAGAGCAAGACGATTTGCATATCCAGCCGACTGATGATTGGAAAGAGCAGCCAAGAATAGGTACCCCGCAAGCTATCCTCAAGTCCCCCACAAGTACCCCCACAAGTTCAGTCAACATGTGGAGACTCTTATTCTATCCTTTAACGATGAATATATGACATCTGCGGAAATTATGGGTGCAATCGGACTAAAGGACAGAAAAAGTTTTAGTGAACTATATTTAAACGCTGCCCTCTCAGAAAAAGCTATTGAGAGGAAATATCCAAACACCCCAAGACATCCACGCCAGCAATATCGGATGACAGAGCTGGCAAAGACTTGGAAAGAAGGGTATGAGAAAAAGAATAAATAACATCATAATAAAAATAGAAAACAAAAACAAGTAATGAAGAAAAAAGCAACGGTCCTTATCGCCTCTATCATGGCGTTCTGCGGAATCAATACCGCTCACGCTGACGAGGGAATGTGGACGATTTACAACTTGCCTAACGCTGTGTATGAGATGATGCAGCGCGAAGGCTTCAGTATGACTTACGACCAGCTCTACAACGGCGAGAACGCCTTGAAGAATGCTGTGGTTAATTTCTCTGGCTATTGCTCAGGCGTAGTCGTTTCTCCAGACGGTTTGGTATTTACCAACCACCATTGCGGTTTCGAGGCTATCAGAAGCCACTCTACCGTGGAGCACGACTATATGCTCAATGGTTTCTTTGCAAAATCATACGCAGAGGAATTGCCTAACGAGAATATGTTCGTCAGCTTCATGGTTGAACAGAAGGATGTAACCGATAAAGTGATGAGCCTCGGATACGAGAAACTCGACAACAAGAAGCGCGATGAACTCATCGATTCTCTGGAGAATGAGATGACTAAGGAGGTGAAGAAGAACGATTCTACCCTCCATATCACCGTTCAGCCATTCTACGAGGGCAACAAGTGGTACGCTACTACTTACCGCGACTTCACCGACCTGCGTCTGGTTTTCACCGTACCAAAGTCTATGGGCAAGTTTGGTGGCGATACAGACAACTGGATGTGGCCTCGCCAGACCTGCGACTTCTCTGTATTCCGCATCTATGCCGACCCTAAGACCAACGGTCCTGCTGCCTACAGCAAGGATAATGTGCCTTATCATCCAAAGCGTTGGGCACAGGTTTCTCTCCAGGGTTACAAGGATGGCGACTATGCGATGACCATGGGTTACCCAGGCAGCACAGAGCGTTATCTCTCAAGCTACGGAATCCAGACTATGCGCGATGCTGAGAATGCTCCTCGTGCCCAGGTTCGTGGCGTAAAGCAGGAGGTGATGCAGAAGCACATGCGTGCCGACGAGGCTGTACGCATCAAGTACGACAGCAAGTACGCCAGCTCTTCCAACTACTGGAAGAATGCCATCGGTATGAACAAGTGTATCGATTCTATCGGCATCGTGAATCTGAAGCGTGAGTACGAAACCCGTCTCCGTGCTTGGCAGGATACAGCCAAGGCTGCCAACGATCTCGCCCATAAGGTAGATTTCGATAAGCTCGCCAAGCTCTACAAGGAGAGCGCAGACGTGAAATACGCCTGGACCAACTTCTCTGAATCTTTCACCAGAAGAAGCAACATCGAGTTCTCTACCCGTGCCATCAAGCTCCAGACCAACATGGAGGTGAAGGGTCCTGAGAAGAACAAGAAGAAGCAGTATCATGAGTTTGAAGATAACTCTGCAGAATGGGATATGGCACTCGATAAGGAGGTGCTCGCTACCCTCTTGAAGAACTACAAGGAGCACGTAGATGCCAAATGGTTGCCTAAGTTCTACAAGACCATCGACGCTGAGTTTGGCGGCGACTACGCCAAGTATGTGGATTATCTCTGGGAGAAGTCGCTCATCATGAAGAAGGGTGCCAAGCTCTACTTCAACAAGAAGGGATATGAGAAGGATCCAGGCGTAAGCTTCGGTATGGATCTGAACGATGTATTTGCAGATTTCGCTGCTCAGATGGGCAGCATCAACGATAGCATCGCCGAGCAGGAGAAGTATCTCTGTGCTGCCAAGCTCCGTATGGAGGAGGACATGCCTCACTATAGCGACGCCAACTTCACCATGCGTTTGAGCTACGGTCAGGTAGGCGGTTTCGACCTCGGCGGCAAGCCATCAGGCTATTATACCACAGCCGAGAGCATCGTAGAGAAGATGAAGAAGGGCGATAAGGTTATCGATTACTACGCTGAGCCTATCATGCACGAGCTTCTCTCTGAGAAGGATTTCGGCAAGTATCAGGATAAGACGACTGGCAAGATGCAGCTCTGTTTCCTCACCAACAACGATATTACCGGTGGTAACTCTGGTAGCCCTATGTTCAACGGCAAGGGTGAGTTGATTGGTCTTGCCTTCGATGGCAACTGGGACAGCCTCAGCTCTGACATCAACTTCGACAAGCGTCTGGCTCGCTGCATTGGTGTAGATATTCGCTACGTGCTCTACCTGATGGATAAGTGGGGACACGCCGACCGCCTCTTGAAGGAGATCAATGCGAAGTAATTCCTATTTGGAAAAATAGAATGATAGAAAGTTTGTCCTGAGAGTAGTCTTAGGATGATAGAAACTTTTATCCTGAGGTAAAGATTAGTCTCAGGATAATATAAAAAGAGCGGAAAATCAGCTGTTAACTGTTAACCTGTTAACTCCTGACTTTCCGGCTCCCACCTTCCATTCCATCACCAAACCCAACTTATGATATTTGAGATTTCTTTCTATTTTACGAAGAAAAAGTTCCGTTCAACGTCTCTGAATGTCGGTTCAACGTCGCTGAACGAAACTTTCTATTAGGAGTAGAGACATCTACATATAAGAAGAGCACCCTTTCCTGAATAACAAGAAAGAGTGCTCCTTACTATCTAAACATACTCAACATATAAAATATGCTTTATTTCTTCTTAGGTCTGCGACGAGCCCAACCTTCTTCCTCGAAGTTTGGCTCCTCGCCCTTGAACTTCACGTTGTCGTTGCTCTGGAAGAACTGGCGCCAATCGCCTGTATCCTCCTGAGGACGAGACTTTCTTCCGCCACGAGATTCGCCACGGCTTCCACGGCCTCCCTTTCCACGAGAATCACGAGAATCTCTTGCATCTTCAGAAGAACCTCTGCGACCACGAGCTTCTGAACTGCGACCGCCTCTTTCTGAACCACGGCCGCCTCTGCCCTCAGAACTGCGTCCGCCACGGGCTGCTCTGCCATGACCTTCCTCATCAGCATCGTTACATCTTACGGTTCTGCCCTTGTACTCAGTACCATTCAAAGCCTTCATCACGCGCTTAGCATCCTCCTCAGGCACCTCGATGTAGGCAAACTTACTCAGCAGGTCGATGTGACCCACCTCCTGGCGACCCTTCACGTGCTTGTTCAGATACTGCATGATTTCGCCCGGATAGAAACCATCAGCCTTACCCAGGTTGATGAACAGTCTCTTGAAACCAGCCTCAGTCTCATGCTTTCTGCGGCCGTTAGAAACCTTGCCACGGCCCTCGCCACGGCTTCCACGACCTTCGCCGCCACGGGAACCCTTGCCTGTTTCCGGCTTGATGATCTCAGGAGCGTTCTTATAGTAATCGAGGAACTTACCGAAGGTGATGGTTACCATCTTCTTGATGATGTCCTCCTTGTCGATGTACTCAAACTGGCGGTTGATTTCAGCCATGTATGGTTCAATCTGATCCTCATCCACATCGGTCTTCATAATGTCGTCCATGGTCTTGAAGAGTTGCTTCTTGCAGATTTCCTCTGGGGTTGGCAAAACGCCATCCACGAAGTCCTTGCCAATCTGCTTCTCTATCTGACGAACCTTGAATTTCTCTCTTGTATGGATGATAGAGATGGATGTTCCCTTCTTTCCGGCACGACCGGTACGGCCGCTTCGGTGGGTGTAACTTGCCACATCATCAGGCAAACCATAGTTGATAACGTGAGTCAGATCATCTACGTCCAGACCACGGGCTGCCACATCGGTAGCCACCAGGAACTGAACGGTATGGTTGCGGAACTTCTGCATAGTGAGATCACGCTGCTGCTGACTCAAGTCGCCGTGCAGCGCCTCTGCATTATAACCATCCTTAATCAGCTTATCTGCAATATCCTGAGTCTCCAGCTTGGTGCGGCAGAAGATAATTGCAAAGATGCGTGGATAGAAATCCACCACGCGCTTCAGGGCGAGATACTTGTCCTTGGCATTTACCAGATAGTAGATGTGGTTTACATGCTCAGCACCCTCGTTGCGCGAACCCACTACGATTTCCTTGTGGTCGTGCAGGTAGTTGAGGGCAATCTTCTCGATGTCCTTGCTCATGGTAGCCGAGAAGAGCAGGGTATTTCTATCTTCCGGAACGTTCTCGAAGATGGCATTGATGCTCTCAGAGAAGCCCATGTTCAGCATCTCGTCAGCCTCATCAAGCACCACGTTGTTCACGTTCTCCAACTGAGCCACGCCACGATTAATCAAATCGAGCAATCGGCCAGGAGTAGCCACGATAATCTGCACACCATGCTTCAGGGTGCGAATCTGGCTTCCGATGTCGGTACCGCCATAAACTGCGGCAATATGCAAACCGTCGATGTACTTGGCAAAACTGTTCAAATCGTCTGCTATCTGGAGGCAGAGCTCACGTGTAGGACTGAGGATGACAGCCTGTGTCTGCTTGCTGTTGGCATCAGTTTTCTGGATTACCGGAATACCGTAAGATGCAGTCTTACCCGTACCGGTCTGCGCCAATGCAATCACGTCGTTCTTATTACCAAGCAAATATGGGATTACTTCTTCCTGAACTGGCATTGGATTCTCAAATCCAAGCTCTTCGATGGCACGGCGAATCTCCTCGCTCACGCCTAATTCTTCAAATGTCTTCAAATCTTTTTAACCTTAATTCATTATAATCTAAATGGAAGGCCGAATTCACCCTCCCAGCCATGAATTAGGGTGCAAAATCCTTCCGAAACGCTTGCGGCAATCCCACGCATTTATTAAGATTGCCTAAATTCGGGTGCAAAGATACGAAAAAAATGCGAGTTTCTTGCATTTTTTGCGCAGAATTCATTATCTTTGCATTATCTTTACAGATAAATCGGGCAATATTGCTCCGAACTGGCTAACAAGAATCATAAACATCAACCGAGAAGAACGAATATCGCGTCACAACGACATCGCTTAACCTCGAATAACAAAGAATCGAAAAAAATGAAAAAGGTAATTTTCACCCAGGATTGGATGGCAATGCATCCATACGAGAAACCAAACGAAGTAGATCAGTACTATACAGAACTGGCTAACGAAATATACCACGCCCTCGACGAGGCGTGCTTCACCCATCAGTTTAAGAATGTGGAGGATGCCAAGCAGCTTGCACTCAGCATTGCGGGCTACTTTGAGGATGTGATTTCCGGTGCAGGAATCTGGAAGGCGTTTACTGCAGAATGCAAGAAGCGCTACGGTACCTACATCCCATTCTATGAGAACGAGGATGATTTCGTTCCGAATACCCTGAACGAAGATGTTCCAGAATACGATCCGGAAGAAATCAACTTCGCCGACATCAAGTTCCTGTGCTGGCACCATTACCAGCAGAGCACCTACATTCAGGAAGCCGTTCCTTTCCTTTTCAGCACGATGACGCTGGCAGCCAAGCTTGCCTATAATCTTCTCGACAAGGAATACGAGACTGCGCCTGAGAATGAGCGTCTGATTGCCTATCTGAGCGAAATGCCTGTACTGGAGAGTCAGAATGAAGAAGAAGAGAAGCAGCTCGACGAAATCCATCGCCGCGACACGTTGGCTTGGTTCCACTATGGCTGCTACTTCAATGTGGGCAATCGCCAACGCCTGCAGTTCGCTCTCCAGCAGATGGCAAATTCTCCTCAGGGACTTACAGAGCCTATGGCCTACTCCGTACAGATGGAGATGACCATTGCCAGCAGAAGCAATCTTCTGGCGCTTACTTCCCTAGAGTGGCTTGAGAAGATTACGGCTGAAATGCCTACCCACAAGCTCTGGGAGGATAAGGAATTCAAGGAGAAGATCGAGAAGATGGAGGCTAGCGTAGATCGCGAGAAGGCTATCCACGATTACAACCTGCTGAAGGCAAAGGATTATGGCGACAAGTTCATCTTCCTGGAGGATGTGAAGACCCTGAAGGAGTTCCTCAATGAGATTGAATTCGAATTGCCTAAGGACATCCGATTCCCACAGAAATACGAGAAGGGCATCATCGTGAGCGCAAGTCCTTATACGGGTATCAATATCAGTTTCGGCTTCGCCCACTGCATCGCTTCGCCTGAGAATCCTTACTACAACGCTGAGCGCGCTGAGGAAGACAGCTTCAGCATCATCAGCGGCAACGGCCGCCCACTTCCTTACGAGATTGTGTGCAAGCTGATAGACAACAATATGTTGCCTGACGCCAATATCTTCACCAGCCGATATGTGAAGGAGGAAGGCTTGAAGATTACCCAGGCAAACCTCCAGTTCCTTGCCGATTACTATCTGATGGGCAGAAAGGACAAGGATCTGTCACCAGCAGAATTGTGGTAAAATCATACAGAATATTCAAAAGTTTAGAGAAGAAAGAGCGGAAAAACAACTGTTAACTCTGTTAACCCCCGGTTGTTCTTCCGCTCTTTTTTATTTTTAGTAATTTCTCAGTTAGTTATTCAAAAATCACTAATTTAAAATTTGCTTGCACTTGATTAACCAAGTCGCATAATCGGGAGTAAATGACTGTAAACTCTGTTAACCCCTATTTCAGATTCTTATCCAGAAACTCCAGCATTTTCTCCTGCGCCTTCAAACCGCAGGAATGAGGAATTTCCCAAAGCTCCGTATCCAGCAGATTATCAGCTCCCTGACTCTTCCAAACCTGATGCATTTCGCTGAAAGCATCTTTTACGCCGGGCACTGGGAAGAGCTTGTCTTTTGTACCATTGATGAAGAGCATCGGTTTCGGACAGGCGAGGGAGGCGATGTGAGGTTTGTCGATAAGAAATCTATCTTCCTGTTTATAAGATTAGTTATTGTTTGCAAAATTAAGAAATTATCCGCAAAAAGAGCCCAATAATCTCGATATTTTTGCGTACCTTTGCCTAAACATCTATAAATAACGGATAAAACATTATCAAATAGAAGATAAAGCAATATGAAAATAGCAGTTTTTTGTTCAGCAAATAAGAATATCGACCCCGACTTCTTCACATTGACTGAAGAGATGGGAAAGTGGATGGCTGAGAACGGCCACGACCTGGTTTTCGGCGGCTGCAACTCCGGTCTGATGGATTGCATTGGCAAGGCAGTAAAGGCGAATGGCGGCAGAACCATCGGTGTGGTTCCTACGCTTGTAGAGCGAGGCGGCAGAACCTTCCCTGACCTCGACATTGAGATTCCGTGTGATAATCTCAGCGACCGCAAGGACCTGATGCTTGCCCAGAGCGACATCTTCGTAGCCCTTCCTGGCGGCATCGGCACCCTGGATGAAATCTTCACCATCGCCGCCGCCCACACCATCGGCTACCATCACAAGATGGTGATTCTCTACAACATGAAAGGCTTCTGGAATTCCACCATCGCCCTTTTGGACGATATGGCAGAGAAAAGCATGATTCGTGGCGATTGGCGAGATGTGATTGAAGTGGCAGATAACCTGGAAGAATTGACAAAGCTCTGCGAGGGATAGAGCCATCTTTTCCAATTATATTTCAAGAAGAATTTTCAGACAAAAACGTGTATTTTTAAGAGAAAAAAGCTATAATTAGCTTATTTCTAATATTAATATGCACTTACAACTTTTTGTATATCAACTACAAAAACAAGATTTGCAAATTAAGCATGTTTCAACATGCTTAATTTGCACTAACGCAAAATTCCATACAAAGAGCAGTATAGATTTCAATTATTCATTAAACGCCATATTCTCCACAAACATTTTCAATTTATCAACCAGATATAATGGAAGATTGAGCAAATCATCGTCCTTCCTCATGTTAAGAGCAGAAAGACGAATTGATAGTTTAGGGAGATATTGCTTGCGATAATACGCCAGGCTCTTCGCCGTAACATTCTTGTCAGCCTTCACCTCGATAGGAATGATTTTACCAGCATCCTGCAACAGGAACTCCACTTCTGCCGTATTGCCAGAAGTCCAATAATAATGCTGGCTGCCATACTGGCGAACCAAAGCCTGCAGAACATAGTTTTCTGCCATCACCCCCTTGAACTCCGTAAAGAGATTGTCGCCCATCAATACCGTAGCAGCATCCAAATCAAACTTGCGCCCCAATAAGCCCACATCATTGAGATAAAGCTTAAAGGCATTATCTTTCTTATAGGCAGAAAGCGGCAAGCGAGGAGTTTCTATCGCCGAAACCCGATGCACCAATCCTGCCAGGCACAACCATTCGATGGCTCCCTCATACTCACGCGCCCTAGCCCCTTTCTGAACATCAGCATAACGGAACTTCTTGTCCTCACGAGCTAGCTGATTCTGCAAATTGCCCCAAACCTGAAACACACGTGGGATATCCTTGTTGCTGATGTGCTTGGCAAAATCAAGGGAATAAGACTGGAGGATAGCATCCTGAACCACCTTTACTTCCGCCCACGAACGAGTGTCGATGTAGGCACTTACCGCCTCGGGCATTCCTCCTAACACAAGATACAACTTGTAAGCATCTATCAGCTGCTGGTGCAACACCTCGGGCACAGACATCACCTCGTCTATCATCTGATAAGAATGATAGAGCTGGGCATCTGCCGCCCTCAGATATTCAGCAAACGATACGGGATAAAGCGTCATGAAGTCCACCTTACCCACGGGAAAAGATGCTCCTGTACGATTAAGAGCCACACCCAGGAGTGAACCTGCGCACACAACAGCGTACTCCGGAGCATCCTCGCAGAAATACTTCAAGCTATTCAATGCTTCATTGCATTCCTGAATCTCATCAAGAACAATCAGAGTGGAAGTTGGGATAATTTTCTTCCCCGTCATCAGCTCCATCGACTTAATGAGTTTCAAAGGCTCCTTGGTACGTTTAAAATCCTCCTTCACGGCTGGCATCGTATCAAAGTTGATGTAAACCATATCCTCAAAGCATTCCCTGCCAAACTTCTTCAATGCCCACGACTTACCTACCTGACGTGCGCCCTGCAACACCAATGGTTTGCGACGCGGATTCTCCTTCCACGCCTTCATTTTATCTAATATTTCTCTTTGTATTTCTGCCATAATTTCCTCGTTAATATGATTTTTCGGCAAAAATACACATTTTTCATATCAAAAAGTGGCAAACTTGCACATTTTTAATATTAATTAGGATTAGAACCTATAAAACGGAGTATTCAACTAAAAAGAAAGGGCGGAAAAACAACTGTTAACTGTTAACTCTGTTAACCCCAGTTGTTCTTCCGCCCTTGACATTTTCTTCAAGACAATCTATCCCTTATTTTCTTTCCCCAAAAGGAAATCGGAGAGGCTCATCATCAGAATGCCTTCTTCATTATAACCCGAACGATACCTATCCCCTACGATAATCAGTTTGCGGAAGCCATCGTTTACATTCAAAAGAGAAGCCTGCTCCTGATCTACCTTCTCCTTATCCGGCAAGGCATAAGCCGACTGGATATAGAGGCGTTCATCATGACGGTTCACCAAGAAATCTATCTCAAGATTCCTACGCTGCAGCTTGCCATTCTCATCCCGCCTGAAGCTCTCCACTGATCCCATATCCACAGTATAACCCTGCTTCCGCAACTCGTTATAAACCACGTTCTCCATGATATGGGTGAATTCTATCTGTCGGAAATCTACCACGGCATTTCTTATACCGATGTCCTCGAAATAATACTTGGTACCAGTACCAATATATTTGCGCCCCTTCACATCATAGCGCAAAGCCTCGCTGATGATGAAGGAATCCTGCAGGTTCTCCAGGTACCTGCCAATGGTTTTAGTACCGATTTCCACTCCTCCAACAGATTTGAACGTATTAGAAATTCTCTGCACATTCGTACAGGAACCAATCGTAGAAGCCAGAAGACGCACCAACTCGCGCATTCCATCAGAATTCTTCAGGCGATTACGCTCCAAAACATCCTTCAGATAAACCGTCTCATAAATCTCACGAAGATAATTCTGTTTCGCTTCAGGAGTTTCCATCTGCGCCACAGCAGGCAATCCACCATAAAGATAATAGGTTTCCAGGGCTTGACGCTCCTCTCCTCCTACCACTTCATAATATTCAGAAAAACTCAACGGATGGATTCGGATTTCCCAACCTCGACCACGAAACTCAGTTATCACATCCTTCGATAAGAATCGGGCATTGGAACCAGTAACATACACTTCGGCATTCTCTACATGGAGATAAGAGTTGAGCACATCTTCAAACTCCTTCACCATCTGAACCTCATCCAAGAGAATATAATACCTATTCTTATCTTTCATCTGAGCATCTATATGCTCCAGCAAAGCATCAGGGTCACGAAGTTTCTTGTTTCTGCGGTCTTCAAGATTTACCTGTATGATATGGTTCTCCGCAACACCTCTTTCAAGTAAATGCTTGCGGAAGATGTTGAACAAGAGGAAAGACTTACCACAACGGCGAATGCCGGTGATAATCTTTATCATCCCATTGCCTTCTGCCGAGATGAGCTTTTTCAAGTATGCTTTACGTTCAAAATACATAGTTTATGACGTTTTTTTGTGTCAAGACACGGTTTTCGGTCGCAAATATACGCTTTTTACTCGATAACGCCAAACTTTTTCATCGATTTAACTCTTCAGAAACATAAAAAAGGGCACGATTGCTCGTGCCCAATAGCAGAAATCTTTAAGAAGGCAAGTACTGCCATCGTTGCCTAATCGATGAGATGCAGAAAACCACATCAATATCTAAAATTTTTTTATTTGCCGTAGCAAATAGCAAAGAATGCTTTTAATGCTTAATAAATATGTGTACTCTGACACATACCATTAAAACTAATGCTAGAAG
>NZ_NMPZ01000043.1 GCF_002224675.1 Segatella copri | reverse complement strand
TGTTTACGTTCCAACCTCTCTTATTCTCTTTTGGCTGCTTTAGAGCTTTATGTTAAACAATCTAAGTCATAGCTTTCTAACCCAAAACTCATAGCTTTTTGCCTTGTAACTCATTGTTCTTCATCTTTTTCCGTCTTCTATTAAGACCTCCCGTTGTCATCAATGATGCCTAGGCTCGGTCTTCATAGATGCCCTCTCATCCCCCTCATTATCCGCATCAGGAGTTAACAGGTTAACAGTTAACACCCCAAAAATGCATACTCCCCCTCCCACACATATATAAAAATAAGTATATATATATTTAATATAATAAGGTACGCAAGGGGGAGGTAGGAAAAAACAGCTGTTAACTGTTAACCCTGTTAACCCCTGCAGCTCCCAGATGCTCTTTTAGGAAATTTAAACAAGAATGCTTGGTGGGTTCATCGAAAAGCCGTACTTTTGTACCCGACTATAACAACATCAAACAAAATACAACATAAAAACAATAATAACAACATAAAATGAAAAAACTGAAATTCCATATAGTAGGTCTTACCCACAACGACGTGAAAGGTCGTGAGGTAGAATACGCCAGGGAGGCAGAGGGCAGAACCATCTGCCTCGTGCCCGATGACGCCAACCCCTTTGATATGCTGGCTGTAAAGGCTTACGACAAGCAGCTTTTCATCGGCTATGTCTCAGCCCTGGAGGGCGAGGACGTAAGAGCCCTCATCATTGCCCGGAAGGGCAGAAACCTGCGCACCCGATGCCTGGGAAGCAACAGCAAGGAGGGGGCAGATGAGAAGTCGGGGCTCCAGCTGATAGTGGAGGCGCGCGTGGACGTCTCTGAGCAGGAGATAGAGCTGGCACGCAGGGAAATCTATGATGACAGAATCTATGACGGCTGGCACTATTCCGGACCCATTTTGCCCATCGACAAGCTGACCCGTTTCAGCGATTGCACCATGATGCTGGAAGGCGTCATCAACGACATCATCAGCATCCAGGAGCAACTCTCACGGGATTCAGATTCCTCTCGTGATTCAGATTCTTCTCATGATTCAGATTCTTCTCGTGATTCAGATTCCGCTGAAGCCGATAAGAACCCTCTTGATGCCGATTCCCGGTCGGCGCTGGAGGCAGAGCTGCGCGACAACCTGGAAGAGGCTAGGGAGCGGCTCAGCAGCTTCATGGAAATACAGCGAAGCGATTATTCGCGCGAGATGACGCAGACGAGAAACCGCATTCTCAACAACCTCGACCTCATAGACGATGAGGAAATCCATCGCATGGGCGAGCAACTGTATACGGAGATGGGATTCATTACCAGTTCCGCTTATCGTGAACGGGCAGCCCAGTCGTTCTTCGTAGATGCGCCTATCGCCCTCAAGCAGAAGCAGACGGGTGCCTACGACTATAAAAACCAGCTGGACGCCATAGAAAAGCAGCTCTATGCCTTCCCATATTCGCTCTATCCCACGTTCAAGGCCGACCCGGTAGATTTCCTCCGTCAGGTATTCTATAAGCGTGTGCCTCGCAAGATGATGCTCCAGCTGCTTTCGGGCATCGTGTTGATGATTATGAACGGCAGGGTGAGCGATGTGAAGCAGTGGGGCAAGCACGGCAACGAGGAGGCGCTGCTGGCGATGAAGTTGGTGGGGAAGAGGCTTTCGGGCTCCGAGCGCAAGAAGAAACTCTGGGTGCTGGTGGATGAAGCTATCCTTAAAATGGCGTCTTGGCATAAGCCTAGTACGGGTAATCTTCTGATAAAAAACCAATCCGACTGGTATCCGGTATTCCGTATGCTGAATGATTGGGGGATTTATAATTCTGACAGTCAGACAGCCTTCTGCGATTATCTGGAAAAGCAATATGAGGAATTGGATAAAGGGAGCGATGAGTTGGCTCCTTGCTGCAAAAGGAAGGATCTTACGCAAGCTGCAGCGCCTATGTTTGAAAGACATGATGCGCTGGAGTGGGGGCGTCTTCATCCGAAGAAATGGAATGTAAGGTCCGACAAGTTCAACCATTATTGCGACATCGTTGATGCCTTCAAGAAACTCATGCAAGAACAAGCCCTGCTGGAACATCTGATCCTGGAGGATCTTCTGCCGAGCAAAAAAGACGAGGAAGATGATGATGATTTTGAAGAGGAAGAGTATTAAGAGGAGGATGAAGATTGATAGATGTAGATTGATTGATGAAGACCGTCAGGCGTTCCGGCGGATTTGCAATCCGCCGTTAAAAAATGTCCTAACCTATTTAGGATCTGCGGATTTGCAATCCGCAGCAAGGAGTATGCCCGCAGCAAGGAGTATGCTTTTTCTTTTGTTGGGGGATTAAAAATCCCCCGTTTTAATAGGTCGAACCTTTTTTAACGGCGGATTGCAAATCCGCCGGGACGCCTGACGGAGTTGCGTTCTTGATAAATTAAGAAGAGGTGTGTTATGACTCTTTCCCCTCAACTATTATACCCCTTTTATACCGCTTTTCTGCCCTTTTATACCATTTCGCCTTGCTTTTATACCTTTACAATCTTATTTTCCCGGACGTTTGGAAACGCTTCTTTTATTCCTTATTTTTGCACTGCTTTTCCGAACGGTTGAGCGGCGGGAGCCTATCTCTCGTCTTGTTTTTAATTTAAATTTTTGTTATCATGTCAAATTTTAGTAAGATCTCTTTTGAGGAGTGTAAGCAGATGAGCAGCCGTCTCATCGCCATGAACCCTAACCGCAATGCGAACATGGGTAAGATTTCCTCTTATCTTCTCGATTACTACACCGAGCTTACCAAGCAGCCTTGGCTCAGCACCCTCGTAGGTCAGATTCGCGACCTCACCGCCAAGCAGAACCAGATGCTGCAGCAGGCGGCTGATGCGGTAGATGCATCTCTGTATGCTAACGAGGATGACCTTGCCTTCGCCATCATCAAGAAGCAGGAGGAGGTGAAGGCAGGCGAGACCTTCAAGCAGCTCGACAAGCAGATTTCCGTCCTCAAGAAGCAGCTGCCATTCCGCTCTCCTCACTACTTCCACTTCCTCGATGACCATCGTGCCCAGAAAACCATCGACCCGGAGACCTTCACCTTCCAAACCACCGTTGACATCGACAACCCGGAGGAGGTGGAGACGGCGGTGAAGAATGCCCTGCTGCTGAACGGAATGTTTGATGACCCGCAGGAGAAGCTCTTCAGAGAGAAGATTTTCTCTGCCGATGACATCGAGCTTTGGAAGGGAAAAGTGCTTCACGTGGAACGTTCGGCCCGCAACAAGGCGCACATCGACATCCGTATCCCTGTCGGAATGACCATCGCTGAGGCTCAGAGCGCCTTCTGCAAGCTCATCCATGCCACCGAAGACCCTAGCTGCGTTACCCCCGAGCGCATCATCTTCATCACCGATGCCGTGAGCCAGATCTATACTGCCGACGACTGGTACAAGCGACTGGATGAGGAAGCCGTGGCAGAATATCGTGAGGCTTACAGAAAGAGAGGACTGGATATTGACGGTCGTCCGCTGGATGTAGATTCTGCCCAGGTAAGAGCATCCCAGAATCCATATTCATCTCAGAAGTCATCTTCTCAGAATTCCTCTTCTCAGAGCTCTTCTTCCTTCGCTCCAACCGTAGATTTCCAGCCTGTCGAGAGCGAGGAGGAGAAGGCGAGAAGGACTGCCAATGCTGCGCAGTATGAGCAGACATACGATGGCGTTCCTTACGAGGAGATTGTGAAGGCGCTGGTGGATCTGATGGGCGGTGCTCCTGCCCATGGCAACCGCAACAACTTCATCTATCGTGAAGCCTGCCTGCTCAGATACATCTGCAATAGCGAGGCGGCTTGGATTAAGCAGGTAATCGAAATCTTCGGCGAAGATGAGGTGAAGGCGTTCGCCTCTGTAGAGAGCGCCTGCAAGGTAGCTCAATCCTCGGAAATGCCCCAGCTCGTGAAGCAGGCAGTGGACCTCGCCCGCAAGAACTATCTCGCCAAGCAGGCCACCGAGAAGGCGGGAATCTACGCTGATGTTCCCCCTCAGATGCCTGCCCGATTGCCTAAGCTCATCAAGCTGCTCACCAGCAAGGTGCCAGCCGATTTCAAGCCGGCTGTGGCGATGGCGGTCTTTCCTCCGCTTGCCGCTCATCTCAAGGGCGTAACCTTCCGTTACATCGACAATCAGGTGCACGAGGCAGCGATGATGAACCTGCTCGTAGCTCCTATGTCGTCTGGTAAATCGGCGGTAAATGGTCCTATCGACTGTATCATCGACGACCTGGTGCAGATGGATAAGGTGAACCGTCAGAAGGAGCAGGACTGGAAGGACGAGGTGAACACCATGGGCGACAACAAGAAGAAGCCCGTTCGCCCGGAAGACATCTGCATCCGCATCGTTTCGCCCGACCTTACCCGTGCTGCCTACATCCAGCGTCTCGACGACGTGCAGAAGGCTGGCGGCGCCTATCTCTACTGCAAGATGGACGAGGTGGACATGCTCAGGAAGTTCAACGACCCTAGCCAGCTGATCCGTCTCTGCTGGGACAACTCAGAAGACGGTCAGGAGCGTGTGGGCACCAAGAGCGTAACCGCCCGCGTAAAGACCCGCTTCAACTGGAATGCTTCCAGCACCATCGCCGTTACCCAGAAGTTCTTCTCGGTTCGTGAAGTAGCTGATGGAGCCGTGAGCCGATTGTCGCTTGCCACTATCTTCCTTCCCGAGTTCGCTCCTTGTCCGGTTGTGGGGAATTATGATGCGCAGTTCAAGTCGCAGCTGGCTCCTTACATCCATCAGCTGAATGCCACCAGCGGTTTCAAGGAGTGCAGGAAGGCTCGCCAGCTTATCGAGCGCCTGGGCAGTGAGCTTATGGAACTGGCTCAGTTGGCTTACAACAAGCCTTACGCCGAGTTTGCCAAGCGCAGTTTGGCGAATGGTTTCCGCAGAGCGATGGTGCTTTATCTGGCGAATGGCGAGAAGTGGGAGAAGGCGATAGAGGATTTCATCGTATGGAGCGTGAAGTATGATTTGTGGTGCAAGATGCGTTTCTTCGGCAATCAGATGCAGGAGGCGATAGATGCAGACACCCGTTCTATCTATCATGCATCCGGTGTGAGCAATCTTCTGCTCTTCGTTCATGATACTTTTGATAAGGCTGAGATTCAGGAAGTCTGCATGGTTCATGGCACCAAGACGAAGCTTGCCGTCCTCCTGTGCACCTGGAAGAAGCGTGGCTTCATCGTGAAGAACGATGATGATACCTTCTCCAAGACGGCTAAGTTCATCGCCAAGTATGGTCATTATGGAACGCCTGGAATGGCAGCGTAAGGCTAGTAAAGCGGGCGTGGCGAAAGTCCCACGCTCCCGCTTTTGTCAGCACGCCCTGAAAAAGCAGAAGCCAATGCCCATACGCCCTGAAAAAAGCAGAAGCCAATGCCCATACGCCCTGAAAGGGCAGAAGCTCCTAGCCCAAGGCATCGCCCTGGGTTTTAGAACAAATACAAAATGTCGCCCTGAAAGGGCAAAAGCTTTAAAATACCGCCTTTTTGTAACATCTCTGTAAAGGTTCTTGACCTTCATCAAGAAATCGGGGCTTTTTGAAACTTTTCTCCTAAAAAGTTTGTGTGCGAACACAGAAAGTTGTATCTTTGCATCGGAATTAAGAAAGAAGGATAAAAGATTAGTAATTTCAGGATACGAAAGGTATTGATAATAAGGGATTAAGATTGAAAAGTCAGGATACGGAAAAGGTTAATGATTGATTTCAGGATAAGAGAGGTATTAGAAATAAGGTAAAGATTGAAAATAGGGTAACATTGAAAGATTGTTAAGAAAAGGATAATATTGAATTTAAAGTAAAGAAAGGGAAAAATTATGTTAGTATTAGGTATTGTTTTCGCAGCAGTAGTAGCATTTGCTGCAACAGTAGGCGCAGCTAGCAACAAGCTTGCTTAAGCTGCCAGTGAAGTAAGGAACTTTAAAAGTTCAGAAACAGTAATTGAAGCAAAGTAGGAAGCCAATATGGGCTTCCGAGATGTAGAAGGGGAGCCAATGGGGCTTTCCGGAATGAGGGAGCAGATGATGCTCCTTTTTTTGTTTAACATTAAAACATCAGACATACATTATATATAAAAGGAAATCGGGTTGGTTAACAGGTTAACAGTTAACAGCCCGATTTCTTTGTTTCTACCTCTATTCGAGGATGTTTTCTAACTGTATGGTTGAAACGGGCAGAAAGCCCAAAAACTCCTAGCCCAGGGCGTGTGGGGATTTGCCTTCTGCTTTTATGGCGTGTGGGGCATTGCCTTCAGCCTTTCCAAAAACTACTTGAAAATCAGGGTGGTGAGTCTGTCTTTATCAAATAGTTCCTGAGCCACGGCTTGTATCTGAGCGGCGGTAATCTCATCCACCTGCTCGTAGAGGCGGTCAACGTTCTTCTCCCAGCCATAATGCAGGAAGCTCTTGCCGAAGTCGAGGGCGAAATTCTCGCGGTTGTCGCAAGCCACGCCTATCTGGCCCTTAATCTGTTTCTTGGCAGCCTTGAGCTGCGCATCGCTCAATGGCTTCTGCATGAACTTATCCAGTTCCTTGCGAACCAGGCGGAGGCAGCGCTTCACGTCGTGCTCATCGCATCCGAAATAGATGCTCCAGGTGCCCGTATCGCCATAAGCCACCATCGTGCTTTCTACGGTGTAAACCAAGCCGTTGTGCTCTCTGAGGGCGAGGTTCAGCTTGGCGTTCATGCCCGGTCCGCCCAGCATATTATTAAGCAGATAGAGCGGCATTCGTCGGTCGTCGTTCACATCGTAAGCCTGGGTTCCTATCATCACATGAGCCTGATGCGTATTCTTCTGCATCACAATCGTCTTCCCGGCAATCTCTTTTCCCATAGATGGATAATTTTTAGGTCCCACAGATGGATAATTTTCAGGTTCCACAGAATCATCATCTGCGAGCGCCCTCCCGATAAGCTTCACCAGTTTCTTGAAATCAATATCCCCATAAGCGAAGAATATCGCATTGTCCGGCCGGTAAAGTTTCCTTGTGAAACGTAGCGCATCCTCCGTCTTGAAAGCCCGAACCTGCTCGGCAGTGCCCAGAATATTGTGCCCCAGCGGCGAACCCTTGAAGAGGATATTCTCAAACTCATCATATATCAGTTCGGCAGGCGAATCATTATAGCTCTCTATCTCATCGCAGATTACCTCCACCTCCTTATCTATTTCCGCCTGCGGATAAACCGAGTGGAAGACGATGTCGGAAAGCAGGTCCACGGCCCTTGCGATGTGCTCCTTCAGGATGGCGGAGTAATACACCGTGCCCTCCTTGTTGGTGTAGGCATTCAGGTCGCCGCCCACACTCTCCAGACAGTTGAGAATGTGCCACGCCTTGCGGCGTTCGGTGCCCTTGAAGGTGACGTGCTCGCAGAAGTGCGCCAAGCCCTCCTCGCCCGGCTCCTCGTTGCGGGTACCGGCGTTTATCTGATAGCCGCAGTACACCACCTGGCTATCTGATGGCAGGTGGATGATGCGGAGTCCGTTGTCTAATGTATAAGTATTGTATTTCATTTCAAGGTGCAAAGTTACATTGAAAATGTAATTTATCCAAAATATTGGGCATTTATTTTGCATTATCGCCAAAAAGAATTATCTTTGTCCCCAAAAAATATAAATAGAGACATAAAACAATGCGTAAGGTTATAGGAATAGGAGAGACCGTGCTTGATATCATCTTCAAGAACGGCAAGCCGATAGAGGCAGTACCGGGTGGCTCATCGTTCAATGCAGTCATCTCGTTGGGACGTGCGGGCGTGAACGCTTCGTTTATCAGCGAGGCGGGCAACGACCGTATCGGTGAGTATGTGATTCAGTTTCTGAGAGATAATGGGGTGAATGCCGACAATGTGAGCATCTTTCCGGAATCGAAGTCGCCGCTCTCGCTGGCGTTCCTCGACGAGAACAACAATGCCGACTACATCTTCTACAAGGATCATCCCCACGACCAGCTGGAGTTTGCTACTCCCGAAATCAATCCTGGTGACATCGTGCTCTTCGGTTCGTTCTTCGCCCTGAATCCGGTGGTTCGTCCTCAGGTGGCCGGTTTCCTGGAGTACGCCAAGAATCACGGAGCCATCCTCTATTACGACATCAACTTCCGTGCTTCTCATCAGAATGAGATTATGAAGATTACGCCTAATCTGATAGAGAACCTGGAGTATGCTGATTTTGTGCGTGGCAGCCATGAGGACTTCGGAATCCTCTACAAGAAACCGGAGGCGGATAAGGTGTATAATGCCGAAATCAGTTTCTACTGCAAGAAGTTTATCTGCACCCAGGGCGCTGAGCCTGTAGAGGTGAGAGCCGAGAACGGCTTTGCCAAGAGTTATCCTTCGGAGAAGATGAAGCCGGTGAGCACCATCGGAGCCGGCGATAACTTCAATGCCGGTTTCGTATTCGGACTGATCAAGGATGGAATCACCCGCGAGGACATCGACCGCGGATTGACAGAGGCGCAATGGGATAGCCTCCTGAAGAGCGCCCAGGAGTTCTCCACCGAATGCTGCAAGGACATCTACAATTATGTTTCCAAGGAATTCGGAGAAGAAAAGAAGAAGGAATTATAAAAATATAAGGATATGACAGAAATTACAAACAAGATTTATTACGTAGGCGTTAACGACCGCAACAAGCATCGTTTCGAGGGCCTCTGGCCTTTGCCTAACGGAGTGAGCTACAACTCTTATATCATTGACGATGAGAAGGTAGCGCTGGTAGATACTGTAGAGGTAGATTTCTTCACCCAGTTCCTCGAGAACATTCACGAGGTGATTGGCGACCGCGAAATCGATTACCTCATCATCAACCACATGGAACCTGACCATAGCGGCTCCATCGCCCTCATCAAGAAATATTACCCTAACATCAAGATCGTGGGCAACAAGAAGACCCTGGGAATGCTCGAAGGCTTCTATGGCGTTACCGATGACGTGGTAGAGGTGAAGAATGGCGAAACCCTTTCTCTGGGCAACCACGAGCTGAGCTTCGTTCTTATCCCTATGGTTCACTGGCCAGAAACCATGGTTACCCTGGATGCGAAGAACAAGGTGCTCTTCTCGGGCGATGCCTTCGGCTGCTTCGGCGCGCTGAACGGCGGCATCATCGATACGGAAATCAACTGCGAGACTTTCTGGCTGGAGATGGTTCGCTACTACTCAAACATTGTGGGTAAGTATGGAATCCCTGTTCAGAATGCGTTGAAGAAGTTGGCTGGCGTGGAGCTGGATTACATCTGCTCAACCCATGGTCCGGTTTGGCACGAGCATATTGAGAAGGTTATCGGCATGTATGATAAGATGTCGAAGTACGAGACGGAGCCGGGCTTGGTTATCTGCTATGGCACCATGTACGGCAACACCGAGCGTATGGCAGAAATCATCGCCCGTGCAGCAAGCAAGGCAGGCGTGAAGAATATCGTGATGTATAATATCTCGAAGACTCACCACAGCTACATCCTGCGTGACATCTTCCGCTACAAGGGCCTCATCGTGGGTGCTCCAACCTACAATGCCGGTCTTTATCACGAGATGGAGGTTCTCCTCTCCGAGCTTGCCAATAAGGACGTCAAGAACCACCTTCTTGGCTGGTACGGTTCTCATTGCTGGGCAAGCAAGGCTGTGGCTAAGATTCAGGAGTGGAACGAAACCAAGCTCCACTACGAGCCAGTGGGCGAGCCGGTAGATATGAAGCAGGCGATTACTCCAGAGGTAAAGGCGCAGTGCGAGGCGCTGGGTAAAGCGATGGCAGAGAAGCTGTTGGCGGAATAAAAGTTTAAGGGCGGAAGAACAACTGGGGGTTAACAGAGTTAACAGTTAACAGTTGTTTTCCGCTCTTTCTTTGTTTTCGAACATCTGTTTTCTTTCTTGTGTGCCCCCACATCTATCTTTTTTGTTTTTCTCTCTAAAAAAGTTTCCGGAAAAGGAGTGGCATTTCAAATATTTTATATACCTTTGCACACAGATACCCATTCTGCTCACGCCGAGTGCCGACACTTTGCTATGAGTCATGGCGATGGTTGAGGCGTGGTTTGGGGCTCTAATAACAATTGAGTTTACTTGAGGTATTCTTAATTTAAAAAGAAAACTTTGTGAATAGCAAGCAAGGTAATAGTAGATACACTTATTGAGTATTTCAATAGGGGTAGATGGGTGTGGTAATTTTAAGACAATAGTTTGCAATGGAAATTTTAGAGTTTAGTGATGTACTTTCTTCTGTTATGATTGAAGAAATAAAAAGAGCAATTTTTTGTCGTCAGATTGCTTTTGGTAAGTTTATTAATGGATATTCTTGTATATATCTGCATGTTAATCAAGAACAATTAAACGACAGTGAAGACGAGTTTACTGCTTCCTATATAATAAATAAAAAAGGTTCTTTTTTAAATGTCAATATAGTTTCTGATTCAGAAAAAAAAACAGTTGATAGTGTAGTTCGTAACGATTTGTGTGGATTAGGACCAATAGATATAAAAAGAATAGTTACATATTCTTCAGAAAATGACTTCGTAGATTTAGATGCTTTTTTCGAAAATAGAAATGAATTTAAATTTGATTATACAGATTATATAATCTTGTCGCATTTAACTGATAAATGTGAGAGAGTTGGTTCTTTATTTCAAATTGATGAGAGTTTCCAATTGAAAGAGATATATTCTGGAAATCTTAATGGGATTACAAATTATGCCTTCAAGAATAGGTATCTATTCTTAAAAAGTGAGTTTGAAGATAATATTAATCCTAATGATTGTTATGATGAGTATTTTCTTGATGATATGGATTATAATCGCATAGAGCTCAAAGAAGAGGTTCAAAAAACAATATACGCCACAAAATATGGAATATTTGATTTAAATGCCAAAACGCATTTAATATATGCAGATGGTCATACTTCTTTTACAAATTCTGCAAATGGTTTCCCTAACGTTCGAATATGTAATGATGAAATTTCTTTTTGTAATAAATTGATTTCTTCTGAGTTTACTTATGAATGTGGACAAAAAAAAGGATACACCAAGAAAGTTTGGAGTCCTTTTACAATACTGGATAAAAGAAACTATAAGGTAGAGATTTTTGACCCATTTTCTTCATTCAGTAAAAATATATTCTATACAGATAATTATTATTCTTTCTGTAGATATAAAGAAAGTAAACTGTTTGGAAAAGATTATTATAATGAAAATAAAACTATAGCATTTGAATTGTATTTTGCAAAACCAACACCTTGTGTTGTTGTTGATTTGCGTGAGTACACATTAGAAGCAGAGACTGGTAGAGACTTCTTTGGGCGTGTTATACATGCTGTACCTGGTATCTTTTATACTATTTCACAGGGAAAGTATACGGGTATGAATATCTTGTGGATGTTAGGAAAATATCCGGAAAAAATAATAGAATTAATAGATTCTGGATATTTGTATCTTTTACATTTTGAACGCTTTTCAAATGAATTTTATATAGAAGAAGATTATAAAATGAAAATTCAAAGAGCATTAAGTCTTGCGATTAGTTATAGTGTTATAGAAAATATGACAGATCATTTGAAGCCTTTATTTGCGTTTAGTAATTATTATGAGCCAGAGTTTCTTGAATACGATAATAGTAATAAAACGTTTGAGAATATGGTTCTATTTAAGAGCTCTTTTATTATTGAATTGTTACAAAATCATTCTTTGTACATAGAGTCTCAAGTTATTGAACAGATGAAACAAAAATATAATGGTAAGAAAAGGATTATGACAATATTGGCAAAAATCGAAAAAGAAAATGTTTCGTCTGAGGGTTTTATAAATAGAGAATTAGAACGTCTAGAAGAACAAGATGAAAACTGGCGGCAAGAAAGTCTGTACGAGGAAGAAAACGATTTTTATGAGAATGATACAACATGGTATGAAGGTGATTCTGATGCACAGTGGAATATAGATTAAATACCCCCTAGTTCGGACAAATTGCTTTTGTTAAAAGTAGTTTTTGTAGTTCAAATAAGGACATAGAGTCTCTGCTGCCACCACGGTAAGGATGGTTGCTTAGACGTAGATGGTTTATACGATAAATGCGTTGTATTAGTAAAGCCTCAGCATCTTCGTATCTTCGACAACGTATCCTGTAAGAATTTTAGGTTCGTTGTCGAAGATACTGTATGTTTTCTATGCAGAAATCAGATATAATGAATAATTGTAACAGACCAATGGCATGAGTATATAATCTATACCATATCATTCTGTAGTTAGGTGATGTGTCTTTTGCGCTTATACTATTCTCACCCTAATCTGAATCTTAGTAAATCCTGCATAAAAAATGTTAAACTCGTCAATTGTACAAAAAAAATTGTAACTTTGTCCCGAACTTAGAAATATTGATGCCTTATCAAAAAGATTAGTCTGATAAAATATGTCGGACTATAGATGAATCTAAGATCCGCAGATGAATATTTTTAATAAATTAAAAATTAAAATTATGATAGAAAAAATTCTTCTAGCAT
>NZ_NMPZ01000042.1 GCF_002224675.1 Segatella copri | reverse complement strand
TGCCAGATAGTCACCATCGTATTCATTCAGTTTTTTGGATAACACTCTGGTCAGCGTATCATTTACACTTGAAAGTTTAATCTTGTTTCCCTGTTCATCTTCTCCCAATTCAAAAAGACAATCCTCCATCAGGAACTTGCAAAATGCGGCCCCCGCAGAGGGAAGCTTCATTTTTTTATCATCACACCAATATTGCTTGAAGGCATGAATAGAGAGAATAAGAAAATTATCCTGCTTCGTATCGAGCATAAGCCCCGTACGCTGGCGGGATGAAATATATTTCTTGAATACCTGAGCCCAATACTCCGTAGCCTCTACATCTTTTTCCTTATCAGCGTTAGTGAATAAAAGAGAAGGCTTTCTTCCCTTTGGACTTCCATTTCTCGCCAACGTGGTTTTAAGTCTGCCTTCGTGATCCGTTAGAGTATTATCGCTATACATCATATACCCAATAAGCCAATCATTAAGTTCTTCATTATGCGCTTCATAATAAGAATTACTGATAATTGAGCTTATTACATGATCCCTATCTTTTGTTTCCCTAGTCATTTGTTCAAACAAACTAAATGCCAAAGTCTTATAGAAACCATATCCATCTACAAAATCATCACTCAGTTTCATCAGACAGGTAAATAAAATACCTATAATCAGATCTGCCGACTTGTCAATTTCCTCATCAGGGCATTGGGGCACAGCCAATAGGCGCATATCCCCCCATATCCGGCTACGCACAGAAGAATAAACCACCAGGACATCCTCATCAGCCTCGGTTCTACTGATGAAATCCAGCCATGCCATAACTTCCTGAAACACCTCTTCGGGCAATAGATGAAAATTCTTCAAATTCACCACGTATGGCTGGCATAAGATTCTGATTAGCTTAAAGAAGACATGATCCTTGTAAGCACGATCTATCTCATTTCTTGATATGACGTTTATTCTTTCCAGCATTTTGCTCCTCCTGTTCAATAAGTTTCAAATCGGGATAGATTTCATCAAACCATGCAGCAAACTTTTTCCTCTGCTCTTGAAATGGCAGTTTTTCCTCCACCTCATCATTCACATCTGCTATGATGCTCTTGTCCAAAGGATAGCTAGCCGCCGAATCTTTAGCCGAGGAAATCACTCTGCCACTGTCCAGCGTAGCTTTTATTTCATAGCCATTCTTACAAGCTATGTGCGACATCATATCAAAATATTCCTCCACTTCAGATACGCTCGCATCTTCTGGTAAGCCATAGTCAAAATTGGCATAAGTAGCCCGAATTCCCATTCCATATTTTAAGAACTCTTCAAGCATCATACGCTCTCGCTCGTTTACACTCAGAGGGAACGAGGTCTTGATATTTGGTATCTGCAGACCTATAGACTGAAGGCGGTCTTTTCCATTACTACACAACAATCTCACTTTTTTCCAGAACTCATCCTTTATGGAAATAGGCCGAATCCTCACATTGTAAGGCTGCTTCTTCCTGAAAAGTTCATCCAGACAGACCTCTATATTCTTTCGCACATAGTCAATGTCCTGAAAGGCTGCACTTTTATGCTCTATGCCCATAAGGATATAATCATCAGAATGGCGGAAATCGAAGACAACACTGAAGTAAGGGAAATCTATGACATGATTTTCCTTATGCGACTTTTCTGCATTCAATGTTCTTTGCGACTGCTTCTCCATTCTAAAGTAGAGCATCTCCTTACCAAACTTCGTGAGATTATCAGCCTCTACAGGACGACCTTTGCCATCCTGGAAAGACAGTTTTTCATCTATCAGATCAAAAAGTTCATCTGCCAGATCCTTCATTGATTCTACACTTGGCTCATCGTTTAAATCCTTTAGATAGGATTCAAAGCTAAGCCTATAAACAAATATTCTTGCTGTTGGGGTTGCCATTTTTTCTTAAATTGTTAATTCTATTGCAAAAGTACTAATAATAGTTGACAATCTATCATATTTCCATTCTTTTTTTTCAAAAAAACAGAAAAATAATACAAAGAGAAAAAGTGAACGAGGTGAATGGTGAACGAGGTGAATCACACGCTTTTCCAACTCTATCAATACATTTCATCTGAAAAGAGATAGTAGTAGCTACGCGCGTACATTATTATATAAGATATTCTTAATAAAAAATCCTTTTTCAGGTATCCGTTTTCCATCAGATTCACCAAATTCACCGTTCACCTCGTTCACTTCGTTCACTTTTTCCATACCCCATTCACCTTTTCCCTCTCCCCCTCCTCGCCCCTTTTCCTGCGTCGCCACGTAGCAATTCCTGCGTCGCCACGTAATATTTCCTGCGTCGCGACGCAGGAAACGGCAGCTCTATTGAAGGGGATTTCATGCCCCACATCACAACTGCCGGGACAAGCCGATTCAAATGCCGGGACAACTATTGCATTTCGCCCAAAAATGTTGTATCTTTGCATCGTCAATGAAACTCATTGATGGGGCTCTCTGCCGGACAGGATACCGCGGAACTGCATGGAGGGGATGCCCGATACAGAAACTGGATTATTCACTAAAAAGAAAGGAATGAAGAAAATGAAAAAGGAAACTTGGAAATCAATTCTGCAGATCATCGTGACTGTACTCACTGCACTCTGCACATCACTCGGAGTTACGAGCTGCATGTAGTGCTCGAATCTTTCACGATATCGAGCTAGACTGAAACTGAATTAACCACTAAAATCGAGTTTATTGAAATTTAAATTATTCACTAAAAAACTATTTGAATTATGGGTATCAAAGTAAAAGCTATCGAGCGCAACGTCGCTTTTGAGAAGGGTAAGCAGAAGTGGGCATACGTTATGCAGGCAGACCTCTACGGTCAGCTTACCCAGAGTAAGGTTATCGAGGAAGCTGCCGTGCGCAGCGGACTCGCCAAGCAGGTAATCAACGCTGCCTGGGGCGCCATCGGAGCAGTCATCACCGCATGGGCCACCGAGGGTCACTCCGTGGCTGTACCGGGTCTCGGTTCACTCCGATTCGGTCTGAATTCTACCGCCGTGGAGGATGTCAACAAGGTGAGCAGCTCGCTCATCAACCGCCGCTACATCATCTTCGTGCCTAACGCCGACATCAAGGAGGAGCTCGCCAAGACCAGCGTCAACATCACCTGCTACGACCGCAACGGCAAGATCGTGAAGCAGGTTACCTCTGCCGACAAGAACGACACCGGGGAGGATGACAACAAAGATAACACCAACCAGGGAGGAGGTACTTCGCAGGGCGGTGGAACTTCGCAGGAAGGTGGCGGAACCAGCCAGGGAGGCAACACCAGCCAGGGTGGCGGCACTACCGAAGGCGGAGGAGGCGACGACAACGTAAGTCTCTAAAAACAATGTAGAGCTCTAAAAACAACGTAGATCTCTAAAATCATCAAGGTGTGCCAGATCACAAGGAAGTGAATCTGGCGCACCTTCTTTTTTTTATCTTTTTCTCCTTAAAAATGGTCTTTTTGGAAAAACCTCATTATTTATTCAAGTTTTTTTCGTACCTTTGCACGCGAAATCAATAGCCTGGAATATCAAACAGGCTAGAATATCAGATAGACTAGAATATGAATATGTATTTAAAATAAGGTATAAGATATGAAATCTCACATTAAAATGTATCTACTTGTCTGTATTGCTGCCCTGCTCCTTACGGGCTGCGATACCGTATTCGATGTTCACCCTTACGATGTTCGCGTAAAGGGCGAAACCGACCTGAATGCCAAGAACATACAGAAGATAGAGCAGAAGATGAAGAGCAAGGATACCATCCGGTTTGCCGTGATCAGCGACAGCCACCAGTGGCTCGACGACCTCGTGGATGCCGTAAATGATATCAACAGCCGCCAAGACAGCATCGACTTCGTGATCCACTGCGGCGACATCTCCGACTTCGGCGCTACCCGCGAAATGAAGTGGACACGAGAAAGAATGCTGAAACTCAAGATGCCTTCGGTGGTGCTGCTGGGCAACCACGACTGTCTGGGCACGGGCAACCAGACCTATGAGGCCATCTACGGCAATCCCGACTTCAGCTTCATCGCCGGAAAGGTAAAGTTCGTTTGCCTCAACACCAATGCCATCGAGTACGACTACTCCCGTCCGGTGCCTAACTTCGACTTCATGGAGGCGGAACGCTCTGCCGATTCGCTCGACTTCGACCGCACCGTGGTGTGCATGCATGCACCTCCCTACTCCGAGCAGTTTAACAACAACGTAGCGAAGGTATTCAATTATTACATCCACGAGTTTCCTCGCCTGCTGTTCTGCCTGGACGGTCACGGTCATCACACCAAGAAGGAAGACCTCTACAACAACGGCACCCTGTTCTATATGGCAAGCAGCGTACACTTCCGTCAATATTACATTTTCACCATCACACCAAAGGATTATCATGTTGAAGTCATCGATTTTTAAGTTCAGTATATGGGCGCTCCTCCTGCTATCGGCAAGCACAACGGCAAGCGCCGGCGAGGAGGGGTTAGAAAAGGAGAATTTAGGAAAGGAGAGTTCAGAAGAAGATTCACTCACCCGATACGACAGGCGCATCCTCCGCTATCGCAAACACTGGGATGTGCTGATGCCTACGCAGAGCGTGATACAGACCTGCGGCAACATGGGTATCATCTCGCTGGGTATCGGATGGGACTACGGCAAGCGAAGCCAGTGGGAGACGCATCTGCTCTTCGGCATCGTTCCGAAATATGATTCGGATGAAGTAAAAATGACAATCACGCTGAAGGAGAACTTCATTCCCTGGCGAAAGGACTGGGGAAAGGGATGGCAGTTTGAACCCCTGGAGTGCACGCTGTACCTGAACACGGTGTTGGGTCACGATTTCTGGACAAAGCAGCCTACCAAGTACGAGAGCGGATATTATCCCTTCTCTACCCGAATCCGCCCGAATCTGGGATTTGGCGAACGGTTTACGTATCAGATTCCGAACAACAGGCGCAAGCGCGTGAAGAGCCTCACGCTCTTCTATGAGTTGAGTACGAATGATATCTATTTCATGCGATTCTACCGCAACGGCAATGCCGGTTTCTGGGATGTCTTCGGACTGTCGTTTGGTGCAAAAATGCAGATACTCTAAGTTATTTTAAAAGAAAAAAGATGGAAACAGAAGAGATTGTTCATAAGCTGGAGGCGAAGGGCATCAAGCCCACCTCCAACCGCATACTGGTAATGAAGACTCTGGTGAATGAGCAGAATCCGCTAAGTCTGAAGGATTTGGAGCAGAAGATGGTGTCGATGGACAAGTCGAGCATCTTCCGCACGCTGACGCTCTTTCTGGAGCATGATGCCGTTCATGCCTTCGAGGATGGAAGGGGGATATTGAACTACGAAGTGTGTGAGGAGGAAGGAGAGTGTGATCATCATGATGGTCATATTCATTTCTACTGCGAATCATGCCACCGTTCGTTCTGCATGGAGGATATCCATATTCCGAGCTTCGAATTGCCGGAAGGATTCTATCCCCACTCCGTCTCCTTCGTCATCAAGGGAGAATGCCCTGAATGCAGGAAGAGGCTTCGCTGAAAGCAATGCCTATTCAAAAGAAAGAGGCATCGCTGAAAGAGGGTGTGTCATAAGCCACATCCCATACGCCCTGAAAGGGCAGAAGCTCCTAGCCCAGGGCAACGCCCTGGGTTTTAGAATAAACACAGCAAAGTCGCCCTGAAAGGGCAAAAGCTTTGTATATTGCTCAATATTTTAAAGCTTTTGCCCTTACAGGGCGACGGGTTTGCGTTCATAATTACCCAGGGCGATGCCCTGGGCTAGGAGCTTCTGCCCTTTCAGGGCGTATTGGGTAATTTCAACCGTACAGGTCGAAAAAAGATGAAACAAAAAAAGCTCCGAAGAAAGATGAACTTCTTCGGAGCTTTTTTGTACACCCTTAGGGATTCGAACCCTAGACCCACTGATTAAGAGTCAGTTGCTCTACCAACTGAGCTAAGGGTGCAGCAAGCTTAGCATTTGAGTTATTTCTCAAAAGCGGTTGCAAAGGTACTGCTTTTTTCTGACACTACCAAATTTTTCGGCAACTTTTTTCTTTTTCATGCGCATTTTTCTGATTTTCCATACATTTTCAAGAGAAAAAGTGTATCTTTGCAGCCACTTATACATTATTATATATGTAGAGCATCAAAGAACATAAGAGAATATAAGAGAAATCTTATCAATTAAGAAATCAAAAACATAAGAGAATATGAACGGAATATACACTATCCTGCTCCTCGTGCTGAGCAACATCTTCATGACGCTCGCATGGTATGGACATCTCAAACTCCAGCAGACGGGCACCAGCAGCAACTGGCCACTCATCGGAGTCATCGCCTTCAGTTGGGCGATCGCCTTCTTCGAATACTGCTGCCAGGTACCAGCCAACCGCATCGGATTCATCGACAACGGCGGTCCATTCAATCTGGTACAGCTCAAAGTGATACAAGAGTGCGTGTCGCTCATCGTCTTCGCCATCATCGCCAACCTCCTCTTCCAGGGGCAGGGCCTGCATTGGAATCACTTTGCCGCATTCGTCTGCCTCATCGCTGCCGTGTATTTCGTCTTCATGAAATAATAAAGCTTTTGCCCTTACAGGGCGACAGACTTGCGTCCTGAATACCCAGGGCGATGCCCTGGGCTAGGAGCTTCTGCCCTTTCAGGGCGTTAACAACAAAGAAAGAAAGAAGAACAATTATAACAACACAAAATAAAAGAATAACCGACAATGGAAAAGAAATTACGTGTTGCTTCCCTCTGCGTGCAGGGAGGCTATGAGCCGAAGAACGGCGAACCGATAGAAGTGCCTATCTATCAGAGTACTACATTCAAATACGACAACTCTGAGGAGATGGCGATGCTCTTCGACCTGAAGAAGGAGGGTTACTTCTATACCCGACTCCAGAACCCTACCAATGATGCTGTGGCAAAGAAAATCGCTCAGCTCGAAGGTGGTGTGGGTGCCGTATTGACCTCAAGCGGTCAGGCAGCCAACTTCTATGCCGTATTCAACATCTGCGAGGCTGGCGACCACATCGTTACCTCTAACGAAATCTACGGCGGCACCTTCAATCTCTTCGGCGTTACCCTGAAGAAGCTCGGCATCGAGTGCACCTTCGTAAACCCTAACGCCAGCGAGGAGGAAATCCAGAAGGCATTCCGCCCTAACACCAAGGTAGTGTTCGGCGAAACCATCAGCAACCCTGGCTGTGCCGTGCTCGACATCGAGAAGTTCGCCCGCATTGCTCACAAGAACGGCGTGCCTCTCATCGTAGATAACACCTTCGCCACACCTATCAACTGCCGCCCATTCGAGTGGGGTGCCGACATCGTTACCCACTCTACCACCAAGTATATGGACGGTACCGCATCGCAGGTAGGCGGCGTAGTAGTGGATAGCGGCAACTTCGACTGGATGGCGAATGCCGAGAAATTCCCTGGCCTCTGCACACCGGATGAGAGCTACCACGGACTCACCTACGTGAAGGCTTTCGGCAAGATGGGATACACCACCAAGCTCGTGGCACAGCTGATGCGCGACCTGGGCTCCATCCCTGCGCCAATGAACTCATTCATCCTGAACCTGGGTCTCCAGAGCCTGCACCTGCGTATGCGCCAGCATTGCGAGAATGCGCAGAAGGTGGCTGAGTTCCTGCAGAATGATGAGCGTGTGGCTTGGGTTCACTATAGCGGACTGAAGGGCGACGAGTATTACGACCTTGCCCAGAAGTACATGCCAAACGGCACCTGCGGCGTCATCGCCTTCGGATTGAAGGGCGACCGTGAGACTGCCATCAAGTTCATGGATTCACTGGATATGATCAACATCGTGACTCATGTGGCAGATGCCCGCACCTGCGTGCTCCACCCTGCCAGCCATACCCACCGTCAGCTTTCAGACGAGCAGTTGAAGGAGGCAGGCGTTGCCCCAGATTTGATTCGATTGTCAGTAGGTATCGAGGATGTGGAGGATATCCTGGATGATATCAAGCAGGCATTGGATAAGATCTAGAAAATCAGTATGATTTAGGCAATGCCCGGCATGTTCCAAGTGGTGTTTGCATCCACATGCCCTGTTTGCATCCACACGCCCTGAAAGGGCAGAAGCTCCTAGCCCAGGGTAACACCCTGGGTACATAGGGATATAACAGAGTCGCCCTGTAAGGGCAAAAGCTTCTCAATACCAAGCTTTTGCCCTTACAGGGCGACTTTCTTGCTTATGTATAACCCAGGGTGTTACCCTGGGCTAGGAGCTTCTGCCCTTTCAGGGCGTGCCGGGAATAGAAATTCCAGTCATTCTCTTAAGCCAGCAATCATTGATTCAGGGCGGGCCGGGAATAGAACTTCCGGTCATTCTCTTAAGCCAGCAATCATTGATTCAGGGCGGGCCGGGAATTTATACCAATTTAAAAATCTCGCTAGGCGTCTTCCGCTTCAGCACTTCCAGCTCGAAGTCCTTTCCGGCAATGATGCCCTTGCTCCTGAGAATCTGCTCCACGGTCTTTCTCGCCAATTCGGGATGATTATTCTCCTCACTGAGATGGCAGAGCCAAACGTGGCGGAGGCTCGGAGTGGCGAAGTCGGCAAGCGCATGGGCACACTCATCATTGCTGAGATGACCGTTCGGACCCAGGATTCTCTCCTTCAGATACTGAGGATATTTTCCAGTCTGAAGCATCTCCACACTATAGTTCGATTCGAGCACCAGATAGTTCGCCTTGCCGATGAACTCCTGAATCTCCTCCGTGATGTGTCCCACATCCGTAATCAGACAGAATGTGACACCCTCGTGCTCCACGAAATAGCCCACATTATCCGTACTGTCGTGAGGCACCCCAAACGGAGTAACCCTGAACTCGCCCACCTGGAACGGCACACCTTTCTCTATAATGTGCGCATGATTGGGCACGATTTTCTTTCGGACGCAGTAGTTGCGCTCGATACCTGCATGAACTTTACGGGTTGCATATACTGGTAGATGATAGTCAGTACTCAAGCTCCCCACCGACTTTACATGGTCGGCGTGGTCATGGGTAATGAGGATATGATGTACATCCTCGAAGCGCAATCCATAGTTATGGAAGTGCTTTTTCAGGGTTCTGATACCTACTCCTACGTCTATCAATAGCGAATCCGTTTCAGTGTAAAGATAGTAGCTGTTGCCACTGCTTCCACTGCCAAAGGATATAAATTTTAGCATTTTAATTGTTATTTTCCCTGCAAAGTTAGCAAAAAAGATTCTTATTACAAAGTTTTTTACTATCTTTGTGCCCAAAATAAGCAAATAAATAGAAATTTTAAGATTTAGGAAACATGGTTAGGAAAACAATATCCTGTATGGCTATCGCCGTAGCAGCCATACTAGCAAGCGTTTACACCCTTACGGGATGCCAATCTCATCAGGGTGACGAAGACCAGCTGGAGAATGACATCGATTCATTCGCCACCTACTACTTCAACTGGCAGTTCCCCAAGACTCAGAAATACTGCACCCAGAGTTCGGAACCCTGGCTCCGCTATGCTGCCAGCAACGTGCATCAGGCGGATGTAGATCTGCTGCGCACCAAGGCTGAGGATGCCACGATAGAGATCAACGACATCGACTTCAGCGACGACGGAGCGAACGCCACCGTCAGCATCACCGTATATAATTTTCTGCAGATGGACACCATCGGGCAGGAAGCCCACCTCGTAGAAGAGGCCGACTTCCACCTGCCGATGCGTATCGAGAACGGGGTATGGAAGATTAGAATGGTAAACCTACCGCGAAGTGAAAGGCGAAATCACGACTGAGCTTTGGGTGAATAATCGCCCAATGCTCATCCCCACTCTCGTAGGCAGGATTGATTGCCTTCATACCCATATCGAATCGGAGGATGAAATAATCGAAGTTCAACCTCAGACCCATACCATACGCCGCAGCAATCTGCTTGTAGAACTTATCTAACTTAAACTGTCCGTTAGGCTGCTCATCATATTTTCTGAGCGTCCAGATATTACCAGCATCCACAAACAGGGCACCTTCGAATTTCCAGAACAAAGGAGTGCGGTACTCGGCATTCAGGTCGAGCTTCATATCACCCGTCTGGTTGATGAAGTCGATGCGTCCGTCATTGCCCTTGTATCCGCCAGGTCCCAGCTCTCTTACGCCCCAGCCTCTCACCGAGTTGGCACCACCCGAAAAATACCGTTTCTCGAAAGGCAGCACCTTGCTGTTACCGTAAGGATACGCCACGCCGATGCCTGCATGCAGCGCCAGCACGTTACGGTCGTCGAAGCGCACCAGATGGGTATAGTCGAAATCAGCCTTGGCATACTGGGCATAGGCGATATTGATGAAGGTACGCTGTCCCTGAGAATTTATCTTGAAATTCAGCGCCTTGGAGAAAGCGCTGAGCAGATTGCCCGAAGACTCCACATTCAGTCGGAAGGCATCTATCCCATCGCTATAGGTCAATCCGAATCCCATCTTCATGATGAAGATATCCTCGTAGTTATAGCGCAGGATGGCATTTCTATTATCTACATCATCCAGATAGTCGCGCTTGAAAGTCTCTGAAATCCAAGGCATATACACATAGTTGAGGTCGAGCAGGTCGAATCGCCAGTTGAGATGATGGCGGGGTTCTGCCCAGCGGTAGCGCCATGCCATGGAGAAGACGCGACGATGGAACTCCGGACGGTTCTGGAGGTCCCAGGCCACCGAATACTCCGTATTAGCAGTCTGTCTTCTTCTGAAATTTTTAGACAGCAGCGGTGCCACGAAGCGTGGGAACACCAGCTTGCTCTCTATCGAATACTCCTGATAGTTCTGGTCCTGATAGCCCTCCAGTCCGGTGATAGCCTCGTAGGCACCACGCAGCTCGATACTCAGCTGTTCGCTACCCCGGAAGAGGTTTCTGTTGGTATAGGTGAGCGAAGCCGCAGCACCCAGGTCGCCTGCCGTATTGGTTCCTTCCGGCTGGAAGGAGATGGTAGAAGGCTTGTTGGTGCTGATCTGGATATTGCAATCGAGCATTCCGCTATCGGGAGCTTCCACGAATCGGATATTGGTATATTTCACCGCCTGCAGGCGTGCGAAATTATTATACGTACGTTGCAGGGCAGAGGCGCTGTAGGGACTTCCCTCCTTCAGGGCAGTGGCATTCAGAAGCACCTGATGGCGCAGGTGGATGCGGTCGCTGTCGTTGCTGAGATAGTTGATTTTCCTGATCTCGTATCGTGAGTGTGGGGTTTCCGGCGCATTACTGTTAGCCTTGTAGTTCATCAGATGCAGGGTAACGCCGATATCTTTGCTGCCCGTGATGGTATCTGCAGAAAAGTGGATGAAATCCTTGTTGAAGCGGAAGTATCCATCATCAATGAGGAGATTGGAAATACGCTTGCGCTCATTATCCAGCGCCTCTACCGTGAAACGCATTCCCGGTTTCAGCATCTGGTTATCAGGATTATCCAGTTGCAATCTATCCTGTATGTTCTTATCCTCTATGTCATATTCCACCTTGCCGATGAGGAACGGCTCACCGGGATGCAACAGATAGGTGGCATCCAGCTTCGGGGCTTTCTTCCGCTTCCTGGTTCCGCCCTTCGCCCAATCCTCTCCGTGAACGGTAGTATAGAGGGATACGCCAGCGTGCAGGAATCCCTGGTTCTGCATCGCCGTGAGCAGGTCCTGGCAAGTGAGTCGAGCCTGGATGGAATCATAGATGATAGGCTTCTTGCTGAACGGGTTTTTAAAGAGTGCAAAGAGCTTTGGCTTCTCTTTCTGTCGCACATACTGCTTGAGCGCCCCTGCATCATATTCCGCAGAGTCGCTCTTCACTTCCACCTTATTTAATATATACTCCCCCTCCTGCACATACTTGCTGGCAGAACATCCAGCCAGAAGCAGTGGCAGGGCGAGAACTGAAATCTTCTGTATTTTCACGAATCTAATCCTTTTAGATTGCAAAGATAGTGTAAATCGAAGGAAATACAAAATATTTAGCACTTTTTATTTTGTATTGTCTGCTTTTTATGCTACCTTTGCATCCATTAAAGATTAGAAACAACAACAAATGATTAGCAAGAATAAGATAAAATACATTCGTTCGCTCGAACTGAAGAAGAACCGCAACAAGGAAGGAAAGTTCGTGGCGGAAGGTTTCAAGGTAGTAGATGACCTGCTCGCCCTGCAACCTGCCGACCTCATTGTGGCTACCCAGGAGTGGCTCCACGGCAAGCACCTTGCGGCTCAGACAGAAGTGATAGAGGTGACCGAGGAGGAGCTGAAGAAGGTGAGCTTCCTGCAGCATCCGCAGCAGGTGCTGGCTGTTTTCAGACAGGATACATCAGGAGATTACTCTATTAACACCAACGAACTGAGTCTGGCGCTCGATGGCGTACAAGACCCGGGCAACCTGGGCACCATCATCCGAATAGCCGACTGGTTTGGCATCACCCACATCTATTGCAGTCAGGACACAGCCGACGTGTATAACCCGAAGGTGGTACAGGCCACGATGGGCAGCATAGCGAGAGTGAAGGTGGAATATGGCAACCTGCTGGCTCTGGTAGAATCGCTGCCTGCAGATGTACCCGTATATGGCACCCTGCTCGATGGCGACAACATCTATCAGCAGCAGTTGGAAAACCGGGGACTCATCGTGATGGGAAACGAAGGAAAAGGCATTTCGCCTGCCCTTGCCAAGAAGGTGAACCACAGACTGCTCATCCCGAACTTCCCGGAAGGAAGAGCCACTGCCGACAGTCTGAACGTAGCGATCGCTACCGCCATCACCTGCTCGGAATTCAGAAGAACTAAATCATTATAACTATGGAAGTAAATGAATTATTTAAGCAACGCAGCATAACTGCCTGCATGAAAGCATCCTACAATACCGTGACGAGCGATATCCGTTCGCTCGTCAAGCAGACATGGGTTACCCACGTGCCTTTCGCAGTATTGCTGGCAATCGTACTTTACTTTCTCCTCCCCAACAAGTCGCTTCACGATTGGGGAGAAGCGAATCCGATGGCTTCATTCATCCTGCAAACCATCATCTACGCAGCCACCCTCGTGATGGCGGCAGTATCATTCTGGCATCTCCTGCCCCACAAGCAGCTCTGCCCTCAGGGCGAAAAGCGCAAGCCAGGCAGATCGCTGGTCCGCATCCTCCGCCACTTCGGAGGCTTCCTCATGACCTGCTTCCTGGGCATGATGATCGTAGGCATCGCCACCTTTATCGCAGCTGTGCCTACCATCATCCTCATCATCGCCCAGCTCTACTCACAGTTGGGTGCACTCCAGGGCGATCCGCTCGGCGTACCGGGCTATTTCACCCCACTCCTCTTCCTCGTCTTCACCCTCACCAGCCTGCTCATCATCTATGCCCTCACCTGGCTCGGCATCACACTGGCTTACCAGTATGCATCCTACAAGGTGCAGGATGAGGAAAAGAAAAAACTGAAGGAGAGTCAGCTGCAGATGGCTGTAGCCGGCATAGAGCAGATGGCTGCAGAAGAAGAGGAAAACAAGAAGTATTAATCATATTAACATAAAAGAGATAGAAAGAGACATGAAACAGACAAGATTACTCTTCATCGACCGCGACGGAACCCTGATTCAGGAACCTGCGGACGAACAGATTGACAGCTTCGAGAAGCTGGTATTCACCAAGGGCGTATTCCGCAACCTCGCCTTCATTGCCCAGCACACCGACTACGAGCTGGTGATGGTGAGCAACCAGGACGGACTGGGCACCGACTCCTTCCCGGAGGATACCTTCTGGCCAGTACACAACTTCATCATCCAGACCCTGGAGAGCGAGGGCATCCACTTCGCCAAGCAGCACATCGACCGCCACTTCCCTGAGGATAACTCGCCGATGAGAAAGCCGGGCACGGGCATGCTGACCGAATACATCGACAACCCAGCCTACGATATGGCAAACAGTTATGTAATCGGCGACCGTGAAACCGATGCCCAGCTTGCCGAGAACCTGGGTTGCAAGAGTCTGATTCTCGGAAAGGATGGTATGGACTGGGATAAGATTGCTGAGATTCTCTTTGCCGGCGACCGCATCGCCGAGGTGAAGCGCACCACCAAGGAGACGGATATCTACATCAAGGTAAATCTCGATGGCAGCGGCAAATGCGACATTTCTACCGGTCTCGGTTTCTTCGACCACATGCTGGAGCAGATAGGCAAGCATGGCATGATGGACCTCACCATCCACACCAAGGGCGACCTCTATGTGGATGAGCATCACACCATTGAAGATACGGGTATAGCCCTGGGCGAATGCCTGCTGCAGGCTTTAGGTGATAAGCGCGGAATAGAAAGATACGGCTATAGTCTGCCGATGGATGATTGTCTCTGTCAGGTGGCATTGGATTTCGGTGGCCGTCCATGGCTGATCTGGGATGCAGAGTTCCATAGAGAGAAGGTGGGCGAAATGCCAACCGAGATGTTCAAGCATTTCTTCAAGAGTCTGAGTGATGCGGCTAAGATGAACCTCAACATCAAGGCTGAGGGCGAGAACGAGCATCACAAGATAGAAGGCATCTTCAAGGCGCTTGCCCGCTCGCTGAAAATGGCGGTGAAGAGAGACATCTATCACTTCGAGCTTCCTAGCTCAAAGGGAATGCTGTAATAAAACGAATAGTTGTTATTAGCAGCACGCCCTGTTATTAGCAGCACGCCCTGAAAGGGCAGAAGCTCCTAGCCCAGGGTAACACCCTGGGTTACGCATAAGCAAGAAAGACGCCCTGTAAGGGCAAAAGCTTCTCAAATACAAAGCTTTTGCCCTTACAGGGCGACTTCTTTATCCCATTATA
>NZ_NMPZ01000041.1 GCF_002224675.1 Segatella copri | reverse complement strand
AAAGCTTTCAATTTCAAAGCTTTTGCCCTTTCAGGGCGACTTTTTGTGTTGTTCTAAAACCCAGGGCGTTGCCCTGGGCTAGGAGCTTCTGCCCTTTCAGGGTGTATTGGATATGACTTATGATAACCCCTCTTTCTCTATATATTACAGGTTGTTCAGCAAGTCTGCCTTGCCATCATTGATCAGCTTGATGACCAACTCTCCGAAGAGGGTGTTCTGCCATGCGAACCAAGGACGGGTGTATTTAGAAGCATCGTCCTTGTGGAAAGACTCATGGATGAATCCCATGCTGGCATCCGTATTCAACAGCATCTTCATGCAGAAGCGGATCTCGTCATCGCTCTGTGCGGTGAAGCACTTCATCATGATAGACATAGGCCAAGGCATGTCGTAACCGATGTGTGGACCACCGATACCTTCGCCAGCCTTGCCACGGAAGAAGCAAGGATTGTCCTCACTCCAAACGAAACGGCGGGTGTTCTGGTAGATAGGGTCGTTCATAGGAACATCACCCATATAGCCCATACCCAGGAGAGAAGGAACGTTGGAATCGTCCATCAGGAGCTGGTTGCCGAAACCATCTACCTCGTAAGCATAGATCTTGCCATACTTAGGATGGTTGTAGATAGCATACTTCTGCAGAGCAGTATGTACCTCATCGGCAAGACTGCTGCAATCCTGCGCAATCTTCAAGGCTGCATCTTTCTTTGCCGCATCCTTCTCTGCCACGTGCTTCAAGATTTCTGCTGCCTTGTTCATGGAAGAAACTGCCATGAAGTTGGATGGAATCAGGAATGGAAGGATGGTGGCATCATCAGAAGGACGGAACATAGAAGCAATCAGTCCAACTGGTTTTACCGGAGCACCGAAGCCGTCCCAACCGATGGTATCGAAGGCACGGTCAGAAACACGGGTAAAGTGATAAGCCTTGGCTGTCACCTTGCGCTGCTGCTCGTGGAAGGTCTTCAGGATATTCTCGATAGCCTTCATCCATACCTCGCCGAAAATAGAGTCATCGCCTGTCACCTTCCAGTATTCGTAAGCCAGACGGATAGGGTAGCAGAAGGAGTCGATCTCATATTTGCGCTCGAATACATCCGGCTGCATCTTGGTGCGGTCTTTCTGCCAGCCGGCACCGGTAGGACCGTCATTGAAGGCATTGGCGTAGCGGTCGATGTTGATGCACTTCAACTGGCGGAGAATCACACCCTTCAGCATCTTCTTCAACTTTTCGTCCTTGTTGGCGAGGGCTACGTAAGGCCATACCTGGGCACCGGAGTCGCGGAGCCACATGGCTGGAATATCACCGGTATATACGAATGTATCATCATCACCATTTTCGAGCACACGGTAGTGAACGGTGCTCTCCAGGGTGTTAGGATAGCAGTTGGCAAACATCCACGCCAGCTTTGGATTCTTCTTCAGGATTTTCTGTACTTCCTTGATCTTCTTCTCTACAGCTGTAGAAGTGAAGAGGCGGTCCTCTACAGGAGGACGCTTTGACTCATATTTGCCATTCACAGGGGTTACCACCTTGGTATAGCGTGCATGCACATCTACCTCAGCATTCTCCTGAGCCATAGCGCTCATGGAGGCAAGAAGAGCCAATGTTAAAATAGTCTTTCTCATTATTTATATTTTTGTTGGTTAGTGCTTGATTCTTATGGACGGTCGGCAGGACGGGTTCCCCACTTTGATGGCTGGTTGCCCATCTGCAGTTCGAGGGTGCCACCCTTCATGATGTCGTTGTACATGATGTATGACTTGCTGTATGGTTTGCCGTTCAACTTCACAGACTGTACGTACATGTTTTCCTTGCTGTTGTTCTTGCAGACGATGTTGAAGGTCTTGCCCTTGCCCACGTTCAGTTCTGCCTTGTCGAAGATAGGGCTGCCGATGACGTACTTGCCGCCAGCTGGCTCTACCTGATAGAGACCTACGGAAGAAAGCACATACCATGCTGACATCTGGCCTACGTCTTCGTTGCCGCTCAAACCGTCGAAGTCATCCTTGTACATCTCGTCCAGGGTCTGTCTGAGCAGACGGGCAGCCTTCCAAGGCTGACCTACATAGTTGTACATATAGAGAACATGATGGCTAGGCTCGTTGCCATGAGCATACTGACCAATCAGACCAGAGATGTCAGGAGAAGCATTGGCACCCATTTCACCGGTAACGATGAAGAGAGAGTCGAGTTTGGTCACGAACTTCTTTTCATTGCCGAAGAGCTTCACGAGTCCGTGAACATCATGAGGCACCAGCCAGGTATATTGCCATGCATTTCCCTCGGTATAGTCATCTTCACGATGCTCGGCAGAGAATGGGTTGAAAGGAACGCGGAACTTGCCGTCAGAACTCAGACCGCGCATAAAGCCGGTCTCCTTGTCGAAGTACTTGCTGTAAGCCTTTGATCTGTTCTCGAAGTACTTGGCATCTTCCTTCTTGCCCAGCATGCGAGCCACCTTTGCCACGCAGGCATCAGCCAGCGCATATTCCAAGCCCTTGGCAACGGTTTCCTTGGTAGGCTCCTTGTCGTATGGCAGATAACCGTGCTTCTTGAGCAAGCCTATGCCACGCTCATCGAGCATAGCCGACTTCTTCATAGCCTCGTAGGCTCCTTCCTTATCCTTTACATAGCCCTTCAGTACCATATCGGCAAGAACAGGAATGCCAGGGTTGCCCACCATACAGTTGGTTTCGTTACCCATCAGATGCCATACTGGCAACTTGCCCTGCTGGCGATAGATGTTGATGAAGGTGCTAGCCATATCTGGCAACATGTCGGTATGGATCATGGTCATCAATGGATGAGCTGCACGATAGGTGTCCCAGAGTGACAAGGTGGTATAATTGGTGAAGTTGCCGTCATAGACCTTGCCGTCGGCACCGCGGTACTGACCGTTGACATCTGAGAAGACAGATGGAGCGGTCATGGTATGATACATGGCTGTGTAGAAGATGCGGCGGGAGGTAGAATCGCTGGTCTCGATGTTCACCTTAGCCAATTCCTTGTTCCAGGCAGCATCTGCATCAGCTACTACCTGACGGAAATCCCAGCCCGGAATCTCTTTCTCCAGGTTCTGCTTGGCATTCTCTGCGCTCACAGCGGACATACCGGTCTTTACCAACAATGGCTTGGTGACATCAGCAGCGGTAATCAGCCATCTGCCGGTGCCCAGTGGCTTCACGGTAACAGGCTGAGAGAATTCTGCGAAGAAGAATGCCTTCTGGTCGTTCGCCCATCCCTTTGAGAAACGGTGACCAGCCACGGTGGTAGCTGTGGTGTTATCTACATTGAAGTCCTTGGCTGCATCCCAACCGATACCTTGTTTCAGGTCGAGTACCAACTGTGCCTGCTGTGCATCAGCACCAAAGGTATAGCGCTGGAAACCGGCACGCTGGGTAGCGGTCAGCTCTACCCATACATTAGGCTGCTGCAGTTTGACTGCATAGTATCCAGGGCGTACATTCTCGTTGTCGTGACTGAACTTGATTTGTTTCTGGTTGCCATCTACTACGGGCAGGAAAGCCACGTCGCCCAGGTCGCCGATACCGGTACCGCTCAGGTGCTGGTGTCCGAAACCGATGAGGATGGAGTCAGAATGATGATAGCCGGAGCACCAGTCCCATCCGCGGGATGGTTCTGTAGGACCTAACTGGACATATCCGAACGGAACGTTGGCTCCGAGGAAAACGTGTCCATGTCCACCTGTTCCGATTCGAGGGTTGACAAACTGAGTTAGCTTGCCCGACTTTGCTTGTTGAGCAAGCGATGCCTGAGAGTAGCCGCCGGCTAATACGCAGGTCATCATTAAAAGATTTATAATTCTCTTTCTCATAATGCTATAGTAACATCTACGGAATAATTGAATAAATTAGGTTATTTGTAATAAAACACAATAATGTTGCAAAGATACTAAAAAATTGGGAAAAACGGCACTATTCTATATATTTTTTAACTAAACTTTCATTGTGTTGATGGGGGATTGCAAATCCCCCCAGGGGGGCGAACCTTTTTAGACGGCGGATTTCAAATCCGCCGGAACGCCTAACGGTGTTTATCCATACGCCCTGAAAGGGCAGAAGCTCCTAGCCCAGGGCACCGCCCTGGGTGTAGTGGTTGGTGCAATGCGCCCTGTAAGGGCAAAAGCTTTAAAATACGAAGCAAATTCAAAGCTTTTGCCCTTACAGGGCGACAGGTTTCCGTTTATAATACCCAGGGCGATGCCCTGGGCTAGGAGCTTCTGCCCTTTCAGGGCGTATGGATTTCAGCGGAATTAATGCTTTTATCTTGTTTTTCTCTCTTTGTGTTATTTTGAAATAAATAATGTTATTTGTACTTTCAAAATGAAAGTTTAAACGTGTTAATACGTGCTGATATGTAATTATCTACCTTTTCTTAAGACAAAAGGTAATGAAAATCTTTTGTATGTTGACAAAAAGTAGTAATTTTGCAGCCGAAACATAACAAAATGTTATTTGTTTTAGGTAAAAAGAGATAAAAATAACCGTAAAAGAAAGGAAAAGATATTATGTGTGGAATCGTATCTATCTTCAATATTCAGGAGCAAACTCCTGAATTGCGACAGCAAGCGCTTCGTATGAGTCAGAAGATTCGCCATCGCGGACCAGACTGGAGCGGAATCTACTGTGGTGGTTCTGCTATCCTGGCACATGAGCGTCTGAGCATTGTTGACCCGGAAAGTGGTCGCCAACCTTTGTTTGCACCAGACAAAAAACAGGTGCTTGCCGTAAACGGTGAGATTTACAATCATCAGAATATCCGTGCCCGTTTTGCTGACAAATACCAGTATCAGACCGGTTCCGACTGTGAGGTGATTCTTTCTCTCTATCGTGAGATGCGAGCAGATTCCGACTTTGATACCTTAATATATAAAGGTGAGGATGCGCTCCACGCCCGTATCTCCAAGATGCTTGAAGAGCTGAACGGTATCTTTGCCTTCGCCCTTTACGATGCCGAGCGTGATGAATTCCTCATCGCTCGCGACCCTATCGGCGTAATTCCTCTTTATATTGGTTATGATAAGGATGGAAAAGTGCTGGTGGCAAGCGAGTTGAAGGCTCTGGAAGGCCAGTGCGACCATTACGAGCCATTCCTTCCAGGTCATTATTACTATAGCAAGAACCCTGGCATGAAGCGCTATTATACCCGTGATTGGTTTGAATACGCTGCCATGCAGAAGAAATATCAGATTGATGATAAGAAGAAGGCTGAAGCCCAGCTGAAGGATGCGGAACCTCAGGAAAAGGCTGCGGTAAAGGAAATCCATGATGCCCTCGAAGCATCCGTCAAGCGCCAGCTGATGAGCGATGTTCCTTACGGCGTATTGCTGAGTGGTGGTCTCGATTCTTCCGTCATCTCTGCCGTAGCTGAAAAATTCTCTTCTACCCGCGTGGAGAATGGGGGCGAAACCAAGGCTTACTGGCCTCGACTTCACTCCTTTGCCGTAGGTTTGAAGGGCGCGCCTGATTTGGCAAAAGCACGATTGGTTGCCGAGCACATCGGAACCGTGCACCACGAAATCAACTACACCATTCAGGAAGGTCTGGATGCCATCCGTGATGTCATCTACTTCATCGAGACCTATGATGTTACCACCGTCCGTGCATCTACCCCGATGTATCTCCTGGCGAGAGTCATCCGAAGCATGGGTATCAAAATGGTACTTTCCGGCGAGGGTGCTGATGAGGTATTCGGAGGTTATCTCTACTTCCACAAGGCACCGGATGCCAAGGCTTTCCATGAGGAAACCGTGCGCAAGCTCGGCAAACTCTATCTCTACGATTGCCTGAGAGCCAACAAGAGTCTGGCTGCATGGGGCATCGAGGGCCGTGTGCCTTTCCTTGACAAGGAGTTTCTGGATGTAGCGATGGGTATGAACCCGGTATTGAAGATGTGTCCTGACAAGACCATCGAGAAGAAGGTAGTTCGTGAGGCATTTGCCGATCTGCTTCCAGAAGAAGTAGCATGGCGACAGAAGGAGCAGTTCTCCGATGGAGTGGGCTATTCATGGATTGACACCCTGAAGCAGATTACCGCATCAGCCGTCAGCGATGAACAGATGGCGCATGCTGCCGAGCGATTCCCTATCAATCCTCCTCAGAACAAGGAAGAGTATTATTATCGCTCTATCTTCGCCGAGCATTTCCCAAGCGACAGCGCTGCCAAGAGTGTGCCTAGCGTACCAAGCGTAGCCTGCTCTACTGCCGAAGCCCTTGCCTGGGATGCCTCTTTCAAGAATCAGAACGACCCTAGCGGCAGAGCCGTAGCGGGAGTTCATGAACAAGCATATCAATAATAAAATAGTTAGAAATAACCGATATAAAACGAACAAGAAATGGAAAAAGGATTGTACAGTTCTGCCTATGAACACGATGCGTGTGGCGTAGGTATGGTGGTGAATATCCACGGTAACAAGAGTCATGAGCTGGTCGATAACGCCTTGAAGGTCCTCGAGAATATGCGCCATCGTGGTGCTGAGGGTGCCGATAACAAGACGGGTGATGGTGCCGGTATCATGCTCCAGATTCCACATGAGTTTATTCTTCTTCAGGGTATCCCTGTACCGGAAAAGGGAAAATATGGTACAGGTCTTGTCTTCTTGCCTAAGGATGAGAAGAAACAGCAGGATATCCTCTCTATTATGATTGAAGAGATTGAACGTGAGGGACTTCAGTTGATGCATCTCCGCAATGTACCTACCAATCCAGACTGTCTGGGTGAGGCTGCATTGAGCAATGAACCTGCCATCAAACAGGTGTTCATTACTGGTGTGACAGATGATAAGGTGCCTGTCTTCGAGCGCATCCTCTATCTCATCCGCAAGCGCATCGAGAAACGTGTCAGCGACCCTGATTTCTATATCTGTTCGTTGTCTAATTCGAACATCGTATATAAGGGTATGTTGAGCAGCCTTCAGCTGCGTCAGTACTATCCTGACTTGACTAATAATTATTTTACAAGCGGTCTGGCTCTGGTTCACTCCCGCTTCTCTACCAACACCTTCCCGACATGGAGTCTGGCTCAGCCATTCCGTCTCCTTGCCCACAATGGTGAGATCAACACCATCCGTGGTAACCGTGCCTGGATGAAGGCTCGTGAGAGTGTGTTGAGCAGTGAGGCTCTGGGCGATATCCGTGAGATTTCTCCTATCGTTCAGCCTGATATGAGTGACTCTGCCAGCCTCGATAATGTCTTCGAGTTCTTCGTGATGAGCGGTCTGTCATTGCCTCACGCCATGGCTGTGATGGTGCCAGAGAGCTTCAACGACAAGAATCCTATCTCTGAGGATCTGAAGGCTTTCTATGAGTATCACTCTATCCTGATGGAGCCATGGGATGGTCCTGCCGCCCTGCTCTTCAGCGATGGCCGCTATGCCGGTGGTATGCTCGATAGAAATGGTCTGCGCCCTGCACGCTACACCATCACCAAGAACGATATGATGGTTGTGGCTTCTGAGGTGGGTGTGATGGATTTCGACCCAACTGAGATTGCCGAGAAGGGCCGTCTGCAGCCTGGTAAGATTCTCCTGATTGATACCCAGGAAGGCAAGATTTACTATGATGGCGAAATCAAGGAGCGCCTGGCTGAGGCTCATCCTTACCGCCAGTGGTTGAACACCAACCGTATTGAACTGGAAAAGCTGCGCAGCGGACGTAAGGTGGAAAACGCTGTGGAAAACCTCACTCGCAAGGAATTGGAGTTTGGTTTTGGCGAGGAAGACATCGACGGTACCATCATCCCAATGGCTACCAAGGGTCAGGAACCTACAGCTTCTATGGGTAATGATACTCCGCTTGCCGTACTCTCAGACCAGCCACAGATTTTCTTCAACTACTTCCGTCAGCAGTTTGCACAGGTTACCAACCCTGCCATCGACTCCATCCGTGAGAACCTCGTGATGAGTCTTACCGAGTATATCGGTAGAGTAGGTTCCGGCATTCTGAACCCGGACGAGAGCAACTGCAAGATGGTTCGCTTGCCACATCCTATCCTGACCAATACCCAGCTGGATATCCTTCAGAATATCCGCTACAAGGGATTCAATACCGTCAAGCTCCACATGCTCTTCGAAACCGCCAAGGGCGAAGAAGGACTGCATGAGGCTTTGGATGAGCTCTGCAAGCAGGCAGCACAGAGCGTGGATGACGGTTACAACTACATCATTTTGAGCGACCGTGGCGTGGATGAGACCCATGCCGCCATCCCATCATTGCTCGCCGTAAGCGCCGTACATCATTATCTGATTGATGCCGGCAAGCGTGTGCAGACAGCCCTCATCGTTGAGAGCGGTGAGATTCGTGAGGTAATGCATGCAGCCCTGTTGCTGGGTTACGGTGCATCAGCCCTCTGTCCATACTTGACATACGCCATCCTCGACGACCTGGTCAAGAAGGGAAAGATTCAGGAGGATTACCATACAGCCGAGCAGAACTACATCAAGGCTGTGAAGAAGGGCTTGTTCAAGATTATGGCTAAGATGGGTATCTCTACCATCCGTAGTTACCGTGGTGCCAAGATCTTCGAGAGCATCGGTTTGAGCGAGAGCCTCCTGAAGAGCTACTTCGGAACAGAGGTGAGCACCATCGGCGGTATCGGACTCGAGACCATCGCCCGTGATGCCATCCGCCTGCACGACAAGGCATTCGAGACCAAGAAGCTCGACTTCCTGCCTAGCATGGGACAGTTCCACTACCGCAAGGACGGTATCAAGCACGCTTGGAACCCAGAGACCATCGCCACCCTGCAGCTCGCAACCCGCAAGGGCGATTATGATCTCTTCAAGAAATATACACATCTCGTTGACGATAAACAGGAGCCTATCTTCATCCGCGACTTCTTCAGCTTCCGCAAGAACCCTATCTCTATCGACAAGGTAGAGCCGGTAGAGGAAATCGTCAAGCACTTCGTTACCGGTGCGATGAGTTTCGGTGCCCTCTCCAAGGAGGCTCACGAGGCAATGGCACTCGCCATGAACGCCCTCGGTGCTCGAAGCAATACCGGTGAAGGTGGTGAGGATAACGAGCGTTTCCATTCTACACAGGATGGCATCAGCCTCTCCAGCAAGACCAAGCAGGTGGCTTCCGGTCGATTCGGTGTGACTACAGAATATTTGGTAAATGCAGAGGAAATCCAGATCAAGGTGGCACAGGGTGCTAAACCGGGTGAGGGTGGTCAGTTGCCTGGCTTCAAGGTCAACGAGGTCATCGCCAAGACCCGTCACTCTATCCCTGGCATCAGCCTGATTTCTCCTCCACCTCATCACGATATCTACAGTATCGAGGATTTGGCTCAGCTCATCTTCGACCTCAAGAATGTGAACCCTAAGGCGGCTATCTCCGTGAAGTTGGTAGCTGAGAGTGGTGTGGGTACCATCGCTGCCGGTGTGGCTAAGGCGAAGGCAGACCTCATCGTTATCTCTGGTGCTGAGGGTGGTACAGGTGCCAGCCCTGCATCCAGCATGCGTTTCGCAGGTATCTCTCCTGAAATCGGACTTTCTGAAACCCAGCAGACACTGGTGAAGAATGGTCTTCGCGGACAGGTTCGCCTGCAGGTGGATGGTCAGTTGAAGAGCGGTCGCGACATCATCCTGATGGCTCTGCTTGGTGCTGAGGAATTCAGTTTCGGTACTGCCGCCCTCATCGTTTTGGGTTGTGTCATGATGCGTAAGTGTAACCTGAATACCTGTCCTATGGGTGTTGCCACACAGGATCCTAAGCTCCGTGCGCACTTCCGTGGCAGCTACAAGTACCTCATCAACTACTTCCGCTTCCTCGCCGAGGAGGTTCGTGAGTATCTGGCTGAGATGGGTTACACCTCATTGAACGATATCATCGGTCATACCGAGCTCATCGTCCGCAAGAAGGATGAGGAGATTGTTCCTGTCGAGGGTGCTGATGCCGTAGAGCCAGAGGTGGCTGAGAGCATCAAGGAGAAGGCAGACTTGCTCGACTTCTCTCGCTTGCTGCATCGTGAGACAGGTCATTGCTCGCTCTATCATACGACCGAGCAGATTCATGACCTCGACAATGTACTCGACCAGCAGATTATCCGTGGTGCCCAGCGTGCCATCGAGAACCAGGAAGAGGTGAACCTCGACTTCGCCATCAAGAATACCGACCGTGCTGCCGGTGTGATGCTGAGCGGTATGATTGCCAAGAAATATGGTGAGGCTGGTCTTCCAGACAAGACCGTGAACGTGAAGTTCAAGGGTTCTGCAGGTCAGAGCTTCGGTGCCTTCCTGGTAAAGGGAGTAGATTTCAAGCTCGAGGGTGAAACCAATGACTATTTCGCAAAGGGACTTTCAGGAGGTCGTATTTCCATCCTTCCTCCTATTCGCAGCAACTTCTCTGCCGAGGATAACATCATCGCCGGTAACACCGGTCTGTATGGTGCCACAAGTGGTGAGTTGTATATCAATGGTAAGGTAGGCGAGCGCTTCGGTGTTCGTAACTCCGGTGCCATCGCCGTGATTGAGGGTGCTGGCGACCACTGCTGCGAGTATATGACGGGCGGTAGAGTAGTAGTGCTCGGTGAAACCGGCCGTAACTTCGCCGCTGGTATGAGTGGTGGTGTTGCCTATGTATGGGATAAGAACCACAACTTCGATTACTTCTGTAATATGGATATGGTGGAGATCAACCTCGTGGAGGACAGCACCTATCGCAAGGAGTTGCACGAGCTGATCCGTCAGCATTATCTCTATACAGGCAGTAAGCTTGCCCGTACCATGCTCGACGACTGGAACCACTACGTAGAGGATTTCATCCAGGTAGTGCCAATCGAGTACAAGCGAGTTCTCCAGGAGGAGCAGGTAAAGAAGTTGCAGCAGAAGATTGCGGATATGCAGCGCGATTACTAATTTTAAAATTAGAAAAAAGATGGGAAATCCAAAAGCATTTTTGACTATACCTCGCAAGGAAGCAGGTTATAGACCAATTCACGATAGAATCCTCGACTTTGGCGAGGTAGAACAAACATTGAATAGTAACGACCGCCGTCAGCAGGCGAGCCGTTGTATGGACTGTGGTGTGCCTTTCTGCCACTGGGCTTGTCCGCTGGGCAACAAGGCACCGGAGTGGAACGATGCCCTCTACAAGGGCGACTGGGAGCTGGCTTACCGCTTGCTCAACAGCACCAACGACTTCCCTGAGTTTACAGGTCGTATCTGTCCTGCACTCTGCGAGAAGGCTTGTGTCCTCAACTTGATGGACCACGAACCTACCACCAACCGTGAGGATGAGTGCGCCATTGTGGAGCACGCCTTCCAAGAGGATTATGTGCATGTAGAGTTGCCTGAGCGCAATGGCAAGACGGTGGCTGTCATCGGTGCCGGTCCTGCGGGATTGGTAGCTGCCAACCAGCTGAATCATAAGGGATATAAGGTAACTGTATTCGAGGCTCGTGAGAACGCAGGTGGTTTGTTGAGATATGGTATTCCAAACTTCAAGCTCAACAAGATTATCATCGACCGCCGTCTCCGTCTCTTGGAGGAAGAAGGCATCGAGTTCAAATATAATCAGAAGATAGATGTCACTCAGTTGCCAGAAGGCTTCGATGCCTACGTGGTATCTACGGGTACTCCGACCGCTCGTGACTTGAAGATTCCTGGACGTGAGTTGAAGGGTGTCTATTTCGCCCTCGAACTCCTCTCTCAGCAAAACAGAGTGTTGGCTGGCATGGAGTTCTCCAAGGATGAGCGTGTCACCTGCAAGGGAAAGGATGTATTGGTCATCGGTGGTGGTGATACGGGTTCCGACTGTATCGGTACCGCTCATCGCCAGGGTTGCAAGAGCGTAACCCAGATTGAAATCATGCCTAAGCCAGTGGAAGGTCCTGAGGATCCTAAGAATCCTTGGCCAAACTGGCCTCGCACCCTGAAGACTACCTCCAGTCATGAGGAAGGTTGTACCCGTCGCTGGAACATCAACTCTCTGGAGTTCCTGGGAAAGAACGGTAAGCTGACAGGTGTGAAGGTTCAGCCTATCGACTGGAAGCCAAACCCAGAGGGCGGTCGCCCATTGATGGTAGAGGCAGGTGAGCCTGAGATCATCAAGGCAGAGGCAGTATTCCTGGCAATGGGCTTCCTAAAGCCACAGCAGCCTGAGTTTGCCGAGAATGTATTCGTAGCTGGTGATGCAGCCAGTGGAGCTTCTCTGGTGGTTCGTGCGATGGCAAGCGGTAGAAAGATTGCTGCTCAGGTAGATAAGTTCCTGAACAAGTAATATTCGGTTATTTTTAACTATAAGTGTTGGGAGGTAAACCTTGTGACGAGGTAAGCCTCCCTTTTTTGTGCTCGGTAAGTGACTTACTTGCGGTGGCTAAGTGACTTGCTTACGGGTGCTAAGTGACTTGCTTACGAGGTCTAAGTGACTTACTTACGGGTGCTAAGTGACTTGCTTACGAGGTCTAAGTAAGATACTTATGGTGCTAAGGCGACTTGTCCCGGAATGACAGAATGACACCGATGACAGCATTTTCTTAAAAAATCTCTCGCGTAGGCGGGCGGGAGGCTGATTGGAGAAATTTTTCCTGCTCGCCCGCGCGCGTAGGATTTTTTTAGAAAACAAGTGTCATAAGTGTCATAAGTGTCATCGAGTCTCTCTTTCTTTTCCTCTTCTTTTCTTTCTTTATTTATTAGACAACTGAAGTGTCTTCTTGTTTGGGTAATTGATGTAGGTCAAACTGATTGACAAGGATATTTTCGTGCAAACGTTATCATTGTAGTAAAATGGAGGAAAAAAAAGTGAGAAAAGAGGGGAGAAAACTTAAAATATTTAAAATTTAAGGCATTTTGCTAAAAATAATAGGGCGAAAACTTTCTAATTCAAAAAAAAGCTTTACCTTTGCAGCGGTATATACAAATTGGTAACGATAAAATAGGAAACTAAGAATGTTTAAAGTAGGAGAGTGACGGCAAGACCTAAGTCAACAACATACACTGGCTACTTCGTCGAGCTTGACCTTTCTAAAATATATAATGAGTTAGACAACATAAGTTTAATTAAATTTTTTATAAAAAATGAAAAGACAATTAACTAGTATTTTGCTCTTCTCTGCCCTCTTGGTGGGTGGAGCTAGCACTTTCGTATCTTGTACAGATCACGAAAGCGACAGTGCTTACGACACTAGCGTTTCTCAGATCGCAAAACTGACCGAATTGAACAAGTGGTTGGGCGAGTTGAAGGAGACCAACCCTGATTTGGCATCTGCTATTGATGCTCGTATCCAGGCAAATATGAACGTTATCAAGGATGGTGTTTTTGCTGATACTGCTCGTGTCAATGCTGCTATCCAGGGTTCTCAGGCTTACAAGAATCTTAAGGGTCAGGTTGATGGAGTTGATGCACGTGTCTCTGCTCTTGAGAGATTGCGTTTGACAGATTCTATCGCTGCTAAGAAGATTACAGACGCTTTGGATCATCGTCTTGATTCAGTTTCTGGTAGCTTGAGTAATGCACTCAATATTTTGCTTGAGCAGAAACTTGATGGTATTACTGTTAATGCAACAGAGAATCCTGTAACTGGTTATTGGAATGCTTCATTCACCGGTTTGAATTTGAAGTTGGCTTCTTCTTTCTATGGTGTTGCTGCAGAGGGTACCGATGAGTGGGGTGAAGTGATAGAACCAAATCAGGTGCTCGGTAAGGGCGGTAATGCTGGTTACCTCTATGTATCTTTGAACCCAACAGAGATTGATCCTTCTTTGGTTAAGGTAGAGTTGGTAAACAGCCAGGGTGAGCCTGCTAAGGGCTTCGAACTGGGTTCTATCGAGAATACTGATAAGGTATTGACTTTTGGTACAAAGGCAGCTTCTGTTTCTGCTAATGGCTTCTATCAGGTTCCTGTTATTGCTTCTGATCCTCAGAACGATGGCGTTGAATTCGATAAGGGTGCTTTGGCTGCTGCAGCTAAGAATGTACTTAATGAGTTGAGAAATCCAAAGGAGAATGATTTGGATTTGAGCAAGATTGCTTCTGCTTTGTATAAGAATATCCCAGTATTGACAGCATACGGTGTTAAGGCTGAGTATTACTTGTATAATCCAGATACACAGAATCTTGAGCTTCATAAGACTATTAAGCATGCTGTTAGCGACTATGATATCGCTGCTGTTGCTGTTAAGCCAGTTTCTTTCAACTTCTTGAAGGACAATGCTACTCTTGACAAGCTTTCAGATTGGGCTGTTGAGAACTTCCGTTTGCCTTCTTTGTCAAGCAAGTTGGACAAGGTTATCGACGCTCTCAATGTTGAGATTTCTTATGATAAGGCTGATGAGTTCTATACATATTCTGTTATTACACCAAACGGTTTGTTCTGTCAGCAGGATGGCAATGATGTTGTAATCTATGGTCAGGGAACTGATCTTAATAATGGTCAGTTAATTGATGGCGAGTTGTATAGAATCAAGAATGCTACTGTTGAGAAGAAATTTATTTCTACTGGTGGTTCTGCTGCTGAGTTTGTTTTTGTTATTAAGACAAAGGATAGTACTATTGCAGATCTCCTTGCTTCTGCAAACAAGCAGATTGCAGGTAAGTTGCAGCCAATTAAGAATGTTCTCAGCAATGTTAATGCTAAGTGGGAGAATGTAATCGCTAAGGTTAACCCATTGTTGTCAAAGGTTGCTTCTAAGATTGGTAGCGCTAATAAGTTGTTGCAGCCAACAATCCTTTATGTTGATCAGAATGGCAACCCTAACACTCTTAGCACAATCGGTGGTCGTCTCGGTACTCGTTTCGTAGGTACAGGTGCTACTACTCTCTATGCTACATCTTGGACAGCTGAGCTCTTGGCTCCTGCTTACAAGAAGTCTATCTCTGTAGAGGCTGTCAAGGACGAGAATAAAGATGGTGCTGAAGTAACATTGACTGATGGTACTACATCTGCTGCTAAGCCATTCAATGGTTCAATCAACAAGGTAATCTTCAATGCTAAGAAGAGTGGTGAGTACATTATCCATTACAAGGCTATTGACTACTCAGGTGTTGAGGTTGAGAAGACATTTAACGTTGTTGTAGAGTAATTTAAGAAAAAAATCGTTGGTGGCAAGCTTGCTTGCCGCTAGCCAAATCTTAAAAACAATATTTTAAAATAATTAGATTAAAGATTATGAAATTAAATAAAGTAATACTGTCAGGTGTTGTTGCTTTGAGTTGCGTTAGTGCGTCAGCTCAGGAAGCAGATAAGACTGTAAATGTCTTCACTCCACATTGGTATGCACAGGCTCAGATTGGTGGCCAGTACACATTGGGTGAGATCGGTTTCGGTAAGTTGTTGTCTCCAAATGCTCAGGTAGGCGTAGGTTATAACTTCAATAAGGTTGTAGGTGCTCGTCTTTCTTTGAATGCATGGCAGAGCAAGGCTGGTCAGAACGTGGCTGGCAACGTTTACAAGTGGAAGTGGAACTATGTAGCTCCTATGGTTGACGCTACATTCAACCTCACAAACCTCTTCTGCGAGTACAACCCAGACCGTTTGGTTGAGGTTGGCGTATTCGGTGGTATCGGTGCTAACATCGCTTGGGGTAATGACGAGGCTGCTGATGCTAAGGCTGCTATCTTGAAGAGTGAAGCTGCTACAGAAGCTTTGAAGTACGGTGCTACTCCATTGGAGAACCTTTGGGACGGTACAAAGACTCGCTTCGTTGCACGTGTAGGTGCTAACGTTGACTTCCGCGTAAGCGATCGCGTTAAGTTGGGCGTTGAGCTTTCTGCTAACACATTGAGCGACAAGTACAATTCAAAGAAGGCTGGTAACCCAGACTGGTACTTCAACGCATTGGTAGGTGTAAAGGTTGCTCTTGGTGAGACTCATACCACTAAGGTAATCCCTGCTCCAAAGCCAGTAGAGAAGATCATCGAGCGTATCATCGAGAAGCCAGCTCCTGCTCCAGCTCCTAAGGTTGAGTCTAAGGTAGTTGAGGAGAACTTCCGTCGTGATATCTTCTTCCCAATCGGTAACACAAACATCGCTAAGTCTCAGACTACTAAGATCGCTGAGATCGTAGAGTACATGAAGGAGAACCCAGATGCTAAGATCACTTTGACTGGTTATGCAGATAAGGGTACAGGTTCTGCTGCATTCAACGATAAGATTGCTGCTCGCCGTGCTCAGACTGTTTACAACACACTCGCAGCTAAGGGTGTTGCCAAGAGCCGCATGATCAAGGAGTCTAAGGGTTGCCGCGTTCAGCCTTTCGAGGAGAACGATATGAACCGTGTTACAATCTGTATTGCTAAGTAATTTAGCTCTATATAGAATTAAATAGTTCATTAAATATTATAACCGATCTTCATTCTTACTATGTAAGCTTTGGAGACCGGTTATTTTTTTGTAACTAAACAGTATTAGAATGAAAAAAAGATTGTTTCTGCTCCTCTTGGGTTGTGCTACCATGCTCGGTGCTCAGGCTCAGTTGAGTGGTGCTGGCTACTACCGTGTGAAGAATGTTTCTACCGGTAGATATATGTCGCTTTCCGATGATCATAGTAGAGGAGTCAACTTCGCTTCTACCAGTGCGGATTGTGGCGCTATGGCTACCAGCTCTATCTGGGAGGACATCTCGCATGACCCGGGAAGCGTGTTCTATCTGGATCATATCAGCGGAGAAAGCTTTAATGTGGTTGGTCAGGGTACCAGCCTTTATGGTATTATCAAGTATTACATCTACCTCTCTCCGGTTGGCAATTATTACAAGGCTTGGCAGCAGGATAGTGGTCAGCGTATCACGCTTACCGATAAGAAATCAAGCAAGGCGGTGAGCTATGTAACTACTACGGGTACTTACAGTACTTGGAATATTACGCCTATCAATACATCTGATAACTACATTGGTGTAAAGCCAACCGTAACAGTTGGTGATAAGCATTACGCAGCCGTCTTTGCCGGTTATCCTTATACGTTGGGCGCTGGTATGAAGGCATACTATGTAACTAAGGTCATCGAATCGGAAGGTGTGGTTATCATCAAGGAGTTGACAGGTACCATTCCTGCAAAGACCCCAGTGTTGATTGAGTGTGCTTCTACAGATGTCAGCAAGAATCAGGTAACACCAGTTGTAAGCGATGCAGCTGTGCCATCTGATTTGGCTGTCCAGGTGAAGGGTGTTTACTTCTGTATTGGTAATAGGTTGTCTGGTCATTACAACTCTGTGAAATTTGATGCTTCCAGTATGCGAGCATTCTCAGCCAACTCTTATGGCTATATTGCTATGACTACTTCGGAGGATGCGCTCACTTCTGTGAATATTGATCAGGATGCTGGTAATGGAAATAAGGTGAGTATTTTGGCAATCCCAGCCAACAGCTGGTATCTCTCCGTTTCTTCTTCTGCTCCATCAGAGATGAAGATGGTTACCGCCGAGCAGTATGCTACAGGCATCAAGGACATCACCGTGAAGCCTGCCTCATTATATAATGTATATACTCTTGAAGGTGTGCAGATTAAGAAGAATGCAACTTCTATCAGCGACTTGCATCAGGGAATTTACATCATAAATGGCAAGAAAGTCGTTATTAAATAAATAAAAAGCCCTAAACTCTTGTGAGTTTGGGGCTTTTTGCGTAACTTTGCACCGTTTTTTAATGAAAATCAAAAATTTATGAGAAAATATGTGATTGCATTGGCAGCAGCGCTGCTGCCAACGATGGGTATGTTTGCCCAGACATTTAGTGAGCCTTGCATCCCTGGCAAGGTGTACACCAAGAGTATTGACGCTTCCGTGACGGTGGGTACAACCGGTGTCGGTGTGGATGTGGCTGTGCCACTGAATGATGTCTTTCAGGTTCGTACGGGTTTCTCCTTTACTCCCCGTGTGCATGCTACCATGAACTTTGCGGTGCAGGTGGGTGATGAGAAGGAGAGTGAGCAGGTGCAGGCAGAGAAGTTCAATCGCCTCGCTGACATGCTGGAGGAATATACCGGTACCAGAGTAGGGAATAGCATCGATATGGTAGGTACTCCAACCATGAACAACTTCAAGTTACTCGTAGATGTTCATCCTTTCCGCAACAAGAACTGGCACTTTACTACCGGTTTCTATTGGGGACCTTCACAGGTTGCCAAGGCTGAGAATGCAGTCTATGATGGAACCTCTCTGGTAGCAGTGAGTATGTACAACAACCTCTATGAGCGTGTGAAGAACTCTTATGAGAACTTTGTACCTTATATCTCTGTAGGTGATCAGCCGTTGGTAGCTGACAAGGAGCTCTATGATAAGTTTATGAGTTATGGCAGAATGGGTGTAACCTTGGGCGAGCGCAAGGATGGTACTCCATTCCGTCTGGAACCGGATGCTAATAATAACGTATCTGCTACCATCAAGGTAAACAACTTCAAGCCTTACTTAGGTTTCGGTTATGGTGGCAAGCTTTTCAAGAATAGCGATGATTATTATGTTTCCTTCGATGCCGGTGTCTTGTTCTGGGGTGGTACTCCAAAGATCATGACCAACGATATCCAGAAGGTCACCTTTACAGCTAACGAGGATTACACAGAGGCAGTGAAGCATGTTACCACAGAACCAGGCGTGGATTTGGCAAAGGATGTGAAGAACGTACCGGGTAAGGTAGGCGACTATGTGAAGCTCTTGAAGAGCTTTAAGGTTTATCCTGTAGTAGAACTTCGTTTGACCCGCCGAATCTGGGTGAAATAAGCTAGGATGTGTGCCTACACACCCAGATGGCTTAAAAACGGCGATTTTGGGCGAAAATAGGCGATTTAAGGCGTGAAAGTGTTTAAGACTGTTAAATAATAGCAGTTTTTGAAACTTTTCTCTCCGAAAATTTGGTGGTTTCGCAAAATGTTAGTACTTTTGCACTCGCTTTTGAGAAATCACTTCTCTTAGCAATATAAGAAAGAGTTCTTTGAAAGATTTTACATAAACAGACAAGTAGTACAAGAAGCGGTTAACTTCTTAGAAATAAGAAAGTTGACTGGGTAAAAGAAACGAACCGTCAAGTAATTGACAAGTCAGGTTTACTAAGCTTCAATAAACGAAAAGGATATTCGTCCTAAGTACAGACAACAAACACCGATTTTCTTCTTCGGAGGAAAAGAAGTAAAAATGATATTTTACAATGGAGAGTTTGATCCTGGCTCAGGATGAACGCTAGCTACAGGCTTAACACATGCAAGTCGAGGGGAAACGATAGAGAAAGCTTGCTTTTTCTAGGCGTCGACCGGCGCACGGGTGAGTAACGCGTATCCAACCTGCCCACCACTTGGGAA
>NZ_NMPZ01000040.1 GCF_002224675.1 Segatella copri | reverse complement strand
TTTTTTATGCTTATTTCTTTTTATTTCTTTCTGATGAGTGTCAAGCCATCGCGCAGCGGCAGGATGACTACTTCCACCCTAGGGTCGTTGGCAATCAGGTCATTGAATGCTCGGATGCCCTTGGTCTGATGGTCACGGTCGTAGGCTGGGTCGATGACGTGCCCGTCCCACAGCGTATTGTCTGCCAGAATATATCCGCCAGGATTCAGGATCTTCATCACCATCTCGTATGTCTCAATATAGGTGCGCTTGTCGCCATCCACGAAAGCCAGGTCAAACATCACCCCCAGTTTGGGTGCTTCTTCGTTGGCATCGCCAATACGGAAATCAATCTTGTCGGCAACATCCGAACCCTCAATCCAGGGACGGGTGAAATCCTCCATCTCGTCATTGATTTCGAAAGTATAGAGCTTGCCTCCTTCCTGCAATCCCTGAGCCAGACAGATGGCGCTGTAGCCACTGAAGGTTCCCACCTCAAGAATATTCTTGGGGCGAATCATCTGAACCAGCATCTTGAGTAATCTGCCCTGGATGTGACCACTCGCCATACGTCCGTGAATGGTATGGATATTGGTGGCACGGTAGAGGCGATAGAGGTAATCTCCCTCTGGCTCAATATGTTGGCAGATGTATTTGTCTATCAATTCTGTTTCGGTCATCTTACTCCCCGTTTTCCTTTTGTGATAAGATTCCTGCGATGGCAAGGTCGTAGGAAGCCAGACCGAAGCCACAGATGACTCCTAGGCAGGCGCAGGAGATGTAAGAGTGATGGCGGAACTCCTCGCGCTTGTGCACATTGGAGATATGTACCTCTACGCAAGGGCATTTCATGCTGCGAATGCAATCCTGCAAGGCAATGCTGGTGTGGGTGTAGGCACCCGCATTGAGCACTACGCCATCGTAGGTGAAGCCTACTTCCTGCAACTTGTTGATAAGCTCGCCCTCGATGTTGCTCTGATAGTATTCTATCTCTACATCAGGATATTTAGCCTTCAACTTAGGCAGATAGCTCTCGAAAGAATTGCTGCCATAAATGCCTGGCTCGCGAACGCCCAGGAGGTTCAAATTAGGACCATTGATAATCTGTATCTTCATAATCACATGATTTTTTAAGTCTGTATCATTAATTTTTTGTATCTTTGCAGATGCATAGGTTATCTATCTCGTAGCTAACCCTGATGCAAAGGTAATAATAAAATTGGAAACTGACAAGAATTTAGATAAGAAAATGGCAAATGACATCATCAGGAATTATATGAGGTACCTCAAGCTGGAGCGAAACTATACGTATAATACGCTTGAGGCATATCGCCACGACCTGGAATATCTCATAGAATATGCCCGCCAGAACGATGTGGCACTGGTGGATATGAAGCTGGAAAATCTGGAGAACTTCTCGGCAAGTCTTCACGACAAAGGCATCGTTGCCCGCTCACAGGCACGCATCCTCTGTGGTGTGCGCTCCTTCTACCGTTATCTGGTGACCGACGGCTATATCAAGGATGATCCTACCGAACTGTTGCCTTCGCCGCAGATAGGCGAACATTTGCCGGAATATCTCTCTGTAGAGGAGGTGGATATGTTGGAGGCTGCCATCGATCTCTCGAAATGGGAAGGGCAGCGCAATAAGGCTATCATCGAAACCCTTTTCTCCTGCGGACTGCGTGTTACGGAACTGGTGAATCTCAAGATCAGTCAGATCTTTGAGGAGGATAAGTTTATCAGAGTTCTGGGAAAGGGAAGGAAGGAGAGGCTGGTGCCTATCTCTGACAGGGCATTGAAGGAAATCCACCTGTGGTACATCGACCGCAATCTCATGAAGATCAAGCCCGGAGAGGAAGATTATGTCTTTCTGAACCGCCGAGGTGCCCATCTTACCCGTGTGATGATTCTCATCATGATCAAGAATGCGGCACAGGATGCGGGTATCAAGAAAACCATTTCGCCCCATACGCTGAGACACAGTTTTGCCACCGCTCTGCTCAAGGGTGGAGCCGACCTGAGAGTGATTCAGGCACTGCTGGGACACGAGGACATCGGAACCACGGAAATCTATACGCATATCGAAACTTCCGACCTCAGGGATGCCATCTTATACCATCATCCACGCAATATCAAGCATAGGGAAGAATAAATGGTTATGATTCAGCTACAAAAGGAGGATTATTCGGCTGTATTTGCTCTATTTTTCGGCTGAATATGGCAGAATCTGAAAAAAAATGCGTAACTTTGCAGCCGCAAAATAAAGAACATCAATTAATAACAGAAAATAAAGGAAAAATATGGCATATTTGTTTTCATCAGAATCAGTTTCTGAAGGACATCCAGATAAGGTGGCCGACCAGATTTCAGATGCTTTGCTCGATCAGTTCCTGGCATACGATGACCATGCTCACTGCGCTATCGAGAGCTTCTGTACTACTGGTCAGGTAGTAATCATGGGCGAGGTTCGCTCTAATGTATATGTTGACTTGCAGACTATCGCCCGCAAGACCATCAAGAAGATAGGTTATACCAAGAGCGAGTATCAGTTTGACGGTGACTCTTGTGGCGTGCTCACTGCCATCCACGAGCAGAGTGATGACATCAACCGCGGTGTAAGCCGTGAGGAGGATGAGAATCAGGGTGCTGGCGACCAGGGTATGATGTTCGGTTACGCTACAAACGAAACCGCTAACTACATGCCTGTATCACTCGACCTGGCACAGCTCATCATGCGTGTGCTTGCTGATATCCGCAAGGAGGGTAAGGTGATGACTTATCTCCGTCCAGACTCTAAGAGCCAGGTTACCATCGAGTACTCAGACGATAATATCCCACAGCGCATCGATACCATCGTGGTTTCTACCCAGCACGATGACTTCATCAAGAAGTCAAATGGCGAGGACGATGATGATGCCATGTTGGCAAAGATTCGTGAGGATGTGATCAATATCCTGATTCCAAGAGTAAAGACTCACTTGAGCGACAAGGTATTGGCTCTCTTCAACGACGACATCAAGTACTTCGTAAACCCTACCGGTAAGTTCGTGATTGGTGGTCCTCATGGAGATACAGGTCTTACCGGCCGTAAGATCATCGTAGATACATACGGTGGCAAGGGTGCTCACGGTGGTGGTGCCTTCTCTGGCAAGGATTCTAGTAAGGTGGACCGTTCTGCAGCTTATGCAACCCGTTACATCGCCAAGAATATGGTAGCTGCCGGCGTGGCAGACGAGATGTTGGTTCAGGTAAGTTACGCTATCGGCGTGGCAGAGCCTGTAAGCATCTACGTAAATACCTATGGCAGAAGCCATGTGAATATGACCGACAGCGAGATTGCCAAGAAGATTGCCGAGATGTTTGATCTCCGTCCAAAGGCTATCGAGCGCCAGTTGAAGTTGCGCCAGCCAATGTTCTTTGAAACTGCCGCATACGGACACATGGGACGTAAGAACGAGGTTGTGGAGAAGACCTTCACCAGCCGTTATCACGAAGCAAAGACCATGAAGGTGGAGCTCTTCACATGGGAGAAGCTCGACAAGGTAGATGAAATCAAGAAGGCTTTCGGTCTTTAAGGAACGAATAACAATAAGAGAGCGGTTTCTTAGGAAATCGATAGAAAAGAATGGTGCAGCAAGCAGATTCGATACATACAGGTCTGGAGATTGATGCTGAATCTCAGCAGCAATCTGTCCAGCAAAAACATAGCAGCCAACTCACACCTAAGCAGGTGCTGAGTTGGCTGCCTAAGAATGCGACCCCTGCCCAACAGGATTCCATGATCAGGGCGCACGTCAAACCCTGTGAGATTACTCACTGGAGCGGGATGCCCGATACCCTGCATCTGCCTGGACATAAGGCAGGCAAGAGTTTCAGAGATGTGAGCTTGCCACAATACTATCGTGAGTCGTTCTTCTCGAAAGACTCGCTCTTCCATCCTGAGCTAAGAGGTGGAAGACTGGGCGTGGCGGGTGATCCGGTGCCTTATACGGTGGCGGGCGACAATTTCATCACCTCGTTGCTGCTTTTGTGCTTTGTGTTGGCATGTATTGCATTCTCCAAGTCGAAGCATTTTGTTTTCCGCCAGGCAAAGGCCTTCTTCCGCGTTCAGCGAGAGGGAACTACGGTGATTACGGAGACGAGTTCGGAGGTTCGCTTCCAGTTCTTCTTTGTATTGCAGACCTGCCTGCTGGTGGCACTCGGATACTTCTTCTACTCGAAGGCATCCATCAGCGATACGTTTACCATCGAGCAGAATTGGGTAATCTGTATCTATGCCGGATATGTGATGAGCTATTGCCTGATCAAGGCTTTACTCTATACCATAGCGGGTCTGGTATTCTTCGATAAGAAAAAAAATGAACAATGGCTCAAGGCGTATCTCTTCCTGTTATCCTGTGAGGGAGTACTGCTGTTCCCGGTAGTTATGCTCCTGTCTTACTTCGACTTATCGCTCCAGGTAGCAGTGATATATACCATAATAGTACTCGTATTGGTGAAAATACTGTCATTTTATAAGAGTTATCTTATCTTTTTTAAAAGAAATGGCTTGTTTTTGCAGATAATTTTGTACTTTTGTGCCCTTGAAGTAGTACCTCTGTCTGCCCTTTGGGGTGGACTCGTATTAATCAGTCATTATTTGAAAATAAACTTTTAAGACAAGATGATTAAAAAAATTTTAGTTTCTCAGCCAAAACCGGCAAGTGAGAAATCTCCTTACTATGATATCGAGAAGGAGTACGGCGTAGAATGTGTGTTCCGCCCATTCTTTAAGGTTGAGGGACTTACAGCGAAAGAATTCCGTCAGCAGAAGATTAATCTGTTAGACTATACTGCAGTCGTTTTTACATCTCGCCATGCAGTGGACAATTACTTCAAATTAGCCAAGGAGATGCGTATTACCATTCCTGAGGATATGAAGTATTTCTGTGTTATTGAGACCATCGCACTCTATATCCAGAAGTATGTACAGTATCGTAAGCGCAAGGTCTTCTTCGGTGATACTGGTAAGATCGACGGATTGATGGCACAGATGAGTCGTCATAAAGGAGAGAAATATCTCGTTCCACTGAGTAGTGTGCACAATGATGATGTGAAGAACCTTCTCGACGAGAAGAAGCTGAATCATACTGAGTGCGTGATGTATCGCACGGTAAGCAATGACTTCACAGAGGAAGAAATCAAGTCGTTCGACTATGATATGATGATTTTCTTCAGTCCTACAGGAGTAAAAGCCCTGAAGAAGAACTTCCCTAAGTTTGAGCAGGGCAAGATTGCTCTCGGTGCTTTCGGTCCGGCAACCATGAAGACTGTAACTGACGAAGGTCTTCGCATCGACTTGGAGGCTCCTACCAAGGAGTTCCCATCCATGACTGGAGCGCTGAAGGATTATCTGAAGCGAAACAATAAATAAGAAACTATATGATGTTGACAGAAACAGATAACACTTTCGGAAAGAGAGAGCACCTATGCAAGCAGACGCTCATAGACCAGCTCTTTAGCGGTAAAGCCCATGTTATGACGGCTTGGCCCTTGAAGATGGTGTATCTTGTTGTTGACAAGACTGATGAGCAGAGTGCTTCTGTAGAACTGATGGTAAGCGTGTCGAAACGATTCTTCAAGAGAGCCGTGAAACGCAATCGGGTGAAAAGACAGATCCGTGAGGCTTACCGCACCCAGAAGCATGAGCTGATGGAGCGTATGGCACAGATGCCCGACAAGCAGCTGCTGCTTGCCGTCATCTGGCAGGATGGCAAACTGCACGATTCGGCTGAGCTGAATGCCAAGATGAACAAGAACCTGCAACGATTGGTAGAGAAACTATGAAGTATCTGCATATCGTCTGGCATGGATTCGTAAAAGTACTGACCTGGCTGTTGGTACTTCCTATCCTGTTCTATCAGAAGTGCATCACTCCCTATACACCGCCATCATGCCGCTTTCAGCCAACCTGCTCTGAATATGCCAGGCAAGCCATTCGGAAGCATGGACCTTTCAAGGGGCTGGCTTTGGCAATATGGCGTATCTTGAGATGCAACCCTTGGGGTGGTTCGGGCTATGATCCCGTGCCGTAAGTTTCCGGCTGTTTCGCTGGGCCCCTTATACATATTATATAATATATAAAGAAATCACATTCGATGGCAAAAAATTTTGTTGAAGAATTGAAATGGCGTGGTATGCTGGCACAGATTATGCCAGGTACTGAGGAATACCTTAACACCCACATGGTGTCTGCCTATCTCGGAACAGACCCTACTGCAGACTCTCTGCACATCGGTCACCTTTGCGGTATCATGATGTTGCGTCACTTGCAGCGTTGTGGCCATAAGCCTTATCTCCTCGTGGGAGGTGCTACAGGTATGATTGGCGACCCTTCTGGCAAGAGCCAGGAGCGTAATCTGCTCGACTCTGAGACTCTCTATCATAACCAGGAAGCTATCAAGAAGCAGGTATCTAAGTTCCTCGACTTCGATGGCAATGAGCCTAACAAGGCTGAGTTGGTTAACAACTACGACTGGATGAAGGACTTCACCTTCCTCGACTTTGCGCGCGTGGTAGGTAAGCACATCACAGTTAACTATATGATGGCTAAGGATAGCGTGCAGAAGCGCTTGAACGGTGAGGCTCGTGACGGTTTGTCTTTCACAGAGTTCACCTATCAGTTGCTCCAGGGCTACGACTTCCTCTATCAGTATGAGAAGTATGGTGTCCGCCTCCAGTTGGGTGGTAATGACCAGTGGGGTAACATGACTACCGGTACTGAGTTGATTCACCGTACATTGGGTAACGATGCAGAGTGCTTCTGCCTCACTTGTCCTTTGATTACCAAGGCAGACGGCAAGAAGTTCGGTAAGACAGAGAGTGGTAACATCTGGTTGGATCGCAACCGCACAACTCCTTATGCTTTCTACCAGTTCTGGTTGAACGTAAGCGATGATGATGCTGAGAAGTATATCAAGATTTTCACAGACCTTGACAAGGAGACTATCGATGCCCTCGTAGAAGAGCACAAGCAGGATCCTGGTCGCCGTGTACTCCAGAAGCGTCTGGCTGAGGAGGTTACCGTAATGGTTCACTCACAGGAGGACTTGGATATGGCTATCGCAGCCAGCAACATCCTCTTCGGTAAGGCTACCAAGGAGAATCTGGCACAGCTCGATGAGGCTACATTGAACGATGTATTCGCCAATGTTCCTCACTACGACCTCGACAAGAACCTGCTCGGTGGTACAGCCGTAGATCTCTTCAATCAGGAGGGCATGCAGATCTTCCCAAGTAAGAGCGAGATGCGCAAGCTCGTTAAGGGTGGTGGCGTTTCACTCAACAAGGAGAAACTCGCTGCTTTCGACCAGGTTGTAACTGCTGATGACCTGATTGACGGCAAGTATCTTTTGGTTCAGAAAGGTAAGAAGAACTACTTCTTGATTACCGTTAAGTAATCGTTAAAAGTATTGAAAATATTTGGTAGTGGAGAAAAAATCCACTACCTTTGCATCCGATTTGCTTGTCCTATGGTGTAATGGTAGCACTACAGTTTTTGGTTCTGTCAGTGGTGGTTCGAATCCGCCTGGGACAACAGATTATGAAATAACCCTTCAGGTCTTTGCGGATTTGAAGGGTTATTTTGTTATATAAGAGTTTAGTTTAGGTAGAGAAGGTTTATGCAAGAGATAGACTTGATATTTCAGCACTATTATCGTCCGCTATGTCTTTATGCCACTCATTATCTGCATGATATCGATGAGGCTGAAGACGTGGTGCAGGATTGTTTTGTGAAATTGATAAGTAGGAACATCATGCCGGAAAACATCAAGGCTTTCTTATATACCTCTGTGCGCAATGCCTGCATCGACCGGTTGCGCCACCAGTCTCCGATAGATACGGAGATTTCTCCTTCTGACTTGAGCGGCACAATTTCTGATGACCTGGCACAGGAAAGTTCTTTCCGGGAGGCAGAATTGTGGACGGCTATCGAGCTATTGCCCGAACGATGCAGGGAAATCTTCCTGATGAGCAAGCGTGACGGTATGACTTATCGGGAGATTGCAGAAGAACTCAACCTGTCGGAAAAGACCGTAGAACATCAGATTTCCAAGGCTTTAAAGACCTTACGAGGCAAGAAAGATGATTTTCTTGCAGATTTTTTCTATATTTTACCTTTCATCCATGGGGGTATTCTGTAATTCTTGCGTTATAGCAATAAAAGAATGAATAAAAGTACAGTTATGAAAGGTAAAGAGATTATTTTTGCGCTCTCAATTCTAGCCTTGCCAGCTCGAACGTTGGCAGGCACGCCGAAGATGATGGTGGAGGCTCAGACTTCTACCACCATCCGTCAGCAGATGGATTGGCTGCACCGCATCAGGAAAATCAACTTCGTCTATGATTCATCGCTTGATGGGGAATTGAACATCAAGTATCATGGACCAGATATCCAGCATCTTTCGGTGAAAAAGGCACTGAAGGCGCTTTTCGAGAAAACTCATATTCTATATACTATCAATGCGAACTATGTGATATTGAAGCGAAAACCCGTACAACAAATATCAACATCTTACACGAATATCAATCACAAAGTTCAGCAGGTTCAGCGTCGCCATACTCTCAGCGGATACGTCCGTGACGAGAGTGGCGAATCGCTGATTAATGCCACCATCTATGATCTGACGGATGGCATCGGTACAACCACCAATGAATATGGTTTCTTTTCGCTTACCCTGCCCGAAGGCGAGCATCAGCTTCGCTTTTCGTATGTGGGCTATGCCGACAAGGTAGAGAAGCTGAATCTCTCGAAAGATATGCATCATAATATGGCACTCCGTGTTGATGGTAAACTGCCTGAGGTGGTGGTAGATGGCGACTTGAACTCTCCTCTTCTGACCACACAAACCGGCAAGCGCTCCTTTTCGAACAAGGATATCAAGACAGAGTTTGCCCTGATGTCTTCGCCGGATGTGGTGAAGACCCTGCAGCGTGTGAGTGGAGTGGCAGAAGGACAGGAGTTGGCAAGCGGACTCTATGTGCATGGCGGCAATGGCGATGAGAATCTTTTTCTGATTGATGGTACTCCGCTTTATAATACGAATCATGCGCTGGGGCTTTTCTCCAGTTTCAATGCTGATGTGGTGAAAAACGTGGATTTCTACAAGAGTGGCTTTCCTGCACGATATGGTGGAAGATTGTCGTCGGTGGTGGATGTGCGTACTGCCGATGGAAACATGAATCAGTTTCATGGTGCCTATCGCATCGGACTGCTCGATGCCAGTGTGCAGTTTGAGGGACCTATCCAGAAAGGCAAGACCTCTTATAATATAGGTATGCGCCGTTCCTGGTTGGATTTGCTGTCCCGTCCCCTGACCAAGGCTTTCTCTGATCCGGATGAGAAACTTTCGATAGGTTATTACTTCATGGACCTGAATGCCAAGGTAACCCATCGTTTCAACGACCGTTCGAAAATAAACTTGAGTCTCTATCACGGCAAGGACAGTTGGGACGTGAAGGATGACCTGGATGATAGCAAGGGGGATTGGTACCATGAAGGTGATTCATATAATAAGGAATTAACGAAGACGCAACTCAACTGGGGAAACTTCAATGTGGCTTTGAACTGGAACTATCTGTTTTCACCGAAGCTCTTTGCTAACTTCACGGCTGTATATTCCCACAATCGTTCCAAACTCTATTCCCTGGATGATGATAGGGATATATATCCGAAAACCCAGGAAGAAACGGTGTGGAGTCATTTGGAGCATGGCTATACTTCTACGATCTATGATGCCGGTTATCGCACGGCTTTTGATTACCGTCCGAATCCCCGTCATCATATCCGCTTCGGTCATGACTACACGATGCATCTCTTCCGTCCTCAAACGGTGATGCAGCTTGACTATGTGGGAGGTGGAAGTGGTGCTGAGATGGATACCATCCGTGTGAATAGTACCAATAGGCATGTGTCTCATGAATGGTCGGCGTATGCGGAGGATGAAATCTATCTCAATGATAAATGGAGCCTGGATGCTGGCTTTCATCTGGGATTATTTCATATCAGCAACAAGAATTTCTTCAATATAGACCCTCGCTTCGCACTGAAATACCAGTGGAGTCATGCGGTATCGCTGAAGGCTTCTTTCACGCAGATGACTCAGTATGTGCATAAGATATCCAACAGTTATCTGGATTTGCCTACTGATTATTGGGTGCCAACCACCAAGGATTTGAAACCGATGCGTTCTTATCAGATAGCGGCTGGCATCTATGCGCAGCCGAATCGCCACTGGATTTTATCGCTCGAAGGCTATTACAAGCTCTCGAAGCATCTTCTGCAATACAGCAGCTGGTTGGGAATCGAACCTCCGGCAGAGAATTGGGATAGTCAGGTGATGGATGGCAAGGGATTGTTCTATGGTTTGGAGGCAGATGCCACTTATCGTACCAATCACCTGACCTTGAGCGGTTCCTATACGCTCTCCTGGAACAAGCGAAAGTATGATGAATTCTATCAGGACTGGTATTACGACAAGTATGACAATCGCCATAAGTTGAATCTTTCCTTGAGATATGATTTCAACAGGAAGGTGAGCTGCTATGCGGTGTGGAGTTATCATTCCGGCAATCATGCCACCGTTCCGACTCAGATAGCGGCACTGCCTGGTTTACCGGATGGTGGCAATCAATATCCTGGCGGTTGGTGGGATTCGGCATCTTTTGTCTATGCCATCCCCAACAACCTGACCTTGCCGGCTTATCATCGTCTGGACTTGGGCTTTGATTTCCATCATGTTACCAAGCATGGACATGAGCGCATCTGGAACTTGAGCATCTACAATGCATATTGTCACCTGAACTCGATGTATGTCAAGGTGGATTACGATGAGAAAACAAAGCGGTTTAGGGCAAAGAACAAGGGATTTGTCCCAATCATTCCTTCGTTCAGCTATACCATTAAATTCTAAGGAATTGCATGGTGAATAGTAGATGTAGATTTATGTAAAGATAAAAAGAGATAAAAATGAAAACAATGATATATAGGGCATTTAGCTTCATGCTTTTATGCCTGGCGTTGGTTTCCTGCAAAGATGATTTTGATATTCAAAAGCTGCAGGATCATTCCCGACTGGTGGTGTATTGCTTTCCTACCGAAGGTGATACCACGCTCGTCAGTGTAGCTAAGAGTCTGCCTGTAGCATCAGTAAAGGGGAATGTTGACATCTTATCCCGCGAAAAGGTAGATGCACATATTATATATAAGGTGAATGGGGTGGAGCAAACGGTGAAACGCATCGCAAACGAGGAAGAGGCTCAACTCTTTACCAGAAGCACAAACTCCGATGTTCTTTCACAACTGGTAGGCCAGTATTATGTGGTAGGCAAGCAGAATGCTGGAGATCAAATCAGTCTCCAGGTTTCTGCCCAGGATTTCTCATCTGTTTCAGCATCTACTTATATCCCAGAGAAGGTAGGAGTGGAGTTGGGCGATGTTAAATTGGAAATGAAATCATCGGATGGTTATAACTCGATAACCATTGATAGGGTAGAAGCTATTTTCCATGATAATCCTTCTTCGGAAGATTATTATTCGGTGAAGCTCAGATTACTGAATCGAGAAAAGAGCCGTGATCTGGGGCTGCTGACAGACAATGAACCCTTGTTGAACAAGAAGTCGAAGCTGGATGATGATTTCGGTATGGATGATTATGAGTATTTTGGTAATGCCTACATCTTCAATGACCGTACGATAAATGGCAAGACCTATACACTTCATCTGGATACATACTCTAATTCATATTATCAGTCATTTTATAGTTTTTCTTATGTAGTAGATTTATACAAGGTAACTCCTGAATATTATCGGTTTCTCAAGAGTATCAACGATGCGCAGAGCAACAGTTGGGCAGATGTGGGCTTGATGCAGGTTACCCCTACCTATTCGAATGTAAAAGGAGGCTTCGGAGTGGTGGCTGGCTACAATATAAGTTCTGTTTCGAAGTTTCTTCGGCTCTTCTGATTCCGAAGATAATGGAGGAATATATACCAAATAAAAAAGTGAGGAGTATGAAAAGAAGTCTTTTTATCATTTTAGGTGCCTTGTGCTTTGCCATTGCCGGCAAGGCACAAGGTTCTGATGTTTCTGTTCAGAAGAAGAATACGGGTTATAGTATCTTGAATGATACCGTGAAAGCGGTGAAGGATTCTATGACTTTTGAACAGCGTGTGGAGATGATCAATCGCATGAAGAGAAAGGCGGATACCAAGCTGCTGCGCTATGTGGCTGGTATTACGGGCGGACTTTGTGATGCCAATGAATGTAGTTACATGGTTGAGTTGACATTTGCCTATTATCCCCTGACCTATGCAGGCATCTCCTGTGGAATAGAATGGAACGACAACTACGGGGATAGACCGTTGATGGAACGTTATGAAGATGATGAATATGATCCGAAGAGGGTTATTAAAATCAACTTAACGCCAGGCTTGGCTTTTCGTACTCCTACCTTGTGGTTGAGCAAGCGTCGTACTGCGGGCTTGATGCTGCATTGTGAGCCTGGACTCTGCATCACGCCATTTTATAATGATAGGGTATCTTTTACCGAAATCAAGGACGCACAAGGTGTGGGGCATCCTGCATCTTATGAAGATGAGCTTTATGGTAATGCAACTATCCGAACCGTCAGTAATCATGGCGGAAAATGGCTGGCTTGGCGCATCAAGTCGGCTTTGACCTTCCGTTCGGGCGACGTGTTTCTGTCTTTGGGATGGCTGACAAGCGACTTCAATATCGAAAATGGCAGAAACAATATCCGCTATACGAAGGGTAAGCGATATAATGGCATCGAGAAGTATAAGCATACCAATACGCTCTTTGCATCTATTACAGGACAATTTTAAAGGAAGAAAGGGATTCTATGATGAAGATCAACAAGAACGAACAGGATTTTGTGCTGAAGTATTTTCAGCCGGGCAAGCTGGATACCCGGAAGGCCTTGCAGAAGGTGAAGGCTCGGGTTGGCATTGCTGATGAAGAAGTTTCGCATGCAGCAACTGTATCTTTACGCATGCGTCGCATCCGCTGGATAGCTGTGGCTGCATCTATTCTGGTGCTCTTCACCATAGGAGTCTATACGCTTTTGCAGCCAAAGACGGTGACGCTTTCTGCTGAATCGGAAGTAATGGCGTATCATCTGCCTGATGGAACGAAGGTATCGTTGATGCCTCATTCTTCTCTTTCCTATCAGGAAGATGATTGCAGAAAGGTGGAGATGAAGGGCTGCATCTATTATCAGGTGAAGCATGATGAACAGCATCCTTTCGATATAGTCGGAGAGCATGGTCACGTAAAGGTGCTTGGTACCCAGTTTATGGTGGATGAAAGAACAGATGCCCCCGAAGTGATGGTAACCAGCGGAAAGGTGCTTTTCACAGCTCGCCATTCTGCTGAAGGCGTTTTCCTGACCAAGGGCAAGCGAGCCCGTTTGCTGAAAGGGGCTGCCCAGCCTGAGTTGTTGGCTGATTACGACATCAACGATGTGGCATGGGCTACGCATCGTTTGCATTTCGACAATACTCCATTATCCGAAGTATTGGAGGAACTATCTAAATTGTCAGGCACCAGATATACGGCTTCTGATGAGAGCAAGCGTCTGACTGGCGATTTCGAGACGGATTCCATCCCACAGGTTATCCAGGTGATAGAAGAGACATTGGGTGTTCAGATACGATAAGTGTGTGAATAAAGCATCGTAAAAAGGCCAGCCAAAATAATATCATACAATAAAAGGGCATTCCGAGAGGAATGCCCTTTTATGTCGAAAATAATCTTAACAATTATTTGTTGAGTGCATCAGCGAGCTCAGCACCAGCCTTAAACTTAGCCACCTTCTTAGCTGCAATCTGGATCTTCTCCTTGGTTGCTGGGTTGATACCCTCGCGAGCAGGACGCTCGTTTACGCTGAAGGTACCGAAGCCTACCAACTGGATTTTGTCACCTGCGATGAGAGCCTCCTTCAACGCGTTAGTAGTTGCGTCAAGAGCTGCCTTAGCCTGTGCCTTTGTGATCTCTGCACCTGCTGCAATCTTGTCGATCAATTCTGTCTTGTTCATAATTATACGTTATTAAATGATTAGTAATTTCTATCAATTATCGATTTTGCTTACAAATATAGTCTTTTCCTTTGAAAGTTCAAATAAAAAAAGCAGAAAAGTGATGAAAATAGTGAAATTTTATTGTAATCTACTCATTTTTTGGTGATTTCACGGATATTTTTAGTAATTTTGCCACCAAATTTCAAATTTTAATAAGATCATTAATAGTTAAGGCAAAAATTGTTATGCGCAATATTCCAATAGTTACAAAGAATCTGCTGATAGTGAATGTGGTGGCCTTTCTGGCCTGCCTGGTCATGGGAAAGAACGGAACCGATGGGTATGTTCTCAATGATATCTTGGGACTTCATTTCTTCATGGCTTCCGATTTTCATATTTATCAGTTGTTTACGTATATGTTCATGCATGGTGGTTTCGAGCATATTCTCTTCAATATGTTCGCCCTTTGGATGTTCGGATGTGTCGTTGAGAGAGTCTGGGGACCGAAGAAGTTCCTTTTTTATTACATAGCCTGCGGCGTAGGTGCCGGCCTCTTTCAGGAAGCAGCTCAGTATGTTACCTATATCGTCAAGGATATGTCTGCCTATGAGTTCGTGGTAAGTGGTGAGGGTGCCCGTATGGCTATGGGTGATTATCTCAACATGTGGACAACGGTAGGTGCATCGGGTGCCATCTATGCCATCCTGCTTGCATTCGGAATGATTTATCCTAATGAGCGAATATTCATCTTCCCGTTGCCTGTACCTATCAAGGCGAAGTATTTCGTGATTGGCTATGCAGCCATCGAGCTCTTCTCTGCCTTGGCAACCCGTGGCGATGGTGTGGCACATATTGCCCATCTGGGAGGTATGGTATTCGGTTTCTTCATGATCCGTTACTGGCGTAAACAGATGGATGGAGGTTATCATAACTCTTCTGCTGCCGATTCTTTCGATAAGTTACGTAATATGTTTGGGGGTAGAAACAAGAAGACCAAGCAACGTTTCGATTATACCCGCAATGAGAACTATACCCGCAACGATAATTATAGCCGTAATGATACCTATACCACAGATTTCCAGCGTACAGATGAAGCCGAAGAGCGCAAGAAGGCTGCACAGAAGGAGATTGACCGTATCTTGGATAAGATACGCAAGAGTGGTTATGACAGTCTGACCCGAGAAGAGAAACAGACCCTTTTTGACCAGAGTAACAGATAGCGTCATGTTGAATGGATTAAGGGATTTTACGGTCAAGATGGTGGCAGGAGCCAATGTGGCTACTGTCGCCTTTATGTTATTGGTGGGATATTCCGATCTGCTGAATCCGGAACGTTTTCCCGCATTCTGCAATGCAGGACTGCTCTTTCCGGTCTTTCTTTCCCTCAATCTTGGCTTTCTGATATTTTGGGTCGTCTTCCGTGCCAGGTATGTTCTCATTCCTTTGTTGGGCTTTCTGGTCAGCTTCGTACCTGTCCGCCAGTATATGCCGGTCAATATGAAGGGAGATGCTCCGAAGGGAAGCATCAAGGTTCTGTCGTACAATACCTGGGGATTCGGAAACCAGACGGAAGATGAGGATGGTGTGAATATCTGCCTGTCTTATCTGTTGGAGCAGAATGCCGATATAGTCTGCCTGCAGGAAGCGCAGCCTACCGGCAGGAATGCAGAGCAGATAGACAGTATGCTGAAGCCGATTTATGCTTATCAGGACGTTACGGTTCATCCCCATGGCGGAAACGCCTTGATGCTGCTGAGTAAATATCCTATCCTTTCCAAGGAACTGATTCCCTACGAATCGCAGGGGAATATGAGTGTGGCTTACCGTTTGAAAATCAACGATAAGCCAGTTCTGCTTATCAATAATCATCTGGAGACAACGGGTTTGAGCAAGGAAGACCGGCAGCAGTTCAAGAAACTGGTTGTAGGAAAACTGCAGGTAGATACTGCCGAGCAGACCTCCAAGCTTCTGGTGGTGAAGTTGGCAGAGGCAACTAAGAAACGTGCGCCCCAAGCCGAAGCGGTGGCGAGATACATCAGGGAGCATCGGGGGATGAGCACAATCCTCTGCGGAGATTTTAATGACGGACCGATCTCTTACGTGCATCGCACGATAGCTAAGAATCTGGTAGATTGCTATGTAGAAAGCGGCAACGGACCGGGAATCAGCTATCATCGTGGTGGATTTTTCGTACGAATAGACAATATCATGTGTTCTGAGGATTGGGAGCCTTATGAGTGTAAAGTAGATGATAAAATAGCGGTTTCCGACCATTATCCTATCATCTGTAAGCTAAAAATGCACCCAAAAAAGCAAAAATAAGGCAATTTATTCTTATATAAGAAAAAAAATGCGTATTTTTGCACGTCATTATATATGTAATGATGAATTATAAAGCTGAAAATAAATAAATTAATAACAATAAAATAGAAATGCAAAACAAAGGAATTGTAATTTGTGTAGCCGTCTTACTGACTCTCGCAAGTATCTTCTATTTGTCATTCTCGTTTGCCACACGTTACTATGACAGCGAGGCTGCAAAGATCAAAGACCCTATTGCTCAGCAGGATTATAAGGATTCTGTAAAGTATCTGGGTGTTTATTCTTACCAGAACTGCTTGGAGACCCAGATTGGTCTTGGACTTGACCTGAAGGGCGGTATGAATGTAATTCTTGAGATTTCTGTACCTGATGTAATTGAAAACCTTGCCGATCACAAGACCGACGCTGGTTTTACCAATGCCATGAAGGAAGCCAGAGCTCAGGAAGAAGCTAACGGTGGTGACTTCGTGTCACTTTTCATTAACGCTTATCACAAGAGCGCACCTGGTCATAAACTCGCAGAGGTATTTGCTACCCAGCAGTTGCAGGGCAAGGTTTCTCCTCAGAGCAGCGATGCAGAGGTAGAGAAGGCTATCCGCGCTTCTGTACAGGATGCTATCGACAACTCTTTCAACGTTGTCCGCACCCGTATCGATAAGTTCGGTGTTGTACAGCCTAACATCCAGAAGTTGGAAGGTCAGCAGGGCCGTATCATGGTAGAAATGCCTGGTATCAGCCAGCCAGAGCGTATGCGTAAGATGCTTCAGGGTAGTGCGAACCTTGAGTTCTGGGAGACATATAACTCAGAGGAAATCGCTCCTTATCTCCAGCAGCTCGACACTCGTATTGCCAATGGCGATAACGGTGAGGAGAAGAATGATACTGTAGCTGCAGATTCTGCTGCCGCTAAGAAGGAAGTAGCTAAGGCCGAGCCTAAGAAGGCAGAAACTAAGTTCTCTATCAAGAAGAAGGACGATGCTGCTGCCAAGGTAGGCGAGGATGCTCAGAATGCTGCTGCCATCAAGGCTCACCCACTGTTGGCTCGTTTGCAGCTTGGTGGAGGTTTGAGTACAGTTGGTTATGCCAGCGTTCGCGATACTGCTGCTATCAACAAGATTATCTATTCTGCAGTGGCTAAGCGCCTGTTGCCTTCAGACTTGCGTTTGCTTTGGAGTGCACAGCCTGCTGACAATATCAAGATGAAGAACATCTATGAGCTTCACGCTTTGAAGGTGACAACTACTACAGGTCGTGCTCCATTGGAGGGTGATGTCATCACAGACGCTAAGGATGAATTCGACCAGATGGGTTCTCCTGTTGTAAGCATGAAGATGAATACAGAGGGTGCCCGCAAGTGGGCTCAGATGACCAAGGCTAACGTGGGCAAGGCTATCGCTATCGTTCTGGATGGTGTAGTTTACTCTGCTCCTCGTGTAAACGGTGAGATTGATGGTGGTAATTCTCAGATTTCCGGTAACTTCACTATCGAAATGACCAAGGACTTGGCTAATACATTGAAGTCTGGTCGTATGCCAGCTCCTGCACGTATCGTTCAGGAGGAGGTTGTAGGTCCTACTCTCGGTGCACAGTCTATCCAGATGGGTATCATCTCTTTCGTTGTTGCTTTCGTACTCCTGATGGTTTACATGGTGATGATGTACAACATCGTTCCTGGTATGATGGCTAACCTGGCATTGCTCGTCAATGTATTCTTCACACTCGGTATTCTGACGTCATTCCAGGCTGCCCTGACATTGCCGGGTCTTGCCGGTATGGTATTGTCTCTGGGTACTGCCGTGGATGCCAACGTGCTTATCTATGAGCGTATCAAGGAGGAACTCCGTTCAGGCAAGGGAATGAAGCAGGCTGTAGCTGCCGGTTATGGTAATGCTTTCTCAGCTATCTTCGACTCTAACTTGACTTCATTGATTACAGGTGTCATCCTGTTGACTACCGGTACAGGTCCTATCCGTGGTTTCGCTACCACATGGATCATCGGTATCATCGTTTCATTCTTCACAGCCGTATTCTTGACTCGTCTGGTTTACGACTATAAGTTGAACCACGACAAGTGGATGCACTGCAAGTTTGATACTCCTGTTTCTCACAACCTGATGCAGGGCAAGAAGTACAAGTTCATGTCTATGTACAAGACTACCTTCACCGTAGCTATCGTTGCTGCTGTGGTATTCATCGGTAGTTTCTTTGTTCGTGGTTTGAGCAAGAGTATCGACTTCACTGGTGGTCGTAACTATGTAGTACAGTTCGAGAATCCTGTAGAGCCTGAGCAGATCCGTACCGTTCTTGGTGGTGCTTTCGTCAATGCAGATGGTACTAAGGCTACTACAAGTGCTATCGCTATCGGTACAGATGGTAAGACTATCCGTGTATCTACCAACTATATGATTGAGAGCAACAGTCCAACTGTTGACGATGAGGCTGAGACTATCCTTTACAACGCCTTGAAGAAGGCTAACCTGGTATCTCAGAAGAGTGTTGAGGCATTCAAGAACCCAGACGTTCGCCAGGGTGGTTCTATCATCAGTAGTACTAAGGTAGGTCCTTCAGTAGCTAAGGATATCACTATGGGTGCTATCTATAGTGTGCTCTTCGCTCTGATTGCTATCTTCCTCTACATCCTGATACGTTTCCGCAACGTTGCCTTCTCTGTAGGTTCTACTGTTGCGTTGGCATTCGATGCCTTGACAGTAATCGGTTTCTACTCACTCCTGTGGGGTCTCGTTCCATTCTCATTGGAGATTGACCAGACCTTCATCGGTGCTATCCTGACCGTGGTAGGTTACTCTATCAACGATAAGGTGGTAGTATTCGACCGTATCCGTGAGAACTTGAAGTTGCATCCAAAGGGCGACCGTCAGCAGCTCTTCAATGCATCTATCAATGAGACATTGGCTCGTACCATCAATACATCTACATCTACATTGATTGTGTTGCTCTGTATCTTCATCCTCGGTGGTGACAGCATCCGCAGCTTCTCATTCGCAATGATTCTGGGTGTTGTATTCGGTACTTTGTCTTCTATCTTCATCGCATCTCCAATGGCATACATCGTTCTTGGCCGTAAGATCAAGGAGGAGCCAGCTGAAGAGACTGCTGTTGCAGAGGTTAAGTAAAACGTAAACAATAAGAGATTCTTCTGTTTCTGTCCGGTGAATGCCGGATGGAAATAGGGAATCATCAAGACTATAAAACGATAAAAGGTCGCTTCCTAGTTAAATAGGAGCGACCTTTTATCGTTTACGTGGTCCCACCGAGAATCGAACTCGGATCAAAGGTTTAGGAAACCTCCGTTCTATCCGTTAAACTATGGGACCTTCGAAAACTGACTGCAAAGATACATTAAAACATTGACAATACAAAATAAATGACTATGTTTTTAACACTCATCCTATCAAGTTTACTCACTTTTGTGGAATTAAACTGCGAAAATCTCTTTGATACACGGCATGATTCGCTTAAGAATGATGTCGAGTTCCTGCCTGAAGGTAGTTATCACTGGACTCCCTACCGCTATTGGCATAAGGTGAACCATCTGGGGCAGGAGATTGTGGGGCTGGGGTATGAGGAGGCTTCCGGAGATGTGCAGCTTCCCGACCTGGTGGCTCTCTGTGAGGTGGAAAACGACAGTGTATTGTTTGACCTGACCAAGCGTTCAGTCATCCGTACGGCTGGTTATGAGTATGTGATGACCAATTCGCCCGATGAGCGAGGCATCGATGTAGCCTTGATGTATCAGCCGTTTTCCTTTTCATTGATACGTTCCTGGTCTATTCGGGTGAAACGCCTGCCGGCTACCCGTCCTACGAGAGACATTCTCTATGTTTCGGGACGTGTCATCACGGGCGATACGCTGCATGTGTTTGTGGTGCATGCACCTAGTAGAAGGGGAGGTGAGCGTGAATCCCGTCCTTACCGCCTGCAGGTGGCGAGCCAGTTGGCAGAAGCTGTGGATTCCATTTATGCGCTTCAAAGTGGGGCAAAGATTATTGTGGCAGGAGATTTCAATGATTATCACGACTCTCCCGCACTGGAATATCTCTATCAGCACCACCTTATTAATATATCAGCCGGAGCACGGGGTAGCCATGGGGCAAAGGCCACTTACCGGTGGCATGGAGAATGGCGAAGTCTTGACCAGATACTGCTGAGCGAATCGATGCAACATCAGGAAAATGCCTGCAGAATAGGAGATTTGCCTTTCCTGCTCGAAGATGATGAGAAATATGGCGGTAAAAAACCATATCGCACCTACCTGGGTCCGAGGTATTTAGGAGGTTATAGCGATCATCTTCCATTGGTGGCCCGCATCCGGATAGATGATAAATAAGGCACGATTTACTTGACTTTTCGCAAAAAAAGGTGGTGTAAATAGCACTTTTTTGCGAAAAAGCTTGCATATATTGCACAAATTTCGTAATTTTGCGCACGATTTACAAACATATAGTATTAAGATAACAATGACTCACAATTTGTTAAAAGGCAAGCGTGGCATCATCTTCGGTGCACTCAATGAGGAATCAATCGCTTGGAAAGTAGCCGTTAAGGCTGCTGAAGAGGGTGCTACCATCGCACTCAGTAACACAGCTATGGCTTTGCGTATGGGTACGCTGGATAAGCTCGCTGAACAGATCAACGCTCCTATCATCGCAGCGGATGCGACCAGCGTTGAGGATTTGGAAAAGGTATTCACTGAGGCTCAGGAAAAGCTCGGTGGCAAGATTGACTTCGTGCTCCACTCTGTTGCTATGAGCCCTAATGTTCGTAAGCATCGTACATACGATGATCTCGACTACAATTTCTTGAACAAGACTTTGGATATTTCTGCTATCTCTTTCCACAAGATGTTGCAGGTAGCCAAGAAGTTGGATGCTATCAATGAGTGGGGTTCTGTAGTAGCTCTCACTTACGTAGCTTCTCAGCGTACTTTCTTCGGTTACAACGATATGGCTGATGCCAAGAGCATGCTCGAGAGCATCGCACGCAGCTTCGGCTACATCTATGGTCGTGAGAAGCATGTCCGCATCAATACCATCTCTCAGAGCCCTACAGCAACAACTGCAGGTAAGGGTATCAAGGATATCGCGAATATGATGGACTTTGCTGACAAGATGTCTCCACTCGGAAATGCAGTAGCAGAGGATTGCGCTAACTATTGCGTAATGATGTTCTCTGACTTCACCCGCAAGGTAACTATGCAGAACCTCTTCCACGATGGTGGTTTCTCATCTATGGGTATGAGCCTCCGTGCCATGAACCAGTATGCTAAGGATATGACTCCTTACGAGGATGAGAATGGTAAGGTTATCTACGGATAATTGAAAACAAGGAAAGGATGATGTAATATACGTCATCATGTCTTATAATAATAGGCAATACACGCTGATTTCTATAGGAAAAGCGGTGTATTGCCTATT
>NZ_NMPZ01000039.1 GCF_002224675.1 Segatella copri | reverse complement strand
TGGGTGTGTGGATTGAGACTTATAAGGCGAACCTTTAGCACCTTTAACACCTGTCACACCCTTCGTGGGTGTGTGGATTGAAACAAATAATCAAGTGGAAGATTGCTAAAACGCAAAGTCACACCCTTCGTGGGTGTGTGGATTGAAACCTAGAGAGGTACACGTACCCAAAAGGAGCATCATTGTCACACCCTTCGTGGGTGTGTGGATTGAAACTTGATGGTGGTGATCTGCTTGTCGTACTCATTGAGTCACACCCTTCGTGGGTGTGTGGATTGAAACAATATATTGACGTGGAGACAACTTGCGAGATACAGTCACACCCTTCGTGGGTGTGTGGATTGAAACATCATCCCATTGAGGATAAAGAATAGTTCCATTAGTCACACCCTTCGTGGGTGTGTGGATTGAAACACAGATGCGTCAGCGTATGTTGATGGCAACAATGTCACACCCTTCGTGGGTGTGTGGATTGAAACTTAAAAAGAAAGATAAGCTAACGGCATATTGGGAGTCACACCCTTCGTGGGTGTGTGGATTGAAACCGTCCGAAAGTGCTCGCTAGTAAAAATCCTATTATGTCACACCCTTCGTGGGTGTGTGGATTGAAACGAAGAAGTCCGCTTGAAGGTTGAGAACGCTATGCAGTCACACCCTTCGTGGGTGTGTGGATTGAAACACCGGAATGATGGAGGTTGACCACTATGATGCAGGTCACACCCTTCGTGGGTGTGTGGATTGAAACGATTCCGTGCGTGGTAGCAACTTCCACTGTGCCGTCACACCCTTTGTGGGTGTGTGGATTGAAACTTTCCAAGTAAAGATGTCGCTCGCTTATGGCTTGTCACACCCTTCGTGGGTGTGTGGATTGAAACAGACTGGTGACTCCAGTAATGCCGATGTATCCAGTCACACCCTTCGTGGGTGTGTGGATTGAACTTGGTTACCTGCTTGTTACACCTTGTCCAAATAGGGGCACCTGCATAAACCTGTGTTTAGGCATAGATGTTAGTGGGTAGGGTGTCCAGTTCTATGTTCCAATATTAACTTACTTGTTTGAGAGCTTTGGTTCGTTTATAGTAAAATGATTGATCTGGTCGCAAATTGCGACTGGTTTAATAGCTTGAAGCTCTTTACGGCTCGTTCATATACATACACAGAACTTATATCCAATAACTCATCGCCCATCAGCTGATTTCCGCTTGCACAACAGATGCTGGACGAGCGCATATCAGCTGTTATGCAAGCGCACAACAGCTGTTGTGCGGCTGAAGATATAGGCTTCTCCGGCTTATAACATTAATTCTTCCGGCAACAAGTAAAGGTTACTCCGAAGACTTTTTACGTAAAACCGATGCAACAATGATAGTATTTACAAGCAACAATGATAGTACTTGCAAGCAACAGCGATAGTACTTACAAGGCGCAAAGACGTTACTGAGAGGTCGCCATGATAGTACTGACGAGGCGTAAAGGGGCTTGTAGCGCTTATTGCCTCACTATGGCACAACATTGCCCCTTACCAGGGCAATAACCTGCCATTGCCAGGCACAAAACGATACGTCTGGAGCTGGTAAAACAACCACTCGCTTTTTTACTCTTCACTCTTCACCAAATCGGCTGAAACCCCGATAAACACTGGGGGTGCGAGAGGTGAAGAGTTACGCACTACTCTTCACCACTCTTCACCCCTCTTCACCTTCGGATTGCGCACGGAATTGAAATGGAAGCTCGTTCTGTTCGGTCGGGGGGCTGAAACCACTTTTTTATGTCCCACAGATTTCACAGATTTTCCGTAAGCGGCTCCGCGTGAAGAGTGGTGAAGAGTGGTGTAAACTCTTCACACGTGCAAGTTTCTAAACTACAGGTGTTTATGACCTTCCTGTGAAGAGTGAAGAGTGTTTTTGAAAGTGGCTTGCTATTTTTATTTCTTAATCACCTTCAGAACCTGGTCGGCAAGGCTTCTCATCCCCTTGATAGTTGGGTGACCGTTCTTCTTGTCTATGTCATGAAGGGCGATGACCGGAACCTGATAGGTCTTGCAGATCTTGTTTACTGATTCGTTGATCTCATCCTTCAGCTCAGAATTTAGAATGAAGTAGATATCTACATTCGGATGGCGCTGACGGAGATCGGAAAGCAATTTCGCCAGGGCTGGACGGAAACAGTAGAGGTCGGCACGCTTCCAGTTGCTGTACTGGTAATTGCCGATAGGGGCATTTGCCCAACTGTCGTTCGTTCCGCCGCAAATCAAGATGATGTCTGGATTGCCCAGCAGGGTAGTGCGGTTGATGAATGAACGGTCGCTGTAATCCTCATCGCGGTAGCCGGTGTTGCAGATGGTGGAACCGGAATAGGAATTGATGTTCCCCATCTTGTAACCACCTTCCTTGATAACCTGCCACCACCAGGTTTGCTCTACCTTGTTGACATCGGTTGCTTTTTGAACCGCCGTGGTGTACCAGGTGGCATATCCCTTTGGGATGAAACCTTCGAAAGTTGAATACGAGTCGCCGAGCACGGCAACAGTCTGCTTCACCTGTGCCATAAGAGGCATCAGGGCGAAGATAAAGAGGCAGACGATAACTGATAATCTTTTCATGACGTTTTTTATATAGTTTGATTTTTTAATGTGATCCCCTTTTGGGATAGGGCTTGAAACCCGATTGCAAAGATACGATATTATTTGTGGATATACAAATTTCCCTTAAGGAAAAAATAAAAACCCTTAAGGAAAAATTCTCAATCTCTTCTTTCCCCATTTTTCGGGTGTTTTTTCCAGTTTCCCTTTCTTTGGAATATTGTTTACATAGGGATAAGGGAAGAAGAGAGATGGGCTAAAGATGAAAAACAGTTGTAACTACTTATGTCCATAGAGGTTCTGAGTTATTACATTTTCATTCGCAAAAGACAAAAAAGCATAAATAGTGAATAATATAAGCGGCTTTGTGAAACTTTATCATTACCTTTGTAATTTAATTAATAGGCTTCTGACAGCATCATAGAACAAATTTCAATTCGAGGCTGTTATGGAGTTGGAAAAAGATAGTGTGGAATTTTAGACAGATAAAAATGGATGAAATTAGTAAACGTGAAGATTCTCTGTTTGAGCATGTGTCAAAGCTGATAGATGAGGCTAGGAAACATGTAAAGACAACTATTGATACCACAATGGTTTACACCTATTATGGAGTCGGCAAATACATTGTTGTGGATGAGCAGCAAGGATATGCTAGAGCCAAATATGGGAAAACTGTGCTAAGAAACTTGTCGAAAAAATTAACTGAAAGATATGGAAAGGGCTGGTCTGTTGAAACTCTTACTGCAGCCCGAAAATTCTATCAGATATACAGCGAAGGAAAAATCGCAAACACTGTTTACGAAATTCAAGAGAATGCAGATATTCATTTCACTCTTTCCTGGTCTCATTATCTCATACTCATGCGTATTGCTAATCAAAATGAACGTAATTTTTATGAGATTGAATGCTACAAGCAGAATTGGAGTGTCCGACAATTACAGCGGCAGTACAACTCCAGCCTCTATGAGCGATGGAGTGGATTGCTGAGTTTGAAGAAAATGAGGAATTAATGAAACATGAGTAACGTATAGATTATGCAATACAAGAATATCATATTCGATTTAGGTAATGTCTTGGTGAAGCTCAATCCGGAAGGATGCATCGGGGCTTTCAAGGCGATAGGAATGGGGGAGTTGGTTGATTCAAATCCTCAGAGTGAGGGAATGAAGCTGATGAGCAAGCTGGGTGTGGGAATGATTACCACCGAAGAATTCTGTGATGCAGCCCGTAAGTTGACAGGGACTGATGTGACGAATGAAGACATCATCGATGCTGCCAACAAGATGCTGGTGGTGATTCCTGATGAGAAAAAGGAGCGACTCCTGCAGTTGAAGAAGGCTGGCTATCGCCTCTTCCTCCTGAGTAATACCATTGATATTCATTGGGATTATTGCGTGGAGCATCTCTTCCCTTATCAGAACCATGGGGTAGAGGATTATTTCGAGCAGTGCTTCCTCTCTCAGAGAATGCATCTGGCAAAGCCTAATGCCCGCATCTACGAAGAGGTAATCAGGCAGGCGAACATCCATCCCGATGAAACCCTCTTCATCGATGATCTGAAGGAAAACTGTGAGGCTGCCGAGAAGCTGGGCATCCACACCTTCCAGAACGTGAAGTTCGATGACTGGCTTGAGCTTCGATTCTGACGGAAATGTCAGAATTGAAGCTTTTATTAAATGCCATTAGGCTGATTTGTCAAATAATACTAGGTAATTTATCAAATGGTGTCAGGCATGCATAGAGCGGAACATTGATCATCCAATCTTGATCCTTATAGGGAAGCATGGAGTAGCGGAGTCCCTTCAGTTCCGGATTGTTGGTGATGAATGTTCTGAGAGATTTGGCCTTGACGTTCACCTCTGCCTTTACTTCAATCGGTATAACCCGGTCGTGCCATTGGGCTAGGAAATCAATCTCTATTGTGGAGTTATCCACAGCATGATAGTATAATGAAATATCCTGGCTCTTCAACTGGGTGAAGACATATAATTCCGTGAAGGCTCCTTTATATTCAGAGAAAATGCCATCTCCTACCAACATCGATTCTGCTGAAGTCTCTGCCATCGCTCCCATCAGTCCCACATCGAGCATGAAGAGTTTGAAGGCGTTCAGGTCTTCATAGAATTTGAAAGGGAGGCGTGGGGTATTGACTCTCTGAACCTTATATGCCAGTCCTGCATCTATCAGCCATTGGATGGCCAGTTCGAAATCTGCGGCTCTGGCACTTTTCTTCACGGCTCCATAGATAAACTTCTTGTTCTCTTTGGCAAGTTGGGCAGGGATACTGTCCCACACCATATTAATGCGAGGCACTTCTCTATCTGGTGCGTGCTTCGAGAAATCTCGGCGATAGTCTTGTATAATCTGCTTTTGGATGGAACGGACTTCCTGCAGTCCCTTCTGCTCTACATGGGCGAGTACGGCGGCTGGCATTCCTCCTACATAATAATATTGTCGCAGCAGGCTGATCAATTCTGTTTCCAGTAAATTGATGACGTTCCAATTTCCTTCTTTCAAGATGCTTGCCAGTTTCGCTTTTCCCATGGCATCGAGGAATTCGATGAAGTTCATCGGGTAGAGGCGCAGCTCTTCTACTTTTCCTACTGGATATGACACCCCGCTATGGAGTGATATTCCCAACAGGGATCCTGCCACGATGATATGAATATCAGGAGCATCCTCGCAAAAGAACTTTAATGCTTCTAATGCTTTGGGACAATCCTGTATCTCATCGAGTACCATAAGGGTATCGTTGGGGGTAATATCTACCTGGCTGATGGCGGAGAGTGCCATCAGTATATCAGCAGTTGTGCCTCCTTTTTCAAACACTTCTGCTGCCTTCTGATTTCTGTCGAGACTGAAGAATGCAAGCTTTTTATATTCTCTTTTTCCGAATTCTTGCAGGATATAGGTCTTGCCTACTTGTCTTGCTCCGTTGAGAATCAGAGGTTTATGATTTCGCTTGTTCTTCCATTCAACGAGTTTATTATAGATGCTTCTTTCCATGATTTACACTTTTTATGATGAATAATCGTATAAACTTCACATTTTTTCTAACGAATATCTGTAGATTCTCACACTTTTTCTGACGAATACATGGAAGTTTTTCACACTTTTTCTAATGAATAACGGAACAAAGATACACTTTTTCTAATGAATAACCAAGGAAAAGGCAGACTTTTTCTCTTTTTCTATTAAAACTTAATATTTGTTATACATTGAGGATAATTCGCTTTTTCCAATAAAATGTTATACCTTTGCCAACTCATAATAACTAACATAAAATATCAAAATGAATTTTTACAAGACATTAGGACTGAAAAACAGTCGTATTGACGTGGCTGATGCCTTGCGAGGATTGGCCGTAGCAGGTATTATTCTCTATCACTCCGTGGAGCATTTCAATATGTACGATGGAAGCATAGCGCATGCTTATACGCTGGGGTGTGATGATTGGATGGCAGATGTGCTGGCTTTGCTGCTGTCGGGAAAGATGTATGGCATCTTTGCCCTGCTCTTCGGATTGAGCTTCTTCATCATGAACGATAACCAGCAGCAGCGTGGAAATTGCTTTTCGGGTAGATTCGCCTGGCGAATGTTCCTGCTGGCAATGCTCGGTATCGTGAACACCGCCTTCTTCGATGGCGACATCCTCTTCTCCTATGCCATCTATGGACTGGTTCTCATCCCATTGAGTTATCTTCCTACCAAATGGCTCTGGTGGGTGGTTGCCTTCCTCTTTATCCAACCGATAGAAATCTATTCCCTCATTTCGGGATGGCAGGTAGATGCGTCGTCGTTGAGAGAGGTGTATGGAAATATGTATAATGGTCATCAGCACGGCAGTTTCCTGGAGAATGCCTATGGCAACCTGCGATACGGACAGGTGGCTACTTATTACTGGTGCATGATGAAGGGAAGACATACACAGACCATCTGCCTCTTCATACTCGGAATGCTGGTGGGTAGAAAGCGTTGGTTCTACAATGAGAACAACAACCTGGCTTTGTGGAAGAAGGTGCTGGCGGTTTCTATCCTGGTGTTGATCGTGGGAGGCATCGCAGATGTGCGCCACATGGAAACATGGAACAATTGGCTTTATCCTATCTACAACTTCTTCATCCTCTCGTTTGTAGTATCAGGATTCGTATTGTTATGGTACGGAAAGGAATGGTTCAGAAAGGGATTGTCGTTCCTGCGCCAGTTTGGCAAGATGAGTCTGACCAACTACTTTCTCCAGTCTATCATCGGTTGCGGACTGTTTGCCTATTATGGCTTCAATCTTCAGACGAAGCTCGGCATTACCTATGCCTTCTTTGTCGGCATCGCCATGGTAGTAGTACAATGTCTTTTCTCCAACCTCTGGCTCAAGTACCATTCCCATGGTCCTTTCGAGGGAATATGGAAGAAGCTGACCTGGATTAAGTTCTAAATTTTCAAGTTCATTTGAAAGCTAAGGTGCGTCATAGACTTATGGCGCACCCTAATTATATCCGCTTTCCCCCTTTTTTGATAAAATATTCAGTATCAATCTTCTTTTGTTTCAGAAATAATCATTATCTTTGCAACCAGCAATTCATTCATGCCTTCAGGAAAATGAAGTAGGATGATAAACTGGCGCTTCGATTTTAATATTATGGGCTTATGAAAGGTAGAAATTATCCTCTCGGAATACAGACTTTCGAGAACATTATCAGGGGAAACTATGTGTATGTGGACAAGACAGCTCTTGCCTACCAGATGGTTCATGAGAATAAGTATTGCTTTCTGAATCGTCCTAGACGATTTGGAAAGTCTCTGCTCGTTACTCTGCTTCAGGCCTATTTCGAAGGAAAACAGGAACTCTTCAAAGGATTGGCGATGCAGCAGTTGGAGCATGAATGGTTAAGCTATCCTGTTATCCATTTGGATATCAGTAAGGGTAAGTTTTACGATATGGCTTCCTTGCACGCTACACTAGATAGTCTTCTTGCTGATTACGAAGCAAGATATTCTCTGCATGTGGAATATGAGAAAGCATATAATGTGAGATTGCAGAATATCATTAAGGCTGCTTATGCTCAGACAGGTAGGGAGGTTGTGGTACTTATTGATGAGTATGATGCTCCTATGCACGACTCGATGAAGAGTCCGGATTTGCAGGAGCAGATTCGTAATGCAATGCGAAATTTGTTTAGTCCATTGAAAGGTGAAGAGAGACATTTGCGCTTTGTCTTTCTTACTGGTATTTCTAAATTTAGCCAGTTGAGTATCTTTAGTGAACTTAATAACATTACGAATATCAGTATGTTAGATAAATATAGTGATATTTGTGGAATCAGCAGAAATGAACTGGTGTCAATTTTTAAGGATGACATCCGTGAATTGGCAAATGAAAATGAAATGACATACGATGAGGCTTTGTCGGAGCTTCAGCATCATTATGATGGTTATCATTTCAGTGGGCGTGGTGAAGATGTTTATAATCCTTATAGTCTATTTAATACATTGGCAAGTAATGAATTTGATGATTATTGGTTCTCTACGGGCACTCCTACTTTCTTAATCGATCTTTTGCAGGAGAAGCATTTGGATATGCTGGATCTTGATGATATTACGGCGACGGCAGATCGTTTTGATACACCTACTGAGAAGATTATCGACCCCGTGCCAGTGCTTTATCAAAGTGGTTATCTCACGATAAAAGCGTATAATCGCCGCAGTAAAATCTTCAAGCTTGGCTTTCCTAATACTGAGGTGAAAACGGGATTTTCAAACAGTCTGTTCCGTTATTATGCGCCGGATAATTTGGGAGAAAAGGATGCTTTGTATGCGGCTTACTATGAATGTTTGGTTGAGCATGATGATATGGAGGCATTTATTCCTCATCTGCAGACATTCTATAAAAAGTTTCCATATACATTGGTCAATAACAATGAGCGTCATTATCAGGCTGTGTTCTATACTTGTTTGCTGATGTTGGGAGCTGACATCCGTGCCGAAGTTCCTACTGCTGATGGTCGTATAGATATGTTACTTTTCACGAAGAAGAGCATCTATGTGTTTGAGTTGAAATACGAGCATAGTGCGGATGTTGCCATGCAGCAAATCAACCAGAAAAATTATGCTATTGCTTTTGCTGAAGATGGCAGAAAAGTATATAAGGTAGGAATTAATTTCTCTGCTGATAGAAGGTGCATAGAATCCTGGAAGGTTATTCCATGCTAAGATTCTTGTAGTAACATCATATTTTTGAAAAAAGGTGTGTCATTACTCCATGACACACCTTTTTTATCTCTTATTGATCCTTTCTGAATATCTTATCCACGACAACGGCGATGGCACCATCACCTGTTACATTGCAGGCGGTGCCGAAACTGTCCATTGCAATATAGAGGGCTATCATGAGCGCCTGCATATCGGCAGTGAAACCCAATACGGAGGCGAGCGGACCGAGTGCTGCCATCACGGCTCCTCCCGGTACTCCCGGAGCTGCCACCATACAGATGGCGAGCACGAAGATGAAGTTGAGGAAGAGAGGCAGATCGCACGGCAAACCATTGATGAGGCAGATGGTTAGCGCACAGCAGGTAATCTTCATCATAGAACCTGAGAGATGGATGGTGGCACAGAGCGGAATGGTGAAGCCGGCAATGCCGTCGGTAACCCCGTTTTTCAGGGTCTGCTTCAGTGTTACCGGAATGGTGGCTGCCGAAGAAGAGGTGCCGAGAGCCGTGAAGTAGGCTGGCAGCATATTGAGCAGCAGTTTAAAAGGATTCTTGTGGGACAAGCCGCCTGCCAGCAGATATTCATAAAGTAAGATCACAATATGAAGTACGAGAATCACGAGGATAATCTGTGCAAAGACCAGCAGGATGTGGTAGGCTTCGCCCGAGAAAGTCATACCCAGGAAAATGCCGAAGATGTAAAGGGGCAGGAGGGGAATGATGACTTTGGCGATGACACCGGAAACGATTTCCTTGAATTCCTGAAAAATCTTCTGCATGGTGCGGCTGCCTTTGTGGGCAATGCCCAGTCCGGCAATGAAGGAGAATACGAGGGCACTCATCACATCTACCATGGCAGGTATCTTGATTTCGAAGAACGGTTTGAGTTCTTCCACTTTATCTACTGCCACATGAGCCGAGTTGGCAATCATGTGAGGGAAGAGAGCTGAGCCTGTGCCATAGGCTAGCAGACCTGCCAGGATCGTGTCGGCAAAGGCGATGCCCACGGTGGCAAGAAGAAGTTTTCCTGCTCCATGACCGATGTCGGCAATGGCTGGTGTTACGAGACCGATGATGATGAGCGGTATCATAAAGCCAAGAAACTGGCTGAAGATTCCGTTGAAGGTGAGGAACGCTCTGACGGCTGCTTCATTGAAGAAATTGCCGAAGATTACGCCCAGCAGAATGGCAAGGATGATTCTTGCCAAGAGTGGCATTTTGATTCTTTTCATATCGTTTGTTTTGCTTTTTGCTTGCAAAGGTACGATATTTCTTACGAAATCCCAAATTTTTATATAAAAAATGCCCTCCTGTCTTTCGGCAGAAGGGCACAAACTAATTATTCTCGTACAATTAGTTTTGTCAAATGAATAGTTGATATAGGTTAGAGTATGAATGAAGATCTATATTATTATATATCAACTTGAGTATGCTGATGGAAGGCTTAGAGTGGAATGTACTCCACAAATGCTTCCATAGCCTCGTAGCAAGCCAGACCTAACTCATCATAGAGCTGGGCGGTGCCACGGTTGCGGTCTTCTGCACGCTGCCAGAAGAGGCGCTCGTCGTTACCCAAGAATGGAGCACTCTCCATCTGTGACTGGTGCTTGAGGATAGAGTTACGCTTTGCTCTCAACTCCTCAGGGCTCAATGGAACACACATCTCGATGTTCTCAATCTCCCATTCTGCCCAAGCGCCACGGTACATCCAGATGCGGCAGTCCTTCAACCACTCTGCGCCAGCCTTCTTCTCCTCGTCGATGGCTGCGAGAACAGCGTCGGTACACTTCTTGTGAGTTCCGTGAGGGTCAGCCAAGTCACCAGCAACATAAATCTGATGAGGCTTCACCTCCTGCAGCAATGCTCTAACGATCTCAACGTCCTTCTCTGTCATAGGCAACTTCTCAATCTTGCCGCTCTCATAGAATGGCAAGTCAAGGAAGTGAACGCGGTTCAGAGGAATCTCGTTGAATGTACAAGCTGTACGAGCCTCGCCACGACGAATCAGACCCTTGATGGTCAGAATGTCACGGGTATCGAAATCGCTCTCCTTCTTGTGTGCGAAGAACTCCTTGATTTCCTGGTATTTCTTAGAGATCACGCTATCCTTGGAGTCAGCGAAGATCTGGTTGAAACCATTGATGAAGTGCATGAATCTTGTAACCTCCTCGTCGCCTACTGCGATGTTACCGGATGTCTCGTAAGCTACATGTACCTCGTGCTTCTGCTGTACCAATCGGCGGATAGTACCACCCATAGAGATCACGTCATCGTCTGGATGTGGAGAGAATACGATCACTCTCTTAGGGAATGGTTTCGCACGCTCTGGACGATAAGTGTCGTCAGCATTTGGCTTACCGCCTGGCCAACCTGTGATGGTATGCTGCAAGTCGTTGAAGATCTTGATGTTTGCATTGTATGCAGAGCCGTAGAGAGCCAAGAGCTCACTCAGACCATTCTCGTTGTAGTCCTTGTTGGTCAACTTCAGGATAGGCTTGTGCAACTTCTGGCAGAGCCATACCAATGCACTGCGTACCAACTTGTCTGTCCACTCGCAGTTTGTTACGAGCCAAGGATGCTTGATACGTGTCAGGTGAGAAGCAGCGCTCAGGTCGAGAATAACGTTTGCATTAGGATGAGTCTGGAGGAAGCTAGCTGGCAATGTGTCAGTGATGTTTCCTTCTACTACCTTCTGCATGATTTCAGCCTTCTCGTCGCCCCATGCTGTGAGGTAAACACTCTTGGCAGAGAGCAGGGTAGCGATACCCATGGTGAGAGAGCAAGGAGGAACCTGCTCATTGGTGCCGAAGCTGTTCTCCATCTCCTCGCGGGAAGTATTGCCGATGAGGATCAGACGGGTGATAGACTGGATACCAGAGCCTGGCTCGTTGGCAGCGATATTACCCATTCTTCCGATACCGAGGAGAGCGATGTCGAGACCGCCGAAGGTCTTGATGCGCTTCTCGTAGAGGTGACAGGTATCCTGCACTGCGTCCTGTGCCACGCTGCCATCCAATGTGAAGATGTTCTGTGGATCGATGTCAACATGGTCGAGGAAACGCTCCTTCAACTGGTTGATGCTCTTCAGAGAACTTTCCTTCTGTACTGGATAGTACTCGTAAGCATTGAATACTACCACGTTTCTGAAACTGAGCTGCTTAGCCTCGCATCTTCTCTGCAATTCCTTGTAGATAGGTGTGAGCGACAAGCCTGTGCCCAATGCCATCACGTAATATCTGCCCTCGTGCTGAGCTGCCTTGATTTCCTTCTCTACTTGGTCAGCTACATGAGCTGCACCCTCCATGGAAGAGGCGAAGATGTCGGTATGAATTTTCTCCATTCTGGAGATCTCAGAGTACTCTACAGTAGTCTTTGGTTTGTAGTATGCCAATGGTACCTTATTGAGTACAATTTCTGAACTAAGATTTAGTCTCATAGTTTCTTGTCTTTATAGTTATTACTTTGTTTTTTTTACAAGTTGTCTTTTTCGATGTCCTTGAAGTACTTGTAGGTGCTTACCTTCAACTCATCTGTAGCGCTCTCATCGCAAACGATGATACCATGCTGGTGAGTCTGCAGTGCACTGATAGTCCAAGCCTGAGTAACAGGGCCTTCGATAGCTGCCTGAAGGGCACGAGCCTTGTTGTGACCATTGCAGAGAATCATCACCTCTCTAGCAGCCATAACGGTACCAACACCTACTGTGAGGGCTGTAGCTGGCACAGCGTTCATATCGCCACCGAAGAAACGAGAGTTAGCGATGCGGGTATCAGTAGTCAAAGTCTTCACGCGAGTACGGGAGTTGAGAGAAGAGAATGGCTCATTGAAAGCAATGTGGCCATCAGGGCCGATACCACCGATGAAGAGGTCGATACCACCTGCTTCTGCAATCATCTCCTCGTAGTGAGCGCACTCAGCCTCGAGATCCTCAGCGTTACCATTGAGAATGTGGATATTCTCCTTAGGGCAATCGATGTGGTCGAAGAGGTTGTGAGCCATGAATGAATGATAGCTCTCTGGATGAGCCTCTGGCAAACCTACGTATTCGTCCATGTTGAAAGTGAGTACATGCTTGAAAGAAACCTCACCAGCCTTGACAGCCTTTACGATTTCTGCATACATACCAATAGGTGATGAGCCTGTTGGCAAACCCAGAACGAATGGTTTCTCTGCTGTTGGTTGGAAAGCTTTGATGGTCTCCACAACGTGACGAGCTGCCCAGCGAGCCAACTCATCGTAATTCTTTTCGATAATTACACGCATAGTTGATATATGTTTATAGTTAATGTATTCTTATATATTAATAATGTATTCTTAATCTATTAATTGTTCAAGTACTTGCTTCTTGCCATGAGGCAGGCTCCAATCAGTCCTGCATGCTCTTTCAGGGTAGAGGTGGCAACCTGCGAATCCTCGTTCACCATATTGAGCGAGAACTTTTTGATGCCCATGCAGATAGGTTGGGTAAGATAAGCACCTGTTACCGAGAGGTCTCCTCCGATGACCAGCATCTCCGGATTGAAGATGTTGATGATGCCGGCGAGATTGGTTCCCAGTTCCACAGCCACCTTCTGCAGGGTCTCGATGCTGAGCACATCCTCTTTTTTGATGGCATCGAGGATATCCTGCAGGGTGAGTTCCTGATGCTGGTTCTTCACCTTGTCGGACAGCACGGATGTTCCACCGTTCTCTAGAGCCTCTTTCATCTTGCGCAGCAATGCCGATCCTGACGTTTCCGTTTCCATGCAACCTGTTTTTCCACAATGGCAGATGATGTCATTATTATAGATGTGCATGTGTCCGATTTCACCCGAGAAGCCTGATTTTCCGAGATAGAGCTTGCCGTCGAAGATGATACCGATGCCGATGCCCCAGCTGACGTTTACGAAGATGATGTTTTTCAATCCCTTGCAGACACCTTTCAGATATTCACCGTAAGTCATGCAGCGGGTATCGTTGTCGATGCAGAAAGGCAGGTCGAGTCTTTCGGTCAGCGCTTCTGCCAGCGGCATTGTCGTGCAGGTGAAGTAATTATAGGCACAACCTGTTTCCGGGTTCACTCGTCCACCGATACTCATACAAGCCTTCTTGATCTGGCTTCTTGCGATGCCTGATCTCTGGATGTATTCGTTGATGAGGTTGATGAAACGGTTGAAGCATTCCGGGGTGTCCTGGTAGTCAAAGTGTATCAGTTCAGGTTCTGCCACTATGTTACCACAAAAATCACAGATGCCGAAGGTGAGATTTTGCTTTCCTGTATCTATGCCGAGGAAATATCCGGATGTTGCGATGAGGTCGTAAATCTTTGGCGCTCTTTTCGAGTAATTGTCTTTCTTGCCTGTTACCTCAATCAAACCATCCTCAATGAGCTCGTTCAGAGTCTTGGTAGTATATGGCACACTTACCCCCAAACTACTGGATAGTTCGGCGATAGTTTGCCCTCCATGTTCTATGAGCAAGTTCAAAAGAGCTGTCTTAGAGGCAGACCATTTAGTGTGAGGTATGATGCTTTTTGCCATACAGATATTTCTTGTTTAAGTTTTTACGCTGCAAAGATAAATAAATAAATCCGTTTTTTTAATGTTTGAGAGTTAATTAATCTAAATTGTTAGAATAAACTTTGTTTTTCCCCATTTTCGGGGAATGATTTAACTGTTTGAACCTATGATTTTTAGCTTTTTAAAATACTGGTTGCTCAAACAACTCAGAAGAGATTCTTTTATATATATAATAAGGTGTATAGATGTAAAACGTAAGAACAAATAAATAAACTAATTTAATTAACTTGAATAACGAAAATTGATTCATTAAAATTTGGTTGGCATTAAAATAAGTGGTAAATTTGCACCCGAATAACAAAACTAACAATCGAAATGAAAAATAAAAAGTTTTATCCCTGGTTAGTTGTAGCGCTCCTGTGGGTGGTTGCTCTTCTCAACTATATGGATCGACAGATGCTTTCCACCATGCAGGACGCTATGAAGGTTGACATCGTGGAATTACAGCAAGCTGAAGCCTTTGGCGCTTTGATGGCAGTCTTCCTTTGGATCTATGGTATTGTGAGTCCATTTGCCGGTATCGTAGCAGATAGGATCAGTCGAAAGAAATTAGTAGTAGGCAGTCTCTTTGTCTGGTCTCTGGTGACCTATCTGATGGGATATGCTTCCAGTTTTGATCAGCTTTACATGTTGAGGGCATTGATGGGTATCAGCGAGGCGCTTTACATCCCTTCTGCCTTGTCTCTCATTGCCGACTGGCATGAAGGAAAGTCCAGATCTCTGGCTGTCGGTGTTCACATGACCGGTTTGTATGTAGGTCAGGCTATCGGAGGATTTGGTGCTACCGTGGCAGCAGCCTTCTCCTGGCACACCGCTTTCCGCTGGTTCGGTATTCTCGGAATCGCTTATTCTGTCGTATTGCTTCTGTTGTTGCACGATAAAGACAAGGATACTGTGAATGTGGCTGTGACTCAGAAGGAGAAGCCAGCAAAGGGTGGATTGTTCCAAGGCTTGTCAGTTGTGCTTTCTACTTGGGCATTCTGGGTGATTCTCTTCTATTTCGCAGTTCCTTCTCTTCCAGGTTGGGCTACCAAGAACTGGCTTCCAACCTTGTTTGCAGAGAATCTGGGTGTACCTATGTCTGAGGCTGGTCCGATGTCAACTATCACCATTGCAGTTTCTTCTTTGTTTGGTGTACTCTTCGGCGGTGTACTTTCCGATAAATGGGTTCACAAGAACATCCGTGGCCGCGTTTATACCAGTGCCATCGGTCTGGGAATGACGATTCCTGCTCTCTTCCTCCTGGGCTTCGGTCACAGTGTGGTAGCGGTAGTGGGAGCTGGATTGCTCTTCGGTATCGGTTATGGTATGTTTGATGCCAACAATATGCCAATCCTCTGTCAGATTATCTCTGCCAAATACAGAGCTACAGCCTATGGTATCATGAATATGGTGGGCGTATTTGCCGGAGCTATGGTTACCCAGATAATGGGTAAGTTCTCAGATGGTGGTAATCTGGGCTTGGCTTTTGCCGTATTGGGCGTGGTGGTTATCGCTGCGCTGACACTTCAGCTGGTTTGCTTGAAGCCAAAGACTGATAACTTAGAATAATAATATAGTAACAAGGAAAATTTAACTAACTTATATATATATAATTATGGAAAAGATCATTGGACTTATCGATGCACCGTTTACTCCTTTTTATGCTAACGGTGATGTGAACTTGGAACCAATCGAGGCTTATGCCAAGATGCTTCAGAAGAACGGTCTGAAGGGTGTGTTTATCAATGGTTCATCAGGCGAGGGCTATATGTTGACCACCGAGGAGAGAATGCTCCTTGCTGAGAGATGGGTAGCCGTAGCTCCAAAGGACTTTAAGATTATCGTTCATGTAGGCAGCTGCTGCCTCCGTGAGAGTCGTCGTTTGGCTGAGCACGCACAGAAGTTGGGTGTTTGGGGTATCGGTTCAATGGCGCCTCCATTCCCACATATCGGCCGCATCGAGGAACTGGTGAAATATTGCGAGGAGATTGCTTCTGCTGCTCCTGAGCTTCCTTTCTACTACTATCATATTCCTGCATTCAATGGCGCTTACCTGCCAATGCTCGATCTGTTGAAGGCTGTAGATGGACGCATTCCTAACTTCGCTGGTATCAAATATACCTTCGAGAGCCTGTATGAGTACAACCAGTGCCGTCTCTACAAGAACGGTAAGTATGATATGCTCCATGGTCAGGATGAGACTATTCTCCCTAGCCTGGCTCAGGGAGGTGCACAGGGTGGTATCGGTGGTACAACCAACTATAACGGTAAGGAGTTGGTAGGCATCATCGAGGCTTGGAAGAACGGCGACATCGAGACTGCCCGTGAGAAGCAGAACTTCGCTCAGGAGGTTATCAACGTCATCTGTCACTACCGTGGTAACATCGTTGGCGGTAAGCGTATCATGAAGCTGATGGGCTTCGACCTGGGTCCAAACCGTACTCCATTCCGCAACATGACCGATGAGGAGGAGCAGGCAATGAAGAAAGAGTTGGAAGCTATCCACTTCTTCGAGCGTTGCAATCAGTTTTAAGTAAAATCCACTAGAACCAGTAAGAATGAACATAAAAGAATATATCAAGCAGTGGGCTGAATCTTATAAGACTGATCTGACAGAGAACATCATGCCATTCTGGATGGAGCATGGATGGGATAAGGTAAACGGTGGTGTTTACACTTGTCTTGATAGAGATGGAAGTCTGATCGATTCCACCAAGTCTGTGTGGTTTCAGGGTCGATTCGCCTTTATATGCGCTTATGCATATAATAATGTAGAGAAGAACCCGATGTGGCTGGAGGCTGCGAAGAGCACCCTCGACTTCATCGAGAAGCATTGCTTCGACGAGAATGGCAGAATGTACTTCTCTGTTACAGCTGAAGGCAAGCCATTGCGCATGCGTCGCTATGTATTCTCTGAAACCTTCGCAGCCATTGCGATGTCGGAGTATGCTTTGGCTACCGGCGAGCAGAAATATGCAGAACGTGCCCTCCAGATTTTCAAGGATACACAGCGTTTCCTCACTACACCTGGTATTCTGGCTCCAAAGTTTGAGGAATCTGTTCAGTTGCAGAGCCATAGCATCATCATGATTCTCATCAACGTGGCTTCCTGCATCCGCAAGGTCATCAACGATCCTAAGCTCACCGAGCAGATTGATGAATCGATTGCCAAGCTGAAAAAGTACTTCATCCACCCAGAGTTCAAGTGTCTCCTGGAGACCGTAGGAATGAACGGTGAGTTTGTGGATACCTGTATGGGACGCACCATCAACCCAGGTCATTGCATCGAGACTTCATGGTTCATCATGGAAGAGGCAAAGCAGAGAGGATGGGACAAGGAGATAACCGATATGGCGCTGCAGATCTTCGACTGGTCTTGGAACTGGGGATGGGACAAGCAGTATGGCGGCATCATCAACTTCAGAGACTGCAGGAATCTTCCTTCGCAGGATTATTCTCAGGATATGAAGTTCTGGTGGCCACAGACCGAAACCATCATCGCTTCGCTCTATGCTTACCTTGCAACAGGTGATGACGAGTATATCTACAAGCATCAGCGCATCAGCGAGTGGACCTACGCCCACTTCCCAGATGCCGAGTTCGGCGAGTGGTATGGTTATCTTCACAGAGACGGTACCGTGGCACAGCCTGCCAAGGGTAATCTCTTCAAGGGTCCGTTCCACATTCCGAGAATGATGATCAAGGCATACTCTCTGTGTCAGGAGATTTTGAACAAGGAAGTATAAATGAACAAAAAATGAGAAATATGATTTTTCCAGCAAATATAAGCAAGGCATTGTGTCTTGCTACGATGGGTATTACCCTGATGATGCCTGCACAGGTTGCTGCTGCAACCCCAGAAATGGCAGTTGAGGCTCAGGCTGTGAACGCTCAGGGCGGCATCACCGTCTTCTCTAACAAGGATGCACAGTATCGTATTCCTGCCATCGTGGAGTGTAAGTCGGGTAAGTTGATTGCATTTACCGATCATCGTTATCATAATAAGGATATTGGTGGCGGTCGTCATCTCGACATCGTGATGAAGACCAGTATGGACAAGGGCGCTACCTGGAGCTCTCCAGAGCAGATGGTGGCAAAGGGTGGAAACGGTATTGCTACCAGTTTCGACTGTGCCCATGGCGATGCGGCTGTCGTGGTAGATAAGAAGAGCGGCAGAATCCTCCTGATGTGTGCATCGGGTGGTATCGGCTACTGGGAGTCTAAGCGTGGTCATCTCCTGATGATGGGTAGATACTACAGCGACGACGAGGGTAAGACATGGTATGGCGAGGAAGTGACCAAGCAGATTTACGACCTCATGCCAGAAGTGGAATCAGCCTTCTTTACCAGTGGTAGAATCTGCCAGAGTAAGCAGATCAAGGTGGGCAAGTACTATCGTGTCTATACCGTGTTGTGTACCCGCAGCGGAAACCGCATTCTCTATAGCGATGACTTCGGTCAGAACTGGAAGGTATTGGGCAAGAATGTAGCCGAGGCTGCTCCTTACGGAGATGAGGCTAAGGTTGAAGAGTTGCCAGACGGCAATGTGTTGCTCAGCAGCCGTGCGATGGGTGGACGCCACATCAACATCTATACTTATGAGGATAAGAAGACAGCCACAGGTTCTTGGGGCAAGGTAATAGCTTCTGATGCCAAGAATATGGGTGTTGCTGCTCACAAGAACTCTTGCAATGGCGAGGTTCTCATGGTGGATGCCAAGAAGAATGGCAAGAAAGTAAAGCTGTTGCTTCAGAGTGTTCCGGTAGGTCCAGGCCGTAACAACGTAGGTATCTACTACAAGGCATTGGAGACTCCTGCTGATTATGCTACTCCAGAGGCTATCGCCAAGAACTGGGAAGGTTGCTATCAGTTGAGCAATACTACTTCAGCCTATTCAACCATGGTTCAGGGCAAGGATGGCAGCATCTATTTCCTCCTGGAAGAGAATGCATTCAGAAATCCTAAAACCCAGACGGATGATTATTACGACATTCGATTCTATAACCTGAGCATTGAGCAGATAACAAATAATAGATATAAATAATATAAACTAATTATCAAAGGGCTAGGAGTTTTTGGGCCTTCAGTCCGTACTTGAACCACATGCGAAACTTCAGAAAAGTATTATAAGATAGGTATATATATGTTGTATGGTAAGTTAAAGTTTCCTAGTAGAGTGTTGGCAGCAGTTTTGCTGTCGGCACTCTCGATGGGGCTCCAGACAGTGAATGCAGCCCCAAAGAAAAAAGCTGCCCAAAAAGTAAAGGTGGCTTGTGTCGGTAACAGTATTACCTATGGTACTGGTATTCAGGATAGAGAACATTTCTCTTATCCTGTACAACTTCAGAAGATGTTGGGAGACAAGTACCTGGTAGGTAACTTCGGTAAGCCGGGTGCTACCCTGTTGAGGCATGGACACCGTCCGTACATGCAGCAGGAAGAGTACAGACAGGCAATGGCGTTCAAGGGCGATATTGCTGTCATCCATTTGGGTATCAACGATACGGACCCAAGAAACTGGCCTAACTATCGTGATGAGTTCGTGAAAGATTATCTTTCCCTGATGGACTCTCTGCGTTCCGTGAATCCGAAGGTACGTTTTATTCTGGCTCGAATGACTCCGATTGCCCACCGCCATCCCCGTTTTATCTCGGGCACCAAGCAGTGGCATGATGAAATACAGGATGCTATCCAGGTGGTAGCAAAGGTGAGCGGAGCGGAAGTGATCGATTTCCATGCTCCTCTCTATCCTTATCCTAATCTGTTGCCGGATGCCATCCATCCGAATGCGGAAGGTGCCGGCATCCTGGCGAAAACCGTTTATGGCGGTATTACCGGAAATTATGGTGGACTGCAACTCTCCGATCTCTATACGGATAATATGGTATTGCAGCGCAATGTGCCGCTCGATATCCATGGCATCGCCAATACAGGCGAGAAGGTGATGGTAAGCATTGCCGGACAGAAGGCTACTGCCATTGCCAATAACCGTGGTGAGTGGAGTGTCACCCTGCAACCTCTGCAGGTAGGCACTGATTATACGCTCACCATTCAGGCTGGCAAGCAGAAGAAAGAGTTCCGCCATGTGGCTGTAGGTGAGGTCTGGTTGTGTTCGGGACAGTCGAATATGGCATTCCGATTGAATCAGGCTGTTACCGGCAAGAAAGACATCGCTCAGGCTGATGACCCTGATTTCCGCCTTTTCGATATGAAGGGAAGATGGGAGACATACGATGTGGCATGGCCGGCATCCTGTTTGGATTCTCTGAATCATCTGCAGTATTTCAAGAATACTACCTGGAAGAAGGTTTCTCCGGAAACTGCAGCCCAGTTCTCTGCCGTAGCTTATTATTATGGTAAGATGTTGCGGGATAGTCTGAAGGTGCCTGTGGGATTGATATGCAATGCCATCGGCGGTGCTCCTACGGAAGCCTGGGTAGATAGAAATACCTTGGAAACCCAGTTCCCGGCTATCTTGAGAGACTGGTTGCACAATGACTTTATCCAGGATTGGGTAAGAGGCAGGGCTGCCAGGAATCTCACCCACGATGCTACACATCTCGGTCGTCATCCATACGAGCCATGTTATCTCTACGAGAGTGGTATCCTGCCTTTGCAGCAATATCCTATCAAGGGAGTGATCTGGTATCAGGGTGAATCGAATGCCCACAATATGGATGCTCACGAACAACTCTTCCGCCTTCTGGTGGATAGTTGGAGAAGCAATTGGAAGAATCCTGAGATGCCTTTCTATTTCGTACAGTTGTCCAGCCTGAACCGTCCTTCCTGGACCTGGTTCCGTGACAGTCAGCTCCGATTGATGAAATCCATCCCGAATACCGGAATGGTGGTGTCTTCCGATCAGGGAGATTCGCTCGATGTGCATCCTACGAACAAGCTGCCGGTAGGTGAGCGTCTGGGGCGCTGGGCTTTGAACCAGACCTATGGTCATAGTGTAACCCCATCAGGTCCTATATATAATAAGGTGGTAAGAGAGGGCGAATCTCTGGTGGTATCATTTACCTATGGCGATGGCCTCCGTACTTCCGACGGCAAGGCTCCATCCTGCTTCGAGATGGCTGAGGAAGAGGGCCTCTTCTATCCTGCACAGGTGAAGATTGAGGGAAACAAGGTTCGACTCACTTCACCAGAACTCAAGAAGCCGAGATTTGTAAGATATGCATGGCAACCTTTCACACGTGCCAATCTGGTAAACCAGGACGGTTTGCCGGCATCTACATTCCGGGGAGAAATCAAAGCGGGCATCAAGTCCCTGTCTGGCTTCCCTTCTGGTGAGGCTGGCTATGAGCTTGGTGTCTCAGCTTGTTATTCCGGATTCATCGGCGACTACCTGATAGTGGCTGGTGGCTGCAATTTCCCTGAACCTGGAAAGAAGAAGTACTATTCGGGCATCTATGCAGCGAAAGTGACAGGCAACGAGGAAACCTTACATTGGGAGATGATAGGCAACTTGCCTGAACCTGCTGCTTATGGTGGAGTAGTAACCTCTGGTGATAGCCTGGTTTTGGTTGGTGGATGCAATACCGAACATAGTCTGAAAACCGTCTTGAGTATCCATTTGGACAAGAAGAGCGGCAAACCGATATTGAAATCCTTGCCAGCCCTGCCTTGTACGGTAGATAACATGGGCGTCTGTCTGATGGACAATCGTCTGTTTGTTGTGGGGGGCAATCAGGATGGTCATCCTTCCGCTTCCGTTCTCACCTGTGAACTCGGAAAGAATCTGGAATGGAAAAGGGAAACGGAAATGATTGGCGAACCGAGAGTTCAGCCGGTCTGCGCTGCCTATGATGGCAAGCTCTATGTCTGGGGCGGCTTCTATCAGAATGGCAAGTCAAGTGTCGTTGCCACATCGGGATTGCGTTATCTTCTCCAGGGCAAATGCTGGAATCCGCTTCCGGCACCCCGTAATGGCGAAGGTAAGGAACTCACCTTGACGGGCGCTACTGCCATGCTGGCTGTGAGTCCCGACGGTGAAGCCCAGATTATTTGCGCCGGAGGCGTGAACCATGATATCTTCTGGGATGCCATCAGCGGAACCTATTCCAAGGTGGCACAAGCTGATTATTTGAAGAAGGACATTTCGTGGTATCAGTTCAACGGTTGTCCTTTGACATATCAACTGAAAACTGAACGCTGGGAAATTCTTTCCCACCAAACCCCTCTACTGGCTAGAGCGGGAGCCCAAGTGGCAATGCGAAAACATACATTATATTATATTGGCGGTGAATTGAAGCCTGGTCTTCGTTCCCCCGGTATAGTTCAGTTAGATTTACGTTAATTAATGATTCTACCAGTGTGGTATGATAGTCTGACGAGGCTTCATCCACACTGGTTTTTTTATTTGATGAAGGTTTGTTGCAAAATGAAAGCTAAAACACTTGTTTTTCTTTTATTTTGTATTGTGTTTCTTAAAATGAGTTATTAAATAGAAAGTAAACTAAAATAATTAAAGCAAAAAGTAAGTAAATAACTATTTAATTAATTAAATTGTCGTACCTTTGCACTCGAAAACGAACAATATGTAATTTAAATAATAGGAGAGATTAACATGAAAAAGATCGAAGCAATTATCCGCAAGACGAAATTTGAGGATGTAAAGGAAGCTTTGCTTGCCGCCGACATTGAGTGGTTCTCTTACTACGATGTAAGAGGAGAGGGCAAGATGCGACAGGCTCGTATCTATCGTGGTGTCATGTATGATACCAGCAGTATTGAGCGAGTGTTGTTGAATGTTGTCGTGCGCGACAAGAACGTAGAGAAAACTATTCATGCCATCCAGGAGGCAGCCCGTACCGGCGAGATTGGTGATGGTCGAATCTTTGTAATTCCTGTAGAGGATACCGTAAGAATCCGTACAGGTGAAAGAGGCGACATCGCACTTTATAATGCGGAGCAGGAAAAATAAGATGTGGAAGGGAGGAGAGAGATTAGTTTTCAGATTGTATCAACACTTTAAAGATTTTGTGTTATGAGTGTACAGGATTTAGGAATTTCATTAGATACCGTATGGATGCTCTTGGCAGCCATGTTGGTCTTTTTCATGCAGCCGGGATTCGCCCTCTGCGAGGCGGGCTTTACCCGTAGTAAAAACACCGCGAACATCTTGTTTAAGAACTTCGTTGACTTCATGATCGGTTCGGTTCTTTTCTGGTTCGTAGGTTTTGGATTTATGTTTGGTAGCGATGGTGCCGGATTCATCGGTATGCCTAACTTCGGCGATCTTTCTTTCTACAAGAATGCAGCTGGTCTTCCTACAGAAGGCTTTCTGATGTTCGAGACTGTATTCTGCGCTACCAGTGCTACCATCGTTTCAGGTGCCATGGCAGAACGTACCAAGTTCTCCATGTATTGCATCTATTCATTCTTCATCTCATTGATTATCTACCCTGTAGAAGGTCACTGGACATGGGGTGGCGGTTGGCTTTGCAATGCTGATGCCGGTTCATTTATGATGGACACCTTTGGTGCTGCCTTCCATGATTTTGCAGGTTCTGCCATTGTACATAGTGTTGGTGGTGTCCTCGCCTTTGTAGGTGCTATCTGCTTAGGCCCTCGTTTGGGTAAGTACCGCAACGGCAAGAGCATGGCTATCCCTGGTCACAACCTGATGGCTGCTGCCCTCGGTGTATTCATCCTCTGGTTCGGATGGTTCGGATTCAACCCTGGTTCTCAGCTCGCTGCTTCTGGTGAGGTTAACCGTGTTGCTATCAGCCACGTATTCCTGACCACCAACCTGGCTGCTGTCTGTGGTGGTTTGGGTACTATGTTTACATCTTGGATCAAGTATGGTAAGCCATCATTCTCATTGACATTGAATGGTATCTTGGCTGGTTTGGTAGCTATTACAGCCGGTTGCGACTTGGTTAGTCCATTGGGTTCAGCCATCATTGGTCTTCTGGCAGGTATCATCCTGGTATTCTCTATCGAGTTCATCGATACCAAGCTTCATATTGATGACCCTGTAGGTGCCAGCTCAGTGCATGGTGTATGTGGTATCTTCGGTACCTTGATGACAGGTCTCTTCGCCCTCGATGGCGGCGCTTTCTATGGTGGTGGCTTCGGTTTCTTCGGAGCTCAGTGCTTCGGTATCCTCTGCATCGACCTTTGGGCAGCTGCAGCAGGTATCATCCTCTTCTGGGGTATCAAGAAGATCTGTGGTCTCCGTGTTGACAAGCGAATCGAGGAGGAAGGTCTCGATATCTACGAGCATGGTGAGAGCTGCTACAACTAAAGTACTTTCATATATTGACGAGAGAGATTATTGATAAAAGTTTTGGTAGGCAAAATTATTATTAGTAATTTTGCAGCCAAAACTTTTTAAAACAGGAATGTATCACATAAAAAGAGAGATTATGAAGAAGATTTTAGATATGAAGAAGATGGGTGCCTTGGCACTCGGTTTGATGGCTTTTGCTCCTGCTGCCATGGCACAGGACGAGGTAGAAACTTCTATCGGTGCTGATATCGTAAGCCAGTACTACTGGCGTGGTCAGGATTTGGGAGCCGTTTCCCTGCAGCCTACCTTGGGTATCGGATATAAAGGTCTGTCTCTTACTGCTTGGGGAAGTGTAGGTCTTTCTCAGCCGGAAGATACCAAGGAGTTTGATCTTACCTTGGCATACGAGACTGGTGGTTTCCATATCGGTGTAACCGATTACTGGTTCAACTCTCCTAACGAGAAGTATTTCGCTTACAAGGCTCACGAAACTTCTCATGTTTTCGAGGCAAATGTAGGTTATGACTTCGGTCCGCTTGCCTTGAACTGGTACACCAACTTCGCCGGCAACGATGGAGTCAACAAGGATGGCGACCGTGCTTATTCTTCTTATCTCGAGGCTACCGCTCCATTCAAGTTGGGTGGCTGTGATTGGGAGGCAAGCATCGGTGCAGTTCCATTTGCTACAACCTTCTATGGGGATGCCAACGGTTTTGCCGTAACCCACGTAGGTGTCAAGGCTACCAAGGATATCAAGATTACTGATTCCTTCTCTGTTCCTGTCTTTGCTCAGGTAGCTGCTAACCCTAGCACAGAGAAAGCTTATCTGGTAGTAGGTTTCACCCTGCAGCCATAACCCCGTACGCCCTGAAAGGGCAGAAGCTCCTAGCCCAGGGCAGTCGCCCTGGGTAATGTTGGCAAAAAAGTCGCCCTGAAAGGGCAAAAGCTTTCAATTTCAAAGCTTT
>NZ_NMPZ01000038.1 GCF_002224675.1 Segatella copri | reverse complement strand
CATTAATAAGGTGAAGAGGGGTGAAGAGTGGTGAAGAGTCAAACTGACTCTTCACCCTATTAAAGCTTCTGTATATCAGAAGGTTATAGTGGAATGGTGAAGGGTGAAGAGTGTTTCGCAATTTTTGTGCTGAATTTCTCTGTTGTACCTAGGAAATGGAGGAGGGGGGAGTTTTATGGAAGCAATGGGAGAATATCAGCAGTAAGGGCAATGATGTCTTCGGCTTTCACGAAGTCAGTATTGTGTTTTCTGATGATTTCTTCTATTTCTTTCTGATTGTTTGGAAACAGTTTGAGCAAAGACTTCTTGTTGCTGAAATGACTCAGCTTGTCATTCTTCAGCAGAAGATATTTGTTGTTGTTTCTGGTTTTGTAAACATCCTGTTGGGTATCTGGTTTATTGGCAGAATACTCTTGTCCTTCCATAAGGGAGAGATTGACAGACTGCGAACGGGCTTGCGATACTGTTCCATAGGCTCCTTTATAACCCACATTCACTTTGTCAAGATCCCAGTCAATCAGAAGCTTTCCCTTAGGATAACTGATTACCTGATAGAATTTGTTCTTGATTCTGCAAAAGAGATCTTGGGCAATCTTCATGCTATCTACCGACTGGGCATTCATCAGAATCATATTCTCTCCGTTTTGCTGATACATCACGCAGTGCTTGCCTGCATCATAATTCAGCGGAACTCTTACTTCCTGATTCCCGTTCATATAGATTGTTCCCTTCTGATACTCAGGATAAAGAAGCACCGTCTTGTTTTGCGCATAGCTTGCAAGACTCAAGAACGAAAAGAACAATAAGGAAAATCTTGTTTTCATTTGATTTCAGAATTAGATAAAAACAAAGTATGGGAACACTGATGTGTTCCCATACCCTATGTATTTAAATATTACTTTGCACTTCCTGCACCCCATGCTGGAGCACCCTGGTCTTGCCACAGACGTTCTGTTGCAAGAACCTCATTGTAGAGACCTGAAGTAGTGATGGTCAAGCCCTGTGCCTTGTAAGCCTCTGTCTTGATACCCTTCATGATATCAGTCTGGCTGATATTACCAGTAGGGAAGCGACGAGGAATCTTGTTGGCAGGAACCTCAGAATAGCTCTTACGTGGCAGAATTGTTGAGTTATAACTTGGATAACCAGAACGACGTGCTGTTACGAAAACCTCATTTGGATAGAGAGTGAAGTTCAGCATCTCCTGAATGTAGATCTTCTCCAATTTTTCTGCAGCTGTACCTGTGAAGGCATATTTGTCGCTTTGCATCATATTGTTAATCTCACCATCCTGCAAGTCGATAGGCTTCTCGTTCTCTCTGTCGTAACCGAAGCAGCCTGTAACGGTGCTGTAGTAAGCTACCTGGTTGTCCTTAGCCAATGTATTGTAGGTGTTGCAAGAGAGAGCAAGAGCATTGTCGTAATACTTCTTTGCCTTTGCCTCGTCATTGTTGAGCATAGCAAACTCAGCCAAGTACAAGTTGGTTTCTGCTGCACTCATATACAAACCATACCAAGGGCGATCCTTTGTGGTGAATGTATAGGTATCGTCTGGCAATGTTGCAGCCTCAACCTGAGATGCAGAAGAATAACGACGACCAATGATCATCATATTGTTAAGAGTAGAGTACACAGTATAGCCCTGTGGATTCTTGCCTTCCTTGTTGTGGAGGTACAACTCCTTGTCTGCGTTAGCATACTGTGAAGGGAAATACCATTTGTATTTACCTGTCGCATCGAGCTGTGCGTTCCAGTCCTCGGTCAAACCATAGTAGCGTACCCATGGCTCACCCATACCCTTCCACTTGACAAACTTCTTCTTGCCGTCTGCACCAGTGGTGAATTCTACGTTCTTTTCAATAAAGTCTGGAATCTCCAACCCTGCATCATAGTAGCCCTGGATAATCTTTGAGTTCCATTGATTCTTGGTGTAGAAGAAACGTACACGTGGGTCCTTGTTATCAACCATGAAGTTGATGACCGACTGAGAACCTACACAGCCAGTGAAGCCTTCGTTCCAGTGATAGATGCGGTCGTTGATATAGCCGTCATCACCAGTCAACTTGTTAACACCCTTTTTGAAAAGGATATCATCACTATTGGTGTTCATATAGCCACAAGAAGCACTTTCTACAGCAGCAGCAATCTGCTTAGCCTTGGTTGGATTCTGTGCCAAAAGGCGAACTGCAATTTTAAGCTTCAGTGAATTGGCAAATTTTGCCCACTTTGCCTTGTCACCACCGCAAACTACATCTTGCTCAGACTTGATACTTACATCGTCAGATGTGAAAGCTGCGATGCACTCATCCAATTGTGTAAGCCAGAGATCATACAGGCTTTCTACGCTGTCATATTCTGGGGTAAGAGTACCGCCGTAGGCTGCTTTACATGCTTCCTTGTAAGGAATAGCACCATACAGGTCGGTTCCGAAAAGACCCAGATAAATGCTCATGACTTGAGCACCCTTCACGTAACCAAGTTGTTTCTTCTTCTGAGATTCATCAAATGAATCGTACAGGTTCTCCATAGCGCGGAGAACACGCAGTACGTTTTGATACTGCCAAGACTGGTCACCATCCAATGTTAAGGTCAAAATGCCTTCACCAGCTCCGCTGGCAGACATACCCATTCCTGCCCACTGGTATTTCATTGGAGCATTGTAGAAGTACTCCAGATATGGTTGTGGATCGAATTTATTCACAGCCTCTGCAAACAAATAAGAGATTTCTCCCTTTGTTACGGCAGATGGATTGGTATTTGTTTCAGCGAAATCATCTCGGCAGCTGGTAGCGGTGAAAGTCAGACCAACTGCGAGTGCCGCCATTATTAACTTATTTGATTTCATAATCTTCAATTTTTATAAAATTAGAATGTTGCGCTGATTGTAAATGTATAGCTTGCTGTGTATGGGCTGACAGAACGGATCATGAACTGACCAGACTGTGTACCACGCATAGACTCTGGGTTGAAGTTGTTTGGTAATGAATTCAACAAGTAACCCAAGTTACGACCAGTCAAAACGAAGCTGAGGTTAGAAGCACCAATCTTGTTGGCGATGCTCTGAGGCATACGATAGCTCAGGGAAACCTCACGCAATGCGATGTAGTTCAGCTCATGGAACCAGTCATTGTTCTTCCATACAGCTGCACGACCCCATGAATTGTTCCAATAGTTCCATGAAGAAGCGTGCTGTGGATCAACAATTCCTCTCTTAACCAAGTCGGCATACAGCTCACCACCTTCAGCAATGGTATAATTACCTGTAGGAGTATTGATCGTTACACCGCCTGGCATGATTGCTTCAGGAATGATACCGTCATCATACTGCTTGCCATCCCAGATAGACTTATAGGTGATACCACCATGTGCAGCATCTGTTCCATTCAGTGAAGACTTTAAGTAACCGTAAGCGGTACCATAGTGAGAACCATAGATGGCAACCATACCACCGAAGCGCATATCAAGAGAAGCACTCAAAGACCAGTTCTTGTACTTCAAGGTTGTATTGACAGAACCCAGGAAGTCTGGCTGGATGCTACCTACCTCTTTCTCTACGCCTGAGCGTGAGTAGTAAACGGCATGGCGTCCGTTGTAAGAAGCTGTCTCCAGGATAGGAAGACCGGTCTTCTCATCATAGTTAGGAGTTGCGTCTGACATCAGCAAACCATACTCACCACCCACCTTGGCAACAGAACCAATACGGAAGTTACCGTATGAAGGCATACCTACCAGGCTGATGTAGTTAGCTACGTTCTCGTGCAAAGAAACAATCTTAGACTTGTTCTTGGTGTAAGTGAAGTTCAAATCCCACTCCCAATCCTTGGTCTGGATAGGTGTTGTATTCAATGCAAGCTCCACACCCTGGTTCTGAATGTTACCAGCGTTAACTACCTGGTTGCTCAAACCTGAGATGCTAGGAACCGAGATAGACATAATCTGGTTCTTGGTGTTCTCACGATAATAAGTAGCATCAATACCAATGCGGTTGTTCAGGAAACGCCAGTCGATACCAACTTCCCATGAGTTCTTACGCTCTGGCTTCAAGTTAGAATCGTATAAAGTCTCTGGTACCTGCAAACCATAAGTCTTGTCAATACCATAGATGGTGTATGCAGAGTTGATTCTGTAAGCATCTGTGTCATTACCTACCTGAGCCCATGATGCACGGATCTTGGCAAATGAAATCCAAGATGGCAACTTGCCACGGAATGTCTCGTGAATCAACCATGATCCGGAAACTGATGGATAGAAGTAAGAGAAGTTACCATGCTTATCTGTATATACCAGAGATGAAGACCAGTCGTTACGGCCTGTTACATCCAGATATACCTGATCCTTCCAACTCAATGCCAACTGACCTGCAATAGACATGATGGTCTTTTCGCCAGAGATGGTGGCAGAAGCTTCAGGAGTCTCCTTAGAGTTTCCGATGAAATACTGTCCAGGAACAATCAAGCCGCCCTTGGTTTTCATGCTGCTCTCCTGCTGGAAGTTGTGGTAGTACTCTCCACGTATGAAACCGCTGATGTTGAAGTCGCTCACAGCCTTGTTCCATGAGAAGTTTGCATTCAGGTTAGTCTGCTCCTTGGTATATTGTCCAAGTCCGTAAGCACCACCTTCGTTAGCGTAACCAGAACCCAGCTCCTTGCTTTCGCTGCGCTTGTAGTAGTAGTTGTAGTTACCTTCGGCAGAGAACTTCAACCAATTTGTCAAGTCGGCAGTAACCTTCACGTTAGGGCGTACAGAAGTTTCTTTCTGAGAATATTCATTCTCATAGATGCTCCACCATACACTACGTCCAGGTGCATTACCATATTCGTCATTATATGCTGTGCTTGCCAAGCCTCCATGAACACCCTTATAGCGTGATCTCCAATAGCGGGTATCATACATACGGCTGAATGTACCATCAATGAAGCACTCACCGAAGTTAGTCATGCCACCCTGCTTAGGATTAGAGTTGGCAAAAGTGATGCCTGCCTCAAGTTCTACCTTGTTTGTAATCTTGTGAGATGCCTTAGCCATCAAAGACAAACGGGAGAATGAGTTGTTTGGTGTAGTACCATTGGCATACTTGTATGACATAGATGTATAGAAAGAAGTCTTGTCGTTGGCACCAGATACGGCAATATTGGTATTGGTGTTGAAGGCATCATCGTATGCATCTGTAAAGTTGTTCTTATATGGTGAATAGTTCACTGTTGAATAGTCGTAGAACTCGATAGGCTGTCCATCGAATTTAGGACCCCAAGACACACCGCCACCTCCATCTGGAAATGCTACAGAGCGCTTGCCGTCTGCGTTCAGGTAGAAAGAGTCGGTATCCTGCATATTGCCAGAAGACTTAAAGTTTGCATATCCTGACATATAACCATCACCACGAACATTCTGGAAGTCTGGACCACCATATACGTGATCGATACCGAATGTCTGAGAGAAGTTAATGCCGAGACCCTTCTTGCCCTTACCACTCTTAGTAGTGATAACGACCGCACCATTCAAACCGCGGGAACCATAAAGAGCTGTAGCGGCAGCACCCTTCAAAACTGATACACTCTCGAAATCGTCTGGGTTCAAGTTCTTCAATTCATTACCCCAGTCAGTATCGTTCTGGCTCCAGTCTGCATCACCATTCTTAACGCCGTTGTCAAGGATAACACCATCAACAACATAGATAGGCTGGTTGTTGGAGCTCAAGGTAGAAGCACCACGAATCAGGATCTTGGCAGAACCGAAGAGTCCACCATCAGAACCCGAGATATCCACACCGGCAACCTTACCCTGCAAAGCTGATACAGGGTTTACCAAGTTCTTATCAAGATTTTCTCCTTTCAATTCAGTAACTGCATAACCAAGCGCCTTTGTTTCGCGCTTCATACCCAAAGCGGTTACTACAACCTCGTTGAGGCTTTTCGCATCGTCTTTCAAGGTTACATTGAGTGGCTTGCCGTTAAAGACAACTTCTTGGGTCTCATATCCAACGTAAGAGATACGGAGTACCGTACCCTTCTTGACGCCTTTGAGTTCAAAGTTTCCATCCAAGTCGGTAACAGTACCTGTAGTCGTTCCCTTCACGAGAACAGAAGCACCAATGACTGTTTCGCCAGTAGCATCCTTGACGATACCTGTACATGTCTCGTCTTGCTGTACGTTCTGTACGCTGTTCACGGCAGGAATACCTGCGTAAGCAGCACCAGCAGAACCAACCATCAAGGCGAATGCCAGATTCATTGTTTTGTTAGTTTTTGCCATAATACAAACTTTTAATGTAATGAATAACTATTTATATTTAATTGTTCTTGCTTGAGATGTTTAATTATACTCACTTACAATCTGATTTTCTTTTATTTATTATCTAGGTTGGTAAGTTCATTTAAAAATGTTTTGCAAAAATACGTAAAAAGTATTAATTGATATAGAAAAAGTTGTGAATAATCTTTAGTTTTAAGACTATTTAACCAAAAATAAGCTGTGACCGACAACAAACGGCCACTGCTTACTTGATTTAACCAAAAAGTTTGCCAATGCTGCGCAACTTTGTGCGATATCCATAGATGGCAATCACCACGAAACAGATGAATGGAAGAATGAACGATGCATTGGTAGATGGCATTCCGAATACGGTATGCATATCGATGATGGATGCCTGCAAAGGTGGCAGGACACTACCGCCCAGGATTGCCATGATGAGACCGGCTGCACCAAACTTGGCATCGTCGCCAAGACCCCTCAGGGCTATACCATAGATGGTAGGGAACATCAATGACATGCAGGCACTTACTGCTACCAGGCAGTAGAGACCCCAGATGTTGTGGAGTGCAATGACACCCACTGTGAAGCAGCCACCTGCTATCGCCAATATCATCAACAGCTGTCCTGCGTTGAAGAAGCGGAGGATGAAGGTGCAGATGAAGCGTGAACAGCAGAACAGTACCATCGCTACGATGTTGAACTTCTGCGAGGTGACCTCGGCATCAATCTCTGCCATCCCTTCCTGCATCAGGATGCGGGTACCATACTGGATGATGAAGGTCCAGCACATAATCTGTGCGCCCACATAGAAGAACTGGGTGAATACGCCTTCACGATAGTGCGGCATGCGGAAGATGCGGCGAAGGGTAGGCACGAAGTTGATCTTGTTGTCTTTCTCGCTGTTCTTCGGCATCTTGGTAAACAGGATGACGAAGAAGATGGTGAGGATGACCAGACCGATAATCAGGTATGGATTGATCAATACCGAAAGGTCATATTCCTTGATTGCCTCGAACTCGCTATCCGAGAGATTGGCGCGCCCAGTCGTATCAAGCGGGTTGAGTTTTGCCTGTATAAAGTTCATCGCCACATACATACCGAGCAGCGAACCCATCGGGTTGAACGATTGCGCCAGGTTGAGTCGGCGTGTTGCTGTCTCCTCCGTTCCCATCGACAGAATGTAAGGGTTGCTCGATGTCTCCAGGAAGGAGAGTCCGCAGGTCAGGATGAAGTAGGCGAGGAGGAATGGATAATATTCGCCCATCATCTTTGCCGGATAGAAGAGGAATGCACCGAAGGCATAGAGTCCTAATCCCAGCAGTACGCCTGCCTTGTATGAGAAGCGGCGGATGAAGATGGCGGCAGGGAAAGCCATGGCGAAGTAACCGCCGTAGAAGGCTACCTGTACCAGTGCACCATCCGTAGATGACATTCGGAAGATTTTGGAGAATGCCTTCACCATCGGATTGGTGATATCATTGGCAAATCCCCACAGTGCAAAGCACGATGTGATTAATATGAAAGGTACGAGGTAGCTCACCCCGTCTTTCATCAGGATTGATTCTTTCTTTTTTTGTTCCATATTTCAGGTTAATATTGTCTGCGTTTATGTTTGTAGGTAAATATTCGGATGGATCAGATGCTTTGTCTTACCACGGCTCTCAGCTCGTCGATATCCTTGATTTCTCCCTTGGCAAGTGCCTGGGTCAGGATGTTGCCCATACCCGTAGCCTCTATAGGACCCGCAATGACTGGAACGCCCAATGCTTCGGAGGTGAGACGGTTGAGTAACTTGTTCTGTGAACCGCCGCCGATGATGTGCATGCACTTGATTGGCTGTGGTAACATCTCGTTGAGGTGAGCGGTAGCCTCGGCATACTTGGCTGCCAGCGACTGGAGTACGCAGCGCACGATTTCTGCCTTGGTCTGAGGAACCTGCAACTGGTGGGTGGCGCAGTAGTCGATGATAGCCTGCTGCATGGATGCCGGATTCTGGAACGCAGCGTCATCCACAGGGATGATGGCATTGATGTGAGCTTCTTCTGCCAGAGGAAGGATGATGTCGAACTGCTGTTCCTCGCCATTCTCCTTCCATTCTGCCATCAGTCTCTGCATGATCCAGAGACCTGTGATGTTCTGCAGGAAGGTGATGCGGCCGCCGATGCCGCCCTCGTTGGTAAACTCTGCCTTTCGGGCTTCCTCGGTAAGGATTGGCTTTTCTATCTCAACACCCAGAAGCGACCAGGTTCCCGAACTGATGAATGCCATCGGGTATTCATCTTCTGTGGCTGGTACGGCTGCTACCGCACTGGCTGTATCATGAGAACCTACAGCGATGACATCTACTTCTCCGAGTCCGGTTTCCTCTGCGATGTCGCGGCGCAGCTTTCCTCTTACGGTGCCCGGCATCACAATCTTGCCGAAGATGTGGCGTGGAAGGCCCAGCTGGTCGATGGTTTCCCTGTCCCAGTCCTTGGTGCTGGCATTCAGCAGTTCTGATGTGGATGCGATGGTATATTCATTGTTGGCTTCGCCAGTGAGATAGTAGCTGAAGAGGTCTGGGGTGAAAAGCAGATGAGCTGCCTTCTCCAACTGTGGACTGTTGGCTTTCTTCAGACTGTATAACTGGAAGAGGGTATTGATTTCCATCACCTGCGTGCCGTTGATGGCATAATGTGCCGATGGTTCAATCTGCTTGAAAACTTCTTCCGGCATTCCCTTGGTGCGGGCATCGCGATAGCATACCGGGTTGCCCAGAAGGTTGCCGTCCTGGTCGATGAGTCCGAAATCCACTCCCCAGGTATCGATGGCGATGCCATCCACCTTGAGTCCCTTGGCTCCTGCCATCTTCAGTCCCGTCTTCATATCCTCGAAAAGGGCGAGGAAATCCCAATAGACGTGGTTGCCTAATCTTACCTGTCGGTTAGGGAAACGATGGATGAGCTCCATTTCGAGCTTGCCGTTTTCTAGTTTTCCGGCAATCACTCGTCCGCTGCCTCCACCGAAATCTATAGCTAGATAAATCATAGTTATTTAAAAATGTTTGGGTAGATAAAAGTTGTTTCGTATAAAAAGCGGTAGGAGAGTGCCCGTAGCGGGCAGCTTTCTCTCCTACCGCTTCTCTCATATAGAGGATAGAGGTTTATTGTTTCTTACCTAATACGTAAACCTCGAGATCGTCGATTTCTTCCGGTGTCAGTGTGGTGTATTTGCCGCCACTCTGAACGATGATTCTGCAAGCCATCTCAAAGAACATGGCACGTTCGAACACCTCATCGAAATTCTTGCCGCAAACTACCTGTCCGTGCTTCAGCAAGAGAGCTGAGTTGTGATCCTTCAGGGCTGCGATGACAGCTGCTGCCAATTCTGGAGAACCAGGACGATAGTAAGGAATTACAGGGATTTCCTTGCCTACGTGGCATGGTACCTCTGCGGTTACATTGAAGTCCTTGGGAGTTTCCTGCATGCAAGCCACAGCTGTTGCAAAAGGAGACTGGAAGTGGAGAACCACGTCGCAGTCAGGACGCTCACGGAGTACACCGAGGTGGAATCCGCTCTCCATAGAAGGCTTGACACCATTGAGAACTTCGCCCGTTGCTATCAGGCACTGAGATACTTTCTCCTTCTGGAGGCTAGGAACCCATGAACCTGTACCTGAGACAAGAGCCTCGTCGCCGATGCGCCAAGAGAGGTTGCCACTACTGCAAATGGTGAGGGCTGCATCGCCTACGCGGTGAGCCTGCTCCAGGAATTTCTGAATATGCTCTTCTGTAATCATTTTCTTTTTCTTTCTTTTTGAATGATATTCGTACTGATGGTGTTACACCTTATTTATATATAGGACCGTAGTTCTTGCAAGCACGGAAGTCTGCACCTTCCTTGTCCATACCGAATGCGTTCCAAGATGCAGGACGGAAGATCTTGTCGTCTTCTACGTTGTGCATGCATACTGGGATGCGGAGGATAGAGCAGAGGGTGATGAGGTCGGCACCGATATGACCGTAGCTGATAGCACCATGGTTTGCGCCCCAGTTGTTCATCACTGAATATACATCCTTGAATGGAGCCTTGTCGCAGAGACGTGGAGCGAACCAGGTAGTAGGCCATGTTGGGTCTGTACGCTTGTCGAGAACCTTGTGAATCTCAGGATCAATCTCTACAGTCCAACCTTCTGCCAACTGGAGCACAGGACCAAGACCCTTTACGTGGTTCAGACGAACCATGGTTACAGGCATACCGCCCTTGCTGAGGAAGTTGGAAGAGAAACCGCCGCCACGGAAGTAGTCACGGTTAGCTGGATACCAGGTAGTTGCCTTCAAGCACTTATCTACATCCTCCTCGGTCATCTCCCAAGGCTGCTTCATGATTGGGTTGCCCTCTGCATCTGTAGCCTGACCAGTACCGTCGAGTGTGGTAGCACCAGAGTTAATCAAGTGGATGATACCACCAGCTGCCTGACCTGTAAGTTCCTTACCGGTAACACGCTTCACAGCCTCTGGACTCCAGTAGGTACGAACGTCGCTGAAGATCTGAGCACGACCTGTCAACAGGTGGTTGAACAGCATAGCTACGCCGTTGCCTGCATCATTCTCTGTAGCGAGAATGATAGCCTCACGGATACCGTTCCAGTCGAATGAAGTATTGAGGAGAGCCTCAGGATAGTCGCCGTTAGGGTAGAAGTCTGTCCACTGACGCTGTCCCTGGAAACCACCGGCGATGGCATTGTGGCCCAATGCTTCCTCCTTGAAACCTAATTCTTTCAATCTTGGGTTACCGTGCATCAAGTCGCGCATGATGATAGTCATCTTCACGATAAACTCCCAGTCAGCATCCTTCTGCTCACGTGTCTTTGCCTTTTCATTGTTGGCGATGTCCTCACCCTCATTGCACATACAGTGCTCGCGGGTCCATGCCATAGCCTTCTCGTACTCCACAGGGTCGTAGATACCCTCAGTCATGCGGCGGATAATCTCAGTAAGGTCAACACTCTCGTTGCGCATACCGAGGTACTCCTGGAAGAAGTTAGGGTCAACGATGGAACCAGCGATACCCATGCAGGCACTACCCATAGAGAGATAAGACTTGCCGCGCATGGTAGCTACTGCCTGAGCTGCTCTGGCAAAGCGCAGAATCTTCTCTGCTACGTCAGCAGGGATAGAGTCATCCTCCAAGTCCTGTACATCATGACCATAGATACCGAAAGCTGGCAATCCCTTCTGGGCATGAGCTGCGAGAACAGCAGCCAGATAAACAGCACCTGGACGCTCTGTACCGTTGAATCCCCAAACAGCCTTTGGCCAGTGTGGATTCATATCCATAGTTTCTGCACCATAGCACCAGCAGGAAGTAACGGTGATGGTAGAGCCAACACCCTCGCGCTCAAACTTCTCAGCGCAAGCTGCACTTTCTGCTACACGACCGATGGTACTGTCAGCGATGACACACTCTACAGGAGAGCCATCGCCATTACGTAAGTTCTCTGAAATCAGTTTGGCTACAGACTTAGCCAAATTCATGGTTTTTTCCTCGAGGCTTTCTCGTACACCTCCCTGACGTCCGTCGATAGTAGGACGGATACCGATTTTAGGATAGTTACTCATAATTCTTGTTCTTTAAGTTTTTATAGTTACTATATTTTATATACATTATATTATATGTAAGCACAAAGGTAGTGATAAAAAATGAATCTTATCACTACCTTTATGCTTTTTTTATATTTGTTTTTCTTTATTTAGAATTAAACTTGAATGCCAGAGGTTCATTCTTGAGTCCGGATGGAAGGGTAACGGTTACCTGATTGCCCTTGACGGTGTACTTGACAGACTTGCCGTTCTGCAGCAGAATCAGCTTACCCTTAGGCTTGTTTTCTGTCCAGGTAATGGTCTTAGGAGTCTTCTCTCCATCTTCCAGTGCATAGATGGCGTAGAGGGTCTTGCCATTCTTGTCGGCGGTAAACCATACCTTGCCATCATTATAGTGAGCAGCATTGACGGTAGAGTAAATAGCCTGACCGTTCTTGTTGAGCCAGTTTCCTATCTGCAGGAGGTTTTTCACAACTTCCGGTTGCAGGGTTCCGTCTGCCTTCGGACCAACGCCGAGTGCGAGACATCCGCCCTTTGCCACAATTTCTGAGAGAATACCAATCACCTTGTTAGGTGACTTGAACTTAGCGTTTGGTGTCCATCCCCAGGCATGGCTCAGGGTGATGCAGCTTTCCCAAGGAATATCGAGCTGCTTGGCTGGGATACCCTGCTCTGGAGTCTGGTAGTTCTCATTCTTTCCACGAATGGTTCTATCTACACTGATCATACCCGGATTACGCTTGCGGGCATCTACAAGAATGGTATCAAGACCGATTTCATCGCCGGTAATCCATCCGCCATCGAGCCACAGGATATCGATGTTGCCATAATCAGTGGTCAGCTCGTTGAGCTGGTTCTGGGTAAACTTGCGGTAGTTCTGCCACCAGTCTGGATGCTGCTGCTTCTTGTAGTTGATGCGGCGGTTAGGGGTTGCATAATAAGGGTTCCAGAACCATTTGCAGTGCCAGTCTGGTTTGGAGAAATAACAGCCAATCATGAATCCCTTGTTGCGGTAGGCATTGAATACCTCCTTGGCGATGTTGTGGCGTGGATCCTTGCCGAAAGGTCCATGGGCGATGGAGAAGTCGGTATATTTGGTATCAAACATGCAGAAGCCATCGTGGTGCTTGGTGGTGAAGATCATATACTTCATACCTGCCTTTTTCATCACGTCAGCCCATTTGCTAGGGTCGAAGTTCACTGGGTTGAGGGAATCTTTCTGGCTCCAGTACCATGCCTTGTCCTCCTCGTAGGTTGGTTTGCGCTCACGTACAATCCAGTCTTCCGAACAAATTGACCAGGATTCTACGATGCCAGGTACGCTATAGAGTCCCCAGTGCATCAATACACCGAACTTCTGGTCCTGCCAATGCTTGAGTTTGGTTAATACTTGTGGATCTGTTGGCCAGACGTAATCTTCTGTGTTTGACTGTTGGTGAACGAAGCTCTGTGCTTCCTGTGCCTGTATCTGGGTAGTGAATCCTGCAGATAAGGCAAGGCCGAGCATCATTAATTTGAAATGTTTCATATACCTTGATAGTTAAATTGAACGGCATTATTGCCTGTTTCTTTTGCTGCATCAATCAAGTTTCCAAAGTCATCGCAGAACTCTGTCATCTGATGATAGAGCAGGTTGCTGCCTTTATCAGATAATTCTGTATCTGGCAAAGGACCGGAGTTGATGGCTACGGTGAAGATGCTGGCTGCTACACCGGCACGAACGCCCAAAGGAGCATTCTCTACCACAATGCCTTCCCAAGGCTGCAGGTTGCCAGCTTTCTGCAATCCCATCAGATAAGGATCTGGATTTGGCTTGCCTCGCTTCACATCATAAGCAGTTACGATATGCTCTTCATCGAGATATTTGCCGAAGTCATTGAGAAGTCTCTGGATGAGTGGGCGCTGACCGCTGCCCGTTACGACTCCTACCTGCATACCGGCTTCCTTGATTTTCTGCATGATTTCCTTCACACCTGGGAAAATCTCGGCGGTAGGCATGGAGTGGAAGATGTCGGTCTTTACATCATACATCTTCTGTGCTTCATCCAGCGTGATGTCGATACCCTTCTGCTTCTTCACCATCATCTGGATGGTGTCGATACCTCGGGCTCCCTCGGTGGCATAGGCATCGGCGGCAGTCATGTGGATGTCAAACTGCTTCATCGACTCCTGCCAAGCCACGGCATGGTTGGGCATACTGTTATACAATACACCATCCATATCAAAAAGAACGGCTTTAGGGTTGAATTCCCCAAAGCCGTGGTCTTTTAAGTATTTTGAAATAATTTCCTTCATCAATTACTTCTCGTTAGCCAGACGCTCCTGGATAGCCTTGCTCTCTGCCTCATAACCTGGCTTGTTGAGCAATGCGAACATATTCTTCTTGTATGCCTCAACACCTGGCTGGTTGAATGGGTTCACCTCTTCCAAGAGACCGCTGATACCGCAAGCCTTCTCGAAGAAGTAGATCAACTGACCGAGGTAGTAAGCGTTCAACTCAGGTACGTTAACCAGGATGTTAGGAACACCACCGTCAACGTGAGCCAGACGTGTACCGAGCTCAGCCATCTTGTTCACCTCGTCAACACGCTTGCCCTCAAGGAAGTTCAAACCGTCGAGGTTCTCATCATCGTGAGGGAAGAGCAACTTCTCGTTAGGAGTCTCTACGCTGATAACAGTCTCGAAGATAGAGCGCTCGCCCTGCTGAATCCACTGGCCCATAGAGTGAAGGTCGGTAGTGAAGTCGCAAGCTGCTGGGAAGATACCTTTCTGGTCCTTACCCTCGCTCTCACCATAGAGCTGCTTCCACCACTCAGCGAAGTAGTGAAGCTTAGGCTGGAAGTTGCAGACGATCTCAATCTTCTTGCCAGCCTGTGTATAGAGAGCCTGACGTGTAGCTGCATAGATAGCAGCAGGATTCTCCTCGAAAGCAACGTCCTTGCCGCAAGCCTTTTCCATGTCTGCAGCACCAGCTACGAGCTGCTTAACATCGAAACCAGCTACTGCGATAGGCAGCAGACCTACTGGAGTAAGAACAGAGAAACGGCCACCCACGTTGTCAGGGATGATGAAGCTCTTGTAACCCTCCTTGTCAGCGCAAGTACGTGCAGCACCCTTCTTGGCATCGGTTACAGCAACGATAACATCCTTAGCCTCTTCCTTGCCGCGCTGATCCTCGCACTGCTTCTTCAGAAGACGGAAAGCGAGAGCTGTCTCAGTTGTGGTACCAGACTTAGAGATATTGATGACACCAAACTTCTTGTCCTTCAGGAAAGAAGTCAACTCGAAGAGGTAATCCTCACCGATGTTGTTACCTGCGAAGAGGATAGTAGGGTTCTTCTTGTCGTTGACGAGCCATGCGAAAGAGTTGCCGAGACCTTCGATAACGGCGCGTGCACCGAGGTAGCTACCACCGATACCTGCCACAACAACGACCTCACACTTTTCGCGCAATGTGTTGGCAACAGCCTGGATTTCATTGAGGAACTCAGGAGTGATAGAAGATGGCAAATGCAACCATCCCAAGAAATCGTTACCTTCACATGTGCCGTTCTCAAGAGCTTCCTGAGCGGCCTTTACCTTAGGCTCGTAAGCCTTTACTGCACCCTCTGCGAGGAATGATGCAGCCTTTGTAATGTTTAAGCTGATACTTTTCATTTTTCCTTTTAAATATCTAAATGAATGTGTTAATGTTTCTCCTTTATCTGAACGAGTCGGTCAAGAGCTTGATTTCGATTTGCGGACTGATACGTTCGTACAATATATTATATACGGCATCGAGAATCGGCATGTTGACGTGCATGTGGCGATTGATTTCCTTCATACACTTCGTGCCGAAAAATCCCTCGGCTATCATCTCCATCTCTATCTGCGCACTTTTCACGCTATAGCCCTTGCCTATCATGGTTCCGAAGGTGCGGTTGCGGGAGAAGTTGCTGTAACCCGTTACGAGCAGGTCGCCCAGATATACCGAATCGTACATACAACGGTCGATAGGGTGGACGGCAGTGAGGAAGCGATGCATCTCCTGTACGGCGTTCGACATGAGTACCGCCTGGAAGTTGTCACCATACTTCAAACCACCACAGATACCTGCTGCAATGGCATACACGTTTTTCAGTACCGATGAGTATTCGATACCGATGACGTCGCTGGAAGTTTTGGTCTTGATATACTCACTTGCCAAACAGTCGTTGGCGAAGGCATGCGCTTTGTCTGTGTCGCTGCAACCCACGGTGAGGTAACTCAATCGCTCCAAGGCAACCTCCTCGGCATGAGAAGGACCGCCAATACATGCCAGGTTCTCGTATGGTACGTCATAAACCTGATGGAAATATTCCGAGCAGACAAGGTTCTCATCAGGCACGATACCCTTGATGGCTGTGATGATGAACTTGTCGCTGATCCGTGTCTTGAGTTTCTTGAGATGGTTCTTCAGGTAAGGCGATGGGGTAACGAATACGAGTGTATCGTAGTTCTGCACTATCTTGTTAATGTCGGAAGAGAAGAATATCTCATCCACATTGAATCGTGCTGACATCAGATAGGCTGGGTTGTGGCCCATACGCTTGAAGTCCTCGATGCGGTCATCGCGACGCATATACCAACCTATGTGATGAGTATGTCCCACCACAATCTTGGCTATTGCTGTAGCCCAGCTACCGCCGCCAATTATCGCTATTTTACCGCAATTATACACCTTATTATATAATGTTAAGTGTTAAATGTTCTCAAGTTTTTTCAAGAATTAGAGAATTGGAGAAAAGATCTGAAATTCTCTAATTCTTGAAACGGAATAAACTTGATTTTATTTGTTTGCTGCGTCAATCCAGCCCTGGATGTCGTCAACAGAAGGCTTCTCGTAGCCGAGCTTGTACTTCTTGTTGATTTCTCCAATCTTCTGCTGGAGACCCTGAGCCTTTTCTTCACGGATATCAGAGATGAGGTTGAAACCTGCCTTGCGGAGCACGTATGCCCAATCCTCTGGCACGCCAATCTCTTCCCATTCCTTGATGGTGCTCTGTGGCATCTTCTTCTCTGGCTTCATCTGTGGGAAGAACAATACCTCCTGGATGAAGGTCTTGCCGGTCATCAGCATTACCAGACGGTCGATACCGATACCGATACCTGATGTAGGAGGCATACCATACTGGAGGGCACGGAGGAAGTCCTGGTCGATGATCATTGCCTCGTCATCACCCTTATCGGCAAGCTTCATCTGGTCGATGAAACGCTCTTCCTGGTCGATTGGGTCGTTGAGCTCAGAGTATGCATTGGCAAGCTCCTTACCGTTTACCATCAACTCGAAACGCTCGGTCAAGCCTGGCTTAGAACGATGCATCTTGGTCAATGGAGACATCTCTACAGGATAGTCGGTGATGAAGGTTGGCTGGAGGAAGGTTCCCTCGCAGAACTCGCCGAAGAGCTCGTCAATCAACTTGCCCTTACCCATGGTCTCATCTACATCCATGCCCTTCTCCTTGCAGAATGCGCGGATTTCTTCCTCTGTCTTGCCGTTGCAGTCGAAACCGGTCTTCTCCTTGATGGCATCAAGGATAGGCAGACGGCGATATGGAGCCTTGAAGCTGATGATGTTGCCATCAATCTCACGCTCTGGCTTGCCGTTGACAGCGATACAGATAGTCTCGAGCAACTTCTCTGTGAATGCCATCATCCAGTTGTAGTCCTTATACTGAACATAAAGCTCCATACAGGTGAACTCTGGGTTGTGGTTACGGTCCATACCCTCATTGCGGAAGTTCTTGCCAATCTCATAGACACCCTCGAAACCACCTACGATGAGGCGCTTCAGATAAAGCTCGGTAGCGATACGCATGTACATATCCTGGTCGAGTGCGTTGAAGTGGGTGATGAATGGGCGGGCAGAAGCACCACCGGCAATGCTCTGCAGGGTAGGAGTCTCTACCTCTGTATAGCCAGCGTTGTCGAGTACACTGCGCAGGGTGCGGAGTACGGTAGCACGCTGCAGGAAGGTTTCCTTCACACCATCGTTTACGATGAGGTCAACATAGCGCTGACGGTAACGCAACTCAGGATCGTCGAACTTGTCGTAAGCTACACCATCCTTGTACTTCACGATTGGAAGTGGCTTCAAGCTCTTGGAGAGCAGGCACAACTCCTTGGCGTGAACAGAAATCTCGCCAGTCTGTGTACGGAAAACGAAACCCTTTACGCCGATGAAGTCACCGATGTCGAGGAGCTTCTTGAATACAGTATTATAAAGGTCCTTGTTCTCGTCTGGACAAATCTCGTCGCGGGCGATATAGACCTGGATTCTTCCCTTTGAGTCCTGCAACTCAGCGAAGCTTGCTTTACCCATTACGCGGCGACCCATCATACGGCCAGCGATAACTACCTGGCGTGGCTCGTCCTCGTCCTTGAACTCAGCCTTGATATCAGTGCTGAATGCATTGGTTGGAAACTCTGCTGCTGGATATGGATCGATGCCCATCTCGCGCAATGTCTGAAGACTCTGTCTGCGAACGATCTCCTGTTCGCTTAACTCTAAAATGTTCATATTATATTCAGATATATCTTTATATTTTCTTATTTTGGTGCAAAAATACAAATAATTTTCCGAACTTGCACCCTATTTTTATGCTTTTTAATACAATAAGGTGATTTATCTATGCAAAAATTGCACGAGCCTATAGTTTGATGAAGATTTTCTTGTGATACATCCAGACTCCCATCACGGCGTGGATGGCTACAAAGAAGAGGGCGTAGGTGAGCGATGCCACATAATCATCGGTGATGAGGCTGTGAATGCCGGCAAAGATATCTGCCTTGATGCCGAAGCTGCCGAAGAGGATGGCGAGCGCCTCGCTCATCACATAGAGAAAGAGTGGGTTCATGCCAAAGGCGAGCAATCCCCGGGTCAGGATGTTGTCTTTCCGTGGCTTCTTCTGGCTGTCGCCTGTCGCAACAGAATCGGTAGCAGCACCTCTGCCGTCGATAAACTGTACCAGGATGCCCAATATCCAGGATGCGAATCCGCAGGTTACGAATACGTAGCTGGGACTCCAGATGCGCTTGTTGATTCCGAAACCTATCAGGGAGAGTCCGAATCCCAGGGCTACCATCACAAGACCTGCCACCTTCAATACCTTGATCTTGGATTCTACAGTCTGTCCCGCAATGGAGATGTATTTGCAGCAGAGGAATCCTATCATCGTATGGGCGATGGCTGGAATCGTGCTCAGTAGTCCTTCAGGATCTACCGGACTTCTATGATAGAGATGGTCGATGCCGAAGATGCTTCTATCTACCTGTGCCAGAATGTTGATGGAGGCATCGTATGCATAACCGTTGCCAAATACCAGGATTCCCATATAGATGACAATCAGTCCGATGATGGTATGGATGAAGTAACGGTGGTTCAGGGTGATGGCAAGCATAGCCACTACTCCGTAGCAGAGGGCGATGCGCTGCAGGACAGCCCAGATTCTGAGGTGGGCAAAGTCTAGCCCACCTCCGTTGCATATCATGTCAAACCAGTTGATGCCCAGACCGATGAGAAAGAGCAGGACGGTTCGCTTGGCAATCTTTCTGTAGATGGCGGCAGAAGGCTTGAACTCAGTCTTCTTCAGGGATAGAAAGGTGGACATTCCCATCATGAAGAGGAAGAAGGGAAAGACCAGATCGCATGGGGTGAGTCCATTCCACTTGCTATGCTCCAGGAAACTGTAGTTATGCTCCCCGCCATTGTTTACTAATATCATAAGGGCTACGGTGAGTCCTCGCATCACGTCGAGTGATTTTAATCTGTTCATATATTATCTGATGGATATCATGAATTACTTGATGAAATGAATGACTTCTTTGGCTATGTCTGCAGGATTTCCCTCTGGCTTCGATGAGTATGGGTTCTTCTGCAGGGTCCAAGGCTCCTCCAGCGCATACCAGTCGATTTTCGGAGCACTAGGCAATGCCAGTTGGAAGAGTTCTGCGGATGTCTTGCCGGCATTCTTACCACTGCCCAAAGCCTCGTAATCGATGTTCGTGCAAGCCGCCATCTGGTCGGCGAGGGCTTTCATATAGGTACTCCAGCGCTTGTAGTAGAAGTCCTTCAGCAATCCTTGCCATTCCTTATGTCCATAATCTCGCAAGCCGCCATCATCGGCACAGATACGGTTGCCCCAGGTGGTAATCTGTACGCGGGCATTCCATTCATAGAGGTCTTTCTCTGCTGCGGTCTTACCCAGGTTGCGTGCTTCTTCTATCCAGTGTCCCAGACGGAATTCCGGACGGGTGGCGAGCAGCTTGTCCTGCAGCAGAATCATCTTCAGGAAACTGTCGGCATCCTTGTCAAACTCCTTTCGGGAGAATGATTGATAGTCGGCGATGGTCTTCCAGTACTGTTTGCGTCCCTGGTCGGCGAGAGCCTGGCGGCAGATATCTACCAGGTCGTACTCATAGTTGTTGTTGCCACGGTATTTGTCTGCAACACTGGCAAAGAGGATGGCTGCCTGTCGGGTATCCTCCGGGTCGTAATAGTTGCGCATCTTCGACCAGCTGGAAACCTGGAAGTTGTTGAGCGAAGGACGACCGCAGAAGATGCTCTCGTGAGTACCCTGCTGGTTGTTGCCCACCGGACAGTTGTAGATACTCTGTGCCAGGAGCGCCCATGCCTTCTCGATGGTTGCATCGTGCACCCCGTAGCGGGCATAGCAGTATTCCTTGAGCCAGTCTTCCTTGGTAGTCTTCTCGGCACGCCAAGGCAGTTCGCTCATCAGCTCAAACATCACCGGGTTGTTTTCCGAACCTTCCATCGTGAAGCCCCAACCCTTAAGCGTTTCACTATTATGATTGCTTTCTCCCTTTTTTCCTGTTGCCAGATAGAAGTTGTTCAGCAGCTGGTCCATTCTTCCATGCAGACCCACATTGCCTCCGAAGTTCTCAAGCATACAGAAGAGCCACTGGTGCTTGCCGTAACCGCCATCCCGCTTCAGAATGCTAGGACCACCAAACATCGGACGGCATTCTGAAAAGAGGTCGAGTACCAGGATGTCGCCAACCTTTAAGTCTTCAATCATCTGAGGGCGAGGGTTCTCGTTCCATCCCTGTACCACCCAGACCGCCTTTGGGTTGGCACGCTTCATCGCACTCATCAGCGCCTGTCCAGCCTTGGCATAATCCACGGCAGCATCATCTCCACTCTCATGGAAAGGATCCATCGAGTAGAAATCAGATTTTCCGTAGAGCTTGGTCAGTTCCTTATAATATAGGTCGGCGATTTCTGTAAATCTGCTGTCGGTAGGAGAGAGGTTGGCAGGACGCTGGTAACCGTTCCACTTGCCGGCATCCGTCACGTTCAGTCCCAGTCTCTTTTTGGCATCGTGAGGCACCATTCCGCAATAGCCCGGTAAGACTGGTTTCATGCCCATCTCCTTCATTCTGGCAAGAATCTTCTTCTGCAGGGTTTCCTGCTGCTTGTACCAGTTTTGCGGCAACGGACCACCCCAACCTTCCAGGTTGTTCATCTCCCACCAGGCAAGAAAGGCTGGTCCGGCGATGAACTTGCCCACTTCTTCCTCAGAATAACCGAGTTTCAGGAGCATATTGCGCCATACGCATTCCGTGCCCACGGCAGCCAGTGGCATATTGATGCCATGCAATGCCATCCAGTCTATTTCTTTCTGCCATCGATTCCAATCCCAGAAAGCCATCGTATAAGAAAAGGTGCAGTAGTTGAAGTCGTAACGAAGCTTGAGGTCGGTTTCATGGCGCTCTTTCTGTTTCACGGCAGGAAGAACGTTTGGTAATTTTTGGTTCATATTGTTCCAGGTGATGTGGATGCCGGCATGGTGTTTCAGATACCAGTTGATGCCCACGGCAATATTGACCCAAGAGTTGCCTCGGATGATGATAGGATTGTTTTTGCCGGCAGGTTCAGGCGCAGTGGTGTTCTTGCCATTTCCTGCCTGGTCTATCTCGAAGAAATCCTTGTCTGATTTTACAAGAATGGTCTTGAACTTGGCAGCAGCCCCCTTGTCGATTCGATTCAGAAGATCGTCTGCCGGATTAGCGTATGCTCCCAGAGTAACGGTGCATAATAGTCCTAGAAGTAATTTTTTCATAAAATTGTTTGTTGTTGTTTCAATATGCTGCAAAGATAGTGGAAAAAGCCGATAATGCCAAGCAAAAAGTGCTTAAAAGATTAAAAAAGACTTATTTATTTTGTTTTGTCTTTAATTTGCATTACTTTTGCAGGAAAATGAGGTGAGGAGTGAGCTGGACATCCATTTGCTCTTATCCCCCTAAACAACCAACTTTAAATTTTGATAAGGATGAACATAGATGAAGTAATTAAAAGAATAAGTAAGACCGATGGACTTTCTAAAACCCTCGGCATGCATTTTATCTCAACTCCTGAGCCTGATACGCTTCGGGCTACGATGAAAGTGGATGAGCGTAACCGCCAACCTTTCGGATTCTTGAGTGGAGGTGCCTCTCTGGCTCTTGCCGAGAATGTAGCAGGCATTGGCTCCCTGGCTTTGTGCCCGGGACAGATTGCTGTGGGCATCAATGTGAGTGGTACTCATGTACAGGCTGTGAGTGAAGGTGATACGGTTACGGCATACGCCAAACTGGTACACAAGGGCAGAACCTTGCACACTTGGGAGGTAGCCATCAAGAATACAGCCGGTGAGTTGATCTGTACCGTGCAGGTAACCAACTATGTGTTTACTCCAAAAAAGAAAGACTCAAAGAAAGAAGAATCTAAAAAGACAGAAGAATAAGGTATGACAGCATTTGCATATTATCGTTTGCCTTATCTGCATCATGCTCATTATGCCGTGCAGCATGAGGGTGAGCCGGAAGTGCTCTCCTCTGTGGCGGAACTGAATGGCAAGGAGGGCTTTGTGATAGCTCCTTTCTCGCCGTCCGGCGATTGTCCTGTGCTGCTCATTCATCCGGATGAAAGCAAACTTTTGCCCATCTCTGACGCAAAAGTGATTTCAACATCTGATTCTACTCAGGCAGAAAACGCTTCTGATCGTGATGCCTATGCCGAAGATTTTGAATGCTTTCATCAGGAATTGGAGAAAGGTACTTTCAGAAAGATTGTGTTGGCAAGAAAGGCAACTGTGCGAACTGCTGATAAGGATTTCGAAAGTCTCTTCATGAAGGCATGCCGGATGTATCCCCGTCTCTTCGTCTCCCTGGTTTATACCCCGCAGTCGGGAATGTGGCTGATGGCTACTCCTGAGATTCTGCTCAAGGGAGAACAGGGAAATATGAGTACGATGTCGCTGGCGGGTACCCAGAAGGCGGAACCGTCCCGCACTGTTGCCGATTATCCGGTGGAGGGTGTGGAATGGTCGCATAAGAATCAGGAGGAGCAACAGTATGTCACGGATTATATCGAAGATTGCATCAAGGCTTTTGCTGACGATTATCAGCTCAAGGGACCTTATACCACGATGGCGGCAAATCTCTATCATCTCCGTACGGATATCAGTTTCCGTCTGCGGGATGAAGGTAGGTTGGGAGATGTGATAGATGCACTCTATCCTACGCCTGCAGTCTGTGGTATCCCGAAGGAGGAAGCCCGCCGGTTTATCCTGCAGCATGAGCACCAGCCCCGCAAATACTATAGTGGTTTTGTGGGACCTGTCTCTCCGCATGGTAAGACCCATCTCTTCGTTTCCCTTCGCTGCATGAACATCCTGCCGGATGGAGCCTGTGAACTCTATGCTGGTGGCGGATTGCTCAAGGAGAGCGAGATGGAAAAGGAATGGAAAGAGACTGAAGCTAAGATGCAGACCATCAGACGGGTATTGCTTTAGCTGAGAGGGTCAATTCATCAGACGTGTTTTTCTTTGATTAATTATAAAATCTTAATTATAAGTAAGTTCTCGTGTTTAGTAATATCGATAATGTCAATATCCTGACGGGTGTTCTCGCATCTCATGGTGTGAGAAGAGTGGTGGTTTGTCCAGGAAGTCGTAATGCGCCCATCGTACATAATTTTAATGAGATGGAAGGCATTACCTGCTATCCTGTCACCGATGAACGCAGTGCAGGATTTGTGGCTATGGGCATTGCCTTGGGTAATCCGTCACCATGTCCCGATCCGGTAGCGGTATGCGTTACTTCCGGTTCTGCATTGCTCAATCTCTATCCGGCAGTCTGCGAGGCTTTTTATCAGAAACTGCCTATCATCGTGATTTCGGCTGATAGACCTGAAGCTTGGATCGGACAGCAGGATGGACAGACCCTGCCACAAGCCAATGTCTTTGGGACGATGGTCAACAGGAGTGTGAATCTTCCGATTATATCCAATGAGGAGCAGGCATGGTATTGCGAACGGTTGGTGCACGAAGCGGTTATCGACTGTGTGCATCGCAAGATAGGTCCGGTACACATCAATATCCAGCTTTCTGAACCGCTTTATCAGTTTACGGTAGATAAGCTTCCGAAAACTCATTGGGTGGATTACGTGAAGACCAATCTCTTTGGCGGCAGTTTCCATTACGGTGATATGCTTGATTTCCTGAATGCCAGGAAACCGATGATTGTGGTAGGGCAGGATTACCCATGCAGTCAGCTTTACGGCATCAAGCAGATAGATTCATGGGCAGTCACGCTTATCGAACCGACGGCTCTGGGCACATCAAGTGAAGATCCTGCATGCCGGGAATTCTCCAGCGGCCTCCTGGTTACTAATTTCGATGAAGTGCTGAATAAGATGGGGTATGACGAGGATTATATGCCCGATTTTATTCTCTATGTAGGAGGCACTTTGGTGAGCAAGCGTCTGAAAAAGTTTCTTCGCCTTGCCGTAAAGAAGGGGGCGAAGGTATGGCGGGCAAGCACCGATGGTGATTACATCGATACCTTTATGCGTATTGACCGCATCTTCCCATGTGATACCACACAGTTGGCAGATGCCATGACTTCTTATGATCAGGTTTATCGGGATGAAGTGGATGCGTATAAGGAACGTTGGGAGAAAGCACTGTGGGCGGCTAAACGTCATGCTTTCGATTATGAACCGTCCTTCAGCAGTATGGCAGCTGTGAAGGCTTTCCAGGCGGAATATCTGGCTCATTCACTGGATGATACTCGTGAGTGCCGTCTTTTTTATGGCAATAGCATGGCTATTCGTCTGGCTTGCATCTATGCCCGCCAGTATGTGCATTGCAATCGGGGTGTGAATGGTATCGAGGGATCGCTATCTACGGCAGCTGGCTTGTCTATCTATCTTTCGGAGTATCATCATCCGGATGCCAAGAGCCAGCAGAAGGTATTCTGCGTATTGGGCGACCTGAGTTTCTTCTACGATCAGAATGCTCTCTGGAATCAGAATCTCAATGGCAGTCTTCGCATCTTGTTGCTGAATAATGGTGGTGGAGCTATCTTTGCCAAGTTCAAGGGATTGAAGGAGAGTGCTGCGCGCGAGAAACTAGTGATGGCAGCGCATTGCACCTCGGCTTATCACATTTGTCTGGCACAGAATGTGGCTTATCAGAATGCTGATGATATGAAGTCGTTGCATGAGGGGCTCGATTGGCTCATCCATACCGAGTCTGACAGACCGATGCTTCTGGAGGTTCTAACGGATATAGAAACTGATAATCAGGTAATAGAAAAATATTATAATAGTTTTCAAATATGAGAGAATGGAAAAAGATAGAAGGTTTTGATTTCAAGGAAATCATCTTCGAGGAGTATAATCACATTGCTAAGATTACAATCAATCGTGAGCGTTATCGCAATGCCTTCACTCCATTGACCACCTGGGAGATGGCGCAGGCTTTCAACTACTGTCGTGACTGTCTGGATATCCGTGTGGTTATCCTGACGGGTGCTGGCGACAAGGCTTTCTGTGCCGGTGGTGATATGCATGTGAAGGGCAGGGGTGGATATGTAGGCAACGATGGTGTGCCTCGTCTCAACGTGCTCGATGTGCAGATGCAGATTCGCCGCTTGCCTAAGCCTGTTATCGCCATGGTGAATGGTTATGCCATCGGTGGCGGTCATGTGCTCCATGTGATGTGCGACCTGACCATCGCATCTGAGAATGCCATCTTCGGACAGACCGGTCCTAAGGTGGGAAGCTTTGATGCCGGTTTCGGTTCTTCTTATCTGGCACGAATGGTAGGTCAGAAGAAGGCTCGTGAAATCTGGTTCCTCTGCAAGCAGTATTCTGCAAAAGAGGCAGAGGAGATGGGAATGGTAAACAAGGTGGTTCCTCTCGATCAGTTGGAGGATACCTGTGTAGAGTGGGCTGAAATCATGATGGAGCGTTCTCCTTTGGCTCTCCGTATGATCAAGGCTGGATTGAATGCCGAGTTGGATGGTCAGGCTGGTATCCAGGAGTTGGCTGGCGATGCCACCATGCTCTATTATACCATGGATGAGGCACAGGAAGGTGGCAAGGCATTCCTGGAGAAGCGCAAGCCTCGCTTCGAGGATTATCCTCAGTTCCCATAATAAAAAAGA
>NZ_NMPZ01000037.1 GCF_002224675.1 Segatella copri | reverse complement strand
CCAAGAGAGTCGCCCTGAAAGGGCAAAGCTTTGAAATTGAAGCTTTGCCTTTCAGGCGACTCTCTTTGTCTTTATTCTAAAACCCAGGGCGATGCCCTGGGCTAGGAGCTTCTGCCCTTTCAGGGCGTATTGGCTGTGACTTATGACACACCTCCTTATTTCTGTTAATAGAACCTTAGTAGTTCTGAGCCTCAATCTGGAAGTAGCTCTGTGGGTGGTTGCAGACTGGGCAAACCTCTGGAGCCTGCTTGCTTACTACGATATGACCGCAGTTAGAGCACTGCCAGATGCAGTCGCCGTCGCGAGAGAAGACGAGCTTGTCCTGCACGTTCTTCAAGAGCTTGCGATAACGCTCCTCGTGGTGCTTCTCGATTTCAGCCACCATTTCAAACTTGATTGCAATCTCCTCGAAGCCTTCCTCGCGAGCTTCCTTTGCCATGCGTGGATACATATCGGTCCACTCATCGTGCTCACCATTGGCAGCAGCCTCCAGGTTCTTCTCTGTATCCTGGATAGCACCGCCCTCCAAGTACTTGAACCATAACTTAGCGTGCTCCTTCTCGTTGGCAGCTGTCTCCTCAAAGATGTTAGCTATCTGAACATAACCGTCCTTCTTAGCCTTACTTGCAAAATATGTATATTTGTTACGAGCCTGTGACTCACCAGCGAATGCCTCCTGGAGGTTCTTCTCTGTCTTAGTTCCTTTTAATTCCTTCATAATGTATTCTGTATTACGTTATTAATATGCTCTTTATTATTTTTCGAATACAAAGATATTGAAAAAATTCTAATTATGCAAGAAAATTAAGGATTATTTCATTTTCGACCGCTTATTTAAATAAAATAAAGCAAAACCAAGCATCGCCATACCGAATATCCACGAAATGATGGCACTTGTTACCATTCCCAGTGTATGGGTGAAACCTGCCACGATGAATGTCAGGAAGCTGACGATAGCTACAGTCAGCGCGTATGGCAACTGTGATGAAACATGGTGCACATGCTTGCACTCGGCTCCGGCACTCGCCATGATGGTGGTATCGCTGATAGGTGAGATGTGGTCGCCACAGACAGCACCAGCCATACAGGCTGAGATAGAGATGATGCGCAATGGGTCGGCTCCTGGAAATACTGCGATACAGATAGGTATCAGAATACCGAAGGTTCCCCAGGATGTACCTGTGGCAAATGCCAGAAAGGCTGCAACCAGGAAGATGATGGCTGGCAGGAGCATCTGGAGTTCAGAAGCGCTGCTTGCCACTACGGTGGATACATATTCTGCTGCCCCCAGCGAGTCGGTCATGCTCTTCAGGGTCCATGCCAGGGTAAGAATCAGAATGGCTGGTACCATTGCCTCGAATCCCTTGATCAGACTACTCATCGCTTCATCGAATGGTAAAGTCTTGCGAACCGTAAACATCAGAATGGTCAGAATCAAGGCTGCCAATGAACCAATCACCAGACCTATAGAGGCATTGCTGCCAGCAAAGGAGTCAACGAAGTTCATATAGTTGGCATTGCTGGCATCGAAGAAGCCTCCCGAATAAACCATGCCTGCCATGCAGAAGATAATCAACATGATGATTGGAATCACAAGATCGCTCACAGAGCCTTTGCTCTGGGATGATTCTTCCTGCTTCGCTCCCACACCATGCTCCACAATCTGCAACTTGGTATCGCTCACCTCGTCGAGCTTTCCTCCGTTGGTGCGCTCATACCATTCCTTCAGTCTTGCATCATACTTGCTCATCGCCTTGAAGTCGAAGCCCAAGATCACGATGCCAAACATAAAGAGGATGGTGAAGAATGCGTAGAAATTGTAAGGTATCGCCTTGCAGAAAAGTGCCAGTCCGTTCTCGCCTCCCGATACGAAGCCCGATACTGCTGCTGCCCAACTGGAGATTGGGGAGATGATGCAGACTGGAGCTGCTGTGGAGTCGATGAGATAAGCCAGTTTCTCCTTGGTTACGCCATTGCGCACTGCGATAGGGCGCATCACCGAACCCACGGTAAGGCAGTTGAAGTAATCATCGATGAATATCAGAATACCGAGCAGAATAGTGGCAACCTGCACACCAGTCTTCGACTTTACGTGCTTGGAAGCCCATCGGCCGAAAGCCGCAGAACCACCCGCCTTGTTCATCAGTGAAACGATGCTGCCCAGAACCACCAGGAATACCAGGATGCCCACGTTCCAAGGGTCGGAAAGGCAATGTATCAAACCGTATGCCTTGGCATCCTCGCCTTCGCCTACGGTGTGGTTGGTCAGATGAACGAGGAATCCGTCGAAACCTGTTCCCATCGAAATGCAATATTGAACGGCACCCAGAATGATACCGATAAAAAGAGAAGAATAGACCTCCTTCGTCTTCAGCGCCAGAGCGATGGCGACGATAGGAGGTAGTAACGACCATGCGGTCCCAATCATGTTGTAATCCATTTGTTATTAATATGTTTTAAAATTTTTGAATATTCCCTTGCGGAATCGCTGCCCACGAGTCTATCTTTATCATTGGAAAGGCACACAAAAAACATCATAACTTTTAAACCCAACGGAATCAAAGGGCTTAAAAGTTATGTTTCATGAATTTATAATGCGATCTCCTATAATACCATCTCTTCGTATTTCAATCCGAAGACATCGGCAACCGCCTTGAATACTACCTTGCCATTCACGATGTTCAATCCCCGATACAAAGCCTTGTCTTCCTTGCACGCCTTTCGCCATCCCTTGTCGGCAAGAGCGATGGCATACTTCAGGGTGGCATTGGTCAAGGCGGTGGTGGAGGTATGAGGCACGGCTCCCGGAATGTTAGCTACGGCATAATGCACAATGCCATCTACCATGAATGTCGGATCGGAATGGGTGGTTGGATGAGAGGTCTCGAAGCATCCTCCCTGGTCGATAGCCACATCCACCAGTACGGTGCCTGGTTCCATCAACTTCAGCATATCCCTGGTAATCAGGTGTGGAGCCTTGTCGCCCGGAACGAGTACACTGCCTACTACGATGTCAACATCTGGCAATTCCTTCCGGATATTGTGCTCGTTGGAGTAGAGGGTGTGCGCATTGATCGGCAATTCCATCTGCAACTGGCGAAGACGAGGCAGACTAATATCGGTAATCCACACATCAGCACCTAATCCTGTTGCCATTCTTGCTGCTGCTTCTCCCACGGTTCCACCGCCCAGAACGAGAACCTTCGCACGGTTCACGCCCGGCACACCGCTGATCAGCTTGCCCTTGCCGCCCTTGGTCTTCTGCAGATAGTAGGCACCATTGATAATCGCCATTCTTCCTGCTACCTCACTCATCGGAATGAGCAGTGGCAGATGATGGTTGTCGGTTTCTACCGTCTCGTAAGCCAGGCAGACTGCACCGCTCTTGATCATGGCATCGGTGAGCTCTCTGTCGCAGGCAAAATGGAAGTAAGTAAAAACAAGCTGATCCTGATGGATGAGTGGATATTCCTCGGCGATAGGTTCCTTCACCTTGATAATCATCTCAGCCTCGCGATATACACTCTGGATGTCGGGCAGGATTCTGGCTCCTACCTTCACATACTCTTCATCAGCAAAACCACTGTTCTCGCCAGCGGTATGCTGCACCATCACTTCGTGTCCATGTCGAATGAATTCAGCTACACCAGCAGGAGTCATTCCCACACGATTCTCATTATTCTTGATTTCTTTTGGAATACCTATCTTCATGATGTTGTGGTTTTAGAGGTTATACATCATTTTAACGGGATAAAGATAGTGAAAAAATCAATAGGTTGTATCGTTTGTATAGAAGATTTAACATATCTTTCTTGCCTGGTTGAGATTAGAACATAAAAAAGATTAAAAAAGATGGCTGCTATCATCTTTTTGCTTATCTTTGTCCTCGTAAGCATTTCAAACTTAATAAATGGAGGACTTATTATGAATGTCAATACGGGTATCAAGCAAGCAGTGATCTTAGCCATAGGCATTATCGTGCTTGGATTTTGTGTCAAGTCTGGACTTGAAAGTGTGATTGCCAAAGACCGCAAAGTGGTGGTGAAAGGATTGGCAGAAAAGGAAGTTGAGGCTGATAAGGTGACATGGCCTATCGTTTCCAAGGAGATTGGCAACGACTTGCCGCAGCTCTATAAGAAGATCAACGCTACCACCAGCACCATCCGCCAGTTCCTGCTGGCAAATGGAGTGAAGGCAAATGAAATCAATGTCAATGCCCCTGTGGTCATCGACCTCAATGCTGAGCGATATGGCGAAAACCGTCAGCCTTACCGTTACAACATCACGTCGATCATCACCGTGACTTCCCGGAATGTGAAGGTGGTTCGTGGCATCATCGCCCGACAGGGTGACCTGCTTCAGAAAGGTGTGGCCATCGTGGATGGTGGCTACGAGAATCCGGTGAAGTACGAGTATGTGGCTTTCCGCGAGATGAAGCCGAAGATGATGCAGGAGGCAATTGAGAATGCAGAGAAGACTGCTGCTCAGTTTGCCGAAAACAGCAAGAGCAAGATTGATAAGATCATGAACGCTGACCAAGGGCAGTTCTCGATAGAGGATAGAGATTCCAATACTCCTTATATTAAAAAGGTGAGGGTAGTGACTACGGTTACCTATTCTTTGAAAGACTAGTAATTAAATAAATATATAGTACGAAATGAAAAAAATGATTTACATGGTGATGGCGCTAGCCTCACTAAGCTACTCAACCCAGACAATGGCGCAGTCACAGGGATTGCAGAAAAAGGTGAATGCCTATTTCCTGCAGTCGCTCAAAGCGCAGCAGAAAGCATTGGAGAAAGACGGTAAGGCGGAATTCTCTAAAAACACACCTCTTGACACCAAGCTCCAGGCTGCTATCGACGGCAAGGATATTGCCAACTACCAGAAGATGGTATGGACAGCCTGGTGCGATGCCAACAAGAACCTGCAGGAAGAAAAGCTCATAGAACCAGAAGATCTGACATTGGCAAAAAGCAGCTCCTGGAATCTGCCTCAGTGTCTGGAACCCAATGCGGTGATGCCTTATTATTATGGTAAGAAGGGAGTAGCTGCCGATGGTAAGTTCCCTCTCTTCCTGTATGTTCACGGATCGGGACCTAAGGACCATGAGTGGTCGAATGGAATCAAGCTCGGTCTGAGCTTCCAGGATTCTCCTTCCATCTATTTCATTCCTCAGATTCCTAACGAGGGTGAATATTATCGCTGGTGGCATCTTTCCAAGCAGTATGCTTTCGAGAAGTTGATTCGCCAGAACCTGGTAAAGGGTGAGGTGGATGCCAACCGTCTCTATGTATTCGGTATCAGCGAAGGTGGTTATGGCAGCCAGCGTCTTGCGTCCTTCTATGCCGACTATTGGGCTGCAGCGGGTCCGATGGCTGGTGGTGAACCTTTGAAGAATGCGCCTGTGGAAAACTGTGCCAATATCGGTTTCTCTTTCCTCACCGGTGCTGACGATACCGGTTTCTATCGCAACGACCTGACCTGGTACACCCAGGTGGCTTTCGATTCTGCGCAGTTGGCTCGCCCATTGTCTGTAGATAAGACTCCTATCTTCCGCCATCGCATCCAGCTCTTGCCGGGTATGCAGCATCACATCACCTATGGTCTGACTACTCCTTGGCTCAAGCAGTTTGTGCGCAATCCATATCCTAAGACCGTGCTCTGGGAAGATTTCGAGATGGATGGCAGACATCGTTCCGGATTCTACAACCTGCAGGTACTGGCTCGCCCATCAGAGTCTAGAACCTACTACGAGATGGATATCGACAAGAACGTGGTTTCCATCAAGGTGAGCAATGTGGATTACACCACTATCTTGAAGGATAAGCAGTGGGGAATCGATCTGAAGTTCAACCGCAGCTATTCTCCTGCCACTGGTGGTAAGTTGAGAGTTTATCTCAATGAGCAGTTGGTCAACCTCAATGAGCCTGTAACCATCACGGTAAACGGCAAGCAGGTATTCCACGGTATTGCCAAGGCAGATTTGCAGGCAATGGTGAACAGTTGTGCGGAATACTTCGACCCATGTCGAGTATATCCTGTTGCAATCGATTTGGCTTATTGATTTTAAAGAATGATTAGATGAAGAAAAATGTTTGTTTATATGCCATGATGGCTTTAGCCTTTATGGGATGTTCTCAAAATAACAAGAAACAGGAAGGCAGCTCAAAGGGACTGCCTTCTCGTGTTGAATCAGAGAGTAAGGCTGGGGCAGAGAAGGCAGATCAGTCAGTAGCTGGCAGTAGTAATCAGTCTGCTTCTGCTGGAAAGGTGCAGGTGCTTACGGCTTCCGATTTCAGGAAGAAGATTATGGATTACGAGTCTCATCCCGATGAGTGGGTGTTTGCAGGTTCCCGTCCTGCCATTATCGATTTCTACACCACCTGGTGTGGACCTTGCAAGATGATGGCTCCCATGGTAGAATCTCTTGCCGGGAAATATGCCGGCAAGATAGATTTCTATAAGGTGGATATCGACCAGGAACCCGAACTGGCTTCCGTCTTCGGCATCCGCAGTATCCCTACCTTCCTCTTCATCCCGATGAAGGGCAATCCTACTATACAGATGGGCGCTATGCAGAAGGAAGATTTCGAGGAAATCATCGGAAAAATGATGGGGAAGTGATAAATGGTGATTTACTGCATACTTATAAGTAGGTATTTCTTGGCAAATACCTAGTTTTGATGATGCCCGAAATTTGGTGGTTTATCAGATAATATCTAAATTTGCACTCGGAAAAAATGTTTAATGTAATTAAAAGTATTATAGTATTATGATTATCGAAAATGTTCATGCAAGAGAAATCTTGGATTCTCGTGGCAACCCTACAGTAGAGGTTGAAGTTTCATTGAAGTCAGGTATCATTGGCCGTGCATCGGTTCCTTCTGGTGCATCTACTGGCGAGAACGAGGCGCTGGAACTTCGTGATGGCGACAAGAACCGCTATGGCGGAAAGGGTGTCTTGAAGGCAGTTGAAAACGTGAATCAGGTGATTGCTCCGGCTTTGGTAGGCTTCTCTGCCTTGGAGCAGCGTGCCATCGATTATAAGATGTTGGAACTCGACGGTACCAAGACCAAATCAAACCTGGGTGCCAATGCCATCCTCGGTGTTTCTCTGGCTGTGGCTCATGCTGCCGCTGAGTATCTCCATATCCCATTGTATCGTTACATCGGCGGTTGCAATACTTACACCCTTCCTGTTCCTATGATGAACATCATCAATGGTGGTGCTCACTCTGATGCGCCTATCGCCTTCCAGGAGTTCATGATCCGTCCTGTGGGTGCTCCTTCCGAGAAGGAGGCTATCCGTATGGGTGCTGAGGTGTTCCATGCTTTGGCTAAGCTCCTGAAGAGCCGCGGCCTTTCTACTGCCGTAGGTGATGAGGGCGGTTTCGCTCCTGCACTCAATGGTATAGAGGATGCGCTCGACAGCATCTGCCAGGCTATCAAGGATGCCGGTTATGAGCCAGGAAAGGATGTGAAGATTGCCATGGACTGTGCTGCCAGTGAGTTTGCCGTTCAGGAGAATGGTGAGTGGTTCTACGATTACCGCCAGTTGAAGGATGGCAAGAAGAAGGATCCTAATGGAAAGAAACTGACTGCTGCTGAGCAGATCAAGTTCCTGGAAGAACTGATTACCAAATATCCTATTGATTCTATCGAGGATGGTTTGGATGAGAACGATTGGGACAACTGGGTGAAGTTGACAGCTGCCATCGGCGACCGTTGCCAGTTGGTAGGTGACGACCTCTTTGTTACCAACGTGAAGTTCCTGGAGAAGGGTATCAAGATGGGTGCAGCCAACTCTATCCTCATCAAGGTAAACCAGATTGGTTCTCTCACCGAGACACTGGATGCTATCGAGATGGCTCATCGTCATGGTTACACCACCGTTACTTCCCATCGTTCTGGTGAAACCGAGGACACTACGATTGCCGATATTGCCGTAGCAACAAACTCTGGTCAGATTAAGACGGGTTCTATGAGTCGTACCGACCGTATGGCCAAGTACAACCAGCTCATCCGCATCGAAGAGCAGTTGGGCAATAGCGCATCTTACGGTTATAAGAAATTGAAATAGGAATGAATATACGAAATTGAAGTGCATCAATTTCACCATGACAGAACACAATTAAATAGAATAGATCAGATACGAAAATAGATGGGCATGGATGACCGTGAGGGTTGTCCATGCTTTTTATCTTCTATGATGTATCTGCATCTTACATATTTGATAGGATAACTTCGATATATTTTACGGATTAAGATAAAAAGCAAAATAACAATGACAAACGTATTGATAAGTGCTGCCGGACTGTGCGGTGCCACCATTATCGGTGCCATTCTGGGTTTCTTCGTCAAGGAGTTGCCTCACAAATGGAACGACGCTGTATTGGGATATTGTGCCGGAATCATGCTGGCAGCTTCCACGTTGGGACTGATAGTGCCAGCCTTCGAACAGACCGGACTTTGGTGGCTGGTAGTAATCGGAGTAATGGCAGGAGCCTTGTTCCTGAACGTGCTCGATCTGGTAACTCCCCATCTTCATCATATTACGGGGCTAGACCCCGAGGAGCATCGCAACAATGCCCGACTCAGCCATGTGATGCTTTTCGTGATGGCGATAGCCCTGCACAAACTGCCTGAAGGCATGGCGGCTGGAGTGAGTGTCTGTTCATCAGAAGGTGCAACGGAGTGGGGCGTTTCCTTCGGCATCGCCCTGCAGAACATCCCCGAGGGAATGGTCATCATCGCTCCTTTGATGATGGCAGGCATTTCTGCTGCCCGCACCTTCTTCATCTCCATTTTCATCGCCCTGCTCGAAGTGGCAGGCATCCTGTTAGGTTTCGGTTTGGGTTCAGCCTCTTCCACCTTCCTCCCCGTGATGCTGGGTTTTGCCGGTGGCGCCATGCTTTATGTAACGAGCGATGAGATGATTCCCGAAACCCATGCCCATGGCTTTCAGAAGCAAGCCACTTACGCCCTTCTCCTGGGCTTCATCACCTTTGTGCTGATGGAGAAATGGGTATGATTAGATTCTGATACCGAGGCAGGTAGTATTTCCTAAATACAGAGTGTACTTAGGTGTAGGCTTTTTCGGGAAAAAAAGCGGAGCGTGATTTCACAACCACACTCCGCGCAAACTTAAACAACCAATAAAAGAAATAGATTGATCGTTCTTTGTTATATCTGATGAAGAGTAGCTCTTTTAGAGCTTTTGCGTTTTCTTTTTCTTAAACGAAAACTATAACTTATAATTAAACCAGAAAATTGCTTGTTATCTGATGAAGAGAAGCTCACGATACTTAGGCAATGTCCAGAGCTCATCGGCTACAGTCAACTCCAACTTGTCAATCTGATAACGGATCTCCTCCATCTTTGGAGCTACTGTGTCATGATAAGCAATAGCCTTATCGTGCTCGTTCTCAATCTTGTTGGCTACCTTGCGGGCATTTACCAACTCCTCAACACCGGTCTCGATAATCTGAGTGCGCTCGGCAATCTTCTTGATGATATTGATGTTGCGGGCAGTCAACTTCTTGCCTTCCTCGTCACCGAAGATGTCAATCATGTTTTCTACATTCTTAGCCAACTGACTCTGATAGTGAGTAGCCACAGGGATGATGTGGTTCATGCTCAAGTCGCCCATCACACGAGCCTCAATCTGAATCTTCTTGGTGTAGGTCTCCCATTTCACCTCGTTACGAGCTTCCAACTCGTTCTTCTTCATGACACCCATATCCTCGAACATCTTGATAGATGCAGGGTCGAGATAACGCTCAAAGATCTTTGGACAGCTCTTCTCGCAGTCCAGACCACGCTTGGCAGCTTCCTCTACCCACTCATCTGAGTAACCATTGCCGTCGAAACGGATAGGCTTGCAGGTCTTCAAATCCTGACGAACGATATCGATGATGGCAGAAGTCTTGTCCTCACCCTTGGCAATCAACTCATCCACACGCTTCTTGAAATCGGTCAAAGCCTCAGCTACAGCTGTGTTCAATACAATCATTGCTGATGCACAGTTAGCCTCAGAACCTACGGCACGGAACTCGAAACGGTTACCGGTGAAGGCGAATGGTGATGTACGGTTACGGTCGGTGTTATCAATCATCAACTCAGGAATCTCAGGGATATCCAACTTCATGCCCTGCTTGCCAGCCACGGTGAAGAGATCCTTCTTGTCAGCTTTCTCAATGTGCTCGAGAAGGTCGGTCAACTGCTTGCCGAGGAATGAAGAGATGATTGCTGGAGGTGCCTCGTTGGCGCCCAGACGATGTGCATTGGTAGCGCTCATGATAGAAGCCTTGAGCAAACCATTGTGCTTATATACACCCATCAAAGTCTCTGTGATGAAGACTACGAAGCGGAGGTTATCCTCAGGTGTCTTGCCTGGACCATGGAGCAGAATGCCGGTATCTGTAGCCAGACTCCAGTTGTTGTGCTTACCGGAACCGTTGATGCCTGCGAATGGCTTCTCATGGAGAAGTACGCGGAAACCGTGATGGCGAGCCACCTTCTTCATCAAGCTCATCAGGAGCATGTTGTGGTCAACGGCAAGGTTGGTCTCCTCGAAGATAGGTGCCAACTCAAACTGGTTTGGTGCTACCTCGTTATGGCGGGTCTTGCAAGGAATACCGAGCTCAAGAGCCTGGATTTCCAAATCCTTCATGAATGCCTGAACACGCTCAGGGATGGCGCCGAAGTAGTGGTCGTCCATCTGCTGGTTCTTGGCTGAATCGTGACCCATCAGGGTGCGGCCTGTCAGCATCAAATCAGGACGTGCAGCATACAAGCTCTCATCTACCAGGAAGTACTCCTGCTCCCAACCGAGATTGGAAATAACTTTCTTGACATCAGGGTTGAAGTAGTGGCAAACCTCTGTAGCTGCTACGTTTACAGCGTGCAATGAACGGAGCAATGGAGCTTTATAGTCGAGTGCCTCACCTGTATAAGAGATGAAGACAGTAGGGATACAGAGTGTATCATCGATGATGAATACAGGAGATGTTGGATCCCATGCAGAATAACCGCGAGCCTCGAAGGTAGAGCGGATACCGCCAGATGGGAAAGATGAAGCATCAGGCTCCTGCTGAACGAGCAACTTACCTGAAAATTCCTCGATCATACCACCCTTGCCATCATGCTCGATGAAGGCATCGTGCTTCTCGGCAGTACCTTCTGTCAGTGGCTGGAACCAGTGGGTGTAGTGGGTTACGCCATTCTCGTCAGCCCACTGCTTGATGCCTTTGGCTACGGCGTTGGCGATGTTACGGTCGAGACGTGCTCCGTTGTCGATGACGTCTACCAGTTTCTCATAGACGTCTGCAGGGAGATACTTGTACATCTTCTGTCGGTTGAATACCTTCTTTCCGAAGAATTCACTTGGTCGCTCGCTAGGAGCGGTTACCTCAACAGGCTTTCTCTTGGAAGCCTCTGAAACAGCTTCAAATCTTAAGTTGCTCATACCTTATATAATTTAAAATTTCTGATTTTCAATGTTTTTATAATCTGTTGGAACGTTTATTTTCCCAGCCATTTGGCGATTCTCTCCATAGCCTCCTTGCAGTCTTCGTGCTCACCGAAGGCGGTAAGACGGATGTAGCCTTCGCCCGAAGGACCGAAGCCGACACCAGGGGTGCAGACTACGCTTGCGCCATAGAGCATTTCCTCGAAGAACTTCCAGCTTGGTGTATCGTTAGGAGTCTTCACCCAGAGATATGGAGCATTCTCGCCACCATATACTCTCAGTCCGAGTTTCTGAAGTTCCGCTCTCATAAAGTGGGCGTTCTCCATATAGTAATTGATGGTTGCCTTCACCTGCTCCTTACCCTCAGGGGTGTAGATGGCTTCGGCAGCACGCTGGCTGATATAGCTGGTTCCATTAAACTTGGTGCACTGGCGGCGGTCCCAGATCGGATTCAATGCCACTTCCTCACCGGTCAAAGTCTTGGCCTTCAATTCCTTTGGAACGATGGTGTATCCACAGCGTACACCGGTGAAACCGGCAGTCTTGGAATAACTGTGGAATTCTATCGCCACCTTTCTGGCTCCACGAATCTCGTAGATAGAATGAGGAATTTCCGGGTCGGTGATGTATGCCTCGTAGGCTGCATCGTATAGGATGATGCTCTCGTTCTTGATAGCGTAGTTCACCCATTTTCTGAGTTCTTCCTTCGAGATGACCGTACCTGTTGGGTTATTTGGATAACAGAGATAAATCATATCCACACGGTGGTCTGGAATCTGAGGGATGAAGTCGTCGCTCTCATCACATGGCATGTAGGTTACGTTGCTCCACTTGCCGTTCTCAAAGACTCCCGCTCTGCCAATCATCACGTTAGAGTCGATATATACAGGATAAATCGGGTCGGTGACACCGATGTTGTTATCCCATCTCAAAATCTCCTGGATATTTCCAGTGTCGCTCTTGGCTCCGTCGTTTACGAACACCTCGTTGGCATCCAGATGAATGCCGCGAGGCAGGAAGTCGTTCTTGATGATAGCCTCACGGAGGAAGTCGTAGCCTCGCTCCGGACCGTAGCCTCGGAAGGAAGCCTGTACGGCCATCTCATCCACTGCCTTGTGCATCGCCTCGATGACGGCAGGGCAGAGGGGCTGGGTTACATCACCGATGCCCAGACTGATAACTCGTTGTTTCGGGTGGGCAATCTTGTAAGCGTTTACCTTCTTTGCGATGTCGGCAAACAAGTAATTGCTAGCCAACTTCAGGAAATGTTCATTAACTAATGCCATATTTTTGTTCTCCTTTATTGCGGTCTTTTTATCAACCTTTGTTATTTAAGTTTGCTCTTAATTTATAATTCAATTTCTCCTTCGAAGACGAAGGCGGCAGGTCCCGTCATATAAACATGGTCGTCTGCCTCGCTGTATTCTATTTCCAGCGTTCCGCCATCCATTACGATACTGCTCTTTCTACCGGCACGCTTGGTCAGGGCTGCGGCCACAGCTGTGGCACAAGCTCCTGTTCCGCAAGCCATTGTTATTCCGCTTCCCCTTTCCCAAACTCGTGTCCTTATAATGTCAGTGTCTGTAATTTGTGCGAACTCGATGTTGCATCGTTGAGGAAAGGCTTCGTCTCTTTCTAGAATCTTGCCATAGTGGGCGATGTCGATGGTGTCGATATCATCCACAAAGGTTACGAAATGCGGATTACCCATGCAGACGTAGGTGCCTTCGAAGATTCTGCCATCGGCTTCGAGTACCGAAGGACCTCTGAATTGCTGCGGATTTTCCAGTCTCGGCTTCAGCATATCCACTGTCACCGAATCTACAACCTTCTTATTATCCTGAAGATGCAATTTCAATATCTTGATGCCCGATAGCGTCTCCAGTCGGATGGTTTCCTTTCGGGTCAATCCTTTTTCATAAAGATACTTTCCGATGCATCGGCTTGCATTGCCGCACATCATCGCTTCTGAACCATCGGCATTGAAGATGCGCATCGAATAGTCGGCTCTTCTGCCATCCTGTGGCTTTCCGATGAGAACCAGTCCGTCGCTTCCGATGCCTGTATGATAAGCACTCCAAGCTATGGCTGCCTTTTCGGGGTCTGGGATGTTGTACAGCTGGGTATCTACATAGATGTAGTCATTGCCCGCCCCATGCATCTTGGTGAAATGAACTGTTTCTTTCATATTGCGTTGTCCTTTAAGTTTGAATACTCTTCTTTTATCTCTCACGTCTTGCCTCTTGTGAGGCTTGACTTTTTGATAGTCTTTCGAATGTTTTCGATGACTATTTGTTTGATTTCGGTTGCAAAGGTACGACTTTTTGTTGGAATAGACAAGAAAAAACATACAAGAAATGAAGATAAATTTTAGTCTTCTTTCAATTTGTAATGAAGAAAGGCTGGATTACTTGCAAATTGTAAGGAGAATACGATATGACTGGATAAATTTAAAATAATCGTGAAAGAGTAGCAACGAAATGTTTTTAATTGCTTTAAAATGCTGATAAAATGTATTAATTTTGCAGCCGAAAATGAACATAATGTAAAGAATGACTTGGTTTGAGTGACATTCGAAGATGATTCGTTTTCAATAGAGACAATCAATAAAGGTATTACACATTATTAATTATTAAAGGATTATGAAGAAGATTGAGGCAATTATCCGCAAGTCTAGATTCGAGGATGTCAAGAAGGCACTTTTGGCTGCCGACATCGAGTGGTTCTCTTATTATAATGTAAGAGGTGAGGGAAAGATGCGCCAGGCTCGCATTTATCGTGGTGTGATGTACGATACCAGCAGCATCGAACGTGTACTTTTGAATATTGTGGTTCGTGATAAGAATGTGGAGCCAACCATCGCTGCCATCCAGGGAGCTGCACAGACTGGCGAAGTGGGAGATGGCAGAATCTTCGTGATTCCTGTACTGGATACCGTCAGAATCAGAACAGGCGAACGAGGTGATATCGCATTGTATAATGCAGAGAAAGAGGAGTAGAGATACTTTTATATAATATTGTATTCTAATTTAACTATAAGATATATATATGAGCAGTTTATTGTTGACAACTCTTGATACGGGTAACACAGCGTGGATGATCATGGCAACCATCTTGGTGCTCTTGATGTCAATCCCAGGTATTGCACTTTTTTACGGTGGTTTGGTGCGCCAGAAGAATATCCTCAGCATCCTGATGCAGACGGTATTCATCGTGGCAGTAGTCAGTTTGATATGGGTGGCCTTTGGATATTCCTGGGCTTTCTCTACAGAATATGCGGATAGCGGTAACTCTTTGGCTTGCATTATCGGAGGTTTCGATAAGTGCTTCCTCCACGGCATCGGCTTGGATGCCATCATGCCAACGGGTATTCCAGAGCTCACTTTCGTGATGTTCCAGTGCATGTTTGCCCTCATCACTCCAGCCTTGATTCTCGGTGCATTCGCCGAGCGTGTCAAGTTCAGCGGTTATGTACTTTTCACCGTTCTCTGGGTCATCATCGCCTATCTTCCTATGGCTCACTGGGTATGGGGCGGCGGTTTCCTGCAGGAGATGGGAGCCATCGACTTTGCTGGTGGTACCGTGGTACATATCAATGCTGGTGTCGCAGCTTTGGTCATGGCACTCTGTGTTGGCAAGCGTGATGATTATCGTGCGGGTCATCCTATCACACCTCACAACATCACCTTCGTGTTCATGGGTATGTCATTCCTCTGGTTGGGATGGTTCGGTTTCAATGCCGGTAGCGGTCTGGCTGCTGATGGTCTGGCAGCCAATGCCTTCCTGGTAACTCATATCGCAACAGCTGCAGCAGCCACCACCTGGATGCTCATCGACTGGATTGTCAACAAGAAGCCAACCACGGTGGGTGCTTGTACCGGTGCCGTAGCCGGATTGGTAGCCATCACTCCTGCGGCCGGTAGTACGGATATTTTAGGTGCCTTCTGCATCGGTATCATTTCCACCATCGTCTGCTTCTTCATGGTAGCCGTAGTGAAGGAGAAGTTCAAGTATGATGATGCCCTCGATGCCTTTGGTGTGCATGGTATGGGTGGTATCCTGGGATCTGTCCTCACCGGTGTCTTCGCTACAAGATACGTAACTGGAGCCGAGGGTGTGCAGGGTGCTCTCTATGGCGACTGGCATCAGCTTTGGATTCAGGTGGTAGCCACCGTGGTAAGCATCATCTACAGCATCGTAGTTACCTATATTATCTTCAAGGTAGTAGATAAGACAGTAGGTGTACGTGTTGACAAGCGAGTAGAGGAGGAAGGTCTCGACATCTACGAGCATGGTGAGAGTGCTTATAGCAACTAATTGCGAAATTCGATTATCAGATATGATTAGATTAATGGTGTTTCATTTTGAGGAATGGAACACCATTTTTTATGAGAAATCCTCAACTTGCACAATGAAAATGCCTCAACTTGCACAATGAAAATGCCACAACTTGCACAATGAAACGTTTAAGTTGTTGATATTCTGTGATTTTTGCGATTGCTGATGGCGTGTACCCCGTTAGGCGTTCCGACGGATTTGCAATCCGTCGTTAAAAAATGTTCGACCGATGACACCGGGGATTTGTAATCCCTACCATTTTCCCAAAGAATTCCTATATATAATAATGTATAATCCCCGTTTCTCCTTAAATCTTCTAGTTCTTCCTATATTCAAGTGCTTTTTTATGTTAAATCTCTATGTTATTTAGTGACAATATCGGATATTCTTTTTATATTTGTCAACAAATTAAAGAGCTGACAATTATGACTAATGACTCATTTTCAATAAGATTGCGAGAAGCGCGCCTGATGATGGGACTCAGTATGGATAAACTCGTAGAGCGAACCAACGGAGCTATCACCAAGCAGAGTATATCCCGTTATGAGAAAGGCATCATGCGCCCTAAGCGTGATGCCCTGCAAGCCATAGCCAAAGCCCTCAACATCAGCGAGGCATATTTCGAAGGAACCAATCTCAAGATAGATGTTCCGATGCTTCGCACCACCTCCAATGGGAAGGTATCCGAAGACGAGTTGCAAGCCCTGGAAGCAAAACTCTCGTTTTGGGCAGAGCAGTATCTTGCCAAGGAGCGTTTGATATATTGTCAGTCTAGCTCTCATGAAGAGAAATACTTTAAAAACATCCTTTTTAAGAATCCTATCAAAGGAACTAAGGTTTCCACCCTAGAGGATGCAATATATGCTGCCGACCTTTTGAGAAAACGATGGCATAGTGGTGATGGACCGATTTCCGGCGTTCTTCGATTATTAGAGCGAAAAGGCATTAAGATTTTATCAACAGAATTGCCTGATAACGTATGGGGTATGAGTACATGGGCAGATAAGAGGCATCCCCTGATAGTTCTCGATATGCGTCCGGAGAAAACAACAATAGAACGTCTCCGTTTTACGGCAGCGCATGAGTTAGCTCATCTGCTTCTTACCTTTCCTGCAAGTGCAGAGTTGGACGTAGAGAAGCGCTGTAATAAGTTTGCTGGCTTTTTCCTCTTTACCAAGCAGGCTTTAATCGAGGAAATGGGAAGTGAAAAGCGAGATGAGCTTATGCTTGAAGAAATGATAGACCTCAGGGAAGTATATGGCATATCGATAGCCGCCCAAGTACATGCAGCCTGGGATATCCGCATGATTTCCCGTGAACACTACGACTGGTGGTTTGATGAAAAAATCAAGAAGAACAGGCTGGAAGTTGGTTGGGGTAAATATGAATTTCCAGAGACAATAGGAAGAGAGAGGAGAATGGAAGCTAGAATAAGAAAATTATAAAAGTAAAAATGAAAATGGCAGAATTAATATCACATATATATCGAGATAATGTAGGGCATTGGATTATACAATCTAATGAGGAACATTCTGTTGGTGTAACTAGGCTTGCTTCTCGTTTCGCTGGTGAATTTGGTATGAGTGAATGGGGGAAAGTTTTGGGGCAGCTTCATGACAAGGGTAAGGAATCACATGCTTTTCAGCAGCATATTAAAAAAGAGAGTGGATATGAGCCTGGTATTAAAGTTTGTGGTAATTATAACCATGCATTTATTGGTGGAGTTTTGGCACGAAAACTTTATGGTAAATCTGCTGATATTTTCTTCGTTAATCAAATAGTGTCTCATCATACAGGCTTACATGATTATGATGAGATAGAAGGAATTCTTAATCAGGATATTCCAGCAGAAGTTAATATCAATATAGGAAAGGAAAAATTAAATGTACCTGCTTTCAAGATTCAAACTAATGATTTTCATCATTTAGCTCGTATGATGTTTTCGTGTTTGGTGGATGCTGACTTTCTTGATACAGAAGCTTTTATGGATAAAGAATCTTCTATGTTAAGACGTAATAAAACTACGTTATATGAATTGTTGCCTTTACTCGAAAATAAACTGAAGGATTTGAAAGCTAAAGCAGATAATTCTAATGTAAATGCTATAAGAAATCAAGTCCAACAGCAATGTATTAAAATGTCAGATACTGAAATCGGGTTTTATAGTTTGACGGTACCAACTGGTGGAGGAAAAACTTTGTCTTCTTTGGTATGGGCAATGAAGCATGCTATCAGAAATGGTCAGAAAAGAATTATTATAGCCATTCCATATACAAGTATCATTGTTCAGACGGCATCTGTTCTACGAAGCATCTTTGGAGAAGAGAATGTTTTGGAGCATCATAGCAATGTGGATCCTGAGCAAATCAAAGATGAAAGACTTCAGGAAAAAATGAAGTTGGCGACAGAAAATTGGGACTATCCGATAATTGTAACGACTAATGTGCAATTATTTGAATCTATGTTTAGCAATAAGCCATCTGTTTGTAGGAAGCTTCACAATATAGTCAACAGTGTAGTGATCTTAGATGAGGTACAGACACTTCCGATGGATTATCTTCAACCTGTTGTGGATTCATTGAAAACGTACCATAAACTATTCAATGTTTCTTTCTTGTTTACTACAGCAAGTCAACCCGTGTTAAGTGGGCTTATAGAAGGATGTAATCCAAAAGCAGCATTCAGAGGAATTGACCATATTACAGAAATCATTCCTAGTGAGTTTAAGTTGCATGACAAGTTGCGAAGGGTAAAGTTAAGTATCAATAACGAAGGGAGAACGTATGATGAGGTTGCTGAGATGTTGAGCAAGCATAAAAGAGTGCTTTGTATTGTGAATACACGTCGTGATGCTAGAGAACTCTATGCACGTTTGCCGCAAGAAGGGATTACATTACATCTTTCAAAAATGATGTGTCCAGCACATATTAGCGAGACGTTAGATAAACTCAAAAAAGCTCTAAAGGACGATACGAATGAAGTTATCCGTGTAGTCTCCACGCAATTGATTGAAGCTGGAGTTGATTTGGATTTTCCTGTTGTATATAGGCAAGAAGCTGGGCTTGACTCTGTATTGCAAGCTGCAGGTCGATGTAATCGAGAAGGAAAGAATGGCTTAAGTACTACTTATGTCTTTTCTTTGTCTAAAGAGCATAATCTTCCTAGAGGAGATATGCAGGCTGCAAATAATGCAAGGTTAAGTCTTAGTGCAGGTATGGATTGGTTTGATCCAAAAGCGATGACTTTATATTTCAAGCAATTATATTGCAGAAAGGAATGTTTCGATGTAAAGGGTATGAAGCATTATCTTTATAATCCTAAGGAAATATGTTTTGCTACTGCAGCAAAAGAGTTTCAGATGATAGTTGATAATGGTATCAATGTTATCGTCTGTTGGAGAAATAGTTTCGAGCTTATACAACAGCTATTGGAAAAGGGACCTTCATATATGCTGATAAGGAAACTGTCGAAGTATATCGTAAATATCACTAAGACAGACTTTAAAACTTTGTTAGATATGGGTGTCGTTAGTGAGAAAAAAGAGGGACTCTTTGTTGTCGATTATAAACAGCAGTATGATGAACATATAGGCTTGCGCATCGATAATAATTGGGCAAATGAAGTATTAATACAATAAAAATATAATGGTATGGAATATACTGATAAAGAATATTGTTTGGAGGTGTGGGGCGATATGGCTTGTTTCACAAGACCCGAACTGAAAGTTGAACGTGTAAGCTATGATGTGATTACACCATCAGCTGCACGAGCTATATTCGAGGCTATATTTTGGAAGCCTGCCATTCATTGGCAGATAACCAAGATAGAGGTGTTGAAACCTATCAAATGGACTTCTGTAAGAAGAAATGAGGTGGGGGCGGTAGCTGGTAAATCTGTCATCTTTATAGAGGAAAAACGCCAGCAGAAAAATACTTTGCTATTAAAAGATGTTGGTTATCGAATTTGGGCAAAGATGGAGTTCCGTTCTGTATCGAAGCGAAAGGCTGAAGGTGATTTGTTTTCTCATGAGCCGGGTAAAGATGAGAATCCGATGAAATATTATCAGATGTTTGAGCGTAGAGCAAGCAAGGGACAATGTTTCAATCAGCCTTATCTTGGTACTCGTGAGTTCTCTGCCTCTTTCCGTCTCGTTAATCCTGATGATGAGGCATTGACTCCACCAATATCTGAAGAGCAAGGTGGTACTAAAGACTTAGGAATCATGCTCTATGATATAGATTTTGCTGATAAGAAGAACATCCAGCCAATGTTCTATCGTCCACAGATGAAAGATGGCGTAATTATTGTTCCACCAATTAATAGTGAGGAGATTTTAAAATGATACTAAAAGCATTATATGATTATTATAATAGATGCGGTAATCTTCCAATGCCTGGTATGGAAGAAAAAGAGATAGGTTTCATTATAGTCCTTTCTAAAGAGGGAAGGTTTGTTCGCTTCGAAGATTGCCGTACGGGTAAGAGTCAGGCAAGAACATATCTTGTAAAGAAGCATGTAGGACGCTCAAGTGCAATAGTTGCTAATTATTTGTATGATAATAGTACTTATGTATTAGGGTATGCAGATATGGACAAAGAGGTTGATAAATGTAAAGAACAAGTTGACCTGTTGGAGAAGCAGGCTGCCCAATCGGTAGCTGCTCAAAGTGCATACGAGAAAGCCAAAGAAGAACTGAAAGAATTAGAGAATAAACGTTCTATTAAAGAGCAAAGTTGTCTAGATGCTTTTAAAAACAAATTAATTTCAATTTTCCACTCCTATCCTGATAGTTATGAGTTGTCTTTAGTCTGTAAGTTCTACCAGCAAGATAAAGATGAAATTCTGTCCTCTATTAAACAAGATAGTTTGTGGGAAGATATAAAAAAGAACTTGTCAAAGAAGTATTCTACATTTTCATTTAGAATTGAAGGTGACTTAAAGATTATTGCAGAAAAAAGAGAACTCTTGCAATTGGATGAAGCTGAGGAGATGAATGGTGAAAAAGATATTTGTTTAATAACTGGAAATAGGGATGTTACTGTCGATACGACAACTGCAACAATGATTCCTGGAAGTCAGGCAACTGCAAAATTAGTTGCATTCCAGGTTAACTCTGGCTATGATTCCTATGGCAAGAAGAAATGTGGTAATGCTCCAATATCTAAAAAAGCAGAATTTGCCTATACCACTTCTCTTAACGCTATGTTGCAAAAAGGTTCTCACAATAAGTTTAGTGTAGGTAATCGAACTTTTGTCTTTTGGGCGTCCTCTAACAGCGAGGCAGCAGAACAGACTGAAGGTAGCCTCTTTGACCTGTTGGGATATACTGAAGAAGAGGTTGATGATCCAAATGCTAAGATAGAGCAAGTGCGCAAAGTGTTTACGGCTATATATTCTGGAAGTTTGAAAACATCATTAGAAGACCGTTTCTATATTCTTGGTTTGGCTCCAAATTCGGCAAGAATAGCCGTTGTATATTGGTCTGAATGTTCTCTGAAAGAATTTGCTGGAAAGATACTGTGTCATTTTAAAGATATGGAAATCAAAGATACTCGCAAAGATGGAAAAACTTATATGGCAATTGATAGTATGTTGTCTGCTGTAACACGCCATAGTAATGATGGGAAATGGAGAAATAATATCACTCCAAATCTCACAGAATCAATTGTTAAAAGTATCTTCCAAGGAACGCCATATCCATTCACTTTATTTTCTGCATGCATTCGCAGAATAAGAGCTGAGTCTGGCAGCAAAGATGCAATTCGTATAGCTCGTATGGCAATCATCAAGGCATATCTCAATAGAACAAATAGTAATAATAAAAAAATAGAAATTATGTTGGACAAAAGTAACACTAATCAAGGCTACTTATGTGGTCGTCTTTTTGCAGTTCTTGATAAGATTCAAGAAGATGCAAATGGAATTAGCAGCATACGTGAAAGATATATGAATGCTGCCAGTGCAACACCAGCTTCTGTGTTTGCAACAATTCTCAATCTTTCTTCACATCACATGGAGAAGTTGACGAATGAAGGTAAGAAAATCTTCTTTGAGAAGATGAAGCAGGAGATTATTGATAAGATTCCTGCATCGGGCTTCCCTGCACATCTTGATCTTCAAGACCAGGGTAGATTCTTTATAGGATACTACCATCAGAGACAAGAGTTCTTTACGAAGAAAGAGGAAGAGAATAAAGATTAAAATATTAACGTTAAAAAAAATATATTATGGCTGAATTAAAAAATAAAATTGATTTCGTGTACATTTTTGATGTTCAGGATGGTAATCCTAATGGGGACCCAGATGCAGGTAATCTTCCTCGTGTGGATGCAGAGACAGGTATGGGCTTAGTTACTGATGTGTGCTTGAAGCGTAAGGTGCGCAACTATGTGCAGGTAGCAAAAAGTCTGGCTGATGGGTATGATATTTTTATCAAGGAGAAGGCCGTTCTCAACAATGAGATAGATAAGGCACATGATGACTCAGAAGTCAAGAGCGCAAAAGACAAAACAGCTGCTGCTCGTTTGTTTATGTGCAAAAACTATTATGATATTCGTACTTTTGGTGCAGTAATGTCTACAGGAAAGAATGCAGGACAGGTAAGAGGTCCTATTCAGCTTACTTTTGCTCGCTCTGTAGATTCAATTGCAACTGCTGAACATTCTATTACTCGAATGGCGGTCGCTACAGAAAATGAAGCAGAAAAGCAGAAAGGCGACAACAGAACTATGGGTCGCAAAGCAACAGTCCCTTATGGTCTCTATGTTTGTCATGGTTTTATCTCTGCTAATCTTGCAAAGCAAACTGGTTTTTCAGAGGAAGATCTTCAACTATTCTTTGATGCATTGAAGAACATGTTTGATGTTGACCGTTCTGCAGCAAGGGGGTTGATGAGTGCTCAGAAATTAATCGTATTCAAACATGATTCTATTTTGGGTAATGCACCAGCAAATAAATTGTTTGATTTGGTGAAGATTGAGAGAAATCCTGATACGAATCCGGATGCGGTACCAAGATCGTTTAACGATTATAAGGTTACAATAGATATGGACTCTGTCCCTAGCGGTGTAACAGTTGAAGAATTGATTTAGTATCATCATGTATACTGAAGACGAAATGCTCATGTTGTCGGGGATACAGCACTTTATGTTCTGCCCTCGACAATGGGCTTTGATTCATATCGAGCAACTATGGGCAGAAAATAAACTGACGACAGAAGGGCAGATTCTACACAAGAATGTAGATAATCCCTTCTATCGTCAGAAAAATGGTGATGTTATCACGCTTCGTTCCCTCCATATAGCCTCTAAAGAATTAGGACTATATGGTGTAACTGATGCTGTAGAACTTATTCCTGCTGATTCATCAGAAGATGCTATAACTCATAATCGCTACAAAGGATATTGGAAACCATACCCTGTGGAGTATAAAAGAGGTCATCATAAGCCTGATGAAAGAGATGAAGTACAATTGGCTGCCCAGGCAATGTGTCTCGAAGAAATGTATGGTATCCATATTCCATACGGTGCATTGTATTATGATGAAGTAAAACATAGAGAAACAGTCTCTATTTCTGAATCATTAAGAAGTACGACTGTTCAATGTGCCCGTCAGATGCATGAGGTATTTAAAAGCGGTATCTTGCCGAAAGCTAACAAACAGCACCATTGCAAGAATTGTTCTCTGGTAAATCTCTGTATGCCAGAAATGAGAGATTGTACTCTAGTATCAACCTATTTAAACAAGAATCTATATGAGGATATTACTTAATACATTATACGTGACCACACCTGAAGCCTATCTAAGTAAAGATGGGTTAAATGTTGTGGTATCTGTGAAGCAAAACGAGATATTCCGTATTCCTATCCATAATATAGAGCAAATTATTACTTTTGGTTATATGGGGGCAAGTCCAGGATTGATGAAACTGTGTGCAGATAATAATGTTTCTCTAACCTTCCTTTCACCACAAGGAAGATATATCAGCCGTTCGCAAGGTCCGACTAGGGGAAACGTTTTGCAGAGAAAAGCACAATATAAGAATTCTGATGAACCTAACTATGCTCTTCATCTCAGTAAACTTTTCATAGGAGGAAAAATCCAAAACTATCGTAATATCTTGCGTCGCTTTATTAGAGACAATGGAGATGATGAGGCTATAGAACGTGTTTGCGAGGAACTGCTTCGGTGCAAAAGAAGAGTTTTGAATGCTGAATCTATAGATAGTGTGAGAGGAATAGAAGGAGAAGCTGCCACTGCTTATTTTGGTGTATTCTCACGCCTTCTTCTAAATCAGAAAGAAGATTTTGTATTTGAAGGTCGCAATCGTCGTCCACCAAAAGATGCGATTAATGCGATGTTATCTTTCGTATATACTCTTATATGTAATGATATGACATCGGCTTTGGAGACTGTTGGCTTAGACCCATACGTAGGGTTTATGCATACTTTAAGACCAGGGCGTGCATCTTTATCTTTGGATATGATGGAGGAGTTGCGAGCATATTTGGGTGATAGATTGGTTCTATCTTTAATCAACAGAAAACAGATTACCATCAAAGATTTCATCAAGCAGGGTGACGAAGGTATCGTCATGACAGACTCGGGGCGTAAGATTATATTGTCTGCTTGGCAAAACAGAAAGAAGGAGCAGATTATTCATCCTTATTTAAATGAAAAGGTAAGTATAGGTCTTCTTCCTTATGTTCAAGCAATGTTGTTGGCGAGATTCATTCGTAAGGATATTGATGATTATCCAGTGTTTTTAATCAAGTAGTGTATGTTTGTATTGATTACTTATGATGTAAATATTACCTCGGCTCATGGTGCGAAACGTTTACGCAATGTAGCAAGGGCGTGTTTGAATTACGGAAAGAGAGTTCAAAACTCTGTTTTTGAGTGTATTTTGACGGAATCTCAGTTTTTCGTATTGAGGGACCAGTTGAAAGGGATTATTGATACCGAACAAGATAGTATTAGATTCTATATTCTTGGGAAAAATTGGAAACGTAAAGTTGAGACTTTGGGTAAGGATATTGGGCTTGACTTTACTGGTGAGCTTATCATTTAATGTATAAGGGTGCGAACCAATAGTGTTGCATAATAACCTGTAGTTTCGCACCTTCTTAAAATCAGTTGCTTATAAATATTCTTCCTTTTATAATAATTTATGCGTAATTATTTTGCCATCTTTCGCAAAATCATTATCTTTGCATCGTGATATTCAGCCATTTGCTGAATATGCAATCACACCCTTCGTGGGTGTGTGGATTGAAACTTCTTTGGAACCTTTGCGTCATACAGAGACTCCTATCACACCCTTCGTGGGTGTGTGGATTGAAACTTCACTCTCTTCTTGAGAGTCTTCCCAATCCTGATCACACCCTTCGTGGGTGTGTGGATTGAAACAATGTGTCGTACGGGGTCGCACCGCACACCTACATCACACCCTTCGTGGGTGTGTGGATTGAAACAGAGATAAAGCATATAATAATGTATGATTTTCAAATCACACCCTTCGTGGGTGTGTGGATTGAAACAACCCCTGAACAAACTGCTCCTGCTGATACGTCATCACACCCTTCGTGGGTGTGTGGATTGAAACTCAACCAGTCCAAGGGTCAAATCATTTCCTCCCATCACACCCTTCGTGGGTGTGTGGATTGAAACATAGATGAGTCCGAGATCTGTGCAGGTGGTTTTGAATCACACCCTTCGTGGGTGTGTGGATTGAAACATACTAGCTCAACTTAAACTTCTTGGTTTCGGTATCACACCCTTCGTGGGTGTGTGGATTGAAACACGTGAAATGCTATGTAGAGATAGCATTATTTAATCACACCCTTCGTGGGTGTGTGGATTGAAACTTGCGTAGCAAAATTTTCAGGCTCAACTCGTCGAATCACACCCTTCGTGGGTGTGTGGATTGAAACTAAATATTGTTGCGCCCTGATAACGGCATACTCCATCACACCCTTCGTGGGTGTGTGGATTGAAACTGCTCTGTGCTCTGCCTCAAATTTGGCGGTAGCTTATCACACCCTTCGTGGGTGTGTGGATTGAAACTGAATTTTAGGAAAACCCAAAATATCAGTACCAAATCACACCCTTCGTGGGTGTGTGGATTGAAACAGGTGATGAGGAAGGAAAGAGCAAAGGAGCAAGATCACACCCTTCGTGGGTGTGTGGATTGAAACATTACTGGTTACCTTACCAAGAAACCACAACAGAATCACACCCTTCGTGGGTGTGTGGATTGAAACTTGTGGTTGGAATACACAAGGAATAGGAAAATGTATCACACCCTTCGTGGGTGTGTGGATTGAAACAACTGACCGTGAACCTCATCGATATGTGTCTAATATCACACCCCTTCGTGGGTGTGTGGATTGAAACACCATAAACGGCAAACCATTGGCATCTACCCACGTCACACCCTTCGTGGGTGTGTGGATTGAAACCAGAAGCTTCTTCATTATCGAATACCCATTCAAGTCACACCCTTCGTGGGTGTGTGGATTGAGACTTATAA
>NZ_NMPZ01000036.1 GCF_002224675.1 Segatella copri | reverse complement strand
GAATTCCATAGAAGTATCATAAAATTCAGGTAAGTCGCTTACAAGAAAGCCTTTTTGGGAGGATTTATGTCTAGAAAAACAGGAGTAAAAACTAAGAAATGCCTAGTATTTCTGTTTTATAGAATTGATAATGTCTAGTATTTCCGGTTTATATAATTGATAGTGTCTATCTTTTTAGTTTATAAAGTATGTCAATATTAACCAGGAATAAGATGCAGACAACTGCAGTTAGGAATAAGCACATTGGCTGGTCCCTGAGTGCCCGTCACACGGGCACTCAGGGACCATGTGATGGGCATCGACAGACCAAGTGATGGGCACTCGATGCCCGTACGGTGGGCATCGAGTGCCCATTTTATGGGGTGATTTTTGGGCAATTTATTTGAGCAAGCGATTGTAGTTTTCTATATTTAGTTGACTACATTTTTGTGTTTTTGTACAATGCTTTATGGTGATTTGATGATACTTCTATGGAAATCATGATACTTCTATGATACTTCTTTGTAAACATATTTAAAAGTAACATTTTGTAAACCATTACGCATCAGCAATATACAAGCGAACAATGATACTTTGAGACTTTTTTAAGAAAAAATGTTTGTGTGCGTGAATAAAGGAATGGATGAATCTGCGTCATTTGTAAGCGGCTCCTCACATCATTTTCATGAAAAATACAGAAAGTTAGAAAAAAACTCTTGAAAGTTTGTCAGTCTCATTTCTTTTTGTTATATTTGTATCCGTAAATATCAGTATATTGAAGATAAAGGCTGATATAATGGATAAATATCATTATAATGATAGATAAATAAATGAAAGAATATGGCAGATTTATATGAATATTCTACTCCAGAGTTGGTACGCTTGCTGGGAGTGAGATTCAAGGAATATAGAATGAGATGCAATCTCACCCAGAAAGAGGTAGCCAAGCTTACGGGGCTTGGTTTGACCACCATCCACAAGTTTGAGAATGGAACAGCGGGTAATCTTTCGCTTGCCACTTTTCTTCTCTTGCTGAAGGTGGTGGGGCAGATTGATGCCATAAATGATGTGCTTCCCGAACTACCCCCTTCACCTTATTTGATGAGAAAGGATGAGAAGAAGGCACAGAGAATACGTCATACTAAATAATAACTGGTTATGGTAAATACGTTAAGAGTAATACTTTGGGACGAGGAAATCGGTCGCTTGGCATGGGATGAACACCGTAGACTATCGTACTTTACATATAATCCAGAGTTTTTGAAGAAGGGAATTGATGTTTCTCCTCTTCAAGCCCCTGTGCGTGGTATTCGTGCAATGACACCCGTGTGGGGAGAGGATGCCAAAATGTACCAAAAACTTCCTGCATTTTTGGCAGATTCGTTGCCGGATGCCTGGGGTAATCAGCTTTTCGAGCTTTGGCGAATTCAAAATCATATTCCAAATGCTGATATAACTCCGTTGGATAAACTTTCTTTTATCGGTAAACGAGGCATGGGGGCATTGGAATTCTTACCAGAGGTGGCTAAGACGGATAAGGCTGAAATGATAGATGTCAAGTCGTTGGCCGATTTGGCAGAGCGCATATTCATCGAGCGTGAAAATGCCCATATCATGCCAGAGGAATCTATCACTATGCAGTCCTTGCTTACGGTGGGAACATCGGCTGGTGGACGCCAACCTAAGGCTATCATTGCCATCAATAAAGCTACGAGGGAGATACGAAGCGGTCAAGTGGCTGGGCTGCAGGATTATGATTACTATATATTGAAATTTGGCGATACGAAATATAGTTTTGCCGAGATAGAGATGACCTATTACGAGATGGCCATCAAGTCGGGAATAGATATGATGCCATCCAGACTATATGAGATTGATGGAAACAGGAATTTTATAACGAAGCGTTTCGATCGTGATGGTGAGAGGAAGTTGCATACACAGACCCTTGCTGCGATTTCTCCGGAAACCGATAGCTATGAAGGACTTGTGGCAGTCTGCAGAAAATTACATTTGCCGGAGACTGATTGCCAGGAAGTATTTCGAAGACTTGTGTTCAATGTACTTTCCAACAATACGGATGACCATACAAAGAATTTCTCTTTTGTGATGGACGAGGCGGGTCTTTGGCGTTTGTCGCCAGCCTATGATCTCACTTATATTATAGATACAGGAGGCTATTTACCCAATACGGGTCATTGTATGTATGTAAGGTCTAAGCTGCATCATATTTCTTACGATGATGCCATTCTGTTTGCCAAGGACAATGGCATTCGGCGTGCTGATGCAATCATCAGGGAAGTAGCTGATTCTCTGCGGCAATTCCGTGACATAGCCAAGCGGTATGCCGTTCAGGACAGGTGGATCAGTTCCATAGAGTCAGCGATAAATGCTCATCTCGTTTCATGGGGGTTGGAGGATAAAGACAATAGTTCTGCTTCTTTTGAGATAGATGGCAAAAGTTGTACTGATGTTCGCATAGAGCAGGCTTACAAAGGCAACTTCCATTTGTATGCAAGCATAGATGGGCGAGACTGTAAGTTTATTATCGGAAAGAACAAGCCCGAATATGCTACGATTCAAGAGACGGGATTGTCGAATCTTCCGGAGACGATGCTCAGAGATTTGGTTGCGAAATATCTGGTGAGATAGAAGATATTTGATTTAAAATAGAAAAAGCAAAGAAATCCACTTTGCTTTTTCTATTTTCTTTCTAAAAAGTTTGTATAATCAAAGACTATTCGTATTTTTGCACCGTCAGTCCCCCACCAAGCCTCTCAACGATGCTCAAATGTGCGGGGTGTTTTTGTATATATATGTTCACTCTCAAAATACTCCAATGGAAAGATTACCGCACTTCACGAAAAAATAGATGAAGGGGGATTATCCTTGCCTATTTTAAGAAATTGACAGACAAGAAGAACTCCAAGTGCAGCACGTCTTTAAGCACTTCGCATCTTTACACAAGACAAGGGTACCTTTGGGGAGATAAACGTGGACTTGTGCAACAGATTTCGTGAGTATTTGTTTACGGCACCGCAAAGACTGTACTAGAATAGATTTCTATATATCAACTCGGCGGCTAACTACAGGGAGGAGATGCCATGTCCTCTTGCTTAACAAATATTATTCTATTTTTTGAACGCTCCAGCCAACAATGGCAGAAGGAAAACTGCAACTCCTATTAGAGAGAAAAGAACAACGCCAACTCCTATAACCGCTAGGGCAGCGACAGTATAAGTAATAATCTTTTTCCACATATTTTTTATTGTTCGTCCCAAATACCAAAACGCTCATAGAACTCGTCTTCTGATAGTATCTCGACAGAACCTCCATTAGCAAGTAACTCCTCACATTTTATTTGTTTGCTGCTTTTCCCATCAGTTGTAAGATTGCTCGCTTTTTGGACTCCCTCAACAAGAATATCTACAGATTTCTTGAAACTATCAATAGAATGACCACCAATATTGTCAATCAAGGCTCTCATTTTTTCTCTATTGCCATACTTCATCTCGCCAGTAAACAACACTTCTTTACCATAGAAATAGTTGTCCTCGTCAAAATTGTCGGGATTGGCAGTATTGGAGTATTTTTTTGTTTTTCCAATATTTGTTGCTATGCTTTTCTGTCCATTATGCAAACCTCCATTATAAAAGCCGTGCCTTATATTGATTTTGTGTTCAAGTCCTTCAAAAGAATCGACCTGAAGTTTATCCAAACATTTCAACATAACTTTTGCACAGGCATCAGCATCTGACTCTGCACGATGAATCTGCTCAAATGGAATACCTAAAGATTTGCATAGAGGCTCCAAGGAATATTTTAAGAGAGAGAATGCTTTTTGTGCAACTCTTAAGCTACAGAAGTAATTGAGGTTGGGCAATGGAATATTATTTTTAGTCAAAGCCTCTGCTATTGCAAACATATCGAAGGCCGTATTATGTGCTACGATAGTTTGATTCTCAATGTAAGGTTGAATCTCTTTCCATACTTCTGCAAGAGTTGGTTTGTCTTGAGTATCTGAAGGAGTGATGCCATGAATGCCTATATTTCTGTTCCAATACACGTTACCATCTGGCTTAATAAGCCAACTTTTAGATTCTTTTATTTCAGAATCCTTAACCACAGCAATTCCTATCTCACATATGGAACTGCGTTTGCCTGTTGCTGTTTCTATGTCTAATGCAACGAAAGAAAAACTTGCCATAATTATACACAGTTAAAGAGTTTCTATAAATTCACAAAGCTCAATAGATTGGCTACTACTATTGCCACCTTTAAACGATTTTATTTTAGTTAAATTGACTTCATTATTTTTGAAGGCATTAACGTCTATCATATCTTTCTTAATATCAACCTCTGTGTCTATCCAATTTTCGTCAATACGACAGATTGAGGCCTCAATCTGTCCTTTTGCCATAAAGATATGGGCGAAAGGTTGATCTTTTTTAGGGAGATAGCCAATGATGTTTCCTTCAAGGTAGAAAGCCAAAGCGTTTGGGTCGTATTCATTTGTTGGCTCTGGTTTTAGGATGACAGTTACTCCCTCTTTTATAGAAGACTTAAGCTCCTCATAATTGTCACGGTATTGAATACCAACGATGTTGAGATTCATTTTGCCATCCATAATAGTCTTTCTGCGATAGTCAAATTCTACTGGATCAACAAGATAGCTCATTTCGTAATGGACTAAAGCGTTTGTTGCTCCATCATCAGATGTCTCTTTGGTATCTTCGGCAGGAATAATAAAGAGTTCAGCTTGTATATCAGTAACATCGTCACAATTGAATTTTAAGAATCCTGCTGCACCCAATCTGTGGCCAAGATAATCAGCAATTTCTTTGCTTTTGAAAGAATAAACCTCTTCAAGATTATTCTCATCAAGAAGATGAATCGTAGCCCCTTCTGCACGAGCAACATAACAAGATGCTGTTCCTGCTAATTGCTTGCCTAAATGATCGTGAACGAAGTGCAAAGTATCTAAGGCTCCAAATAAATGGACATTAAATTCTTTCTTGGGTAATGCATCTTCATCTTCTAGCTTGTTGTCCTTGCAACTATCTTTTGCCTTATTAAGGTATTCTTGATTATAGAACAATGTCCACACGCCAAGTTCAATGTCGCCCGTATCTATATCACGAGACATGATTATGCTGCAACCATCAATATCCCAACTAAAACTATCATAGTAGCTATCAAATTTTCCACGGAACTTTGTTGCAGCAGCAGTATTTGTATAATTGCCGTTATGAACTAAATCTCGTTCTATCAAATAGTAAATGTCAAAGGCATCGTCCCATGTATATGGACACTTGAAGAAGAAATTGGTAGCGGAGTTTCCAATCACTTTTGCTTTTACTGAAGAGAAGTAAACGTTGTGGATATGGTTGTTTGTGAAAATTCTGATTATATTCTTTTCATTATACTCGCATTCTCCTTCTATCCATAGCTCATTAGGCGATGATTTTAAGTCTATGCCAAAGAAGTTTTCCCAACTTGTCATGTTATTGTTATGAGCAGATTGAGACATAGAATTAGTGACTTGCAGCTCATGGTCTTCCTTATAGTTGCTGTTGATGTCGTTGGATGATTGAGCTGTTGAATCTCCAAATAATTTCTTGAAAAATCCCATACTTTTATATTTTTATTAATATAGTTATTATTGCTTAATTATCAGGCTGAAACCCACTCTTATAGTCTACATCTATCCATTTTGTCTTAGGAAAATATGTTTTTATATTGTCTCTTGTTATGCGAATTGTGTCACTGCCACCACCCATGTAGTCTATGGTAACCATATGTGGAAAAGGTGTCGGTTTCTTACCAGATATATGATAAATACCAAAATGTCTTTTGTATGATTTTTTTGTCTCAAATGGGCCGGTTGCTTGAATTAGTTGATATTTTGAAAACTTTGTATTGGCATTTACGCCACCAACAATGTCATCGCAAATTGCATCTCCGACTTGATTGACAGGACAGAAATGTACATTAACATATTTCAAGTTTCTCTCACTTGTAACCTTGAACTTCACCTCAAGTTGAAGTTGGCTAAAATCATATATGTTAGCCACGAAAAATTTAAATTCTGAAAACTGAATTTGTGCACTAACATTCAAACTTACTGCAATAGCTATGAAAGCTAACATAATTTTCTTTTTCATATTTCCATTTTTTGAGGGTTGTTGTATATGTTTATTAAGTACATATGGCTATGTTTATATTCGCTTATGTATACATAAAAAGCGTGGAGCCAGTCTTGTCACTCGTTCCACGCTATAAAGGCTCTCGCATTGCCCGACAAGTCGAAACGAGCAACGCCGAAAGCCCCACGCGAGTGTAAGAATATAGAATGCACTCATGACAACGAACGGCAAAATCGTTCGAAGCCAATGAGGACTGTATATAATACACCTCATGAGGCGTTCTTTGTTGCTTTGTTCTTGACTTGTCGTTGAATTTGCGAGATTCTTATAGCGTCAAAACCAAAGCGTACAAAAACGCCTTTTACCATATGTATGTCTGCCCAACCTCTGCCCATTCGGGCTTTTCGGTATTGGTATAGACGTTACAAAGGTAACACTTTTATCTTGAAAACCACTTTGTTTGGCTGGAAAAATTTGATTTTATGGTCTGATTTAACATTATTAAATACAAATATATCAAAGAAATCTACTTTTGTATGATTTTTCTTGCTCAAAAGTTTGTATTATCAATAATTATTTGTATCTTTACAGCAACAGAATCCGCCAAGCCTCTCAACGATGCTCAAATGTGCGGGTCGTTTTTTAAGGCAGTTACCGCCCCGTTTCAAGCATGTTTTGTTGAATTGCGGTTCTATTTTTACAGTGATATATTGTTAATAATAAGAAAAACGCTTGTTTTCTGAAATATTATCCGTATCTTTGTATCTAGATTATAAAGAGTAAGATTATGGCTTCAAAGAGATATCCTTTGGGAATACAAACGTTCTCCGAAATCGTGAAGGGGAATTACTTCTATGCTGACAAGACGGCTATCGTCTATCAGTTGGCTCATTATGCCAAGTTTCATTTTCTGAGTCGCCCACGTCGATTCGGAAAATCCTTGTTTGTATCTACCCTCCAGGCTTACTTCGAGGGTAAGAAAGAACTGTTCAGGGGACTTGCCATCGAACAGATGGAGAAGGAGTGGACGGCATATCCCGTCATCCACCTGGATCTGAGCTGCGGTAAGTATTATAGTTTGGAGAATACATATTCAATTCTAAACGGAATACTAGAAATAGAAGAGAAAAAATATGGTTTAAAGGTTAATCCGATAGATGAGAAATCGTTTGGCGCACGTCTCAAGAATATCTTGCTGGCTGCCACGGCTCAAACCGGTAAGCAAGTTGTCGTTCTCATTGATGAGTATGATGCCCCGATGCATGATTCTGTAAGTGACGAAGACTTGCAGAAGACCATCCGCAATATCATGCGAGATTTCTTCAGTCCCTTGAAACAGCAAGAGGGAAACATTCGCTTTGTATTCATCACAGGCATCTCTAAGTTTAGTCAGCTCAGCATCTTCAGCGAGTTGAATAATCTCAAGATTCTCACGTTGAAGGATGAATACAGTAGCTGTTGTGGTATTACCAAGAGTGAATTGTCTCAGTATTTCCGTGAGGGTATTGAGGAGATGGCTGAACATAATGGGCTTACTTATGAGGAGACCTTAGAACAACTCAAGCTGCATTATGATGGCTACCACTTCAGTATCAATAGCGAGGATATCTTCAATCCTTACAGCATCATCAATGCTTTGGACGATAAGGAGTTTAATAGCTATTGGTTTACATCCGGTACGCCTACGTTCCTGGTAGAGTTGTTGCAGCAGAAAAATTTGGATATGCTCAATCTGGACGACCTTTGGGTTAATGACGATCGTTTTGATACCCCTACAGAAAAGCTTACAGACCCGATTCCAGTTCTTTTCCAAAGTGGTTATCTTACCATTAAAGGATATGAGCGAAGAGGAAAATTGTATCATCTCTGTTTCCCAAATCAGGAAGTAAGACAAGGCTTCTCGAAAAGTCTCGTCAGGTATTATACTGCGCAAGACATGAACAGATATGATGCCATTGTGTATGCTTATTCCAAGAATGTGCTCATCAATGACGACATGGGAGCCTTTATGCCTCACTTGAAGGCATTCTATGATAAGTTCCCATATACGATTATCAACAATAATGAGCGTCACTATCAAGCCGTGATATTCACCATCTTCACCATGCTTGGCGAAGATGTGAAGGTGGAGCATACCACTTCTGATGGAAGAATAGACCTTGTGCTCAAGACGGATAAGAGTATCTTTATCTTTGAGTTGAAATATAAGAAGTCTGCCGACATCGCCATGGCGCAAATCAGCGACAAGGACTATGCCAAAGCTTTTGCTGATGATGGGCGGAAGGTTGTGAAAGTGGGTATTAACTTCTCTGAAAACCAGCGAAGTATAGAGGATTGGGTGATAGAATAAATGAAATAGAAGAAAGTTGGTGGCCTTCATCTGATGAAGGTCACCACACTAGTTTCCTCTTGTCATTTTCCGGAAAAAATAGAAAGATAGAAAATAATCTCTTGAAAGCTTGCCAGTCTCATTTCTTTTTTGTATATATACGTTTCTTCTCAAAATACGCTAATGGAAAGATACATCTCTCCGGCTATAGAGTCTGAAGAATATGTTCCAGTTCATCAAGTTCTTCCTCCTTAGTTGCCCAACTCGTTACAAATCGGCAGATGATTTCGGTATCGCTCTTTCTTTCCCATATTTCGAATGCAACTTTCTTGGAAAGAGCATCGTAGAGGGAAGGTGAAAGTACGACAAACTGCTGATTGGTAGGAGAATCGTAGGCGATAGCTATGCCATGCTTCTGGAAGATGCTGCGGATACGGGTAGCCATGGCGATGGCGTGGCGCGATATCTTGAAATAGAGGTTATCTGTAAACAGCGTGTCAAACTGGATGCCTAGCATTCTGCCCTTGGCAAGCAAGGCTCCATGACGCTTTATGTTAGTGAAGAAATACTTAGGTGCCTTCATGCCTGAGAATACTACAGCTTCGCCCATCATGGCGCCCACCTTGGTTCCACCTATATAAAATACATCACAATGCTTGGCAAGGAATGGCAAGTCATAGTCGCATGCCTCTGAAACCAGACCGTATCCCAGTCGTGCACCATCGATGAAGAGGCGGAGGTTATATTTCTGGCAGGTTGTATATAGCGCAGTCAGCTCTTCCCTGGTGTAGACCATTCCGAACTCTGTCGGCATCGAGATATAAACCATGCCTGGCTGCACCATGTGAGGATGCGTTTCATCGGCAAGGAAAGTATCCATATATGCAGACAGGGTGCTGGATGTTAGCTTGCTGTTCTTTCCTGGCAGCGTAATGACCTTATGGCCAAATGCTTCTACTGCTCCAGATTCATGTACTTCGATATGACCGGTCTCCACACAGATTACTCCTTCGCATCCCATGAGCACGGAGTCGATGACGGTGGTGTTGGTCTGTGTACCGCCTATCAGGAAGAACACTTCAGCATTCTCATTGTCCACGGCTTTACGGATTTTCTCTTTTGCAGATTCTGAATATGGATCAAAACCATAACCGGATGTTTTCTCACAGTTTGTCTTGCCAAGAGCCTCTAGAATCTCTGGCAGCATACCATTGTTGTAATCACTTTCGAATGAAATCATATGATATAATATAATATAATGATAATATTAGATAATCACCGCCGTTCCGCTGCATGTTACCATCAGCATGGATCCGCTCTTTCCTACGGTTTCGTAATCCAGGTCGATGCCTACGATGGCGTTGCAGCCCAGGGATGCGGCACGGTCGGCCATCTCTCTGAGGGCTGTATCCTTAGCCTGACGGAGGGTGCTTTCGTAAGAACCGCTTCTTCCGCCGATTACATCACGAACACTGGCAAAGAAATCCTTCACAAAGTTGGTACCGATGATGGTCTCGCCAGTCACTACGCCACGATATTCACGGATAGGGTGGCCTTCTATGGTTGGAGTTGTACTCAAAATCATAATCTTTTCCTTTCTTTTTATGTTATTATCAATATTAATTATAGATTAGACGATAAAAGATAGCAAAAGGTTGCAGGAAATCCAAAAATATTTGTTACTTTTGCATCGAAAGTTTAATATTTATAGGTTATATGAACAAAAAATTGATGTTTTCGGCAGCACTTGTGATGGCGCTGCTTTCGGCAAACGCTCAGAAAAGGGCGTTTACCATCGAGGATTTGTACAAGGTGAAGGGTGTATATTCTGTGAGCCTTTCGCCAGATGGTAAAACAATCTGCTATACCTCCAGTTCTTCCGACCTGAAGAACCAGAAGTCTAGCTCCGACATCTACATCATGAATGCGGATGGCTCTCATGCCAAGGCTTTCACCGAGGATGGCAAAAGCAGTTCTGCCGTGTGGAGTAAGGATGGAAAGAGTATCTTCTTTACCAATTATGAGAAGGGGACGGCTCAGATCTATCGCATGAATCTGGCTACCTGCGAGACGGAACAAGTAACTGATTATGAGTTGGGTATAGATAATCCGGTTATCTCTCCAGATGAGCGATACATCGCCTTTACAGCCGAGGTATATCCCGACCTGGGAGCTGATGCCAAGGCCAACATAGCCCGGATGGAGAAGAAGGACAAGGGACCTGTGCAGGCGCATATTGCCGACAAGTTGCTCTATCGTCATTGGACGAGCTATAGCGATGGCAGATGCAGTCATCTCATCCTTTTCGATACACAGACGAAGACTTACAGGGATCTGACTCCGGGTAATTATTCGCTGATATTCATGGCTGGTGGCGGAATCGCCTATGATTTTTCTCCAGACAGCAAGGAGATCTGTTTTGTCTCCAACCACGATGAGCATCAGGAGGCTAGCACCAATGCCGACCTTTGGACGGTATCTGTGAATGGGGGAGAGCCAGTCTGCATCACGAAGGAAAACAAGGCATGGGATGGTACTCCAACCTATTCGCCCGACGGCAAGTATATCGCTTACCGCTTGCAGCAAGTACCTGGCTATGAGTCTGATCGTTTCCGTCTTGCCATCTACGACCGTGCTGCAAGGAAATCTACCATCCTGACAGAAAAGTTTGACAACTGGGTGGATGATTACAAATGGGCACCAGACAGCAAGAGTATTTTCTTCCTGGGTGAGGTACGGGGCGCACAACCACTCTACAAGCTCGACATTGCCAGAAAGACCATTTCGCCAGTAGTGACAGGCAAGGCTATCTCTGAGTTTGATTTCGACAATAAGGGGATGGTGTATTATACTTACAGTACGACAGGCAAGCCATCGGCTCTGTATCGTCAGCAGATGAAAAAGTGGAATGGAACTCCTGTGGCTCGCGGCAAGGAACAGCAGATAACCTTCCTCAACCAGAAGTTGGAGGATGAGGTGGATATCCGTCCATCTGAGAGCATCTGGGTGGATGGCGCTGGCGGCGACAAGGTACAGGTGTTCATCGTGAAACCACACAACTTTGATGCCAGCAAGAAGTATCCGCTTATCATCAATGTGCATGGCGGCCCGCAGATGCAGTGGATGAATTCCTTCCGTGGCGACTGGCAGGTTTATCCTGCTGCCGGTTATGTGGTGGCTTATCCTAATCCTCATGGTTCTACAGGATATGGCCAGGCCTTTACACGTGCCATTTCCGGTGACTGGGGCGGAAAGGTATTTGAGGATGTGATGAAGGTTACTGATAAATTGGCAACCCTGGAATATGTTGACTCCACCAGGATGGGAGCGATGGGATGGTCGTATGGCGGCTATATGATGAACTGGCTGCAGGGCCATACCAAGCGATTCAAGTGTCTGGCTTCCATGATGGGCGTATATGACTTGCGCTCTATGTGGGGCAGTACCGAGGAAGTATGGTTCCCTAACTTTGAGCTGGAGGGACAGCCTTACAATTCCGATCTCTACGAGAAGTGGTCGCCATCCTCATACATCAAGAACTTCTCTACGCCAACCCTCGTGATGACGGGCGAGCTGGACTATCGTGTACCTTATACACAGAGCTTGCAGTATTTCACGGCATTGCAGACCCTGAACATTCCTTCTCGACTGATTGTCTTGAAGTATGATGGTCACTGGCCAAGCAACCTGAAGTCGATGCCGCTCTATTACAATGCGCACCTCGACTGGTTCCATCGCTATCTCGGCGGTGCTCCTGCACCTTGGGACACAGAGAAAATGGTGAATAATGAGATAGAGTACTAAAATGCCTTATATATAATAAGGTGTAGAGAAACTGAAATAATAAAAGCTCCATTCGCATCATATAATTGCGAATGGAGCTTTTTTCTGAGAATTAAAAACTTACTTTGTTTCCTGTTCTTCCTGCATATCCAGATACTGGTTGTCCTTGTCGTAGAATTCATACTGGAGGAACGCCAGTTTCTGAGATGGAATCACATTGAAGCCGAAACCATACTTAAACTGCCATTTGCGCTTCAGGGAAATGAAGCCCTTGTTGATGAAGGCAGCTACGTAAGGATTCACATACAAAGTGAATTTCTTGACGCCAATCTTGTTGACTAGGCGGTCGATTTTTCTTTCCAACTGGTCGGTGAAAAGGATGCTCGATTTGATCTTGCCCGAACCGAAGCAGGTAGGGCAGGTTTCCTCTACGTTTACGTCCATGGCAGGGCGTACACGCTGGCGGGTAATCTGCATCAGTCCGAACTTGCTCAGAGGCAGGATGTTGTGCTTGGCACGGTCCTTCTGCATGTTCTTGCACATGCGCTCATAGAGCAGCTGTCGGTCTTCGGCAAGATTCATGTCGATGAAGTCCACCACAATGATTCCTCCCATATCACGGAGTCGCAATTGTCTGGCCAATTCATCGGCAGCGCCGAGGTTTACATCGAGAGCATTCGCTTCCTGACCTTTCTCACGAGTACGGTTGCCGCTGTTTACATCTACCACGTGCAGGGCTTCGGTATGCTCGATGATGAGATACGCACCGTGCTTGTAGTTGACAACTCTTCCAAAACCAGCCTTGATCTGCTTGGTGATGCTGAAGTTGTCGAAGATAGGCACCTTACCGGTGTAGAGCTTGACTATGCCCGCCTTTTCAGGGGCTATTAGAGAAACATAGTCCTTCACCTCGTTCATCACACCTTCATCGTTGACGAAGATGTTCTCGTAAGATGGGTTAAACAAGTCACGCAGGAGAGCGACGGCTCTTCCGGTCTCCTCGAAAGCGAGTTGCGGGCGCTGCTGGGTCTTCTGCACCTTGGCGATAGCATCCTCCCATCGCTTCACCAGGACTTTCAGCTCAGTATCGAGCTCAGCGACTCTCTTTCCCTCAGCCACAGTGCGGACAATTACACCGCAATTCTTTGGTTTTACGCTGTGAATGAGTTGTTTGAGTCGGGAGCGTTCTTCACCGCTTTTGATTTTCGACGAGACAGAAACTTTATCACCGAATGGCATGAGTACCAGGTATCGTCCTGCGAATGAGATTTCGCCCGTAAGACGAGGACCCTTGGTAGAGATTGGTTCCTTTACGATTTGTACCAGCACTTCTTGTCCCACTTTGAGAACATTCTGAATGCTGCCGTCCTTTTCCAATTCAGGCAGTTTGCTGGCTTTAGAGAATGGGAAAAGTTTCTTTCTGTCGCTCTGTACTTGTTTAAGGTACTTCTGGTAGGAATTAAAATGACTTCCCAGGTCAAGATAATGAAGAAAGGCGTCGCGTTCATAACCTACATCTACGAAGCATGCGTTAAGTCCCGGCATGAGTTTCTTAACCTTTGCGATGTAGATGTTTCCCACAGAGAACGAAGCCTCACGGGGTTCATTCTGGTATTCCACCAGCTGCTTATCCTCCATGAGAGCGATAGAAATGTCCTTCTGCTGGACGTCAATTACAACTTCGCTTGTCATACTCTTCAATAATCTTTTTACTTAAAGTTACTAATAACACTTTACAAAAAGGGGCATGCCTATCCATGTTGATATGACACGCCCCCTCAGTCTGTGGAACCGACTGAGAGCATTTTCAGCTTCTAGAAAAGCTTACTTGCTCTTATGTCTGTTCTTACGTAATCTCTTTTTACGCTTGTGAGTAGCCATCTTGTGGCCCTTCTTTTTCTTTCCGTTTGGCATGATTTTAAAATTTTAAAATATTGTTATTATAAAAATGTTAATTCTCTTACTGAGCGTTCTGCATCTCCTCGATGAAGCTCTTAGATGGCTTGAAGCTTGGCAAATCGTGAGCTGGGATGGTGAGAGTGGTGTTCTTAGAGATGTTGCGAGCGGTCTTAGCTGCACGGTGCTTGATGTTGAAGCTACCGAAGCCACGCAGGTAAACATTCTCCTTGTTCTGGATGAGGCTCTTCTTCACCTCCTCCATGAACGACTCTACTACTATGCTAACTTCCTTCTTAGCCATACCAGTAGCGATTGCTACTTCATTTATGATATCTGCTTTGGTCATTTCTCTTCTTTTATTTATTTTTATACTTAATAATCTCAAATCGGTGTGCAAAGATACAAGTTTTTTGCGATATAACAAAATAGTTAAGGCTTTTTTTGCAAAAAAAATGCTCTAAGTATTTGCATATTAGGTTTTTATTCTGTATTTTTGCACTAAAATTGAGAATTTATGGCTTTTAAGAGACATTTTTTAGTGATGATATGGATGGCTTTCAGCGTCTTATCGCTGTCTGCCAAGAAGGAGTGGAATGCGGATAATGTGCCGATTCCCTTTCTTCAGGACTCCACGCAGTATGTTTCCGATCCCGATGGCTATGTGGATAGGGCACTCAAGGATTCGGCTAATTTCTACCTGCAGAAGCTGAAGCTGGAGTGTGGCGTGCAGAATGTGCTCATCATCGTGGGCAGGGTGGCTAACCAGGATGCTTTCAGGATGGCGCAGGATGTGGGCAACAAGTATGGCATCGGCTACAAGAAGAGCCGCAGGGGACTGGTTATCGTGATTGCAGTGGAAGACCACAAGTACTTCATCGCTCCCGGCAGCGGACTGGAGGGAGAGCTGACGGATGTGGACTGCGATGATATTGCCCGTGCCTGCATCGTGAAATACATGCGCGAGGATGCCCCAGGCGAGGCTGTTGCCTCTGTGAGCCGTGCTATATATAATAAGGTGAAAAACGGGCGCACCGGAATTGAGTCGGTAGATGAGGGGACGGTGAATGATGAAGAGGATTGGGCACTGGTCATTATCCTGTTCCTCCTCTTTTTCGGAATCCCGATCTATTACCTCGTCCGTTACATCCTGGAGCAGGTGGGTCTGGTAAAGCCAAGACCGAAGGGCAAGGGTAGAAACCAGTCGCGAAGAAGGAATGATGATGACGACTGGTTGCCTCCGTTCTTCATGGGCGGCGGAGGATTCTCCGGCGGTGGAGGAGGCGGCTTCTCGGGCGGCTCCTTTGGCGGTGGAACATTCTCTGGCGGCGGTTCCGGCGGAAGCTGGTAGTTGCTGATAGCTAATAGTTTATAATTGATAGCTAATAGTTTATAATTGGTAGATAATAATTAATCAATAATCATTAATCAATAATTGAAAAGTATGAAGAAAACAGGATGGATCATCTTAGGCGTCATCGTTGTGTTGGTGCTCTGGGTGTTCAGTGGTTATAATGGTATGGTAGGAGAGCAGGAGAAGGCTACTACCGAGTTGTCTAACATGCAGGCTCAGTATCAGCGTCGTGCCGATATGATGCCTCAGTTGGCTAAGATCGTAAAGGCTTATGCCAAGCACGAGAAGGAGACCTTCGAGGAGGTGACCAAGGCTCGTGCTTCTGTAGGACAGGTAAAGCTGGATGTGAATAATCTCACGGAGGCTAGCATGAAGCAGTATGCAGCTGCTCAGGGTGAGTTGGCAAATGCCTTCTCCAAGCTGATGCTGGTGGCTGAAAGATATCCTGAGTTGAAGGCAAGCGAGAATTTTAAGGCTCTCCAGGTTCAGGAGGAAGGCACTGAGAATCGAATCAGCGAGGCTCGCCGTAAGTATAATGAGGCTGTACAGTCTTATAACCAGACGGTTAGAAAGATGCCTAATGCCATCATCGCCGGCATCTTCAATTTCAATGTAATGCCTAAGTTTGAGGCAGCAGCTGGTGCCGAGAAGGCTCCAGACCTGGATATCTAGGCACCGGATGAATCAGTAAGGAATCCAGCCAAAGGGAGATAAACATCCTTTTGGCTGGATTTTTTGTTATCGCTTCCTTTCAATCTGTTACAATCGCCATATTTTATATATATTTTGTATTTCAGATGAATCGTATTTCAGATTTTCTTTGTATCTTTGCACAAAATTTAAGAAAAGTGGCAGAAATGTCACGATAACATTGAAATTTCTATAAGGTAATTACAAATATGAAACAAACAAAGATTGTTGCTTCCATCAGCGATCGCAGATGCGATCAAGATTTTATCCGAAAACTGTTTTTTGCGGGTATGAACGTAGTTCGTATGAATACCGCACATGCTACAGAAGATGGAATCCGTACCATTGTCAAGAACGTTAGAGCTGTATCTCCACATATTGGTATCATGATTGATACCAAGGGTCCGGAGGTGCGCACTACCGACGTAAAGGAGCCTATACATTATAATATAGGTGACGTGGTGAAAATCTTCGGTCGTCCTGATGTAGATTCTTCTCATGATACCGTGAACTTGAGCTATCCTGATATTGCTGCCGATTTGAAGGTGGGCGACGACATCTTGTTTGATGATGGCGAACTCGACATGAAGGTTGTTGATATTCAGGGTCCTATGCTCGTGGCTGAGGTGCAGAACGAGGGAATACTGGGGGCTCACAAGAGTGTGAACGTACCGGGCGAGCACATTGACCTGCCTGCGCTTACAGAGAAAGACCGCAGAAACATCGAGCTTGCCATCGAACTGGATATTGATTTCATCGCTCACTCATTCGTGCGCAATGCAGCTGATGTAAAGGCCGTGCAGGATATTCTCGATGCTCACCACAGCGACATCAAGATCATCTCTAAGATCGAGAACCAGGAGGGTGTAGATAACATCGATGAGATCATCGATGCCTGCTATGGCATCATGATTGCCCGTGGTGACCTGGGTATTGAGGTGCCTATTGAGAGAATCCCTGGTATCCAGCGCCGCATCATCGCCAAGTGCGTGAAGGCTCAGAAGCCGGTAATCGTAGCTACACAGATGCTCCACACCATGATCAAAAATCCTCGTCCTACACGTGCCGAGGTTACAGATATTGCCAACGCAATCTTCTACCGTACAGATGCCCTGATGCTTTCTGGCGAAACAGCCAGCGGTAAGTATCCGGTAGAGGCTGTTCAGACCATGGCGCGCATTGCAGAGCAGGCAGAGAAGGACAAGTCGCCTCTCAACGACATTGATCCGATGGAGGATGGAAAGATTGACCAAAAGCTCTTCCTGGCTCATGCTGCCATCGAGGCAACCAAGAAGTTGGGCGTTGCCGGCATCATCACCGATGGTGAGACGGGTCAGACTGCCCGCTGCTTGGCTTCGTTCCGTGGTCCTAACCCTGTGCTTGCCATCTGTTACAAGGAGAAGCTTCAGCGTTGGTTGAACCTGAGCTATGGTATTATTCCAATCCATCAGAAGGATCAGGTTTCTGCCAAGGCTATGTTTTCTGCGGCGGTACGTATGCTCCGCCAGAAGGGTTATCTGGGCGAGGAAGATAAGATTGCTTACCTGAGTGGTAGCTTCGGTGAGGGTGGAGGAACCACCTTCGTAGAAATCAACAAGGTGAAGAAGATCTTCGATAACAGCTATACCTTCAATTTGCCATCAAACGGCATTGAAGACTAGTAAAAAGGGCATTATTTTAAGAAAAATAATGTGATGGAGTAAATATTGGTGCAAAAATTTGCAGTATTCAAAAAAATGCTGTAATTTTGCACCAATATTTTATAACGAAATTTGTTGAGAATGAAAAAAGTCATTTATTCAGCGCTTGTCGCTTTGACAATGGTCTTGATGCTTAGCAGTTGCGGAAGCACCAAGAACGTAGCTTATTTCCAGAATGCTGATCAGGTGAGTCTAGCAGCTTCAAAGATGCTTTATGACGCCAAGATTATGCCTAAGGACGAATTAACTATTACCGTTTCTACTACCGATCCAAAGGCTGCAATGCCTTTCAACCTTACTGTCTCCAAGACCACTGGTATGGAAGGACAGTTGACAAGTACCCCAACCCTCTTGGGTTACCTGGTAGATAACAATGGTAATATTCAGTTCCCGGTTGTAGGTCAGCTTCATGTAGCTGGTTTGTCCAAGAACCAGTGCGAGGAATTGATCAAGAATAAGGTTCGTCCATACATGTCAGATAAGGAGAATCCTATCGTTACTGTAAGAATGGCAAGTTACCGTGTAGTAGTTACGGGTGAAGTTAATGCTCCAAGAGTAGTAACCGTCCCTCAGGAAAAGATGAGCATCATCGAGGCCTTGGCTTCAGCAGGCGATTTGACCATCTATGGTAAGCGTGAGAATGTGATGCTGATCCGTGAGGATGCTCAGGGAGAGAAGCATATTCATTATCTGAACTTGAATGATGCTAACATCATCAACTCTCCATATTTCTATCTGCAGCAGAATGATGTTATCTATGTAGAGCCTAACAAGGTGAAGGCACAGAACTCAGCTATTGGTTCTGCCACATCACTCTGGTTCTCTGCTGTAAGTATTTTAACATCAGTTGCATCATTGGTTGTCAATATCCTGCGATAATAGCAAAGGATAAAAGGTCCGGATTAACAAACGAAAATACAACATAAATATATATAAGTATGTGTGGCATAGTAGGATATTTAGGTAAGGGTGATGCTTATCCAGCCCTCATCAAGGGCTTGAAGCGTCTGGAGTACCGCGGATACGATTCTGCGGGAGTTGCCCTTATTGGCAATGACGGCTCTTTGAATGTATATAAGGCAAAGGGCAAGGTGGCAGATTTGGAAGCGTTCTGCGCAGACAAGGATATTTCAGGACATGTAGGTATTGCCCATACACGTTGGGCTACCCATGGAGAGCCTTCAGCTGTGAATGCTCATCCTCATTATTCTTCAAGCAAGAACCTTGCCATGATTCATAATGGTATTATCGAGAACTATGCCGACATCAAGAAGAACCTGATGGCAAAGGGTGTGGAGTTCAAGAGCGAGACTGATACTGAGGTGCTCGTACAGCTCATTGAATACATCCAGGTGAAGAAGGATCTTGATTTGTTGACCGCCGTTCAGGTTGCGCTCCGTCAGGTGATTGGCGCTTACGCCATCGCTATTCTCGACAAGCGCAACCCTGACCAGATTATCGCTGCCCGCAAGCAGAGCCCGCTGGTGGTGGGTATTGGCGAGGACGGAGAGTTCTATCTCGGTTCGGATGCCAGTCCTATCATCGAATATACCGACAAGGTGGTTTACCTGGAGGATGGCAACATCGCCGTGATGCGTCTCGGACAGGAATTGCAGGTGGTGAATATCCAGAACGTAAAGCTCAACCCTGAGGTTCAGACCGTGGATATCGATCTCGGCCAGATTGAGAAGGGTGGTTTCCCTCACTTCATGCTGAAGGAAATCTTCGAGCAGCCTGAGTGCCTGCGCAACTGTATGCGTGGCCGTGTGGTGAGCCGCACCGTGGAAACCCGTGTGATGACCGACGGCGACGATACAACCTGCAAGACGGAGACAGAGATGGGCGTAGTGCTCAGCTCCATCACCGACCATCGACAGCAGCTCCTCAATGCCAAGCGAATCATCATCGTGGCTTGTGGAACATCATGGCACGCCGGACTCATCGGCAAGCAGATGATTGAGAACTACTGCCGTATCCCGGTGGAAGTGGAATATGCATCAGAGTTCCGTTACCGCAATCCTGTGGTAACGAAGGATGATGTCGTCATCGCCATTTCCCAGAGTGGTGAAACCGCTGATACCCTGGCTGCCATCAAGCTTGCCAAGGAGAGCGGTGCATTTATCTATGGTATCTGTAACTCCATCGGTTCTTCCATCGCACGAGAGACAGATACGGGTACCTATATTCACGTAGGTCCGGAGATTGGTGTTGCTTCTACCAAGGCATTCACCGGTCAGGTTACCGTCCTTATCCTCCTGGCACTTGCCATCGGTAAGGAGAAGGGTACCATCAGCGAAAATGATTATCAGAAGATTACAGAACAGCTTTGGAACATTCCTGCCAAGATGAAGGAGGTGCTGAAGCTCAACAATAAGATAGCTGACTTGAGCCGTACGTTTACATACGCTCGCAATTTCATCTATCTGGGTCGCGGATTCCAGTATCCTGTAGCCTTGGAGGGTGCCTTGAAGTTGAAGGAGATTAGCTACATCCACGCTGAGGGTTATCCTGCAGCGGAGATGAAGCATGGCCCTATCGCGTTGATTGACAGCGATATGCCTGTAGTAGTCATTGCTACCCATAACTTCATGTACGAGAAGGTCTTGTCTAATATTCAGGAGATCAAGGCCCGTCAGGGTCGTGTCATTGCTATTGTCAGCAAGGGCGATGAAACCATTTCCAAGATTGCCGACGAAGTGATTGAACTCCCTGAGACTCTGGAGTGTCTGGAGCCATTATTGGCTACTATTCCTTTGCAGCTGCTGGCTTACCATGTAGCTGTATGTAAGGGTAAGAATGTTGACCAACCAAGAAACTTGGCCAAGTCGGTTACTGTAGAATAAGAATGATAAAGGGATTCGTCGTTTCTTGGCGTTTCCCTTTTTTTGGAGGGGTGTCCCTCGGATAGGAATATTCAGATTTAACTAAATAAGATAAAGGATAATAAAGAGTATGGAACCATTGAAACATGAGTGTGGCGTGGCAATGATCAGATTGCTCAAGCCACTGGAGTATTACCAGCAGAAGTACGGTACTTGGATGTACGCACTCAACAAACTCTATCTGATGATGGAGAAGCAGCACAACCGTGGACAGGAGGGTGCTGGTATGGCTTGTGTCAAACTGGGCGGAAAGCCAGGACATGAGTATATGTTTCGTGAGCGTGCGGAGGGCAAGAACGCCGTGACCGAAATCTTCGGCAAGGCAAACGCCAACTTCAAGAACTTGACTCCCGAGCAGCTTGCTGATGCTAAGTTTGCCCAAGAAGAACTGCCTTTCGCAGGCGAACTCTACATGGGACACCTGCGCTACAGTACCACCGGAAAGAGTGGCATCCAGTATGTGCACCCATTCCTGCGCCGCAACAACTGGAAGGCGAAAAACCTCTGTCTTTGCGGCAACTTCAACATGACCAACGTAGATGAAATCTTCGAGGAACTGACTAAGCAGGGACAGAGTCCACGCATCTACAGCGACACCTACATCATGCTTGAACTGATGGGACACCGACTTGACAGAGAGGTGGAGCGAAACTTCGTGGCAGCAAAGGCGATGGAGATGGAGAACACCGACATCACCAACTACATCGAGGACCACGTGAAGATGAGCAACGTGCTCAAGACCACGATGAAGGACTTCGACGGCGGTTATGTGGTCTGCGGTATCACCGGTTCTGGCGAGATGTTCTCCATGCGCGACCCTTGGGGCATCCGTCCTGCATTCTACTACAAGAACGATGAAATCGTGGTAGTAGCCAGCGAGCGCCCTGTTCTTCAGACCACCTTCGACCTGGAGGCAGAGGATGTGCAGGAGCTGATGCCGGGCACGGCGCTTCTCGTGAAGAAGAACGGCGAGTGCAGTATCGAGCGCATCATGGAGCAGAAGGGCGATTCAGCCTGCTCATTCGAGCGCATCTACTTCAGCCGTGGTTCCGACAAGGATATCTACCAGGAGCGTAAGCAGTTGGGCGAGCAGTTGACCCAGCCTATCCTGAAGGCAGTGGATTACGATGTAGATCACACCGTGTTCAGCTATATTCCGAATACAGCCGAGGTGGCTTACTATGGTATGTTGAGCGGTTTCAAGAAGTATCTCAACGAAAGCAAGATAGAACAGATTGCCAACCTCGACCATATTCCATCTAAGGAAGAATTATACGATATTCTCGGTGACTTCGTCCGTTCGGAGAAGATTGCATGGAAGGATATCAAGCTCCGCACCTTCATTACCGAGGGCAACAGCCGCAACGACCTGGCGAGCCACGTGTATGATGTAACCTACGGAAGCATCGAGCCGAATGTGGATAATCTCGTTATCATCGACGACAGTATCGTGCGCGGTACAACCCTGAAGGAGAGCATCCTGCGCATCCTCGACCGTCTGCATCCTAAGAAGATTGTAGTCGTATCCAGTGCCCCTCAGATCCGCTATCCGGATTATTACGGCATCGATATGGCAAGACTGGAAGAGTTCTGCGTGTTCCGTGCAGCCATCCAGCTGCTGAAAGACAGAAAGATGGATGACCTCATCGAGCAGACCTACGAGGCATGCAAGGCAGAACTTGCCAAGCCGAAGGAGGAGCAGATTAACCCGGTGCGCGCCATCTACAAGCCATTCACCATCGAGGAAATCAACGAGAAGATAGTAGAGATGCTTCGCCCAGAGGGCATGACTACTCCTATCCAGCTCGTGTTCCAGAGCATCGAGGGCTTGCGCGAGGCGATTCCAAACCACAAGGGCGACTGGTATTTCACCGGTCATTATCCAACCCCAGGCGGCACGAAGCTCTGCAACCAGTCGTTTGTGAACTATATTGAAAACGTTTATCATAAATAAGTGAAGAGTGAAGAACGAAGAGTGAAGAATTCATTTGCTCTTATAAGTATGAAATAAAAGAATCAAATGTCAGATATGAAAAAAGTAACCTTAGTTTTGAGCGATGGAACCAAGTTCCATGGCAAATCTTTTGGATATGACGCTCCTGTAGCGGGCGAGGTTGTGTTCAACACAGCCATGATGGGATATCCAGAGAGTTTGACCGACCCTTCTTACGCCGGTCAGTTGATGACACTTACATTCCCTCTCGTGGGCAACTATGGTGTGCCACCATTTACTTTCGAGGAGAACGGTTTGCCAACCTTCATGGAGAGTGACAAGATTTATGCTTCTGCCATCATCGTGAATGATTACAGCGAGCAGTACAGCCACTGGAATGCAGTGGAGAGTCTTGCCGACTGGTTGAAGCGCGAAAAGGTGCCAGGAATCACAGGCATCGATACCCGTGAGTTGACTAAGGTGCTTCGTGAGCATGGTGTGATGATGGGTAAGATTCTCTTTGATGATGAACCAGACAACATCCCTGAGGCTAACTACGAGGGTGTAAACTTCGTTGACCAGGTGAGCTGCAAGGAGATTATCCGTTACAACGAGGGTGCCGGCAAGAAGGTGGTTCTCGTTGACTGCGGTGTGAAGGCAAACATCATTCGTTGCCTCATCAACAGAGGCGTAGAGGTGATCCCGTGTGCCTTGGAATTACGATTACACCGATATGGATTTCGACGGACTGTTCCTGGCAAATGGTCCTGGCGACCCAGACATGTGTGAGGATGCAGTAAACATTATTCGCAAGCAGATCAGTCAGAGCCGCAAGCCTATCTGCGGTATCTGTATGGGTAACCAGTTGCTTTCAAAGGCAGCCGGTGCTACCATCTACAAGTTGAAGTATGGTCACCGTTCACACAACCAGCCAGTGCGCATGGTAGGAACCAACAATTGCTACATCACCTCTCAGAACCACGGTTATGCCGTTGATGCCAAGACATTGGGCAACGATTGGGAGGAACTCTTTGTAAATATGAATGATGGCTCTAACGAGGGTATCCGCCACAAGGTGAACCCTTGGTTCTCAAGCCAGTTCCACCCAGAGGCTTGCTCAGGCCCTGTGGATACAGAATTCATGTTTGATAAGTTTGTAGAAACACTTAAATAATTAGGAATAAAGATGAAAGACGAAAATATAAAGAAGGTGCTCCTCTTAGGTTCTGGAGCCTTGAAGATCGGTGAAGCAGGTGAGTTCGACTACTCAGGTTCGCAGGCCCTGAAGGCATTGCGCGAGGAAGGTATCGAGACTGTGCTCATCAACCCGAATATCGCAACCGTACAGACATCAGAAGGCGTTGCCGATCAGATTTACTTCCTGCCAGTGCAGCCATACTTCGTAGAGCGTGTCATCCAGAAGGAGAAGCCAGACGGAATCCTCCTCAGCTTCGGTGGTCAGACTGCCCTCAACTGTGGTGTGGAACTCTATCGCCAGGGCATCCTGGAGAAATATAATGTCAAGGTGTTGGGTACTCCTGTTCAGGCTATCATGGATACTGAGGACCGTGAGCTCTTCGTAGAGAAGTTGGATGAAATCAACGTGAAGACCATCAAGAGCGAGGCTTGCGAGAACATCGAGCAGGCCCGCAAGGCTGCTGCCGAGCTCGGCTATCCTGTCATCATCCGTGCTGCTTACGCCTTGGGTGGACTCGGTTCCGGTTTCGCAGACAACGAGGAGGAGCTGAACAAGCTCGCTGAGAAGGCCTTCTCATTCTCTCCACAGGTATTGGTAGAGAAGAGCTTGAAGGGCTGGAAGGAGATTGAGTATGAAGTGGTTCGCGACCGTTACGACAACTGTATTACTGTTTGTAACATGGAGAACTTCGACCCACTGGGCATCCATACCGGTGAGAGTATCGTCATCGCTCCATCCCAGACCCTGAGCAATGCAGAGTATCATAAGCTCCGTGCCCTCGCCATCAAGATTATCCGTCACATCGGAATCGTGGGTGAGTGTAACGTGCAGTATGCCTTCGACCCTAAGAGCGAGGACTATCGCGTTATTGAGGTAAATGCCCGCTTGAGCCGTTCATCTGCCTTGGCTTCTAAGGCTACTGGTTATCCTCTTGCCTTCGTTGCTGCCAAGCTCGGTATGGGTTACGGTCTGTTCGAGTTGAAGAACTCTGTAACCAAGACCACATCAGCCTTCTTCGAGCCAGCATTGGACTACGTGGTTTGTAAGATTCCTCGTTGGGATTTGTCTAAGTTCCGTGGCGTAGATAAGGAGTTGGGTTCATCTATGAAGTCAGTAGGTGAGGTAATGGCCATCGGCCGCAACTTCGAGGAGGCCATCCAAAAGGGTCTTCGTATGATTGGTCAGGGCATGCACGGTTTCGTAGAGAACAAGGAGCTTGAAATCGATGATATCGATGCAGCTTTGCGCGAGCCAACAGATAAGCGTGTATTCGTGATTTCAAAGGCAATGCACAAGGGCTATACCGTAGATCAGATTCACGACTTGACCAAGATTGACAAGTGGTTCCTGGAGAAGTTGAAGCACATCATCGACATCGACGAGGCGATGAAGAAGTGCAACATCAATACGCTTGACCAGGATTTGCTCCGCACCGCTAAGGTTTACGGTTTTACCGACTTCCAGGTTGCTCGTGCCGTGGGCTTGGAGCAGGAGTTGGGCAACATGCACAAGGCTGCCCTCCTGGTTCGCAACAAGCGCAAGAGCTATGGTATCCTGCCTGTAGTGAAGCAGATTGATACCCTGGCAGCAGAGTATCCTGCTCAGACCAACTACCTCTATGTAACTTACGCTGGCGTGAAGAGCGACATCACCTTCGAGAACGACCACCGTTCTATTATCGTACTCGGTTCAGGTGCTTACCGCATCGGTTCTTCCGTAGAGTTCGACTGGTGTGGCGTTCAGGCATTGAACACCATCCGCAAGGAAGGCTGGCGCTCTGTGATGATCAACTACAACCCAGAGACCGTATCTACTGACTACGATATGTGCGACCGTCTCTACTTCGACGAGTTGACCTTCGAGCGTGTGATGGATATCATCGAGATGGAGCAGCCTCATGGCGTCATCGTATCTACTGGTGGTCAGATTCCAAACAACCTGGCTATGCACCTGGATGCACAGAACGTGCCAATCCTGGGTACTGCTGCCAAGGACATCGATAATGCTGAGGACCGTGCCAAGTTCTCTCAGATGTTGACCAACAACGGCATCAACCAGCCAGAGTGGAGTGCCCTGACCTCTATGGAGGACATCGACAACTTCATCGAGCGTGTAGGTTTCCCAGTATTGGTTCGTCCTAGCTACGTGCTTTCTGGTGCTGCGATGAACGTATGTTCTAACGAGGAAGAGCTGAAGCGATTCCTGCAGTTGGCTGCCAACGTAAGTGAGGATCACCCAGTGGTAGTAAGTAAGTTTATCGAACATGCCAAGGAGATTGAGATGGATGCAGTGGCAAAGAATGGCGAGGTGATTGCCTATGCGATTTCCGAGCACATCGAGTTTGCCGGTGTTCACTCAGGCGATGCTACCATCCAGTTCCCTCCTCAGAAGTTGTATGTTGAGACAGTTCGTCGTGTAAAGCGAGTAGGTCGTCAGATTGCCAAGGAGTTGCACATCAACGGTCCATTCAACATCCAGTTCATGGCTCGTGACAATGATATTCTCGTTATCGAGTGTAACTTGCGTGCCAGCCGTTCGTTCCCATTCGTGAGCAAGGTATTGAAGATCAACCTCATCGAGTTGGCTACCCGCGTGATGCTCGGTTTGCCAGTAGAGAAGCCACACAAGAACCTCTTCGATCTCGACTATGTAGGTATCAAGGCATCTCAGTTCAGCTTCAACCGTTTGCAGAAGGCTGACCCAGTATTGGGTGTGGATATGAGCAGTACGGGTGAGGTAGGTTGCTTGGGCGACGATACATCTACCGCACTTCTGAAGAGTATGCTTTCTGTGGGTCATCGTATTCCAGCCAAGAACATCCTGCTTTCTACAGGTTCTGCCAAGCAGAAGGTAGATTTGCTCGATGCTGCCCAGATGCTGGTTAAGCATGGTTACAAGCTGTATGCAACTGGTGGTAGTAGCAAGTTCCTCACCGAGAACGGCATTGAGAACACCCGTGTACTCTGGCCATCAGAGGAGGCAGAAGGCGGTGCGCCAAAGGCTTTGGAGATGCTCCACAACCACGAGATTGATATGGTCGTGAATATTCCAAAGAACTTGACCAGCAGCGAGTTGAGCAATGGTTATAAGATTCGCCGTGCAGCCATCGACCTGAACGTGCCATTGATTACCAACAGCCGTCTGGCGAGTGCATTCATCTATGCATTCTGCACCACCAAGCTGGAGGATATCGACATCAAGGCTTGGGGAGAGTATAAATAATGTTTAGTGATTATTTATTAGTGATTAAGAATTGATAGTTAAGTCATTCTTGATGATTTCCAATAGAAAAATCCCTGCTGTAGGAAAGGCTTCCTATGGCAGGGATTTTTTGTACCTCTATAACTCTATCTTTTATCACGAAACATGCCTTTATAACTCTATCTTTTAGCAAAGTTAACATAAAATAATTGTATATCTCGTTAATAATCAGTATTTTTGCAGCCATATAATCATAAAGACGCAAAAATATGGAAAAATACTTGTCAAGAAGCATCGACCAGGCTTTGCTGGAATGGAAGGATAATCCTCGAAGAAAACCTCTTTTAGTGAGGGGCGCCCGACAGGTAGGCAAGTCGAGCACCATTCGGCATTTGGGCAAGAGCTTCAAATATTTTTTGGAAGTTAATATGGAAAGAAATCCTGAGGTGATGGAATTCTTTAAGGGCAGTCGTGATGTGAAGAGCATTGCTGCTAAGCTATCCGACTTCTTTAATGTGCCGATTGTTCCGGGCGAAACCCTTCTTTTCCTCGATGAGATACAAAAGAGCGAAGATGTCGTTCACAGCCTTTGGTTCTTTAAAGAAGATTATCCCGAACTTCATGTCATTGCAGCAGGTTCGCTCCTGGAGTTTGCGCTGAAGGATTTGTCATCGTTTGGGGTGGGCAGAGTAAGTTCACTGTTTGTTTATCCGATGTCTTTTGATGAATTCTTGACGGCAACGGGGCAAGAGGGGCTTCTTAGAACCAAACGAAATAGCAGTCCTACGAATCCGCTGCCCGAGGCATTCTATAACAGATTGGTGGAGGCCTTTAGAAGTTATATGCTGGTTGGCGGAATGCCAGAAGCTGTGGCAACCTACACGGAGACAGGGTCTTATCGCTATAGCAGTGACATTGTGAACGAAATCATCCAGGGTTATCAGGACGATTTTGCCAAGTACGGAGCCAAGGCAAATCCTCTGCTTTTGCGCCAAACTCTCATAAGCGTAGCGCATCAGGCAGGAGCTAAGTTTGTTTACAGTAGGGTAGAAGGACAATATCGTTCGGCAGAAGTAAAGGTGGCTTTGGAGATGCTGAAGGATGCCGGACTAATCATCCCGACTTATCATACGGATGCCAATGGGGTACCGCTTGGGGCTGAAATCAACGAGCGGGTTGTGAAATATCTTATCCATGATACTGGCGTGCTGCTTGGTATTCTGGGAATAGATGACGACATCGACGACAGCATCAAGGAGATGATGGTGGCAGATTCCATCAATCTTGTTGACAAGGGACATGTGGCAGAGATGATGGCGGGCTTGGAACTTATCAAATATTCTTCTCCGCAGAAGCGCCATCAGTTGTACTATTGGCAAAACATGAACAAAGGTACTTGTGCCGAGGTGGATTATGTGATAGCTCGCAGTGGCAGCATAGTTCCGATAGAAGTAAAATCGGGTGTGAAGGGTTCCATGAGCAGCATGTATTCGCTGATGCGCAATCCGCAGAAGCATATAGAAATGGGCATCCGCTGTTCTCTTGAAAATTTTGGAACATTCGAGAGTCCCGATGGAAAGAAGATAGACATCATTCCTCTTTATGCTATCTCCAATTTGTTTGTGGAGAAGTAGATGGGGAATATAAAGAAATATCAAAAAAAATAAGAATATGGCAAGAGCAACAGGTTCAATCAATTATTTGGAGCATCGCACGCCCTTGAAGGACGAAAGCGGTAAGTATCAGATACATCCGATGTTTGTGAAGCGGGATATCGTTGACCAGGAGAAGATGGAGAAACGTGTTCGCGATCATTGTGCGATGAATGTTTCCTCCTTTATCTCTGCATTGGAAACGCTGGAGGATGAAACGCTTTATGCCTTGGCTGACGGCAACGAGGTGAGGGTAGGTGATATGTTTATCGTCAAGCCTAAACTGGGCGTGGTGAAGCATAAGGATAAGGAGGGAAATGAATGGAAGAAGACCTATCATGAGGGCGACCTGATTCCTGCCAACGAAGTAGCAGTCTGCGGTTTGGAAATTCAGCCCACGAAGGAATTCCTGGAAAGATTGAAACGTCGTTCTAACGGTTGTAGTCGCCAGTATTGGAATGTGAAATTTGCTCCGAAGGAGGCGGATCAGGAGTTTGCCGACATTGTGGAGATTTGCCAGCAGCAGGGATATATCACGGTGAAGGATATAATTCGCAAATTCGGTGTCACCCGCTATCATGCCAATAAGGTATTGAATGATCTCTGTGAGGAACCGGCAGCCAGAATGTATGCTACCAAGGAAGGCCCTGTTACGCTCTATCGCTTGAGAAAGAAGGAATGATGATAGGAAGTTGAAGTAAACGGCTTTTGGGGTTCAAGTAAGTATCTTTTGGGGTGCAAGTAAGCATCCTTTTGGGTTGAAGTAAGTATCCTTTTAGGTTGAAGTAAGTATCCTTTTGGGTTGAAGTAAGTATCTTCTCGGGTGCAAGCAAGTATCTTCCCAACTGTTGCAACTAGGCTCAGCACCTCTGCCGAGCCTAGTCAGCAGGTCTGCTGACTGCAGTCAGCACCTCTGTCGAGCTTAGTGGCAACCCCTTGTTATCGTACAACTA
>NZ_NMPZ01000035.1 GCF_002224675.1 Segatella copri | reverse complement strand
GTTCTTCTTTCATATTTCTTTTGTTGTTTGAATGGTTTGTAACTTACATCAAAGGCTAAAGCCTCTTCTGCGTTTCTTCTTTTTCTTCTTGACTGATTCATCCTCTGGGAATGTCTCAAAGGTCTGAGCATTGGCTGGAGCAAAAAGTCCAATGGAAGAAATACCGTCCCAAGGGTCCTGGCTGCTCTCCGATATGGCTGGCTCCTGCTCATTCTTGCAACAGCCCTGCTCATATTGCTGAGCAGAGTTGGCACTTGCTGATAAAAGGTTCTCCGTTCCCTCTAATCTCGCATTCAGTTTGCCAAAGCTATAGTCTCGGCTAATCTGCGTACCCTTGAAGCTATATCCATCCTTGCAGAAACGGATGCCTTGAACCTTTGTTCGCTCCTTATCCTTATAGACAAACTCTAAGTGAACACCTCGCTTTGCAAGTTCACTTTTGAACTCGTCCCAACTATCTGCCATTCTCAATGCGCTCTTGACAGCATTGTGAATCTCGTATTTGACACGCTCAGCATTGCGCAATTTACGAGTATTAGTCTTGCTCTTATCCGTTCCGTAGGTCAGTCCATACTTGGATTTTAGAGCCTTGGTCACTTGCTCATTACGCCTGTAATCATTCCTGTCTGATATGAGCTTGCCCTCGTTATTGATGCGGTTATATACGATATGACAATGTGGATTGTCCGTGTTGTGATGCCTTACGATGATGAATTGGGTATCGGTGATGCCCATCATCTGCATGTATTCAAGGGCTATCTTAGCCATGAACTCATCCGTCAAACGTGGCTTGTCCTCTGGCTTGAAGCTCAATGCAATGTGTCCCACAGGCTTCTTAATCCTTGGATTTAGTTGCCTTTGTAGCTCAAAACTTTGCGCTATCTCGGCATTTGTGCCGAGTAACACGCCATCGGAAGCAAGGATTTTAGCCTCGTCCTTGCCTGTAACATAGCGGATGCAACCAGCAAATGAGCTGCCCTTCTTTAGCTTGCCTATCATGTGGCATCCTCCTTTCTGCCTATTCCGCATGGCTTCGATTTTGGACTTGCTTGGCGATACTCGCCAAGGATTTCTTTCAATCTTCTCAACAAGTCCACCACATACACATGAGTTTCATGTAAACCTCTCTGATGCGACAGCTTGGTAAGTTGGTTGAGGTTGTTCGCCATGCCAATGAGATTCTTGGCGATGGCTACCGTCTCAGCGTTGTGTCCGCTGACCACCTCGCCGTTCAAGGCGGACTCACGGATGTACTCCGCCAACTTGCGATTGGCTTTTCTCGCCCTCAGCCTCAATGCCTCGTAGCTTGGCTTCGAGAACTTCACCGTGACAGACTTCGACAACTTGCGAACCCTGCCTGTGGGCGGTCTTCCGCCCTTTTTCTTGTCCTGTTCATGTATGCTTGTCATTCGATATACTGTTTACAGTTGGTACACTTACTTTCTGCGACCGCCGGGAGCAAAATTCCTCCGCCATCATGGTGGAGCGAGGCGTTTTGGGGTTCCCAAAACATAACCTCGCTCCCTCTCAGAACACGTTAGTTGGAACTACTGCCTTTCAGCTATCCACGCCCAAGGTCGCAGACCTTAATTCTCACAATTTGCGCCAAGCCTCGAAGTCCTCTTCATAAAGGCTTAGGTGGTGGCGCACGATGTTCTCGATGATGCCCGATACGCTCATGCGCCTCCCTCCAAGGATGCGGACGACTCGATCAAGACGGTCTCGTACATCGGAACTGACGAAGACTGGCTTGCGGTCGTCAATCCTTGGAACTTGGAGGAAGGTCTGCTGATACTCCTCTAATGTCGCCTTGCGCTGCTTGCCACTGATGCGCTTCTGCGGATTCGGTGGCGATTGAACCTCGTTCGTAAGCTCGTCCTCCATGTTGGAGGTTGTTGCAGCCACATTCTCTGTCACAACTTCTAAATCGGAGTTCTCCACCTCTTCAAAGAAAGAGCTATGTTTTTGGGCATAGTCTTTACCATAAGTGGATGGGTGAAGCGAAGCCATCACCTCCTGTGTCATTTTCTCCTGCTGTTCAGGAAACATTTTCGTTTCTTTTGTTCTTGCCATAGCTTATGCTGTTTTATTTGTTAATATAGTGGTCACGGTTTGCACCATTGACCGATTGTCGGGTGCAAAGTAAGTGTACTGAGTGCAGCCATGCAACTGATTGGGTGTAACGTGGCAATTTAGTTGTGGCTTGCTTATTTGCATACCGAGATAGTTGTGAGAACTTCAACGTATTTCTCAACTCATCATTGTTCATGTATTCGTTGCAGTCGTGCAAGTTTTTCTTGTTGTTTTTGGCGTTGAAGTCGGCAAACCCCGGCAACATACTGCCACAGAAATTGAAAACGCTTGTTTTTAGATTGCCGTGCCTTATCTTTGCACTCACAAACGTGGAGCACAGCATATGCGTGGAGCTTTGCGACATATAACATAGTATTAACTTAGAAAAAAGAAAAGTATGGGATTCATCGTATTCGAGGAAGAGGCATTCAACTATCTTGATGCCCAGTTGGAGAACTTCGTGAAGCGCATGGACAGAATCCGTGAGCGCAGTGAGGACAAGACCATGAACAAGTGGCTCGACACGCAGGACGTGTGTCAGACGCTCAACATCTGCCCACGGACAGTGCAGACGCTTCGGGACAACGGAACTTTGGCTTATACGCAAATCAGCCACAAGACCTACTACAAGCCTGAGGACGTGATGGCTATCGTAGCAGTAGTGGAGGACAAGAAAAAGGACATGCGCTTTCGCAAGCGCACAGGTTAGGCTGTCAATATACAACAGCCACTTTATCCAATGCAGCAAGTAAACCGAGTAACGTAAGTATCAACAATAAAACAAGACAACTATGAGCAATGAAGTAATGACAAGAAACAGCGAGTGGATGAACCACATCGTGAACCACCTCAACCGAATGGTTGACAATTTTGAACGTGCCGTGAAGAACTACCGCCCCATGCTTGGCGGTGAGCGCTTCATGACGGACAAGGAGCTTTGTGCCAGGCTGCAACTGAGCCGAAGAACCCTGCAGGACTACCGAAACAACGGTGTCATCCCGTATATCCAGCTTGGCGGAAAGATACTCTACCGCGAGTCCGACATTCAGAAGATTCTGATGGCTAACTATCGTGAGGCGTACAGAATGAAGGGCTTGTAGGAGAAATACATGTCCTTGATGAGTGGGGTGAAATGAACAAGGCGACAACGTATAACTTACCGAGCGTGGCTGTTATAGGTTGTCGCCTCATTTTATTGGCTATACCGAGTTGGTCGTGTTTGCCGAGTATCATTTGTGTTACCTGTATAAATCTAATACCATGCTAAAACACACTGCAGTGGTTCGCCCAAGTGGCTGGAGGCGCAAAGCCTCCAAGGAACGTTGCTTTATGGCAGGTCTATGCCATTGCATTCTCTGTAAAGATACAGACCAGTTTAGTGCGGCTTGTCTGCTTGTCTATGACGGACTGCATAATGAACTCCCGAAAGGCTCTGCTCTCAATGCTGTCAATACGGAAGGCTACCGCAATGACGAGTTCTAGGCTATACACATCATAGCTGATGCGGTCGTTCTTCCTGACATGACGACGCACACCCTGCTCTTTCAGAATGCCGTCCTTGAATACAGCCTTGACAGCCTTGCGCACATAGCAGCCGAACACATTATACATGTCGGCAATCTCCTGCATGGTCATCCATACAGTATCGGTCGGCATGGATACCGTTCCGCTCTCGCTGATAGTTATAACTCCTCTGTTCATTTTCCAATAGTTTTTTCGTTCGACAATCTGTTCCTTTCTCGCTTGGCAATAAGCTTATCCATATCATTTGAAATCTTCTGCTCCGTAACCTGCGCATAGACCTGTGTGCTTGTAATGTCTGCGTGTCCCATCATCTTGGCTATGCTGCCGATGGGAATGTCCTCGTTGAGCATCAAGACTCCGAATGTATGGCGGCTGGCGTGGAATCCCAACCTATTACTTATGCCAAGCACCATTCCAAGGGTATGCACATCAAGATAGATGTCTTTCTTCTCACCCAGTGGAAAAACAGGCTTGCTGTCGTCCGTGGTATTGTAGAGCGAAAGAATCTTCTCGGCTATCGGATGGAGCGGCACGAAGAACTCCACGCCTGTCTTCTCTCTTTCCTTGCGGATGAACTTCCTACCCTCGGAGTTCTCACTGATATGGTGAGGGTACAGTTTCTTTACATCTATATAGGATAAGGAGGTGAGCGAGGCAAAAATGAAACATCTGCGTGCAAGCTCCGTTCGCTCGTCAGCCATCGGGGTAGAGAGCATCTTGATGAAGTCTGCCTTGCTGATATGGGTCATCTTCGGGGCTGCCTTCTTCTCATACCCTATCTTGGCTATGGGATTGAAGCGGATAATGCTCCTGTCCACTGCCTTGTACATCAACATGTTCAGCCAGAGAAGGCAATGGTTCACGTAGCTGTCTATGCGTCCCTGGTCTCGTTTCAGGAATAGCTTGTATTCCTCCCCGAAATTCTCGTCTATGTCCTCAAAGGCGATGTCGTCCTTATCCAACGAATGGACAAAGGCTCTCAGGTTCTTCTGCCATGTCCGCTTGTGCAGGAAGGTTTGTCTGGCTTTTGAGGTTCGATACCATTCCACGATGGTATCACCAAAGTTCAGCAAGAACCTTCCTGTCGTGTCCTTGTCCTTCAACACAGCCTTCAGCATTTCCACGGTGATGATGCCATTGGCGGTAAGAAGTGAGTTGTATTTATCCTTGACCCCAGCAAGGAAACTTGCCAATCGTCCGTTGTCCCTTGCGTTCCGTACCTCTCCCTTCTTGGCGTTCCACTCCTGTGGTGTACAGGATATGCCTGTGGAAATGGCTGCACTTTTGCCGTCAACGGTGATGCGGCAAAGTATGTTGGCTGTTCCGTCTGCCTTCACCTTCTGTCTGTTGATGTAAGGCAAAATTGAAAATGTACTTCTGCTCATAGTTGTTGTCCTTATAATATAATAATGTAGTTGAAACTGTAAAAAGAAAAGTTGAAAGCCTTGTTCATAATGCGAGAATAAAGTCCTTCTCGGTTGCAGCGATGAACTTGTCCATGTCCTCAAACAGCTTCTTTTGGGTTACTCTCGCATACCGCTGCGTCATCTTCACATCCTTGTGACCGAGCATCTTGCAGATGGTCTCCATCGGCACACCAGCCTCCAGCGTAATGAGGCTGGCGAACGAGTGTCGTCCCGAATGGTAGGAATAGGTCTTGCTCGTTTCCGCCAACTTGCAGATGGTGATGAGATCGATACGAACACGATTCGTGCTCAGCAATGGGAAAAGGGTATCTCTTGCCCCGTCCTCGTATTTTGCCACCAGCTCCAACGCCTCGGGCAGGAGTTTCACCCTGGCAAGTGTTCCGGTCTTCTTGCGGTTATAGATGAGCCATTTGTCGCCATCCTCCAACACCTTGACATTGGCTTTCGTGATGGAAACGGTGTCTATGAAGGCTGTTCCTGCATAGCAGGCGAAAAGAAACAGGTCACGGCTAACGGATAGTCTCGGTTTGTCTTCGGGCAGTTCCACATCACGGATTTTTATGAAATCAGACATGCTGAGAGCCTTGGGTGTCGTAACCCTTGGAGTGCCAACCCGATAATGGGCGAACAGCAGGGTCTTGCACAAGCCTCGCTCAAAGGCGATGCGGCACATCTTCTTGAAGAGCGACACATAGATGGTGATGGTTCCTGATGAAAAGCCTTTCTCGTCAAGCAAGTAATGGTGAAAGTCACTGATGAAAGGCTCGGTGAGCTGTCCGAAAGCCAAATCAGTCAACCTATACTTCTCCCCGATGAACTCAGCGAGATTCTTGCGAATCTTTCTGTAAGTCCAGACACTGCTCTTCGACATATCGATGCCCTCATGGGTACTGAGTTCACTGATATGCTCGTCCACGAAGGAGAGAAGGGTGGTCTGTGTCTTGACGCTACCCTGCAAAGCCTCCTTGACATCCTTAGCCTCGAAGTCCGTTCTCTTTTCCACAAGCACATCGAAAGCCTTTTGGATGGAAAGCAACAACTGCCCGATGTCCTTGTTGGTTTCCACGGCTTCCTTGCTCTTGCCCTCCAATCGGCTGGCACGAGGATTCCAAAGCGATGGAGTGCAAGACAACTTGCAGGAGAACTGCGCCATAGTCCTGTTCACCGTGATGCGTCCCATGATGGGAGCTTTTCCATTCTTGTCCAATCCGCTCTTTTTTAGGTAGAGCAACACCTTGAATTTTTCGATTTTCATAACGCTTACATTTTGAGTGTGCAAATATAATCATTTTGTAAGCGTTCCTTGATACGCAAAACATTGAGAATCAGCGCAATAAAATCCGTTGATGCACAAAGTTGCCTTTCCGCATTGTTACCTGCTTTGCATAGGTAACTGTGGCTCACGATTTAGTAACTGAACTACTTCAATATTCCTCACTCGCTTGCTTTATGCCGATTTGGCAACTTTGTGCAAATCTACTCATTCCCAACAGTTTACGTTCCAACCTCTCTTATTCTCTTTTGGCTGCTTTAGAGCTTTATGTTAAAAAAACTAACTCATAATTTTGATAAAGAGAAACCATAGCTTTGCAGATCACAAACCATAGTTTTCCATCAAAGAGCTATCACAATAACAGTTATCACAGTTTCTCGAAACACTTTTCTTTTTCTCATTCCAGAACTAACTATATATATTATATATTTATATATATATAGTTAAATTACATTTAACATTTTCCTTCCCTTCAGATACCCCCTCCGTAAAAACTGTGATAACTGTTATTGTGATAGCTGTGATGGAAATTCCCCAATACGTGATTTCATGAAAATGACAGCTCTGTGTAATTTTTTTTAATAAGAAGAAAGCCAACAAGAAGGAAGCTGCGCAGGTTGCTGTTTTTGAGAATCTGGTGTTCGGAATGGTAAGAACCGCTGCTAATGAGAAGGGCGAGCCTTGGTTCTGTGCGAAGAATTTGTGCGATGTGCTCGAATATAGGAAAATGAATTTGCTTGTAAATCAGTATGTTAACCATCTTGATGCACTGAAACGGTGCATCAAGGATATGGTCTGTATGAACTGTTGGGCAGGGTGAAAAATATATAAAAATTCTTTTGTCTCGATTGTTTTTGCTATCTTTGCAAGCGATTCTGACTTGAAGAGGGGAATCGGATGACTAATTAAATAATGTAATGATATAACTCTAAACAAAAATGAAGATAAAAATTGAACCGGCTACGCCTGACAGGGCGTCGCACATTGCATCGCTCATCATGGAGGCGATGAACCCAGGATGCTGCCAGAACCTGGCTGGTGCTCATCATACACTGGCGGAATTCCACCAGGTGATGGAAAGACTCGTAAGAATGGAGGATAGCCAGTATAGCTACCGCAATACGCTCCTGGCTACCAATAGCGAGGGCATTACTGCTGGTATCATCGTGTCTTACGACGGTGCACAGCTCAAGGCGCTGCGCAAGCGATTCATCGAGGAGGCTAAGGAAACCTTCGGCATCGACTATACAGGAATGGATCCGGAAACCCAGGAGGGCGAACTCTATATCGACAGCCTCGCCGTGCCTGCTGCCTTCCGTGGCAAGGGTATCGCCAAGATGCTGCTCAAGGCGGTGATAGAAAAGGGCAGGGAAATGGGCCTTCCTGCCGTGGGACTGCTCGTGGATAAGGGCAATCCGAAGGCAGAAAGACTCTATGCCAATATGGGATTCGAATACGTGAATGATGCCGTGTGGGGTGGCCACAGCATGAAGCATCTCCAGTATCCGCTGCGCTAGTTCGCTGATTTCGGTATCCGCTATTCCAGTTCCTCAATCTCATCTTCGTTCATCTCCCTGTCAAGCTGGCCGCGCCAGAGATACTTGCGGGTTTCGTGAACGATGATGCCGCTGAGGCAGAGCTGGGAGATAAGGTTTGGTATCGCCATCAGGGCATTCATGCAGTCGGCGATATTCCATACCAGTCCGAGGCTGATGACACTGCCCAGGAAGATACTCACAATATACAACATGCGATAGATGAGCATCCAGCGCTTTCCCTTGAGATACTCTACGCAGCGTTCGCCATAATAGCTCCATCCCAGGGTGGTGCTGAAGGCGAAGGTGGCGAGGCCGATGGTAAGCAATGGGGCTCCTATGTATGGTATCTTGCTGAAGGCTGCCTTGGTGAGCGCTGCGCCATCGTGGTAATCGATGTCAGGATAGGCGATGATGCTGGAGGTGATGACCAATCCCGTGAGGGCACAGATGATGACGGTATCCCAGAAGGTTCCGGTAGAGGATACCAGCGCCTGGCGTACCGGATTGCGGGTCTGGGCGGCGGCAGCTACGATAGGTGCCGAACCGAGTCCCGACTCGTTGGAGAAGAGTCCGCGGGCGATACCATAGCGGGCTGCTATCATGAGGGTGCTGCCTGCAAAACCGCCTCCGGCTGCACGGGTGGTAAAGGCGGATTCGAAGATAACCTTCAGGGCTGGCAGGAGATAGGCGTGATTGACTATCAGGATATAGATGCAGCCCACCACATAGAAAATCGCCATGAAAGGCACAAGCATTCCACATACTTTTGAGATGCTCTGCACACCACCGATGATGACTGCGGCACCGAGGAGGGTGACGATAGCGCCGGTGATGTATGGACTGATGCCATACTGGTTTTCTACCAGTGTGGAGATGGCGTTCGCCTGTACGGTGCTGCCGATGCCGAAGGAGGCGAGGGCGGCAAAGAGGGCGAAGAGGATACCGAGCCACTTCCATCCCAATCCCTTTTCGAGGGCATACATCGGACCGCCAAGCATCTCTCCACGCTTGGTCTTGACGCGGTATTTCACGGCAAGAAGACCTTCGGCATACTTGGTGGAGATGCCGAAGACACCGGTGAGCCAGCACCAGAAAACGGCGCCAGGTCCACCCAGGGCGATGGCAGTGGCCACACCTATGATATTACCGGTACCGATGGTAGCGGCAAGGGCTGTGGCGAGGGCTCCGAACTGGGAGACATCGCCAGTGGCATTCTTGTCCTTCTTGAAGGACAGCGATATCGCCTGGAAAATCTTACGCTGTGGAAAGCGCAGGCGAACCGTCAGGAAAATGTGGGTTCCCAGCAGCAGGATGATCATCGGCCACCCCCAAAGGAACGAACTGAAGGATGTGAAAAATTCGTTGATTGCTTCCATGTTAATCTCTCTTTAAATTACAATTATAAAATCTATATCTATTTTTCTTCAAACTCTACCCGGGCATTGGGGAATCCCATAGCCTTGAACATATCGCGGAACTGCTGCCTGGCATTGCGCTGGGCGATACGGATATTGGCTGGGGTGAGGCAGCGTTTCTTCATCTGGGCATAGGCACGGTCGTAGAGTGCCTGGCGGTCGGCTCCCGTCCACTTTCCTTCTTCGAAGAAGCTGCGGGTTCGGGCTTCGTCGATGAAGTTGTTATCCAGCAGTCGGATAGGAGGGAGGGTGCAGACGATGGAATCCTTCCCGGCATTTGCCTGGATCCATCCTTCCTTTACATCTTTCATATTGATGCCCAGGCGCAGGGTGCCGTAATAGATGCGCACCAGCTGGTCGTCGCCGAAGAAGCCGCGACGAACGGTATCTACCAGTTCCTCGTTGCTGATGGCGAGAAACTCCCATTCGCCTATCGCCTCGATGCTCTCTACCTGGGTAGGCGACAGGGTGGTCTGCTCTTCTGTGGTTACGCTCACCGTATTATCCTTGTTGAGCCAATAGAGCGTGCCCGCTAGTATGAGGGCAAGGATGGTGAGCAGGATGATGCCATATTTCTTCATATCTCATTCCTCCTTAGTTTGAGGGTTTATCTTTCTTCTCACTAGTTTTTATCTTTCTTCTCCACTCCCGAGTTCTGCAGGAATCCTCTGATATCATCGAGGGTGAACTTCTTGCGGAAGCTGATCTGGATGTTCTCTTCCCGGAAACCCATCTGCATGAGCATCGGGATGAGGGTGTTGGCTGCACTGATGCGAGCCTGCTCCATCAGGTCGAGGTTGGGAATATCGCGGATGATGCTCTCTCTGCCCTGCTGTTCCAGCTGGGTGAGTTCGGCATCGGAGTAGTTGCTGCGGGTGAGTGAGACATACTGTTTCAGTTTCTTGTGGTCGATTCGGGTGCTGGTGAGCACCATCTTCGGGTCGGGCAGGATGATTTCTATCTTATCGCCTTTACGGGACACATTCCTGTCTGAGAATCCCTGGAAATCTACATACGCCTTGATGGTAGCATCCATGGGGATGGCTACCTTTCGGTTGGAGCCTGGCACGGGGATGTTGAATTCGTGCTTCAGGAAGGAACCCTTAAGCTTGAACTGGTCAACGTGGGTGATGATCTTATGAACGTGCGCCTCGGCGGTATAAAGGCGCGTGCATTTCTGTATCTGCATCACCATCGTGGGGATGGTATCGATGGCGCTCTTCTTCTCTTCTGCCGGCTTCTTGGGAGAGCAGGAGAGGAGGCTGAGGATAACCGCCGGGATGAGGATAAAAAATACTTTCTTCATACGAATAAGGGTATAATTATACAATCTATATATAGAATATATGATTAAATATATAATAAGGATATAATAAAAGCTCTTGAAGTCAGGTTTAGCCCAACGTCAAGAGCTTTCTTATGTGATTAGAATTTTGCCATTTTGATAGCGTCGATAGCGCACTCGTCACCCTTGTTGCCCAACTTGCCGCCGCAGCGATCCTTCGCCTGCTGGAGGTCGTTGGTGGTGAGAAGTCCGTAGATGACAGGGATTTCCTGTGTGGCATTGAGGCGCGCAATACCGTAGGTGACACCCTCGCAGATATAGTCGAAGTGCGGAGTCTCGCCACGAATCACACTACCCAGGATGATGACTGCATCGTAGCCGCCATTGAGCACCATCTGATGGGCGCCGTAGATAAGCTCGAAGCTTCCCGGTACGGTCTTCACATGGATGTTCTCAGGGATGGCTCCATGCTTCTCCAGCGTCTTGACAGCTCCATCGAGCAAGGCGCCTGTAATCTCTGGGTTCCATTCTGCTACCACGATACCGAAGCACATGTTGCTGGCATCTGGAATCTTGGAAAAGTCGTATTCCGACAAATTATGAAGTGCTGTTGCCATAATGTTCTGATTTAGTTGGAAGCACGCTCGATATACTTATCAATCTCAGAGCTCTGAACGAGCATAGAGTTTACATACTTCTTCTTGATGTCCTGATAGATGCTCAAAGCCTCTGCCTTCTTGTTCTGGCTCTCCAGGATTTCGCCAGCCTTGATGAGGAAGGCAGGAGAGAGTGAGTTGTTGGCATCATCCTCTGCCTTGCTGTCTGCCATGGAAGCTGCCTTCTTGAAAGCGGCTACGGCATCATCAAGCTTGTTGAGGTGAGCGTATGCATCGCCGAGGGCTGCCTGAGCGGCTGGGCTGATCATCTCGTCGTCCTTAGATGAGAATGCATCAAGGCTCTTCTCTGCCTCTGCCCACTTGCCGAGGTTGGCATAGCAGAGACCTGCATAGAGGTTGGCGAGGTTGCCTGCATTGGTGCTGCCGTATTCGCTGGCAATCTTTGCGAAGCCTACGTAGCCAGCGCCATCGCCGTTGAGTGCCTGCTCATACATCTCGTTCTGGAAATAGGTCTGACCCTTGCCGAGCAAGGTGCTTGCCTTGTCCTCACGAGGACCTGCAATCTGAGACATGTAAGCGAATACACCTGCGATGATAACGATCAATGCTACCACTGCGATCATAATTGCCTTCTTGTACTTCACGAAGAAGGCCTCACTAATGTTAAGGCTCTCGATTTCCTGAGCCTGTACGTTGTTGTTTGCCATTTCTTATTTTTTGTTTTTTATTATTCTTTGTTATTCCTAGCTCTTTTAGGTTGCAAATTTACTGATTTTTATTCAGATATTGAAATTTCTAGCCTACTTTTTTCGTTTTTTGGGCTTTTTCTGCTAACTTTGCAGTCAATTAGCAGAAAAGTATCTATGATTTTAAAGAATATTTCCATTATTAATTACAAAAACATCAAGGGCGCCAACCTGGAGCTTTCGCCCAAGATTAACTGTCTTATCGGCCATAATGGTATGGGTAAGACCAACTTTCTCGATGCCATTTACTATCTCTCGTTTTGCAGGAGCGCCAACAATCCCATCGATTCGCAGATCATCACGCACGACGAGGCTTTCTTCATGCTGGAGGGCAACTACGAGAGCGATAATGGAGATATGGAGAACATCTACTGCGGCATGAAAAGGGGCACCAAGAAGCACTTCAAGCGCAACAAGAAGGAGTATAAAAGGCTCTCGCAGCACATCGGACTCATCCCGCTCATCTATGTTTCGCCTTCGGATGTTTCGCTCATAGAAGGCGGAAGCGAGGAGAGAAGAAAGCTGATGGATGTGGTGATTTCGCAATACGACAATACGTATATCGAGGCGCTGAACAACTACAACAAGGCGCTGCAGCAGAGAAATGCGCTGCTGAAGATGGAGGAGGAATCGGATGCTACGCTGATGGAACTCTGGGAACAGCAGATGGCGATGAACGGAGAAATGCTCTATGCCAAGAGACAGGCGTTTGTGAGCGAACTGGTGCCGCTGTTTCAGGAGATTTACCAGCATATTTCGGGCAACCAGGAGAAGGTGGGGCTGCATTATATCTCCCACTGCCAGAGGGGACCGTTGCTGGAGGTGATTCAGCGTGACCGGTTCAAGGATAGAGCCGTAGGATATTCATTGCACGGCATGCATAGGGATGACCTGGAATTTACCATCGGAGATTATCAGATGAAGCGCGAGGGAAGTCAGGGACAGAACAAGAGTTATGTGATTGCCCTGAAGCTGGCGCAGTTCAGTTTCCTGCAGCGTACATGTTCGAATACCACTCCTTTGCTGCTGCTGGATGATATCTTTGATAAGCTTGATGCTCAGAGAGTTGAAGCCATCGTTCAACTGGTATCGAGTGACAGCTTCGGTCAGATTTTCATCACGGATACGAATAGGGATCATCTGGATCAGATTCTCCATCGACTGAATGGCGATTTTCGGATTTTTGAGGTGAATAATGGAGAAATTGCGTATGTTTAGAATAGCGTATATTTAATAACGTATGTTTTTAGATAGCGTATGTTTAGGAGGAATAGCTTATGTTTAGACAGAAAGTAAAATCGATAGCAGAACTATTGCCTGAGTTTCTGAGAAACCAGGGATTGGAGACGCCTTTGCAGCAGAGACGTCTGATAGATAGTTGGGAGACTGTGGTAGGGGCACCTATCGCAGCCTATTGCGGTGAGAAATTCATCAAGAACCAGACGCTGTTTGTGAAAGTGATGAATCCGGCACTGAGGGCAGATCTTACCATGAATCGCTCCATCCTGGTTCGCAGATTGAACGAGCAGGTGGGAAGCATGGTGATTGCTGATATCAGATTCTATTAAGCGCAAACTTCTTGCGCTTAATAGAATTTCTTGTTTATACTCCTTCTTCATCATCTTCTGATTCTTCTTTGGAAGTAGAAGAGGCTGAAGAGGTGGATTCGGTATTGGATTCGGTATCAAGAACCTGGTCGTTGCTGATGCTGACGGCACCCATTCTTGATATTTTCAGTACCAATGGAAGATATTCATCGCTGGTGATATCCGGGGAACCGACACTGGCTGCAAAACAGAGATTGTTTCCTTCTGCCTTATCGAAAACGATGCCCAGAAGGGCTCCCGTCGATTTCGTCTTCTTATCGAGATTGCTTTCAAAGGCAGCCTTTGTAAAGGTGCGGTTGAAGAACTCGGTACCATCGCTTCTCAGAATGCGGATGGTGATCTTATTATCGTAATACTTGTTGGTCTTGTCCAGTTGGATGATGGGTAATTCGTGGTCGGCTTCTCGCTTCACTACCACCTTGTAATGGTTGCCCAGCCATTCTACATCTCTTGACTGTTCATATCCGCTCATCTCCTGGGTGGGTTTGTTGGTTACCTGTGCCACAGGTTTGGGGGCAATGATAATCTGGCTCTTTTTCTTTTCTGCGCAAGAAGCCATGAGACCTATTGCCAGAATGGATAATAATATGTAGTTACTTCGTTTCATCATTGTTGTTTATGTTTTGATGGCAATGCCTTTTTGATTTGCATTGTTTTGTTATTGCTTTGAATGCAATGCCTTTTTGATTTGCATTGTTTTCTTTTTAAAGTACAAAAGTAGTAAAAAAAAGCGAGAAATCATATTGTTTGCCGTTAAAAAACGAAAAAAGCATCGACTTTCACAAGCCGGTGCTTCATCTACCTAAATACTAACTAATAAATTTCCTATTGAATCTTACACGATATAATAAAAGTTCAGTTTATGAATTCTAATCGTTTAATTTGACCCCGAAAATCCTAAAAGGTTTAATCGGGGAGAATAAAAAATCGTCTTTTTTTCTTTTATTAACGTATTTTCCCGCATTATATTGTATTTTCCTGCGAAAAAATGCTTTTTTTTATGAGATGATCTCTTACTTACGAGACGATTTCTTTTATATGAGGTTGCTCTCTTTTATTACGAGATGATTTCATTCATGGCGATATCTGTTTCCTCCGTTGGAATCTGAGACAGGAGCTGGAAGGGGAAGGCGATGCCTATTCTGTAGGCTCCAGGAATCTTCGGGAGGAAGCGGTCGTAATAGGCCTTGCCCCTGCCCAGACGATTACCCTGGATATCGAATGCCATACCCGGGATGATGGCTACATCTATCTCACTGTAGCGATGGGGAGGGAAAAGGGCTCCTGCAGGCTCCATAATATGATAGGCACCTTCTCTTAAATCCGCTCTTCCGCTGTATTCACGGAGCACTATATTCCGGTCGTCTATTACTTCGGGCAATAATACCTTCTTGCCGCAAGCCACCAGATGGTCGATGAAACGATGGGTATTCACCTCGTCGGGGAGGGAATAGTACATCATCACTGTATGAGCAGACTGCAGATGCCCATTCTCTTCGAGATGAGATAAAACAGAAAGCGACAGTTCCTCAAGAGTACTTGAGGAATACTGTCGCTTTCTATCTCTTATTATTTTTCTTAATTCTTTCTTATCCATGCTTATTTCTTCTTTACCACTTTGCCTGCAGCCCTTGCAGCCTTTGTTGCCTTTGCAGCAGGCTTCTTAGGGAAGGCGGCGTGATTATTGAAGACCTCAAGAGTTTTCCTGATTACAGGATCATCCTGGTTGATGTATTCTGTCCATGCCTGCTCATCCAGCATATTGTAGATGATGCGGCTGTCGAGAACACGGTCCAGCAGCTTGTGAGACTTGCGGATGAGAAGGTTACGGCGCTTCAGTCCGCGCTTGTCGGCATAAACGGCAAACTGCTCTACCAGGTTCTGCTTATCAAGATAATCGGCGAGTTCCATCATCTCCTTGAAATTGTTCAACTTAGGACGGTTGTCGTCCGTATAGGTAAACGCAAACTGGAGAATCAGTCCGCTCATGCTCGCTTCCTTGAAGTAAGATGTCATACCCAGGGTATCTTCAGGAACGAAGATATCTGGAGTGATGCCACCACCGCCATAAACCACTCTGCCAATTCCGGTATGGTAAGCCGGACCGGTATGCTTGATGCTATCCTGCGAGAAGAACTCGCCATGCTCATAACGGGTGAGGAGATCCTGCTCGTAGTCACCGCTGTCGCCCAGGGTGTATGGCTTCTGGATACATCTGCCTGATGGAGTATAGTAGCGGGCGATGGTAAGACGGATGAGACTGTGGTCTGGGAACTCAATCTGCTGCTGTACCAATCCCTTACCGAACGAACGGCGGCCGATGATGGTGGCACGGTCGTTGTCCTGCATGGCTCCTGCAAAGATCTCAGCCGAAGAAGCAGAACCCTCATTGATGAGCACAACCATCGGAATCTTCTTGTAGGAACCCTTGCCATCACTCATGTAATCCTGGCGAGGCGACTTGCGGCCCTGGGTATAGAGGATGAGTTTCTTCTCTGGCAGGAACTCGTTTGCCATGTTCACAGCGGCTGTGAGATAACCACCCGAGTTGTCGCGCAGGTCGATACAGAGATTCTTGAATCCCTGCTGTGAGAGTTTTGCCAGTGCGATGAGCATCTCTGGATAGGTGTTCTCGCCGAAGTTCTTGATGCGGATATATCCGGTGTTGTCATCGAGCATATAGGCAGCGGTGACACTCTTGGTAGGTATTTCGCCACGGGTGACGGTGAAGGTCTGCACCTTCTTGCTGCCATAGCGGATGACGCCAATCTTCACCTTGGTATCCTTAGGACCCTTGAGGCGGTGCATCGCTTCCTGATTGGTGACAATCTTGCCTACGAAAGGCTTGCCATCTACGGCTACAATCTTATCACCTGCCAGCAATCCAGCCTTTTCGGCTGGTCCGTTCTGTATCACATTCTGCACATGGATGGTGTCCTGGCGGATGACAAACTCGATGCCTACGCCCGAGAACGAACCCTTGAGGTCGTCGGTGGCAGCTGCTGCATCCTTCGCACTGATATAGACAGAGTGAGGATCCAGTTCGGCAAGAATCTGAGGAATCGCCTTATCTACCAGCGAATCGATGTTCACGGCATCTACATACTGGTCATCGATGAGGTGGAGCAGGTTGTTCAGACGGTTGCTTCCACTGTTGATGACATTGAGTCGGTTGCCGGCGAAATGATTCGAAAAGAATGTGCCGATGATGATGCCCAGCACAACGCAGATCGCCATGATGAAGGGCATATACCGATTGGTCTTATTCTTATTCATATTCATAACTAACTAATTTAATATACTAACGTTTCTTTCTCTCTTTTTCTCTCTTTAATCCTGTGAGGCTTCTTCTTCATCCGGATTCATGTATTCTACCACAACTCCTGCACGTTTCAGAAGATCCACACCGTCGGTGAGGCGGTATTTCTCGGCATAGACCACACGCTTGATGCCCGACTGGATGATGAGCTTGGAGCATTCGATGCAGGGAGAGGCAGTGACATAGAGTGTGCTGCCCTCGCTGTTGTTGCTGCTGCGTGCCAGCTTGGTGATGGCGTTGGCCTCGGCATGCAGAACGTATGGCTTGGTTACATTGTTCTCTTCGCAGATGTTCTCGAATCCGCTGGGAGTTCCATTGTATCCATCGCTGATGATCATCTTGTCCTTCACCACCAGCGCTCCTACCTGGCGGCGCTTGCAGTAGCTGTTCTCAGCCCAGATGCAAGCCATGCGCAGGTAGCGCAGGTCGAGCTTCTTCTGTTTAGAAAGTTGATTTTCCATCCTTCAACATTTTCTATTTAGATTCAACATTTTCTATATAGATTCTACTTTAGATACTACATATCTTATTTAGATTCTACATTCCTCTTGATCTCGTTGCGTTCGAGCAGGGCATCGATGGTTGGTTCCTGTCCGCGGAATCGCTTGTAGAGGGTCATCGGATGCTCGGTGCCTCCCTTAGAAAGGATATTGTCGCGGAAGCTCTGGGCGGTAGCCTGATCGAAGATGCCGTTCTTCTTGAATACGCTGAAGGCATCGGCATCGAGCACCTCTGCCCACTTGTAGCTGTAGTAACCTGCTGCATATCCACCTGCCATGATATGAGAGAACTGTACGGTCATGCAGGTATCAGGCAACTGAGGGAAGATCATCGCCTTTTTCCATGCCTCCTTCTCAAATGGGATGATATCTTCGGTGAAGGCATCCTTCTTGGTATAGTATGCCATATCCAGCAATCCGAAACTTACCTGTCGCAGGCAGGCATTGGCCGTCATGAAGTTGCGGCTCTTCACGATGCGCTCGATGAGTTCGTCCGGCAATGGTTCGCCTGTCTCGTAATGGAAGGCAAAGGTGCGCAGAAAATCCTTCTCCACCGCATAGTTTTCCATAAACTGGGATGGCAACTCTACGAAGTCCCACCATACATTGGTGCCCGAAAGACTCTCGAAACGGGTGTTGGCAAACATGCCGTGGAGGCTGTGACCAAACTCGTGGAGGAAGGTCTCTACCTCGCCCAGTGTCAGGAGGGCTGGCTTCTCGGCGGTAGGCTTGGTGAAGTTCATTACCACGCTGACATGAGGGCGCACATTGGTGCCCTTGTAATCTATCCACTGTCCCTGGAACTCTGTCATCCAGGCACCTCCCTGCTTGCCCTTGCGAGGGAAGAAGTCGGCATAGAAGACAGCCAGATAGCTGCCATCCTTATCGAATACCTCGTATGCCTTGACATCAGGATGATAGACCGGGATGTCCTTGTTCTCCTGGAAGGTGATGCCGTAGAGCTTGTTGGCAAGACCGAATACGCCGTCAATCACCTTATCAAGCTGGAAATAAGGACGAAGCATCTCTGCATCGAGATTGTACTTCTCCATCTGGAGCTTATGAGAATAGAATCCGAAATCCCATGGCTGCATCTCGAAATCATCGCCCTCCAGTTTCTTGGCGAGTGCCTCTACCTCTGCCGTCTCGTGGATGGCGGTAGGCTTGTAGGCATCGATGAGATCGTTCAGAAGCTTATACACATTCTCTGTGGTGCTTGCCATACGATGACGGAGTACGTAATCGGCATAGGTCTCGAAGCCCAGAAGCTGTGCCAGCTCTCTGCGCAGGTTGACCAGTCGCTGACAGATCTGCAGGTTGTTCTGCTCGTTGTCGTGGGTACAGACGGTATTTCTCGCCATGTACATCTGCTTGCGGAGTTCGCGCTGGGTAGAGTAGGTCATGAAAGGAGAGTAGCTAGGGAAGTCGAGGGTGAAGAGCCATCCCTCTTCGTTCTTCTCCTTTGCATTATGGGCAGCGGCTGCGATGGCGGTCTCTGGGAGTCCGTCGAGCTGATCCTTATCGGTGATATGCAGGGTGTAAGCCTTGTTTTCCTTCAGCAGATTCTGCGAGAACTGGAGGGTAAGCATGCTTGCCTCCTCGGTGAGCTTGCGCAGCTTCTCCTTGCCTTCTTCATCGAGCAGGGCACCGCTGCGCACGAATCCGTCGTAACTGGTGTCGAGGAGCATCTGTTCCTCGGCATTGAGCTTACGGTTGGGATGGTCGTGAACGAACTTGATGCGCTCGAAGAGCTTCTTGTTCAGGGTGATATCGTTGGCATGCTTGGTGAGGATCGGACTCAGTTTCTGTGCCAGTTCTTCCATCTCATCGCAGGTTTCAGCACTCATCATGCAAGAGAATACATTGGATACACGACTCAGGAGATCGTAATAATGTTCCCCTTTCTCGGTATCTACGCGTGCAATGGTATTCTCGAAGGTAGGCTCTGCCGGGTCATTGATAATCTTGTCTGTGGCCTCGTCATCGCGTCGGATACCTTCCATGAAAGCCTCTTCGTAATCACCGAGTTGGATGCGGTGGAAAGGGACTGTATAATGTGGGGTGCCATAGGGCAGGAAGAAAGGATTCTCTCTCTTCTGGGTTTCGTTATTTTTTGTGGAATTATTATCTTGCATAATTTTAATTGTTATCTATTGATTAATTTCTCGAGTGCAGGGATGCTGATTCTGCCGCGATGGAGTTCGATCAGTCCCTGGGTCTCCAGTTCGTTGAGCGCCACAGATACCTTGAGCCGCTTGACATTCAGCTCCTGTGCCAGGCGATCCATCTTGATGTGGAAGTTTTTTTCGCCTGCCGGGCGTAGGCAATGATTCTCGAAGAATCGGATAATGCTGTCGCTGAGCGTCTTCGGGGGTACCCTGAAGAGGCGGCGATTGCTTCTCTGTGCCTGGGTGGAGATGAGGTTGAGCAGATTGATGTGGAAGATTTCGTATTGTTTGGCGAGTCGCAGCACTTCTTTCTTGCTGATGCTCATCAGACTGCAGTCATTTCTCGCCACATAGTGATGGGGCGAGTGCTGGTCGTATCCGAAGAGGCGTTCTATCATGAATACCTCCGGCGCCTTGATGGTCTCTACGATTCTATACCCACGGTCATCTGCCATGGTCTCTACTGCCACTTCTCCGGAAAGGAGAAAGAGCAACCGGTGATAGGGTTCACCTATCTCGGTTAAAGTCTCACCTCCTTCTATCTTCTGGAAATCGAACTTGGTATGTCCGGCAATCTGAAGAAGGTCGGCGCGGCTCATTCCGAGAAACAGAGGCAGATTCAAGAGCGTATCGTATAACTTATCTTCCTGCATCGTTTTTTATTTTTCTTACTTTTTCTGAAGCTTTATTTTCCCAACTTCTTCTGAAGGGAAGGAGAATACCAGATCTGGTTGCTGCCCTTCTGGTCTGAATAAATCAGATAGGCGCAAAGCTCGGGATGTTTCTCCAGGATCTTCTTGGCTCCATCCAATCCCAGTACCATGAACGAGGTGGCATAGGCATCGGCAGTGGCACAGTCATCTGCAAATACGGTGGCAGAGAGGATGTTGTGCTGCACCGGATAGCCTGTCTTCGGGTCGATGGTGTGGGCATACTTCTTTCCGTTCTTATAGTAGAAGTTGCGGTAGTTGCCACTGGTGGCCATTGCGATATTGCTTACGCTGACTACATCCTGGATAGCCTGATTGGTGTTGAGCGAATCATCCGTTGGCTTGTTGATTCCGATGCGCCAAGGCTGCAATTTCTCGCTGTTGCCGTTAACCACGATTTCTCCACCTATCTCTACCATGAAGTTCTGTACGCCCTTCTTCTTGAGGAATCTCGCTACCACATCGGTGCCATATCCCTTGGCAATGGCAGAGCAGTCGAGCATCGTCTTCGGATTCTTCTTGATGACGTAACCATCCTGCAGGGAAACGGTGTGGAATCCCACGATGGTACGCAGACTGTCGATGGTCTGTCGGGTAGGAGGGTTACCGGTCTTGAAGCCGAATCCCCAGGCATTCACCATAGGCGCCACGGTGATATCGAAGGCTCCGTCTGTATCTCCGGAAATCTTCTCGGCGAGTTGGAATACCTCGCTGAACATCTCATCTACCTTCACCTTTTCATTGCGGTTGATGCGGGAGATGATGGAGGTCTTGTTGAAAGGGGAAAGTGAATTGTCCACCTTCTGCAACTCAGCCTCTATCTCTTTCTGATAGTTGATATCACTCTGGTAAGTGATGTGATAGATGGTGCCGAACACCATACCCTCATCTTTCTGGAATGGGGTGTTGCGCTGCTGGCGTATCACGAAGATGCTGCCTATGATCAGAATGAGCAGAAAAGGTATCTGCCATATCAGTTTCTTTTTTTTCATTGTCTTGCTTACATTATATCTCAAGTGTAACGTTAAAGGTGCCGCCTAATCGGGAACCGCCTTGCTTACCGAAGCCCGGCACATAGTAGCAGTTGCCTATTTCGCCATCCTTCTTAGCCAACCGGCGTTTGTATCGGAAGCTCCATCCCATGCGGACGGGACCCCAGATCTTGGCATCTACTCCGAAGACTCCTTCCAGCCAGTGATAGTTGCTCTTCACGCCTTCGGCTCCATAAGGAACATCGCCACCCCATATTGGGTCCTGGATAGGAGGAGAGGTGACATCGTATTTGAAGAAGGTGAAACCATAGCGGAAGCCACCGAACAGACGGTAATCGTCGTGCTTGTTCTTCAGCAGGTTCCAGTCTATACCGATGCGGGCATAGGGAGCGCTGGTCTTGTAATTGATCTTCGTACTCTCGTCGCTGGCATCAGCCTTGCCATATCCCAGCTCGAAGACCGGATAGTACTTGTCCTTGAGATTGATACGGAGGGATGCCTCGTACTGGCCGTAATCGCTGACCATCAGCTGAACCGGTCCGATGACATCTACTCCCACAGCCATTCCGCGGAACAACGGGATGGTATCCTTCTCCACTGTAGCCATCTTCTTCTGGTTCTGTGCATTCGCAGAAGCACCTCCCAGCATCAGAAGACAAGCCAGAAGGAAAGCTCCTTTCTCTACAGCTTTTGTCATCTCCAAAGAAACAGCTTTGGTTATCCCCATGGAAGCTGTCTTAGTGGCGATTGCCGAAATAGATATAGAAATGTGCTTTAGATGCATCATAATTTACCTCTTTATTGTTGATGACTATCGAGTCGATGTAGTTGTGGGTGGTCTTCACCTCCGTAATGGTATGGAAGAATGACGGACCGCAATCCACAGACTCGAAATGCGAATAATTCTCCTTCTTCACGGTCACCGTGTCTTTCCACACCTGATGATCGCGGTTGCGAATCTCGAAGTAGAAAACATCCTCCGGCTGATGATAACTCATCGGAAGAATGAAACTATCTACTTTCACATCCTTGTTGATGAGCACGCTGTCGGTGCCCGCTGTCTTGGTGGTCGAGATGGTCATGGTGTCCTGCAGGGTCTTGATGTTGCCCATCAACTTGTACTTGGTGTAAGTCGTGTTGTTGAGCGGGCAGTCGAGGGTGGAACACCCTACCATCGTGAGCACCATCATCAGGATGACCATTGGTATTATTTTCCGCATCTTATTTCCTTTTCTATTTGATAATCGTTACGGTTTGGATTCTGACGGCTGATCAGGTCGCCCAGGAATCCGGCAAGGAAGAACTGGCTACCCAGTACCATAGCGATGAGCGCAATGTAGAAGTATGGGGAGTCGGTGATGAGATGACCATATACGCCATGGTAGAGGTCGATGCTCTTGTCGATGCCCAAGCCGATGAGCGAGAGGAAGCCGATGAAGAACACGAGACTGCCCAGGAATCCGAATACGTGCATTGGCTTCTTGCCGAAGTTGCTGAGGAACCAGAGGGTCATCAGGTCGAGATAGCCGTTTACGAAACGGTTCCAGCCCATGAACTTGGATGTTCCGAACTTGCGTGCCTGGTGATGAACCGGTTTTTCGCCAATCTTGGCAAAGCCGGCGTTCTTGGCAAGATATGGGATGTAGCGATGCATCTCGCCATATACCTCGATGTTCTTGACTACTTCGCGGCGATAAGCCTTCAGTCCGCAGTTGAAGTCATGGAGATTATGGATTCCGCTTACCTTTCGGGCTGTAGCATTGAACAGCTTGGTAGGGATGGTCTTGCTGAGAGGGTCGCCCTGCTTGCGGTTCTGCTTGTAACCGGAAACGAGGTCGTAGCCTTCCTTGGTAATCATCTGGTAGAGTCCCGGAATCTCATCAGGAGAATCCTGCAGGTCTGCATCCATGGTGATGACAACATCTCCCTGTGCCTCCTTGAATCCACAATAGAGTGCCGGACTCTTTCCGTAGTTGCGGCGGAACTTGATGCCTTTTACCTGCTCGAACTTCTCGGCAAGCTCTTCTATGACATTCCATGAACGGTCGGTAGAACCGTCGTTCACGAAGATAACTTCGTATGTGAAATCGTTGGTGTCCATCACTCGCTTGATCCAAGCAAAGAGTTCTGGCAATGATTCTTCCTCGTTGAAAAGAGGAACTATAACTGAAATATCCATTTTCTTATGTTATGTTTTAAGATTTTCTAATTTGCCGGTTACTGCTGGCTGATTCGCTTCTTTGAATAGATGGCAGCGAGAATCGGACTGAGTACTGCGCCTGCTACCAGGTCGGTGATCATAAACATGGATGCCCATGCGATAGGTTTCATCATCGTGATGGCATCGAAGAGGGCTTTGGTTTCCTCTGCAGTCAACTGATAAGCCTGGGCTATCATCTGGTAGTTGGTCTGGAGCTGGGTCATAAACATGCCGGTATTCATGAATCGGAACCAGAGATACTGTATGATGGTGAGCAGCAAGGTGGCATAGAAGAATGTCTGGACACAGTAATACAATCCGTGCTTGAAGGAGATATGACCTTCTCTTACCACATCACGGAAATATTTCAAACGCTTTGCCACCACAAATGGAGTGGAGAGGATGAGGAGATTGGAAAACAATCCCAAAATATGGTGTTCCGGATCGGCTGCCAGCATGGTACAAACGAAACTGGCTACCCATACGATACCAAGCAGGGTACCGTCTTGACGGGCAAAAGCCTTGGTCTGTTTGATCTTACCTGTATCAATCACAAAGATCTTGATCTTCTGATCAGAGTTGTCGAACTTTGTCTGGCTCTGTTCATCGTTCTTCTTTTCTTCTTGCTTCTCGTTATTTTCTGTATTCATTGTCTTAATGTATTTCTACGAATGTAACATATCAATTTGCAAAAATACAACTTTTTTATTATATAAGGTGTAAAGGGGGAGAATATTTATAGATAATTAAAGATAGAATGGTTTTGAAAACAAAAAAAAGGAACCTTCTGAAAGAAGATTCCTTTTTTGAGCCTCTTGTCGGATTCGAACCAACGACCCCGAGATTACAAATCACGTGCTCTGGCCAACTGAGCTAAAGAGGCGGGTGGACAAGCGATTCATATCGCACCGCTACAACCAAGTACCCTTGCTATGTTCCCATCCTGGGGGATTCCGAGGGAGCTGGTCGTATGAGACTTGTCCGTCTCATATACTTGAAAGCGGTTATTGCTTTTAAGCGAGTGCAAAAGTACTGCAAATTTCTGAACCTGCCAAATTTTTCAATGAAAAAGTTTGTAATGTTAACGTTTATTTAGAAAAAGGAGGCAGATAATTGCCCCCTTTTTTCTATTACACCTTATTATATTTAGAAGATGATAACTCCTTTTTCTAGCGCTTTTTTCTTCTAAAAATCAACTACCGTGATGCCGGCACCGCCGAATTGAACATGCTCATCGGCATAATGCGTCACATTTGGAACGCTGCTCAGGTACTGACGGATGAGCTGGCGGAGAATTCCATTGCCCTTGCCATGAAGAATTCTAACTCTTGGCATTCCTACCAGGATGGCATCATCAATGAAATACTGAACGGCATTCAGTGCCTCATCGCCACGCATACCTCGTACATCCAGATCCTGATGAAAGTTGGTCTTGTGGGCATCTATCGTCTTGCGGGTCTCCTTGCTGATACCATAAGAAGCTAGGTTCTCCTTGCGCTCCTCGGTCTTATCTACGTTTTCGGCTGTGGCTGTGGCGTGCTCCAGTCTGTTGAGGCGCATCTTGGTACGCATGCCGCCAAATACTGCGGTGGCAGTATCGCCATTGATGCTCTCTACCTTTCCTATCGTAGTCAGGCCCTTGATTCGTACGGTATCGCCCACCTGGATTTCCCGCTTGCTGTCGCTCTGTACCTTGCTCTGTGCATTTCGCAGAGCCGCAGCCGCCTTCTCCTGGTTCTCCTTTTTCTCAGCCTGGCGCTTGGCATGGCGCTCCTTGCGCTGCTGAATCTGGGCTATTTTGCGGGCAATCTTGTCGTCCGAATCCTTGGTGTCAATCTCCTGGACCTCCTGCTTGAAGGCATCGAGTTCCTGACGGATGCGACGGGTTTCCTCCTTCTCCGCCTGACTCTCTCGAATCTCTCGGATGGCATTCTCAATCTTCTTGTTGCTCTCCTTCAGGAGTTCTGCAGCTTCCTCCTTCGCTTTCTTGAGAATCGCCTTTCTGCTGCGCTCGATATCCTCGATGTCGCTTTCATATTTCGAGATGGTCTTCTCCATATCCTTCTCACGCTGATGGATATTCTGGCGCTTGTTCTCCCAGTATCGCTTGTCGCGGACGATATCCTGCAGGTACTTGTCGCTCTGGATGTATTCGGAACCTACGATGTCGGATGCCTCCTTGATCACTTCTTCCGGCAATCCGATCTTTCTTGCGATTTCGATGGCGAAAGATGAACCTGGACGACCGATGGCGAGCTGGAAGAGTGCCTTCATCTCGTGACGGTCGTAAAGCATGGCGCCGTTTACCACTCCCTCATGACTGTCGGCAAAATGCTTCAGGTTCTGATAGTGGGTGGTGATGACGCCGTATGCCTGCTGCTTGCAGAACTTGTCGAGCACGGCTTCGGCGATGGCGCCGCCAATGCCTGGTTCAGTACCTGTACCGAACTCATCTATCAGTATGATGGTGTCGCCATTGGCTGCCTTCATCATATTCTTCATGTTCAAGAGGTGAGAAGAGTAGGTACTCAGATCGTTCTCCAGACTCTGTTCGTCACCGATGTCTATCATGATGTTCTGGAAAATACCTGTCTTGGAACGCTCGCTCACCGGGATGCTCAATCCGCATTGCAGCATATACTGAAGCAGACCTACGGTCTTGAGACATACTGACTTACCTCCAGCGTTAGGTCCCGAGATGATGAGGATGCGCTTATCCTGTGTCAGGGTGATGTCGAGTGGTACCACCTTCTCGTTCTTCTTCTGCAGGGATTGCTGGAGGAGTGGGTGGATGGCACGGATCCAATCCACGTGTGGATGGTCTTCTACCTCTGGCTCTATCGCCTTGAATACATCGGCGAGTTTCTGTTTAGCCTGAATCAGGTCGATGATGGCGAGGAAGCGGTAGCTGTCCAGTATTTCCTTGGAGAATGGGCGCACCTTGTTGGTGAAATCGGTAAGGATTCGGATGATTTCCTTTCGCTCTTCTCCTTCCAGTTCGCGCACGCGGTTGTTGGCCTCCACCACTTCGGTTGGCTCGATGAAGACGGTCTTTCCGGTGGCACTCTCGTCGTGAACGATACCCTTGATTCGGCGCTTGAGGGTAGGGATGACAGGGATAACCAGTCGGCCGTCGCGCAGGGTTGGGGTAACATCTTTCTCTACGATGCCTTCGCTCTGTGCCGAGCGCAGAATACTATATAAGGTACGCGAGATGCTTCCCTCAGTCTTAGCCAGTTCTCTGCGGATCTGGAGAAGTTCAGGGGTCGCATTGTCGCGAATCTTACCAAACTTGTCGAGAATCTGGTCGATGCGCTGAATCAACTGTGGGAATGTCATCACATCTTGTGAAAGGCGATGGAGGGCAGGATAAGGATACTGCTTTTCTCTGCGCCAGCCATCTTCCGGTTCGCCGTGACCATCATCCTCGTCGCTGTGATTCAGAATCTTTACCATTCCTGCGATGGTGGCAAGCGAACGTCTTAAATCGAACAGTTCATCCTCTTCTAAGTGAGTGTTTTCCACACGGATACGGAGGATGCTTTCTCTTACGTCATAGAAATATTGAAGGGGAAAGTCTTCTACTTCCTCCATCAATCTACGGAACTCACGCACCTGCATGAGCCACTCGTTAACGAGTTCTGCGTCGCTGCTGAAAGACATCTTGTCCACCTGTTCCTTGCCAAGTGGAGAGAGACATCTTTCGCGCAGCATTTTACGGATTTCATTGAATCCTATCTTGTTTTCAAAATTATCTGGATAAATCATGGGTGCAAAAGTACAACTATTTTGGCTAACTACCAAACATTTGAACCATTAAGTGTGTTCTTGGCTCCTCGTGGTGTTAATCTTTGTCTGATATCTGTCAGGTATTCCTTCCAGTTGTATTCGTGTCGTCGGTTCCAAACGTCACCCAGGAAAGCTGCTCCGCCAAAGTTCCAGGCGCGCAGCTGGGGAATGAATTGAGGAATAATGCCGCCAAGGGCAATCACCTTTTCGTTGATGATGCCGCTGTTGCCTGCATCTTCCAAATCTCTGTTGGAGAAGGTATGCTTGTAGCCTTTCTTCGAAATGCTGTCGAAGATGGGACTGAGGAATACGTAATCGAATGTTGGCTTCGATCCCTTTGAAAAATCGGAACTAGCGTTATCTAACGATTCGGTGACTTCCTCGAAACTGTGGCAGGAGCGGGAGATGCTTCCCTGGAAGTTCTCTGGAATCTGGCTGTTTCTCCGGTTGAGGTGAATGCCATGGAGATGGTATTTCTCGCAGAGTTCGAAGTGGTCGTGAATCACGATCTGAGGATACCATTTCGGGTCAATCTTCTGGAGCAGTTGCTCGCATTCTTCTGGTGTAGAATCGGGTTTGCGCAGATGGAGCAGATCGATTCCTGCTTCAAAAAGCTGGTCGATGTACTTTGCTTCATGCGAAATAAAGGTTGGTGTTGTGATTATAATCCATTTCATTTCTTCTTGCTTTTAGATGTTTTCTTAGTTTCTTGCTTTTCCTCGGAAGCTATTTCTTACGAGTGCTGATTCGCAGTTCTGGCAGAGTGCTTCTGTGGCAGTATGGTGTTTGAAGCCTTCTGTCATTGCCTGGGCACGGGGGGAAGAGAGGATTTCTTCGAGTGACTGATGGAGCAGGTTGCCCAAAATGACATCGCCGTTATGGTCGAGACAGCAAGGTACGAGACTTCCGTCGGCAAGAACGCCTATCTGCTTCAGCAATGCTTTGCAGAAGACTTCCCGATTTTCGCCGTTGCCTTCGTTCTTGTCTTTTTCCTCGCTTATTTCATCTTTGTCTTTTCCCTTGCTTATTTCGTCTTTGTTTCTGTTTTCATCTTTGTTCTTGTTATCATCCCCTTTCTTGATGTCGTTTTCGAAGTTAGGCCATTCGAATTTCCGGTCAAACTCCAGATATAGATGATCGCAAAGTCGGAACCCGTCAGGGCGTTCCTTCCATGGCTTGGGTACGTATTTCTCGATGAGTCGCATCACTTCCTCGTTTTCCTTGTCCCTTCCGCCTTGGTTCCAGAGGCGCAATACCATACAGGTGCCTTTGGCGGCGGCTTGGGTGGAGAAGGTCATCACCTCATCCATATAGCTGGAGAGCTCTCCCTTGGCATTGCTTTCGTGGGAATGGAGGGAGAGTTGTATCTTATGGGGTAGGGTGTCGAGGAGGTCCATGGCACGGTGCAGGAGGGTTCCATTAGAGGTAAGCACCGTCTTGAATCCTTTTTCGCGTGCCGTTGTGATAAACTGTGGCAGCAGGGGATGGAGCAGGGGCTCACCCATCAGATGGAAATAGAGGAAACAAACTTTTCCCCGGATCTTGTCGGTGAGCAGGTTGAATTCCTCTGCACTCAACTGTCGCTTTTCCCGGGTGTGCTTGGGACAGAAGTGACAGTTGAGATTACAGGTGTTTGTGATTTCTATGTAACAACGATCAATCATTCTTTCTTTGTCTTTTCTCTTCTCTGTTTTATCAGCTTTTTCATGAGCGGCTTATTGTTTTCGCTCTTTTTCAGCTTTTGGTAAATAATGATTTTGGTTCGTAGAAGTGGTTCACTGGACCGTGACCTTCTCCAATCTTAATGTCCTTACCTGCCAGAATGGCACCTGAAAGATAGGTTTTAGCCATGGCGATGGCTGTATTCATATCCATTTCTCTTGCCAGATAAGAGGTGATGGCTGAGGATAGGGTACAGCCGGTGCCGTGGGTATTGCGGGTGTTTACACTGATGCCACGATAGCTGGTCTTCTGCTTTCCGCCCTCGAAGAGGTAGTCTATCTTCTCCTCTCCATCAAAATGACCGCCCTTGATTAATACATATCTGCATCCCAGTTTGCTGATGGCAGCTGCGGCAGCTTTGATATCTTCTGCATTCTCTATTTTTCTATTGGCAAGAATTTCTGCCTCTGGGATATTTGGGGTGAGCAGGGTGGCTAAAGGCAGCAGTTCGGTGATGAATACATCGAGTGCATCCTCCTGCATCAGTCGGCAGCCACTGGTAGATACCATGACTGGGTCGATAACGAGATGCTGGAAGCTTTCCTGGTATTTCTTGAGGGTTTCTGCGATGGCACGAATGGTATCGCAGTCATTAACCATACCTATCTTTATAGCATCAGGGTGGATATCTTCCATCACGGCCTCTATCTGTCCTTTCACGATTTCCGGTTCCACATTCTGAATGCCATACACTCCCTTGGTGTTCTGTACGGTGATGGCTGTGATTGCGGAAGCGGCATATACGCCCAATGCCGACATCGTCTTGATGTCTGCCTGAATGCCAGCTCCTCCGCAACTGTCAGAGCCGGCTATTGTTAATGCTGTGTAGTATCTCATGTCTCCTTTTTTTATATATTACTTTTGCAGAAGTATAGTCATTCCTATATTTATATTGCAAAAGTACAATTATTTATTGAATTATCATCCTCTTTTATGGATAAATTTGATAGTTGGGCTTACTTTTTATTCATTATATCTATTTCGGGGAACGCTTATGCTAGGAGAATGTATATATTTGAGGAGATAGCATGATAGAACAGGGTGATAATATCAAAGATCTGGGAAGGTGATAT
>NZ_NMPZ01000034.1 GCF_002224675.1 Segatella copri | reverse complement strand
GCCTCACGAGACTCACTTTATTCCCTTATAAAAGCAGTTTACAACCCATAGGGCCGTCATCCTGCACGCTACTTGGCTGGTTCAGGCTCTCGCCCATTGACCAATATTCCTCACTGCTGCCTCCCGTAGGAGTTTGGACCGTGTCTCAGTTCCAATGTGGGGGACCTTCCTCTCAGAACCCCTACTGATCGTCGCCTTGGTGGGCCGTTACCCCGCCAACAAGCTAATCAGACGCATCCCCATCCATCACCGATAAATCTTTAATCCCTTTCAGATGCCTTCTAGAGATATCATTGGGTATTAGTCTTACTTTCGCAAGGTTATCCCCAAGTGGTGGGCAGGTTGGATACGCGTTACTCACCCGTGCGCCGGTCGACGCCCATCAAAAGCAAGCTTTCGATGTCGTTTCCCCTCGACTTGCATGTGTTAAGCCTGTAGCTAGCGTTCATCCTGAGCCAGGATCAAACTCTCCATTGTAAAATATCATTTTTACTTCGTCACTTCCGAAGAAGCAACTCGGTGTTTGTTGTCTGTACTTAGGACGAATATCCTTTTCGTTTATTGAAGCTTAGTAAACCTGACTTGTCAATTACTTGACGGTTCGTTTCTTTTACCCAGTCAACTTTCTTATTTCTAAGAAGTTAACCGCTTCTTGTACTACTTGTCTGTTTATGTAAAATCTTTCAAAGAACTCTTTCTTTATGTTGCTAAGAGAAAATGTATTTCTCAAAAGCGAGTGCAAAAGTACTAACTATTTTTCATTCCGCCAAATGTTTTGAGGAAAAAGTTTCAAAAAACGCCGCTTTTTAACAGTTATAAACACTTAAACAAACTATCAGATACTCAGCACCTTATAATATACATGCGCACACTGGGGCGCGCATACATACGCATATATGCGCACGCTCTCGCGCGCGCATATTATATATTGTATTCAAATATTTTTGCTTATTTTTTAAGGGTAAACTCAAACTTGAGACCGCCTTCCGGCAAATTACTTACCCGAATAGTACCTCCATGCAGGAGAACGGCATTCTTTACAATGGCAAGTCCGAGGCCAGTACCACCCATTTTGCGGCTACGCCCCTTATCCACTCGATAAAAGCGCTCAAACAAACGGGCCAGATGCTCCGGTGGTACTCCCTGACCATTATCCTGGAAAATGAAATGCCATTTATTTCCCTGTTCCTTCGCCTCCAAGGTCATCTTGCACCCCTCTCCAGCATAAGCAATGGCATTATCTGTAAGATTGCGGAAAATACTATATATCAGACTTCGGTTTCCCTTCACCACGATATGTTCCGGCATCCGGTTATCAAAAGTCATTTTCCTTTCCTGTCGAGCCAACGCTGTCTCACGGGTAATATCAGCTACCATCTGGGTAATATCTACCGCTTCAAAATCTATCATATCAGAACCATCATCCAAACGGTTAAGCGTAGAGATGTCGTGAAGCAAGGAGGTCAACCGCTCACTTTGGGCAAAGCAGCGTTGCAGGAATTGCGCCTTGGTCGCCTCATTGATATGCGGGTTATCCAGAATCGTCTCCAGATATCCCTGAATACTAGCCACAGGAGTTTTCAACTCATGAGCGATATTCTGAGTAAGTTGTCTTTTCAGGATATCCTGTTCTTTTCGGGTAGTCTGCACGCGCTTATACATCTTGATGATTCTTTCAGCAATTTCTCCCAACTCATCCCCCGGGAAGCTTGCCAAATCTTCTACCTCCAGGCTTTCATTGTGATCTGCCTTATAGGCAAATATACGGAGTTTGGAAATATTACTTCCCAGACGACTGGTGAAACGATAGAGCACAAGCGTAAGAATGATGACGGCAACAAGAGCAAACCAGATATAATGCTGATCAGCCTGAAGCGACTTTGCCAAATCATCGTTATATGGCAACGCCGTACGTACAACTAGCTGACTTTTAGGAAAATAGGATGCCACATAGAAATAATCGTGCTTGAGGGTAGAAGACTGGCGTTCCACACTGGTTCCCATTCCATCCTGAAGTGCCTCCGCAATCTCCGCTCTTTTTGCATGATTGGAAAACTTGCGAAAATCCTTACCCATATTATCATAGATAACCTTACCATCAGGCTTGATAAGAGTCACTCTCAAGTCTTTACTTTCGTGTTCCTGAACAAAATCCTCAAGTTTAGCCTCAGCTACCCTGACACTATCCACCAGATTCACCGTATCCGACAATAGAATACCATTTGAAGAAGATAGAGCGAGATCCTCCACCAACAATTCGTTATAGTTGGCAAGTTTCAAGGTAAGGGTACTAATCTTATACTGCTTCTCTCGTGTTTGCTGAAACACGATAAAGCTGACAGCGAACACAAGGAACACCGCCAGCACACTAAAGTACAATTTTCTACCTACAGTATTTGTTTTAAGCATTGAACTTAAAAAACTGAATATTAAACTTCACAATTATCTGTAAATCAAAGTCAAACCAATCAGGCATCGAAATAATATCCGAAACCGAGACGAGTCACGATGCACTTTGCAAATCGTCCAACCTTTTTACGCATACGGGTAATATTCACATCCACGGTACGATCGAGCACCATCACATCCTTAGGCCACACCCTGTCTATCAATTCCTGACGGGAGAATACCCTGCCCTTTTCTTCCAACAAGAGATGGAGCAACTCAAACTCAGTCTTGGTAAAAGGAACAGCTTCGCCATCAATGCTAACCGTTTTCTTATCAAGATCCAGCACCAGCCCCTGATAGCCAATCACCTTAGGTTCATCAGCACTACCATTCTGTTCTGCGGTACGGCGCAATACGGCACGAATGCGTACCATCACCTCACGGATGGAGAATGGCTTGGAAATATAATCATCAGCACCCAGGTTGAATCCCGTCAACGTATCATTCTCCGTATCCCGAGCGGTAAGGAAAATGATTGGCACATGGGCAGTCATCGGGTTCTCCTTCAACTTCTTAGCCAGTTGGAATCCACTCATACCTCCCATCATCACATCCAGCAGCAACAGATCATAGGATGCAATATCCATTTCCAAAGCCTCTTCGGCAGAATTGGCTGTATCCACATGATATCCTTCTATCTGGATATTGAAACTCAAGATTTCACACAAATCCTGTTCATCATCAACAACAAGAATTCTTTTATCCGCCTTTTCCATAATCTATTTTTTATAAATTCGTAATTATGGTGCAAAAATACATTTTTTATCTCGTAATAAGCGTTACATCAGATTACAATTTTGTAACAACAACGATTTTTTGCAAAAAAACGATAAAGCATAGTATAATATTACACTTTTTAACTCAGTGTAATTATATTGGCTACACCATATAACTAAACAAATCGCTTTTCTAACAAATAAAGCCCTGCAATACTTCTATATAAACGAGAAGTACTGCAGGGCTTTTTTTATCTTTCTGAAGAAGAGAGCGGACTATGCCAATCTCTTCTCCAGGCGCTCACGGATAGCAGCGATGAAGCCGGCTGAGTTGACAGGCTTAGCCTCAACACCTTCCATCAGGTTGACGAGATCCTTGGTAGCGATACCATCATTCAAGGTATCGAAGCAAGCAGCCTCCAGCTGGTCGCCGAAGTTCTGGAGATCCTGAAGTCCATCCATCTCACCACGCTTTCTCAAGGCTCCACTCCATGCAAAGATGGTTGCCATTGGGTTGGTAGAAGTATCCTCACCCTTCAGATAGCGATAGTAGTGACGGGTAACGGTACCATGCGCAGCCTCATACTCATACTTTCCTTCTGGAGAGACCAATACAGAGGTCATCATAGCCAGAGAACCGAAAGCAGTACTGAGCATATCGCTCATCACATCACCATCATAGTTCTTGCATGCCCAGATGAATCCACCCTTGCTACGGATTACACGAGCCACCGCATCATCAATCAATGTGTAGAAGTATTCGATGCCGAGTTCAGCAAACTTCTCCTTGTAGTCACTCTCGTAAACCTCTTCGAAGATCTTACGGAACTGCGCATCGTAAGTCTTTGAGATGGTATCCTTGGTAGCAAACCAGAGATCCTGTTTGGTATCGATGGCAAACTTGAAGCAGCTGTGAGCAAAGCTGCGGATGCTCTTGTCGGTATTGTGCATACCCTGGATAACGCCGGCACCATCGAAGTTGTGGATTTCCACCTCCTGCTTCTTTCCGCTCTTACCCTCGAACACGAGTTTGGCTACTCCCGGTTCATCGGCACGGATTTCCACACTCTTATATACATCTCCGTATGCATGACGGGCGATGGTGATAGGCTTCTCCCAGTTCTTCACACAAGGGTGGATGCTTGGGATAGTGATAGGTGCACGGAACACAGTACCGTCCATAATACTACGGATAGTACCATTAGGGCTCTTCCACATCTTATGAAGCTTATACTCATCCATACGCTGGGCATTAGGAGTGATGGTAGCACACTTTACTGCTACACCATATTTCTTGGCAGCCTCAGCAGAGTCGATGGTCACCTGGTCGTTGGTCTGGTCACGATAAGGGAGACCCAGATCATAATACTCTGTTTTCAAATCTACAAAAGGAAGAATCAGTTCGTCCTTGATCATCTTCCAGAGGATTCTTGTCATCTCATCACCATCCATCTCTACCAATGGAGTCGTCATCTTAATCTTTTCCATAACAATTCATGTATAATTAATAATTTGCCTGCAAAATTACGAAAAAGATTCGACAAAAGAAAGAGAATTAAGATATTTTCTGTCAAAATGACAATAAAACACGCTTTTTCCAAGCCACATTCTATAATTCATGCATATTTATACTAAAAAAGGCACCAATGAGCATAAACCCATTGGTGCCTTCTTGTATATTTTCTATTCAGATTACTTCTGAGAATCCTCTGGAGCCTTGTCGATCAAGTCCATAAACTGGTCGAGCTTAGGAGTGATGATGATCTGGGTACGACGGTTACGCATCTTGCCCACCTCAGTATCATTGGTAGTTACAGGATTGTACTCACCACGGCCACCTGCGGTCATACGCTTAGGACTAACACCGAAGTTGTCCTGAAGATACTGAACTACTGAAGAAGCACGGAGAGCAGAGAGGTCCCAGTTGTTGCGGATGTTCTTCATCTTGGCACTGGTAGTGCTTACAGGCACGTTATCGGTGTTACCCTCGATGAGTACATCGTAATCCTTGTAGTCCTGGATGATCTTTGCAATCTTGCTCAAAGTTTCCTTGGCACGGCTGTTTACCTCGTAGCTACCGCTCTGATAGAGCATGTTGTCAGCCAGAGAGATGTAAACCACACCCTTCATCACCTGAACGTCAACCTCCTTCATCTCCTCACGGCTGAGAGAACGGGTCAGGTTGTTGGTAAGAACCATATTGAGTGAATCGCTCTTACTCTTCACCTCTACCAGGTGACGGATATACTGGTTGCTCTCATTAATCTGGTCAACGAGCTTCTCAATGCTGATGTTGTTCTGATTGGCATTGGTCAGACTCTTGTCCAGCGAGTTCTGCAACTTGGCATAATCCTTCTTGGTACTGCTCAACTGCTCCTGCGCAGCAGCAAGGCTAGCCTCAGCAGCAGCCAGCTTCTCCTTGGTTGCCTGATAATTGGCAGTCAATTCTCTATTTTCAGATTGACAATTCTGGAGATCCTTCTTACTAGCACAGCTAGTAGCCATCAGGGCTACAGCCATCATTGCCATTACAAAAATTTTAGTCTGTTTCATATTTGCTTTCGATTTTTAAATTTTCTGTTATTGTTTTTTAATCACTATGTTATTATATAGACGGCAGTTACGCCCTCCATATAAAATACCTTATGCGTCTCTTTCTGGGTGCAAAGTTACTGATAAGACTCCAATAAACCTTATTTGTCTAATCCATTTATAAAATTTTAACCACTAAATCACTATTTATCACCTTTTTAACTAAAAAAAGAAAATAAATGCGTATTCTTTGCGGCGAAATCAGAATTTTGTATTACCTTTGCAGTCGGAAAGCAAAAGCATATATAAATATGTAGGCTTTTGTCAAGGTAGAATTAATACATTAACAATATAAAAAGAGAAATAGTATGATTCTTTTTTTCAGAACTCCATCTAAGAGTGTGATTGCGACCGAGATTGACCACAAACCATCTCAGGACGAAATCAATGAACTTTGTTGGCTTTATGGTGACGCAACTTTAGAGGACGCCCAGCAGTTGCAGGGCTTCTATGTTGGCCCACGCCGTGAAATGATTACTCCTTGGAGTACGAATGCCGTTGAGATAACTCAGAACATGAGTCTTAACGGCATTTCGCGTATCGAGGAGTACTTCCCTGTGGATAGCGAGGACGCTGAGCACGATCCTATGCTCCAGCGTATGTACAACGGTATCGGACAGGATGTGTTCACCGTGAACCACGAGCCAGAACCTATCAAGTACGTCGATGACCTCGAGAAGTACAACGAGGAAGAGGGTCTTGCCCTCAGCGAGGACGAAATGGCTTATCTCCACAAGCTGGAGAAAGAGAACGGACGTCCTCTCACCGACAGCGAAATCTTCGGTTTCGCACAGATTAACTCAGAGCACTGCCGCCACAAGATCTTCGGCGGCCAGTTTATCATCGACGGCAAGGAGATGGAGTCTTCTCTTTTCAGCATGATCAAGAAGACCACCAACGAGAACCCTAACAAGATTCTCTCTGCCTATAAGGATAATGTGGCTTTCTCTCAGGGTCCTGTTATCGAGCAGTTTGCTCCAGCCGATCAGACTACCAGCGATTTCTTCCAGGTGAAGGATATCGAGAGTGTCATCTCGCTGAAGGCTGAGACCCACAACTTCCCTACTACCGTAGAACCTTTCAACGGTGCTGCTACCGGTACAGGTGGTGAGATCCGCGACCGTATGGGTGGTGGTGTTGGTTCATGGCCTATCGCAGGTACTGCCTGCTACATGACTGCTTATCCTCGCTTGAAGGATGACAACGGCAAGAGCGATGTTGAGCGCGACTGGGAAGACATCATGCCTGTTCGTAAGTGGCTCTATCAGACTCCAGAGCAGATTCTGATCAAGGCTTCTAACGGTGCATCAGACTTCGGTAACAAGTTCGGTCAACCTCTCATCACCGGTTCTGTGCTTACATTCGAGCACGAGGAGAACGGCGAGAAGTATGCATACGATAAGGTAATCATGCTTGCTGGTGGTGTAGGCTACGGCAAGAAGCGTGACTATAAGAAGGGTGAGCCACAGAAGGGCAACAAGGTTGTCGTAGTAGGTGGTGACAACTATCGCATCGGTCTTGGTGGTGGTTCTGTTTCTTCTGTAGATACAGGCCGTTACAGCAACGGTATCGAGTTGAACGCTATCCAGCGTGCCAACCCTGAGATGCAGAAGCGTGCCTACAACCTGGTTCGTGCACTCGTTGAGAACGATGAGAACCCAGTAGTCAGCATCCACGACCACGGTTCAGCCGGTCACTTGAACTGTCTCTCTGAGTTGGTAGAAGAGTGCGGTGGCGAAATCGACATGGCAAAGTTGCCTATCGGCGACAAGACTTTGAGCGCCAAGGAAATCATCGCCAACGAGAGCCAGGAGCGTATGGGCTTGCTCATCGACGAGAAGTATATCAGCGAGGTTCAGAAGATTGCCGACCGTGAGCGTGCTCCAATGTACGTGGTTGGTGAGACTACTGGCGATGCTCACTTCAGCTTCAAGCAGGCTGACGGTGTGAAGCCATTCGACCTCGATGTAGCTCAGATGTTCGGTCATACTCCTAAGACTGTGATGGTGGATGAGACCGTAGAGCGTAAATATGAAGATGTAACTTATTCTGCAGATAACCTCGACGAGTACTTGCAGCGTGTTCTCCAGATGGAGGCTGTGGCTTGTAAGGACTGGTTGACCAACAAGGTTGACCGTTCCGTAACAGGTAAGATTGCCCGTCAGCAGGGTCAGGGTCAGATTCAGTTGCCACTTTCTGACTGTGGTGTCGTAGCACTCGACTACCGTGGCGAGAAGGGTATCGTAACTGCAATGGGTCATGCACCTCAGGCAGGTCTTGCCGATCCTAAGGCAGGTTCTGTACTCTCTGTAGCAGAGTCATTGACTAATATCGTATGGGCTCCATTGGCAGATGGCATGGACAGCATCAGCCTCTCTGCTAACTGGATGTGGCCTTGCCGCAGCCAGAAGGGTGAAGATGCTCGTCTGTACGAGGGTGTGAAGGCTTTGTCAGACTTCTGCTGCGCCATCCACGTAAACGTACCAACAGGTAAGGACTCTCTCTCATTGACCCAGCAGTATCCTAACGGCGAGAAGATTATCGCTCCAGGTACCGTTATCGTCAGTGCCGGCGGTGAGGTTTCAGATGTCAAGAAGGTGGTTAGTCCTGTTCTCGTCAACGACAAGAACTCAAGCCTCTACCACATCGACTTCAGCTTCGACGAGCAGCGCCTCGGTGGTTCTGCCTTCGCACAGAGCTTGGGCAAGGTGGGCAGCGATGTTCCTACCGTCAAGAACCCAGAGTACTTCGTTGACTGCTTCAACGCTGTACAGGAACTCATCAACCGTGGTTGGGTAATGGCTGGTCACGATATCAGTGCCGGTGGTTTGATTACAACTCTCCTCGAAATGACATTCGCCAACGTAGAGGGTGGTATGAAGATCAACCTCCACGACATCGCAGATGCCGACATCATCAAGACTCTCTTCGCAGAGAACCCAGGTGTTGTGATCCAGGTAAGCGATGCTCACAAGGACGAGTTGAAGGCATTCTTCGATGAGAACGGTATCGGTTATGCCAAGATTGGTTATCCTGCTCCTGAACTCCGCAAGATCATCATCAAGAAGGAAGGCTTCGAGCACGAGTTCGATATCGATGCATTGCGTGACGACTGGTATAAGACATCTTACCTCCTCGACCGCAAGCAGAGTATGAATGGTATGGCTAAGAAGCGCTACACCAACTATAAGAAGCAGCCTATCGAGATGAACTTCGGTTACGGCTTCAAGGGAACACTCTCTAGCTATGGTCTCGATGCCAACCGCCGCAAGCCATCTGGCATCAAGGCAGCCATCATCCGTGAGAAGGGTACCAATGGTGAGCGTGAGATGGCATACTCTATGTATCTCGCTGGCTTCGACGTGAAGGACGTGATGATGACCGACTTGATTTCTGGCCGTGAGACTCTGGAGGATGTAAACTTTATCGTATTCTGCGGTGGTTTCTCTAACTCCGACGTTCTCGGTTCTGCCAAGGGTTGGGCTGGTGCATTCCTCTACAATCCTAAGGCTAAGGAGGCACTCGATAAGTTCTATGCCCGTGAGGACACCCTTTCACTCGGTATCTGCAACGGTTGCCAGCTGATGGTTGAGTTGAACCTCATCAATCCTGAGCACAAGCATCGTTCACACCTCTGCCACAACACATCCAAGAAGTTCGAGAGTACATTCCTCGGTTTGACCATTCCTCAGAACGACAGTGTGATGTTCGGTAGCCTGAGCGGTGACAAGCTCGGTATCTGGGTAGCTCACGGCGAGGGCCGTTTCTACTTGCCAGAGCCAGAGGATCACTACAACATCATTGCGAAGTACAACTACGCTGAGTATCCAGGTAATCCTAACGGCAGTGACTACAACGTAGCAGGTATCTGCTCTGCAGATGGTCGCCACTTGGCTATGATGCCACACTTGGAGCGTGCCATCTTCCCATGGCAGAATGCCTGGTATCCAGCTGATCGCCGCAACGATGAGGTAACTCCTTGGATTGAGGCATTTGTCAATGCACGTCAGTGGATTGAAGAAAGAGCTTTGAAAAAGTAAAAAGATAAAAAAGTAAAAAGGTAAAAAATGAATAATAGCGTAAGTTATCTTACATTATTCAAAACATTTATGAAGATTGGCATAGTCACCTTTGGGGGTGGCTATGCCATGATTCCTATTATAGAATCCGAAGTCGTTGACAAGCATCATTGGATGACGAAGGAGGAATTTCTGGATGCCATCGCTACCACCCAGGTTTGTCCGGGAGCCTTGGCCATCAACATGAGTTCCCTACTCGGATATAAGTTGGCAAAGATACCGGGAGCCATCGTCTGCACCTTCGGCGCTTCGTTGCCATCGTTTCTTATTATCTTGGCTATAGCTATGTTTTTCCATCAGTTTGAAGACAACAAGGTGGTGGCTGCCATGTTTGCAGGCATCCGTCCTGCCGTCGTGGCATTGATAGCCGTACCTACGTTCTCACTTGCCAAGAGTGCCGGTATTTCGCTTGTCAACTGCTGGATTCCTATTCTATCCGCCCTTCTGATCTGGCTTTTGGGCGTCAACCCAATCTGGGTGATTATCGCAGCTGCCGTAGGTGGCTACATCTATGGACAATTCATTCAACCAACAGAATAACATATGATATTTCTTCAGCTTTTCATCGTATTCCTTCAGATAGGCATCTTCGGATTCGGAGGTGGCTATTCCATGATATCCCTGATTCAGGGACAGGTGGTAACGCAGTATCATTGGATGACGATGAAGGAGTTTACCGATGTGGTTGCCATCTCTCAGATGACACCGGGACCTATCGGCATCAATGCCGCTACCTATTGTGGCTATACAGCAGTCCATAATGCCGGCATGAGTGGCATGATGGCTGTACTCGGAAGTGCCATGGCAACCTTTGCTTTGGTTCTCCCCTCTTTGATTTTGATGATTCTTATCAGCAAGATGCTGTACAAGTATATGAACACCTCAGCCGTCCAGAGCATCTTCATCGGTCTTCGCCCAGCCATTGTAGGATTGGTAGGAGCCGCAGCCCTGCTCCTGATGAATGGCGAGAACTTCTCTACTCCCGAAAATCCTTGGAGATTCTATATCTCCATCGCCCTCTTCTTTGCAACCTTCATCGGTGTGAAGGTAATGAAGATCAATCCCATCCGCATGATACTCTATTCGGCTTTTGCGGGATTGGTACTATTATATTAAAGAGATTTCAAATATTAGTATTAACTTTGCTGTCAATTGAACCCCTCAAACCCTATAGAATGACATTTAGAGAAGAAAAAACAACCTCCAAAAAGAGGTTTCAAGCTTGCAAGCATAGCTTTGTGATAGCATGTCTCTCTATACTGACTTGCTGCCCAATCCTTGTTTCTGCCCAAACCCCAATGGCAGGAACCATTAATCGTATGCCTATCGAAAAGATGAAGGCGGAGTTTGATGCCAAAGGTGCTACTTACGGCAAAACCATAAGCAAGAAGATAAAGCCTTATATAAATAAGGTATGCGAAACACTGGCAGACACCTCCATCTTTCATGCGAAACAGAGACAGGAAGTAAATACGATTAAGCAGCAGTTAGGTATCCCCCAACCCCTCACAAAGCAATACGAACTCTGGGAGAAGCTGTTTCGCATACAATTCCTGCTCAACTTTGAGGATTCTTACCAATGCGCCCGCCATTGCGAAGAGCTAGCACTGCAGTTGGCAAATTCTCCCAAGGCTAACTCAAAAGCCCCTTCAACCAAAAGTCCTTACGACTATCTGGCACAAGCCTACATCTACGAGGCCCAAGCATTTACCAATAGCGGGTACTTCAGAGAGGCGGCGGAGACTTTGGCAAAGATTGCTCCCAGAACTTGCTCGCAAGATATCCGAATCAACTATATCGTAGCTGCATTCAACCTGGAATTCGAGAACGGATTCTACACCCCATATCGCATTCTTTCCAAAGACACCTATCTGGAAAACATGAAGCGACTGTATGGAGAATTGAAGCAAACTGTGTCTTCAGACTCTTACCTGCTCGATGACATGCTCGTAAAGATGTACTTCCACGAAACCAAATATGCCGAGGCCATTAAGCAAAGCAAAATACTGCTCAGCAAATTATCTCCTACCTCTGCATACTATGCCTACGCTCTTGGCAACCTGGGATACAACTATATGGGATTACGCAACTACACCAAGGCAGCAGAATGCATCAGCCAATCGGCCATCATGGAAATCAAGCGTGGCTCAGTGGAATATCCTGCTGCCAGAAAGATAGCCGAAATCGCTTACGTCACAGGCGACATTGCCCGTTCGTACATGCTCATCAATGTAGCGATGCACAATGCCGAACAATATCATTCACGTTACCGCTATTCCGAGATAGCATTCAGCTATCCCCAGATAGATAAAGACCTCTATGCAATCACTCAAAGGCAGAAAATGTGGCTCACTATCGGTCTCATTTTCCTGAGCATCGTGATTGTCCTATTGATAGCTGCAATCATCGTCATGAAGAAACAGCGAAAAACGCTCCATCGGCAGAAGTCACTCATCGAGTCTCAGATGAAGCATCTTTACGAAAAGAACGTACAGATTGCGAGCATCAACAAGGAACTTATTGAAGCAGGGCACATCAAAGAAGTAGTACTGAGTCAATTGATAGTGGGCAGTGCGAACCACCAGGTTGCCATCGAGAAACTGCGCAAGGAAGTTTTGCGCCGACTCACCATCCGAGATTACGAAGGACTCAAAAACGTATTCGATGCCCAAAAGGGAGCCGCATTCGACACCTTTTATCAGATGGATAGTATTTTGCAGATGCTCTTCCCGGATTTTGAGGAAAGCTTCAATTCCCTTCTTCGCCCAGAGTGTAGGATAGTTCCCAAAACGGGTGAGCGACTCACCGTGGAAATGCGCATCTTTGCCCTCATCAGATTGGGCATTACCAAAAATGAAGACCTGGCACGTTCGCTCAACTACTCAGTTAACACCATCAAGAGTTACAAGACTCGAGTGTTGAACGCCGCCCGCTACGACAAAGAAGAGTTTTATAAGAGACTGAAGGAAAAGGTCAATACAGAAGTCTAACACCCCAAACAGCCTGATTTCAAAGGGACATGTGCCTTATCACAAGGCGTATGTCCCCTTTTTTATGAGTATATTCTTTCTTTAACAGGGTATATTCTACCGGATATGCATATTGTGTAACCATCAGATTATCAGCGATTATTCATTTTTCAGAAGTCTATCTATGGTATATTTCTTGGCAGCAATCGTTTTTTGCAGTACTTTTGCAAGCGAAAATTTCATTAGAAATCTTTCAAATCCAATCAGTATAACTAATAACTTTTAGAAATGAACAAAAACATTTTTCTCTTATCATCAGTACTGATGGCTACAACAGCAACAGCAGTCAGAGCCAATGAGGTACCGACAACTCTAGCAAGAGTTAATTCCTCTTATATACAAAAAGAGGACACAACAGAAACCGCAGGCAATGACCATGGTGTGATGCTCAACGCCAAGGATGCCACAGAGCCTCGTCAAGTAGAGATAGGCTTGCCTATGAGCTACACAGCAGTTACTGTAGATGGACTGCCAGCAGTTTTCTATTATTGGCCAAACACCACAAGCAACCATTGGCGTGGCGAACAGTTGCTTGCCAGCCAGGGTCTGCAGAACATATCTACCACAGCCATACGCTTTGGTGAGATTGGCTATGGTGTGGATTCCTATATGGAACGTGGCGGTGAAACATTCAAGGGAAAGCTGAAGTATCAGACCAACACCTTTGGTGCACAGAATTTTGACATCAACGTGTCTGGCAAACTTGCCAAAAAGACTTATTTCACGCTGAGTGCTTACCAGAATTTCGATCCAGGAACATTCGACCTGAAATTTACCAACTACATCGACCGTGCCCAGTTCTACACTGCCGGCATCACCCATCTCTTCCATCAAGACAAGGGTCGATTCAGTCTCTATTACAAGTTTACCGAAACCCATCCTCTTACCACTGCAGCCAACTACGCCCCTTTTACCTATGATGGCAATGGAAAGATAACAGAGGTGAAGGGTTTCAGAATGGGTCGTGACTCTTACCTCCCGGTTGATGGTATCATGGAATATCGTGATGTGAAAACAGGGGAACTGAAGTCAGGCAACCTCTATGATATTTCCAAAACCAAGACCCATGAGGGAACTGCCCTTCTGGATTATGACTTCGGCAATGCTACAACCTTAGCATTGAAAGCCAAGGTATCTACCTCTAAGGGAAACAGTGTGGACCAACTCACGATGGGATTCTACGAGGATGCCGATGCCACCTATGCTGACAATGGACAAGCATTCCATGGCAATATCCAGCGCCGTCTTTCACAGATCAATGCTTTCACTGTGACTGACGCCATGTTTGTGGCAGAGCTCCAGAAAAAGACAGCCAACCACAATTGGGCTTTTGGATTAAACGAGTTCTACTCTTACATCGACTACGCCCGTAGCACCACACAATATTATCATGAGGTTGCACCTAATCCACGCAAACTCATCTACAACGGCCAGGAATACGCCAATCTGAATGGTTCGAGCGAATACGACAAGGGAAACGAGAACAAGCTGGCAGCCTATGTGAACGACAACTGGTATATCACTCCCAACTTCCGTATGGGATATGGTTTGCGCTTGGAAATGTTCAATGTAGGTGTGGATTACATCACTGATGGTCGTTTCAGCGACTTCCATATAGGTGCACAATACACAGATGAAAACGGAAAGGCACAGACCGTAGGTACCACCCATCACAACCTGTCTGGTCTCAACTATGCCGTTTCAGTATCTCCTACCTATAACCTGACACACAATTTCGGTTTCACCGGTGAGATCAACTATCTGAAGCAATATCGTCATCTGGAGGCATACTCTGGCACTTCGCTTCCTTATTACGACTATCGCCCATTCATCCTGGGACGTGCCGGTATCTTCTACAACAGCGACTTCGTGAACCTGGTTTCCGCCTTCACCTACGCTCGCCGCACCAATGACTACGGACGAATGACCGTGATGAGCGACAACCCGAACGAAGACCCTGTGATGGTAGGTTCATCCAGCGGTATCGAGACTATGGGCTGGACAACAGATGCCATGTTCTCGCCATTCAAGGGATTCAAGTTCCATGCCATGTTCACTTACCAGAATCCTAAGTACACAGGATATAAGTTCGAGGCATTCAACAAGACCTATGATTTCAGCGACAAAACCGTTACCAAGCAGTCGAAAATATTGATTGAGTTAGACCCAAGCTATACATACGACCGCTTCAATGTCTGGGCATCGTTCCGCTACTTTAGCAAGCAGTATGCCAACGTGGGCAACTCTGTGTATTTCGAAGGTAGATGGGAAACATTTGCAGGTGCAAGCTACAAGTACAACAAATATCTCACCTTCAATGTCAACCTCGTTAATTTCCTCAATCAGACGGGTGCCCAGGGTACCATCCCAGGTTCCGATCTGATAACTGATGGCAGCAGATACGCCGGAACACTGATGGCAGGAAACTATATACGTCCATTCACCGTAGAGATTGGCGCAAAACTCAACTTTTAAATTACAAAATAACAAACAATTTTAAACATTTTCAAGATATGAAAAAGTATATTTCAATCCTGTTTATGCTCGCTGCAGCAATGAGCATGAACGCACAGCAGAATGTATCATTCCGCTCAGGAAAACTCGTTTCTCCACAGGTAAACGAAGACAACACCGTAACCTTCCGTATCCAGGCTCCTAAAGCAAAGAAGGTAAAGGTAATCGCCGACTGGGAAGCTAACAAGGGAACAGGCATCATGAAGAAGGACAAGGAGGGCGTATGGACTTACACCACCCCAAAGTTGCCTTCAGAAATGTACACCTATCGCTTCGACGTAGATGGAGTAACAAGCATCGACCCAACCAATCCTTTCACCCGCAGGGATGTAGGCAACGTATTCAGCATCTTCTATGTGGGCAATGGCTGTGCTGATGACTACCAGGTACACGACGTGGCCCATGGACAGGTTCGCACCGTATGGTATCATTCCAACAGCGCCAACACAGACCGTCGCATGAACATCTATCTTCCTCCAACTTATGGCAAGACTGACGAGAAATTCCCAGTGTTCTATCTTCTTCATGGAAGTGGAGGCGACGAAAATGCCTGGCTCGAACTGGGTAATATCGCACGCATTATGGACAACCTCATTGCAGAAAAGAAATGTAAGCCAATGATTGTAGTCATGCCAAACGGCAACATTGCCAAGCAGGCTGCGGCAGGTGAGACTTTCGAGAACCAGAACTACAAGCCTGTAATGACCAACTTCCTGCCTCACTTCAAGGATGGAACTTTCGAAACAGCCTTTCCTGAGATTGTAGATTACGTTGATGCGACCTTCAATACAAAGGCAGACAAAGCTCACCGTGCCATCGCAGGTCTCTCCATGGGTGGTCTTCATTCTGTGATGATTTCAGCCAACTACCCAGACTTGTTCGACTATGTGGGACTCTTCTCGGCAGGAGTCAACTTCAAGGATGTTGACATGGAGGCATTCCCTGCCTACGCCAACCTGGATACCAAACTTGCCACACAGGCTAAGAAAGGCGTAAAGCTCTACTGGATTGCCATTGGAAAGGAAGATCAGCACATGAACAACAACAAGTTGTTGATGGAACGACTGGACAAGGATGGACTGAAATACACCTATCATGAGAGCAGCCGTGGACATATCTGGAGCAACTGGCGACAGTACACCCTGCAGTTTGTTCCACAACTGTTCAAATAAGAAAACACCCACTGATATGAAAAAACTATTTCTGACAATATCACTCGCCTTTGGGCTTCTCTCTGCAGAAGCCCAAACCGGCGATCTTCCTCGTGTTGCCCCAGAGCAGGCAGGAGTAAAAAGCAAGCAGGTCGTAGCATTCTTCGACTCCTTGATGTCTTTTCCCAAGACCGATATCCACAGTGCCATCGTGATGCGTCACGGCAAGGTGATAGGCGAAATCCACCCAGCCCCATTCAAGGCAGAATATGGGCACACCCTCTTCTCCTGCTCCAAGACATTTACATCGGCAGCTATCGGTATCGCCATCGGCGAACATCGCCTGAAGTTGACCGACCGTCTCGCTACCTTCTTTCCAGAATATCTGCCCAAGGAAGTGAGCGAATGGCTCTCCGACATCACCATAGAAGATTTGCTCACCATGCGATCGGGATTCGTTTTCTTCGATGAAGTAAGAAGTGAGCACTTAGACTGGGGCAAGACTTATCTGAACCATCCTATGAATTGCAAACCAGGCACCAAGTTTCAATATGATTCTCTTGACACTTACCTGCTTTCCGCCATCATACAGAAGGTAACAAGTATGACGTTGCTGGAATACTTAAAGCCACGTCTCTTCGAACCTCTTCATATTGAAAAGGTGAAATGGGAAGTGAGTCCTGAAGGTATCAACACGGCAGGTTGGGGACTTTATCTGCAGAGCGAGTCGCTTGCTAAGTTCGGACAGTTATTGCTGCAACAAGGTAAATGGGAAGGCAAGCAACTGATACCATCTAGCTGGGTGAAGGCGATGATGTCGCCACACGTAGAAGATTACTATGGCTACCAGATGTGGATGTGTGAATGGCCTGATGCCGCAAGGGCAGATGGTGCTTACGGACAATATATCATCGTAAACCCACAGCAAGACATGGTGGTAGCCATCACCCAATGTCTTACTGGCAACGGAAGTAAGGAACAAAGCCTCATCAAAAATGTTTTGTTCCCAGGCATTATCCCATCCAACGATAAGAGCGCATCTAAAGAGAGGGACATCCGACCTGGAAAGGCGTACCGCATATTGAAGAAGAAACAATCTACTTATGCACTTCCACTCTTGGAGGGAAAGAAGAGCAATAGGCAGATGAGCATACCTCTCAACGTAAGCTATCAGCTCGACAAAAATCCATTGGGTTGGAAGCAAGTAAGCTTCCTAACTCCTCAGAAAATGGAAGTAGTGGATAGTGTTGGCAGAAAGGGCATCATCGAAATGGGTTTCAAGCAATGGAAGACCTCCTCCATCGGTTTCTATCCACAGAATCCTCGTGGTACGACATTGAATTGCTTCAGCACTATCGATTTTCCTTTCCACGCCAGTTCTTGCTATGCCTGGCAAGGTGAAGAGTTAGTCATCAAAACGCACTTCGTGGATTGGATAACCGCCATCGAACTCCGTCTCCAGTTCAAAGATGACCAACTATTAATCCATTTATCAGAAAGCTATCATAGCAAGAAAGTTTCTTTTAAAGCTCATAAAGCTCAGCAACCCCATGAGCATAAATAGCTAACATTTTTTTCTTACATACTGAGCCCACATTTAAAAAGTAAGGCTTGTTTTAAAGTGGGCTCAGTTATTAATTATTCGGCATTTGCGGGACTGTTTTTACTATATTAAACAAATTCTTTCTATTTTATTTGGCAGTAATAAATAAAAATCGTACATTTGCAACAAAAAGGAGATAGACCATGACATACTCACAGGCAGATATTACCGTTCCATACGCTGTGGCGAACTTTGCTGAGATTCGCCACAAGGGATATTATTATGTGGACAAGACCAACTATATTCCACTACTTGAGCGTTACAAAGCACCAGTTTTTCTCCGTCCTCGCAGATTCGGAAAGAGTCTGCTCGTTTCCATGTTGGCTCACTATTACGACCGCAACATGGCAACACAATTCGAGGATTTATTTGGTGGAACTTGGATTGGCGAACACCCTACAAACGAGCACAACCAATATCTCGTTGTAAGATATGACTTTTCCACAACTTCCGTTGCCAGCAAAAAGGAAGATATCGAGAAGAACTTCAATGCCGTAAATTGCAGTCCACTCCGTACATTGGTGGAACGCAACAGAGACCTTTTTGGAGATTTCAGGTTCAGAGAGGATGGCAATGCCTCCAATATGTTGGTTGAAGTATGCGAGTTTATCTCTTCCCATAATCTTCCACCTCTTTATATATTAATAGATGAATACGACAACTTTACCAACCAGCTACTAGTTGTCTATAAGGACTCGCTGTACCAGGACCTGACCACAGGGGAAAGTTTCCTACGAACATTCTTCAAGGTTATCAAGGCAGGCATTGGCGAAGGTACCATCCGCACCTGTTTCTGCACAGGAGTACTGCCTGTCACCATGGATGACTTAACCAGTGGCTACAACATCGCAGAGATGTTGACGCTGAAGCCGGAATTTACCAATCTATTGGGCTTTACCCATGAGGAAGCAGCCCAATATCTGAAGTATGTCATCAAGAAATATGGCCCTCAAGCCTCTTTTGAGGAATTATGGACTCTGATACTCAACAATTATGATGGTTACCACTTTTTACCAAATGCAGAACCGTTGTTCAACTCTACCATTCTGACTTACTTCCTCAAGAACTTTGCAGAACTGAAAGGCGGCATCCCTACGGAAATGGTAGATGAGAACCTGCGCACCGACACTAGTTGGATAAGAAGATTGACCATCACGCTTGACAATGCCAAGGAAATGCTCGACAGCCTGTTGATGGATGGAGAATTGTACTATTCACAAGCCGATTTACGCAGCAAGTTCAACAAGCAAAAGTTCTTCTCCCCAGAGTTCTACCCTATCAGCCTCTACTACTTGGGTATGACCACCCTGAAGGACAATTACAAAATGGCTTTGCCAAACTTGACGACCAAGAGTGTATATATGAGTTACTACAACGAATTGAATAGTATCAGCGACAATGCCCGTAAGTTTGTTCCTGCATACGAGGCATTTGTCAGAGACAGAGAACTAGATCCATTATTCCATAACTATGTTAAGGAATACTTAGGTCAGCTTCCAGCCCAAGCCTTTGACAAGATGAACGAGAATTTCATTCGCTGTTCATTTTTCGAGTTACTGAGCCGCTACTTGAGTAATTGCTACACATTCGCCATCGAACAGAACTTGCCATCAGGTCGTGCTGACTTAGTGCTGACCGGCATTCCTGGCACATCATTCCACAACGACTGCCGCATCATTGAGTTTAAATATTACAAGTCTAAAGACGCAGGCATTGTTGATCAATTGGAAGAGGCACGCTTAGAAGATGCCCAACAGGTGAAGGCTTATGCAGCAGATATGCAGAAAGCCTATCCTCACTATCAAATAAAAGCATACGTAGCTTATATCGCAGGAAACAAGGCTTGCAAGATTTTTGAAAAGAAATGAGAAAGGTATATTTATCCATAGCCCTTGGCTTCTGCTGCCAAGGCATTCTGGCACAGCAGAGCTCCTACCGCTGGAAGGTGGAGGCAGAAGCTGGTGTCAGTTGCAGTGTGCTTGATACGGATGTGTCGGGCTTGTCGGAGACTTATTATAAGGTGCGACCGGGTTTCACGGCTGCCATCGGTGCCGAATACAATATCGTAGATCAGCTGGCGGTAGGAGCGGGCATCCGCTTCGTTCAGCGCGACTACCTGTACCAGAACCTCGGCGGCGACTCCTGGAACACCCGATACAACAACAACTTCATCAGCATCCCACTCCATGTGGGCTACTATCTCCTCCATAATCCTTACCACGAGAAGGGATTGTGGATCAAGCCGCAGGTAGGCATCTATTACGAGTACTTCACCTCCATGCATACCAAGGGTATGTATCCGATGAACATCATGGAGGGGTACAAGGGCAATGGTTCCTACATCCGCTATAACACCACCTACGATTTCAGGAAGAATGAGAACCATCTCCGCCGCAGTCTCTTGGGCGGTGAGGCAGGCATCAAGGTGGGTTATTCCTTCGGAAGATTAGATGGCTCTATTGGGTATAACTTCCAATACGGTTTCTCGCATATCTACCAGGATAAGGCCCGTACCAGCAAGACTGCCCGCCGCAACTCCAGCCTCATCACCGCAGGCATTGCCTACAAATTATAAATCATTTTAAAATATGAGAACCCCTATATATATAAAAGGTGGAATGCGATGCCTCTTCGCCTTCCTCCTGGCGACAACCACTACCGGAATGTCGCTTACCAGTTGTGTGGCAGACAATGATGCCAACGAGAAATCGATTTCCGATTATTCCGATACCGATGTCAAGTCGTATGGCGACCTGTTCCAGGTTTTCTGGAGCGTGATGAACCAGCGCTACTGCACCCTCAATGAGCAGTCTGCCGTATCTTCGCAGACCTGGGACCAGGTGTACAAGGAATACAAACCCAAGTTTGATGCCCTGAAGACCTTCCAGCATACCCCAGCTTTTACCCAGCAGGAGATTCAGGAAGACAACGCCAAGGCAAAGCAGTATTTCCAGGAAATCATCGACAAGATCATCGACCAGCATTTCTATGTCAAGATTACCCTGCCCGTCTCCCACTCTTCTACGGAAACGGTGAGATTCAACAGCACGCTCCGCAACAAGACCGAGTATTTCCCGCTGAATGCTCACTGGAACCATACCCGCGACCAGCTCAACCTGGATGGTACAGCCTTCGGCGAGATTACCTCGGATGGTTTCTGCATCATGGGCGGTTACCTGAAGGATCAGCCGGGCACCTATTACCTCGGCTTCAACAAGTTTGCCCTCTACGAAAACTGTTTCCACGAGTATCAGAAGTCCTATCTCCCTGGCAATGCCGCCAGCACCTATCATCTGGATGCTTCCACGATATCAGCCAAGGCGAAGGAACTGATTACAGATGCAGGAAAGAGAGAGAAGGCTGAGCAGCAGGCAACGCAGTTGCTTGCCGATATGGATAGCTATCTGGCTTCGGATGATGCTGCCAAAGCCTGCGAGAAGATGGCGGCCTACAGCAACCAGGGAGATTATTCCGGTCTCTATGCTCTCGCCAGCGAGGCTTACGAGAAGTCGCCGAATCTCCTCAAGCTGTTGCCTGTTACTGCTGATGCAAGCGGCATGGGCGAGCAGATCCGACAGAAGCTGCAGGGCGATGCCCGTTACCAGCAGATGCTTTCAGCCTCCGGTTTTGCCAGCTGGTATTGCCAGGCACTTGCCGATTACCTCTGGCATGAGCGGGAACTCTATGCTTACTGGAGCGACCTGAAGTTTACCTACAATCATCTCTGCGTAGAAGGTTACCGCCGTCTGTTCCTGGAGCCGCTGGCTAAGGGCGAGATCAAGAAGCTGATTCTCGACTTCCGTGGCAACGGAGGCGGAAGCGTGATAGATACCCGTCTGCTTACCGACTATCTCATCACCCAATCTGCCGTCTATGCCTACGTACGCAAAAAAGAGGATAATAATCCATACAGTTATACGCCTTGGATTCCGCAGAAGATTACGGTAACGCCGAAGAGCCTGGGCAGAAACATCCCTACCGCCATCCTGCTCGACAACTACAGTGCCAGCATGTCGGAGGTGACAACCCTCATCCTGAAGAGTCAGGGTGACCACGTGAAGACGATAGGCAGAAACAGTTACGGAGCGCAGGCGATGCTCACTTCCGACAACGAAGCCAGCAATGGCGGATGGATAGGAAATGTAACGAGCTACCTCTACTTCTACATGCCATTCTCGCTTACCAAGGATGCACAGGGCAACCTGCTGGAAAGTGTGGGAATCACCCCCGATTATCTGCTCGACGAGATGACCCAAGAGGAAAAGGAGAAGCTCTATCAGAACAATCCATCCGCTGTGGATAGAGGTCTGAAGAAGGCGATGGAGGTTCTGAAATAAGCGAGGGTGTGCAAATCACACCCTCGCTTTTTATTTTCTATATATCAGGCATTTATATCTTATTCACGATTTTTGTGCTCCCACACACTTTGCACAACAATGCAAACGTTTGCATTTCATTTTTCTTGATTTCCATCAATTTTTTGAAGCATCTTTGAGAAAATCTTCCTACATTTGCAACCGAAAAGGAAACCCAACGGCATTCAATCGTGCTGCAAGGCTTATCCTATACAACTAAGTAAATGACGATAAATAAGAATAATCAACTAGCATTATCCTTTAAGAAAGAAAATCAACAGAGTAAAATTATGATGATGAAGCAGAGATTGTTCAAACGAACACCGATGTTGTTACTGCTGATTCTCTCATCAGTAATAACCCGAGCGCAAGAGGTAGCGTTGAAGACCAACCTGCTTGGTTTGGCAACCACCTCGCTCAATGCTGGTCTAGAAATAGGCACGGGCAGGAAAAGCACTTTTCAGCTTTTCGGCGCCCTGAATCCCTGGAAGTTCTCAGGCGACAAGAAATTGCGCTACTGGAACGTAATGCCAGAGTACCGCTGGTACACCTGCCAGAAATTTGGAGGCCACTTCTTCGGCATCCATGCCCTAGGAGGTGAATACAACATCAAAAATGTGGACCTGCCTTTCGGCATCTTGCCAAAGACAGAGAAAGGAAGACATTACGAAGGCTGGTATGTCGGTGGTGGTCTCACCTACGGATACCAATGGCTGCTGTCTGAGCACCTCAATCTCGAAGGATCCATCGGATTAGGATACATCTACAGCCCATACAAGCTTTACGGAAGATGTGACAAATGTCTTGACAAGGATCACCGCAACTATGTAGGTCCAACTAAAGCCGCCCTTTCCCTGATATACGCATTCTAGGAACGATATCACCGAGATAGCGAAAAACAAAATCAAACCCTCTTTTACAAGATGAAGAATATGAAGAAAATGAAGCTTTATGCGGTCATTTCGCCCCTTTGCATTCTGTTTGCACAGAGCGCACTGACTGTCCAAGCCCAGAAGATAGATGATTCGCAGCTACGGTTGGCTGGAGGCAAGATTCTGATAGACAGCGTCTTGACACAGAAGAAGAGCGACAGTCTCAAGGTTGCTTTCCGACTCCATCTCGATAGTCTGCAGCTCAAATCAGAGCAACAGCTGGTTTTCACTCCGCTTATTGCCGGAGAAGATACCATCGCCCTGAATCCCATTGTCATCAATGGCAAAAACCAGAACATCAGATACCTGCGCAAAAGCAGCAAACTGAAGAACAGCCAGGCAGTGGTAGTGAGACGCAGGAATGATACCGAGCAGCAGGTGCTCTTCTCACAGACCCTTCCCTACAGGAAGTGGATGAAGGCTTTCAACCTCTCCATGACGGAAGACCTCTGCGGATGCGGCAACCTGATGGATCAGGATACCACTCTGATGGCTAACATCCAGCCGGCACCGAGAATCTGTCGCGACCATTACGTGAAGCCAAAGGCTGAAGCCATCAAGGTAAGAGCCGAAAAGGGTGAAGCTTACCTGAGCTTCAAGCTCAACAAGAGCGATATCCTTGCCGACTTCCGTGAGAATGCAACTGAGCTGAGAAAGATTACATCCACCATCGACCTCGTAAAGAACGACAAGGATGTGAGCATCACCAATATCGATATTCATGGCTATGCGTCGCCGGATGGTCCTTACGACAACAATGTGCGACTCGCCAACAACCGTGCGGCAGCCCTGCGCAATTATGTATGCAATCTCTACACTATCGATAAAAAGCTCTTCACCTATCACGCCACCCCAGAAGACTGGGAGGGATTCAAGAAGAAGGTGGAAGCAAGCAACTTAGCCGATAAGTCTGCCATCCTTGCCGTTGCCAACTCATCCTTGGCACCCGATGCAAAGGACCAGAAAATCAAGAAGCTTTATCCGGCTAGCTATCGCTACATCATGAGTGAGATTTATCCTCGTTTGCGCCACAGCGACTATACGGTAACCTATACCGTTCGTCCTTTCGACATTGAAGAGGCAAAGGTAATCCTGAAGACTAAGCCTCAGCAGTTGTCATTACAGGAGATGTATCTGGTGGCACAGACCTATGAGCCTGGTTCTCCAGAGTTCAACGAGGTATTTGATATTGCCGTCCGTCTCTTCCCTGATGATGAGACAGCCAATCTCAATGCCGCCTGCACAGATTTGCAGAAGGGCGACCTCGTAACTGCCGAGAAGCATCTTGCCAAGGCAGGAAACTCGAAAGAAGCTGAACGCATCAGAAAGATCTACGAGGAAATGAAGGCGGAACAATAAAAGATATAATTAACATTAAAATCATATAGATTATGAAAATTAAACATTTCTTTGGATTGGCAGTTTTGGCTGCTATGACTGCTAGTTGCTCTAGCAACAACGAGTTAGTAAATGGTGGTAATGGTTCAGGTGAGAATGAATCAGGTGTCGGTTATGCTACATTGAGCATCAATTTGCCAACAACAAATGGCACACGTGCTGCTGGCGATCCGGAATTTAACCCTGGAGATGCTAACGAGTATGATGTCAAGGATGTAACCTTGCTCATTTTCAAGGAGGCAGGTTCTTCTGAAAACGACTACACATTCGTTGAGACAGCAGATTTGGGTACTATGGCTCCTTGGGTTAAGGATGATGACAACAATGGTATCACTACAGCTGCTACTATCACCGCGAAATTGAATTCTGTTGATCTTAATGGCAAATATTATGCATTGGCCATTCTGAACAATAAGGACAAGACTAATAATCTTAAGGTCAAGATGCCTGACCCAGACCAGACATACAGTAACTGGAATGCCACTACATCTACAGATACAAAATTCGCAGATAACAAGAATGGTTTCTATATGGCAAACGCGCCTCAATTTTCAACAGGTACACCTACCACACTTGTAAAGATTGATAAAGTATATGCTACCAAGCAGGCTGCAGAAACAAGTAAAGCTACAACCATACACGTAGAGCGTGGGTTGGCAAAGGTAACTGTTGCTTCTCTCCCTACAGGGCTTCAGGCAACAGGAAAACTATATGAAAAAGATAAGGTTGATATCACTGCATGGAATTTGGATGTAACTAATAAGAGTACATTCCCTATTCACTCTCTCACAGACTTAACTACAAACTTCACCACAATTTGGAGTGCTTCAACAGATCCTGCTCCTTCAACAGGTCGTTTCGTTGATGGATCAAACACAGCCTTTAAGCGTGTATATTGGGGTGTTGACCCTAACTATAGCACAGACTATACAACTGTTACTGATTGCGAGAAGGCGTTCAATGTATTGCCAGCAAATGCGGTAATCAACGGGGATGCTACAACACCACAGTACTGTCTTGAGAATACATTCGACATCAATCATATGAAGCAGGGCCAGACCACTCGTGTTGTATTCAAGGCCAAATATACTCCTAATGGCTTCACTGCCGGCGAAACATTCTATAAGATAGGTAATAATACAGATCTTTGGAAAAAGGCAAATTTGGAGGCGCAGATTAAGGCAAAAGCTCTAGAAGCTCTGAATGAAACAGATGCAGATAAGGTAACAGTTACGCTTGATGCAACTGAAAACGATATCGCAGGAACCGCTGGCACCAAGATTTTGAAAGAAGCAAACGTACAGCATAATGGTACTAACGTATCATCAACCGAGATTAATGCTATCAATGAAAAGCTTGGTTTGAAAGCAGCAGCAGGTACAGACCCTATCGTTGGTATTGCAACTTATACTTCAGGTGAATCTTATTATATTGCCCGTATCAAGCACTTCGGTGACGACTTGACACCTTGGAATGCTGGTGATGATACCTATGGTACTGACAATGTAAAATATCTCGGTCGTTATGGTGTACTCCGTAACAACTGGTATGAGTTGACTGTAAATAGCGTTAGTGGTCCTGGCACTCCAGATGTACCTACTATCAAGCCTACAGACCCAGACGATGAGAACTATAAGTACATCTCCGTCAGCGTGAAGATCCTCGACTGGGCTAAGCGTTCTCAGAGCGTTGATTTGTAATAGCATAATAACAACGAAAGGCGGAGCTTAGGCTCCCGCCTTCGTTAAAACATACGAGTTGTGTTTTCAGCTTCACCATAGTGGAAGCTAGAAACACAACCTGATATTCTGAAATATTATATTGATAATAACCAAAAAGCATCATGGCAAACAAAAAGTTACATAGTTGGATCAAGAATATACGCTTGGAATGGGGATTCGACAGCTTGGCTGCTATCAGCCGTACCGCTGCTTTCGGAACCATCGTCGCTCTCGGCAGCATGCTCAGCAGCTGCAACGACTTGATGCACGACGACCTCCCTCCTTGCGATATGGGAGTTGACTTGCAGTTCAAGTACGACTACAACGTGCAACGTGCCGACATGTTCAATGATCATGTAGGCGGAGTTAGCGTGTTCGTATATGATCAGCAGGGTAAATTCATTACTCGCCAAGATGCCTACAACAGTGCAACATCGCAGCCGCTGAAAGACCATAACTATACCATGCGCCTGAATCTGGAACCGGGCAAATATCGCTTCGCCACCTTCGCCTTCCAGAAGAAATACGAAGAAACCCGTACGCATAATGGAGCCAAATTTCAAATCGCCATTCCCCAGGAAGGCAGCGACATCAAGGATTTGAACGTAAGGCTCGACCGCACCAGTCCGAATCACCAGAATGCCCAAAGCCCTGACGGCAACGACCCGGAGGATAATCTAGCTGTCGTAGAGAATCAATCTCTCCCACTCGACACACTCTGGCAGGGACTTAGCGACCATCTCGTAGAAGTAAAAGACTTACAGGTAACAAAACATACCATCAGCCTCGTCAGAGATACCAAGCAGCTCACCATCCGACTGCACCAGCTCAACGAGCCTACCAACATCAAAGCCGACGACTTCAGTTATCAGATAACCGATGCCAACGGCTACATCAACTACGACAATTCCCTCCTCCCCGACGAGGAGTTAAGATACACTCCATACAAGACATGGACCACCGAATTCAAGAATCAAGATGGCAAAGTAACAGAACGAACAGCCATCGCAGCCCTGATGTTCAGTAGAATCGTACTTCATCCCGTAACCGAGAACGACAAGAATGCGATACTGAGCATCTGGAACAAGAAGACGGGCGAGGAGGTGGTCCGCATCAATCTTGCCGATTGTCTCGCCCAAGGCAGAGGAGCCTTCGAGAACATGAACTATTCGGCACAGGAGTTCCTGGATAGAGAATACGACTACAAGCTCGACTTCTTCCTCAAAGGTGACCAGTGGCAGTATATGCAACTCGGCATCTCCATCCTCGACTGGAGCAAGCGCATACAGCGTGCCGACTTATAATCGTAAATCATTCATCGAGATGGAAGCATCGAGATGGAAAAAGTAAAAGGTAAAGTTATCATGAGAAGATTTCATATCTATATAGGTTTCATAGTTTGGTTGTTGACTAGTTTATTTGCAGTTAGTTGTACCGACGAGTTGGAGGGCGAAGGATACTCCTTCAACTCGTCAAGCAACCTGCACGTGCTGGTACCAACCGTGCTCAGTGCGAGCGGCGAGGCATACAGCAGCAGTTCCTCTGATGTACCTACCTATAATGCCACGGTAGATGAATGCCAGATCAATGATCTTCGCCTCTACGCCTTTCCTGTAGATAATCACGGAAAGCTGGTAGCAGAGAATCTTCCTGCGCCATTGGCAAGCATGATGCTGGAAGAAAACGTTGCCAATTATCAGCTCACCATCGAGCCAGGAACTTACCATATCTATGTAGTTGCCAATATGAGTGATGTGTTGAAAGGCAAGAATATCACTACAGAAGGTGAATTGAAAGAACAGGTGCTGGGATATACTTCTAACCTGACTCCGGGTTTACCTATCTCCACCAATATTCCAATGATATACGAGCCAAAGGATATCAACGGCAAAACTGCAGAAACAGAAATCAAGGCGACAGATAATTCAGCAACTGTTATCGCAAATCTGAAGTTCACCTGTGTCAAGGTAAAGTTGAATCTCATATTCGATCCTGCTGAAGCAAAAGTATTCAGCGGCAAAAGTTTTTCAATCAAGAATATTCTTGCGCAGCAGTTATCTCCAAGCACATCTCTATGCTGGGATGGAAAATTCAGCCAGTCTGAAGTTAGTAAAGAATATGCAGAAGGCTTTGAGAGTAATCAATATGATGCTGCCAATAACAAAAATGGCCTTTACTATCAAGGGGATGCGTGGGAACGAAATGATGCTAATGCAAATATAAACGACAAAGATGTAATCACCCTCAACGAAGGAGCCAAAGGCTCTGCCAATCCAACAGATGCCACAGCCAAATGGCTTTTCCAGGGCACATACTATTTGCCGGAGAGATACATCGCCAATGCATCCCAGCAGTCACGACTGGCTATTAAAGGAAGCATCGATGAAAGTATCGACAACAAGTATATCATTCCGTTAGGTCACAAGCAGAATGAAAGCTCTACTACAGAGCTTCCAACCTTCCCTCGTGGCACCTACTACGAGATTATCGGCAACATCAAGAGTCTGGGCAATATCACTCTCGACGGCAAGACCTTCATCAAGCCTTGGGAGCCAATGAGCATTGATGCCGACTTCAGCCACACCACGCTGTGGTTAGACAAGACAAGAGCCAAGTTAACTTCGCTCACCAACGACTCAATCTTCTACAAGACCAACGCTGCCGCCGTGGAGTTTGGCTGCGACAAGAAAATCAAAGTCGATGGAAAGGACGAGGACTTTATCATTGCCGCAAAGACGTATAATGACCGTATCACGTTCACCATCAATCCTGCGATTCCTTATACCGCTTATTCGGACAAAGAAAGGGAAGGCAAGGCTAAGATTTGGGTAAAAGCCAACAACTTGATAAAGTATCTGGATGTGGAATACAATATTCAGCCTCTTTTCGAGGTTGATCCCCTGGAGACAACCATTTTTTATGAGGCTGGTGCTGAAACTAACACAAAGAAGTTTACATGGGTTACCAACTTGGGAGGTATTGTGATTGATAAGGACAAATCAACTGTCGGTTCTTCAAATATCACCATCAAGCTGGAAAATTCTGATACTGATGCAAAGGGTACAATCTCTGTGAAGGCAGAAAATAACCCTACAACCACTGTCGAGCATTACTTTAAGGCTCATTCTAAAAAGAAGGTTGACGGTAAGTATATAGAGCGTACTATCAAGGTGGTTGTAAAACCTCCATTCGGTGATTACTATATCTATTTCCGTGCTATCAATGACAGAAGTTACAATAATGCTAAATATGATCGGACTCTTGACGAAAATGTAAATGTGTCGGGAGGTAACTATAATTGGAATGACGGTTGGTTACAGGATAAAGGGAGCAATGCCATTAATGTAGATCACCATAATTTATATATGTATTATCAATATGGTGAAAGTGGTGGTACTGATAATATACCTGAGGAGAATGTATGGTATTTTACCGGCTATTATACGAATCCAGGAGGGAACGGTCCTGCTGGGCGAAACAGCCGTATGACTGGGGCCGCAAATAATCCGGGATGGTATTATTACAAAATACCAAAAGATGCTAAGGGACATAATAATCATAACAAAGCAGATAGGGAAATCAAGCCAGGTGAGACTTTGATGATTTTCTACAGTTACAACAATAATGGTCCAGACTACCACCGCTGTCCTCACCACATGGAACCAGGTATTCCTCTTTTCAACTACGAAGACCATGAGGGATGGATACTCTATGACCCGACATCAGACCCTACATACCGCATCTTCGACGAAAGACCGGAAGTAGAGAATGTGACATATACAGTGTATTCTCCATATGAAATCAAGAGATGGTCTTGTAACTTTGGAATTTCTAATAACGAATTGACAGGACAATGGACACTTTACGATGAAGTAGGTAGTCGTACAGAATCGAACGGCTCCATGACTTTTTCTGAAGAAACAATTGGTGGTAAAAAATGGTATGTGACAAAGATTAAGTTGAAAGCCGTGAAAGGCTATCACGAGAAAACCATTTTGATTCAGAACAACTCTGGTGATACAAATGAGTCCAAAGTCCTTTTCGGAGGTAGAAGTTATGAGAAAGATGGCGATACAGGATGGATTGAAAGAAAAGGTGGCGGAATTGTTGCATGGCATCCTGGAGTACCTAACAGTGGTGATTGGACTGATGATAACGGAAATAAACAATGAGAATTAATATGAAAAAGATATTATCACTTTTGCTGACACTGTTAGTATTGAGCAGTTGCAGTGACTCTCTGAACGAGGACGGAGGCTCGGCACCTTCAGATGGGAGCCGACTGGAAGATGGTGGCATCACGCTCACCATCACACTTCCCGACTTTTCAAAAGAGGAACTGACAAGGGCTGGCGATACGGGATTGAAGAGTCTGAACGTAGTGGCTTACGATGATAAAGGAGTGTTCCTGTCGAACCAAAGCGTTTCCGATTACGAACTTGTGTCGGGCACCGACAACACTTACAAAGTGAAAGTGCCTGTCACGGAAAAGGCTACAATGATTCATCTGGTTGCCAATGCCGGCGATTTGTCAGATACTCAATGTCAGAGTGGTTTGGACAAGGCTGCCATTTCGGGAACAATCAACACAGAGAATCCTGTCTGCTGGGGAATGATCAGCGTGTCAGACTTGATGAAGGCAAATCCAGAAATCAGTTTGCTGCGCCAGTTTGCCAAGGTAAACGTCAAGTATGAGAAGACTACATCCAGTGATTTCAAAGACGACAATACGTTTGAATTGGAAAGCTTCCAGTTGTATGATGCTGCAGACAAGGGAACCATAGCTCCCAAGGATTTTAACTATAATGCAGCAGCAGTCAATGTGCCAGCTGATGCAGGCAAAGCTAATAGCGGATGGCAGACAGGCGAAACACCTTTCTATGAGACTGCCGCCGGTCAAGCCTATCTCATCGTGAAGGGTAAATATAATCGTGTGGAGTCTTACTATAAAGTATCCTTCCTTACCGACAACGACATGACAAAACCGATGGCACTGCTGCGCAACCATGCCTATACAGTAAAAATCACTCACGTGAACACCAATGGCTGGCCCACAGAAGCAGAGGCTATTAAAGACCCATATCCCGAGAACCGAATGAGGGTGGACGTGAAAGATGACAACCCATTTGTGACAGACATGATAGCCTGCAAGGACTATCATCTGGGAGTAAGCGACCAAGTAAGCGGCGCATGGGATGATGAGAATATTAACGCCACTGTCGTTACAACTATCAAGAACAATGAGAAGCCGACTTTCTCTAAGTCCGATGACTGGATAAAAGGTGTCACGGTCAGTGAGACTATCACCGTGCCGGATACTGACGGTCCAAACTCTACTACAGGTAAGAAATATAAGATTTCGATTGCGGTAGAAAAAAATGAATACTCTGAGGAACCACGCACAGGAAAGGTAATCGTGAAGTCGGGCGACTTGACCCGCACCATAACCGTGACCCAGAAAGGTAAGGACTTCAAGCGTTCTGACAGAACCGTAAAGCTTATGACATCAAGCAATGTGGGCACACCGGTAGAATATAATGACTATTTCAACAAATTCCTGCCAGGTACTAAAGGTATCAGCCCGAAGGATATGCAGAACGATATTGTCAGAAACGATGGTCTGCACTTCGGGGTGGGAACCAACAAGTTCAGCTATCTGATTCCAATGAAAAAAGGTGATGTTGTGACTTATGGCGCAAACAGCGACTTGTTTAAGGTAGAGGAAGATGGAGCTAACTGGAAAGTGACGCTGAAAAGTGCCGCTGACAACTATGATATCTGGATAGGTGACTTCACCATCACCTATCAAGAGAGTGGACACAACATTGCTATCACGTATCCTGTTTATCATTGTGGAATCTTCCACAAGATAGATGCCACCGACAACCAACAACCGCCTTATGACGAAGATGATAAACAGCAAGGTCCTGTCAGAGGACGTTTCTACTATGGTGTGGTGAAAGTGCAGGGAACAGGTGGCAAAACATATATCATGCTCGACCGCAACCTCGGAGCCTCCAGCGACAGATGCTATGCTCCGGGCACCAAGGCGCTTAAAGATAACAAAGGAGCCATTGGCGGATATTTCTATATTGCCAAAGAAAAGCAGAATCAGACAGATGCGGGTAATATCATCAACAATCTGCCTCAAGGTTTCACTATTCCCGAGAATAGTGTGTTCCAAGACATCATAGACGGCGGTAATCTGAAAGTGAAGACCCGCTACACCTTGTCGGGCGAGGCGTACAACAGTGTTGAGATAACAACAGACAATTCGGAGCTGCCCGTAATCTATTTGCCAGCCACAGGATATGTGGAGGGTGAGGCTTTCAGAAATGTTACTCATGTCAGCCTGTGGACACGCACGCTGCTCGCTGGCAGTCAGGGCTTCAGCCCTACGAGTACTGAGTATGGTTTCTGGTATCGCTATTTGGATGTATATGGTAAGATTTGCACCATGTCGAATCTCCGCTTCGTAAGCGGTAGTGCAGGTAAAAACACCGGGACTTACAGGGCCATGCCATTACGCCTGGTACATGTTCTGTAATAAACACAAGATAAGTGATAAATACAATAACATCATTTACTTATATATAATTAAAGTATAAAAACAGCTGTTTTAAAAAGAAGGGTTGGGTTTTCGTGAGAAAGTCCAACCCTTCATTTTGTCAGGATACTCCTGACAAGGGGTCAAGACGTCACTGAGAGGTCGTCATGATAGTACTGACGGATGGTAAAGACGCTTCCATCGCTTATTGCCTCACTACGGCATTATATTGCCCTTTACCAGGGCAATATCTTGCCATCGCCAGGCACAAAACGATACGTCGGGAGAGAAAATCCCCACTCTCTTTTTTACTCTTCACTCTTCACCAAATCGCCTGAAACCCCGTTAAACACTGGGGTTCCGAGAGGTGAAGAGTGGCGCACCACTCTTCACCACTCTTCACCCACTCTTCACCTGGATATTTTTTCATCGGATTACGCTGAGTTAACAGAGCATTCTTGCTCCACGGATTACGCACGGATTCGTCAGGCGTCTGTCTTCCGTGAGGCGTCCCAGCGGATTTGCAACCGTCAGGCGTCCCAGCGGATTTGCAATCCGCTGTTAAAAAATGTTCGACCTATGAAACCGGGGGATTTGCAATCCCCCCTCAATCAATAACCGTCAGGCGTCCCAGCGGATTTGCAATCCGCTGTAAAAAAACGTTCGACCTATGAAACCGGGGGATTTGCAATCCCCCCTCAATCTATAAACAGCTAGCGAAAAAATCTGGGGTGAAGGGTGGTGAAGAGTCGAGCGCACTCTTCACCCTACCAAATCAGCTCATACACAAATACTTACACCACTCCGGTGAAGGGTGAAGAGTATTTTTGAATTTGGCGGATAATCGTTGCAAGTTACAGCGGATTACAAATCCGCAAAGAAAAGGTCGAACATTTTTTAA
>NZ_NMPZ01000033.1 GCF_002224675.1 Segatella copri | reverse complement strand
GGATTCCGCAAGGCTTTTTGCTTTTATAATATGAATCCACGAAATATAATTCCGCATTACATTACTTGCACATCTCCAGGAAATACTTATGAATCTCCAGGCTTTCGTTCAATTCCGGATGAAAGGCTGTAACCAGCTGCTTGCCCTGGCGGGCAGCCACAATCTTGCCATCTACTTCAGCCAGAACCTCTGCATCTCCCCACACCTCTTTAATATAAGGAGCACGGATGAAAGTCATTGGGATGTTGCCCTCGATGCCCTTCATCGGAGCCTCGATGTAGAAACTGCCCAACTGGCGACCGTAGGCATTTCTCAAAGCCGTGATGTCCATCGAAGCTATGCGCTGACTAGGCTCGCCCTCAATCTTCTTGGCAAGAAGAATCAAACCGGCACAGGTACCATAAACAGGCAAGCCGGCAGCAATCGCCTCCTTCACAGGCTCCATCAATCCCAGTTCATTCAAGAGTTTCGCCTGAGTGGTACTCTCACCACCTGGAATAATCAAGCCATCCTTAGGCTGGTCCCAATCCTTCAACTGGCGAACCTCAAAACTATCCACGCCCAACTGAGCCAACTTCTGTCTGTGCTCAGCAAAAGCGCCTTGTAAAGCTAATACTGCTATTCTCATTACTTACCTCTTTCAGCCATGAGCAAAGCAATCTCCTGCTCATTGATACCTACCATTGCTTCGCCGAGGTCCTCGCTCAATTCAGCCAGCATCTTAGGGTCGTTGTAGTTGGTAACAGCCTTCACGATAGCCTGTGCACGCTTAGCTGGGTTACCGCTCTTGAAGATACCAGAACCTACGAATACACCCTCAGCACCGAGCTGCATCATCAGGGCAGCATCAGCTGGAGTAGCCACACCACCGGCTGCGAAGTTAACCACTGGCAACTTGCCGTTCTCGTGAACATACTTCACCAGGTCGTAAGGAGCCTGCAACTGCTTGGCTGCCTCATAAAGTTCATCCTCGCTCATAGAAACCAGGCGGCGGATTTCGCTCTGCATCATACGCATGTGGGTAACAGCCTGAACCACATCACCTGTTCCTGGCTCACCCTTGGTACGGATCATGGTAGCACCCTCAGCAATACGACGGAGCGCCTCGCCCAGATTCTTGGCACCACAAACGAATGGCACGTCGAACTGAGTCTTGTCGATGTGATAAACGTTATCTGCTGGAGAGAGCACCTCGCTCTCGTCGATATAGTCGATTTCGATAGCCTGAAGAATCTGAGCCTCAGCGAAGTGACCGATACGGCACTTAGCCATTACAGGGATAGAAACAGCCTCCTGAATACCCTTAATCATCTTAGGGTCGCTCATACGAGAAACACCACCTACTGCACGGATATCAGCTGGAATACGTTCCAGCGCCATTACTGCGCATGCACCTGCTGCCTCTGCGATTCTTGCCTGTTCAGGAGTTGTTACGTCCATAATCACACCACCCTTGAGCATCTGAGCCAAGTTGCGGTTCAATTCTTGTCTATTTTCTGCCATAATTCTTTTAATTTTATCTATTTACGGCTGCAAAGTAAACACTTTTCGTCGAAACAGCAGAAAAAAGTTCCATTTTCTACAAACATTGAGTCATTTTGTATAAAGAGAAATTCGCAAATATATAAGAGATATTCCTGAATATACAAAGCAGTACACAGATTGTACTGCTAAGAGAAACCGAGAGGAGTTCACCTTCTGAACTTCTTGCCCTTCTTCCCCTTATATAATACCACGAAATCTATTCATTTACTTTTCCACATCTAAATTCTTACTATTATTTAGCTTTGTTGTCTTCCCCTTACCCAAACTATACTTAACACTGATAAGGGCAACAAAAGCATTTACTCTATTATCGCCATAGGTTTGATAAGCAAAATTTGGAAGACTCACTTTCGTATAAGTCTTCTTGGAAATCATGGAAGTCGGTATGCTTACTTCCAAAGATATTGGCAACTTACCTTTTAACAAAGAGCAAGAAGTTCCAACAAACAACTTTTCCTCTTCATCATACTGTTTACCTTGTAATAATGGCAATTTGTCGTGACGAAGGAAATAGCTAGCCATAAAACTCAATTTTGTATTTGGAACATTCCAAAGAAGCTGTGTATCAAGATACCAGGTTCTGCCAAAATGCTTCGTGTCATCTTTCATATACCGATGATACCATTGGTAATTTGCAACAAATGACAGTTCTACGCCTTTGCCAAGATTATAATCACCTTCCATTCCCAAGTAATTATGTCTGTAATTACAATTTGCTTGAGTTTGATAAGTTTTATCCTCTTCTTGCTGATAATAGTCTATAATCTCATCCTTGCTCTGCTTGTACATATAGTCAATCTTGACTGTATTGACAAAGTTGACCGTAATTTCAGAATAATGCATAATTCTAGGTTTCAACTCAGAATTGCCTCTATGCCAAAGCACATCGTTCACTTGCCATCTTACCGTTGACAACTGATCAAGGTTGGGATACTCCACATCACAAAAATAATTATATTGCAAATACATCCACTTAACAGGTTTCCAATAACCTTTAAACAAAGGCATCCAAGATGTATGTTCCTCAGATACAGCCTTCAATTGGTTTTCATCTTTAACAGTCAACAAATGAGTGCCTAGCAAAGCATTGAAATTTCTAAATGGCTGATATGATATTGCTCCCATCAATTTACTTCGAGTTTCCTTGCTATTATACAACAGAACATTCTCATTTCGGTCAGAATTAGAATAATCTTTCCATATTTGGGTATAGTCTGCCCACAAAGACACCTTGCTGCCTAAGTTATAGTAACCAGACAAATAATAACGCCAATAGTTTTTATCTCCCTTGTAAGGGGTTCGAACTACATCATTTTTTGCACTATAAAATCTATCTTCATGAATATCATACCTATTATATATGAGTTCCGAAGATAAATTTAAATGTTTTAGAACCGTTCCCTTATAAAACAATCCAATAGTATAATCATCTGTTTTGAAATCATCTAGGCTATTTGATTCATATTTTTCGTCCCTCTTAGAAACAGAAAAGAAATCACTTTGTTTACTTCCCTTTGTCTCTATCCAAGCTTGCACAGATAGTGTTTGATTATCTGACAATTTATAATCTGTTCCCAAACTAAAGCTACCAATATTGCTCCCAGTACTCATGTTTGGTTTTCTATAATCAATAGCCTTTGATTTTATCGTCACATCACCCAAGTTACTATATTCATAACCTAATACATCATAATTCTGACGATGCGTAAAGTTTAGGCTGCCATACAGATTAACTCTTGGAAATGTATAGGTAAAGTTTGCACCCATAACTTCCCTATTGGAATGCTTATTTCTGAAAGAATACAAATTGCGGGAGAACGCACTTATATCCCATCCTGTATAGTCATTAACCAGTTCCATATTGAGCACTACTGGATATTCAGAATATTTACCAGCAGGATAACGCATAATTTCTACAGTTTTGATGCGCTTTGGGTTTATGCTGATGGCATATTCTCGTTTTACTTCCTTGCCATTGATAATTACAGGTACATTTTTATCTTTTCCTACATTCACTTCATCTGTTCCCCAATCTGTTGTTATACCTGGAATTTTTGCTAATAGCTGTATAGCACTAGTGGTTCCTTTTCGAAGGGAATCGGTGATGAATACAGTTTCTTTAGATGCATTTCTACTCACCATATCAGCCACAGCTACCACCTCCTTTAAGTTTTCCACCTTTGATTGCAATACAACAACACCTATATCGCCCTTGAAACCAAGAGGAGATATAGTATCTCGTTTTTCAAAACCTATCGACTGGAAAGACAATTTATATATGTTTCCTTTGCTCTCCAAAGAGAATTCTCCTGTTTCCATACTGCGCACTCCACCCAGAAACCGATTTGTTTTATCAAAAGCAGAAACTGTAACAAAAGGCACACAAGAAGAATCCGATACAGATACAATTTTTCCTCTCACCTGCGCTAAGCAAGTGAAAGGAAACAAAAATAACATCAACACTACCCAAATGTACTTCATCTCTTAAGTTTTTTATTATTAATGACTCGCCAACAATAATCTTTTATACGATGTTCCAACAATTCATATTGTCCTTGATGATCACAAAGAATTTTATTAATTTTCATACTTATTTTTATCATTAAAAAATTCACAATATGTACCATTCCTAAAAATGAAAGAATATAGACATCAGTATTGTCCTACCTCGCAACTGATACTCCTTGCTCGTACGGGTCAACCCAGAATAAACAGTATAGCCGTAGGTGCGCTGATTGAAAAGATTGAGCGCAGTCAGGCTCAACTCCATGCCATTCCTGAAGCCATAACTGGTGGATACATCGGCAAGAGTAAGATTCTTGTGCTGATAATCTGCTATCTGATTGCGATAATGCTCTCCATGCAACTTGATGAACCATGACTTCAATGGCTGGAAGTTGAAAGTGAGATTCTGGGCAAGATTGGTAGAGGAAGAATCGAAACCCAAATTCTTCAATACCATCTTATCCTTATCCCAGTTCAGCTCATAGGTGAAATTGAACCAATCCACAGGACGACCACTCCATTTTGCCGACAACATATAGTTATCAGATGAATAGGCTGAAGGAGAATCGTTCTGACGCAGGAAGCCATCAAACCTCAGATAATCAAAACCTACGCTAACGAGTCCATGCATGAATTCCAATCCCTTACTCACCTTTCCACCAGCCATCAGGTTTTCAGAACTGCTGCTGTTGGAAAAATAGGAGTTGATGATATAATCACCCACAAAATCACGAGCCACCGTAAGATGACTGTCAGACCAGCTCTTGCGGATATAGGCATTGGCAAAGATGGTAGCAAGAGGACGCTTATAGTTGATGTTGAAGGAAACCTGCTTGCTCCTGTCGGCGGTATAATCCACGAAACCCGTATAAAGATTACGGTAATCACGCATCAGCAGTCCCTGATAGAAATTCTGTTCGTCCACTTCCCGCTGAGCGATTCCACCGGAAAGCGTAGCCTGCAAACGGGCTGTAAGGAAATAGCTCACGCTGAGTTGAGGAGCAACCAGTGTCTTGCTGGTATTCTCTTTCGCTCCCATCAACTTATCATTATAATAATAAGGTGTAAAGGTGATGGGCATCTGGAAACGGATATGCCAGCCACCCTGGTTGTACTCTGCCTCCGGCGATGCATAGGCACGGAAGAAGGTCATGCCTATCTGATTGCGCATATTACCCAGGGAATCGGGTACTCCCTCCAGATGACTCTTCATCGTTCTGCTCAATACCTGCAAGCCTACCTTCATCATGACGGTAAAAGGCTTGAGGAAAAAGCCGAGCGAAGTATTGGTATGACTGAAGAATGCTGCCGAACGAACACTTTGATAAGCCGTTTGCTGCAAATTATCAACAGACAGAGAGTGCGGATTCACCATATAAGCATTATACGTGTTAAAGGTATAGGTTCGCTTACCACTCCGATGCAACAGTTCCAGCTTGTCTGATACTTTATATTTCGGCATCTTGACCTGCTGATGATTAGGATAAGAGCCGGCAATATCCATCATGACATCATTCCAAGCCAGGTCGGCGGAAAGCTGATTGGCAACATACGACTTTTCGCCATTCGAAGTCAGCGTAAAGTCGGCAACCAATCTGTTCTGCTTCTGCTTTGCCTGTTCATCCTCTACATCATAAATGGTTGAATCATTCAGGAAATACTGGGTATTACTGAATGAGGAAGAAAGAAGACGGTCATGGGTATAGACTATTTGAGAAGACAAATCCGTATTTTTGCCTAACACCCAGAGATTATTGGTGGTGAAAACATGGGTCTGGTTCTTACGTACACGGCTGTCTGAAATATCCGTCAGCTGGTCGGGCGTAACATTCACGTAATCTTTCAGATTATAAGAATTTCCCATCACACCAGTGCCATTATCCGAAAAGAGGAGATTGCCTTCACCGGTTACATCCGTACCTATATTATTACTCTTGAAGGTATTGAGCGACTGGGCTTTCTTGGCAAAGCGCATCAACGACATCTCGCCTTCCCAGACATTCAGCTTACCAAACTTCTCCCCTTTCTTCTGCTCCATACCGCCACCTGCTTTCAGCGTTCCTACCAGACGGCTCTTGGCTGATTCCTTCAGTTTGATATTGATGGCAGGGTCTTGCGAGAACGACATATCTTCCAAAGCCTTGATAGGCTGATGATTGGTCATCACCTCTACCGAACCGACATCCTTCTGATGTATATTGTTGGTGGCGATGGAATAGCGGCCGCCGAGCATATCATGTCCTTCGATATAAAACTTGTTGATAGCCTTGCCGTTATATTTGATTTCTCCCTTATCCGACACCTCCATTCCCGGCATCTTCTTCAAGACATCAGCCAAACTCTTGTCGTTGGCATCGGCAAAGCTTGCCACATTGTAGGAGATGGTATCGCCCCGCTGTCGGATGCTTGGAGCCTTCACCACAACATCCTTCAGCTTTGTAGCCTGCTCCGTCAGGAGCACATGATATTGGGTAGTATCCTTTGATAAGGGGATAACTTTCGTAGCATATCCCATCATCGAGAAATGCAGCACGTTACGACCATCCGGAATAGCATTGAGCGACAGCAGGAAACTTCCATCTGCCTGCGTCTTGGTAAACTTCAGGATTCTATTGCCGGCAGCAGGTCGGATGGTAACCATCACCCCCTGCAGTCCGTTGCCCGTATAGGCATCTTCCACCTTACCCGACAAGGTGACTTGCTGGGCATAGGTCAAAGTGCTCATACAGATAAACCACAGATATAAAAACAGTTGCTTCATAAATTATCTTCTCGAGAAACCAATCCGTTCTCTCTTTACGTTGATACTTATTCTTTTTCTATCAGATCATATTTTAGAGCTTCATCCACGCTACCTAGAGAGATACCTGTAGAAGCCTCATTTATACTATTTTGATTCCTCAAATATCTATACTTTGATAACAAGAAGTCTTTTCTATCTGTTTTCTGAAAATGTTTAAAATCTTTATCTAATATACCAAAAGTGATTGGTGTTGCACTAACCTGTTGCATTCCATTAATACAAAAGTAGTATTGCTTTCCTCTATCATATACTTCCATGATTAACCCAGGGAGACCACAGAATTTCAAAGGTCCATCACTTACAGGAACATCCAAGGCAAACCAAGCTGTCCATTTTCTTCCCCTGAAACTACAAGTAGCCTTTTGACATTCATGTCCAAGAACAACCTTCATGCTGTCACTTTCTATATTCCACTCCTGTGAGTTTAAAGCATCTTCATAAAGGTAATATTGTCCCAGCAAGAAGTCGGTAACAGTTATCTTTCCTTGCGGATAATTCTTGTAGATGGTTGCAGACATTCTGCGATGTGGTATGGCATTGTGTAATTGCTTTCCTTTCAATCCTTTTCCAACAGCTTCAGCCAAGAAGCTATCCCATAGTTTATCGCCATTAGGAGAAGCCATCAGAGAATCACACTGATAAGTATAATAGCTATAGCATTTAGAACACTCCGCTCCGATTTGCAGATAGAGCAAGTCTTCCTTGCGCTGTTGTTCTCCAGACAGCGTATCCGTAAGATATTCATATACATAGCTACACAGCATATTAGCCGTATCTATCTTTTTATTTTGGGCAAAGCCAATAAGATAAAAAGTTAAAAATAGAAATATGAAACACTTTCTCTTCATGATTTTTCAATACTATATATCTATTTATATTTTACAAACTTTCTAATTGTTTATATTTCCACTTTTTAGAACCAACTTTTTCTATCTGGGGAATATCAATGCCCTGTAGTTGCGTTTGTGACTGGAAATCTCCAAAAAGAAATACATATTGTTCCTTTAAGAATTTTTCAAATGTAGTCTTCTCAAATTTGTTGTTTCCAACGTAAGTCTTGCTAAAGACAATCGGCTCCTTTGACACCTTTTCCATGCCAAGAAGTTTAAAGGCATGGCTATTATCTTCCATAGTAGCCTCCATGATCAGTCCCGGCAATCCACATAATTTCCAAGGTCCGTCAGTTATTGGAATATCCATAGCAAACCATGCAGTCCAACAATGACCACGATAATGACAGACTGCTTTTTGGCACTCATGTCCCAAGATTAATTTAGAAGAATCTTGTATTACCCAATTCTGAGCATATAAAGTATCTTCATAAATATAATCTTGCATCAGTAAGCCATCTGTTACAGTCATCTTTCCTTGCGGATAGTTTTTGTACACATAGGCTTTCATCCTTTTATGAGGCCACTCGGTCTTACTACCTATCGCAGCATTTATCTGCTGCCGCAGTATTACATCTCTATCAGGAGAAGCAAAAATAGAATCTACCTGCATACTATAATAACTATAGCATTTGGACATATTTTTACCTATCTGCAGCACCAACCAATCCTTGGCTGTTTTTCCAGACAAAGTATCCACTACATAAGTATAATCATATTGACATTTCAGATAAGCCTCATCTATTTTTTTCTGGGCATAACAACATCCTATCCCCATATAGGCTAAGATTGTTAATGCCACCAAACTTTTCAATTTCTCCATAACTTTTCCTTGTTTAAAATAAAGATACTCTTTGATTCTATTCTCTTTCTATCAAGTCATAGTTACGTTTATCGTCTGACAGACCTAAGGATATACCTGACGTAGCCTCGCTTATGCTATTTTGATTATGAAAATAATTATATTCAGACTTCAGAAAAGCTTTCCGGTCTGTCTTTATCCGTTTTCTATTGAAAACATCATAAACGATAGGCGTGCCAGCATCCTTCTGCAATCCCTTGATGCAAAAATATTGCTGTCTCCCCTTGTCATACACTTCCATAATCAAACCAGGAAGTCCACAAAATTTCCAAGGACCATCACTCATAGGAACATCCAAGGCAAACCATGCCGTCCAAGAGCGACCACGGAATCTGCAGGTTGCCTTCTGGCAGTTATAGCCTAATATGCTTTTAATGCTATCACCTTCTACAACCCAATTCTGTACACCCAGGCTATCACTATATTCATAATACTGAGACATCAGATCGTCCGTTACCGTCATCATATTCTGCGGATAATTCTTATAGACGCACGCCGTCATTCTGCGATGTGGAAAAGAATTAGTCAGATATCCTTCTCGCTTAAAGGCTTCTTTGAATAAAGCACGAAACTTTGCCTTGCCATCTTCTGTAGATTGCAAGGAATCAGACTGATAAGTATAATAGCTGTAGCATTTTGAAACATTCTTTCCGATAGAAAGAAAGAGTAAATCTTCTCCTTTCTCATCATTCTTTATCGTATCTTTCGAATAACAATAATAATATGAGCACAAAAATTGCCCATGATCTATAACCTCATTCTTAGCTTGCAACAGAAGCGCACCAAAGAACAACATGGACATACTTATAAAAAATCTCTTAACAACCATATTAATATAACCTTTAAGTTTAAAGAGTCACCCTTGTCATTTACTGAGTCCACTTAAAAAAGTAAGGCTTGTTTAAAGAGAGCTCAGTTAATTAAAATGATCTCGGTGCAAAATTACCGAAAATTGCTCAAACCGCCAAACTTTTCACATCATTTCTCACATAATATTTGTTACCCAGTTTATTATGTAAAAATGATGTAGGTTTCAAAAAGCCCCGACTACATCAAAGTAGCCGAGGCTTTCCTTCAAAATCTTCTATTTTTTATGTTTCTTCTATCTTCCAATCCCCTATCGTTCGCTTTTGGCTATCATAAATTCCATTCCTATGCGCACTTCCCTGTTAGGATTAGCCTCCATGGATATAGGATAAGGTATCTTGTAGAAAGCAGCTGCGAGGGCTAGAACTATTATCGTAATGATAACTGTCCCCAAACTAACAAGGCGAGGAGGAACTTTGCCTATCACGTTCCTCACCTTCTCACTTCTCAACTCGATATTATCTGATTCTTTTTATTCCATATCAAACGCATTTTAGTTTCCCAATTCCAACTGATTCTTCACAAGATTATAATATGCCCCTCGCTTGGCGGTTAAAGATTCATGGTTGCCAACCTCAACCACCTTTCCCTGGTCAAGGACTACGATTTGGTCGGCATTCTTTACGGTACTCAGGCGATGCGCCACAATCACAACCGTCTTGCCTTGGTAGAACTTATCCAGGTTCTCCACGATATTACGCTCATTGTTGGCATCAAGCGAGTTGGTTGCCTCGTCAAGGAAGATATAGTCAGGATTCTTATACACCGCCCTTGCTATCAGGATGCGCTGCTTCTGTCCCTGGCTCAGTCCTACGCCATCACGCCCAATCTTGGTGTTGAACTTCAGCGGCAAGGCCATCACATAATCCTTGATGCAAGCTATCTCAGCTGCTCTCATCAAACGGTCTTCATCTATCTCTGCATCATCCACAGCTATGTTGCGCCCGATGCTCTCCGAGAAGATGACACCCTCCTGCATCACAACTCCACACTGTCGGCGCCACCATTTCCTGTTGAGCTGATTGATGTCGGTATCGCCAATGGTGATTTTTCCTTCCAGCACCGAGTAGTAACCCAGCATCAATCGGATGAGCGTGGTCTTTCCGCTGCCCGATGCTCCCACTATCGCCGTCACCTTGCCTTGAGGAATAAGAATATCCACCCCGTCTATTGTCTTTCTGAGGGCATGAGGATCATACTTGAACATGATGTTGCTGATATGGATACCATCCTCAGGATGATCAAGACCTGTCAGCAAGCCATCCTTTCCGTTCTCATCATCCATCTGATGAATCTCATTGATTCGTTCCAGGCTGATTTTCACATCCTGAACGGAATAGAAGAAGTTCATGAGTTGCTCCACCGGCGAGTTGAGCTGTCCGATGATATATTGCACGGCAAGCATCATACCCAAGGTCATGTGCCCTTGGATTACCGCCGTAGCGGCAACCACCGTCACAACGATATTCTTCACCTCATTGATAAAAATACTTCCTGCCTCCTGGGTCTGCTGTAGTTTTAGAGATTTCTGCTGCACCCTGAAAAGATTCACCTGTGTCTCCTCCCATTCCTTCCGCTTGCGCTGCTCGCAATCCTGCAACTTGATTTCCTGCATCGAAGTAATGAACTCGTATGTCCTGTTGTTATTGATGGCCTGCTGCTCGAAGAGTTCATAATCGAGCACCTTTCTTCGACGCAGGAAGAGAGCCATCCATCCTCCGTACATGATGCTGCCAAGCAAGAAGATGGCAAACACTACCTTATTATATATAAAGAGCACCACCGAAAACACCACGAAGGTAAGCATGGCAAAGGTGATGTTGAGCGTCTGCTGGGTGAGAAAGTTATTCACACGGCTATGATCGTTCATTCTTTGCATCAAGTCGCCCATCAGTTTGGTGTCGAAGAAAGACATCGGCAGTTTCAGAAGTTTGATGAAGAAGTCGCTCACCAGGGAGATATTGATCCGCATGGAGATACGGAGCAGGAACCATCGGCGGGCGAAGTCTATCGCAGTTCGGCTGACGGTGAGCATCAACTGGCCTAAGAGAATGAGCCAGATGAATCCAATGTCTTGGTTCTTGATACCGACATCCACGATGGATTGGGTAAGGAACGGCAACACCAGCTGCAGGGCGCTGCCCGCAAGCAGTCCCAAGACTATCCAGGAAAAAGCCTTGCGGTATTTCTTGAAATATCTGAAAAGGAACTTGAAGGAACGCTTCTCCTTCTGTCTATCTTCTCCTTCCATCTGATAGGTAAAGAAGGCAGGAGTGGTCTCGAAGAACATGGCGATACCCTTGTCTTCGCCATTGGATTTCGTGCTTATCCAATGCTGCTTGAACTCTTCTAAGCCATAAGTGACCAATCCCTTTCCTGGGTCAGCGACATAGAACCTCTTGCCTTTCTTAACCTTATATAATACAACAAAATGATTCTGATTCCAATGAAGAATACAAGGCAAAGGGACTTCACCTAACATGGTCGTGGTTGCCCTTGCACTTACCGTGTGCAATCCTAGCGTATTAGCCGCTTCATTAATACCTAGCATGGACACCCCTTCCGTTGTGGCAAAGCAAAGTTTCGACAGAGAATCTAAAGAATAGTCCCTGCCGAAATATTTGCAAACCATTTGCAAACAGGCTATACCGCATTGCATTGAGTCATATTGTTTTCTTAAAGTAAAAGACATAATACTAACAAATAAGCCATCATGTCCATGAAAAACAGGAAACATGATGGCAAATCAAATGACTGATAGATATTATCTATCCAGCTCCATACAACAATACCGAAAACTAAATACCATCAATATGGCAGTATCTGTGACAATCACCAAAACTTGGGCAATCTCCCAAATAAACTTTAAGCTGTAAATCACTTCGTTCACCACCCATAATTCTGACTTGCTGAACCTCGTTCAACAAATCCGTTAGATTAATTTTTTCCATTGTCTAAATATATTTAAGTTACACATTGGACTATAAAAGTCCCTTACCTTTTTTATTTTCATCCATAAACAATTCCTTATATTCATTTCGATGAGTTTTCTTTCTATTGTCCAAACGAAAGCGAACACGCAATAACAAAGTATTGTCATAAGTTCTCATCGATTGTCTTTTTTGTATATCCATAAAGTCTGTGCTAATCACAGACTTTTGCTCTCGCCTTATTCCAAAACGAAATGGTGGAATATACATAAGTGACACACTCACCCGGTTTTTCCAAAACATTTTATTTACTGCAGCCTGCCACAAATCCTGTCCATAATGCTCCCATCCATCAAGTAGCGGATTCTTTATCATCTGATGTCTATATTCTAATGAAAAATTTGTTCTCATTTTATCACTCCACCAACTCAAAGTACTAAGATATGACAAATTAGAGCATTTATTATTCAACCTATCCAGATATACCTTTAAAATCTGTCCACTTATCGTATTTTCCCATGTCAGATTTTTCAAGATATCCCAACTATATGATACCCATAAACCAAATCCTTTCTTGTTGGCATTAGCAAAGGTTTGGACATAGGTATTATCCGTTTCCTTATTATATAGTTGTTCAATACTATTATGCTCATATTCATATAGTCCACCCACTTGTAGCTTGTCCCAAAACGTCCCCATTATAGAAAAGCTATGACTTGTCGAAGCTTTTAGGCTAGGATTGCCCTGTGACTTCAACCATGTATCTACAGATGTCTTATTCGTAGACAACTGATATAGCTTAGGAGCCGCAACAGTTGTTTGATAATCTAAGGAAAGTTGCATATTGTCATTTGGAACAAAAGATACAGACACTTGAGGCAAAAGTATCCACTTCTTCCAATTTGTTTCCATACCTGTTTGGGAGACATATCCCAAGCCTGTTCCAACATGAGCTAAAAGTCTTTCCGTCATCTTGTAATCAAAATAAGTATAGAACACTTGATGGTTATTTGCATTTTCCAAAAGACTCAACCGTTGTTCTACATCACTTACCTCATACTTACAAAAAGAGCCTATATAACCAAAGTTAAATAATAACGCATCTGACATCTGACTTTTGGCATCAAACTCTCCATGAATATAACGCTTACTATTCTTACTATATTGCGAAGATGTCAACAATCCATTTTCCAAGAATGTATTTCTTTGTTTACCAGACAAATACTCTACACCAAGGGATGCGTACACATTCAACTTATCAAGCATGGAATTTTTATAAATCACATAAGACTTTATGTCTGAAGATTTCAAACTTTCAGCATTTTGCTCATCAATAGAAGCAATTTTCCCCATAGATAGCCATTGAGTACCTGTATATTTTTGCTCATCAAAATTTGAATTCCATTCATAATTACCACTTAATGCTATTTGTTGTTTCTTACCGATTCTCCAATTTAAATTAGCAGCTACATTGTGAGTAACATTACCTTTGTGTTCATTCGGCTCATCCTCAAAGGTATCAAACACATCTTGAGAAATGACTCCAGCATATTGTTTCGAATATGCAACAGGATAGTTCCAATGAATTGTCGCCATACCATACCCTGCATTGAAATCTATATTCTTGTTTGAATATAGATATCTCATATTAGGTTGTTCATTAGCGATAATATTGTTACCATTTTCCGGAGACACAATAGTAAAATTATTAAATGCAATAGCATTTCCCTTATAATCATCCTTCAAAGCTATACGAATTGTGTAATGATAGCCTAACATCTTATATCTAGCCGAAGGAAGCCTTACTACTTCTATTTTTGCCACATCCGTAGGAGCCAATGCCTGGAGATAGTCCTTGGAAGCAGGCACACCATTCACTTCAATTATTACTTTTGCATCCGAATAAACAGATATAGCATTAGCCAATTTATTGTAATCTACACCTGGTAATTTCGCCAACAAGTCATACACAGACATAGTTCCCTTTCGAATATCTGGATTTATATAATAGACATCCGAATACAGATTATGCTTCTTAGCTTTTACCACAACCTCGTTGAGAGTGACAGACTTAACAGTGTCTATTCTTATAGAATCTTGTCCAAAACAAACATTGCTGCTATTCAAGATAAAAAAAATGAATACATATTATCAACTTCATTTCACTTATCTTCTTTTGTTATACAATAACATCTAATATCATTTTGAAAATGAGCATCTTTATCTTCAAAAACACACTTAAGTTTTTCATTTTCTCCCAAATGTCGCCGAGTTTCTGGACACGGTCCCATACACAAAGGCAAATACTGACAGGACAAACAATCTCCCATACGTGTAAACACATTAGAATCACATTCTCTCGGAACCGTATTCCAAACAATTTCACCATTATCCGTCAAATAACCCCGTGCATCGTAGATATCTTTATTTGAGCATCTATCAACCCTCCCATCTGGATATATAGAATGATGGTTGCTACATTCCACATAACAAACCGACAACTTGATTTCATCATAATCTGATAATATCCTATAGCCTTTGTGATGGAAAGTTCGAATTATAGCTGTCAATTTATCATCCATAGTTGGAGTTTCATTTTCTTGCCAAACTTTCCTAAACAACAAAGTTATTCTATCCTTCACAGAATGAAGAAAAGCATCTATCTCTTCAGGAAAATTATCCGTGAGATTGTTCTTCGTATAATTTATACGACAAGTTATATCTGCTTCTGGTATCATTTTTGTCAGCATTACAATGTTCTGCAGTATCAAAGAAAAAGAATCTTGTATTTTATCATTAAACCTTGTCTTATTATGATTCGCTTGTTCACCATCTATAGTTATTTGAAAGCTATTAAACGACAAATCCTTCATCGTTTGGATTAAAGATGCTGTTAACAAAGAACCATTAGTTGTTATAGCATTGTTGAATCCAATAGCATTCTTCGCACAAAAATCTATCGCAAACTCAGAAATACGAGATATACTTCCAACATTTAGCAACGGTTCACCTCCAAACCAAGACAAAGTCAAGTGCTCTATAGAATTTTTCTTAATATAGGATTCAATATGTCTCTCTATCTTTCGCTCCAACTCTTTCGACAAAATAATACCCTTATGCTTCTGAACACAATACCAACAAGAAAAATTACAAGAATATGTTGTAAGAATCATCAAGTTGAGCACTTTATTGTTCTTGTATTCATAAAACAAGCTCTTTAACTCTGACAATTCATCCCTATCGTCATCTATGACAAAACCATTATCATAAAGTTTCTCTACAAAGCCTTTTGCTTCATCAGGAAGAAAACTCTCTATATTATTTAGCATAAAAAGACACGCAGCTGTATTATGCTTTGAAATATAGAAGAACTTCTTTGTCATTGCGTTAAACAAGACATTCTTGCTATCACTGACTGGAACTATTATGTTATAAGCACTTTTTTGCATATACCCATTATTTTTGTAGATTTCCCATCTCTTCAAGAAATGGGAAATCCGCTGTTAAACATAACTTAAAGATTGACATTAAATGTAACCTTTGTGTAAACATTACCCTTTCGTAGATATATTATATATTTTCCATAAGGTCCATAGAGTTCATTTGGAGACTTACGTAAAGCCACTTTCAAATGCCCTTTAGACAGACTTATAGAAAAGTCTTCACTCTTTCCGAAAAAACAATATTCTTCTGCACCAAGAGCATCAAACGACAGTTGATCATCTAGCCCAAACAAGTCACCTATGTTAGTATCTTTTTGAGGCAATTCTTTTTCATCAGACAAAGACGACGTATATTCTACGACAGCCCCAACCTTGCTAGTTTCTTTCTCCAAGAATGAAGACACCACAAACTGATAATATTTACATCCTATCTCATATGCATTCTTATGAGAAGGGAATGTCAATACATTCTCTGATTTACAAGACACATAACGATGATTTAGCAATACACTTGTTTCGTTTGACAAGTTATCCAAATTAGGAATTTGCCAACTTTGGAAATTTACAGAGGTACCCAAATCAACTATTTGCCAACTGTCAGACCGAAAATTCATCGAGCCGTTTATGTAAACTCCTGTTTCACCAAACAAGGTCTTGCCATGATTTTCGTCGAGCATATTTAATGAGGTAAAAGAGACCTGTGAAGGGTCATCTTTACTGCAACTTGTAGCAAACAGAATTATCCACAAGCTCAATGCCAACAACACTATCTTATTCTTCATACAATTTAATTTTATAGTCCGATAATTGTATAATAATTCGCCAAAGTTCCTATAGCGATTTTCTTTTCAGGCAAAGAATCCACCCAAGAACTAATTCCATATACCTCAGCTATATCACCCTCATCTTCATCTTCATCTACATAATAAGAAAATGCAACCTTTTTCTTTGGGTTATATACATATTCTACACTATTTGAAGCATTGTAATAACGATAATATTCTGATTTGTCAAAATCCACAACTTCTATACATAAAGGATTGCGCAACATTGGATTCAATCTTGCCTTTTTATTGGGCTCCAAACCAATCTCTACACTAAACAGTTTATCTGTTTGTTCCAAAATAGCTTGGTGCTTTAGGTCAAATTGTTCCGCATTACTGTTCTTGCGTAATTCGTCATCAGTTTTTACCTGACTAGTCTTGAATATGATTCTATCTCCTTGGCGTGTAACGAGTACTGGACATACATCATACAATGGCTCATAAGCAGAAGTTGAGCGTACCATCACTCTTGCGGTTTCCATATAAGGAATAACAAACTCATTATAAGTCGCTAAGACTCCATTTGTTGTATCATCAAACCTTTGCTTAAAATTTTTCTCCAACACAAAGTCTGATAAAGGTAGCAAACTATTATCTGTAACATCAATTATGGTATGAGTTTTATCATCGTTCAATGAGTTAAACCAAGAGCTTAAATCGACATTTAAATCACTTAAAGCACATGTCTTCACTACAGCATCTCCGTCTTGAATACCACCAAATGTCTTAATCTGGACAAATGTATCCGTACTTTTAAACTCTGTTGTTGACGAAGACTGGTTTGAACTAGTAAATCCCAACTCACCACTTCCTGTCGCCCCTTTATAAGTAACAGAAGCATTTATTGATTTTTCCAATCCTTTTTCTTTGCCCTCTGTCGTTTTTGCAGTACTATTACAACCTGCATAGCTTGCATATGCCTTTCCTCCCGTAAGATAACCTGTAACAACAAACTCCCCATAGTTTTTAAGATTAGAAGATATTGTTGAATTATACAAATTTTTAATGAATGATTTTTCTATAAATTTACGTGCATAAAGGCTCCTTGCTGCTGCTGAATTCTGCAAACTATATTGATTACTAATAAAATATAAAGATAGTTCTCCAAAAGTAGCATCGTTCGAATTATCTATGATGGTCTTGAAAGTTTCCGTTGTTGCTTTCTTATGCCCAAGAGAAAAAACCTTAAAATTTAGCGAGAAACCTGATGACACCTTTTTAGTAACAGTAGAATTGTATTGGTATCTATCAAAATCAGCAAAGGTTACCACCTTACGATCCGATGTATTTAAGTGTGTTGCACTGACATATGCAGCATCATAATCCTGCAAAGCTTTCAAATTTACAACTGGATATGCACTAAAATTAGCAAAATCTCCCATTACGTAAGTTCCTCCCAAAAGTTTATAGCCGCAACCCAATAATGCCTCGGAATTTCCATTAATCACAGAGGAGCGAGTCACATCATTCTTTGGAACATAGAATTTAGAATGAGAAATAGGAAGATTAGGATTTCTCTTAAGTACCAATGACTTATCCATAGAAATTTCCGAATTCATAGAATCAGAGACTTCATCGGTGCATGCACTGGCTATTATAGCCAGTGCTGCAAACAATATTACTTTTACATGTTTCATTTCAATATAGTTTTAGAAATTATTACTGGATGAGACTTCTTTCGTAAAGACAATTCTTCCCCATCATCAAGATCAAAACATTTTACTATATCAGGTTTTGCTCGTTTTGTAGTATACATTGTTCCATACCACGTACCCTTGACTTTGACCTTTCTTTCCTCATTATTTACCTTTACTTTCATCTCTGCAACGTAATTGGCAGAAACAGAATAGCCTTCCAAATAAGACGTTACTTCTATCAAAGAGTTCGGTTTTGCAATTCCCTCAGTTTCTACTGTTAGCACACGGCTCACTCTCCCCTTTGAGTTGGAATATTTCATATCACGCAAGAATTCACCAGGATTAGGTTCATCATCAGGATTAACTGGAGAAGGTACAACCAATTTATTTGCCAGCACATAAGGACGGTAAAAAGTCGGAGAATCATTCCATAAGAATTTTAAACGTCCTGTTTCTGAAAACTGATAGGTATCCGTCGCATAATGAGAAGCTTTTATCGAAAAACTACGACGTTCTTCTGTCTCATTCTTCCCATAACTAACTACTTCCAATGGAGTCAACTTGCTAATCTGTGCCGAAGATTTATCAAATTCTATATAATCAATGTCAAACTTGTCTATCGGCTGAATAAAAAACTCTTGTTGCCCTTTTCCATTGACTCGCCGTGCATAACCCAACTTATTATTGGCTTTAGCCTCAAGCACATAATAGAATATCGACCAAGAATTATTAGGATCGGCCTGTCCTATATAAGACTCACTCTGAATAGCAAAGTAACCCTTATATGAAGGCGATGCCAATAAATCCCAAGAGGCACTATATAGAGAGCCGCTGTTATCCTTAGCAGACATTAATATTTTATCATCTGGCTTATTAGTATAATACCCTACATTAAGAGGCGTATTAGAATTCTTTGAATAAATTAAATAAGGTATCCCAGATGTTGCTGGCAAAATTTTGAGAAAGAATTTACTTGACTGAGCTGTATTCTGACTACTGAGCACAACTTCCTTTCCTGCCTCCGAGCAAGAAAGATACTTATAGCTTGCGTTTGAACCTGTTGCCACAGAACGAACACTAATATTCAGTGGCATTTCACGAATCGCATAAATATTAGATGAAAAATATTCATCATCTTCTCCATAAGAAGCTAGAGCAGAAACAGACTGTATAGAATGTTGACGCAATGTTTCACGCAGTCTTGCTGACTCCTCTGTTTCTTCTATAGGAAGAATACTATCCACACTTGTACTATCAACAGCTCTAGTACTTCTCATGCTATTCAGACTTGCTATTTCTCTGTTTTGCGCAAAGCTAACAAGTTCTCCATTTTGGTCTGTACATGAATTTAATGCACAGCCATAGGCAACAAGCACCAACAATAACAACTTTTTCATGCGTATCTTTTATTTATATAGTTAATAACTTAGAGTTCAAATATACCAGCATAAATTACACTGGAAAACTCAAGAACAACTTCATAAGGACCACTATCTAATGTATGTAAGTCCAAAGTACATTGTCCATCGCCATCTACGAACAGAAAAGTAGTAGCAGCAATATTTCCATTGTCATCATGAACATAAACCTTTACTTCACCAACATAATGGCTTACTTTTGCAACAAGTGATTTTTTTTCTAAGCTTACCACAATATCAAGACCATCTGCACGAGTTCCCAAATGTCCTTTTTTTCTATTTACAGGAATATTCTTTGTCGCAAGAGAATATTTTGCACCCACTTGGCTAGGAGCAAAAACAAGAAGCAACAGCATCAAAACAAACATTTTCACTTTCTTCATAACCTTACCTTTTTAATTGTTATTAATTCTCGGCTGCAAAATTACTAGTTTTTCCAATATACGCCTAACAAAATAGGTCTATTTCTTCGCAATAGTACAAAGCGCATATAATACTATATATCAGATACTTAAAATTTTCCCCCCCCCATTTCATAAGGTCTAAAACTTCATTTTACCCTCTTCTTTTTAGTAGTTTTCTATGTAGTTACGAAGCGAAAAATGCTCATTTTTAATGCCAACCTTATTCTTGTACAAGAACAATTTTTGCTTAATTGCTTTCTCGCTAATACAATAGATAGAAGCCAACGCTTTTTGCGACAGCTTTAAACGCAACAGCATCATTAGCCTTAAATCGGTCTTAGATAAATTCGGATGTTTTTGCTTGAGTCTTTTCACAAATAGGTTTTCCACACTATCTAAAAACACCTCCAATTCGTCCCAATCACTCTCTGACAACACAACGTGCTTATTCTCATTTGGAGCTATGGAATTTAATTTTTCTACAACATCTATCTTCTTTTGCAAATAGTTACGCATCACAGATAGTTGAACCTCTTTATGTGAAAGTTCCTCTTGATGTATTTTATCCTGCATTTGTTGCTTTTGGAGATGCACCTCCCTTTCATGTTCCATACGTAGTTTTACCTGCTTCTTATATGACTTATAAACATACAAAACAAATATAACCACAACAAAAAACAATACGGCCATCAAGCTAAACACCCATCGCTGCATTTCGGCTTTACCTTGCATTTTCGCCCTTTCACTTTCCTTTTTCAAGAATGATTTATAATAATCTGCTTTACCCTGTAATGCTGTTCGATACATATCTTCCAAATAATGGTACGCCGAATCGCTAAAGCTCTTAGCAGACTTATAATCTTGGGCTTTCATTGCAGCTTGGCTTTGCACATAAAACACTGAGTAACGATCTTCTGCCGTTTTTGGCGTTGCTTGTTTCAACAACCTAAAGGCTTGGTTTATAGAATCTACAGAGATATAAGCAGAAGCCAACGTCAACAAGCAAGAAAATCTATTTGCAGCATTCAAGTCATAAGCCTGTCGTGCATAATACAAACAACTATCATTTTCTCCCATTTCCTCAAAGGAACTTGCTAGATTTTGTCTTACATAAGACAATAAGTTTCTATCATCCACCTGTTTCGCCTGTCTATATGCTTTTTCCTCTTCTTCCAAGGCTTGTTGTAAACTATCTACACTAAAAAAGGTTTCCCCTAGCCTCAAATGCGCTGCCACCTTATTATATATACTAACATTTGGCATGGACTCATACATCTTCACCAAAGCTTTAGCATAGTTCAAAGCTTTGTAAGGTGCCAGCTGTTCTTCGACTTCAATCAGCTTATCCAATGCCAAGCATTTTAAATTCATATTATGGAGGCTGTCAGATATGGAATAGGACTTTTCTAAACAAGCCTTTGCCTGCTCCATACTATCATTCAGCAGAAAGCATTTTCCCATATAATACAAGGATGAAGCATAAAGAGAATCGGCTTGATGCTTACCATACCAATCATACGCTATGCGAATCAAGGAATCGTTATCCACATCCAAGCCCGACTTGTCTTGTGCCATGTAATAAGTAAGGGCATACTTCGCCATATCTTTATCTGAGAGTTTACCTTGATTGATACGGTTCAAAAAGGCCAAGGCACTATCTGGCTTAGACTCTGCCAACGTATAAGCTAAGTCCAACTCTTTCTTATGACTTTGATAACATGATACCAACACCGAAAGCATCATAAAAAACAATATCGTATACGAAATACTTCTTCTCATATTTTAGTATAATTACATTCTGGGCGCAAAAATACAAAATATTTTTCAATAATAGAACTAAATAGGGTCTAAAATACAAAGTCTGCAGAAAAGCACAATACAACTGATTATCAGGTATATATATTATATTTATAACAAAAGGGGGTCTAAATAATAGTAGTATTTTCGCATTACCAACCTTTCTGCATCAGATAACAGAATCTCACGCTTTGGTTGCCAGGAAGCATAATGTTAATTCAGGTAACTCGCTCTAATTTGGACTTTGATTGAAAATCAAGAAGTTGGGCGTTTGCCTATATTATATAGGTAACAATATGGAAACGAGCGGACTTCTGCTCGTTTCTGTATTTTGCAATATGCAAAGAACGCCTTCAAATATATATGCAAAGATAAATCTAATTTTCCAAAAAACACCTTTTTTACTTTGTTTTTATGATTATTTATGAAACGGGCAATATTGCGAAATACTCAATTATTTGCATGTTTCGTAAACATTTTGAGGCTATTGTTCCTTTTTCTGAAATTATTTTCGTACTTTTGCAAGTGTATTTACCTATTTTATATATATAGTATGGCAAAGAAAGATGTAAACAGATTGAAGATAATGTTGGCAGTAACCAAGCACTCAAACAAGTGGTTGGCAGAAATGTTGGGTAAAGACCAAGCAACCATTTCTAAATGGTGCACAAACACTTGCCAACCAGACTTGGAAACCTTAATACGGATTTCTGATTTGCTGAAAGTGGATGTAAACGATTTGTTGAACAAAGAATGTATCAAAGAATGATGAACGATATATTGAAACAGATAAAGGCTGGCGAGGTGTCGGGGGTGCAGTTCAAGGAACGCATTCTCGACAAATATGATATTGCCTGTGAGTTAGTGGCTTTCAGTAATTCACATGGTGGCAAATTGGTAGTTGGCATAAAGGATAAGACCGGAGAACCCAATGCCTTGTCGTATTCTGAGGTACAAGAAACAACCAACTTGTTGAGTGACATTGCTTCTGAAAACGTAGTGCCATCCATTCTGATAAAGATAGATACTGTTGAAGTTGAGGATGGCAACTTGGTTGTTGCTACTGTGAAGGAAGGACTCAACAAGCCTTATCATGACAACAAGGGAATCGTATGGGTGAAGAATGGTGCCGACAAGCGTAAAGTGTTCGATAATGCTGAACTTGCAGAAATGATGACCGACTGCGGTAGTTTTGCTCCAGACGAGGCTGGTGTTAGGGATGCAACTGTCAACGACCTTGATGCAACGACCATCAAGCAGTTTCTTGGCAACCGTTTTGAAAGAGTTTTGGAAAAGAAAGGCTTGACAGGTGACGCTTTTAATGAAGCATCACTTGATATGATATGCTCTGCCATCGCTAAGGGGCATGACAGTGAGAAGATACTTCGCAATCTGCGATTTATCCGTCCTGATGGTTCACTGACCGTTGCTGCCATGCTTCTGTTTGGCAAATACACCCAACGCTGGATGCCAATGATGACAGCCAAGTGTATCTGTTTTGCTGGCAACAGCGTTGGCAGCAAGGTTTTTCGTGACAAGGTGAATGATGCAGATATGGAGGGGAATCTGCTTCATCAATATGACACTATCATGGATTTCTTCACTCGTAACCTACATAATGTGCAGGTGGGAGATGAATTCAACAGCATGGGTAAGTTGGAAATACCTTACACCAGTTTGGTTGAGTTCACTGTAAACAGCCTTGTACACCGTTCGTTGAACATGAAGGCCCCTGTTCGCATTTTCATTTTCGACAATCGTGTGGAGATTCATAGTCCTGGTGCATTGCCTAACGGACTCACTATTGATGACATCAAGGCTGGAACATCCATGCCTCGCAATATGTTCCTTTTTAACAATGCTATATACTTGCTGCCATACACTGGTGTGGGTAGCGGCATCACTCGTGCTCTTGATGAAGGTGTTAATGTCACGTTTATGAATAATGACAAGGCGCAGGAATTTGTCATCACGGTTTGGAGAGAAGAAAGTAACAAAGTCGAGAAAAAAAGTAACCAAGTCGAGGGGGAAAGTAACCAAGTCGGTAACCAAGTCGAACAAAAAAGTAACGAAGTCGAAGAGGAGAGTAACGAAGTCGAGGAAAAAAGTAACCAAGTCCAAGACTCTGACACTCGACTTAGACACTCTGACACTAAAAAAGTGTCATTGTCTAATAAGCAAAGGGATATAGTCAATTTCTGTTCAGTTCCTCGAACCACCGCAGAGATCATGGAACGCCTTGGTTTATCCAATCAGACAAAGAACCGTGAGCGTTACATCACCTCCCTTGTTGCAGCAGGATATTTGCAGATGACTAATCCGGATAATCCTACAGCAAGCAATCAAAAATACAAGAAAGTAAACATAAGATAAGAATGGATTCATTATTTCTACTTCAGTTTGCATGCTTCATATTCATGCTCATCAATGCCTTCATCGTAGCAATCTCTCATCTGCATGTAAGATGGGAGAACAAGCGGTATGAGCGTTCTCGATGGATGATCGTTGCTGCCCTGATAGGACTGGCGATACAATATGTGCTGCAGATGACTTTCGGGTTCCGTGCTATGCACGATAATCTGGGGGCGGTCATCAACATCCTCCTCTATACCCCCTGCTTCTCGCTCATCTCCATAGGAATCTACAACATAGAAACCACCCGTGCTAACCTCAGAAAGATGATACTGATGTGTAGTGGCATTTATGCTGCCATCATTGTGGTCTTTTGCGTGGGTATCAGTCTTCATCATAGCCTGTATATCAGAGAGGGGCTTTATCTGATGCTGACTCTGTTTTGCGTAAGTGTTTTCTATTGCATATACATGATTATTCAGGAGATGATTAGGCGTAAAAATATGTTGGAGACAATGGCTGCAACGGATTTATTGCCTTACGTAAGATATTCGCGTGCCAGTGTAATCATTCTATGGCTCGCAGTTCTCGCTATGCCAGTTGCCATCTTTTCTACTACCTTATTATATATAGTAGGTCCAGCCGTATTGCTTGCCTTGCTATTCTTCAATCTTACATTTATTGCTCTCGGCAGCAGTTATATCCCTACCGAAGAACTCTTGGATAAAGAAGTGGAAAACGATGCCTTGGTGGGAACAAAATATAGGTATGGGGGGGGCACTTTCTGCTAAACAGCAGACCTCTGCTGATAGCAGAACAGAATCTTTACAACCACTTTCCGATGAGCGCAGAGATTTCATCCAGAAAAGTCTTGATGCATGGTGTGCGAATTTAGGATATAAGGACAGTACTGTGAATATGCTTACCCTCTCTCGCACACTTTGTATCTCCAAGGATGAGTTATCTGTATTCTTCGACCAGTATCTGAAAACTACATTCAGAATATGGCTTGGTGATATACGTTTCAATGCGGCAAAGAAGATGATGTTTGAATTTCCAGACTATAGTAATGACATTATTTCTGCCGAGTGTGGCTTCTCTGCCCGTACCTATCTGTACCGGATATTCAAGTCAAAGGAAGGTTGTACGCCTACCGAATGGCGAGAAGAACAAGTTGCAAATGCAGCACCAGATGATAAAAAACAGGATTAACCATTTTTCAATAAATACCAGAAATACGCATAATAAAAGGGAATAAATCGTTAAAATGGGTGTCTACTTCCTACGAAGTAGACACCTAAAACATAGGAAGTAGACACATTGACAGGGGAATGCGCCTCCTTTTTTAACAGAAAAACACTATCTTTGTGCCATGAAAGAAATGTTAGAATCTATACCAAGGATAGAATTAGCCCTGATCATCATCGGGGTGTTTGTACTCATATTAGGTATTATCTTGGGATATGCCATGATACATGAGTACAGGATATATCTTGATGATCACTATAAGGCTCGCTATAGCTTTCGTGACTTCATCAAGAGGGAACGCTTTTATATATATTTGTTCTTTGCATCCATATTTATCTTCCTAACAAACCTCTTGTATTTTCTGGAGTGAGTTTCGGATAGAATGGATGAATTAGCTTTATGGTGGATACTTGTCCTGTAATTGGAGATAGATCTTTATTTTTACGGTAAAAAAAATGAATGATATGATAAATTATTTGACAATAAAAAATCGGTTGCTGGTTGCAATACTTGCATTTATTCTTCCATTTTCTTTTGCGAGAACAGAAGTAAAAGAAGATGGAAAGACTATTTCGCAAGGCTGGTACGTCGGAGTAGAGGGTGGAATGCCTTTCGGTTTCTCTACTTTCTCAAGTTTCGGACATGACAAGACGCACCTCGGTTGGGCTGCTGGCATATATGGTGGCTATCGTTTCAACTCCATATTCTCGGCAGAGTTATCTTCCAAGTATGGAGAAATAAACTTGTCTGCACAAGACTGCTGCGTAGAACGTAACTATTGGTTGGGCAGCGATGGCGTGCTTTACAAGGCAGGTGTCTTAGGCATGGACAGTTGGGAATATGCCAATCTGAAAAGCCATGTCAGAATGGGCAGATATGGGGCAAGAGTGAATATCAATCTCCTTGGACTGTTCCATCAAACAGCTAACAGCCGATGGGATTTGGCTGTTTCACCTCATATATATGCAGTAACGACCAAGGCTGATATTCAGACTATAGCCGATGATGCTAAGGTGATGAAAGGTTCTACCAACTGGCATTTGGGTTATGGTGCAGATTTGCAGGTGGGCTACCAACTGACCTCATGCCTGAAATTGGGCATCTATTCCGGTTTGACTCGTCTTACTGGCGAACGTATGGACGGAATGCCAGAGCATCTGCATAAGAACAACTTTGTTTGGGAAAGTGGAGTAAGATTGGGGATAAACCTCTCTAAAAAGAAGAACAAGATAGCAGAAACTCCATCAGTTCCACAAAAGGAAGTTCTACAACAAGAACCAGTTTCTTCGGAGAAGGTCAATCAGAAAGAAACAGTAGATAAGGCAGAAACAAAAGTTGCAGAACAAGACATAAAAGAATCTGCAAAGGTGACTTTCCCTGTTATATATTTCACCTTCAATAGTATCGACATCCAACAGAATGAAGAGACTAAATTGAATGCTATTCTCAAGACATTGAAAGAGAATCCGAACATGAAGGTGACGGTAACAGGTTGGTGTGACACAAAAGGCAGCGTGACTGTCAATAAACGTATATCTCGCCAGCGTGCAGAAGCCGTAAAGACTTGGCTTGTGAAGAATGGCATAGAGGCTAATCGCATTACTGCAATAGGAAATGGTAGCGATGACACCCAAGATGCGGATAAGGCTCGCCGAGTAGAGACTACAGACAATCATAAGTAACCCATAAAACAAGATAGAAAATGAAAGCAAAAAGAAGATTTAATATTTGGTTATGGGTGCTGTTATGCGTCCCATGCCTATTGGCAAGTTGCGACCATAATGTTCATGATGGTGAGGAAGAAGGAGGCTTGTCGGTATCGCTCACTTGGGCAGATGAAGCCGACCAAGGTACGGATGTGAATGACGTGAAACTCTGGATATTCAATGCCGATGACGGTTCGCTTGTAGAGGAAAAACATTATGGTAGTGCGCAGGAGGTAGCAAGCCAACGCTTTGCTCTTCCTGTAGGGCATTATCAGATTCTGGCTGCCACCAACCTTATAGAACCGTTTTTTATCGGTGAGGCTACAAGGGCGACCCTCAACATGAACCAACTCATGTTTGGATTGTCCAATCCAAGTGCCTCTCCCGACCATGCCTATTATGGAGTCACGGACATCGTTATTGACAAATCAAATGTCAACTACATAACAAAAAATGAAATGCGCCATATACTTGCAGAATTGACCATCTTCATTGAAGGAGTTCCTGACAATTTTGCAATGATAGGCAAGGTTCTGAATGTGGCAACCGGACTCCTTCCCCTGCAAAAGAATGAGGATGGAACATTCGGGACGGCAAGCTATACCAAGGAAGAGTGTGATATACCTTTGAGAATCGCAGTGCCTGGCGAAACTTTAAAAACGGAAACATTACGCTTGATGCCGACAGCCAACGGTTTACATACCACCAAGTTGTTTATCCAACTGATTTCTCCTGGGGGAGTAGTTAGCAACTACGACATCGAAGCTCCTGTCATGAAGTCTGGCGGCAAGTACAAGATAAACTTGGAATTTGAGGAGATGAAACCTTACATGTATCTTACGAGCACGAAGATAGATGATTGGACTGAGGAATGGATTTATCGTGGTGAAATCCTGAATCCTGAAGATTAAGCGACCCTCTCATTTAAGCAAGAATCAAAACAAGAATATAAACATATAATAGTAAAAGACAATGAAAAAGAAAACTTATCTCTTTGCCCTGATGGCAATGGCTTTGACATTGGGCAGTTGTTCTGACAACGAGAACGGTATCGGAGGCGAGACCTCCAAGTACATCACCGTTTCAACCAGTATCGGCAATATGACACGTGTTGCAACAGATGAGAAGGGTGGACAAACCTTTGAGGAGGGTGATGAAATCAGTGTGTATGCCTGGACTGGCGATGCAACTGTTGCTCCAGAGACACGCGAGCGTGTGGTGAACAACGCTATCAACAAGTTGACTAACGGTTCATGGGTATCTACTCCACAGATGCTTTGGAAGAACAACCGCGACAAGCATTATTTCATCGGTGTATACCCTATTTCAGCAATATCCGACCTTTCTGCCGGAGAATATACATTCGATGTGAACAAGCAAACAGAAAGCGACCTCTTGGTGGCAGTCAACAAAGATGGCTTATCCTATAATGTCGATGAACAGCAACCTGTTCCTCTCACCTTTACCCACGTGATGGCAAAACTTGTGGTGAACCTTACCTATAAGAACCAGTGGGGAACAGAGGGACCTACCGTAGATAAGGTAGCTGTAGGCAATGCCGCAAAAAAAGCAACCATCAATTATCTGACCAAGGTTGTCACCCCGTCTGCTGTAGCAGAAGATAAAGCAGACTTCGACATGCCAGCATTAACCGCCAACAAGCAATATGCTTCCATCATCATCCCGCAGGATGGTGTTCAGAAGATAATCATCACCATTGGCGGCAAGGACTTCATCTACGACAACGGAACTCCTTTCAAGTTTGAGAGTGGCAAGATTACCACCGTCAACCTGGAGGTAGGACGTGATGTCATAAAACTTGGCGATGTAAGCATCTCCGACTGGGGTTCTACAGGCGAACCTATCAAGGGTGAGGCTTATGATTAACGTTCTTAAAATTAAAACATAAAAATCGACAATATGAAAGCAATTAAAACATTAGCAATGGCAGCTTTGGCAACGGCAGTTTTTGCCAGCTGCTCAAATGAGGATGGATTACCACAGAGTAATTATCCAATGGACAATGTGGTCAGAATCATGACAAGCGTAGATGGCATGAATACCCGTGCCTCTTACGGAAACAGCACCGACAACCTTAATTCGTTTGGCTTCTGCATCAAGAATGCTAATAGCGAAAAATATACCTATGATAATATCAAGGTAACAAAGGAAGGCAGCAATTGGATTCCTGCTACCCAGATGTTGTGGCAGAATTCAACTACCGCTGTTGATATTCTGGCTTATGCGCCATATCAGGAGACTACAGAAGATGCAAGTGGCAAAGTTAAAGTCTTCGGAAAGACTGATTATGCCTTTTCTGTAAAAGAAGACCAAAGCAATGCTGAAGACTATTCATCCGACCTTATTGTATATAAGCAAACAGGATTCACGCCTGGTTTGGAATTGAATACCAGCAAAGCGGTTGATGTCACATTCACCCATCTCCTCAGTCAGCTGAATCTCACTATCGAGTTGAGAGACCAGTTTAATCAGGATGAAGAAAAGCCTGTTACGTCAGCAACCGTAACTGATGTCAAGGTGGATGGCACCTTTATCCGCAGTAAGGTGAATTTTGCAGCAGACCCTATAAGTGTTCAATTTGACGGCATGGCATCAAAAGCCATTACTCCTGAAACTGTAGCATTCACGAAGGCTGATAAAACAACCGACCATGCCACCTTCAAATATTCTGCCATTGTGATTCCGCAGAGAGTTTACGCAGGACAATTATGTATTAAGTTCAAGGTGGATGGCACTGATTACATCTGGACTGGCACCGACAATGCGCTATTTGAATCTGGTAAAAAATATGACCTGCATCTGTTAGTTGGTAAGGATGTAGTGCAAGGGGGCGCCATAACAGCGAAGCCTTGGGGAGAAGAAACCATTATCGAAAAAGAGACTGATTAAAAATTTGTTTGACATTTAAAATAGACAAGATATGAAGATTACAAGATATATGGGAGCATTTGCAGTTATAGCAATGCTTGCCGCTTGCTCTACTGATGACGAACTGGGAGCTAACACTGCCGCCAATGAGGTGAAGATTACTGCCAACGTTGGTGGAAACAGCATTTTTACCCGTAGTAATCCATTGGGTACAGAAGAGGAACAACAGAATTTTAATGAGAACGATGTAATCAGTGTAACGACTGAGGGCAAAACCGTTATTTATAAGAAGACGGGCGAGGTATGGGCACCTGCGAATGCTGGTGACTATCTGGTCTGGACGGGTAATGCCCAGGCTTTCGAGGCTTGTTATCCTGAGAAGGCGGATGAAAGTACCACCAATTCTTTCTCTGTAGGTTATGTCTCAGCAGACCAATCTACAGTTGACAAAATAGAGAAGTCAGATTATATGATAAGCAGAGAAACTATAGAAAAGGCATATATACCTTCCGACAGACAGTTGACATTGAACTTTGAACGTCAGACGGCTCGCGTCATTGTCAAAGTAAGCGGGTTTGGAGATGAGTTCAAAGATCTTAACCCTACACTTTCTGCCGTAGAAGTTTATTCTAAGCTGAAAGTTCCTGCAGGAGATGGTGACAGCTACGCAGCTATCAAAACTTATAAAAAAGAAGAAAGTGGCAACAATGTGTTCTATGCTTTGGTATCTCCTGGAGATGCCAATTCTACAGAGAAATTCCTCAAACTCACAGTGACATACAATGATGGTGAGGTGATCAACCCTACTCAGACTAAAGAACTGTATGTAACGGGAATTCCTGCTCTTGACAAAGCTATGAGCTATACCTATGATGTAAAAATAGGTAAGGACAAAGCTACAATCGGAAGTGTAAGTGTTGCGGATTGGGGTAAAGGAGATGCAATTACCGGTGGCGATGCTGTAACAACTACAGAAAATGCCGTACTAATTATAAAAAATGCTTTGGCTGTGGGCAATACGAACATTGTAATCAAAAATTTGGCTGCAAATGCAGATATTAGTGTGTTTAATGCTATAAGAGAAGCTCTAAGCAGTGCAAGTGATGGCAGTATAGATTTAACTGTTTACGGAGTTGAGGCTTTGCCGTCTAGTGCATTTTTTAATTGTAAACCGCTGAAAGTTATTAGCTTGCCAGATGTAAAGAGTATAGAGTCGGTGGTTTTTCAGGATTGTATTGGTCTTAAAACAATCTATGCTCCGATAGTTTCATCTATAAGTGACTTTGCCTTTGCCGATTGTCCAAAACTAAATTCGGTGACATTAGGTAATATTTCCGCTGCAGGTATCAATATCTTTGATAATGTAAATACTGAATCTGTAGATTTAACTTTGTCAAAAGATCAAAAGGTTATGACAAAAAAAGCTATTGATGCGTGGCAATCTGATGAATCTAAGAAGTATGCAGATTCTCCGGATCATGTACAACAACAATTTCTTGGAAAAATATTCCACTCCATAAAATGTGGACGTAATACATATCCAAAAACAATTTAGAAATTAATAACATTAGATAAACTCCTAAGCTGGGCAGGAGTATTAGGTGCTCAGCAATTATATTTACCCACACCTCACGGGAAACGACAAGGGTCTATATGCCACGATGACAAGTGGCGTATAGACCCTTCATCGTACCCTGATGTCTGTTTGGTGGATAATATGGCTGTATGGTGGTTTCGTGCTACCTGTTTTCATGGTTTGAAGTACCTTTGCGTTAATCGTGAGGTGCTCAAACAAAATTATATTATGAGAACAGAAATGAAAGCATCAAACGAGTGTTTGTACCCTACCGATGTATTCTTGGTTAGTTGTGGTATGGGATGCAAGCGCATCACCGTCAGTGACATTGCTTATATTGAGGCAATGAAGGACAACTGTGTTATTCACATGATTGACGGCAAGTGTTACACTCAATCTTGCCCCATGGGAGACATTGAGCCAGAGTTGAACCCGAATATGTTCAAGCGCATTCACCGTTCTTTCATCGTCAACATTCGCTACATCGATATGTACTATTATGGACATGTCGTTTTGGAGAATGGTATGGAAGTACACATTGGAGACAAGTACCGTGAAGACTTGAAATCCTCGTTTCACTTTTGGGGTTCGAGAAATCGAAACAAGTAAGATTTTGATGGTATAACAGGTTTGTATAGCCTGTTTGATGGACACAAAGCCCGTCTGGTGGAAATAGTTGCACCAGTCGGGCTTTCGCTATATCTTTGCACCATCAACGTTGAGAGGCGGGTCCTGAAAAGCCTAATAGTAAACGAGTAAGGAGCGTAATTTTAAAAGAATGTATGAAATTAAACATTTCTATTCCAGAGTATGAAAAATATTCTGTTAAGTACGGATATGAGAGCATTGAAAGATCAAAAGCTAAGTTTGATTCTCTTCCTTTTTTGTATCGAGCAGACACTCGAACTCCAGAGGTAATTAAGCACAATGGATTTATGGCAAGAAATCCATTGAAACTTGAAGACGCGAAGGAACTCGTTAAGAAAATATTCTGTCGTGATGCAAGTATTTTGACTATTCATGTGCGTGGTGCAGATAGCATTGGTAATATCTTTGTTTCGACTGCTGACACACCAGACTGTATGGGACATTTCACAAAGGAAAATATCTATGTTATCTCCACAGAAGACATTCATGAAGTGCATCCATCTAAAGAGGTTTTGGGTGAAGCAATAACCAGGACTGCAAAATTTGGGCCTCGATTGTATTTGAATGCAAAAACATTGGAAGAAACAACATTCATTGGAATTCGCCCATATGAGAATTCTGGAGAAATTATTGTACTTACACCTATTCCTGCTAATCAGGTTCTTGGTGTTGGTAATGCTGAAGATTTTAATTCATTTGTAACATTTGATTAATTATGGCAATTGACACAACTCCTTCGCAGGTAGCAACCAATGCGTTGCAGGCGATTCCCTTCGGTAGTATTATCGGAGGTCCGTTGAAAGCATGTATCGAAGCGCAAGCTATGGCTGCGCAGACATCATGGCAGTTTATTCAAGAAGTAGGATTGAACACTGACCCAAATACTGGTCAGAAAGAAGCAGTAAATGTTTCTTTTCAGTTCATGCAGAACGGTCACATGGTTCAGTTGAATGTTCCACTGTTGACGATTGTACCTATCCCGTACATCGCCATCCACGACATTGACATCAATTTCAAGGCGAACATTTCTGCATCCTCTTCAAGTGTTAGCGAACAGTCAAGCAGCTCGGCACTTGATGTTGGTGCTGAGGCAAGTATTGGCGCAAAATGGGGAGCTTTCCACATGGATGCCAAGATGAAGGCTAACTATTCATCCAAGAAGGACTCAAAGGCTACACAAGAATCTAAGTATAGCGTAGAGTACACTATGGATGTGGCAGTCAAGGCTGGTCAAGATAGTATGCCAGCAGGTCTTGCCAAGGTTCTTGAACTTCTTGGTAATACACTTGATGTTTCTGACCCAGATGGAACTTTGGAGGTTAGTGCTCGTGAGCTTACCCTCACTGATGGTAAGGCTACCCTTATCGCTACCTACAAGAACAGCAAGGGCATCTTCGAGCCTGAATCTATCAAGATTGACGGTGTAACAGGTAAGGTAAGCGATGATAGCGTGGTCTTTGAACTCAAAGAGGCTAAGACCTATACTGTTATTGCAGGTAAGAAGAAGGTTTCGGTTGATGTGCAGAACGTAAAGCCTGACACAAAAACAGACACAACCAAACCATAATATAATGTAAATTAAAGGAATCTTATGGCTCAATTAAGTACTATAATCAGTTCAATACTCCGAGACATGATAGTGGCACAACATGAGGCAAATATGTATGCCATGTCATTGGAGGATGTTTACAAGCAAAATGGACGCTTGGAACAGTTCGCCCTTCCAACAGTTGCTGTTGGTGAGGTGGAGCTTGACTTGCGCTATGGTGTGAAAAGTGACTCTGCCCAAACAGAGCAATACGAAATCAACTATCCTCTGTTGCGCAAGGTTGCCAAACAAATAAGTATTGATCTTGCCAAGGCAATCATCAAGAGCACCCTACCTGTGTTGCAATCTCTCTTTCCTGAGGATGGAACGGATAGTGGCACTAAGGTGTTGGCAAATTTTGCCATAGATGATAATTTGAAAAGAAAATATAGTGCTTTTTTGAGCCGTAAGATTCTGAAAGCTATGCAGCAGAACTTCACTTCTCTCATCAAGGATGATGGAAGTGTCAACGAAAGTGTTCTACTTGACTGTATTCTTTCTGTATGTGATGAAAATTTGCTTGGACATGAAGACCTGCAAGTACTATTCAACAGACCTGATGGGGAAAATACCCGTAAAGATATACGAGATAACTTGGAGAACTTCTTGAAAAATATGATGCCATCATTATTGAAAGACATCAACTTGAAGCGCAAGCGAATCATACCATCTGTAGATGTAACATTGAACTCTGAGGAATTGGCAAACTTGCCAGAGGAATGCATCCATACCTTGCATTTCCACGTTTCGCCAAATAACATCAAACTATATTCTGAGGAATAAAATATTGTAGAACCATAAAATAGAAAGATTATGCCTACAGGAAAAGATATAAAACGAACAAGTAGCCAAGTGATGGAGTTGAAAGACCTTATCTCCGGTCCGTTGGCTGCTACCATTGACGCAGACTCCATAGCGACTAGACGTTATTTGAGCTATCTGATGGAATTGGCTTTCGAGTCATACGACAAGGAAACAGGCAAGGTTGGTGAACTGCGTATGCTTGAGTTCAACTATCAAAGCCACGATGTAGATGGTACACATCAACAACAGGTAAAGATACCATTGCTGACATTAGTACCGCTGCCATTGCTTCAAGTAAAAGAAGCTGATTTCGATTTTGACATTCAGATAGTTGATGCCCTAAGTGCAGATACAGATGCCACATTTTCATTAAAGAATGGTGCAATACCTCAGGAGAAAACAGCAGAGGGGGTCAAGCTACGAGTTTCAATGGCCTCCGCAAAAGTCGAAGGCTCACGCAAGAGCAGTTCACAACAATCGCTTACTGCCAACATGAAAGTGAAGGTAAGGATGGAACAGGCTGATATGCCTGGAGGTTTAGCAAACCTCCTGCATCTTACCACCAACAATTTGCAGATGGAAGCTGTAGAAGAAGGAAAGGAGGCAAACCATGATGAATAATAAGCAGCAACAGCAAGTGCCAGGCATGGCTTGTCCACAGTGTGGCAAGTTTATCCCTACCACCATCACCGAATTGCTGACTTCTGGATATCTACGTTGTCCTTACTGCCTATTGAAGCTAAACATAGACAGGCACAAGTCGGCTACGGCTCTGAAAGCTCTCGCCAAGGTAGAAGCTGCACAGAAGCGAGTGGAAAGTACAAGTAAGTTTAACCGATAAACTCTATATAACAATGTGGTTGAGAAGAATATGGACAAGAATAAGAGACACAGTCAGCAAAAAGTTTGGCGTATGGGTGGATAAGGAATGTCCTCTCATTGAGGATGAGGACGATTCTGTTGGCGAAAAGGCTATCAAGGAAGTCGTGGACAAATCCTTGTTGGAAGGATCCATTATATCGTCTTTGGAAAAAGCTAAGAAGGAAAAGGTTGTCAAGGTGAAGAAAAGGCAAGGGCGCAATATTTGGGAAGTCAGACCTGCCACCTTTGTGGATGCCTACCTATTCCTCATAAACCTGTCGTGCATGAAACGTGAATGGTTGCAGAGACATATCAAGGCTGACAAGACAACGTTCAGCATGGAACTTGCCGATGGCTATGTCCTTGAACTGACTGAAGGTTGGAAGCGTATGGACGCAGAAGCCCTGCTACGCATCAGCAAAGACAGGAAATATACGATGAAAGTATATTTCTATAAGGGGGAAACGGCATAAAGAAGAAAGCCGTGTTCTACAATAAGTCAAAATGACAATAACATGTAAAAATTAGAAATTATGCAAACATTAAAAAGAGGTGCATCTGGTACAGATGTTGAGTTGCTTCAGCGATTGCTCTGCAAGAAGGGCTATCACGTAGGAGCTGATGGAATATTCGGTAATGATACCGAAGTGGCTGTCCGTAATTTCCAAAAAGACTACGGATTGGTATCCGACGGAATAGTTGGTCAACGCACATGGGATATGTTGCAAAGCGACAGTGCCCAGTCTTTGGCTTCCTTGCGTCTCACAGAATCGGATTTCAAACACGCAGCAGAGCTGCTTGGTGTGGAAGTTGCCGCAATTAAGGCTGTGCTTGAAGTTGAAACAGGCAACAAGGGCGGTTTCCTTGCTGTTGGCAAACCTACAATTCTATTTGAGGGACACATTTTCTGGAGTCAGTTGAAGAATAGAGGCATTGATCCTGCCAAACATCAGAAAGGCAATGAAGACATCCTCTATCCCAAATGGACGAAGACCCATTATCAAGGTGGCTTGAAGGAATATGACCGTTTGGAGCGTGCAAGAGCTATCCATCGTGAAGCTGCCGATTCGTCTGCAAGTTGGGGATTGGCTCAGATTATGGGATTCAACTATCAAGTGAGCGGTTGTAAATCCGTCAGCGAGTTTGTGGAGATGATGACGGAAAGTGAGGGCAAGCAGCTGGAACTGTTTGTTCGGTTTATCAAAGGCAACCGATGGGATGGCTATCTTCGAAATCTTGACTGGAAAGAGTTTGCCCGACATTATAATGGCTCTGGGTATGCCCAGAATCAGTATGACAAACGATTGGAAAAAGCCTATGCAAAATACAAATAGGAATACATCTGAACCTCCCACTATATAGAAAGGTCTGCTATATAATGGGAGGTTGAATTGCATTATACACCTCTAAATTACTAATAGTTCCGTTGTCTAACGATTGCCAAAATTACTTTTAATCTCTTTAGACTCTCGCAATAGGCGATTGGCAATGCTGTCTTTATAAGCTGCTATTTCTATCATTTTATAATGGTGGCGGACAGAATCCTCATAAGCAGTAACACGATTTCTCACATTCTCAATAACTTCTTTATTTGGGCATACAGAAAAGTTCTTTTCGATGTATCGAACATTGGGGTCATCGGATGGAAGCACCATCTTCAAAGCCCGATACTTCAAATCTGCCTCCTCCCAATCTTGATGCTCTCGCCATTGGGTGAGATTGCCCCAAATGGAGATGACAAGAGATAGAGCCAAGCCTCCAATGAAAAGAAGAACATACTTTGAAGTTGGCTCGAAGCGATGAGTCACTACTTTCTTCAGAGGTGTGTTATCCATTGCGTGAAGTTTGTCCTGCACAATTTTTGATGTGGCATTCAGCTCTTGTTTCACCTGATTAACAGTATCAAACAAGAGTTTACTTCGCTGTTCGCCGTTGCTTGCTTCTTTCTTGGTAAGGTCGGTAAAGATGCAAATTGCCTCTCTTAATCTTGCCAATTTGTCAATAGCTTCCCCTTCTTTTACAGCCATAGCAAGAATAGCTTTTTCAAGTTTGCTTGTATCAACACTTACAGAGACTGGAGTGCTTTCCGCCTCTGTATTCTTTGGTGAGGCAGAAAGTTCATCGACTTTCTGCTCCAATCTCTCAACTGTGCCGTAGATGGCTTCCAATAGTTCTTCTTTCATCTTTCTTTTGTTGTTTGAATGGTTTGTAACTTGCATCAAAGGCTAAAGCCTCTTCTGCGTTTCTTCTTTTTCTTCTTGGATGATTCATCCTCTGGGAATTGCTCAAAGGTCTGAGCATTGGCTGGAGCAAAAAGTCCAATGGAAGAAATACCATTCCATGGGTTCT
>NZ_NMPZ01000032.1 GCF_002224675.1 Segatella copri | reverse complement strand
AACTTTGGCTTATACGCAAATCAGCCACAAGACCTACTACAAGCCGGAGGACGTGATGGCTATCGTAGCAGTAGTGGAGGACAAGAAAAAGGACATGCGCTTTCGCAAGCGCACAGGTTAGGCTGTCAATATACAACAGCCACTTAATCCAAAGCAGCAAGTAAACCGAGTAACGTAAGTATCAACAATAAAACGAGACAACTATGAGCAATGAAGTAATGACAAGAAACAGCGAGTGGATGACCCACATCGTGAACCACCTCAACCGAATGGTTGACAATTTTGAACGTGCCGTGATGAACTACCGCCCCATGCTTGACGGTGAGCGCTTCATGACGGACAAGGAGCTTTGTGCCAGGCTGCAACTGAGCCGAAGAACCCTGCAGGACTACCGAAACAACGGTGTCATCCCGTATATCCAGCTTGGCGGAAAGATACTCTACCGCGAGTCCGACATTCAGAAGATTCTGATGGCTAACTATCGTGAGGCGTACCGAATGAAGGGCTTGTAGGAGAATGTCATTGATGAGTGTGTGAAAAGAACAAGGCGACAACGTATAACTTACCGAGTGTGGCTGTTATAGGTTGTCGCCTCGTTTTATTGGCGATACCGAGTTGGTCGTGTTTGCCGAGTGTTCTCCGTATGGTCTGTATAAAATCTAATACCATGCTAAAACACACTGCGGAGGTTCGCCCAAGTGGCTGGAGGCGCAAAGCCTCCAAGGAACGTTGCTTTATGGCAGGTCTATGCCATTGGATTTTTGTTCCTTTCTCGCTTGGCAATAAGCTTATTCATGTCATTTGAAATCTTCTGCTCCGTCACCTGCGCATAGACCTGTGTGCTTGTGATGTCTGCGTGTCCCATCATCTTGGCTATGCTGCCGATGGGAATGTCCTCGTTGAGCATCAAGACTCCGAATGTATGGCGGCTGGCGTGGAATCCCAACTTATTACTTATGCCAAGCACCATTCCAAGGGTATGCACATCAAGATAGATGTCTTTCTTCTCACCCAGTGGAAAAACAGGCTTGCTGTCGTCCGTGGTATTGTAGAGCGAAAGAATCTTCTCGGCTATCGGATGGAGCGGCACGAAGAACTCCACGCCTGTCTTCTCTCTTTCCTTGCGGATGAACTTCCTACCCTCGGAGTTCTCACTGATATGGTGAGGGTACAGTTTCTTTACATCTATATAGGATAAGGAGGTGAGCGAGGCAAAAATGAAACATCTGCGTGCAAGCTCCGTTCGCTCGTCAGCCATCGGAGTAGAGAGCATCTTGATGAAGTCTGCCTTGCTGATATGGGTCATCTTCGGGGCTGCCTTCTTCTCATACCCTATCTTGGCTATGGGATTGAAGCGGATAATGCTCCTGTCCACTGCCTTGTACATCAACATGTTCAGCCAGAGAAGGCAATGGTTCACGTAGCTGTCGATGCGTCCCTGGTCTCGTTTCAGGAATAGTTTGTATTCCTCCCCGAAATTCTCGTCTATGTCCTCAAAGGCGATGTCGTCCTTATCCAACAAATGGACAAAGGCTCTCAGGTTCTTCTGCCATGTCCGCTTGTGCAGAAAGGTCTGTCTGGCTTTTGCGGTTCGATACCATTCCACGATGGTATCACCAAAGCTCAGCAAGAACCTTCCTGTCGTGTCCTTGTCCTTCAACACAGCCTTCAGCATTTCCACGGTGATGATGCCATTGGCGGTAAGAAGTGAGTTGTATTTATCCTTGACCTCAGCAAGGAAACCTGCCAATCGTCCGCTGTCCCTTGCGTTCCGTACCTCTCCCTTCTTGGCATTCCACTCCTGTGGTGTACAGGATATGCCTGTGGAAATGGCTGCGCTTTTGCCGTCAACGGTGATGCGGCAAAGTATGTTGGCTGTTCCGTCTGCCTTCACCTTCTGTCTGTTGATGTAAGGCAAAATTGAAAATGTACTTCTGCTCATAGTTGTTGTCCTTATAATATAATAATGTAGTTGAACTGTAAAAAGAAAAGTTGAAAGCCTTGTTCATAATGCGAGAATAAAGTCCTTCTCGGTTGCAGCGATGAACTTGTCCATGTCCTCAAACAGCTTCTTTTGGGTCACTCTCGCATACCGCTGCGTCATCTTCACATCCTTGTGACCGAGCATCTTGCAGATGGGCTCCATCGGCACACCTGCCTCCAGCGTAATGAGGCTGGCGAACGAGTGTCGTCCCGAATGGTAGGAATAGGTCTTGCTCGTTTCCGCCAACTTGCAGATGGTGATAAGATCGATACGAACACGATTCGTGCTCAGCAATGGGAAAAGGGTATCTCTTGCCCCGTCCTCGTATTTCGCCATCAGCTCCAACGCCTCGGGCAGGAGTTTCACCCTGGCAAGTGTTCCGGTCTTCTTGCGGTTATAGATGAGCCATTTGTCGCCATCCTCCAACACCTTGACATTGGCTTTCGTGATGGAAACGGTGTCTATGAAGGCTGTTCCTGCATAGCAGGCGAAAAGAAACAGGTCACGGCTAACGGATAGTCTCGGCTTGTCTTCGGGTAGTTCCGCATCACGGATTTTTATGAAATCAGACATACTGAGAGCCTTGGGTGTCGTAACCTTTGGAGTGCCAACCCGATAATGGGCGAACAGCAGGTTCTTGCACAAGCCTCGCTCAAAGGCGATGCGGCACATCTTCTTGAAGAGCGACACATAGATGGTGATGGTTCCTGATGAAAAGCCTTTCTCGTCAAGCAAGTAATGGTGAAAGTCACTGATGAAAGGCTCGGTCAGCTGTCCGAAAGCCAAATCAGTCAACCTATACTTCTCCCCGATGAACTCAGCGAGATTCTTGCGAATCTTTCTGTAAGTCCAGACACTGCTCTTCGACATATCGATGCCCTCATGGGTGCTGAGTTCGCTGATATGCTCGTCCACGAAGGAGAGAAGGGTGGTCTGTGTCTTGACGCTGCCCTGCAAAGTCTCCTTGACATCCTTAGCCTCGAAGTCCGTTCTCTTTTCCACAAGCACATCGAAAGCCTTTTGGATGGAAAGCAACAACTGCTCGATGTCCTTGTTGGTCTCCACGGCTTCCTTGCTCTTGCCCTCCAATCGGCTGGCACGAGGATTCCAAAGCGATGGAGTGCAAGACAACTTGCAGGAGAACTGCGCCATAGTCCTGTTCACCGTGATGCGTCCCATGATGGGAGCTTTTCCGTTCTTGTCCATTCCGCTCTTTTTTAGGTAGAGCAACACCTTGAATTTTTCGATTTTCATAACGCTTACATTTTGAGTGTGCAAATATAATCATTTTGTAAGCGTTCCTTGATACGCAAAACATTGAGAATCAGCGCAATAAAATCCGTTGATGCACAAAGTTGCCTTTCCGCATTGTTACCTGCTTTGCATAGGTAACTGTGGCTCACGATTTAGTAACTGAACTACTTCAATATTCCTCACTCGCTTGCTTTATGCCGATTTGGCAACTTTGTGCAAATCTACTCATTCCCAACTGTTTACGTTCCAACCTCTCTTATTCTCCTTTGGCTGCTTTAGTGCTTTATGTTAATCAAGGTAACTCATAGTTTTCTTCCCCAAAACTCACCGTTTCTTGGGTCAGAAGTCATAAAAAAAATAACACGGACAAATTGAATTTGTCCGTGTTTTATTTTTCAACCGAAAATCGGATATAAGTTCTATCATCGAAGCTCTTATTGCCCTCAACAATGCCCTTGGTGGCGATAAAGGAATGGATGTTCTGAGGGTCGTTGGCAATCTGCTCTGCCAATGCCGCCTCGCTCGCTGCCAAGGTTGGCTCCAGGAACGGATAGCCATCGCTTGCCAATACAATCTCGGAGGAAGAGACAAAAATTGTACCTGATGCAGAAACGGAGTCAGAGCAAGGAACAGAATCTGATGCTGGGACAGAATCTGATATTGGAACAGAATCAGAAACAGAACAAGAATCTGAAACCGAGACAACCTTCACTCCCTCCCGATAGATAGGAAATCCATCGATAACCGTATAGGTCTGGTTCTGCCCGGAAAGCATCGCCTCGATCAATAATGGCTCTATCTGCTTTCTAGCCTCAGCAGGCGAAAGGCCCTGCTCTATCAGTTCTACCCTCTTTCTGGCAATCTCCTGCTCATAAGGCTTGCCGTTCTCATAAAGCTTTCCATCAATGATGGCCTGGCAATCGCCCACCATCCAGACTTCATTTCTTATCCGGCTATAAAGGATAGCCGAGGCGGTAAGCCGCTCTTCCGGATGCTCCTTCAACCGCTCTTCCACCCCTAGCTTTTCATACACTTTATTATATATATACGCCGTTACGCCCTGGCAGAAATCATCCACCGAGGCATCCGCTTTCAACTCCTCACGAATATACTCCGAGATAAGCATCATGGCATATCTTCCGTTCTTCATATCAGGATTGAGATGCTTCGGAGTCTTGCTCGTACTGCCATCAATCACTGCGATGAAATCATCGGTAACTACCATTCCATCCTCACAAGTCTCAGGGCTCTTCTTTCCTATGATACTGCTTTCTATAATCTTCATACAATCTACTTATATATCTGTTTATATATCTGAAAAAAGGCTACCCATTCAGGTAACCTTTTTACTAGTTTATCTATATTTAAAACTTTTGCTTTCTGAATATTCATTAAGCCTTTGCTTTCTTTAATCTGATAATCATCTGTATAAAACTTGGAATCATAATGCAGAGAGAGAAGCCTACGGCATAATATACAGTCTTCTCATCGCCATGGAAGAGGTCGATGAGCTTGCCGTCGCTCTGCGGCATGATGTTGGTAAGTACATACGCCATCGTATTGTTCACCCAGTGGAGCAGGATGCCCGGAACAAGACTGCCAGTGCGATAATACATCCATCCCAGAAGCAAGCCCATCAGGAGGGCATTGATAAACTGTGCCAGATTGGCATGAACCACTCCGAAGATGGCAGCAGAAATCATGATGGCAACCCAATGGTTCTTCTTGCTCATGATGCCCAGCAGGGTGCGGAGGATGGCTCCACGGAACACGACCTCCTCGGCAAGAGGCGCCAGGATGCCGACTGCTACATAGCCCCAAGGCTCCTTCATCATCGAGGTGATTATCTGCTGAGTATTCTCATCCATCTCAATGCCCAGCTGCTCATAGAGGAACGACAGGGGGATGATGGTTCCCAGGGAGAACAATGCCACCCAGAGAAGCGTGCCCCAAGGCTTGGAAAGCAGATAACTGCGGGTAAGCGGCGTCCACTTCGTCTTCAGGAAGATGATGAGGGTGATGACACTGCTGAACGCAGAAACAAGCGCCGCAAGAATGGCGTTACCGCCCGTACTTGCTGCCTGAAGCGTTGCCTGATAACCTTCGCCCTTGATGCCTGCCCAGATTCCTGCACCGGCATACATCATGATGATTTGTACTACTATAAATATAATAAGGTAGAGGACTACATCCGTCAAACCTCTCTTTAAATTAATCTTTGCCATTGCTTTTATAGTTTATAATTAACTGTTTTATAGTTAATAGCATTCTTGCTATCATTTCGCTTCCTTTTCGAAGAGATCCAGCACGGTCTGCTCATCCACCTTCAGTTGCGCCGCCAACTCCTCGGGACCGTCAAACTTCTGTTCGCCCCTTATTCGCTTCACGAAGCCTACCAGCAGGAGCTGGTCGTAGATGTCGCCATCAAAATTGAAGATATGCGTCTCCAGGGTTATCTGCTTACCATTGAAGGTAGGACGGTTGCCCACATTCATCATTCCCCGCTTCCATACCACCGAGTTCTCCAGTCTTACCTTTACGGCATAGACGCCAGGGGCAGGAATCATCTGTCCGAAGTGAGAGATATCGAGATTGGCAGTAGGGAAACCGAGCTTTCTGCCTTCATGGAATCCGTTCACCACCTTTCCGATGATGGTATAAGGGAAACCGAGGCACTGGGCTGCCATCTCCACTTCTCCCTCTTTCAGGAAAGAGCGGATTACGGAAGAAGAGATATTGATGCCGTCTATCTGGAAGGCTTCGTTCCTGATTACCTCAATGCCCATCTCCTTGCCATAGCGCACGTAATCCTCGAAAGTCTCCTCGCGGTTGTGACCGAAGCGATGGTCGTAGCCGATGAAGAGTTTCCTTACGTTGAGATGGTCGTGGAGCACCTGCTGCATAAACTCTCTTGCCGACATCGCAGCCATCGCCTTGTCGAAATGCAGCACCACGGCATTATCCACTTCCGTCTTCGAAAGCAGCAGCAGTTTGGAATCGAGCGTGCTCAGCATCTCAGGCTGATAATCCGCCTGCAATACCTTGCGAGGATGCGCATCGAAAGTGATGACGGTGGATTGCAAGCCATCCTTTCGTGCTGTCTCTACGAGATGATGAATCAGGAACTGATGTCCACGATGCACCCCGTCGAAGAAACCGATCGTTGCCACACAAGGCTGCAACTGAACGGTATCATTGTAATATATTGTATTCATTCTATCTTATATCATTTATATCTAAAGAAGAATCCTGAATTATATCTTAAGATGATATCGGTGGATTATCTTCTCTTTGCTATCATTCTCTTAAAAGCTCTCCACAGCTCGCCCACCCAGAGCACAACAGAGGTGGAACCGATGATGAGCAGCCACTCGTGGAGCGACAATGGTGTGGTGCGGAACATTTCGCCACCGAAGGTAACGATGATCCACTGACCCACCAATACCAGTACAAGCACCAGAATCATTCCCTTATCCTTCAGGAAATGGCGGAAGGCGGTGTGATGACTCATCAGCGCCTTGGCATTGAAGAGGTTCCAGAACTGAATCATCACGAAGGTGGTGAAGAACATGGTCAGTTCATGCACATCTACTCCACCCTTGCCTCTGCGCTCGCAGTAAACCAGCAGGGCAAACATCACGAGGAAGAAGACGATGCCGCAGAACAGGATTCCGAAACCGATGCTCTTGTTGATGATGAAATCGGATGCCTTGCGTGGTTTATCCTTCATCACCTCGTGAGATGGAGGCAATGAGGCAAGTGCCAGGGCTGCGAAGGTATCCATGATAAGGTTCACCCAGAGAATCTGGGTAACCGTCAAAGGCATCTCGGTTCCGATGACAGAGCCGCCAAGCACCAGCAGGAGGGCTGCCACGTTTACTACCAACTGGAAGAAGAGGAAACGCTGCAGGTTGCGATAGAGCGAGCGTCCCCACATTACGGCGTTGGCGATAGACTTGAAGGAATCATCGAGCAGGGTCATATCCGAAGCCTCCTTAGCCACGGAAGTTCCCGAACCCAGCGACAAGCCCACGTGGGCATAGTGAAGTGCCGGAGCATCGTTGGTACCGTCACCTGTTACGGCAACCACCTCGCCACGCTTCTGGAGCATGGCCACCAGTCGCTGCTTATCGGTAGGACGGGCACGGCTCATCACTCGGATATCCTTCGCCCGCTCGTAAGCCTCTTCGTCAGAAAGAGCCTCCCACTGTTCGCCCGTAATCATCTGCTGGTCGAGCGAAGTCAGAGAGCCATCAGCTCCGATATTCTCAGGTTCATCTTCGAAGACACCTATCTGCTTGCCTATCTCCAAGGCGGTGGCAGCCGTATCACCCGTAACCACTTTTACTTCGATACCCGCATGGCGGCACTCCTGCACGGCGGCAGGAACATCCGGACGGATAGGATCGGCAATGGCTGCAATGGCCTGCAACTGAAGGTCGTTGGCATCGAGAAGCGCTACCACTTCGGCAGTAGAGGTTCTGGAGGTTCTCATGATAGAAGTTTCTATCTTCTTATAGGCGAACGCCAGGGTTCTCATAGCCTTATGCTGCCACTCGTCGAGTTCTTCAGCTGTCTGTTTCTGCATTCTATCCTCGATGATGCATTTCTTCATCACGATTTCAGGCGCACCCTTCACGAAGAGATAGGTCTCGCCATCAACTTCTGCCAAGGTTGCCATCATCTTTCTTTCGGTAGAGAAAGGCAACTGCTTGAGCACGTTCACCTGCTTGCGGAGTTCTTCATAATCCTTGCCCTGGGCATCGAGCCAGAGCAGGAGAGCCGACTCGGTAGGATTTCCGATAGGTTTGCCGTCATTCAACTCGGCTGTAGAGTTGAGGGCGATGGCAGTATCGAGCAGCGCCTCATCGCCCTGCTTGAGTTCCAGGGCGCTCACCTGCATCTTGTTCTGGGTAAGCGTACCGGTTTTATCGGTACAGATCACGGTAACGGCACCCATGGTTTCGCAGGCATGGAGCTTGCGCACCAGATTGTTCGACTTCAGCATTCTTCGCATGTTGAGCGCCAGAGAAAGGGTAATCGCCATCGGCAATCCCTCAGGCACCGCCATCACAATCAGGGTAACAGCCATCATGAAGTATTTCAGCACGATTTCTGCCATATAGAAATAATCCTTGCCGCCCCATGCCGGGTTGGTGAGGATATCGTGAATCAGGAAGATGAAGAAGGCTGCCACAGATACCACAGAGCCTACCTTGGAAATCATCTTTGCCAACTTATCGAGCTGCATGTGAAGCGGTGTCTCCACCGAAGTCTGTTCGGTAGATTTCTTCGCCACCTTACCAATCTCGGTAGCATCGCCCACGGCAGTAACCACGAACTCGCCCCTACCATTCATCACCATGGTAGAACGGAGGATGACGTTGCGAGGATAGGCTCCATCGCCACCGCCTTCCAGAGATTTCTCGGTAACGGGTTCGCCCGTAAGGGTAGATTCATTCATCTGCAGGTCGTTGCAGACGATGAGTTCGCCATCGGCAGGCACCTCGTCGCCCACTTCCACGAGCACCACATCTCCCACCACCACATCGTGGCGCGGAATCTCCATCACCTTACCATTGCGGCGCACCTTTACCGGCTGCTCTTCGCTGAGCGCCGTAAGCAGATTAAACTTCTTAGCCGCATCGCGCTCAAAATAGAAGCCCACGGTAGTAGCAAGGAAAACTGCCACGAAGATACCGATGGTTTCCATGAAATTCTTTTCGATAAAAGCAAGGATGAGGGATACGAAAGCCGCCACAAGAAGTATCTGGATAATCGGGTCGCGATATTTATCCAAATACAATTTCCATAATGAGGTACGTTGAGGAGGGGTGAGCACGTTTTTGCCATGCTGTTCCCTACTCTGTTTTACTTGTTCGTCGGTAAGACCGATTCTTTTGTTTTTGTCTATGTCCATTTCTGAATAGAAATACTTTTCTTTTGTACGATTAATAAGTACATACGCACGTGTGCGCACATAATTTGGTGCAAAGATACGCTATTTTTCTGATTCAAGGAAAATTTTTAAGATTTTATTTGGTTATTTGCCTAAAATCTAGTATCTTTGCACTCGAATTTGATAAAAATTCAATGGACTTGTAGCTCAGTTGGTTAGAGCAACAGACTCATAATCTGGAGGTCCTAGGTTCAAGCCCTAGCTGGTCCACTTTGAAAATCAAGCAGTTAAGCAGAAATCGCTTAACTGCTTTTTTCGTATTTGGGGAAGAAAGATTCTTAAAAATCCCCAATTAACTCCCTTTTTAATATTATTTTTATCAAATTATCCATAAAAACAAAAATTTGGTTGCCAAAATGGTTGCCAAATCAAATAAAAACATTATCTTTGAACCGTAAACATTTAAGATTATATATAGATTATAAAAAAGATTTTATCGGTGCAGACAATCATACTAGCACCTTTCTTTATTGTGGCCTGCAGTAGTGACAGCAAAGAGGACACTATCCCAGAAGAGCCACAAATGACTTTAGCAGACTACCAAGGAGTATGGGAAGATATTCATAATGATACCGCTTTCATTTCAATTTCAGCAAACGGAGAGGTGCTCTACTATAAACAAAATGGTGTTATGGGGCGGGGAATTGGCATATTAGCAGATAATACAATCAGTATCACCAACGAATATACAGGTAGCAGAGACGAATAAAAAATAGAGCCAACAATAAATGGGCTTAAAGTGTATGGAAAAGTAGGAAGTAAAACTAATAAAGGGAACTATACACCTGTTTGGGAATTAAGAAAGACAGATGAAACTTTTGTAAACTCATTTGCTGGAGAGGTTTGGTCTTGGGGATGGACAAATATGTGTCCTTACTTTAAAGATGGATTGACCCAGAATAGATATATGTTTACAAGTAATAATGTTTGTACTTTATCGTACCATAACAATAAGCATGGCGACTATATAGGCGAGAGCTATTTTTATATACCACGCAAATATAAAAATACGACAAAATTCATGTTTGCTCACGCTTACACGGAAAACAGTGACAAGACAATTTTCTTGAAATATAATAAATAGCTTCACCCTCCGTGTTGCCAACAATAAATGCTACCCTTGGAGGCTCTTCTCTTACATCTTCTTCCCTTTTTTGTTCGTGCGGCGCATTGACCACTAAAAACAGAAGAAGAGCCTCCACTACTAGAAGACCCACTTGGCACATGCACTTTGGCTTGCTCTATTTTGAATGTGTCATTTTGTCCTGTCTTTTCGCTATACGCAACAAACAGACAAGACCTATCATTTCCTGTTTTATTTGAGTCAAGGGAAACATACATTTTTTCGTATTTCACATCAAAATCTGATACCCAATCACAATATTTAATAGGTTCGACATACAAATCGTTTTGTGTCTCGTAATCACAAGTGTAATGTACCCATGTTTTTCCTTCCCATGATGGCGCATACGTATCATCGACTATGAGGTAATGCCAATCAGGAGTTTCTCCAAAATCATATTTCTTACATCCCGTTATGGATATAAGAGCAAAAATCAATATAGGCAACACTTTCATATTTAATATATTATGCATACTGAACGAACAAATTATACCACATAGAGAAGAGCTTTATTCGGATTCATTGGAGCTTTGAGATATTTTTCAATCATTACAAGAGCCTTTTCTCAATAAAAAGGCTCTTGTAATGGGTTATAAAAATTAGAATGAATACAATTTTCATGTAGAAAAAGCATCTGTAAATGTTTAACTCTTTGATTTTTTCCTTGAGAAATCTTCTTTTAGTACTTCTTGTAGCATAATCATAGCTGGTAGCATAAAAATCATACCTAAAATTTCAAAAGTCCAAATACCTATAAATAGACCTAAAATAAGCCATCCCAGCAGAAATACATGAATAAATATTTTCCAACCTAGCCCAATTTCTTCATCACCAGTCGGTTTAGCATCATTAGAGATTTCTCCAACTTTATCTACCATCTTTTTTGCGCCATAAGCTGTACCTAAAACTCCACCAAGAATTAATCCAGACAAGAATTTCTTACCAAGCGATGAAGACGACTTATGAAACATGCTTCTTTTGTATCCCATAATATATATCATTTATATAAAACAAATCTTATTTCATATTCATAGACTTATCCACGATAAGGTATTGATGAACATTTTACTTCTGCACCAATTTGGTGACTATCAAGAAATGCTCGTAGTGTTTTTTGGGAAAGTACTTTATCCATAGAAGGACCTAACCAAACTGCCTTTAAACATATCTTTGGTAAAAACTCCTTTATATATGGTATCAACACCCCGTTTTTCACCCGAAATTCTTCTTGCCTTACAGTATCATAAAAGTATTTATTTCCTATCCCAACAATTCTTACTTCATTTTCATAATGAAAAGCAGGATTTTTTGTTACCCCAATAAACATCTGTGTTAAAATGGAAACTGCAAGAACTTTCTGATGCTGCGACAAGTGTTCAAAAGTATCATCAAAATGGAATTCAAACAGGTTAGCACAAACAGAGTTGTAGTAGTCTGTATTAAGATAAACACATGGCATTAATCTTGCTCCATATATTTTAAGCAGTTTTTGCACATCAAATTCTAGCATAACTCCACCACCATGACTACCATACATACTCCACATAGGCAAACTATCTTGCTCTTTTGAAAAGCTTACAGAATGGTTGTCGTCAGATAAAATCACAAAAGAATTAAAGACATCATCATTTAAAGCCTCCTGCAACACATTTAAAGCCGCTTGATTTTCTTCCTTATCGTTAAGATGAGACCATTTTGTTGCCCAAAGACAAATTTCCTTATTTGCTTCTGGGTTTGGTACAATGATACCATTAACTAAAGCATTCATATCTGTATAATAATAAACACTTTTAGTTTTCTGAAATTCGTTGAACTCTGTAAACACAGACGAAGCCCAACCAAATATATACTTTTCTATACTTTTATAGTTTGCCAAGATTTCAGCTGTATCCATATTCAAAAACACTATTATATTACAATGCAATTTCTACTTTTTTAATTTCCTTGCTCACAACAGATATACAGTCAGCCTTATTTGCATCAAAAAGGACTAGATTTATACCACCTTTATGCAAAGAACTCTCAAAACGAATTCCATCTATACCATTCAACTTGCAATATTCACAAATCAACTGAGTAGGAACATATTCCAGTTCTGTATCATATCGTCTCAATGGTTTTGACAGGTCATGGCTTATCGCCTGCAGCAACTTCTGTTTCACAATAACATCAGACAAAGTTTCTGTCGCATTTGAGAATGCAACATACAAGCTCAACTTTGATGTAAAATCAAGAATATTTAAATTTTCTTTTACTCTAAACTGAGCTACACTCAACCTATCTAGATACAAAGCTCTTACTTCATAATATGTAGTTTCTTCATCTTGACACAAATATAAATACGGAATTCCCATCGGATTTGCCCGTCCTGCCGTAGCCTTGTTATAAGGAGGACACGACATTTCTTTCGTTGACAGCTCTTTCACTCCAGAGGGTATCACCCTAGCCCTATAGAATATGCTTCCTTCTAATATTGAAGCATTAGATTCCATAAGATTCATTTCATCAAAAGCCAACAAATCAGCAAAGAAACGTCTTGATTCCCGAACTTGTTTTTTAACTACATTCCACACGTTCAACTTATCCTCCATCAATGCTGAGTAAGAAACTTTATCATCAACTGAATAGCCATAGTCTTTCAATGACAAAAAATAAGATAAAACTTTCGTGCCAATTCCTACTGAAGAGAAGATATCCCAATCCTGTTGAACTAAATCGGCAATTCCTGTTCCTGTTTCCGAAGGTTCGAACAAAGCCAACACTTCCTCGAAGAAATCAGAAAAGTATTCTATATCAAGCAATCGACCTTCTTGACCACAAACTTCACAGATTCCTTTGGTATCGGATTCATTACAAACCGCAGCTTGCATTTCCACATCAGCAAAACAATTCTTGCAAATTTTCATATTGACCAATTATTCCGTTATTAACCTATCAATAAGTTCTAAATGATTCTTTATTGATAATTTCTTGATATAGCCTAAGCCTGGATAACCTGCAGAATCAATTGCTTTATCCACCAATTCTATAACGGCTGCAGTCTCAGTATACCCTCCATTTTTATAAAAAGGATCTATCTTAATTGCTGCCTCACGGAATTTTCCACGAATATTCGATTGGTCTAAGTTACTATCAGACACAAAATGATGAACATAAACCTCCTCATCTGATTTTTTGTAGGTCAAATGAATAGCAATTGCATACGGCAACATTCCTCCCTCGACAAAGTTCTTGGGAAGTGCGGTATAATCCGCAAAACCATAAAACCCATTGTCTTTATAATATAAGAAATCATCACTAAAGAACTCATCATCATTACTTGCATAATCAGCATTCTTATTCTGCGAGTTAAAATGGTCTTCCAACGAAATAACATTTTTGCCCAAGGCTCTCAGTTTAGCTATAGCAGAATTAGAAGAGTTACCGTTAACAACATACCGGACTCTTTCGTTTGACAAGAAATCCATTATATTATTATCATGGACATTAGTACCTTCTGGGAAAACAACCATCAATTTAGTCAGGTTATACTTCTCTGCATAAGCAAGCAATATATCTGCATTATTCTTGTAAAAATATGCAGGTATCCAATGTTCTCTATCTTCTTGTAAGCATTTTAGTTTAGGCAGCATATAATTGTCTGCATTTCTCTTGAAATCTCCATCTTTCGGATTCAAGATAAGAGCAAAGCGCATACCATTTTTTATCATAGTTTCCAATGCAGAATTCAAACCATTAACCTGATTTTTCACTGGTTCTATGATAGGAACAATCTTAGCATTATTAGGGCTCATCTGAGAAAAGTCTTTCAATGCCAACAACTCATATTGTTTACCTCTTAAATATGGGAAATACATAACTTCAACTGCGATTTTATAGGATTATTTAAATATGTTTGCAGAATATCTATCTGCCCTTTAGAAAGTCCTAGCTGGAGGTACATTTGTCGTAACTCACGAGGAGCCTTTTTCAAAAGACACATATTATTCTTTCTCTTCTCTATTTCTTTCAAGAAATATTGATGTAACTTGTCTGGTGGCATATCATACAGTTTTTCCTCACATGCCTCATACATTTCATAATAAGGCACATCAGGAAGTTTACCAAATTCTTCAATGACCATATTCTCATATTCTTTGGTACGTAGACACTTCATCATCATACCCGCATCTATATTCTTGTTTTCAACAGCAGGTCTTGCTTCATCCAGTTCCAAGACACCACCACTTTCTCTCATAAGGACTATTCCTATATAAGGAGGAATGTCCTTTTCGTAAGTTTCTAGCATATTTGCTGGTATAACAACATAACATAGCTGAAACACACGAGTGTAATCAACCAGCTGTCCTATTAACCTACGAGTTGTATCATACTCCGTCTTTATCTCAAAAGCCCTACTGTTTCCATTAAACATTGCTAAATCAACTATGGACTTTTGCATTCTAAACTCATTGAAAATGACGGTATTAGAATGGGCATATTTTTTTATCAATAGTTCAATAAGCTCATTCTTATAAACATATTCACACCTATAATTGATACTAATCTGACGATATAGATACTTTAAGTATGAAAAATAAGTTTTTTCTTTCTTTCTCTTACCATCATATCTGTCATGAATTGCATCAAGTCGAGAACAATCTCCATATTTGATAATGTCAGTAAACAGGGAACGACTGAATGCGGAAGAATAACTCCGCATTCTATCCATGATATTATATGTCTGTACGTCCTGTTTCATCATTTTCATTATTTATATGGCAAAGATACTATTTAATTTTTATTTCTCCATGTTTTATCGCATAATTTATGTTTTTTTCAACTTATTCTGCATATAATAGCTAGGAACTCTTTCATTTCCAACTTTAACACTCTTTATTTCTTCTAGAGCGCCATTTCCGAATTACTTGGACTTACAATTTAAGATATAAGAACACATCGCCTGAAAGAATGCATCTTCAAAAAACAACACCGTAATTCCTCTTTCAAAATTTGGTGGTTTCAATTATTTGCCGTATCTTTGTGCCATATTAAAAAAGGAGAAAGGATTATGGCAAACAATGAATACAGAAAGCTGCCTATAGGCATACAATCTTTCAACAAGATAAGAGAAGAAAACTATCTCTATGTTGATAAGACTGACATCATTTGGGATTTGGCGAACAAAGGTAGAAGGTATAATTACTTGAGCCGTCCTCGCCGATTCGGAAAGTCTGTGCTCATTGATACGCTACAATGTTACTTCGAAGGAAGAAAGGAACTCTTCGAAGGACTCAAAATCATGGACTTGGAAAAGGACTGGAAGGAATATCCTGTGATTCGACTCGACATGAGCCGTGGAGGCGCCAATGCAGAAACCTTGCGTTCGTACCTGAATCTGCGATTCGGATACTACGAAGAGAAGTATGTCATCACTCCCGACCCTACCGCCCAGCTTGCCGACCGCTTTGACGCCATCATTACGACGGCATACAAACAGACGGGCTTGAAGGTTGCCATCCTCATCGACGAATATGACTCTCCACTCCAGCACTCCTGGAAAACCCCGGAACACGAAGCATGTACCGAGGTATATCGTGAAGTCTTTGCCATTTTAAAGGCCGATGATGAATACGAGCGTCTGGTCTTTATCACAGGCATCACCAAATTTACGCAGGTTTCCCTTTTCTCCGTGCTCAACAATTTAACCAACATCAGTTTCCTCCCAGAATATGCAGCCATCTGCGGCATCACTGAGGAGGAGATAAAAGAGAACTTCAAGCCTGAACTTGAAAAAATGGCAGAGGTAAACGGATGGACTTTGCAGGAAACCCACGACAAGCTGAAAGACTACTACGACGGTTACCATTTCAGTCGCAGAAACATGGTTGACATCTACAATCCTTTCAGCCTCATCAATGCGCTTGACACCCAGGATCTGAACAGTTATTGGGCATCTTCGGGAGCCACTTCCATGCTGCCGAAGTTCATCAAGGATGCAGAGTTGCGCCTACCGGATTTTGAGGATTGCATGATTCTCCGCAACACATTGGAGACTTCCGATGTTACTGGCGGAGGTCCAGAACTATTCTTATATCAATCAGGTTATCTCACCATCAAATCGTGCGTAGGAAATGTCTATCACTTAGGCTTCCCAAATGAAGAGGTAAAACAGGCGCTATACGAATGCGTACTGCCTGCATTGACCATGCGACAAGAGGCTGATACGCCATCGGTTTGAAGGTGGAAGTAGAGCACATGCTTTCTACTGGCAGAATCGACCTCATTGTCAAAACAACTCATCACATCTATATAATAGAATTAAAGTTGAGAAACAACGGAGGCAAGGAAGCTGCCATCAAGCAAATTCAAGACCGCCAATACCTGGAGCCTTTCAAGGCCGACAAGCGAGAGGTAGTAGGCTTAGGCATAGAACTAGACGAAGAAGGCAAAGGCATTTTGGATTGGGAAATGGTAAATAAAGAATAAAGAAATAGGGGCATGTCGTTACTTGATACGGCATGCCCTTCATTTTCGAGAATGTCATCTCGATGGGCTATAATCTTCACGTTTCTTCTTAATTTGCCCAAGAAGCCAAACGACTGAGTAAGAGAATCGGCAAGAAAAAGAGGACAACTAGGGCTTTTGCAACCAAGTTGCAGAAACCTTTTCGTAATTTTGCAACCGAAATAGAAAAAGGAACTGAATGTTCCTGGTTATATAGAACTAAAAGTATTGCAAAATTATGGAAGAAATGAAACTTTCTCACGAACATCATCATGAATGCCATTGTGAAGATTCTCACGAACATCATCATGAGCACAATCATGACTGCTCATGCTCCACAGAAGAACATGAGCACCAGGGGTGCGGTTGCCACCACCATCATCATGAAGAAGGCGGTTTGAAATCCAAACTCTTTCTGATTGGAGCTACCATCATCCTCCTGATTATCGCCGTTTTCATCGAAAAGAATTACGACCTGGCTACCTGGCAGTTACTACTCGTCTATCTCATTCCTTATTTATTAATAGGACACGAGACGCTGGGCGAAGCTGCAGAAGGCATTGCCAAGGGCGATATGTTTAACGAAAACTTTCTGATGGCTATTGCAACCATCGGAGCACTTTGCATCGGATTCTTCCCTGGATCAGAGACAGAATTCCCGGAGGCAGTCTTTGTGATGCTCTTCTTTCAGGTGGGCGAACTCTTCGAAGGATATGCGGAAGGAAAGAGCCGCGACAGTATTTCGCATCTGATGAATATCCGACCAGACGTGGCGAATGTTGAAAGAAACGGAAAGGTAGAGATCGTTTCTCCTGAAGATGTAAAGATTGGAGAAACGATTGTAATCCGTCCGGGAGAGAAAGTGCCTCTGGATGGCATTGTCATTGAGGGCAATTCAGCCTTGAATACTGTTGCCCTGACGGGAGAAAGTATGCCACGGGATTTGAACGAAGGCGATACTATCATGTCAGGATGCATCAACCTGTCGGGAGTGGTTCGTGTACGCACCACCAAGAGTTTTGGCGAGAGTACCGTATCCAAGATTATTTCTCTGGTAGAGAGTGCAGACAAGAACAAGTCGAAGAGCGAGGCTTTCATCACCCGTTTTGCCCGAGTCTATACTCCTATCGTTGTTTTCGCAGCCATTGCCCTGGCGGTTATTCCTCCATTCCTGGCTGCAACAGGAATCGTAGGTGAAGGAACCTTTGGCGAGAACTTCCCATTATGGCTCAACCGCGCCCTGATATTCCTAGTAGTTTCCTGCCCATGCGCTCTGGTCATCAGCGTGCCCCTCACCTTCTTTGGTGGCATCGGCGGAGCATCCCGGAACGGTATTCTCATCAAGGGCAGCAACTATATGGATGCTTTAGCCAAGGTGGGAACCGTAGTGTTCGACAAGACGGGTACCTTGACCCACGGAGAGTTTGCCGTAGCAGCTGTTCATGCAGATGCTTCCTGCCCAGACCATTCATCCCATGATGCAGATAATGTGCATATTGGCGAATATTCTGACAAGGAGAAAATCCTGCTTCATCTGGCAGCTCATACCGAGCATTTCACCACTCATCCTATCGGAGCAGCCCTGCGTACTGCCTTCCCGCAAGAAGCTACGGACGGCTGCGAGGTGACCGATGTAGAGGAAATTGCAGGACAGGGTATCCGTGCCAAAGTGAACGGCAAGGTGGTTTGCGTGGGCAACAAGAAGATGATGGAAAGCATCGGTGCCCAATGGCACGACTGCAACCAGGTGGGAACTATCATCCACATCGCCATTGATGGCAAGTACGCAGGACATATTGTAATCAACGACACCCTTAAGGAAGGAAGCGCCCATGCCATCAGAGAGCTGAAAGAACTGGGAGTGGAGAAAACGGTAATGCTGACGGGCGACCGCAGAGAAGTGGGAGAAGATGTTGCCCACAAACTGGGACTGGACGAGTGCCGCGCAGAACTGCTGCCAACCGATAAGGTTTCGCTTGTAGAACAACTGCTGAAGACAAAACCGGCAGGCAAGACGCTCGCTTATGTAGGCGATGGCATCAACGATGCCCCTGTATTGAAGCGTGCCGATGTGGGCATTGCCATGGGTGGACTTGGAAGCGATGCAGCCATCGAAGCTGCCGATGTAGTACTGATGGATGATGACCCTAGAAAGATTGCCCTTGCCGTGAAGATAGCCAGGAGAACCATTCATATCGCTCACGAGAACGTGGTATTTGCCATCGGAGTGAAGGTTGCCGTACTGATTCTCGCCACCATCGGTCTCGGCACCATGTGGATGGCTGTCTTTGCCGATGTAGGTGTTACGGTACTGGCAGTATTGAACGCCATGAGAAGTTTGGGTAAAAATCGTCTTTTTTATCGTTAAATACCAAAATAAGTTGTATCTTTGCAACCGAATTGCAATATACAATACTGAATGGTTATGTATAAAAAAGACATTTTGACTATGAATAAGATTATCAAACTCATCTTCGTGCTCTGCTGCTTCTGCGGCATCGCACAGGCTCAGCCTCAACGCCCTAAGCTCGTTGTAGGCATCGTTATCGACCAGATGCGATGGGATTATCTCTATCGCTACTACGCCCGCTACGGCGAAGGCGGATTCAAGAGAATGCTCGGCGAAGGATTCAGCGTAGAAAACTGCAAGATTCCTTATATCCCTTCGGTTACAGCCATCGGACACACTTCTATCTGGACCGGTTCCGTGCCTTCTATCCACGGAATTGCAGGAAATAACTTCGTGAAGGATGGAAAGGTTGTGTACTGTACTGCTGATGATACCGTGAACCCTGTGGGCTCTGACAGCAAGGCGGGCAAGATGTCGCCTCGCAATCTGTGGGTAACCACCATCGGCGATGAACTCCGTCTGGCTACCAACAACCGCTCTAAGGTGATTGGTGTAGCCTTGAAAGACAGAGCATCCATCCTCCCTGCGGGCCATCACGCCAATGGCGCTTTCTGGTTTGATGACAAGTCGGGCAAGTTCATCACCAGTACTTTCTATATGGATAAGTTGCCAGAGTGGGTGAACAAGTTCAACAAGCAGAAACTCCCAAACAAGTATCTTTCCAAGAAATGGGAGACGCTCTACCCTATCGATTCCTACAAGGAGAGCACCAGCGATGACAACAACTACGAGAATGGAATCGCTGAGGGTGAGAAGGCTGTATTGCCACTCGATCTGCCAACCTTATATAAAAAGCATGGTTACAAGATTCTCCGCAACACTCCATTCGGCTGCAACCTGACCTTCGATATTGCCAAGGCTGCCATCGCGGGCGAGAACCTGGGTAGAAACACAGATACTGACCTGCTGACCATCAGCTGCTCAAGCACCGATTACATCGGTCATCAGGTGGGCGTGAACGCTATCGAAACAGAGGATTGCTATCTCCGACTTGATAAGGCTTTGGCAGATTTCTTCGCTTATCTCGACCAGACCGTAGGCAAAGGAAATTATCTCACTTTCCTCACCGCCGACCATGGAGGCGTGAACAACGCTACCTTCCTGCAGGATCAGCGAATCCCTGCCGGCATCTGGAACAAAAAGGGATTGGTAGAAGAGCTGAATCAGATTCTGAAAGCTAAGTTCAATACCGACAAAGATCTCGTGAAGACCATCATGAACTACCAGGTGTTCTTCAACACAGATATCATCGAAGAACTCGGTCTGGATTACGCAGCCATCAAGCAGGCTGTGGTAGATAGATTGAAGAAAGACAAGGATGTGCACTATGCCTTCGACATGGAGAAGACTTCCACAGAGAGCATTCCTGCAGAACTGAAGTTCCGCGCCATCAACGGTTACAACCGTGAGCGCAGCGGAGGTGTTCAGATTGTACTGAAACCAGGTCACTACGAATATTACAGCAGCAAGGGAACTACCCACGGAGCATGGAATCCATACGATATCCATATTCCTTGCCTGTTTATGGGTTGGGGCATTCAGCACGGCGAGAGTGCCCAGCCTCACTATATGACAGATATTGCCGCTACCGTATGTGCGATGCTGCATATCCAGGCACCTAACGGTTGCATCGGCACACCAATATTCTAATAAAAAGCAAAAGGCCAAATAATAACAAAGGCTAGGTTTCCCAGAATCGGGAACCTAGCCTTTATCATTTCCTATTCAAAAAAGAATCTCAATTATTCCTCATTCATGATTTCCATATATTCCTCATAAGAAATATATCTGCCACCCATCGACTTGAGATGCGGGGTTTCCAACTGGCAATCTATCATCTTGCCTCCATGCTCCTGCAGATAACGGGCCAGGAAGATAAGGGCTATCTTAGAGCCTGATGGAACCTTGGAGAACATGCTCTCGCCTATGAAGACCTTGCCGATGGTAACGCCATAAAGTCCACCTACCAGTTCACCGGTCTCATTATCCCATACCTCCACGCTTGCCGCAAAGCCCTGCTCATGAAGGGCGGTGAATGCCTGGATGATGTTCTCACCCAACCAGGCACCATCTTCCTCGTAACGGCCATTGGTCTTGCTGCAGGCACGAATCACAGCATCGAAATCCTCGTTGATGCCCACGCTGTACCTGTTCTTTCTCAGCAAGGTTCTCATGGAATGGCTGATGTGGATTTCATCCGGGAAGATGACGAAGCGCTTCATCGGACAGAACCAGAGTATCTCCGGCTGGTCGCGAAAGCTATACCAGGGAAAGATGCCGTTGCTGTAAGCCAGCAGCAGGCGGTCGATACTCAAGTCGCCACCTATTGCAAAGCAACCGTCTTCATCACCATAATGCGGATCGGGAAAATAAATCTCTTCCGCATTTTCATCTATCTGTAATATCATCGCTTTCTAACAATTAATCACCAATTCCTTACCATCGAAATCTACGCAGCCCTTGCCAGCCTTCTTGAGCTTGCCGAAGAGCAGAGCCTTCATCAGGATTGGCTTCAGGCGGTTGCCAATGACACGATCCATCTCGCGGGCTCCATATTCCTTGGTAAAGCCCCACTCCAGAATCTTCTCTCTTGCCGCATCGGTAAGCGTAATAGAAACTCCCTTTGCTGCCAACTTTGCATCGAGCTGACGAAGCTTCTTGGCAAGAATCAGTTCTGCCATGTGCTTATCCATATCGTTGAACACCACCGTGTCAGAAAGTCGGTTGATGAACTCTGGCTTGAAGGTCTTCTTCACCTGTGCCAGCATCGCCTCACCACGGGTAACATTACCGCCGAAACCTACACTTGCCTGGGAGGCATACTGCGCTCCGGCATTGGAAGTCATCACGAGGATAACGTTTCGGAAGTCTGCCTTCTGCCCCTTGTTGTCGGTCAATCGGGCATAGTCCATCACCTGCAGCAGGATGTTGTAGATGTCGCTATGCGCCTTCTCAATCTCATCGAGCAGGAGCACGCAGTTTGGTGTCTTGCGGATGGCATCGGTCAGAAGACCGCCATCTTCATAACCCACGTATCCGGCAGGCGAACCGATGAGTTTAGCCACGGTATGCTTCTCGGTGTATTCACTCATATCGAAACGCACCAGCTCGATACCGAGTTCCTTTGCCAGAACACGAACCACCTCGGTTTTACCCACGCCCGTAGGACCCACGAAGAGCAGCGAAGCCATCGGCTTGTCATCATCCACCAGTCCAGCCTTCGCCATCATCACAGCCTCAACCACCTTATCCACAGCCTTGTCCTGACCGTAGATCTTGTCGAGTATGCGCTGGCGGAGCGTAGCCAAAGCATCGTTATTCTCATCTTTCATCGCAGCCGCATCAATCTTGCAGACCTTAATCAGAATTTGCTGGATGATTGACTTGGTAACGTAAGAGCGCTGGCGAGATTCTACCGGATGCACCTCCAGATAAGCACCCGCCTCATCCATCAGGTCGATGGCCTTGTCTGGCAGACAGCGGTTGCTGATGTATTTGGCACTGGCACGAACGGCATACTCCAGGGCATCCTTGCGATAAGTTACGTTGTGGAACTTATTGTATTTATACTGCAAACCCTCCAATATTTTGATCGCCTCCTCCTCGGTAGGTTCCTTGATGTCAATCTGCTGGAACCGGCGCACGATGCCCTTGCTCTGAGCCATGTAGCGGTTGAACTCCTCGTAGGTGGTGGAACCAATGAATCGGATGTCGCCAGCCTCCAAATATTGCTTCAGCATATTTGAAGCATCCGGTCCGCCATCAGAACCACGACCGGCACCTATCATATTATGAATCTCATCAATATAGATGATGGTGTTGCCTTCCTTCACGGCTCCTTCCATCACCATCTTGATGCGCTTTTCAAAGTCGCCACGATACTGGGCACCGGCAAGCATCTGTCCCATATCCATACCGTAGATGCGTGCGCCCTTGAGGCGCTCGGGTACCTGATTCTCGTTGATGAGCTTGGCAAGGCCATAAACCAGGGCGGTCTTACCTACGCCCGGTTCACCGATGTGGAGCGGATTGTTCTTCTCGGCACGACAGAGCACCTGGATGGTTCTATCCAGTTCCTGCTCTCTGCCGATGAGCGGATTATGTTCCTCCACTTGATCAGAGATGCAGGTAACCAACTGGTGCCAATCCTGAGGCTGTCGGCTTCTGCCTTCCTCTTCATCATCATCATAATCGTTATCATAGTCATCCTCATCGTAGCCATCACCCATCATCAGGGTTTCATCACCTGGTTCATTTTCGAGCGGATAATAGCTATCCACACTCGCCAGGAATTCGCCCTGACGGTCGCCCACATTCTTGCACAACAGGAATGCAGCTTCAGAGTTCTGCAAGCCAAACATTGCCTGTACGAAATGAGGCACGTTCACGAGTTTTCGGTCAGCGGCAGCAGCCAAGGCGCAAGCCGTACCAAACATCGTCTTGAAGAGCGACGAAGGCTCAGGCAGATATTTGATATTTTCAGGCACACGCTCCTGCTTGGCGAGCCATCCCACCAAGTCCTCATGCATCTTGATGCTATCCACACCTTCCTCCTGCAAAGCCTGGCAGAAGGCATATTGGCGGAGCAATGACAGAAGCATGTGCTCGGGCATTACGAACTCGTGGTCGAAAAACCGAGCCTGCTTCATGGCATCATCCATCAAGACACTCATATATCGGGTTAATCCCATACTATCCATTCTATATTTTCCTTTCTTTATTCTGGCATATAAGTGAGCTTCAGGGGATACTTCTGCGTACGGGCTTTCTCCATAGCTTTCTCCACTTTGCTCTTGGCGATGTCATAGCTGTAGGTGCCCACCACGGCTTTCTCTTCGTGATGAACCTTGAGCATGATTGCTTCAGCCTCAGCCTGCGACTTGAAGAAGATGGATTCGAGGATTTCTACCACGAAATCCATCGGTGTAAAGTCGTCGTTGAACATCATTACCACGTAACGCCCCGGCTCCTTGAGCCTGGTTTTCTGGCGTTCACGAATTGCTGTCTGTTCTTGAGCCATATTTGAATTATTACTTTGTATAAGCATTGGTAATCTCCACGACATAGACATCGTGGAATCCACCCTTGGCACCATACCACTGCAGAAGGTCCTTATCGAGGAACTTCTCCGCCGTCATGTTGTCCTTATAGAGTTTGCGGCATTCCAGAGTGAGTCGTGACTGCTCAAAGGCGATGCTGCCGTTATCGGTTTCCACAGGAGTCAATCCTGTTTCCTTTGCCTTATCCAAATCGCGACCGCTCTTGGAGCCGCAGAAGTTATAGATCTTTCGAGCCTCCTCGCTATTGCCGAGGAAAGAGAGGGTCATGAATTCATTCTCCTCGATGATGCCGTGGGTGTAGCGTTCCGGGCGGATAAATACCACAGCCACCGGCTTGTTCCATAGCCATCCCAGGCAGCCCCAAGAAGCAGTCATCATATTGAACTTATCCTTGTTGCCGGCGCAAACCAGCATCCACTCCTTACCAATAGTCTCGAAGACATTATCATTCAGTTCTTTTACGTTGATTTTCTCCATTTTATCTTTTCCTTTCTCTGTATATTTTAATTAATGAAATATTGCAGCATTCTACAAAAGCCATGCCAAATCATCGCCTAACACCGCATATCACCTGCAAAGATACAAGAATAATCTGAAAAAGCGAATGTTTCGACGAGAAAATATCGAAATCGCAGAAAATATTAGTAGGGTATCAAGATTGCATCAGGTAGAAGAGTGGTGAAAAGTAATTGCAAAAATCTACAAAAACAAATAAAAAGCGGAAAAGTTTTGCATTCATAAAAAAAAATCTCCATTTTTTGATACAACTTATCGAAATTATCACTATCTTTGCAACCGTAACCCTTGCAGAAAGCCCCCAAAGGGCAGGAGGTCGGGGCGACATATACATATTAAGGCGTAACTGTACGCTTTGGTTTTGACGATTCGTGAATCTCGCAAATTCCAATAAAGTTGTCAAGAACAAAGCAATGGGGACGCCCTACAGGGTGTATTATATACAGCCCTCTTTGGCTTCGAGCAATATGCTCGTTGGTAGGGAGGAGGAATTATATACACATCTACGTGGGGCTTTCAGCATTGCTCGTTTCGACAACTTGGGCAATGCGAGAGCCTACGAATCGTGGAACGAGCATCAGGGCTGGCTCCACGTTTTTTTATGTATATACATAATATAAATATAGTAACCGCCAATTGGGGAGTCGTTGGCATATATTTTTAACAATTATATGAAAAGAATTCTCTTTCTGTTAACTCTATGCGGTCTCTTTTCATTGGGAGTATCTGCAAAAAGTAAGTTAAAAACTGCCTACCGCAATTTATTGATTTATGCGTATGCAGAATCTTCCATCGAAGATGACAACATCAAGTTAGAAATTATCAATGGTTCCTTGTATGCAACCAACAAGACCAAGAAAACTATTTTCTTGGATTTATCACAGTGTTTCATCGGCATCAACGGCAATTCCAGCCCTATGTATGATGAGAACCAAGGCAAAAGCAAGAAATCCAAAAAGGGAATAACAACTTCTACAGATGTATTCCTCACCATTGCGCCTTCGCTTGGCGACAAACAAGACGCAACTTTCATACGTAGCTTGACACCTTTTGTCTGGGGAAATTACACAACTACAGAAACCCCTCTCAGTACAGATTTCTTTGGGAATGTCAAAGGTGGCGGATTAACAAAGGCTGACAAAAACTTATTCAACGTACTTAACGATTTGGCGGAAAAAGCCAAAGCAGCCGACCCCAAAAAGAAGCATTACATAGGAGCTGCATCATGCCATCTTACAGAAGACGAAAGTATCCAGACAATCTCCGCTTCCATAGCATATGCTTTCAACAAGAGAACAGAAGATTGGACTAACTGCCAACTTTCCACATGGGTCAGCGATGTTATATTGGCTCCTTACTATGTAGAAATGCCTGAAGACGTCAAAAACAAGAAAGGCTTTGGAGTAAAAGAACAAAAGCCTGCTATCATTCATATAAAAGCAGAATGGCCTTTTGAGAAAGACAACCAAAAGCCAACAGGTTTATTCTCTGACTGGGAAGGCAATTACAAGAAGGGTACATTCACTTTAGTATGTCCTAGCCCTTCCAAAGCTGACAAGAGCTTTTCTTCATACCTGAAAGGTACACTCAGAAATGCCCTTACTGGAACTAACGCTCCGCTTGACCGAAAATATTATGAATCCGTATATCGGTTTGACGGCGAAAATTCCGATTGGGGAGAAATGAATTTTGTTGATGATATCAACAAGACAATGCAAGCAAAATAAAATGCACTTAATCCCCTATTACCAAACGTTTTTGGCAACAGGGGGTTAAGTCCATAAATAATGAAGGACATGGACAAAACGCTTACTATATTTTTATTATTCTTAAACAGTATCGGCTTATTTGGGCAATCCATGAGTTCCCGAACCCAATCTGCCATTGAATCAATTAGAGAAGGCTACATTCTTCATGGAATTGAAGAACTCAAGAAATCTGTTTTAGAAAATGATGTCAACGCTCAGTTTTTTATGGGAAGATGCTATGAAAATGGTATCGGGGTAAAGCAGAACTACCAAGAAGCCTTTAAACTATACCGAAAAACCGCAGAAAGAGGACTTCCTGACGCAATGTATCATCTTGCATTTTTTTATCAGAAAGGCTTATCTGGCGAAAAGGATTACACCAAAAGTGAGGAGTGGCTCTCTCGCTACAACAAGAAAGGTGGAGTCTGTAAACTGCCCAATATCGTTGATTTATACAACGAAGGACTGAAACATCCTGAGAAGTACTTATTGAGCATTAACGAAAAAAATGAAACTAAACAAAAAGTCCCCGAATACATCCCCAATGTCACCAACAACATTACCATAGTACAGCAAGTCGCCCCAACTGTCGTAAATACGCCTTTTTCAAGTACAGAAACATCGGAAGGCAATAATCATAGAATATCAGATATTGATACTACAATCCCTACAACACCTCAAAAGAATGAAAACACGTTTGTACTAATCATTGCCAACGAGAACTACAAAAAAGAAGCTAGCGTCCCATTTGCAGGTAATGACGGAAACTCGTTTGAACAATATTGCCACAAAACTTTAGGAGTACCAAAGACGAATATCCATACAGTATCGGATGCGACACTCAACGAGATGCGACACGAAATAAAATGGCTTCAAGATATCATATCCGTATATAAAGGAGATGTAAAAATTATCTTCTACTACGCAGGTCACGGCATCCCTGACGAACAAAGTAAGACTGCATACCTGCTCCCAATTGACGGTTATGGTTCTGATGTCAGCACTGGCTATTCTCTTACCAACCTTTACAACAATTTAGGAAATGTAACGTCAAAATCTGTCATAATATTTTTAGACGCCTGCTTCAGTGGAACCAATCGTGACGGGAACATGCTCACCGCAGCTCGTGGTGTTGTTATCAAAACAAAAGCTAGCTCCCCCAAAGGCAACATGATTACCATCACAGCCGCCCAAGGAGATGAGACAGCCTACCCATACAAAGAGGAAGGACATGGTCTCTTCACTTACTATCTCTTGAAGAAACTTCAAGAAACGAAAGGAGATGTTACATTAGGCGAACTTGGCGATTATATTCAAACACAAGTAAGACGCCAATCCGTGGTTACCAATGGCAAGCTACAATCACCTTCCATCCTAGTTTCTCCCAACATTGGCAATAGCTGGAAAAATTGGAAACTGAAATAAAGCTATTTTGTTTCAAATTCACCTATTTAGAGTTATTAACAGACAACGAAAATGGGCGATTTTTTACCCATATCTACGTTTTTTTATGAGATATGGGTAAAAAATCGCCCATTTTTACAATTATTCACTAAACAGGTCATCTGCCACAACCTCGCTCTGCACCCTATTCCAATAGGCATTATGAGCTACCCCATAGGTGGTAACCATCGTAAGATGAATCGCCTTACGATGAGAAACGGAAGCACCAAAGCGGGAGAGCTTGTGACGAAGAACTGCATCGTAATCCTTATCTATCACAAACTCATTCTGTGAGAACTTCATCTCGCAGATATTGACCGTATTATCGGCTCGCTCTATCAGCATATCAATCTGCGCTCCTGCACCATAAACCGGATCATCTTTCACCTGCCAGGAATACGTATTGGTAACAACGCCCGAGATGCCAAGCGCCTGCTTGATTTGAGAAATATGCTGGAAACATACCCGCTCGAAAGCCAAGCCGCACCACGAATACCGGAGAGGCGAAGTATAATTATGAGACCAGAACGAAGGATCATCGGTTTTGTTCTCCTGCATGAACTTCAGGAAGAACAAAGAGAAATTATCCATCAGGCGATAGATGGCATTATATTTCCTGGCACCATAGGCATTGGTACGGACGATAAAGCCACAATGCTCCAAATCTTCCAAGATTCGGGAAAGATTGCCATTATCCGCAATTCCCAAACCAGACACAATCTCCTCTCTACGTATTCCACCTAACTTCTTCCCCAAGATACTTACCACATCTATATATTTATCAGAATTACGGAAGAGAGAATCATACAACTCCCTGAACTCATAATGCAAAAGCCCCTGAGGTGCAAAGAAAAGAGAATCTATATTCTGCGCCAAGCTCCTGCCCTTCTGCATCAAAGACCAATAATAGGGAACACCACCCATCACCATATAGGCTTCCAGCAAATCATATCGAGAATAAGCCAAGCCCATAGCCTCGCTATATTCCTCACACTCGTGAAGGGTGAAAGGCTCCAGGAATATCTGATAGTTCACACGATTATGAAGTCCGCCATGATTCCTGAAGATCTTATTGATAATCCAGGATGTAGCAGAACCGCAAATAATGAGCAGGATGTCGTCTCGCATGGAAGCCCATCCATTCCAGAAAAACTCCAAAGCCGTGACAAACTTAGACCTAGGCGTATCCATCCAAGGCATTTCGTCGATGAAAACAACTTTCTTCTTCGCTGATGACTGGCGAATAAGCTCCTTCAACATATCGAAAGCCTCCAGCCAATGCTTGGGGGTAGAAGGCGCAGCATATCCTGCGTTCTCTAAAGAAGAACGCCAACCATATAGTTGCTCTTGCAAAGACCCGTTAGCAAGACCGGAATGAGAAAAAGTAAACTTATCCTTAAACGTCTGTTTGATGAGATAAGTCTTTCCCACACGTCTTCTTCCATACAACGCAACGAATCTTGAGTCATCGGAATTATAAGCTTCCAGCAACTCAGCCTGTTGTTTCTTTCTGCCTATCAACATATTATAATCCTCCCTAATTGATGATTCTACATTTTAAACTAGGGGCAAAGATAATAAAAACAATCGGTATAATTGGCGGAAAATACATTTTTTAACCCACATTCCGCCAAGTATACGCTTATAATTGGCGGGAAACGCCTTTTTTAACCCCTTTTCCGCCAAATATAGCAAGCCGCTCTTGATTTAAATTAAATCTTTACATGCAGGATAAAAATAAATCATATTTTGCTTTGTCATTTCAAGGAAAGGCATTACCTTTGCACCCCGAATGCCGAAAACCGTGCAGGCTTGCGGCTTCGAATTATTAATCATTTATAAACATTTTATTTAATGTACAAAACAATTTTCAACAAGCGCAACAGCTTGAAGTTCAACCGATTCTCTAACAAGAATTACTCACTCTTCGTAGTTTTGGGAAGAGAGGTACTTGTTGGCGCTCTCAGCGTTGCTACCCTGAGCCATGCTAAGGCAGCAGGCATAAGCACAGAGGGAGCCAAGGTTGATTCTACTCTCTACAAGGGCGGAAAGGCTTACGAGCTAGATGCGGTGAGCGTTACCGGATCTCGTGCGCCGATGACTGTAGAGCAGTCACCTAAGATTGTGTCTGTCATTACCCGCGACGATATTCATCGTGCGGCTGCGCAGACTATCAACGATGTATTGAAATTAGCTACCGGCGTGGATGTCCGTCAGCGTGGTGGCTTTGGTGTTCAGACGGATATCTCCATCAATGGTGGAACCTTTGACCAGATTACCATTCTCCTGAATGGTGTCAACATTTCCAATCCACAGACTGGTCACAATGCTTCTGATTTTCCTGTAGCTCTTGCCGACATCGACCACATCGAAGTGCTCGAGGGGGCAGCATCGCGCGTATTCGGAACTTCAGCCTTCAACGGTGCCATCAACATCGTGACCAAGAAGGCTAAGAATGATGGAGTATCTGCAAGTGTAGAAGGCGGAAGCTTTGGAAGTTTCGGAGCACAGGGACGTGTGCAGACGGCTTATGCCAAAGGCAAGTGGACACACGCCTACTCTGCCAGCGGAGGCTACAAGCGTTCGGACGGAGGAACAGACAACAGCGACTTCGAGAAAGGACAAGGTTTCGGACAGGTTAACCTGAGCTACGACCAGCGCTTCGACATCAATGCCCAGGTGGGTATCTCAACCCAAAGCTATGGTGCCAACACTTTCTACAGCGCCAAATATAACAACCAATATGAGAAGACAGACCACGGTATGGCTTCGCTCAACCTGAGTCTGCACAACCAGGAGAAGACCTGGGAGATTGCGCCTCAATTCTATTATAACAATTTCAAGGATCACTATCAGTTGATTCGTGGAAAGGCTGGAGCTGCAGCAGGCGAGAACTATCACGACCTCGATGTTTATGGTGGTGGTCTGAATGCCAACGTGGTTTGGGCTTTGGGTAAGACTGCGGTAGGCTTCGACATCAGCAAGGAGTGCATCTACTCTACTGCATTGGGTGAGGAACTCGCAGAGAAAGACTATAAGGATATTTCGGGTTCCGACCGTCAATATACCCGAAAGGGTGAGCGCACCAACACCAACATCATGCTGGAGCACAACTTCATCTTCGGCGGCTTCACCTTGTCGGCTGGTGTCTTAGCAAACAAGAATACCGGTCTTGACAACGACTTCCGCTTCTATCCGGGTGTGGATATGAGTTATCGTCCTAACGACAACTGGAAGTTCTACGCTTCCTGGAACAAGGCTCTGAGAATGCCTACCTACACCGATTTATATATAAGTAATGTGGTGCAGCAGGGCGACATCAATCTGAATCCAGAGAAAAACTCCACCTTCAAGGTAGGAACTCAGTATCGCCAGACAGGTTTTGCCGCAACCGTTAGCGGTTTCTATGCGCACGGCACCAACATGATTGACTGGGTTCAGACTTCCGTGACCGAGCAGAATGACAGCAAGTATCATGTAATGAACATCGGAAAGCTCAACAACATGGGCTACAACGTAGATGCTACTATCTACATGAGAGAGTTGGTACCAAACTGTTTCATTACCCGCATCAAGTTGGGTTATGCTTACATCTATCAGGATCATAAGACCGAGACCAACATCCTGAAATCACTCTATGCATTGGAGTATCTGAAGCACAAGGCTGTATTCGGTTTGGATCATCAGATCTGGAACAAGCTTTCAGCATCGTGGAGCGTAAGATGGCAGCAGAGAATGAATGGCTATCATCCATACACCAAGGTGGATTGCAAGCTGATGTGGGATGAGAAGAAATACAATATCTTCGTGAAAGCAGATAATATCACTTGCCACCGCTATTACGACCTCACAGCCGTTAAGCAGCCAGGTTTGTGGATTATGGCAGGAGCCAGCGTAAATCTCGGCTGGTAATATAAAACAAAAAAGTCTTCAAGCCAAAATGGCTTGAAGACTTTTTCCGTTTATTCCGGTTTCTGATATTTTCCATTCACTTTAATCGGTTCGAGATGGATTCCCACATGGGTATCTGCGCCGAAGTGCTGCTTCAATCTTCGTTCGATATGGGTAGCATGCTCATGAGCCTCATAAAGCGAGAGAGAACCCGGCATGCGGATGTGCATCTCTATCGCAATCTTGTTTCCGATGCGACGGGTACGCAGGTTATGAATCTCTCCTACTCCCTGCTCTTCATTTGCAATCTTCAGGATTTCATCTTCCTCAGTTTCTGAAAGACTGGCATCCGTCAGTTCTTTCACAGACTGCATCACCAGTCCCCAGGCAGCCTTGATGATGAAGGCACTCACGATGATGGCAGCCAGCGGATCGAGCACCGCCCATTTTTCTCCCAGGATGATGGCACCACCAATACCGAACATCGTTCCGATACTCGATAAAGCATCGCTGCGATGATGCCAGGCATTTGCCACTACAGCCTCGGAATGATATTTTTTTCCGGCTTTTACCGTAAACTGATAAGCCCACTCCTTCATCACGATACTTACGATGGCTGCAATCAAGGCTACAACGCCCGGCTGCTGGAGTGTCTCGCCGCAGATGGCACGATAGGTCTTGGTAACACCAGAATAACAGATCATCACACCCACCACGAAGAGCGAAATGCCGATGATGGCTGTGGCAAGCGTCTCGTATTTGCCATGCCCATAATCATGGTCCTTATCCTTCGGCTTATTGCCCAGTTTTACGAATACCAGTACCACCACATCGGTAGCGAAATCGGTGAGCGAGTGGATGGCATCCGCTATCATTGCTGCCGAATGTCCGAGGATACCAGCAGCAAATTTCAATACGAGCAGCACCACATTGATGATGCTTCCCGCTATCGTCACCTTATATACTTCCTTTACTCTATCCGCATCAGCGGAATGATCCTTATTCGCTTCAGCGGGCATCTCTTGCTCGCTATTTATTCTCTCATTCTTGCCCATACTATAAAATATAACAGAAGTCCTTTGCTTCCTTAATAATGTTTTTGTATAAATCTACTTACTGTTTTTTAGAATTTGGGGCGCAAAGATAATACCATTTTCTGAAAGCAGATAAAAAGGGAGATTAAAAAAGTATAAAAGCATCGCTAAACAAGAAAATTATTGTAATTTTGCAGCCGTTTTAGAAATATTACATTAATTAATAAGAGAATGTGCGATTCTTAGGTCGCAGCATCAGATTATATGGTTTTAAATTACATTTGGATAGCATTTTTCGTGATTGCGTTCATCTTCGCACTCATCGGATTGGCAATGGGAGATACGACCATCTTCCAGAAGATTGTAGATTCCACCTTCGACTCATCCAAGAATGCCTTCGAGATTTCTCTCGGACTGACGGGCGTGCTCGCCCTCTGGCTTGGCATCATGAAGATTGGAGAGAAGGCGGGAGTAGTGAATGTGTTGGCCCGAGCGCTCAGCCCGGTCTTCACCCGTCTCTTCCCTGATATTCCGAAGAACCATCCGGTGATGGGAAGCATCTTCATGAATATCGCTTCGAACATGTTGGGACTCGATAATGCTGCGACACCTACAGGATTGAAGGCGATGCAGCAGATGCAGGAACTCAACACGAAGAAGGATACGGCGACGAACCCGATGATTATGTTCCTGGTTCTGAACACCTCAGGACTCACCATCATCCCTACCACCATCCTCGCCTTCCGTGCCTCCTATGGTGCAGCCCAGCCTACGGATGTCTTCATCCCTATCCTGATGGCTACGCTCGTGGCTACGCTTGCCGGCATCATCATCACTTCGCTCTGGCAGCGCATCAACATCCTGCAGCCGGTATTGCTCGCTACTCTGTTGGGAATGTGCGCCTTCGTAGGCATCATCATTTGGGGATTCGGACAGATGGATAAGGATACGATGAACACGGTTACCACCTTGGCTTCTAACATGATTCTCCTGGGCATCATCCTCTGCTTCATCCTGGCTGGTTTCTGGAAGAAGGTGAATGTTTATGATGCATTTATCGAGGGAGCGAAGGAAGGTTTTACTACTGCGGTGAAGATTATCCCTTATCTCGTAGCTATCCTTGTGGGCATCGGCGTGTTCCGTGCTTCGGGAGCGATGGATATGGTGATTCAAGGCATTTCGTGGTCGGTAGAACAATGCGGCTTGAATGCCGATTTCGTAGGTGCCCTGCCTACCGCCATCATGAAACCGCTATCGGGAAGTGGTGCACGAGGCATGATGCTGGAGGCGATGAAGAACTATGGTCCTGATTCGTTTGTGGGCAGATTGAGCTGCATCTTCCAGGGTTCCACCGACACCACCTTCTATATATTGGCAGTATATTTCGGAAGCGTAAGCATCAGGAATACCCGTCACGCCGTGGCTTGCGGTTTGCTCGCCGATTTGGCAGGAGTCATCGCAGCAATCGCTATAGCATATTTATTCTTCGGATAATTAACATCAAAGATAATGGCAAGTTTAAAATCACTCGCAAAGGATACCGCCATCTATGGTTTGAGCAGTATCATCGGCAGATTCCTCAACTATCTGCTTGTACCACTCTATACGGCTAAGATCAGCGCCGCAAGTGGTGGTTATGGTGTCATCACCAACATGTACGCCTATACGGCGTTACTCCTCGTTATCCTGACCTACGGAATGGAGACCACCTTCTTCCGTTTTGTCAACAAGGAGGGAGAAAACTCAGAAAAGGTTTATCACACGGTATTGAGCATGGTGGGCTTCACCTCCCTACTCTTCATCGCCCTGGTATTCCTCTTCATCACGCCTTTGAGCGATGCGATGGGCTACGCAGACCATCCGGCTTATGTATGGACCATGTTCGTAACCGTGGCTATTGATGCCTTCCAGTGCATCCCGTTCGCTTACCTCAGATACAAGAAGCGCCCACTGAAGTTTGCTGCCTTCAAGTTGCTCTTCATCGGTCTGAACATTGCGCTCAACCTGGTTTACTACGTCATCATGGATGGTCACGATGTGGGTTATGCTTTCTACATCAACCTGGTTTGCACCGCATCCATCACCTTCTGTTTCTACAAGGAACTGAAGGAAGGATTCATGGGCGAGAAATGCTCCTGGAGCGAATGTAAGGTGCTCGTCAGGAAAATGATGGGCTACAGCTGGCCTATCCTCGTACTTGGTATTGCCGGTATTCTGAACCAGACAGCCGATAAGATTCTCTTCCCTTACATCTATGAGAAGGGCGATGCGCATACGCAGCTCGGAATCTACGGAGCAGCCAGCAAGATTGCGATGATCATGGCGATGATAACCCAGGCTTTCCGCTATGCTTATGAGCCGTTCGTTTTCGGCAAGGCGAAGGATAAGGACAACCGACAGACTTATGCTTCGGCGATGAAGTATTTCGTCATCTTCACCCTGCTCGCCTTCCTGGTGGTAGTAGGTTATCTGGATGTATTGCGCCACATCATCGGTCGCGACTACTGGGATGGTTTGAAGGTAGTGCCTATCGTAATGGCTGCCGAAATCATGATGGGAGTATATTTCAACCTCAGTTTCTGGTACAAGCTCATCGACAAGACCATCTGGGGTGCTTACTTCTCAGGCATCGGTTGTGCGGTATTGATTGCCATCAACGTTATCTTCGTACCTATCTATGGTTACATCGCCTGTGCCTGGGCTGGTTTCGCAGGATATGGAACAGCCATGATTCTCTCCTACTTCGTGGGGCAGAAGAAGTATCCTATCAACTATCCGGTGAAAGAGATTATGATTTATGTGGTTCTCTCCCTCATCCTCTTCGCCGGAATGACCGAGGCTAACAGATATTTCTCCAGTGGAATTGCCTGCCTCATCAACACAGTGCTCATCCTCATCTTCGCCGCTTATCTCGTGAAGAAGGATTTCCCATTGAAGAGTCTGCCGGTAGTGGGTAAGTTCTTTAGAAAGTAAAGCATCTTATGAAATTATAAGAGCTGAAACAAGAAGTTATAAGAACTGAAATGATGAGGAATCAACTCATAAACAGATTAAGCATAAACGATATTTATTCTCTTTGCCTTCAGACGCAAGGCAAAGAGAATAATTGTTTAAAGGAAGAGCTTTACCAGCTCACCTTCGATGAAAACGACCGGGTATCGTTCAATGCGCTTTGGGCTTTAAGCCATTTCGATGAAGCCAACAACCCGTGGCTCTTTCAGAAGCACGATGACCTGATAGATAGAGTTCTCGTAGAGAAGAATGAAACCAAGCGCCGCCTGATGCTCCAACTCCTTCTCCGTCAGCCTTTCGAGGAAGAATCACTCCGTTCCGATTTCATCGATTTCTGCATCGCCAAGATTACCGCCTGTTCACAACCCTACGCCATCCGCTGCTACTGCATGAAACTCGCCTACGAGCAGATGAAGTACTATCCCGAACTCCTCGAAGAGTTAAGAATAGCATTGGATATGCTGGAACAGGAGGTTCTATCACCAGGAATGTTATCGGCAAAAAGGCAAATTATGAAGAAAATCAAGCGAAGCCTTGGAAGTTTCGGGAAATAGTCGTAACTTTGCAAACGTAATATTCTAACAATATAATACATAAATGGATGGAGATACAACTGAACGATTATCACAAGAAAGTCAATGCCCAAAAGATGGCTTCCATGGCTTATTGGCGAGAGCATCCGCTTTCGCTGGAGGAGTGCTTAGCTCAATTCAAGCGCTTGCGGGAACAACGGCTTGCAAGGGAGTCCAAATTGCAAGGCTAAAAGACTGGGCTAAGGAGAATGATTGCTGGATTGAAGATCCGGAATCATTAGGTGTGTTCTCTGACCGAGGTTCAGAGAACGAGGTTTATATGGCCTATGATGGAATACACGTCTATAAACTTAACGACTTCCGTTATTCAGACGACAACCTTACTCCTTTCTTTGAACGCATTCCTGCCCATAACCAATACTTTCCTGATTGCGCCTACAATTTCATCGGTTTCTCACAGAATCGAGATGGAAAAGTTTGTGCTGTCCTTCGCCAACAGCTTGTTGTAAATGCGAGGGAAGCTACTCCCGAAGAAATCAAGGCAGAGTTTGAGCGCATCGGTTTTCACGCAGAAGATAATGGAGAATATTTCACCAATGGCATTCACGACATCTTTGATGCCGTGCCAAACAATGTTTTGGTTGGTGATGATTGCAACTTCTACTTCATTGATACCATTATCTTTAAATCGGATATGAATGGATTAGATACTTACAAGAAATACTCTCCGAACTATTCAAAAAAATAAAGGGTGAAGCCTCATGCCTCACCCTTTATTTTGTTACTCAACATAATTAACAATAAAGCCAACACCAAACAACATAAACATTTAAAACATATTATTTGCTGTTAAGTACCTAATCAAAATTAAGCGACATGTTTAGAGAAGTTTATACACAACCCCTTTCCGATATCCGCCAAAGCTCTGTTGGTGGTATAGAAAAGCATGTCAGAAGTTATATAATCTTGTGGTCTTATCCACTTGCCTTTAAGAATACGCCAAAGTGTTTCCGCAATATTCAATTGTGGCGAATATGGAGGCAAGAAAAAGAGGAAAAGTCCTCTTTGCTCCCATATTGGGCGAAGTTCTTTGATCTTCTTGTTTCTATGTACGGAAGCATTGTCAAGGACAACAAAAGTGTCCATCTCCAAGTTGAACGAAAAATCATCAAGGAAACTGAGGACTTTATCTGCCGTCATCTTTTCGAATGTGGTGAATCCATTGTAACGGTTATCACGGTCAATCATTCCAAATATATTGAGTCGTGCTACCCTTTGGGATGGGACATAAACATCCTCCCCTTGCAGTTGCCAACCGTAAGGGACATATCCTTCAGTACAAGTGTGGCTCTCATCAGCATAATAGAGCCTAATACGTCCTTCAGACGCTTGACTTTCAAGTTCTTGCAACTTCTCGACTTTGTATTCATAGAGTTGCGGCGAGGGTACTCCCCTTGGGCGTTTTCTTATTCGCTTATATCTTGCGCCAATGCTGATAAAAAACGTTTGAATGTTGAGTCGCTTGCCTCTTTGCCCGAGGCTTGCTCCCATGCCGCTCTTGCCTTGCTCACGCTCTGTCTGTCTTGCTCTATTGCCCGACGCACTGCATCCTCGTCCGAACAGTCCATGATAGGTTTTCGACCTCTGCCTGAACGGGTATTCAATCCGTCGATTCCTTCGGACTTGAAACGTTTTACCCAAGCGTTTACGCTCACCTGGCTCATTTCCGTTTGCACACCCGCTGCTGCAGAAGACAGTCCGTCTGCTTTCAGTAACACAGCACGACAACGCATGCGGAAGCAGTGCTTTTCGCCTAAGCGAAATCCTTTTTCGAGTGCGAGGCGTTCCACCTCTGTCAACTCCAATACTTTTGGCTTTCCCATTGTATATAAAACGGAAAAAGACAATAAATATTTTATGTAAACTAATTTTGCTCACTTACTTACAAAATAGCATTCCGAAAATTCCACCTGCTAAAATACATCCAACAAACCACCAAATACTTCCATGTTCTATACCAATAGGTATTCCGAAAAGGAAACCAAATACCACACCTACTAAACATCCATAATTATCATCCATATCTATTATATTTTAAAAATCATTTTCATTCCTGCCTTTAGAATATCCCTCATCAAAACCATCTTTCTTTCCTTTTTCATAAGCTTCATGATAGATATCATCTGCATCCTTTTCATGTTTAGTTGAAGTTAAATCTGGACATTTTTTCTGCTTATGATCAACTATGTTTACATCGAATGGGTTTAAGTACATCCCACAATAAGGACAATGCCAGAGTCCCGCCGTTTTGTCACAATTGTCATTTTGAATTGTTATTATTGAAGAGGACTCTTTATGTTTGTCGTTTCCGAAAAACTTATCTTCTAATCTACGCTTTAACTCACAGGAATTAAGAACAAAAACAACTAAAATTGCAAAAGAAAATAGTTTTACGCCATAATCACTTTTCATACTTTCGAATTAATCAATCAAATATGCCAACTGTTTCCCAGAAGTAAGCGGTTAATAAAAGGAAAAGCGTGGGAACTATTGCTTATATGCCAGGACTGAGGTTGTGGAAGGACCTACTTGTTGACAATGAAACAATAGCCCACGCTATGAGATATATTATGCCCTTCAGAAAAGGGTACAATAATCCTTATGCGTGAGCTGGATTGCCATTATCCAAACAAGTATTGAAACTTCCACATTTCAGTCCTTGGATAATATCAAAACGCTCTATATTAAATTGAGTCTTCATCACGGCAAGTCTTTTCATGCCGCTCCAACTCGAATGCAAAGGTAGTGATTATTTCTGAAAGTCGTATCATTTTAAATAAGTTTTTTCTAAGAAAATTAATGTTTAGGCACACAAGTAAGCTATAAATGAGCAATTCTTTAATATTTTACCCTAAATCATTGGTATTTTCTGAAAATAGTCGTAACGTTTGCAAACGTAATATTCTAACTACATAATACATAAATGGATGGAGATACAACTGAACGATTATCACAAGAAAGTCAATGCCCAAAAGATGGCTTCCATGGCTTATTGGCGAGAGCATCCGTCTTTGCAATCCGCCGGAATAGTAAGCCACTTTCAAAAGCACTCTTCACTCTTCACCGGAAGGACATAAATATCTGTAAATTAGAAACTTGCACGAGTGAAGAGCTTACGCCACTCTTCACCACTCTTCACCCACTCTTCACCCGGAGCCGG
>NZ_NMPZ01000031.1 GCF_002224675.1 Segatella copri | reverse complement strand
TTTTTTGTATATGTTATTTCTTCAACCATTTATCCAACCATCCGAAGAAGGTGCGCTGCCAGAGCACGCCATTCTGTGGCTTCAATACCCAGTGGTTCTCATCAGGATAGATAAGAAGCTCGGCTGGAATACCACGCATGCGGGCTGCATTGAAGGCACCCATACCCTGGTTGGCATTGATGCGGTAATCCTTTTCGCCGTGGATGCAGAGAATTGGAGTATCCCACTTATCTACAAACTTGTGAGGACTGTTCTCGTATGTCTTCTTGGCGTTGGCACTCTGATCCTTGTTCCAGTAAGCATCATCATACTCCCAGTTAGAGAACCAGGCCTCCTCGGTATCTGTGTACATGCTCTCAAGGTTGAAAGCACCATCGTGAGCGAGGAATGCCTTGAAACGCTTGTTGTGATGACCTGCAAGATAATAAACTGAGAAACCACCAAAGCTGGCACCTACACAGCCCAGACGATCCTTATCTACGTATGGAAGATTGTTGGCTGCATCGTCGATGGCAGAAAGATAGTCGTTCATGCACTGACCAGTCCAGTCTCCTGAAATCTCCTCGTTCCATGCACTTCCGAAACCTGGAAGACCACGGCGGTTAGGCAATACGATGACGTAACCGTTGGCTGCCATGATCTGAATGTTCCAGCGATAGCTCCAGAACTGGCTGACCGGACTCTGAGGACCGCCCTCGCAGAAGAGAAGGGTAGGGTACTTCTTGTTGGCATCGAAGTTAGCTGGCAACATGATCCATACCAGCATCTGCTTGCCGTCGGTGGTCTTTACCCAGCGCTGCTCGCACTTACCCATGTTCAACTGGCTCAGGATGTGGTCGTTCTCACGGGTAATCTGTTCTACCTTGGTACTCTTGGCATTCTTGCCTGGCGTTACGATGTAGATATCGGTAGGATGACTCATGCTAGCCTTGGTAGCGAGAAGTTTGTTGCCGTTGTTGGCAAGAGCGATGCTTCCGTAGTCTGCCCACTCGTTGGTAATCTGCTTTACTTCGCCCTTGAAGTTAGCCTGATAGAGGTTCAGGGTTCCGTGCCATACGCCGATGAAGGTGAGGCTCTTGTTGTCCTTGTTCCATACGAAGCCCTCTACGTTGGAGTCGAACTTCTCTGATACATAGTTCTTCTTGCCGGTAGCAAGCTCATAGACACAGAGGCGGTTGCGGTCGCTCTCGTATCCGTCGCGAGCCATGCTCTGCCAAGCCACGTACTTGCCGTCGGCAGAGAACTGAGGGTTGATGTCGTAACCAGGATTGTTCTTCAGATTCTCAGGTGCATTTACAGCCTGGTTCTTCATGCTCTTGGTTGCATCAATCTTAGGCTCTACATAACCAGCCTCCTTGCAGAGGTTTTTGGTCTCGCGCGTACCTATATTATATAGGTAGATGTCTGAATCGGTAGAGATGGCATATTGCACGCCCTCCTTCTTGCGACAGGTGTAGGCGATGGTCTTGGAATCCGGACTCCAGGCCAACTGCTCGATGCCACCGAATGGAGCCATAGGACACTCGAAAGGTTCATCCTTCAGGATATCCTCGCCGGCGTTGATGGTGCCATCCTCTGCAACATCAGCCACGAAAGGATGAAGGATACTCTCTACGTAGTGATCCCAGTGGCGATAGTTCATGTCGGTAACGAGACGACCTGTAGCCAGAGGAAGATCAGAAGGATTCTTCTTGATGGTTCCGTGATAAGGCAATTCCTTGATGAGGATTACCTTCTTGCCATCTGGAGAGAAGCGGAATCCCTGGATGCCCAATTCGTCGTTGGTGAGCTGCTTTCTGTCAGTACCGTCTGGGTTCATGCTCCAGAGCTGTCCGCCACGGATGAAGGCAATCTTCTGTCCGCCCTGAATCCAGGCAGCATCAGTCTCGCTCTTGGCATCAGTGGTCAATGCCTTCTGGTTCTTGCCATTGGCATCCATGATGAAGAGCATCTGATGGCCCTTGTTCTCCTTTACACTGTAGTAACCTACCTGGTAAACCACCTGCTTGCCGTTAGGCGAAGCTTCAGCGGCACCGATTCTACCCATCGCCCAAAGAGCTTCTGGGGTCATCAGGTGGTTCTCCACCTTGATGTTGTTCTTTTCAATCATAGTCTGTGCATCGGCTGTATTTGCTCCTATGGTGAGAGCTGCTGCAGCCAGAATCATTGCTTTAATCATATTTTTGTGATTTTATTGAATATTCGGTGCAAAGTTACTGCAAAAATTCGATTTGGCGAAAGGATTGCGAGTTTATTTCTCATTCTTGTGGCTTATCTGTCATTTTTTAGAAACTTTATCTTCATATTTATCTCGTTATTCAATCCTTTTTTGTAATTTTGCAGGCGATTTGTTTTTTAACGATAAGGATATAGAGTTCAACTCAAAGAAAGAAACACAATATGAAGTTAGGATTTGACAACGAGAAGTATCTGAAGATTCAGTCCGAACATATCAAGGAGAGAATCTCACAGTTTGATGGAAAGCTTTATCTCGAATTGGGAGGTAAGCTTTTCGATGACCATCACGCCAGCCGCGTTTTGCCAGGTTTCCAGCCTGATAGTAAGCTGCGCATGTTTCAGAAGATTAGCGATAGCATCGAGATTGTTATCGTGATCAGTGCTGCCGATATTGAGAAGAACAAGAAGCGTGCCGATCTGGGTATCACTTACGATGAGGATGTGCTTCGCCTGCGTGGTGAATTCCAAAACCGTGGTTTTATGGTGGGTTCTGTTGTTATTACTCATTTTAATGGTCAGCCTGCAGCCATCGCCTTCAAGCAGCGCTTGGAGCGTGAGGGCATCAAGACTTACTGCCATTATCTCATCGAGGGTTATCCTCACGATGTAGATCTCATTGCTTCTGATGAGGGTTTTGGCAAGAATGATTATGTAGAGACTGAGCGTCCGCTGGTGATTGTTACTGCTCCGGGTCCTGGTAGCGGTAAGATGGCTGTCTGCCTGAGCCAGCTTTATAACGAGAACAAGCGTGGCGTGCGTGCAGGCTATGCTAAGTTCGAGACATTCCCTGTATGGAATCTTCCATTGAAGCATCCGGTGAACATCGCTTACGAGGCAGCTACTGCCGATCTCAACGATGTGAACATGATCGACCCATTCCATCTGGAAGCTTACAATAAGATTGCCATCAATTACAACCGTGACGTAGAGATTTATCCTGTGCTCAATGCCCTGTTCGAGGGTATCTACGGAAGCAATCCTTACAAGTCACCTACCGATATGGGTGTGAATATGGTGGGCTTCTGCATCTCTGATGATGAGGTTTGCTGCGAGGCTTCCAAGAATGAGATTATCCGCCGTTACTATGCGGCTACCAACAAGTTGGCTGCCGGTGCGTGCAACGAGGCGGAGATCAGCAAGATTCAGATGCTTTTCAAGCAGGCTAATATTACCACGGCTTATCGCAAGGTGACTGTAGCGGCTAAGGATCACAAGAAGGAGACAGGCCATACCTCTGCTGCGATTGAGTTGGAGGATGGAACGATTATCTGCGGTCACAGCAGTGAGTTGCTGGGTTGTAGCGCGGCATTGATTTTGAATGTTACCAAGCATCTGGCTGGCATCGACCACGAGTTGAAGTTGATTCCTCAGTCGATGATTGAGCCTATCCAGCATACCAAGATTAATTATCTCGGCGGTCATAATCCTCGTCTTCATACCGATGAGGTTCTTGTAGCCCTCTCTGTTCTTTCAGAGAATGATGATAACTGCAAGAAAGCTTTGGAGCAGTTGCCTAAGCTCCGTGGCTGTCAGGCTCATTGCACCGTGATGCTGAGTGATGTGGATCAGAAGATCTTCAAGAAGCTCGGAGTGGATATCACCTGCGAGCCTGTGTTGAAGAAGTAAATTCGACCTGTACGGTTGAAATTACCCAATACGCCCTGAAAGGGCAGAAGCTCCTAGCCCAGGGCATCGCCCTGGGTAATTATGAACGCAAACCCGTCGCCCTGTAAGGGCAAAAGCTTTGTTTATTGCCTGTTTCTTTAAAGCTTTTGCCTTTATAGGGCGTTTTGGAAAAGGTACTTTTTTATCTTTCAACCGGCATTCCGAGCTTTGTCCAGTTGAGGATGCCCCCTTCCATATCATATACCTTGAAGCCTTGCTTCTTCATTTTCAGGCATGCACCATGGCTCCGCTTTCCGCTTCTGCAATAGATGTAGTAGGTGCGGGATTTATCCAGCTGCTTGATGCCGGCATCGAATGCCTCGGTATTGAGGTAATCCAGTTGTCGGGCACCAGCCAGATGTCCTTCTGCATATTCCTTGGAAGTGCGGACATCGAGAAGGAAGCTGGTGGTATCCGCCTTTGCCTGGTCTATAAAGGCCTGTGGAGCCAATATGACGATACCATCCGATGGAGCAGTTTTTGCTGATGATGCCGATTTGTCAACCTGTGCTGAGCAGCCGGTGGTTGATAAGCCAACAGCTGCTAAAAGTGATAAGAGTATTTTCTTCATATCTTGTTTTGTTTATACTATTCTTGCTTTTTTTTTCTTGTTAGTTCTGCTTGGCAGAAACAATTACAGAAAGAATTTATCTTAATGCCATGACTCGGCTGAGTATCAGTTTTTTGTATTCCTTCTTCATGCTGTCTGGCAGGAAAGAGGCGTCTATCAGGTCGAGCCATTTCACGATGGAGCGACGGAACTTCTTGGCGATGTTGTTGATTACCTTTTCGCTGAGTCCCGAGGCTGTCATCACCTTGATGAAATCTGATTTCAGAATCTTTCTTTTTCTTCCATTCAGCGTCAGGGCGAGTTCCTCGGTATCTTCTGGCATCACTATCTTCGTGCAGAGCAGGTCGTATGCTGGGGTTAGTCCATAGCCCAGTTTCCTGTTGTTATAGAGCGAGAAGTTCTTGAGGTGCATATCGGCGTTGCCGGTAATCCACGAGAAGATGACTACCTCCCAATAGTTCACGAGATCAAGCTGCGAGAAGGAAGAATACTTCTTGATGAGTTTGGCAACCTGTTCGTAGGAACCTTTGTATTTGTATTCGGTAAGGCGCTCGGATAGCTGGCACATATCTTCCATCGGTACTTTGGTTCCATCATCCAGTCGGTCTATTCTCCGGGTGATGTAACAGAGTTCGCCATCGGCAAAGCGAATCAGTCCATGCGGAACCACGGCGATTTTAGCAGTTTCGGCGAGATGCATCGTGAGGTCTTCGATTTCCGGAAGACAGCGATAGCGGTCGGTTTGGGGCTTGAGGATGTATTTTCCCCAGAGTCCTACAATGGTGAAGCGGGATGGTTCGTTCTTTCCGCCTGGGTTAACATCGAGCGAGAGCTTTGCCTGCACACCGGTCAGGGTGGTCTGGGCACGCACCACTTGTTTTGCCAGGTCGCCTATTTCCTTTCTAATATAGGGTAGGACAGGGGCTTCCTTGGTGCCGAAAAGTTTCTTGGCGCAAGCAGGATGGTAATCTACCTGCCCGGGCTTGAGCGGTTTATAGCAATATAGACATTTCTCCATATTTCTTTTTCCTTTCTAGTTTTGAGATGAAGCATTTGTTCCTTCTACATGTGATTCTGGAACCGGGATGACGCTGACGGCTCCGATGCAATCCTTGCAGCAGGCAAGGAGGAGCGACATTCTATCCCGCTGGTTGATTTTCCAACTGCTTTCTGCGATATTCAGCAGCCATCCTTCGGGGATTAATCCATCGAAGAAGGGAAACAAAACGGTGTCGTGGTAGGGTTCATTGGATAACGGGAGTGTGAGGCTCACGGCTTCGGCGCCATCCGATGCTAGATAATCTGCATCGTAGGCAAAGGTAAAGCCTGTTTCATCTTCCGTCAGCAGGCCTACGTATTGGTCGTAGAGATAAATCTTTCCTTGTTTCATAAAATTCTATTTTTATTCTTTTCTGATGGGAACGGGACCGATTTCCTGACCGAACAAGAGGAGGACTTGGTTTACCTTGTCGAGTCGCAGCGTTTCCTTTCCCTGTTCCAGTTCTCTTACGAATCTGAGGCCTACGCCCGATTTCGCCGCCAGATCTACTTGGGTCAATCCGAATTGCTTGCGCATTTCCTTGACGTATGATGATAATGCATTGCTCATATTTTATTTATTTTATACCCTTTCGGGTAAAATGATACAGGTGGTAATACTATATTATACCCTTTCGGGTAAAATTCTACAGCTAATAATACTATATTATACCCTTTCGGGGACAAATATACGAATAAAAAATGTAAATACCCCCGAAAAGGTATAATTTATAATATCATTTAACAAATTATACCTTTTCGGGGGTAGAAAAGCGAAATATATCCTTTGGAAAATAAAAAAGCGTAACGAATACCTTTACCGGTAATCATTACGCTTTCATTATTATCTAGAAAACTTTATTTTCCGAGATTATTCTTTTTCTCGTTCAGTTCTGCCTGCTTACGCTGCATCTCTTCCTGCTGCTGGCGCTGCAATTCCTGAAGGGCCTGCATTCTTGCCATGAGGCCGCTTGCCTTCTTAGGGTTGTTCTTGTTCTCCTGATAGCGCTTCTCCAGAATGGCGAGGAGCTTCTCGTCGTTGGTGGTCTTGCGCAAGGTCCACATGATTGCGGCACTGAAGAACAAGGAGATGAAGTAGTAGAAGTTCAAACCTGCTGAGTAGTCATTGAACATGAAGAAGAACATCAATGGCATGAGATACATCATCCACTGCATCATCTTCATCTGCTCTGCCTGCTGACCTACCATCTGGTCACGCTGCTGGCGCATCGTCATCCATGAGTACAACAGGTTGGCTACGCAGAAGAGAATACAGGTCAAACTCAAGTGGTCGCCAATCAACCAGATGTTGGTGTTCCACTCGAAGATTGGGTCGAAGGTGCTCAAGTCGTTCATCCACAAGAACTTCTCACCACGAAGCTGGATGGCGTTAGGCACGAAGTTGAACATCGCAACCCAAACCGGCATCTGAATCAGCATTGGCAAGCAACCTGACAGTGGACTAACACCATACTTGGCATATTCTGCCATCATCGCCTGCTGCTTCTGCATCTGGTCCTCAGGCTTGTTGAACTGAGCGGTAGCTGCCTCGAGCTTTGGCTTCAGCACACGCATCTTGGCAGAACTCATATAGCTCTTCTTTACCATAGGGTAGGTGATGAGCTTGAGGAGCAATGTGATGAGAATCAATACGATACCCATTGGGAATACATTGCTCAACCAGTCGAACACATAGAGTGTGAAGAAACGGTTGATCCAGCGGATGATAGGCCATCCCAGATATACGAGCTTCTGGAACTCCAGGTCCTTGCCGAAGGTGCTCTCCTTCTCTGTATTCTTCAGAATCTGGAAGTCGTTAGGACCGAAGTAGAACTCAAACTCAGACGCCTTCTTGCCGGTTGGGTCGAAGGCTGTCTTCATCTTAGCCTGGAACTGCTTCAGGTAGCCCGAACCCTTCTCCTGAGGGATAGAGGTCATGAAGGCATCCTTGTCGAAGTTGTCCTTAGCTACCATAATAGCTGAGAAGAACTGGTTCTTGAAAGATACCCAGTCGATAGTCTCTTCAATCTTCTCGTCGATTTTCTCGCTGCCCTCGTTCAGGTGGTCGGTGCCGCCCTCTGCCTCATGATAGGTGAGGGTGGTGTAGCGGTTCTCGAACATGAAGCCACGCTCCTGCTGGCGCGCCTTGTCGCTCCAGTCGATACTCATCTTGTTGCAGTTAGGTGAGAACAGACCAGCCATTCCCTCAGCCTGCAGGCTCATGTGGAGCATATAGTCGTCGCCGAGGGTATAGGTCATGCTGAGGGTCTTGCCTGGACCAGCCACTGCAGTCATGGTGACAGACTTGTCGGTCACGTTGGATGGTGTGAAATAGAGATCGCTGGTGATGATGTTGGCCTCCTTTGCCTCGAGCATGAACTTGAGGCTCTGGTCGTTGCCGTCGAAGAGTGTAACGTCCTTCTGGTCGGCAGAACCATCTTTCACCTTGAGGTTGTGACCCACGTATCCCTTGATGACTGCCTTCTCGACAGTACCACCCTTGGTGTTGAGAGTCAACTCAACCTTCTCGTTTTTCAAAACTACTTTCTGAGCCTGACCCTTCAGCGCCGAATAGAAGAGGGCTGTAGAGTCTGCCTCAATTTTAGCCTTAGCATTCGCCTGGCGCTTAACAGCGGCAGTCTTGCTGGCTTTTTCCATCTCGGCGTGCTTCGCCTTGGCGATGGAGTCCTGAACGAATGCCGCTCTCTGCTCTTTGGCTGATGGCTGGTTGTACCAGCTAAAGCCTATCAGCACTACGGCAATCAGGAGGAAACCGATAATGTTGTTCTTATTCATTATTATTTTTATTGTTTTATTTTCTCTGAAGCGACAGCAAAGGCCGTGCCATTCTGCTGCCTAAAGCCAGCCTGCGCTATTTCTTGTTAGCGATGGCTGTCTTTACAAAGTCAACAAACAATGGGTGTGGCTTCAATACCGTGCTCTGGTACTCTGGATGATACTGTGTACCGATGTACCACTTCAAGCCCGGGATTTCAACTACCTCTACCAGGTCGCTTTCCGGATTGCGGCCTACGCACATCATGCCGTGCTTCTCGAATTCCTTCTGGAATTCGTTGTTGAACTCATAGCGATGGCGATGGCGCTCCTGGATATGCTCCTTCTTATAGATATTGAACGCGCGACTGCCTTGTCTCAGTACGCACTCATAGGCGCCGAGTCGCATGGTTCCACCCATGTTTGATATGTTTTTCTGCTCCTCCATGATGTCGATGACATTGTGTGGAGTCTTCTCATCCATCTCACGCGAGTTGGCATCCTTGTAGCCCAATACGTTGCGGGCGAACTCGATGACGATCATCTGCATACCCAGGCAGATGCCGAAGGTAGGGATGTCGTGGGTGCGGGTATAGTGGGCAGCGATGATCTTGCCCTCGATGCCGCGCTGGCCGAATCCTGGACAGATGACGATGCCGTCCTGACCCTTCAGCTGTTCAGCCACATTCTCATCTGTGAGATATTCTGAGTTGATGAATGTAATGTTCACCTTGTGGTCGTTGTAGGTGCCGGCATGCGAGAGGCTCTCGCGGATGCTCTTGTAGGCATCCTGCAGGTCGTATTTTCCTACGAGACCGATGTTCACCGTCTCGGTGGCCTTGTTTCTGCGGTCGAGGAAAGTTTTCCATGGACCCAGCGCAGGCTTCTCGCCGATAGGCTCTCCCATCTTGCGGAGGATGGCGGTGTCAAGGCCCTGGTTCTGCATGTTTACAGGCACCTCGTAGATGCTAGGAAGGTCTTCGCTCTGGATTACGCAGTCGATATCTACGTTACAGAAGCTTGCCACCTTCTTCAGGATTCCCTCTTCGAGATGCTTCTCGGTGCGGAGAATCAGAACATCTGGCTGAATACCTACGCTCTGCAGTTCCTTCACGGAGTGCTGGGTAGGCTTTGTCTTCAACTCGCCTGCAGCCTTGAGATAAGGCACATAGGTGAGGTGCACATTGACTGCGTTCTTGCCCAGCTCCCATTTCAGCTGTCGGATAGCTTCCATGTATGGGGCACTCTCGATGTCGCCGATGGTTCCGCCAATTTCGGTAATCACGAAGTCATAGTGATACTTCTTGCCGAGCAGCTTCACGTTGCGCTTGATCTCGTCGGTGATGTGAGGCACCACCTGGATGGTCTTGCCGAGATAGTCGCCGCGACGTTCCTTGTCAATGACTGCCTTATAGATACGACCTGTGGTGAGAGAATTCGCTTTCGTAGTCTGAATACCGGTGAATCGCTCGTAGTGTCCGAGGTCGAGGTCGGTCTCCATACCATCTACCGTTACGTAGCACTCACCATGCTCGTACGGGTTCAGTGTACCCGGGTCGATGTTGATGTATGGGTCAAACTTTTGGATAGTAATGTTGTAGCCTCTTGCTTGAAGAAGTTTACCGATGGATGAAGATATGATTCCTTTACCCAAAGAAGAAACCACACCACCGGTAACGAAGATGTACTTTGTATCAGCCACGATGTTTATAATTTAAATTAGAATTATTTGGGTGCAAAGTTACGATAAAATTATGAATTAGCCAAAATATTTGTAAAGAATGGCGTTGAATTTAGAATTATTTTGTTACCTTTGTGCCCAAATTAGTATATGAAGGAATGAAAATAAGATTTGGATTACTCATTTTAGCTTTGCTTGCGGGTGCTGTGACGGCAGATGCCCAACGTTCCCGCAGGCATAATGTGGTGGTGAAAACTCCATCGATAGTGAAAAGTTATGTGGACTCGCTGGCTCACGTCAGGGAGCGTATCGACTCTACAGAGATGTCTTTGGATGACTCCCGATATGCCATGCTCTTCACCCCACTCACGTATTATCGCTCACCTGCCAATCATTTTCTGCGCCTCCGTCCTGATGGAGGGGTAGGCGATTCGCTTGGCGTGATGCTCGATAAGACCTTGATGGATGTTTATCTCAGCCGACCAGACCTGGTGAAGACTACGCAGCGACACCTGGAAGAGGTGGGCGCTCCGATTGTGGTGGATTCTAAAGCCAAAAAGCCGAAGCGCGACATCATAGAAGAGGTGGCGCCTAAGGTCTTCGAACCGGAAACTGCTCCATCGGACATCGTAATCTTCAAGCCTAACTTCTGGACTTTTGGAGGTGATTACTATCTGCAGTTCCTGCAAAACTATGTATCTGACAACTGGTATAAAGGTGGTGAGAGCAACTACTCTCTATTGGGACGCGTAACGATGCTGGCGAATTACAACAACAAGCAGAAGGTGAAGTGGGAGAATAAGCTGGAGATGCGATTGGGCTACCAGACTTCCAAGGGAGACTCGGTGCATTCGCTCAAGACATCCGACGACTTGATCCGATACACCAGCAAGTTGGGTCTTCAGGCATCCAGAAAATGGTATTATACCATCCAGATGGTGGCGCAGACGCAGTTTGCCCATGGTTACAAGAGTAATGACAAGAAGGTTTATTCCGATTTCTTCTCACCATTCAATCTGAACCTCTCTGTCGGTATGGATTATTCGGTGGATTGGCTCAACCACAGGTTGAAGGGTAGTGCCCATCTGGCTCCTCTGGCGTTCAACTGGAAGTATGTGGGCCGTGAGGATCTTGCCACAAGATATGGTTTGAAGGAGGGACAGCATGGTATGACCGATTACGGTTCTGAGTGTACCTTCGATCTGTCTTGGCAGGTGATGGAGAACCTGAAGTGGAAGACCCGTCTCTGGGGATACACTACTTACAAGCGTGCTGAGATAGAATGGGAAAATACGATTACCTTCCAGTTCAATCGTTATATTTCATCTAATATCTTCCTCTATCCTCGTTTCGATGATGGAGCAAAGCGTAAGGATGATCAGAGCTATTGGCAGTTCAAGGAGTTCATGTCTATCGGATTCTCTTACTCTTTCTAGAGAGATCGCCCCACATGCCCTGTAATGGTTTGCCCCACACGCCCTGAAAGGGCAGAAGCTCCTAGCCCAGGGCAACACCCTGGGTAAAAAAGCGCATTCAACAAGACGCCCTGTAAGGGCAAAAGCTTTAAAGATATCAGAAAGCTTTTGCCCTTACAGGGCGTCTTTTGTATATATATCCTTAATACCCAGGGTGTTGCCCTGGGCTAGGAGCTTCTGCCCTTTCAGGGCGTGTTAGAAGCGGAAGCAGAACTCTGCATCTGCCATGGAGTAATTGTGCTTGGCGAGGGTCTTGTCGTTCACCAATGCATACTCGGTGAGGATGCTGATTCGCTTGCCGATGTGGAAGTTCAAACCTGCCTCATACTGGGTTTTCTGCATGTTGCTCTTGCCGTTAGGCTGATACATGTCGTAACGTGCCTTCACGTCGATACGGCTGTTCTTTGGCAGCTGTGCCAATGGGGCAATGACCAAGCCATATACACCTTGTGCCTTATCGCCGATCTTCTCGTTCAGGCTGCAATCTTTGGCATTGGCATCGTTGAAGTTGGTGATGCTCTTGGCAAATGCCTTGCCGGTAGAGTGGATGTACTCAGAACGAACAGTCCATCCGTCTTTCTTGTATTCGAAAGAGAAGGCGTAGCGGTTCTGGTTGAGGCTGCGAACCTCGTTGGTATGAGTAATCTCTTTGGTGGCACCAGGAGTTACGCTAGAGGTTGGGTCTGCAACGGTTTCCGTCCAGTTGCCCTTTCTTGCATAAGAACCGGTCCATCCAAAGGCACCGATACGCATGCCGCTTACTGGCATTACCCATACGCCACCAATCACATTCTTCTGATTGTCAACGTCCTTGGTGTTGGTTCCCTGTCCGTTGAATACACCAATCTGGTAGTGCAGCAGGTTGCGGCCGTTGGCATTCTTGAGGAAGTCACCCTGGAGCTGCAGACCTATGTCACGACCGTTGGAAGCGTGTTCGCCGGCACGGTCGCTGAAACCCGCCAACTTGCTCACGTTCTGTGAATAACCCATAAAGCCCTGGTCGATAGGATGCATCGGATTCTCGAAGGTAAATGGGTTCTTGAACTGACCAATCTTCACCTTGAAATAGTCGTACTTCTGCCATTCTGCAAACAAATCCACCATTCTTGGACTTGAACCCAGGTTGGAAGTGTTGCCGTTAAACTGAATCTGAGTCTTCCAGTAGAAGTCGTCTGCAATGCGACCCTCCAAGGCGATACGGCCCATTCGGATGTTGAACGAGTTGGACTCAGCGTTCTTCTGTCCACTATACTGGTACTGGATCATGCCATATCCCGACAATTTCACATTGCTTAACCATGAAGGCAATTCGATGGTCTGCTTCTTTTGGGCGCTGGCTGAGACCGTAGTCAAAGCCATGAGCGCCAGGATGATACCTTTTTTCATCTTATTTCTATTTTGTTTTTAGGTTTATTTCTTGGCAGCGAGTTCCTCTGCTGTGAGGTCTTCTGCTTTGGCTGCTTCCTGGGCGAGCTTCTCTGCCTCCTTGGCAGCCTTGGCTTCTGCTATCGCCTTCTCACGCTCTTTGCGCTCCTTCTTCTTCTGCTTGATTTCAGCATCGCTGCGCTTCTCGAGCAAAACGACGTTCTCTACATGAGGTGTATGAGGGAACATATCTACCGGCTGAACGGCAGCTACCTTGTAGTGGTCGTCCATCAGCTGCAGGTCGCGAGCTTGGGTAGCTGGGTTGCAGCTTACATATACGATGCGGTTAGGTGCTGCGTTCAGAATCACGTTCACTACATCAGGGTGCATGCCGGCACGTGGAGGGTCGGTGATGATGACGTCTGGACGACCATGCTGAGCGATGAATTCGTTGGTCAGAATATCCTTCATGTCGCCTGCATAGAAGAGGGTGTTCTCAATGTTGTTTACCTGGGAATTCACCTTGGCATCCTCGATAGCCTCTGGCACGTATTCGATGCCGATTACCTTCTTTGCCTTGTGAGCCACGAAGTTGGCGATGGTTCCGGTACCGGTGTAGAGGTCATAAACCAGCTCGTTTCCGGTGAGGTTGGCAAACTCGCGAGCTACGCAGTAGAGGTGGTAAGCCTGCTCGGTGTTAGTCTGATAGAAACTCTTTGGACCCACCTTGAATTTCAGGTCCTCCATCAGCTCGAAGATGTGGTCGTTGCCCTTGAAGAGGCTGAGCTCCAGGTCGTTGATGGTGTCATTTCCCTTCTGGTTATCTACATACATGAGTGATGAAATCTGAGGGAACTTGTCTGCCACCTGCTGCATCAGTTCCAGCGCTCTCTGCTCATCACCCTCCTCATCATAGTGGAACTGGAATACGAGCATCCACTCGCCTGTGTTCGAATTGCGGATCATCATGTCGCGGAGCAATCCGTGCTGCTCACGAAGATCGTAGAAGGTATAGTTGTGAGAATCTGCATATTCGAAAACGAAGTTGCGGATTTCGTTGCAGAGGTCATCCATCAGCCAGCACTTCTTAATAGGATAAATCTTGTCGAAGGCTCCGGTGATATGGAAACCGATGGCGTTCTGGGCGTGGCGCTCCTTGAGAGAAGTTACGGTATCATCCTCTTTCTGAGGAAGTTGAGCCAACTCTTCTGAAGTAAACCAGCGCTTGTTGCTGCATCCGAACTCAATCTTGTTACGGTACTCCTGGGTCTTCACGCTGCCCATGATAGGGCGGAACTCAGGGAGTTCGATCTTGCCGATGCGGGTGAGCTGGTCTTCCACCTGCTTCTGCTTCGCCTTGATCTGTTCCTCGTAAGGAAGGTTCTGCCATTTGCAACCGCCACAGATGCCGAAGTGCTCGCACATAGGCTCCTGTCTTACGTCGCTCTTCTTGATGAAGCGAACTACCTTCGCCTCGCAATACTTATGTTTTTTCTTAACTACCTGCAAATCTACCACATCGCCAGGCACGCAGAAAGGCACGAAGATGACCTGGTCATCTACGCGAGTGATGCACTTACCCTCGGCTGCTACGGCCTCGATGGTGATGTTCTCCAAGAGAGGTAATGGTTTACGTTTTCTTGCCATAATTCAAATTTGTTTTTTTATGGCTGCAAAGTTAATACATTTTTGCGAGAAACGAAAGAGTTGTCCCGGTTTTTTTCAGTCTTTGTCCCGGATGTTGTGAGGTAGAGAGGAATGAATGGTGGGGGAGATAGGAGGGGAAAGGGAAAGGAAAAGGAGAGAAAAAGGTGAAAAAGTGAAAGTGAAAAAGTGAATGGTGAACGAGGTGAATGGTGAACGAGGTGAATTTGATGAATATGATGTATGCAGCGAATGGCAAAAAGGTCAAAAGGTCAAAAGGTCAAAAGTGACTTTTCGTAAAAAGAGATGGGTTGATGCCTGTTTCTTGAATATTCTGGTATAAGATTTCTTCTATATATAATAAAGTAGTACTTACGCGCGTACATTATTAAATGCTTTTTTGATAATTAATGGTATTTAATAGTCTTAATCTTGATATTTGATTATTGTTATATGATGTTTAGGATTCGTCTCATTTCTGTTCTTTGAAAAATCACATTCGCAAAACCGACTGATTCACCCAATTCACCATTCACCTCGTTCACCTTTTCACTTTCACTTTTTCACTTTCACTTTTTCCCTTTCACATTTTCACTTTTGTCAAATGTGACTTTTGACCTTTTGACCTTTTGACCTTTTGACTTTTTGACTTTTTCTAGAACGCAAGTCCGCTAGGCGTCCCGCCGGATTTGCAATCCGGCGTTAAAAAATGTCCTAACCTATTTCGGCTCTGCGGATTTGTAATCCGCAGCAAAGGAGTATGCTTTTTCTTTTATAGGGGGATTACAAATCCCCCGTTGTCTATAGGTCGAACCTTTTTTAACGACGGATTGCAAATCCGCCGGGACGCCTGCCGGGGTCAAATCCGCCGGGACGCCTGGCGGAAGACTTTCTTATGACACACCCTCACCTTTCCTCTCCCGGTGCCCATTTTCCTACGTCGCGACGTAGCAATTCCTGCGTCCCGACGTAATAATTCCCGCGTCGCGACGTAGGAAAAGGCGGCCCTGATGGGGTATTCTGCCTCTCAAACTGTCAGAATCTCTTTCTTTGTCAACTTATAAATTCCTCTCAATCGTTGCATATTGATAGTAGATTGTTAAAAATAGTCCCGTGTGTGCGACAACAGTGTGAAATGTAATCTCGAGATAGCAAAAAAGAGTATAAAAGTTTGGTAGTTTCAGAGAAATGTTGTATATTTGCATCATCAACAAAAAATTGATAATAACTAGAATTATATAAAATTTTTGAACCTATAACAAAATGAACGAAAAAAGAGTTTATACGTTCGGCAATGGACAAGCCGAAGGAAATGCGAAGATGCGTGAAGTTCTTGGCGGTAAGGGTGCGAACCTCGCCGAGATGAACCTTATTGGTGTACCTGTTCCTCCAGGTTTCACCATCACAACTGATACCTGTAACGAGTATTATGAGGTTGGTGAGGAAAAAATCAAGGAACTTCTTCAGGACGAAGTAACTGCCGCTGTAGCTCATACAGAGGCATTGATGAACTGCAAGTTCGGTTCCGTAGAGAATCCTCTCCTCGTTTCAGTACGTTCAGGTGCTCGCGCTTCTATGCCAGGTATGATGGATACAATCCTCAACCTTGGTTTGAATGATGAGGTGGCTGAGGGTATGGTCAAGAAGACCGGTAATCCTCATTTCGTTTACGATTCATATCGTCGTTTCGTACAGATGTACGGTGATGTTGTTATGGGTCTTAAGCCAGTTAACAAGGAAGATATCGACCCATTCGAGGCTATCATCGAAAAGGTGAAGGAAGAGCAGGGGGTTACTCTCGACAAGGACCTCTCTGTAGAGTCTCTCAAGAAGCTCGTTGAGCTCTTCAAGGCTGCTATCAAGGAGCAGACTGGCCAGGATTTCCCTACTAACCCAATCGATCAGCTTTGGGGTGCTATCTGCGCCGTGTTCCGTTCATGGATGAACGAGCGCGCTATCCTCTACCGTAAGATGGAAGGTATTCCTGATGAGTGGGGTACAGCAGTTTCTGTCATGGCGATGGTATTCGGTAACATGGGTGAGACTTCTGCTACTGGTGTTTGCTTCTCTCGTGACGCAGGTAATGGTGAAAACCTCTTCAATGGTGAGTATCTTATCAATGCACAGGGTGAGGACGTAGTAGCTGGTATCCGTACACCACAGCAGATTACAAAGATCGGTTCTCAGCGCTGGGCTGAGCGTGCTGGCATCTCTGAGGAGGAGCGCGTAGCTAAGTATCCTTCTATGGAAGAGGCTATGCCTGAGCTTTACAAGGAGCTCGACGCTCTCCAGGATAAGTTGGAGCACCACTATCACGATATGCAGGACATGGAGTTCACCGTACAGGAAGGTAAGCTCTGGTTCCTCCAGACCCGTAACGGTAAGCGTACAGGTACCGCTATGGTGAAGATTGCTATGGATCTCCTTCACGAAGGTATGATTGATGAGAAGACAGCTATCCTCCGCTGTGAGCCTCAGAAGCTCGATGAGCTTTTGCACCCAGTATTCGATAAGCTGGCGCTCTCTAGAGCTAAGGTCATCACTCAGGGTCTCCCAGCTTCTCCAGGTGCTGCTTGCGGTCAGATCGTATTCCACGCTGACGATGCTCAGGAGTGGCACGAGGATGGCAAGAAGGTCATCATGGTTCGTATCGAGACTTCTCCTGAAGACCTCGCAGGTATGTCGGCTGCCGAGGGTATCCTTACCGCTCGTGGTGGTATGACTTCTCACGCTGCCGTTGTGGCCCGTGGTATGGGTAAGTGCTGCGTATCTGGTGCTGGCTCTATCAACGTTGACTACAAGACTAAGACTGTTGAGATCGAGGGCGTAGTTTACAAGGAGGGTGATTACATCTCTCTGAACGGTACTACAGGTCAGGTTTATGCAGGACAGATTGAGACAAAGGCTGCAGAGCTTTCAGGCGACTTCAAGGAGCTGATGGACCTCTGCGACAAATATACAAAGATGGAGATCCGTACCAATGCAGATACTCCACACGATGCTGAGGTAGCTCGTGCATTCGGTGCCAAGGGTATCGGTTTGACACGTACAGAGCACATGTTCTTCGATGATCAGAAGATCGTTGCCATGCGTGAGATGATTCTGGCTGACTCTGTTGAGGGTCGTGAGAAGGCTCTTGCCAAGCTCCTCCCATATCAGAAGGCTGACTTCTACGGCATCCTCAAGGCTATGGATGGCTGCCACGTGAACATCCGCTTGCTCGACCCACCTCTCCACGAGTTCGTACCACACGATAAGGCTGGTCAGGAGACCATGGCTAAGGAAATGGGCGTAAGCATAGAGGAAATCAAGAAGCGTGTGAACTCTCTGGCAGAGAACAACCCAATGCTCGGTCACCGTGGTTGCCGTCTCGGTATCACATTCCCAGAGATTACAGCTATGCAGACTCGTGCCATCCTCGGTGCAGCTTGCGAGTTGAAGAAGGAAGGTTACAACCCATGTCCAGAAATCATGGTTCCGCTCATCGGTACTGTTCAGGAGCTCAAGCAGCAGAAGGCTATCATCCTCGCTACTTCTAAGGAGGTATTCATCGAGTACGGCGTAGAGGTTGAGTTCGAGATCGGTACAATGATTGAGATTCCTCGTGCTGCCCTTACAGCAGGTCAGATTGCAGAGGAGGCTCAGTACTTCTCATTCGGTACTAACGACTTGACACAGATGACCTTCGGTTACTCTCGTGACGACATCGCTTCATTCCTCCCTGCATACATGGAGAAGAAGATCTTGAAGGTTGACCCATTCCAGGTTCTCGACCAGGAGGGTGTTGGCCAGCTCATCAAGATGGCAGTAGAGAATGGTCGTGCTACCCGTCCTAACCTCCGCACAGGTATCTGCGGTGAGCACGGTGGTGAGCCTTCATCAGTTAAGTTCTGCGCTAAGGTTGGTATGAACTATGCTTCATGTTCTCCATTCCGTGTGCCTATCGCACGTTTGGCTGCGGCGCAGGCTGCTGTTGAGGAGTAAATCTTTTCTGAAGAAGATAAGTACGATTAATAGATTAGATAATTTGAGGGGGAAGTGTTTCGCCAGAAACACTTTCCTCTTTTTCGTTTTTTAGCGATTGTTGGATAGAAAAACACGAAAAAACTTGCAGATTACAATTATTTTCTGTACTTTTGTCGGAAAATAGAGAAATATGGAAGGATTGGTTATGATTTATGTGACGATTACGGTCGTTGCAGGTGCTATAGCACTTTGGCTTCATGCAAAATGGGGCAAGAAATTCTTGGAGAATCTCTAATGGATAAAAAATGCCGCAGTATCGCTATGTTTTAAAACAACGTTTACCAGCTGATGGGGAAGGGTAGAAGCCTGATTTTCCCGGCACGCCCTGAAAGGGCAGAAGCTCCTAGCCCAGGGCAGCGCCCTGGGTAATAGTTGTTGTAGCTCTGCGCCCTGTAAGGGCAAAAGCTTTAAAAATATAGCTGCAGTATGGAAGCTTTTGCCCTTACAGGGCGTAATTACCATCTCTATATTATCCCCAGGGTGTTGCCCTGGGCTAGGAGCTTCTGCCCTTTCAGGGCGTATGGGGCTTACTTGCGAAATTTAGTAAATAATTTAAAGGCTTCAAAAATGAATACATTGGCTTTAACTTTTGCCGTGTGCTCAATAGTAGCATTGGCCTTTCTTGCATGGCTCTTTACCCCTTGGGGAAAGAAGTGGTCGAAGGAATTGTAAAAATGAAGAAGATAAAATATATATTATGCGCTTGCCTGATGATGGCAAGCTTGGGCATGGAAGCCAAGTCGATGAAAGACCTGCTGGTTTCGATGCCTGATGAAGTAATGCCTTGTCTCAACAAGAATATGCGACTCGAATTTGCTGAGTTGCAGGAGATGGGAGTGAAGGCTGAAGTGAAGAATCTCCTGGAAGAGGTGAGCGTGATGGATACGCTGACCCAGGACTTCGTGCAGATCCGTATGACCAAGGCTTCTACCTTGCAGGTGAAGAAGTTGCCTGTGGAAAACGGAGATTCCGTGCTCTGCGTAGTCAAGACTTTCGCTGGTCCCGAGAAGGAGAGTGAGCTCTATTTCTATAATCAGGATTGGAAGAAGATGGATGCCACTCGTCTCCTGGATGGTAAGCGAATGGAGGATCTGGCAGAAAGCCTTATCCAGAAACCGGATACGATGAGCGAAACTCGCTTTGCAGAACTGAAGGCGATGATAGAACCGAGAATGGTGAGCGCCTTGCTTTTGCAGAACGAAAACTCGCTGGTTGTACGCCTGTCTTTGCCATTGCTCTCTGCTGAAGATAAAAAGGCAGTAAATGCAATAAAATTGCAAAGAAGCTTTAAATGGGATGGAAAATCCTTTAAAGAAAGTTAATTCTTTGTAGGTTTTTGCAATAAAATATGGAAAGTTGCAGGATTATTTGTAATTTTGCAACGTGTTTTTCATGGTATTAGATTATTAAGGTTAATAAAAGATTGGTTGTCGGGAGACAATCAATTTTTTTTTGCCCTTTTCTGAAGGCTTTAGCCCTTTACTTTTCTCTTCGTCCGATGACCGCTGGCTCTGGATGTATGGGATGTTTTAGAAGGGTGGGTTGTTTAGAAGATAAACAACCCGATGATTCCACAGATGAAAAGCAGCAATATCGGATTTGCCTTTTTGGCCTTGGTGAAATAGAAGGCACCCAGGAACAATGCTACGCTGGCACCGAAAGCAAATGGATCTTCTGTTGGCGATCCAAAATTCTCCTTATTCATCAAGAGCACAGCTGCTGCAGCAATCAATCCGATGATGGCAGGGCGAAGACCTGCGAAGATGTCCTTTACTATCTTGGAATCCTTGTGAGTCATCAGATAACGGCTGATGAGAATCATAATGATAAATGGCAGCCACATGATGGAGAGGGATGCCAGGAAGGAACCCGCCCAGGCTGCCCAGGTAGGATAACCGGCATGAAGACAGGAGGTATAGCCCACGTATGTGGCGCAGTTGATGCCGATAGGACCCGGAGTAGATTGGCTGATAGCCACGATATCCGTAAACTCGGCATTGGTGAGCCAATGGTTCTTTACTACGGTTTCGTTGTGGATGAGCGAAAGCATCGCATATCCACCACCAAAATTAAATGTACCAATCTTGGTAAATATGATAAATAACTTCAGAAATAGCATTTTTCTTTATCTTTAAACTTTAAATGTATCCTTGTACTTGCCATAAAGCCAGCCAAGCACGCCGGCGGCTATGATAATATAGATAGGCGAGATGCCGAATGCGGCAATCAGCGCACAGCATACAAACGGAATCCAGATGTTGTAGCGGTTGATGTTCGCCGTCTTTGCCATCTTGAAACAAGGAGCCGCAATCAGCGCCACCACGGCCGGACGAACACCCGCAAAGAACTTGCCCACCCAGTAATTATCCTTAAACTGCTGGAAGAACATGGCGATGATGAGAATGGCGATGATAGAAGGCAGGGCGATGCCGACAGCTCCCACTATGCCGCCCCATACACCCTTCATCTTGTAGCCGATATGGCTCGCCATATCAATGGCGAAGATGCCCGGGGTAGTTTGAGCCACCACCATGATGTCCATAAATTCCTGTTTGTCCATCCATCTGTTTTTATCCACGAATTCTCTCTCCATGATAGGTATCATGGCGTAGCCTCCACCTAGCGTAAAGGCACCAATCTTATTACACGTAAGGAAAAACTTTAATAACATTTTATCTTTTGTTTTGATTTCGGCTGCAAAATTACATATTATTTGTTAAATAAACTAGCTTTTTTGCGGATATTCTTAAAAAATCTGCGTTCTTTAAGAGATTTTGTGTATCTTTGCAAGATATAATCTGCAATGGCGTATCCCTTGAGAAGGAGGACGCAGCAGACAGAAAAAGAATATTAAAACCATAAGGAAATATATAATAAGAAAATGAATCTAAAAGTTCGCTTGGCGCTGATGAACTTTCTGGAGTTCGCAGTTTGGGGAGCCTATCTCACATCTATGGGCAACTATCTCGGCAAGGCCGGGATGGGTGCTGAAATCTCCTGGTTCTATACCATCCAGGGTATAGTTTCTATCTTCATGCCTACATTGATGGGTATTGTTGCTGACAAGTATGTGCAGCCGCAACGCCTCTTGGGCTATTGCCATCTCCTGGCTGGCTTGTCGATGATAGCTCTTTTCCTGATGGGAGAGGCGAGTGCTACTCCTAACGAGACTGTCTTCATGACGATCTATACCTTCAGCGTAGCTTTCTATATGCCTACGCTGGCGCTGTCAAATACTTCGGCGTTCACCATTCTGAAGAATCATGGACTTGATACCGTGAAGGATTTCCCTCCAATCCGCGTCTTCGGTACCGTAGGATTCATCCTTACCATGTGGATTGTCAACTGTGCAACCTGGGATAACGGTTCGTTTATGTTCCTCTTTACCGAGAATGCACATAAGTTCCAATACACCCACTTCCAGTTCCTGGTATCTGGAGTATTGGGCATCGCCCTCTTCCTCTACTGCTTCAGCCTGCCACAGTGCCCGTTGGTGAAGAAAGAGGCACGCAGCTGGATGGAGACCTGGGGCTTCGATTCCTTCAAGCTCTTCAAGAGCCGCGAGATGGCGATGTTCTTCATCTTCTCGGGTCTGCTGGGTATGAGCCTGCAGGTAACCAATGGTTATGCTACTCCGTTCATCACCAGTTTCAAGGGCGATCCTTCGATGCTGGATACATTTGCAGCCAATAATGCCACTCTCCTGGTTTCTATCTCCCAGGTGGCAGAGGCACTCTGTATTCTCCTGATTCCATACTTCCTCAAGCGCTATGGTATCAAGGTAGTGATGCTCATCGCTATGTTTGCATGGGTATTCCGCTTCGGATTCTTCGGATTGGGTAACCCTGCTTTCCCAGGCGTAACCCTCTTCATACTCTCATGCATCGTCTATGGTGTGGCATTCGATTTCTTCAATGTGTCGGGTGGACTGTTCGTAGATCAGAAGTGCGAGCCTAAGGTGCGTGCTTCTGCCCAGGGACTTTTCATGCTGATGACCAATGGTTTGGGAGCCTCTGTTGGTACAATTCTTGCAGGACAGGTAATCAACCATTATTGTCATTGGGAGAATGGATATTTGATGGGCGATTGGCAGACTTGCTGGTTTATCTTCGCAGGTTATGCACTCGTGGTCGGTGTAGCCTTTGCCGTATTGTTTAGACCAAAGAAAGGATAATGAAAATGGAAAAAATAAAATTAGTTTATCAGGGAGCTTTTGCAATTCCAGATGCAGAGGAGGCTTGTGTTGTCACTCTTACTGATGCCGAGGAGGAACGTGCACTCTCCATTGTAACAGATAAGCCGATGGCTAATGAAATCAAGTTTCGTCAGCTTGATAAGGATGTCAAGCATCCGCATCTGGTAGATGTGTTGGCTAGAATGATTTGTGAACAGGGTCCTCAAGCCTATCACGTTGTTTTCGAGGCCAATGGAAACATAGGACCTAAGGCAAAACTGGTGAATGCTACTTCTGGATCAGCGTATTCTCTTCCTCAGGATGAGGCTGTCCTGCTGGCGTTGGCCGCCGGTCTGGAGATTTTTACCAATATGGAGGTGCTTCAGAAATTCACTACACCTTTCCGCAAGGATGTGATGAGTGTGGCACTTCCTATCGTGGGATTACCGGATTCACTTCTCAAGAAAGCACTGGAGAAAGCGGTAGAAGAAGAAAACTACGAGGGAGCTTCCTTTATCCGTGATGAGATGAAGCGCCGCCAGGAAGAAAAGGATGAAAAGAACTTGACTGATTGATCATTGATGATAGATAATTGATAACGAATGAAAGAGGTTAGATATTTCTATGTGCCGGATGCGGCAAACCAGGTGGAATTGCCCGCAGAGGAGGCTACCCATGCGCTGAGAGTGTTGCGACTGAAGGGTGGTGATGAGATTTTCCTCATGGATGGAGAAGGGGCTTTCTATCGTGCAGAGGTGACAGCAGCCTCCAGCAAGCGCTGTCTTTATGAAATCAAGGAGAATATGCCTCAGAAACGTGCATGGAAGGGGCATATCCATCTTGCCATTGCACCTACCAAGATGATGGAGCGTATAGAGTGGATGGCTGAGAAAGCTACGGAGATTGGATTCGATGAACTCTCTTTCCTCAATTGTCAATTTTCTGAACGAAAGGTAGTGAAGACTCCTAGAATAGATAAGATTGTCATCTCTGCCGTGAAGCAGAGTCACAAGGCGTGGAAACCGGTCGTGAATGAGTTGGAGAGCTTCAAGGAGTTTATCCAGACTCCTCGTCCGGGCAGAAAGTTCATCTGTCATTGCTACGAAGAAGTAGGGAAGAAGGATTTCTTCACGGAAATCAATTCGTGCTGTATGGATTCTGATGCATCTCAGGATTCATCTGCATCCCAGGAATCCGGTGCTGCTGATATCACGGTATTGGTAGGTCCAGAAGGCGATTTCTCTATAGATGAGGTTCGTCTTGCCTTGGAGAATGGTTACGAGAGCGTATCCCTGGGTTCCAGTCGTCTTCGCACGGAAACGGCGGGACTTGTAGCTGTTCACATGGCGCATATTGCAAGAAGACTATAAGGAAATTCCTGCAAGTTGTATTAGCACGCCCTGAAAGGGCAGAAGCACCTAGCCCAGGGCAGCGCCCTGGGTAATAATAGATATAGCAATGCGCCCTGAAAGGGCAAAAGCTTTAAAATAATTATAAGTGTAAGTTTTTGTAATGAAAAGATTGTATAAGAATTTGGTTTTGATGAGCTTAGCACTTCTCGTTGTAGTGTTAGGCTCATGCTCTGGCAGCGATTATCTCAATGCCATTCCTAAGAAAAGTACAGCTCTTATCTCGGTGGATTTGCAGCAGATGGCTTCCGATAAGAACGCGGAAGACAAGGCGGGTATGCTCAAGTCTCTGCTCCACGTGGATGATGTAGATAAGTGTGGCATCGATATCTCTGAAAAACTTTATCTCTTCGAGAGTGCCGATGGCAACCTCGGTCTCTGTGCCAAGGTGAGCGATGAAGGGGATGTGGAAGACTGGCTTGCCTCGCTTGCCAAGAAGCGCATTGCTTCGGAAGTGAAGGAGCGCAAAGGCTTTCATTTCTCAGTATTGAAGGATTCATGGCTCGTGGGCTTCTCCGGTCAGGCGCTCCTCGTGATGGGACCTGTGGTGGCTGATGCCCAGGCTCAGCTCCAGCAGCAGATGGTAAAGTATCTGAAAGCAGAAGAGGAGGATGGTATCACCGTTTCTCCTATGTACGAGCGTCTGCAGACCCTCTCTTCTCCTATGGCTATGGTGGCTCAGGCACAGGCTTTGCCAGAGAAGTTCGTAGCTCCATTTACCCTGGGTGCTCCTAAGGATACCGATCCTTCGCAGGTGGTCATCGCTGCCGATATGAAGGTAAAGAATGGTATCCTGCAGATTCAGGGTGAGACTTTCTCCTTTAATGAAACCATCGACAAGGCGCTGCAGAAGGCGGCACAAAACTATCGTCCTATCAAGGGCAGTTATGTGAAATCGATGCCGGATGATGCCCTGGCAGGTATCTTCATGAATGTAAATGGTGAACAGTTCCTGCCGATGATGCAGAGCAACCGCAGTCTTCAGACCCTCCTGATGGGTATCAACCAGGCGGTGGATATGGATAACATCATGCGAAGCGTAGATGGCGATATGGCCATCGTCTTGCCTACACTGGGCGATGCTGACCTGAAGATGATGATGGCAGCTAAGTTGGCACATAGCAAATGGTTGGGTGATGTAGATTACTGGAAGACTTCATGTCCTGCTGGTGCCAAGATAGCCAACTGGGGTAAGAATTCCTATTTCTATACCGATGGCAAGACTTCCTTCTATTTCGGCGTAACCGACGACAAGCAGTTCTTCAGCGGCAGTGATGAGCTGACAGCTCAGTATGCGGTGAAGCCAAGCAATCATCCGATAGATGCCAAGATCCAGAAGCTTATCGTGGGACAGAAGCTGGCGATGGTCATCAATCTCGCCAAGAGTTCTGATGGCAGCGGCACAGGCAAGGATGATGCCATCTCAACTGTTACTGGTCTGCTTGCTCCAGTCTTCGGAAATCTTACTTCTGTGGTTTATACTTTAAAGTAAAAAGATAAAACATTAAACAATAAAATAAAGTGGAAAAGATTCAGCTTCATTCCGTTCTTCCTCAGGTTTTCGCCCAGCGTGAAGACCTGCATTCGGAGATATGGAAGCAGGATGTTACCTTCGAGAAAGGTCATCTCTATCTGGTAGAGGCTGAGAGTGGTAGCGGAAAGAGTACTTTCTGCAGCTACGTGCTCGGCTATCGTCACGACTACAGCGGAAGCGTGATGTTTGATAATGATGTTACCGCCAATTATAAGGTTTCCGATTGGGTTGAGATGCGAAAGCGTCATATCAGTCATCTCTTTCAGGAACTCCGTCTCTTCCCAGAGCTTACGGCGATGGAGAATGTAGAGATCAAGAACAAGATTACCGGTTTCAAGAGCCGCGAGCAGATTCTGCAGTGGTTTGATATGCTTGGTATCGCCGATAAGGTGGATGCCAAGGTAGGGAAGATGTCGTTCGGTCAGCAGCAGCGTGTAGCGATGATGCGTGCCCTCTGCCAGCCTTTCGATTTCATTCTTGCAGATGAACCGATCAGTCACCTCGACGACAACAATTCCCGCATCATGGGCGAAATCATGATGAAGGAGGCGAAGGAGCAGGGGGCTGGCGTCATCGTGACCAGTATCGGTAAGCACATGGACTTAAACTATGAACATATATTTAGATTATGAATCTCGTTTGGAAGTTACTTCGTCAGCATATCAGCATACCTCAGTTTGCAGGCTTCGCCTTTGCTAATCTCTTCGGTATGCTCATCGTACTTTTCGGTTTTCAGTTTTATCAGGATGTGCTGCCTGTCTTCACTCAGCAAGACAGTTTTATGAAAGCCGACTATCTCATCATGAGCAAGAAAATAGGTATGGGCAATACCATCAGCGGCCGCTCCAATACCTTTTCGGGAGCAGAGATGGATGATGTCAGCGACCAGAAGTTCGTGAAGAAGATAGGCAAGTTTACCTCTACCGAGTACAAGGTAGATGCGCAGATGGGCGTAAATGGTGTGAATGTATTGAACAGTGAGCTTTTCTTCGAAAGTGTTCCTGATGGTTTCGTGGATGTTCCGCTCAAGGATTGGAAATACACACCTGGCGAGAAGGTGGTTCCAATTATCCTCCCGCGTACCTATATTAATATGTATAACTTCGGATTCGCCCAGAGCCATTCGCTTCCTAAGATCAGTGATGGTCTGATGGGAATGATTGATTTCAATATCTGCATTCAGGCTGGTGGCAAGAAAGAACTGTTCAAGGGAAAGGTCATTGGATTCTCCTCCCGTCTCAACACGATTCTTGTGCCACAGGCTTTTATGGATTGGAGCAACCAGGAGTTTGCGCCTAACCAGAAGAGCGATCCTACCCGTCTGATTGTAGAGGTAGGCAATCCGGGCGATGAGAACATCACCAAATATCTAGATGACAACGGTTATGAGGTAGAGACCGATAAGCTCGATGCCGAGAAGACCACCTATTTCCTCCGTATGATGGTATCGATGGTGATGATTATCGGCCTTGTGATTTCCGTTCTGAGTTTCTATATCCTGATGCTCAGCATCTATCTCCTGGTGCAGAAGAACTCTTCCAAGTTGGAGAATCTGCTCTTGATAGGTTACAGTCCGGGCAATGTGGCGAAGCCATACCAGGTGCTCACCATCTCTCTGAACATCGTGGTTCTGGTCATCGCCTGGATCATCCTCTTCTTCCTGCGAGGATACTACATGGATTTCATCGAGGCACTCTTCCCAGACATCGAAGAGGGAACGATGCTGCCAGCCATAGCCTTAGGTTTTGCTCTCTTCCTGGTAGTTTCGGTTCTGAATATAGTTGCCATCCGTCGCAAGGTAATGAGTATCTGGCAGCGAAAGGAGTAGCCGCTACCCCTCAAAAAAACTATAAGCAAACCCCCGTTATTAATAACAATTTAAAGAAAATCTGCGTTATTTGCTTAACGCAGATTTTTTTTATGTTATAAAACATCATTTTTAATGCAGATGTAACATTTATATCGATTTTTTTGTTTATATTTGCACTCGAAATCAATATTAAGGGAATATTTCCCCGTATTATTAATTAATTTTTATAAAAAAAGGTATGCAGAAAAGATTGCATTTATTAATGGCTTTGCTGGCCTTTATGGTTACTACAGCCATGGCACAGATTACTACTTCTGGTTTAAGTGGTTCTGTGACTGCAAGTGGTGAAGACGTGATTGGCGCAACGATTGAGGCCGTTCACGTTCCTTCAGGAACCCGTTACAAAGCTGTAACCAACATTGATGGTATGTTCACTATCAATGGTATGCGTGTCGGCGGTCCTTACGAAGTCAAGATCAGCTACATCGGCTACAAGACTAAAGTCGTAAAGAACGTCACCCTTCAGCTTGGTGAAACCTACAACTTGAAAGAAACTCTTGATGAGGATGCTAAGCAGCTTGGCGAAGTTGTAGTAGTAGCAAAGGGTTCCAAGTTCAGTGTAGAGAAGACTGGTGCTTCTACCAACATCTCTAATGCACAGATTGCTAACATGCCAACTGTTAGCCGTAGCATTACTGATATCACCCGTCTTTCTCCTTATGGTGGAAACGGAATGTCATTCGCAGGTGCTGATGGCCGTACAGCCAACTTCACTGTGGATGGTGCAAACTTCAACAACAACTTCGGCTTGAGCTCAAAGCTTCCTGGTGGTGGTGCTCCTATCTCTCTGGATGCTATCGAGGAAATGCAGGTTGTTATCTCTCCTTATGATGTTCGTCAGACTAACTTCGTAGGTGGTGGTGTCAATGCTATTACCAAGTCTGGTACCAACAACTTCAAGGGTAGCGCTTACGTATATCACAAGAATGAGAACATGCGTGGTGATGCTATCGAGCGTGAACAGATTTCTGGTGCACGTGAGAAGGATCAGCAGACTACTTGGGGTTTCTCTCTCGGTGGTCCTATCATCAAGAACAAGTTGTTCTTCTTCGCTAACGGTGAAATGGTCAAGACTCCTACAGTGGTAAACCGCTGGAGAGGTTCTGAGGATGGTATCGGTGATGCTGAGAACTATATCTCTCGTACCAAGCTCGCTGATTTGGAGAGAGTTTCTAAGTTCGTAAAGGATAAGTATGGTTACGATACAGGTTCATGGACCAACTTCCCTGCAGACGAGAGCAACTACAAGCTTCTCTTCCGTGTTGACTGGAACATCACAGACAAGCATCACTTGGCTGTACGCTACAATTATACCAAGAACCGTTCTTGGCAGGCTCCTAACGCATCATCTATGGATGGTGGTACACGTGCATCTGGTAGCCGTATGTCTCAGTACTCTATGTCATTTGCCAACAGTATGTATGCCATTGACAACCTCGTCAACTCTTGGACTGTTGACTTGAACAGCCGTTTCACAGATAATCTGTCTAACCAGTTCCTGTTCACATACTCTAAGTTGGATGATACCCGTTACACCGACTCTTCAGAGTTCCCATTCATCGATATCCTCGATGGCGGACAGAAGAGTGTAGATGGAACTGCTGATGCTGATGGTACCAACAACTATATGGCTTTGGGTTATGAGTTGTTTACCTGGAACAATGCCGTACACAATACTGTATGGAATATCAAGGACGATGTAACTTACTATCTCGGTAAGCACAAGATCATCGCCGGTCTCAACTATGAGCACCAGATGGCTGACAATGCTTATCAGCGTAATGGTACTGGTTACTATCGTTACAAGAGTCTCGACGACTTCCTGAATGGTGGTATTCCAGAGGTTGTATGTTTGACTTATGGTTATGGTGGCAACAACAATCCTGCTGCCCGCGTACAGTATAACAAGGCTGGTATCTACGCTCAGGATGAGTGGCAGATGACTCCTCAGTTCAAGTTGACTTATGGTCTTCGTCTGGATGGTCTGTTCTTCGACAATTCTGACTTGATGACTAACAATGCCATTCTCGGTCTCGACTATAACGGTCGTCACATCGACTCTGGCAAGTGGCCAAACAGCTCTTTGACTGTTTCTCCTCGTATCGGTTTCGTATATGATGTATTTGGTGACAAGACATTGAAGTTCCGTGGTGGTACTGGTTTCTTCCAGGGCCGTTTGCCATTGGTATTCTTCACCAACTTGCCAACCAACTCTGGTATGATACAGTATCAGGCACAGCTGAATGCAACCAAGGCATGGAATCCTCAGACAGGTAAGAAAGAGGGTGTAGATATGAAACCATTTGCAGGTGGTCTGGTTGTTGATAAGGATGGTAAGCCAACAGCAGCAGCTCTCCGCGATAAGTTGATTTCTATGGGTTACCCAGAGAACATCACTCCTGAAGAGGGTTCTGTTCCTTCAGCAATCTCTGCTGTAGATAGAAACTTTAAGTTGCCACAGGTTTGGAAGACATCTTTCGCTGTCGATTATCAGATTCCTGTTTCATTCCCAATGTCTGTTTCTGTTGAGGGTATCTTCAACAAGACATTGAATGCAGCTACATTGACCGACTGGAGCGTACAGGATGCCAAGGGCTTCCCACGTTTCAATGGTGCCGACAACCGTCCTGTATATCCTAAGGGTTCTACCGTAGGTACAAGTGCTTATGTACTTGAGAACACAAGCCGTGGTTACGGTTGGTCTTTCTCTGCACAGGTAAATGCTCAGCCATGGGAGTGGTTGAACTTGATGGCTGCTTATACTCATACTGTATCTAAGGAGGTTACTTCACTTCCTGGATCTAACGCATCTTCTGTATTGAACTACATCTCTACAGTATATGGTCCTAACAACATCAAGTTGCACAACGGACAGAATGTAACTCCTGATCGTATCATTGCTTCTGCAACAATCCACGACAAGAGCAACAACCACTATAGCTTCATCTATGAGGCATGGCGTGGTGGTTACAACTACTCTTACATGACTGTAAACGATATCAATGGTGATGGTTACAACTATGATGCTCTCTACATCCCAACAGACAAGCAGGTAGAAAACAATGAGTTCCGCTTCAAGTCAGAGGATGATAAGACCCGCTTCATGGATTATGTACATGCCAACAGCTATCTGAAGAACCATCAGGGTGAGTATGCAGAGGCTTACAGCCTTTACAACCCTTGGGTACATCGTATCGACTTCAGCTACAAGCACGACTTCAAGTTTGATGTGGCTGGTCACACCAACACAATCCAGTTGAGCTTCGATATGAAGAACGTACTCAACTTCTTCAATTCTAGCTGGGGTGTCATGAAGTACTTGAACCCAGAGATTGGTTCAGATCCACGTATCTTGCGTTACGAGGGTCAGGATGCAGATGGTTATGCAACCTTCTCTACTCCAAAGTCAATCAATGGTAACACCAAGACTTTCGTACCAAATCACGCTATCGGTCAGTGCTGGTATGCATCAGTGGGTCTCCGTTACATCTTCTAATTAATAAAGTATCGAAATTATGAAATTTAAATATTTATTCATCGCATTGATCGCCGTAGCAGGCTTCTTTGCAAGTTGTAGCGATGATAAGGACTTAGGTCAGCTTGATGGCATTCAGCTTTCTCAGTCTTCTCTCTCTATTCCGGTAGAGGGTGGACAGGTTGAATTTGATGTTACTTCTGCTGCTGACTGGAAGTTTGTTACCAACGACAAGAAGGGCAATCCTGTGGATTCTATTCCTGCCTGGATTTCTTCTTCTTGCAAGGGTGGTAGTGCAGGTACAACTCATGTTGTCTTCAATGCTGCTGCTACAAAGGGTGCTAACAATAGTACCTTCAAGTTGGTAAGTGGTGCTCAGACTCAGTACATCACCGTGATTCAGGGTGTATTGAATCCTCCATTCTCTACCTGTGCTGAAATCCTGGCAGGTAATGATGGTGAGACTTATAAGGTGAAGGGTACGCTCACCAAGCTTTCCAATACCGTATATGGTAACTGGTATATCAAGGATGCTACCGGTGAAGTATATGTTTATGGTACACTGGATGCCAATGGTAGTGCGCAGAATTTCGCTAGCTTGAAGCTGGAGGAAGGTGATGAGGTTACCATCCAGGGTCCTAGAACCACTTATGGAGGTTCACCTCAGTTGAAAAATGTAACCGTTTTGAGCTATACTAAGTCTTTGATCAAGGTTGAAGAACTCGACAAGGATACATTGGATAAGGCTGGTGAGGACTTCAAGGTTTCCTTGACCGTAAAGGGTGAAGGCGTAACTGTTGATATCCCTGAGGCTGACCAGAGCTGGTTGTCTGTTAAGGGTATCGTTACCAGTGGTACAAAGGCTGAGATTACATTCCATGCCAATGCCAATGCCGGTGGTGCTCGTTCTTCTAGCATCGGTTTCACTTCTACCAAGGGCAAGCAGAGCTCTACTGTTACTGCTGCAGTTTATCAGCTGGGTTCTATCATCGAGTGCCCTATCGCTGACTTCAACAAGGCTGAGAAGGGTTCTACCGTTTATCGTCTGACTGGTGTCATTACCAAGGTTGCTAATGCTAAATTTGGTAATTGCTACATCAAGGATGCTACTGGCGAAACATACGTTTACGGTATCGGTGCTAAGGGTGACTTCGAGAAGAAGGGCTTGAAGGTTGGCGATGTTGTAACACTTACTGGTGTGAAGGACATCTATAATGGTACAGGTCAGATGAAGAATGCTACTTTGGAGGCTGTGAAGGTAGTAACCAAGATTTCTGTAGCTGACTTCCTGACTAAGAAAGATGACAAAAACGTATATTATATGTTGGAAGGTACCATCACAGAGTTTGCCGGTCAGAGAAATGATTTGAAGACATACGGTAACTTCGGTTTGACAGATGCAACTGGTTCTGCTTACGTCTATGGCTTGACTGCAGGCTGGGATGGTGAAAGCAAGAAGGCTGGTGAACTTGGCTTGAACTTTGGTGATAAGATTACCATCATCGGTTATCATACATCTTACAAGGACGCTCCTCAGGTAGGTGGTGCATTCCTCTTCTCTAAGGGAAAGTAATCTGATACGTAAGTTTAATAAATAAATAAGGTTAAGCGAGAACGTTGCTGGATAGGTAATGTTCTCGCTTTTCAATTGTAGTTATGAAGACAAAATGGATTTATCTTCTTTCCTTGAGTTTCCTCTTGGCTTTCTCTGCGTGCAGTAGCGACGGTGATGACCAGGGCTCTCTGAAAGATTCGAATGCGAATAAGAATGTAGTTTCTGCTTCTGTTCCTGCAGAAGCTACAGGGTTGGAATTCCCTAAGATTGTGGCGAATGGAACTTCTAGAAATGTAGTGCTCGTTCGCAGAACGGCTGACTTTGGCGTAACCTATTCCACTTACTACGATTTGGATAAGAAGTCGCCAAGATGGTGCTGCTATCAGATCTGCCAGTCTAATAATAAGAAAAAATGGATCAGAAAGCGGTGGGAAGGTGCTACTTGGATGGGCAAGAAATGGAGTGGGGATCCGTTCCAGAAAGACCCGGAGGTAGATGCCGATTGCCAACCACCGGTTAGCAAGGAGTTTAGCGGAAGTGGATATGATCGTGGTCACATCGTGGCTTCTGAGGATAGAGTTTACAGCCAGGATGCCAATGGACAGACCTTCTATATGACCAATATGTATCCGCAGATGCATAATTTCAATGCCGGTATCTGGGAAGATATGGAGAAGCTGGTCCGTAATTTCCTTACCTACGATATGAGTACCCAGGCATCTCATGCCAATGATACGCTTTATGTGTGCAAAGGTGGCACCATCGATTCTTCTGGTCAGATTCTGAATTATACGAAGAATGGTTATATCGTTCCGAAGTATTTCTTCTGTGCGGTTCTTCTGAAGAATGCCAAAGGTTATCAGGCTATCGGTTTCTGGTTCCGTCACAACGCTTATGGTTCGTCTGAAACGGTAAAGGGTCATGTGGTCAATATCAAGAGGCTGGAGGAACTCACAGGACTCGATTTCTTCTGCAATCTTCCGGATGATATTGAGAGAAGTGTAGAAAATGCTTCTTGTGATCCGAATACGGTCAAGGAAAAGTGGGGTTTCTAACCACTTCTCTTGTTGTATGCAATAAGAAAGAATCCGTATATGAAAAAGGGTGCGTCATCAATCCGTGACGCACCCTTTTAATTTATATGATACCAGTTGGATATTAGAACAGCTGGGCGAATGCCTCGGCTGTCTTGCCTGTATAGGTTACCATCTCTGTAACTGGCTGGTAGCCGAAATCCTTGAAGGCAAGGAGCTGGGTGGCTACAAACTGATGATCGTCAGAGAGACAAGCCTGCAGCTTCATATTACCCATGCTGATAGCTGATACCGGAAACTTCTGGATAGAAGATTCTACCTCGCTAGGGGCAGAGCTCAGGATGTTGATGAGTTTCTTGCCATCCTCTGTAGAGTATTCCTTCTCCTTGATCTTGATTGCACTATTGGTTGGTTTGTAGATCAACTTGATGGTCAAACCCATGAAACCCTTCTTTACCTGTACGTCGTCGAGTGCCAATACTTCCGCACCCATATCTAAATGATTAATCTTAGCCATAATCTTATTTCTTCTTTAAATATATATATAAATCTGTTTTTTGTAAATAATCGTATGTCATGCATACACCTTATTATATACTGGCTTTATTATATGCCACTTTATTATATGCCGACTTTATTATATGATTATATGCCGGCTTTATTATATGTCGACTTTATTATATGCCGACTTTTCGCTAGTATGGCTCCATACGCCCTGAAAGGGCAGAAGCTCCTAGCCCAGGGCAACACCCTGGGTTTTTTATGCCCGCCAACCTGTCGCCCTGTAAGGGCAAAAGCTTTCAAGTCTCAAGCAATTTATAAGGCTTTTGCCCTTACAGGGCGCCTTGTTGGCTGCCATTATACCCAGGGCGATGCCCTGGGCTAAGAGCTTTTGGGCCTTCAGCCCGTTCTTGAACCACATGCAAAAGCTTTACAGGTTATATATAAAAAGAAGAACTAACAGATGAGATGCCGCAGGCAAATGACATAATACTTGCTGGCGACATCAAAGTGGATAGGGGCAGTTTCCTGGCGGAAAGGCTCCTTCGCACCTTCTATGACTGATAAAAGGGATGATAAAAATCGGATTCTATGGATTAGCAATCTACTGCTTGCAGATGGGTTGCCATGTATGTTGCCACTTGGCAACAAACGCTGTGGACGACTGCTGCATACCCGATAGGCGGCATTGGATGCATCTTCCAGCTGGGCATCCTGCTCTTGCTGGTGGGGTGTAACCTTGGCAAGTCTATCCTTCGTCGTATGACCGGCTTCTGCCGCATACGATCCATCCTTCTTGTGCGCAGCATCAGCAGCTTCTACAGTTAAAGAATCCTGATGGGATAAAGAAACAGAAGCAGCAGATACCTCTCCATAGCCTGAGAAGACCATGGACATCAGAAAAATGATGTAGAGTATCAACTGCTTCATATTTGATATTTGATGGTGCCGGGAATCTCCCGACACCGTTTTTTAAATAATTAATAACTTCTTGCGATAATAACGCGAGCTACGGCAGGCTTGCCGCTCACCATATCAACACCTGGAGTCTGCTCGTAAGCGAATGGCACGCATCGGATGGTAGCCTGAGTCTCCTCCTTGATCTTTGCCTCGGTCTCGGCTGTACCGTCCCAGTGGCAGAGGAAGAAACCGCCATTCTTTACACGCTCCTTGAACTCCTCGTAGTTGTCGCACTCATATACGTGAGCATCACGGTAAGCACGAGCCTTCTCGAAGATGTTCTTCTGGATGTCTTCCAACATATCCTTCACGCGCTCTACGATGCCGTCGAAGCTTACGTTCTCCTTCTCCAAGGTATCACGACGCATGATCTCGATGGTGTTGTTCTCCAAGTCACGGCCACCCATAGCCAGACGAACAGGTACACCCTTCAACTCGTAGTCAGCAAACTTGAAGCCAGGACGCTTAGCTGTGTTGTCATCATACTTCACGCTGATGCCCAACTCGCGGAGCTGGTCGATGACAGGCTGCAGCTTGGCAGTAATCTGAGCCAACTGCTCGTCGCCCTTGTTGATAGGAATGATTACCACCTGGATAGGAGCCAGCTTTGGAGGCAATACGAGACCGTTGTCATCGCTGTGAACCATGATGAGGGCACCCATCAGTCGGGTAGAAACACCCCATGAAGTAGCCCATACATACTCAGGCTTGTTCTCCTTATTCAGATAGGTAACGTCGAAGCTCTTGGCGAAGTTCTGACCCAGGAAGTGAGAAGTACCGCTCTGCAGCGCCTTGCCATCCTGCATCATAGCCTCGATGGTATAAGTGTTGAGAGCACCGGCGAAGCGCTCTGTCTCACTCTTCACACCCTGCAATACAGGCACACCCATATACTTCTCAGCGAATTCAGCATATACCTTCAGCATCTCCTGAGCCTTTGCTTCTGCCTCTTCCTTGGTAGCATGAGCAGTATGACCCTCCTGCCAGAGGAACTCAGAAGTACGGAGGAACGGACGGGTACGCATCTCCCAACGCATCACGTTACACCACTGGTTGCAGAGGATAGGGAGGTCACGCCATGAATGAATCCAGTTCTTATAGGTATTCCAGATGATGGTCTCTGAAGTAGGGCGGATGATCAGCTCCTCATCGAGCTTGGCATTAGGATCCACCTCAACCTCTGTACCATCTTCTGTAGAACGAAGACGATAGTGAGTAACCACAGCACACTCCTTGGCGAAACCTGCCACGTGCTCTGCCTCACGAGAGAAGAAGCTCTTCGGGATGAGGAGAGGGAAGTATGCGTTCTGTACACCTGTCTGCTTAAACATCTTGTCGAGCTGCTGCTGCATCTTCTCCCAGATTGCGTAGCCGTATGGTTTGATGATCATACAACCACGAACTGGTGACAACTCTGCGAGGTCAGCCTTTACTACCAAATCATTGTACCACTGACTGTAGTTGTCAGCGCGCTTGGTTAAATTCTTAAGTTCTTTAGCCATATTACTAATTATATATTTTGTTTTTAAATTCTGCTTGATATTTTGAGCGTGAAAACACGATGTATCTTGAGCGTGAAAACACGGTCAATAGGGAATTTCCGCCCCGAAATAGGCGATTTCCTTTCGCCATTTGGACAAATACCCTTAAATTTGCATGCAAAATTACAAAAAAATATTAGAAAACCCTCCATATTGGAGAAAAAAGACGTATCTTTGCATTTAAATAACATAAATATAGGAGAATTATAGTATGAAAAAGATGAAATTTACTGCTGCAGCGCTCTCAATGCTGCTCGTTTTGGGAAGTTGTGGAACTAGTCAGAAGACTGGTACTGCTGCTGGTGCAGGTGCTGGTGGTGCTCTTGGTGCCTTGGTTGGTGGTTTGCTCAATAACAGCCATCGTGGTACTGGTGCATTGGTAGGTGCTGCTATCGGTGCTGCTGTTGGTGGTACAGCGGGTAACTTGATTGGAAAGCACATGGATAAGGTTAAGGCTCAGGCAGAGGCTGTGAAGAATGCGCAGGTTTCTACCGTTACAGATGCCAATGGTTTGACAGCTGTCAAGGTAACCTTCGATTCTGGTATCCTCTTCCAGACCAACAAATATGCGCTCAATGCAAGCGCTAAGAACGACTTGGCCCAGTTTGCCCAGGTTTTGAAGAACAATGCCGACTGCGAGGTAGCTATCCAGGGTTACACCGATGCTACAGGTAATGATGGCATCAACTTGCCTTTGAGCCAGAATCGTGCCAATGCCGTTTCTACCTACTTGAAGTCATGCGGTGTTACCAGCAGCCAGATCAAGAGCGTAGAGGGTTTGGGCTCAGCTAATCCTGTGGTCAATACTACAGCAGCCTGCGCTCAGAACCGTCGTGTAGAGGTTTACATGTATGCTAGCCAGGCAATGGTGAATGCTGCTAACAATGGTACATTGAAGTAAAAACGAATGAGGTTCCCGATAAGGGAAAAAGAAGATAGATGGTTCTAAAAAAGATTAGAAATATCGTAAGATGGGTGGTGGTGCTGTTTTTCAGTACCACCATTCTTGCTGTAGTAGCCTACCGTTTTATTCCGGTATATGTTACTCCGTTGATGATTATCCGCTGTTTTCAGCAAGTGGCTGATGGTGAAAGTATTACCTTGCATCATCACTGGGTTTCGATGGATAAGATATCCCCTCACATGCCTGTGGCGGTGATGGCGAGCGAGGATGCCCGATTCCTCAAGCATCATGGTTTCGACTTCAATGCCATCGAGAGTGCTGCCAAGAACAATGCACGAGGCGGTAAGGTGCATGGTGCCAGTACCATCAGTCAGCAGACCGCCAAGAACGTATTCCTCTGGCCGGGCCGTTCCTGGACCCGCAAGGGATTTGAGGTGTATTTCACCTTTCTCATCGAAATGATGTGGAGCAAGCAGCGCATCATGGAGGTCTATCTCAACAGTATCGAGATGGGACCGGGTATCTATGGTGTAGATGCCGTGGCTGAGTATCATTTCAACAAGAAAGCACAGGACCTCTTCCGTGGCGAGTGTGCCCTGATAGCTGCTACGCTGCCTAATCCTAGAAAGTTCAGCTCCCTGTATCCGAGTGCTTATATGAAGAAGCGCCAGCGACAGATTGAACATCAGATGAAATTCATCCCTTCGTTCCCTCGTGAGGGTGAAGACTACGACCCAAGCACGGCTGTAGGAGGATATAGGGGGAAGTGATGGTTTGTTAACAGTTGATAGTTTATAGTTTTTCCTGCAAATATTGATTCATGGATTTATTGAACGACTTGAATGATGCGCAGCGTGCTGCGGTAGAGTATATTGACGGACCTTCGCTGGTGATTGCCGGTGCAGGTTCGGGCAAAACGCGTGTGCTTACCTATAAGATTGCTTATCTCCTGAGCCAGGGTATGAAGCCTTGGAGCATCATGGCACTTACCTTTACCAATAAGGCGGCTAGGGAGATGAAGGAACGTATCGGAAAACTGGTGGGCGATGACCTCGCCCAGCATCTCTATATGGGTACCTTCCATAGCATCTTCTCCCGTATTCTCCGTGCCGAAGCTGAGCATATCGGTTTCAATAATAACTTTACCATCTATGATGAAAGTGACTCACGCTCACTGCTGAAGGCTATCATCAAGGAGATGGGACTGGATGACAAGGCCTATAAGCCTGTTGCCGTTCATGCCCGGATTTCGATGGCGAAGAACAACCTGGTAACTGCCGAAGCCTACGATAGCGACCCTGCCATCCTGGAGCAGAACAAGCGTGCCAGGATGCCTGCCATCGGAAAGATTTATGTGGCATACGTGCAGCGTTGCCGTCAGGCGAATGCGATGGACTTTGATGATCTCCTGATGCTTACTTTCCAGCTTTTCAGAGATCACGAGGATATCAGACAGAAGTATGCCGGCAGGTTCGATTATATCCTGGTGGATGAGTATCAGGATACCAACCATGTACAGATGTCTATTGTGATGCAGCTCTGTAAGGAAAAACTGCGTGTCTGCGCCGTGGGTGATGATTCGCAGAGTATCTATAGCTTCCGTGGCGCCAACATCGACAATATATTGAATTATCAGAAGCAATTGCCTGGAACCCAACTCTTTAAACTGGAACAGAACTACCGATCTACTCAAACTATCGTGGAGGCAGCCAACAGTCTGATTCATCATAACCGCAATCAGATTCAGAAAGAGGTGTTTAGCAAAAATGATAAAGGAGAGAAGATTCTGTATAAGCCTGCCTACAGCGACAAGGAGGAGGCGCTGATTGTGGCGAAGAATATCCAGCGCATCAAGCGGCAGGATGATTGTGGATACGATCAATTTGCCATTCTCTATCGTACCAATGCCCAGAGCCGCAGCTTCGAGGAGGAATTCAGAAAGCAGGGTATCCCATATCGTATTTATGGTGGCTTGAGTTTCTATCAGCGTAAGGAAATCAAGGATATCATCGCCTATTTCCGTCTCGTTGCCAACCCTGACGATGAGGAGGCTTTCAAGCGTATCATCAATTATCCGGCTCGTGGCATCGGTGCTGCTACCGTGATGAAGATTGCCGATTGTGCCCATCAGAACCGGGTGAGTTTCTGGGAGGTGATAGGTAATGTGGAACATTACGGACTGAATGTCAACAAGGGTACGCAGACGAAGCTCGAGAAATTCCGCCTGCTCATCTCTTCGTTCATTGACCGTTCGCATACCCTGGATGTCTATGAACTGGGTGATGCCATCATCAGGGAGAGTAGAATCAGCGAGGATATCATGTCGGGCAAGAATGCCGATGACCTGGCTCGCCAGGAAAACCTGGAGGAGTTTCTGAGTGGTATGCAGACCTTCGTGGCTGGACGCCAGGAGGAGGGACGAATGGATGAAGCCTTTCTTACCGATTATCTGCAGGATGTGGCGCTGCTGACGGATGCGGATAGTGAGGGAGAGAAGGATGAACCGAGAGTTTCGCTCATGACGATTCATGCGGCAAAGGGTTTGGAGTTTGCTACTGTTTTCGTAGTAGGTTTGGAGGAGAATATCTTCCCGAGTCCGCTTGCTGCAGTTTCTGTCAGGGAACTGGAAGAGGAGCGCCGCCTGCTCTATGTGGCGATTACCCGTGCCGAGAAGCATTGCATCCTGACCAATGCCAAGAACCGTTTCCGATATGGCAAAATGGAATTTGATAATCCGAGCCGCTTCATCGATGAGATTGATGCCAGTCTGATAGAGGGAGGCGAAGAGACTCCTGAATCTTCATTCGGTGGGGGAAGAAGTTCGTATGGTGGCTATGGTTCTGAAGGTGGCTATGGTGGAAGAATGCCATGGGATAGGGACCGGTCTGGCTATAGACGTGATTATCAGAACTCTAAGCCTGTAGCTTCGCAGTTCATGGCTGATCCTAAACCAGGATTTAAATCTGTAAGAGCTGTGAATGCAGTACATAGAATCATGGGTGATACCGCTAGTTCTTCATCCGTTGCATCAGCTGGTTCTTCTGCTTCTAAAGCTTCCTCAGCTGCAGGTTCTCTCTGCGAGGGCTGTAGAATCGAGCATCAGCGTTTTGGAATAGGAACGGTATTGAAGATAGAAGGTACCGGAGAGAACACGAAGGCAACTGTAGAGTTCCAGAATGCAGGAACCAAGCAGTTGCTTCTGAAGTTTGCCAAGTTCACTATTCTCTCATAGATAATAGAAAGAAGATAAAACTGAGGATATGAAAAAATCCCAGCTGGAAAAGAACTTCCAGCTGGGATTTTTTCATATAGAATCTTTTATAAAGCTTCATCATCAGGACGCTGAATGGCAGGCTTCTTGATTTTTGGAAGATGCTTCTTGCGTCTCAGCCAGGCAGCCTTGCGCTGCTCGTAATCTTCGCGGTGGCGTTCAAGGAAATTATCTGCCATGAATTTATTCCTTGAACTTACTGTAGATCACCTTGATCTGAACAGGACCTGTAGCCACCCGCTTGCCGTCCTTGGTGGTGTAATCCTTGTCAGGATCATCCGTCGCCTTGATCAGTCGGGTAGAGGTGAGCTGCATGTCGTGATTAATCTTGGTAATCACGGTAGCATTGTTCTGTGTACTTGTAGTCAAGGTCACAGGTACCAGTACCACCTTGTTCCAGTTTTCACTCTTGCCCTTGTTCCTGTACATCGCAGTAACCAGGTTACTGATGTTATAGAAGGTATAGGCATTCTTCACGCCTGTAGAGTTCTTGTTGTAAGAAGCCGTATAGGAAGTGCGGTTGTCTGTCAGCTTGTTCTTCTCGAAGAAGGCATCCAGACTGTCTTTCTGCACCATCAGGATAGTAGAAGGAACACTGAACTGATAGTCGTTGTTGTTATCTACATTGTTCATTCTAGGGAAAGAGATGGTAGCTGTATTCAGCGTATCCTTCTCATGACCCTTCATGATATCCTCTACTGGCAGCGTTACTTCTGTGAAGATGCCGGCTGGAGACTTCAGGTAGGTGCAGCTCTCATCCTTTGCCAGATTAGCCAAAGTCTTGCTGTCGTTGGTAATCTTGTTGAGCTGCAACACCTCTTCTGTACCGTCAAAGCGGTTGAAGGCGAGACCTGTTACGATACTGTCGTTGCCCGCAGAGTTCTTCACCGTCTTCTGGATCTTGTAGTAGAACTGCAATTCGGTATTCCAGATATTGGCTACGTTTCCGATACCACCGGCATGCTTGACATAGAAACCAGGACAAACCTTGTTGAGGAAATCCCAGTTGGTCTTGAAGTACTCAGGGTGATCCACGAAGGTGTTCATCAAGTAAGAACCATAGTTCTTGTAGGTCTTGCCATCCTTTGCCTTATATGGCTTGTTCAGATAGATCTTGAAAGCCATCGTCGTGCTGTTCAGGTTATAGGTGGCGCTCGACTGATAGTTGTTCTCGCTCACCCAGTTGTCCTTGAAGGCATCATAGTCTGAGTAATACTCCTGATCCTCGCTCATCGGCTTGCTCATCTCATAGGCAGTAGCCTTCATCGGTGCGAGGGTATCACCGTATGTGGTCCTGTATGATACCAGGAGATAGCATGAGTCCGCCTCGATCTTGCCATCGTGTGCATTGCGGATGTACTCCAAAGTGTCCAGACTGAATGATGACAGTACGCCAAACTGGGTCATATAGTCGCCAGCTACGTAGGTACCGGTCTCAGGATCCTTCACCATACCGATCATACCCGTATTGTTTCGGCTCAGAACCGGGCCGGAAACGATGGAGCGTGAGGTGACGTTGAACACCTGGTCTTTGATAGAGATGTTATCAACGTCGTTGGTGATCGACGATCCGATGTTGTCGGTGGTGTCATCACATGCAGCAATAGTCATCGCTGCTATAAATAACGCTGTAAATAGTCTTAAAATCTTCATTATCCTTGAAATGTGTCTAATTTCTGAAGCTTACTCCTCATCAGGGCATACTTCGTTGATGAATGTCTTGTAGGCATCCGCAAAGTCATCGCCAGGATAAGCGAGGGTTGGCTTGCTCTTCTCATTGGCATAATCCAAGAGAGTTCTGTCTGACAGGCTTTCGCCTTCAATCACGCCGTCGCTGTAGTCGATGGCCATCTTGCCCAGCTCGATGAAGTCGAAGTCCTCCTTGTAGTCAGCGAGCAGTTCCGACTTGGCATCACGGAACTCCACGCAGCGCTTGAAGTGTGTGCCGAGTTCGCCCTTCAGCTCGTTGGTATAGAGTGAGATGATCACCTTTGAGTTGGCGAAGGAAGGCTCCTCAGCGTATGCCGTCTTGATATAGAAAGGAACCACAGCGCTTACCCAGCCCTGACATACGATGACGTCTGGCTGCCAGCGAAGCTTCTTCACGGTTTCCAGTACGCCGCGTGCGAAGAAGATGGCGCGCTCCCCATTATCTTTATATTCCACACCCTGCTCGTCGGCTGCCATCTGGCGGCGGGTGAAGTAATCGTCGTTATCAATGAAATAGATTTGTTGACGTGTTGTTGGTATAGATGCAACCTTAATGATCAGCGGATGGTCTGTATCATCGATGATAAGGTTCATACCAGACAGGCGAATCACCTCGTGCAGCTGGCCGCGACGCTCATTGATGGTGCCCCATTTAGGCATAAAGGTGCGAATCTCAAAACCTGCTTCCTGCATTTTCTGAGGTAATTCGCGTCCCATGATAGACATGTGGGTCTCGGCTACGTATGGGTCGATCTCCTGATTGATAAATAATACTTTCTTTGCCATAAATTTAATTATTATTCTTACGAATTAGGTGCAAAGGTACAAAAAAAACTCCAAAAAAGCGTATTTTTCTTCTGAAATTCAATAATTTCGGCAATAATTCGCATATTTTTAGGTTTTTTCTTTCTTATTTGAGAAAAAAGTTGTTATTTTGCACCCGAAAACAGATAAGAAGATGAAAGTAATCAATAAGATTGTTGACCTCCAGAACGAACTTTTCGATCGTCGCAAGGAGGGAAAGGAAATCGGCCTTGTGCCAACTATGGGTGCGCTTCATGAGGGTCATGCCTCTCTGGTAAAGCGCAGTGTTGAGGAAAACGGTGTTACGGTAGTTTCCGTTTTCTTGAATCCTACTCAGTTTAATGACAAGGGTGACCTGGAGCGTTATCCACGTACACTCGATGCTGACTGCAAGCTCCTCGAGGCTTGTGGCGCTGACTATGTGTTTGCTCCTTCTGTAGAGGAGATGTATCCTACACCGGATACCCGCCACTTCGAGTTCCCTCCGGTAAGTACCGTGATGGAGGGTGCCAAGCGTCCGGGCCACTTCAATGGTGTATGCCAGGTAGTTAGTCGTCTGTTCTTTATCGTTCATCCTACCCGTGCTTATTTCGGTGAGAAGGATTGGCAGCAGATTGCTGTCATCAAGCAGCTCGTGAAGTACCTCAACAGTGATGTGCAGATTGTGGAGTGTCCTATCATCCGTGATGAGGATGGTTTGGCTAAGAGCAGCCGCAATACATTGCTCTCTGCTGATGAGCGTGCCATCGCACCGAATATCTACAAGGCTCTGAAGGCGAGCGTAGAGTTTGCCAAGAATCATACTGTGCAGGAAACTCACGACAAGGTGGTGAGCGACATCAATGCCGTGGATGGTCTGGAGGTGGAGTATTTCCAGATTGTGGATGGCGACAGCCTGCAGGATGTGGCATCATGGGAGGATAGCGCCTACGTGGTAGGTTGCATCACCGTATATTGCGGCAAGACTCCTATCCGTCTCATCGACCATATCAAGTATAAAGGATAAAAAAAAGTATTATGCAAATTGAAGTATTGAAGAGTAAGCTCCATTGTGTGACTGTAACTGAGGCTAACCTGAATTACATGGGTAGCATCACGATAGATGAGGATCTGATGGACGCAGCTAACCTGATAGCAGGAGAGAAGGTGCAGATTGTGGATAACAATAATGGCGAGCGCCTGGAGACCTATATCATCAAGGGTGAGCGTGGCAGCGGTTGTATCTGCCTGAACGGTGCAGCAGCCCGCAAGGTGCAGGTAGGTGATACCGTCATCATCATCGCCTATGCCCTGATGGACTTTGAGGAGGCTAAGACCTTCAAGCCTACCGTGGTTTTCCCTAAAGAGGGAAACAGGGTTTAATATTCAATGGAAACAAAAGAAAGGGTGTGTCATGGACTTATGGCACACCCTTTCTTTTGTCTTTATTTGGCGGATTTGCAATCCGCTTTATCCGTCTTCACGATGATGTCGGTGTTACACCTTTTATATAAAGAGGAGAAAAAACAGGGTCAGGATAAAATGAACCAGTTTGAACCATTTTTCTGAATCTCTACTTAAGAGATACAGAACAACGGAAAATTTCCTTTTAATCAGAGACTTATCAGATTTCGTCCAAAATCATCTCAAAAAAATGTTGATTTTTGTAGAACAACATTAAAAAATTAACAAGTATAATTCGCTTATTTACAATAAATTTCGTACTTTTGCAGTGTGAATCCGTATCTCTTACGTAGAGATTCAGAAGAACGAGACGATTTAAGAACTTATAAGATGGCTTTCAGCTAAGCAGAATGGTATATGATATATGATTTGCTTCAAGCAGCTCGCTTTGCATTTCGTATGCAGCAGGCAGAAAGACATAATAGTATTGAAGATTAGTGGAAGTGAGTCTATTGGTTTTTCAATGCTGTGATACATATCACAACCCTCATAACTCGGGAATAGTCATCTTCTCAGGGGAAGCGGAGCTATATCCGGCAGTTGAGACCATTTAATATATTTTATAAAAAAACTCCCCATCTGTTTTCAGATGAGGAGCATTTTCTAGAGATGGAAGTCGATTTCCTTCAGCCATTCCTGCAATGATGAACTATTCTGGCTGTCCCAATCAGCAAGCTATAGTAAGGCGGTCCCATCCCGCACAACCTGGCGAGACCTTTGATTGGTCCGCCAACCCTAAAGCATAGCGGTTCCGAGCACCGGAGGGCGGTTACATCCTTCCTTTCTGAGAAGGGAAGGCTTGGTTAGAATGTGGAGCTTCATTTGGCTAAAGGGTTTCTGTCCCCCGCAAACGGG
>NZ_NMPZ01000030.1 GCF_002224675.1 Segatella copri | reverse complement strand
TTTTAAATCCTGCACACAAGGTGAAGAGTGGTGAAGAGTGAGTAAGCACTCTTCACCTCCCGAAATCCCTGTGTTTATCGGGGTTTCAGGCGCAAAGGTGAAGGGTGAAGAGTAAAAAAGAGATTAGGATTCTATACGACGCATCAGAAGAAAACCAGATGCACCAATTCCTCCAATACGAGAGGACGCATCGTTTCTTGCCTCGCCTTGGCATTATATTGCCCTGTACTAGAGCAATATCTTGCCAAGGCGAGGTAAAATATGAAAAGAGGACAGAAGCATTACTACGAATGTGGTAGGGATGAATTAAGCTTCATTTTTAAAACACGGACAAATTGAATTTGTCCGTGTTATTTTTTTAGCCCATTTTTGCTTAAAAACAATGGGCTATGATGCCAAAATCTATGAGCTACAGGGAAGAAATCTATGAGCTACAGGGAAGAAATCTATGAGTTGCAGGAAAGAAAACTATGACTTAGTATTTTTAACATAAAGCACTAAAGCTGCCAAGGAGAATAAGAGGGGTTGGAACGTAAACAGTTGGGAATGAGTAGATTTGCACAAAGTTGCCAAATCGGCATAAAGCAAGCGAGTGAGGAATATTGAAGTAGTTCAGTTACTAAATCGTGAGCCACAGTTACCTATGCAAAGCAGGTAACAATGCGGAAAGGCATCTTTGTGCATCAAAGGATTTTATTCCGATGATTATCAATGCTTTGCGTGTCAAGGAGCGTATCGGTAGCTACGTGAACCATTGCCTTCTCTGTCGAAACTTTGTTTTGCGACAACGGAAGGAGTCTCTCTGTTAGGTATTAATGAGGCTGCAAATACACTTGGCTTGCATACTACATGCGCCAGAGCTACAACTATGGTCCTAGGTGAAGCCCCTTTGCCTTGTATTCTTCATTGGAACCAAACATTAGAATTGTAATAAGCAACAAGACATTGTGGCAGCAAGTGCTTGAATTGCCTTGAATATAAGTTGACGAAGTTCTTTGTCAAAGAGATAAAGGTCGATGGCTTGTTCAAATGTACTACCCAGTTTATAATGATGAAACTGTCTGTCTTCCTCCATATATCGTAGGTAACTGGCAATACGAAAATAACTGATATTGCGAAGCTGCAATTTGGCAGTTGCAATATCTTCTATCACCAGCCCTCTGTTCTGGAGCAAGGCAACCTGTTCATCTACGTTTATCGGTTGTTTGTCGTAATCCATATACCCTTTATAAAAAGCGAAGTCCCACCGTGGTACGCATCGTTGAGAGGCGTGGTGGGATTTGTTGCTGCAAAAATACTCTTTTTTATTGGAAACTCCAAATATTTTCTTCAAAATCTGCTTGTCAAATATGGATTTTAACGTAAAAAGTTCTAATTTCCAAGGTTTTCTCCTTGTAAGCTATGCGAGATTTAGAAAAATATCGTATCTTTGTCCCCGAATTAAGGCGTTCTTTGCATATTGCAAAATACAGAAACGAGCAGAAGTCCGCTCGTTTCCATATTGTTACCTATATTATAAAGGCAAACGCCTAACTTCTTGATATTCAACCAAAGTCCAATTTAGTGTGAGTTAGTTTTGTTAACAAATTAATGCAAAAAGTCATTTTATATACAAAAGAAAAATTGATTTTTTCTTGGTTGATTCGAGAAAAAAGGCGATAGGTGTACTAAATCTTATTGATTCAAGAGTTAGTGCACCTATCGCCTTTTTTGAGTATTCCAAGATAAGCTCTATGAAAAGAGACTTACTTGATCTTCACTTCTATCTTAGTCTTGGCTGCATCAGCGCTGGAGCCGCCAACAAATACCTGGTAAGTGCCAGGAACCACGCGGATGGTGTTGGTCTGGGCATCCCAACCCTCGAAACTCTTGCGAGGAAGATCGATGCTCACCATCTGGCGCTCGCCAGCCTTCAAAGACACACGCTTGAATGCCTTGAGACTCTTGATAGGTCCATCCACGTCATCCATGCGCTTGATATAAACCTGCGCAACTTCGGTACCCTCACGCTTGCCCGTATTCTGCAAGGAGAACATCAGCTTGTAATCAGCATCCTTGCTGCCACGCTTCCTGCTCTTCACCTGCATCAGGGTAGGTTTGCCATACTCGAAAGAGGTATAACTCAAACCATAACCAAATGGGAACAAAGGCTCACCCTTGAAATAACGATAGGTACGATTCTTCATCGTATAATCGAGGAAATCAGGAAGATCGTTCACACTCTTGTAGAAGGTAACCGGAAGCTTGCCCGATGGGTTCACCTCGCCAAAGAGAACCTTGGCTACAGCCTCACCACCCCGTTCACCAGGATACCATGCCTGAAGAATCGCCTCGGCATTCTCTGTCTCAGGAACCATGGCGATGGCACATCCCGAACAGTTGACAAAGACAACACGCTTGCCTGCCTGATGCAGCATGGCGATGACCTGACGCTGAGCCTTCGGCAACTCCAGGTCGGTTCTGTCGCCGCCCTTGAATCCCGGTTCCTCAATCTCAAGCTGCTCGCCCTCCAGGTTTGGAGAGATACCGCCAACGAATACCACGGCATCCGCATCGCCCACCTCTGCCAGAATCTGCTCGCTGGTAGGCTTCGAAGTCTTCAGGATATCAAACTGCATCACAGCCACATCTTCCTTCTGGGTATAATCTATCTGAATCTTAACCGGCTTGCCTGCTTTCAGAGAGAGCGGTTTGATGATAGGCGCCACACGGCCCCAGCACTCTCGCATATTCACGATGGTATCGCCATCCACTATCAGGCGGCAACCGTCATCAATACCCATATTGATGGTAAGATCCTCATCCCTGTCAGGAGTCAACACTCCCTCATAGCGGGCAGAGAAATGAGTAAGATTCACACCCGGTGCAAACACGGTATTACCACCATTGCTCAGATTGATGGCAGTCTTCATCACATCCGTAGCCACCGGCTCGCCCTTCTGATTCTGATTGTTCCAATAGGTAGCCTTCATTCCCTCACGGAAGAGGTTGAAACGGCTCTCCTGCACCTCGTTTCTTGTCAAGGTACAAGCCGGAACATACTTTACCTCAGCCCCCTTCATATAGTTGCGGATGCCCTGGAGGATGGTGGTAGAACTGGTAGGATAACCCGAATAGTTGCCTCGCAGCATGATGGAGTCATTGGCATTAGGTCCCATCACCACAATCTTCTGATTGCGGTTCAATGGCAGCAGCTGGTTTCTGTTCTGAAGAAGTACGATGCCTTCTTCTGCTATTTTCTCAGCCAGATCCTTATGAGCCTTGCAGGCGATGACGTTCTCAGGAATCTGAGTCCACGACACGGTTTCATCCTTATCGAAATCGCCGAGTTTGAAACGAGCCACCAGCAGGCGCTTCAAACTCTGGTTTACCTTATCTTCATTGATCATTCCCGCCTTCACAGCTTTCGGAATAGTACGATAGGCACTGCCGCATTCCAGGTCGGTACCGGCATTCACAGCCTGGGCAGTTGCCTCGGTAGCGGTCTTTGCCGTACCATGATAGCCCGGCATATAGAAATCGTTGACTGCTCCACAATCGGAAGTAATCAATCCCTTGAATCCCCATTCTTCTCTGAGGATCTGGCGCTCAAACTTGGCGTTGGAACAGCAAGGAGCACCATCTATACGCTGATAGGCACACATCACCTCAGCCACATGTCCATCCTGTACCAGCGACTTGAAGGCAGGGAGATAAGTCTCCCACAAATCCCGGGCTGGCAAATTCTCCAGATTGAAGACGTGGCGATTCCACTCCGGACCGCTATGCACGGCGAAATGCTTGGCACAAGCCAGCGTCTTGACATACTGGGGAGCCTTAGACTGATCAGAAGCCAGAACACCAGGAGCCGCCAGCGGCTTGCCGTCGAACGACTGTCCCTGCAGACCATTCACCACGGCAAGTCCCATACGTGTGGTGAGATAAGGATCTTCGCCATAAGTCTCCTGTCCGCGTCCCCATCTAGGATCACGGAAGATATTGACATTCGGAGTCCAGAAGCTCAGACTCTGATATCTCTTTACATTACCCGACTTCTTCGCCACCTGCGCCTTGGCTCTCGCCTCATCGCTTACGGCAGTAAACACCTGATAGAGCAAGGCATCATCCCAGGAAGAAGCCATGTGCATGGTGATAGGGAAAACCGTGGCATATCCGTTGCGTGCCACACCATGCAGCGCCTCGTTCCACCATTGAAACTGAGGGATACCCAGTCGGGAGATGGCAGGCGAAGCATCCATCATCAGTTTCGTCTTCTCCTCCAGGGTCAGGCGTGAAAGCAAGTCATTGGCTCTTGCCTCGGCAGAAAGGTTAGGGTTCTGATAAGGCAACAGCTGATTGGCTGGCTGTTGGGCGTGAGCTGAGAGCGCCAGAGCGGACAGCATGGCCAATGTAAGTATTTGTTTCTTCATAACTACTATTGTTAGTACGTAAATATTATATAGATTCGTTTTAATATGCAAAAATACACATTTTTCCTGAATTCAGAGATAGATGAAGTGTTAAAAAGCTCAACTAGTTTCCATTTTTATGTGATTACTTCCTAATTTTTTCGATTCATTTAAACAATTAAGCCCTTTTTCCTTGCTGATTCCAAATATTAGTGCTAACTTTGCACTCTGAAACAACACTATCTTTTTAGAAGACAAAGATACAAGTAAGCAAGTAAGAAAGATACAACAAGACAGTAAGATCGCAATGACATGGAAAAGATTCTAATAGTTGAAGACGACATCGCATTTGGAACCATGATTCAGACATGGCTCAGAAAGAAGGGATTCGAGGTGGAGAAAACTACTTCGGTCAAGGCCGCCATACAGGTTTGCGAGGAGGCAGAAAGAGGATTCGATCTGGTATTATCAGATCTCCGCCTTCCCGATCACGACGGCATCTTCCTGCTGCAATGGATGAGAAAGCATGGCGTGCAGGTGCCTTTCATCGTGATGACCAGCTATGCAGAAATTCAGAATGTGGTGCTCGCCATGAAATCGGGTGCTACCGATTATGTGGCAAAGCCTTTCCATCCGGAAATCCTTCTGGATAAGATCAAGGAAGCTATCAAGACTCCGAAAAAACAGGATCCGTATGCAGCCTCAGCAGATAGTCTGCGTTCCACAGACACAAATTCTACTCCTACAGACGCAGCACCTGGCAAGCAGGCAGGAAACCAGGCTTCATCTGCCAATGGGGATGTACCCAAATACCTGGAAGGTGAAAGCGAGGCTTCACGCAAGCTCTACAGTTTCGTTTCCCTGGTGGCCCCTACCCCTATGTCGGTACTCATCCTGGGTGCCAGCGGTACAGGTAAGGAATATGTGGCTAGAAGAATCCATGAACTCAGCACAAGAGCCAATAAGCCTTTCTTCGCACTCGACTGCGGTGCCATTCCTAAAGAGGTGGCGGCATCAGAATTCTTCGGTCATGTGAAGGGATCGTTTACGGGAGCAGACCAGGACAAGAAGGGCGCTTTCGAGATTGCCAACGGAGGAACTCTCTTCCTTGATGAGATGGGAAACCTGAACTATGAAGTACAGGTGCAGCTGCTGCGTGCCCTCCAGGAAAGAAAAATCCGTCCGGTGGGAAGCAACAAGGAAATAGATATCGATATCCGACTGGTATGCGCTACCAATGAGAATCTGGCTCAACGCGTGGCAGAAGGCAACTTCCGTGAAGACCTCTACCACCGTATCAACGAGTTTACCATCTACATGCCGGAGCTGAAAGACCGTGGTGCCGACCTCTTCCTCTTTGCCGACCTCTTTATCAAGCACGCCAACAAGGAGCTGAACAGAAATGTGGAAGGACTCGACGGCAAAGCCAAGGAGCGAATTGCCGCCTACAACTGGCCGGGCAACCTGCGAGAATTGAACAATGTGATGAAGCGAGCTACCCTGCTCGCCACCGGAAGATACATCGGAGTAACCGAACTGGAACAGAGTATGGCGCATATCCAGCCACAAGCCCCTACCGCCCTGCACGATGAGGAAACGGAACTGCAGAGAATAGAAGCTGCGCTGAAAGCAGCAGGCGGCAACAAGAGCAAGGCTGCACAATTGCTCGCCGTAGATAGAAAGACACTCTACAATAAGATGAAGAAATATGGTATCTGATAGAAAGAAGTACGGCTTTTGATGATATGGGAAAATGGGGAATCTGATGACCATTCCCCAATTTTTTGGGGAATAATTCCACACTAATTCCACAGTTTCCACAATGTAGAATTCTGGCATAAAAAGTATTTACTGCTGATAATCAAACTATTAGATAATTCTTTCGTTTTTTGGCACGCAGATTGTGATATTAGAAAGTGAACACGCCAATGAGCGGTAACGCAAGCAAGGCTGTTCACAAAGAAAGTAATAAATATAATATTCACAATAAAAAAACAAAAGATTATGAAGAAGTTAGTTTTCGCAGCTATCGCTGCTATGGTTATGGTTTCAGTTAGCAATGTATTCGCCAGCAACAAGATGGCAAGCGTATCATCAGCTGCTCCAGTTGACACAGTAGCTCCAGCAGAACCAGCTGCTCCAGCAGACACAACAGTAGAGAAAGAGACTCCTGCAGAGACACCAGCTGAAACTCCAGCAGAGACTCCAACAGACTCTACAGCAACAGATTCTACTGTAGCAGAGTAATATCACCTTTAAAAAATAGTAATTAACTGAGGAAAAGATAGAATAACACTAGTAATTACGCGTCGCTTTCAATCAGGCAGGAGACTAATGATAGAATTCATTGGTCTCCTGACTTGTTTTTAGCCCTTTTGTTTTCTAATATCATTTTTTTGCATTAACTTTGCAAACAAATATCTATTGAGCAAGATATCAGTCTGCTCATCATTTTAAACGATTTCTCATGCACAAGAACAATATTCCTCTCAAGGTAGCCCTCGGATATAGCGCCATTGCCATTATCATGATTCTGGCAATCAGTCTGGTGTATAGCAACACCAAGAGCATCAATGCCATCAATGAAGCTTCGCGCGAGTATATCCAGAAAAGGGGTGCCGCCGATAGTACCATCTCTTCCCTGCTCAAAGAGGAGCAGAGAAACCTGAAGCAACTGTCTGATGCCATGGCAGGAAGACCTACCCAAAACTATCTGCAGAATAAGGTGAAGAATCTGAATACGGGAAAGGATTCCATACTGGTTCACTCCAAGGCACCTCAAACCCACGAGGCGAAGAAGACTACGGTAGAGGTATTGAAGACCCGAAGGGGATTCTTCCGCCGACTCGCCGATGCCTTCAAGAAGGAGCACGCCGAAACCTTGAGCGTAAAACAGGACAGCAACCGGGCTGTCATCGATTCTGTTACCACCCCAGTAAACGTGGCGGAAAACGTGGCAAACATCCTAGAACAGATAGACAAGAAGGAGAAAGTGGAAACGCAAGGCCACAAGCAGAACATCAATAGGGAGATGGAAGAGCTGAAGATGGTGAGTGCCAAACTCGCCCTGCGCTCCGCCAAACATCTGAGCGATGTGCACCAGCGTGAAAAAGACAACATGCAGGAAGCCATCGAGAAGGCGATGGAAGCAAGAAAGCATCTGTTGTGGCAGATGGAACTGCTCGCCATCGTAGCCTTCTTTGCCATCGTCATCATGATCTGGTTTATCTGGCGCGATGCCAGAAAGGAGCGTATCTACAGGGAAAACCTGGAGGCTGCCAATGAGGAAATCCAGCGTATCATGAACCAGCGCGAACGCCTGCTCCTCACCATCACCCACGATATCAAGGCGCCAGCTGCCTCTATCTCGGGCTTCATCGATCTGATGAAAGATTACGTCAGCAATCCTCAAGGCCTCGAATGCCTCCAGAACATCAAGAACTCTGCTGCTCATCTTTCACATCTCGTTGCCTCGCTGCTCGATTATCATCAGTTGGAGAACGGACTGATGAAGGTTCAGCCTACCTCTTTCTCACCGGCACAACTGGTAGCTGAATCGGTAGAGGGAATGAAATTGCGGGCAGAAGAGAAAGGATTGGAGATTTCATTCGAATGCAAAATGAAGGGGATGGAGTACTTCCGTGCTGATGCCTTCCGTATTCGTCAGATATTGGATAATCTGGTAAGCAACGCCATCAAATATACCGACCGGGGCAGCGTTACCATCCAGGCACAGGTTTCAGAAATTCTGGGCAAGCCTACGCTTACCCTGAGCGTAAAGGATACGGGAAAGGGAATGACCGATGAGGAGAAACAGAAGGTGTTCCAGGCGTTTACCAGATTGAAGAGCGCCCAGGGCATAGAGGGTACCGGTTTGGGATTGTCCATCACCCAGGAACTGGTTTCGCTGCTTGGCGGAGAAATCATCCTCCACTCTACCCTGGGCAAAGGTTCTACCTTCATCGTCACCATCCCTATCGAGCCAGCACCAATGGAGGAGTCTCAGGAAATGGCTCCATCAGAAATTAAGCATGATCCTTCTCCCGATTCTGCTCAAGATAAGGAAGGACAGAATTCCGGCAGCCATCAGGTTACTGATATAAAGAAGAAGCCGGAATTTGCCAACCACAAGATTCTGATTCTGGATGATGACAAGCTGCAGCTCCAGCTTCTCCAGGAGATGTTGCGCCGCATCGTAGGCGACACCTGGCAGGTTTTCGCCTGCAATCATGTGATGGATGCCCTCACCACACTACATAACGAACAGCCTGCCCTGATGCTGATGGATATCGAAATGCCGGAGATGAACGGCATGGATATGATTGCCCACATCAACCATACCAATATGATGGTGGTAGCGATGACGGCTCACGATACAAGCATCCTGGAACAGCTTCTGAAAGCCGGCTTCGATGATTGCCTGTTCAAGCCATTCAGTATGGAGAAACTGTCTGATATTCTGGGAATAGAGTCCCAGCCTCAACTGGATGCCCAGTCTGGAACTCCATCCCAGCCTGATTCATCACTCCAGCCAGTTTTATCATCCCAGCAGAAATCCAATCCTCAGCTGGATGCTCTTCTTGCTTTTGCCGGAGGCGACGAAGAAGCGGCGAAGGAGATTCTTGATACCGTGAAGCAGGAACTTGCCGCGCATCTCACGAATCTGAAAGAAGCCGTAGAAGAGGAATCCTTATCTACCGACCGCATAGGAAAGGCGGCACATAAGCTCCTCCCTATCGCCACCATGATGCAGATGGGATGCCTCGAAGAACTCAAGGATCTCTCCCCAGAACACATCGGCGAGATAGAAGAAGCCGAGATCAGAGAAAAACTGAAGGTTGTGATTACGACCTTATCTGCTGCGGTGTCAGACCTGTATGCTTCTTGAAATAGCGGCAGAAGAAACTGACATCGGCAAAATGAAACTCCCAAGCCATCTCCTTGATGCTTTGCGTGGTCCGCTTAAGATGCATCTTGAGTTGCAGAATCACGTATTGGTCGATGATGGTCTTGGGGGTATGCCCCGTCACCTGATTCACGATGTTGGTCAGATATTTCGAGGAGATATTCATCTGTTCGGCATAATAGTTCACATCTCTTGAAATCTTGTAGTCCCTCTCCAGCAGCATCATAAACCGATTGAACAATTCTCTTACCCGATACGATTTTACTTCATCTGGTCGGTATTGCGGATTGCGCTGAAGATACTCATGAAAACCGATGAAGAATGCCTTCAACTGGCATAATACCAACTGCGAGATGCAGGTACACTCCGACTGGTCGAAATATACCTTCAATAAGCCAAACATCCCATTGATGATGTTTGTCACCACGGGGGTATCCTGCCGACAGCGGTCTTCCCGCAAGGAAGAATACACCGTCTGCTCCAGCTGCAAGCTTGCTTCACGAAGCAAGGAAGGATTATATTTCAGGATTTCGGCCTGGAAACTGTTCGCTGTTTGAGGGGATTTGCAATCCCCATTTTCAGTTTGAGGGGATTTGCAATCCCCGTCAACCTTCAGTTCCACTACATCATTCGGGAAGAGCGTAATCACCGCCCCCTCATAAAGTTCCCAATCCTTATAATTCACATTCAGCCTCGCCTTACCCTTCCGACAAATCAATATCGCTCCGTAAGTCAAAACTAGCGGACCCTCCTGCCATTCCTCCAAACCAGAGCGGAAAAGACTTGCTTCCTGCTGACTGCTTAATTCTGATAATTCCATCTACACCTTATTATATATAGAGTTATTATGTCTCTTTATTCCTATTTCGGTTGCAAAATTACACAAAATATGTGATATAAAAGAACTATTATTCCCAAATCGTCCATCCACTGCGAAATATTTAAAGCGATTGTTCGCTCAAAACTCCGTACCTTTGCACCCGAAATTCAAAAAGTTATGATCAATGATTAAGAACATCTTATTTGTAAGCCTTCTGCTTGCAGGAGGAACCCATTGGGCTTCGGCTCAATCACAAACCACCGAAGGGGCGGCTGCTTCCTTGCCTGCCAGCAAGAAAGAAAACATGACCATCAGCCAACTCTTCCAGAAGGTAGAGGATAACAGCAAAAGTCTTCGTACTTCATTATCAGGAGTAGAAGCAGCCCATCTCGGCATCGAAGCGGCAAAAAGCAAGAAACTGCCCGACCTTGATGCTTCCCTCTCATTCAGCTATATCGGCAATGCGCTGATTACCGACCGTGACTTCAGCAACGTTCATGGTTTGAAATCCCCACATTTCGGCAACAACTTCGCCTTCCAGGCACAGCAGGTGGTTTACGCCGGTGGAGCCATCAACGCAGGTATCAAACTCGCCGAACTCGGAAAGCAGCAGGCAGAAGTAGGCGTGAAACTCACCCGACAGCAGATTCGCTTCATCGCCCTGGGGCAATATCTCGACCTCTATAAGATAGATAACCGCATCAAGGTGTATGAAAAGAACATCGAGTTGACCCGCCAGCTCATCGACGACATCAAGGAGAAACAGACACAAGGCATGGCGCTGAAGAACGATATCACCCGATACGAGCTCCAGATGGAAAGCCTCAAACTCGGTCTGACGGCACTCAGGAACAACCGAAGCATCCTAAACCATCAGCTTTGCAATACCCTAGGAATGAACCAGGGAAGTCAAAAGAATGAAGGAAGCCAGATGAACCAGACAAGCCAGGAGATTCAGATTATCCCCGATGCCACTATCGCCGACAAGACCTACGGCAAGGAGGGTGAGGCTTACTGGCAGACGGCAGGCACCCTGAATTCCCCACTTCTGGAACAGAGCAGTAACGCCATCCGCATCGCCGAACAGAAAGAAAAGATTGCCAAGAGCGACCTTCTTCCAAAAGTAGCTTTCGTTGCTGCAGATAACTTCGATGGACCTATCCTCTTCGAATTGCCACCTGTTGACAAGAACCTCAACGTCTGGTATGTGGGCGTAGGCGTGAAATACAGCCTCAGCTCTCTCTTCAAGAGCAACAAGCGCATCAAGCAGGCTGCCATAGAGACCCGACAGGCAAAAGAGGCACATGCCGTTCAGGCAGAGCAGCTCAACAACAATGTGCAGGCTGCCTACGTGCAGTATCAGCAAACCTACGTAGAACTGGAAACGCAGCGAAAGAGCGTGGAGCTGGCACAGCAGAATTACGACGTGATGAATGCCCGCTATCTCAGCCAGCTCGCTCTGGTTACGGATATGGTGGATGCCTCCAACCTCAAGCTCAATGCCGAGCTCAGTGAGGTGGATGCCCGCATCAACATCGTCTATGCCTACTATCGCATGAAGTATGCGGCAGGAGAAATTTAATTTTAAAAACAGAAATAAGAGTTTTTATCGAAAACAATTATCAAGAGATTATGAGCAAGAAGATTATCAAGAGAATATATAATGTAGTGATTATCCTCCTTTTTCTGGGAGCTATCGGCTGGTGCTTCAGCCATTTCTATCATGGCAGCGATGTGGCTTACACAGATGATGCACAGGTAAACCGCCATATCACCCCTATCAATACCCGTGTACCGGGATTCATCAAGGAGATTCGTTTCAACGACTATCAGCACGTAAAGAAGGGCGATACCCTTGTTATCATCGAGGATGCAGAGTTCCGTCTGCATGTAGCTCAGGCAGAGGCAGGCTTGCGTGGATCCAAGTCAAGTTCTTCGGTGGTAACCGCCAGCATGGGTACCACCAATACCAATGTGCAGACAGCGGCTGCCGGCATCGAGGAGGCTCGTGTGGATATGATGAATGCCAAGCAGGACTTCGACCGTTTTGCGGCTTTGATGAAGAAGGATGCGGTAACCCGTCAGCAATATGACAATGCTTATGCCCGCTATCTGGGAGCCAAGGCACGTTATGAGCAGGCTAGCAGCCGCAAGGCTAGTGCCGCATCGGTTCGCAATGTACAGACCCAGCAGCTCGGCGGTTCCCGTGCCGGAGAGAGCGTGGCAGAGGCACAGCTCAACCTGGCTCGCCTCAACCTTTCCTATACCGTAATCGTGGCAACCTGCGATGGCGTGATGGGAAGAAAGGATATTCACGAAGGCCAGTTGGTACAGCCTGGTCAGATGCTGGCTCGTATCGTGGATGACAACGATGTATGGGTGGTAGCTAACTATCGCGAGACTCAGATGGACGGCATCACCGTGGGAAAGACTGTAGATTTCACCGCCGATGCCATCCCGGGTGTAGTATTCCATGGCAAGGTAGAAGCCCTTTCTGCCGCAGCCGGCAATGCCTATTCCATGATTCCTGTGGATAATGCCACCGGCAACTTCGTAAAGGTAGAGCAGCGCGTGCCTGTTCGCATCGCCCTCACCAAGGACAATGATCCGAAACAGATAGCCCTGCTCCGTGCCGGACTGAACGTAGAGACCAAGGTTCGCATCAAATAGAATGTTCTATAAACTATAAATTATAAACTATCAAGAATGTTCTATAAATTATAAACTATAAATTATAAAAAATGCCAGGACCTCCTATGTTACAGGGACCCTTCCGGGTTCCTTCGTTCAATGGATATATTCCTCGCCGGTTACAGCCATGGATTTATCTCCTCTTCGCCTTCATCTTCCTGATGTCGGGCGGAATCTATGGAGGAGCCATGAGCCAGGTGATGGGCGAGTACAGTTTGATGAGAGAAGACGTGCTCATGATCATCATGTTCAACGTGGTGGGCGTGGCGATGCCATTCCCCTTCCTCTTCAAGATGAAGTTCCACTTTACCAACCGCCAACTCCTGCTGAATGCGGCACTGGTAGTGGCAACCTGCAATTTCCTCATCATGTGGACCGACTCGGTACCCTTGATGTGCATTCTCGCTTACATCGCAGGCTTCTTCAAGCTCTGCGGAACCTTCGAATGTATGAGCACCATCCAGTTGTGGATGACCTCCAAGCGCGATTTCACCATCTTCTTCCCCCTGCTCTACTGCATCGTACTGGGAAATATGTTCCTTTCGCCTTGGGTCACCGAACACCTGATTTATATCTATCAGGATTGGCGCATCATCAACTGGGCGATGACGGGAGCCCTGCTCCTGGTGGCACTCATCGTGTACGTCACCACCCACGACTTCCGCTTCATGAAACCCCTGCCCTTCATCAGTATCGACTATCTGGGCTGCCTCCTGTGGTCGGCATGGATGTTGGAGTTCATCTTCTTCTTCACCTATGGCGAGCACTACAACTGGCTCGATTCGAAGATCATGCAGATGGATGTATTGCTCTTTATATTTACCGGATATTTCTGCATCCAGCGAATGTTCCACATCCGTCACCCTTACATCGCTCCGGCGGCGTGGAAGTATAAGCGACTCATCCCGCTGCTCATCCTTTTTGCCTTCGTAGAGTTCATGGGCAGTACGCCTAAAGTGCTGCAAACCGCCTTTACGGGTGGCGTGCTGCATTTCGGCAACATCACCACCAATGTGCTCAACTTCGTGGAATGGACGGGAGCCATCGCCGGTTGCCTCTTCTGCCTCTTCTGGTGCAAGGTGCTTCATCAGAAATACACCCGTCTGCTCACGATAGGTGTGGCAACGATGGTATGTTATCCCGTGATGATGTATTTCCTCATCGATCCGGGTCTCAACATCGAGGCACTTTATCTGCCTTGCTTCCTGCGGAGCTTCGGCAACGCCATCTTCTTCTGCATGCTCACCGTGTATCTGGAAGAGCTGATGCCGTTCCAGCATTTCTTCATGGGATTGACGATGGCAGGCATCATCCGCAATGGTCCGATGTCGGCGATGTGTTCAGGCCTGTACAGTTTCGGGCTCCGTTATCAGATGGCAGACAATATGTCGCGCGGTTTGCCCTACGATGCCACCAATCTTCTGATGCTCAGCATCCGGAATCTCTATGGCATCACCTGCCTCATCGGCATTGCCGTGCTGATTATCTTCCTGCTCTGGGATGTACAGCCCGTGAGAAGTACCCTGAAGAAGATGCCTTCCTGGAACTTCGTGGGTAAGAGGATGAAGAAAAAGAAAGGATTTGCGAAATAAAACCTATTATCATTACGGCTGTCAGTTTCTTATGAACTGGCAGCCGTTTTTGCTATTCAGCAACCGAAAACAAGCCGAAAAAGAGAAAAAGCCTGAAGAATCTTTGCTTTTTCAAACTTTATCCGTACCTTTGCAGTATGAAAACATTATTAGACGTTCATACACATACCATAGCATCCGGTCATGCCTTCAGCAGTTTGCAGGAAATGACCATGGCTGCAAAAGAAAAGGGGTTGAAAATACTGGGAATCACAGAGCACGGACCACATATCCCGGGCACCTGTGATCCCATCTATTTCAGAAACCTGCATTGCGTTCCCCGTCAGCTCTATGGAATCAAGCTGATGCTGGGAGCGGAACTCAACATCCTCAATACCCAGGGCGATATTGACCTCGATGAGGATTACTGGCGCATGCTTGATATCCGAATCGCCGGCATTCATAGCCTTTGCTGGCAGGGAGGGACCAAGGAAGAGAACACGCAGGGTGTCATCAATGCCATGCGCAATCCATTCGTGCAGATTATCTCCCATCCTGGAGATGGAACGGCAGAACTGGATTTCGAGGCTCTGATGAAGGTTTCCAAGGAGACGCATACCTTGCTCGAAATCAACAATCACTCCATGGCTCCCATCCGTCACAAAACGGTAGCAGCTCCCAATAACCTGGAACTGCTGGAACTTGCCAAGAAGTACGAGACCCCTGTCATCTTTGGAAGTGATGCCCACTTCTCTACCATGATTGCCGACTACAGCAACATCATGCCGCTGGTAGAGAAAGCTGAGTTCCCGGAAGAACTGATTCTCAACTATCAGCCGGAGAAATTCATGGCTTATCTCAAGCCTACCCCTGAGAAATAGGAAAAATTCGTTTCACATTTCATTTGCACTACTATGATTATAGAAGAAATTATCAAGTATAACGAGGAATTCGTAGCCAACAAGGGCTACGAGAAGTATCTTACGAGCAAATACCCAGATAAGAAGCTTGCCATCCTTTCCTGTATGGATACCCGCCTGACAGAGCTTCTGCCGGCGGCATTGGGATTGAAGAATGGAGATGCCAAGCTCATCAAGAACGCCGGCGGACTGGTTATCAGTCCATTCGACTCTGCCATGCGCAGCCTCCTGGTTGCCATTTACGAACTGGGTGTAGAGGAAATCATGGTTATCGCCCACTCCAACTGCGGTGCCTGCCACATGAACGGCCAGCAGATGAAGGAATTGATGCTCAAGCGTGGCATCCATCAGGATGTCATCGACACCATCGGACTTTGCGGCATCGACCTAGACCATTGGCTGGAGGGATTCCATGACACAGAGGATTCTGTAAGAAATACGATTGATACCATCCGTACTCACCCTCTTGTACCAAAGGATGTCAATCTGCATGGTTATATCATCGATTCCCAAACGGGTAAGCTTACAGAAGTAATCTAACTTTCGGCCAAGATCATCTGCATCAGTTCAACATTAGTCTTGTTGTTTATCGCAGCATCTTCAACTTCGGTGAAATAATCAAGAGTAGCAGAACACTCTCCGGTAATATCTATGCCAATCACATTCTCATGGGCATAGATAATACGAAGCACGGCTTGTAGCTGTATAAGCGTCATGTTGCCATTGCTCCAATCCGTGATGGCATCCTGCTTTCTTAAGACATCCTTATCGATGGAAATATAGACAGGCTCGTGTATAAGCTTACCAGCCTTGGAGGGCCATGCCTGATGGTGATTCATTTCTGCCTGACTATAGAACAAGACCTTTTCTCTCAGATGAATAGGCACTTGAGCTATCAACTCATCCGATGCCCCAACAATAATAATATGTCTGACAAGCGGGTTCTTCTCCAACACATCTTTCACCCAGCCGCCACATGATACTACGCCCTCCCATTCCGGTTGTTGCATATCAGGATGATGATCGAAAACGATCAGGGAAAAAGGTTCCTGGAGTCTGGATACCCAATATTCGGTGAGATAATGAAAATCACCGGAGTCTATGAAATGAATTGCCTCGGCAGGAAAAGGAGCAAGCCGGCGATGCAGTTCTTCCCTGCCTTCTTCATCACAATAGCAATCCACCCCCTTCATGTCCTGGCAATCTACGTGGATGATATTCTTGTTTGAGGCAAATGCCTCTAAGTTATATACGCCAGTAAAGTTCAGAAGAATGACAGGTATTTTCTTTTCCATACGCCAATAAGATAAAAATAGACCTTTTATATATTATGTAGAAATATATAATGCAGAACATCAGCCGATGATGAAGAAGAAAATGTATCATCACGGACTGATGTCTGAAAAAAAATTAGAAAGTGAACTGCTCCAGTTTCAAGCCATTCTTGGTAAGAGCTTCAATCTTTGGAACCAGTGTAGTGAAATGCTCAGAAGCCATGTGAGCTTTCAGAACCTCCTCGTTCTCCCATGTCTCGCAGATCATCATCACACCATTGCGAGTTCCACTGGTGAAATAGTCGTAGGCAATATTGCCATTGTCCTTCAAGGACTTCTCTACCAGTTCCTTGCATAAAGCGTTGATTTCCTCAACCTTTACCTCCTCCTTCTTCTCAAAAAATACATTTAATCTAATCATAGTTCTTTATTTTTAATATTAACTTTGTATTCAATTGCCGGTTGCAAAATTACCTATTTTTTATGAATCCCCAACAAATTATGCGTTATATTTTTGTTAAAATTAGAAGTTTTTATACTTAAATGAGAAAAAGTCATCAGTTTACTAATTAATCTTTTTATTTGAAAAATAAGATTGTTTTCAATGCTTGATGAACGCCAACCCCATCTGCATCGCCTTTTTCACCATATTTGCCACATTGCTTGCTTACAGTTTGCTCATCAAGTTGTGGCGGTGAAATTCTACGGTATTGTTGATGACGGAAAGAATGAAAAGACGGAACTGGCTGCCGTTGCCCAACAGAAAGGGAAACAAGCCTCTAACGCAGATGCCCAGAAAGAGGATATACAAGCACCAGCAGGAACTCAACAAAGTACAGAAAAGGAAGAAACTGGAGTATTAATGGGCATAGCGTTGCTGCTCCTGGCACTTGTAGGAGGCGCCCTCAGTCTTATCGCCATCGTGTTTACTTTCTTCTATGTTTTCAGCGACGTTGAACGTACATTCAACGTTGCTGAACGAAACTTTCTATTAGGCAATAAGTACATTTTTTCCTAATAACAACCAAGACTTTTCCTAAGATTAACACAAAATTAATCATTTTACAGCCACGCTCCGAATCTTGCGCTTGGCAATGGGGCGGCGAAGTAATAGTTCTGGTCGTTATTCTTATCCAGGAAATTCACCTGCTTCATGCCGAAGAATGGCAGACCTTGTGGGAAGAGGCGGGCAAAATCGGTTACACCTCCTGAGAGGGCAGGACTGCCTGCCTGATAATCGAAATTCCAACTCTTGTCGAATGCCAATGGAGCACCCTGGGATACATCATCTATCTCGCAATTGATGTTCATCTTCTCGCTCTGAGTGAAGTTCTTGAAGAGAGGATTGAGCTGACCTGCCACGCTGCTCTTGATATCGGTATCAAACCAGATGCCGAGCTCTGCACCCTTCGCCATCTGCGCTACGCCTGTCTCTGTAGATGCAAAGTAGTAATTTGGTGTAAGACGACTGTGCTCCATATCTGCACCATCCTTCTTAGGCTGCTTCAGTCCGAAACGGGAATCGTAGATGAGGTTGTTCACGAAGATTGGCTTAGCTGCCTTCTCTACCCAGACAGAACCACCCTTCTTGTTCTTGGAACGGCGCCAGCCGCAGTTGATGATGGTGTTGTTATAGGCGGTCATCTCTGAGAGAGGAATCACCTCGCTATTGCCGGCATTCGAAAGCTTGAAGGCATTGGTGCAGGCGTTGTAGATGATGTTGTTGGCTACATCGAGCTTGCAACCTGCCTTTACGTTGATGGCCTCGCCGCCATCGGCTGCATTTCCGCTATCGGCAAAGATATTGTTGATAATCACGCCGTTACCACCGGTAAAGTAAGTCTGGTCGTTGTAGTTGTCATGGAAGAAACTGTTTGCCATCACAAACTTGCCGTTCACATTACAGAAGTGAAAGGCTGGCACACCGCCATCGATGGTGGTCTTGAAAAGCTTGTTCTGGAAAGAAGCTGAACTCTCGGTAGGAGTAGCACCGGCATAGGCCACATCCACGTGGTTGAGCACCACCTCTTCTGAATTATATCCACAGATGATGCCGCCCCAATCAGCAGGCTTCCTGGTATCAGAAGTAAAGACTACCGGTTTTTCGGCGGTTCCCAGACAATAGAGATTGCCCAATACTACGATTTCTACCGGCACCTGAACCTCTGACTTGCAGGTAACGGTTACGCCCGGCTCAATGTAGAGCGATGCTCCTACAGGAATCTCAACGCTCTGGCTCAGGGTAGTATCCTTGGTCCAAACCACAGAACCGGCAGGATATTCTGCCACCTTCGTTGTAATGACATCTTTAGAACCCTGGTTCTCATTACTTCCATTACCGCCATTATTCACGTAATCGTATGGATTGATATTATCGTTCTCGCAAGATGTGGAGAACATTGCAGCTGCTGCCATCAACAGCAAAGCAGCAAAAGTATTTATCTTTTTCATTTTTTACCTTTTTACTTTTTTACCTTTATAACTTGTATCTTACTCCCAGCAGGAAAGTTCTGCCGTACTTATAAGTACCTACGATGGTCTTATCGCTCTTCTGTCCCTCATACTCCAGGTTGCTTTTGTTCACGGTCTTCAAGTATCTCTCACGCTTGGCATCGAGCAGATTGTTTGCCTTGAAGAAGATGGAGATGCCGTTCTTGAATTGCTTCTCGGCACTCAGGTCGAGACCGAACATCGCCTTGTCCCACTGGTCGGCATCCTTGAAGGGAGAAACCAGGGCAAGCTTGGTGCCCGTGAAGGAAGAGGCCAGCTGCGCATTCCAGCCATGCTCCGTATCCTTATATAATAAGGAGATGTTGGCGGTATGAGGGGCCTGGTTAACCAGTGGACGGGTCTGAGTTACGCCCGATTTATATTCGGCACTCCCCTCCTTGTACTCACGCTTCGAGGTGGTGATTTCAGAATGAGTGTAAGTATAATTCGCCTTTACTCCGAAGTGGCGGATGTACTTGATTACATCGATTTCGAAGCCCATGTTCTTGGCATTACCCAGATTGTCCGGCATATAATAGGCATCGGTTCCGGCACCAATCTTTCCATCCGATGTTACGAACACCTGCTCTATAGGGTCTTTCAGATACTTATAGAATACGCCGGCAAGAATCTGCTCGGTCTTGCTTGGGAACCACTCCCAGCGCAGGTCGATATTGTCGATGCGGGCACGCTTCAGGTTTGGATTACCTTTTTCCTGATACTCCTCGCCCTGAATCTGATAAGGCACTATCTCGTAGAAGCCCGGACGGTTGATGGAGCGATAGTAAGAGAGACGCACGTTCATCTTCCTGGTTGGCGTCCACTTGATGGATGCCGATGGCAGATAATCCCAGTAGCTCTGCTCGCCCACCTGTCCCATGTTGCGGAAATGCTGGAGCATGGTGTAAATCTGGTTGGTGTGCTCGGCACGGAAACCGGCATTCAGTTCGCCCACCTCGCTCTTCAGGGTTACCATGGCGTAGGCTCCGCCGATGTGCTCCTTGGAATCGTAGTTGAGCTGCGAAGCCTGAGAATAAGGAGTCTTGCAAACCCAATCGATGTTGGCATACTGGTCTATTCCGTTGCCATCCAATCGCTGCGAGATGTCGGCAGGATTGAAGATGTAAGAATAATATCTGTTGCTGCGTTCCTTTCTGCGATACTGTGCGCCCGCCTTCCAGAGAGCCTCCACAGAGTTGGCGAAATGGGTATCGTAAGAGAGGTTGATGTAACCCGCCCAGTCGGTATCCTTGTTGTGCTGGAATCGGCGCTCGGCACTCTTAGGCAGGGTCTTGGTGATGTTCTTGTCGCCTTCCCAGATGGAACCCGAAACGGCATCGCCGCCATTCTCGGCTTTTCTGCTCACGGTATTCGTCAGGGTAACGTAGGTTCTATCCGGATCTTCCTCCTTAGCCTGCGAGAACACGCCCGACCAATCTACGGTAAAATCCTTGGTAAGATGATGCGTACCCTTCAGGTTGGTGGCGAAGATGCTCTGGGTGGTTGAAAGAGAGCGCACCTCATCATCCTGCGTGTAGCTGTCGGCTCCGATGTATTCAGTATTGACGCTATTGTTGTATCTGGTGCCCTTGGAATTGGTGCGCACATACATGTTGTACCATTCCAGCTTGTGGCCAGGCAGGGTTAAGTCGAACTTGGCATGAGCACCCGCAGTAAGGTCGTGGATGCTATAATAGCGATGCTGCAGGGAGTAAATGTACATGGCCTGCTCGCCCGAAGCCATCTTTACGGAATTGTAGGTGCGCTCGGTGCCACGGAAAACATTCTGAACGCTTCCGGCAAGCATCACGCCCAGGCGGTCGTTCCAGAAGCGGTTGCCGATGCTCAGACCTCCTATGAAGTTAGGAGCAGGAAGAGAATGGCTCTTCAACTGAACAGGACCGTTCTTGAAATCGCTCATCTGCGCCTTGTAGTCTTTTCCGAAAGCCTCGTAAGGAGATTTCTTTGTATAATCAGAGCGGTTGCTGGTAAGATAATCTCTGCCATCCTTCCAGAAATAATCACTTGCTCCGATGGCAGCATTCGCCTGAATCTGAAAGCGGGATGGGGCATCCTTCATCACCATATCCACCACGCCGCCGGCTGCATCGCCTTCCATATCGGCAGTCAGAGACTTGGAAACCACGAGGCGGTCCATCAGATCTGAAGGGAAGATATTCAAAGGGATGTAACGGTTTTTATCATCCGGGCTAGGAATCTTCACGCCGTTTACCAGGGTGTAGTTGTAGCGCTTGTCCATGCCTCGGAGGATGGCGTAGGAAGCCTCGCCCGATGCATCACGCTCCATGGTTACACCCGATACTCGCTGCAGAACGCTCGCCACGTTGACATCAGGCGAAAGCTGGATGCTCTGCTGGCTCATCACGTTGAGCACGTTGCCGGCATTCTTCACGGTTTCTATGGCGCTTCGGTCGCTGCGGTATTCACGATGACCGGTAACCACCACTTCGCCCAACAGCTTCTGGTCTTCATCCATGGCGATGGTCAACAGTCCATTCTTTCCCTCTTTTCCATCTTTGGAGAAGTCTTTAGCCACATCCACTACCATCTCCCTGGTCTTGTACGACATGTAGGAAACGATGATGGTCACCTTGCCTTTATCAGGCAATTCATGCAGGGTGAAAGTACCATCAAGTCCGGTGGTGGTACTCACGTTGGGCAGCTCCTTTACTCGGATTACGGTTCCGATGAGGGGTTCGCCCGTTTTGTTATCCTTGACTATACCATCCAGCGTATGTGCCTGGATGGCGGTAGTCGCTGCGGCAAGAAGCGCCGCACTCAATAAAAATCTTTTCATCTATATCGCTATTGAAATCTTCATTCGTTTCTTTTCGCAAAAAAGCTCCTTTTACCTCTAATATAAAAGCTTGGAGACCAGCGATGGAATCGCTGGGAACGGAGGTGCAAAGGGGTTAAAGCTCTTTTTACTTTTTTACCTTTTTACTTTTTTACCTTTAAAACCGTGTGGATGATTTTTCCATCCTTGTCAATCATCGACATTCTGAGCAGCTTCTTATCTGCTGTAAATACAGAGAAACCATCGGCAGGACTGCAGAACACGGTGCCATCGATAGGCTTCACAGGACGAGCTAGAGATGAAGAGGAATTGACTACGTAGTCGATGTTGTCGCCCTTCTTCTGGATGTGCTGGAAGTTGTGGATATGACCGCAGGCATAAATCGCCACATTATTATATTTATGGAGGATAGGCAGAAGGCGCTTCTGCATGTCGAGGCGCTCATTCTCCTTCTTCGTGGTGTAGGCGTAGATAGGATGATGGCCTACCACGATGACCCAGTCTTCCTTGGCATTCTTCAGGGTTTCATCGAGCCAGGAGAGCTGAGCCTCAGCATCCTGCTTGCAGGCATCAGGATAGATTTCTGAATTCTTGCGGTAAGAATCGATGAGAGGTGTGGTGTCGAGGAAGACTACGCGCACGGTGGTTCCCTTGTGGTCGAACACCTTGGTATAATATTTGGCTGGCATCATCCAGCGGCGGCTCACCTTGCCGTAGTCCATAAAAGCCTGTGTATTACCACGATACTCATGGTTGCCACAAACCGGGAACCAGTCGAGCATCAGGTCGGGATGAGAATAAACATATTCGTAATTGGTAAGCCACAGAGGGTCCTGTGTAGAAGTCACGCCATTGAAATGGTGGATGTCGCCTACGGCAAGTACGCATTCAGGATCTATCGTACCCGCCATCTCGCCCATCAGTTCGGCGATAGGCTTCTGGTCGTAGTAGCCGTTTCGGCCCATGTCATTGGTCATGTAGAGGGTGATTCCACCCTTCAGTTTCTGCCATTCGGCAGCATTCGCCTTCCAGTTTGGATTCTGCGGAATGGCAGTTGCTGCACTCTGAGAGCAGGTGGTTAATGCTGTGTTTTGAGCCTGAGCAGTCAAGCCCCCGCCCAACAATAAAGCCGAAGCCAAAACTACTGTAACTACTCTACCTTTCATCATAGCAAAGCCATTCATGCTGCTATGCTTACCCGATACTTTCTTTTCCATTTTTCTTTATCTGACTATAATACTTTTATTAAAGATTTCCCCTTTCGAGGTAATACCTGTTAAATTTCGGGTGCAAAGGTAGGGGTATTTTGTGTCAAAGAGGTTACAAGGATTTTAATTAGCAGATAAAAGATACTACAATCTTATTACGGGAGTTTCCCCCGATGCTTTTAGGGAAAATCATACATCAGATTATGGTTTTCCCCTTGTTGTTTTCAGCTATTCTCTCTATCTTTGCACCATCAAAAAGTTGATTGCGGCACCAAGTAGCCTCTTCAAGTAAAATAAATGCAGTAATAACCCTTTAAAGAGAAGATCGTTATGAAAAGAATGATTATGACATTGGTAGCAATATGGATGATGATTACATCTATGAATGCTCAGAGACTGACAAATATTCAGGCAGAAGCTCGTTTTATCACAGATAAGATGGTGGTGGAACTGGGATTGAGCAGCGTTCAGCGCAACAGCATCCTGAACATCAATCTCAATTATCTCAATGGCATCCGCAGCTATCGCGACATTGATGCCTACGGCTGGCATTACCGCAACAAGCAGCTCAAGCGCATGATGACCGCCAGACAATGGAAGAGATTCAAGGACTCTTACTATTTCTATCGCCCTATCGGCTGGCAGAATCATGTGTATGTTCACCATATTTACACCAAGTATCCAAAGCATAACTGGGGACACGACAAGCGCCGCCCTCGCCCTGAGTGCAGCTACGGAAGACCTGGATGGCCAGGCGGAACCCATGTAACTTATGGACCAGGAAAGCCGGACAAGCATCACAAGCATCACAAGCACGACAAGAAGTGGAAGTACGACAAGAAGAAGTGGAAGCACGACAGAGATTGGGATGATGATGACGACGATGATGATGATTGAGATAATGACTGGGATTAAGACAAACATTCGATGATAAAACAGAAGAAATCCAAGCTAGAGATCATTCTCCGGTTTGGATTTCTCGTTAAATAAAAACTAACTATGCCGTCTAACTAATAACTAATCATTAATTACTAATCATTAATTACTAACAAAACGTCTTCCACAATCTGCTCATCGAGCAGGCGATTATCCGAAAGCAACTGCTGCACATCATATCTATCGTAGAGACCCTTTCTGATGCCGCCCACCATCACCTTCATTTCTGAAGTGCCATAGTAAGAGGCGATGCGCTCTCCGAATCCACCATCCTTCGAGCCATCCTCCAGAGTTACCACCAACTGATGGTTTGCCTTCAGGCTATCCAGCACTTCGGCATCCACCTCATTCAGATAACGGGGATTGATAAGCGTAGCATCGATGCCCTTATCAGCCAACAGGCGAACAACATTCTCGCCCTTCTGATAGAACGAACCGGCGGCGATGACTGCCACCTTCTCGCCCTGGTGCATCACCTTGTACTTTGCCTCATAGCCATACTCAGCATCAACGGCTTCTGAAGTATGAACCACGCCATTGCTTGGCACGCGGATGGCGATAGGTTTCTTATCCTGCAGAATGCTCCAGCGGAGCATGGCGAAATACTCCTCGCAGGTGGTTGGAGCCAGATAGATGAGCCCCGGAATGCTGCAGAGCATCGGAATATCGAAAAGGCAGATGTGGGTGATGTCGTTCATCGAATTCACTCCGCCTCCTACCACGTTGATTACGGCCGGGTTGGAATTGATGCAGAGGTCTTGCGCTATCTGGTCGTAGGTGCGCTGGATGAAGGTGCTGTAAACGGTCCAAACCGGATGCAATCCACCCTTCGCCATTCCCGAAATCATCGCTACTGCCTGCTCTTCAGCGATTCCCATATCGATGTGCTGCTTGCCAGCCAACTTTCGCTTATCGGCAGTAAAACCACCTGCGGTAGGAGTACCGGCGGTTACAGCGATGAGGGTCTTATCCTGCTTCATCTCGCTGAGCATCCAGTCAGAGAATAAAGTGCCGTAATCCTCTGTTGGAGCAACCTCCGGAATGGTTCCATCGGCATTCCTTCTTGGTCGGCTGCCGTCTTCCAGATTGAAAGGCATTCCCCAATGCCATGCCTCCTTATTGGCTACGGCTGGCGCAAATCCATGACCTTTCTCTGTGTGAATGTGAACCACGGTAGGCTTATCCGTATCCTTCACGCTCTCGAAAACCTGGATGAGTTTTTCGATGTCGTTACCCTCTTCCAGATACTTGTATTCAAAGCCCCACGCCTTGAACCAGTTGTGCTCGCAGGTGCCGTTACTCTGGCGCAAGGCACGCAGGTTCTTGTAGATTCCGCCATGATTTTCGGCGATAGACATTTCGTTGTCGTTCACCACGATGATGATGCCCGTACCGAGTTCCGAAGCCTCGTCCAGTCCCTCGAAAGCCTCGCCGCCCGAAAGGGATCCGTCGCCGATAATGGCGATGATGTTCTCATCGGTACCCTTGACGTCGCGCGCCTTCTGCAACCCGGTGGCAAGACTCACGGAAGTAGAAGTATGCCCCACCTCGAAATTGTCATACTCCGGACATTCGGCAGGAGAAGAATAGCCCGAAATAGCATTCATGTCATCCACATCGCCGAGGAATCCCGCAGCTCGTCCGGTGAGCACCTTATGCGGATAGCATTGGTGGCTTACGTCAAACACGAGCTTATCCTTTGGCGCATTAAAAACGTAGTGAAGCGCCACGGTAGCCTCCACGAATCCGAGGTTTGGTCCCACATGACCGCCATGCTTGCTTACACGGTTCAGCACAGCCTGTCTGGTTTCATCCGCCACCACCTGCAGTTCCTTCAAATCCAGCTTCTTCAAGTCGGCTGGCGACTTTATTTTCTCAATATACATTTTCTTATAATAGTTATAATTATGATTTCCGGGTGCAAAGATACAAAGAATCCAGAAAACATGCATTACCCAAACTACAGAAAATATGAATGATTTTCCGGAAAACTCATCTGGGAAATCAGCCTGCTGCCTTATCCCTATCCTTCAGAATCACAGCCATGTTATCCAGCGCCCATTCTATCAGATGATCCATAATAGGAATAAGGGTTTCAGCACGAGGTGTGAGAGAATACTCCACTCTTGGCGGCACTTCGGCATAAGCCTTGCGGGTAACGTATCCATCAGTCTCCAACGATTTTAACGTGCTGGTAAGCATTTTCTGCGAAATATCCGGAATCAGCTTACGTAGGGCATTAAACCGGAGGGGACCATCCTGATGATTTTTCAGGGTGTAGATTACCAGTAGCGACCACTTGTCGCAAACGCGCGCCAGAACGTTACGGATGGGACAGTCCTGCACTACCATTTCTTTTATCATTCTTGCCATAATCTATCTTCTTTATATTCTACTATAATCTATAATATTCTGCAATAATGTTCTGCAAAACTCTATAATATTCTGCAATAGGCTACAAAAGTAACTAATATCCGAAAAGAAACCAAACATACCAAGTTAATCTAAGTTAACGCTTCATTTTTCTTTCTCCCATTCCCACGCAATAGTTACCTCCCGGTAACCATCTTACCCCCAAGTGCCCTCTTGCAGGAACCAGTTTTTCGCAGTATCTTTGCAACGCAATTCAGAAATGAAAGCTGAAAGCAAGCGCTATTCAGAATTGAAAGCTGAAAGCAGAAGTATTCACAAATTCACAATAAGAAATAAAAAAAAGAGAAATATAAACTTTTAAAAATAACAGACAAGATGAAAGAAACAAAGATTATTGCAAAGGCTGATAACTTTACAGCCACAGATTTTGGCAAGATGAGTGATCTCAAGGACTACACCTTAGAACTGGGTCCTGAGATTAAGATTCCCGGAAAGGTATTCGGAGGTCAGAGCGTGAATGCTACTGGTGGTGAGTTCTCATTCCAGAGCTTTGCTCCTGGCGCAGAGACAGGTTTCCTCCACACCCACAAGAACCACGAGGAACTGTATTTCTTCCTCAGCGGCAAGGGCGAGTTCCAGGTGGATGGCAAGGTATTCCCTATTCAGGAGGGAAGCGTGGTGAGAGTAGCACCAGCCGGCAAGCGCTCTGTTCGCAACAATGGTGCCGAGCCGCTGCTGATGCTCTGCGTGCAGTATCGTGGCGCAACCTTTACAGCCGAAGATGCAACCGATGGCGTGATTCTCAACGATAAGGTAGAGTGGTAATCGAACTTCATGGAATCTCCATACTTTTTTTAATGAATTTCCTTCAAATGCCTCTATTTTTTCTTCCCCCAGCCCCATTTTTTCCTTCCAAATCGCTTCCATTTCAAAAACTTTTCGTAACTTTGCCACAAAGAATAAAAATGCAAAGACTATGGTAGAAAGAATTTATCCTGTGGGAATACAGACATTCAGCGACATCATCAAAAGAGGATGCGTGTATGTGGATAAGACTGACTTGATATACAAGTTGACCAAGAAGTACAAATACGTATTTCTCAGTCGTCCCCGCCGGTTCGGAAAATCCTTGCTGAGCACAACCCTTCATTCCTATTTCGCAGGCGAAAAAGACCTGTTCAAGGGGCTTGCCATTGAGGGATTGGAAAAGGACTGGACAGAATACCCTGTCCTGCATTTCGATATGTCCACATTCAAGAATTGCAATCTCAAAGATTTGCAATCCAAATTCAATTACAAACTTTCCGAATATGAAAGTATCTGGGGAAATAATCCAGAAAGTGAAACTCCCGGAGACAGATTCAAGAACTTGATTATTTCGGCAAAAGAGCAAACAGGCAAGCCGGTCATCATTATCATAGACGAATATGATGCGCCGCTTCTTGATGTGCTCCATAATGAGGACAGGCTATCAGAAATCAGAACCGTCATACAGGAATTTTATGCCCCAATCAAGGCTAATGATGAATACATCAGATTCGCCTTCATCACGGGTATCACCAAGTTCTCGCAGCTCAGCATCTTCAGCGCCATCAACAATCTGGCCAACATCTCCATGGACCCAGAATTTGCTGCCATCTGCGGCATTACTAAAGAGGAACTTACCACCACCCTGAACCAGGACATCGAACTGATGGCGGAGCACAATGGGGTGAGCAAGGAAGAGATGGCACGGATGCTCCAGGAGAATTACGACGGCTATCATTTCACAAGAAACAGCCCAGACATCTTCAATCCGTTCAGTCTGATGCGTGCCCTGGCATCGGGCGAGATAGAGGACTACTGGTTTGCATCGGGTACTTCTACCTATCTCATCAATCAGATGCAGAGATTCAAGACTGACGTGACGGAGCTGGACAACGTCTTTGCCTTCTCGTCTTCGTTCGATCGTCCTACGGAGAAGATGACGGATGCCCTGCCATTGCTCTATCAGAGCGGCTACCTTACCATCAAGGACTACGACCCTCTCACCAAAGGCTACTTTCTCGGCATTCCAAACAAGGAAGTAAGAGCCGGCTTGATGGAAAACCTGCTGCCGCTCTACACGAATCTGAGCGATGGTACTTCGCTGGGCTTTGCAGCAAGATTCTACCAGGCATTGGTGTATGGAAACATCGACAAGGCGATGACGCTGATGAAATCCTACTTCGCTTCCATTCCTTACCCGGAAGGCGGAAAGGATGTATTGGCAGACATGCAGAAAAACGAGTATTATTACGAAACCGTTTTCTACATCATGCTTTCGATGATGAACATAGCCGTTCTCACGCAGGTGAAGAGTTGCAGGGGCAGGGCCGATGCCGTGATGTTCTCGCCCCACACCATCTTCGTCTTCGAGATAAAGATCAACAAGCCTGCCAAGGAAGCCCTCGCCCAGATAGACGAAAAAGGCTACATGGTTCCTTTCGAGGCTGATGAAAGAAAGCTCGTAAAGATTGGCATCAGCTTCAGCACAGAAACAAGGACTATTGAGGATTGGGAATACAGGATTCTGGATAAAGCTTCAACAAAACCAACACTTAAGAAAGCGTATTCTGTCGAAGAAAAAAGAAAAGAACACGGAAACGCCTATCTCCCTTGGGAAAAAGAAGCAGATGATATTCTGATAAAATTTTATAATGAAGGAAAAAAGATAAAGGAAATAGCAGAAATCATGGAGCGTTCGAGAGGAGCGATTTACTCTAGACTTAAAAAGCTAGGAATTATAAATTAATAAGAAGACTCTGAATCAGCATTTCTTATGGCTAATTCAGAGCCTTCTTCTTTTTACTTTCTCCCTATTCCTTCACCTCCGTTATTTCCGAATGCTCCAACCGCTCCTTTTTCTTGAGTTTCTTCACCACTTCGGAATAGCTATGACGAATCAGGGACAGGATGAAATCATCTTCCAGCGTGCCATAAAGGTTTACCTGATTCCAGTATTTCTTATTCCAATGCCAGGCGCCTTCTATCTCGGGATGCACTTCCCGAAGTTCGAGGGCGTAATCGGCATTACATTTCATCGTAACCCATTCCGGGCGCTCCAGGTCGAGACAGGCGAAAATCTTTCCCATAATCCGAAACGCCAAAGTGGTTTCATCAAAAGGAAAATCCTCAGTAACGAGGGGGAGTGAGAGGCAATACTCTCTAACTGATTCTATGTTCATCATATCTTCTGATTATTTCTGATTAAAATGATTCTATGTTTTAGGGGACAAAGATAACGAATTCTGATGAAACGGCAAGACTTATCTCATAAAAAAACAAATCTTATCCGAAAAAATTCCGTTATATTAAAATCCTTCTCTTTCCTTATCCGTAATTTTGCAACATCATTCGCAAGATTCCTGCGCAGTAACATTCGCAAGAACTTTGCAGCATATTTACTTTAAAATAAGAAAGAAGATTATGAAACATGAATTGATCATGAGCGGTTTGCTCATCCTGGGAAATCCGATGATGGCGCACGCTCAGCAAACAAAGACCACTACAGCAGGAAGCATTTCTACTGAGAGCTGTTCTACTGAGAACATCCTAACCAAAAAGGAAGGACTTCTTCAGGATAGCATACAGGCAATGAAGGAAAAGCTTCGCCAGGACAGCATCCAATGGGAGAAACAGCTCTCAGCCGTAACCATTAAAGGAACCCGCTCGCAATTCCGCCTGAAGAACGGCGGAATCGTGGCTCGCATCTCGGGAACTTCGCTCGAGAAGGAGCCAACAGCTACGGAAGTGCTTGCCAAACTCCCCGGAATGTTCAAGAACAAGGATGGCAAACCGCAGGCATTTATCGGCGGCTCACCCGAAATCTACATCAACGACAGAAAGGTGCAGGATTACAGCGTGGTAGAAAACCTGCCCGTTACACAGATAAAAGAGGTGAAGGTGATTCATCATCCCGGAGCCGAATACGGCAACAACGTGGGCTGCGTGCTGCTCATCACAACCAAGAAGAACCTGCAAGGACTCGCCATCGTGGAGAACTCCGGCTTCCTCTTCGACTCCTACGTGAGCAACAACCACGACCTCGACCTTACCTACACCCACGGCAAGATGACGTACTACGGCAAACTGGGTTACGCCAACTGGCAGGGCATATGGAAAGAACAGGACATCGCCACGCATTACGTAAGCGGCAGTAATACAGGCAACAACGCTGGCGATAACGCCACTACCTACATCGCCTCCTCCACCCTCGACTGCAAGCATAACTACAACGACCACTTCTACTGGAGTGCCGGAGCTGACCTCGTCCTGACTGAAAAGCAAACCATCGGAGTGAAATACAATGGCTACAACATCCATCAGCCGATGCCATTCAAGATGACGAGCTATGCGATGACCAACGATCACGTAGATGACAACGTAACGGGCAACAACAAGTTTTTCTATTACGACTGGCAGCACCACGTAAACGCCTTCTACCAGGGTAATTACGGAGAAAAATGGAAGCTGAACTTCTTCGGCGACTTCGTGAAGCTACACACAGAGCAGGCTCAATTCGTGGATGAGATTTCGGAGAAGAATCTGGCGAATGGAGTTAGCGAGGAAGAAGCCAGAAACAAGTTTACACTCCTGCCACAAAGCGATGGAACCATCTGGGGAGCAAAGGCTCGCGCCAACTACACCATCAACGACAAGCAAACCTGGATGATGGGCGCCGAGTACAACTACGTGAAGAGCGAATCGCGTACCGATTACACCCCTGCCGATAAGGGAACCTCCACCCACAGCATCACCAAGGAAAATCATGCTGCCGTCTTCGCCGAGTATTCACTCGACTTCAAGCCCTTCTCCCTAAGAGTAGGATTGAGATACGAGCACGTGGATAGCCGCCTGGATTCCCACGCCCCGCTCCATCGCAAATACGACAACCTCTACCCATCCTTCCTGCTCTCTCATCAATCAGGCAGATTCTCACAGTCGCTGAGCTACCGTTCTTCCGAAACCCGCCCATCCTTCCAGGAGCTGAACACGGGCACGGTTTACGCAAACCGCTACATGAGACAGGTAGGAAACAGCCAGCTGGAGCCATCCAAGCGCCACGAACTCCAATACCAGGCAAGCTACGGCGACCTCTTCCTCCAGGCAAGCTACACCTACGTAAAAGATTACATCACCAGCATCATCGAACCCTATTCAGATGACCCTCAAACGGGCTACATCACCTGGACCAACATCGACCATTGCTGGAACTGGGGCAGCTTCCTCGGCTACCGCCACCGCTGGGGCTTCTACGAGCCGCAAATTCAAACAGGCATCCAGCAGGGCTTCATCAAGGCCATCAGCATGGGAAAGGAGAAAAGCTTCCACGACCCCTACTACATCTTCAGCCTCTACAACGGCTTCCATCTGCCCAAGGGCTGGTACCTGAACCTCTCGTTCTCCTACCGAAGCAGCGGCACCTACGAGTACCTCACCATCAACAGCGTGCACAACTTCGACTTCCAGCTCTACAAGAGTTTCCTGAAAGACCGCCTCTCGCTAAGCCTGAACGTGAACGACATCTTCAACACCAAGCGCCAAAAGACCGATGGCACCTACGGCAACGTGCGGTTCCAGCAGCAGAAGTGGGAGGACACCCGAAGCGTGCAGCTCCGCCTCACCTATCGCTTCAACCAGGCCAAGAAGCAATACCGTGGCGAGAACTCCGCCCAGGAAGCCGTGGGAAGAATGGGAGGAAAATAGAACAGAGACTTTTTTCGAAAAGGGGTATAATTTTATAAATAAACTTGCATATTAACTTCAAAAATAGTATATTTGCAGCGAGATTCTTGCTTAATTGCAATTTCGCAGCATAAAATCAACTAAAAATAAAGCTAATGGTTGACTGTCAGATTATAAGAGATGGAAAGGTAGAAGGAGAGGTAAGGCAAAACGGCCTTACCTTCATCGACAACCATGGGATGGAACGGAGCAACCACATCGAATCGGATGCATTGGAAGTTTCGCTCAAGGAGTGGCATTACCAGAAGTTTGGCATTATGAACCAACACTATCTTGGCAAGGCGAACAACTCCAAGTTTATCGCACAGCACGAGGTTCGACCAGCCCTGCTCTTTTCCATGCCAACCCTTGGCGGCAGCATGAAAGAAGTGTACGGCAATCGTGGCAGAAAAAAGGAAATGATGTGGAAAACAGGCGAGGCAAGCCTCTGTTTTCTAAGCGGCGAAGGTGGTGCCAACACTCACTTGAACCAGGGCACCCAATTCGAAATCTTCAACGTGGTCATCCCGCAGCAATTCATTGAAGAGCTTATCGAGCGCGACCCAGAGGTTTTTGAGCAACTCTCCCCTCTAACCAGCCCTACCTTCGACACCCAGACCATCATCAAGTACAACCAGCCCGCCATAGCAGCAGTCATCAAGGCGGCACGAGACATCCAGCGTTCCCGCCTGTTAGGCAACCAAGCCTCCAAATACCTGGAATCGAAGATTATCGACTGCCTCTCTGGATTTCTCCTGCCCGCCAGTCTCTTGCCAAGCAGCCAAGCCCTCAGCCTCAGCATCCGTGACAAGATACACGATGCCCAAAGCATCATCCTCACCCACTATCAGGAAATGCCTTCGCTCCACGAGTTGGCGGCAATGGTGGGCACCAACGAATGCACCCTGAAGAAAGCCTTCAAGCAGGAATTTGGAACCACCGTCTTCCAATATCTTTTTGATTATCGCATGGAACTGGCGGTTCATTACCTCCTCGACACAAGTCTTCCGATAGCCGACATCGGAATCATGCTGGGCTACGATTACCAGAGTCATTTCTGCACGGCATTCAAGCGGAAGCACGGGGTAAGTCCGATGGAATTCAGATTAAGACGTGGAGTTATCGCAAGAACCTGATGATGTGTCTTGGTCAAGGTTACCATCGGCATCGGCGACGACATCCATAATTCGAATGCCGCCGCCCTGGAAGTATCCCTAGGATTTATCTCTTTCTTCATAACATTCTTTTTCTTCATGATTTAAATATTTGATAGGCAGCAAGACTAACCAGCATCGCTACCTTGATAATTACTACTCCTATTATCATACGCATTTCCTCCAATATAAAAAATCAAACTTTTCTTCCTAACTCAAGTTTCGCATGTAAGCTCCACACGCCCTGAAAGGGCAGAAGCTCCTAGCCCAGGGCATCGCCCTGGGTAATTACGGACACAAGCTTGTCGCCCTGTAAGGGCAAAAGCTTTAAAATCCTGGCAATATATAAAGCTTTTGCCCTTACAGGGCGCCTTACTGATTGCCATCATACCCAGGGCGATGCCCTGGGCTAGGAGCTTTTGGGCCTTCAGCCCGTTCTTGAACCACATGCGAAAGTTCAGTATTTTATAATTTCAATTCTTTATTGTATCTCATTTCATGTAATGAGATTGCAAAGATAGGCTATTTTTCTCATGGAGATTTTAACATAAAGGAATAAAATGCAAGTTTTACCCTACAGGGCGGGCTGCTTATAAAGCTTTCAGCCCAGTCGTGAACCACAAGCTATAATCTGTGACTTTAAAACATTTCTTTCCTTTTTTGTAACTTTTTCAAGAAAATATTTGGTAATTACATAATTTTATTGTAGATTTGCAGCAGATTTTTAAAAGAAGGAGTGACTATGCAGAAGAAAAAAGATAAAAACCTGATGAAAACGGATGTGAAGCCGATGAAGCAAGGACTTCTATCCCAAATATTCCATCTCTATTATGATGGCTTCAGGACGATGACCCTGGGCAAGACGCTCTGGACCATCATCCTCATCAAGCTTGCCATCATCTTCCTGGTGCTCAAGCTCTTCTTCTTTCCTGATTTTATCAATACGAATTCCAAGAACGGAGACAAGGCTGGCTTCGTATCCAAGGAAATTCTCAACAGATAAGACTCTGAATTTCAATCCTATATTATCAGAAGAAATACAAAAACATTATATAATAACAATTTTAAAACCATTCAACTATGATGACAAATCTATTGTTAGACATTACATCAGCCACCATCGACTGGTCGAGGGCGCAATTCGCACTTACGGCCATCTACCATTGGCTGTTCGTTCCGCTCACCCTGGGACTGGCAGTAATCATGGGCATTGCCGAAACATGTTACTACCGCACCAACAAGCCGTTCTGGAAGCACGTAACCCGTTTCTGGCAAAAACTCTTTGGCGTGAACTTCGCCATGGGTGTTGCCACGGGAATCATCCTGGAGTTTGAATTCGGAACCAACTGGAGCAACTACTCCTGGTTCGTGGGCGACATATTCGGCGCTCCCCTAGCCATCGAAGGCATCCTGGCATTCTTCATGGAGAGCACCTTCGTAGCCGTAATGTTCTTCGGCTGGGATAAGGTGAGCCGGGGCTTCCACCTTGCCTCCACCTGGCTCACGGGTCTTGGCGCCACCATTTCAGCCTGGTGGATTCTCGTAGCCAACGCCTGGATGCAATATCCGGTGGGGCAGGAATTCAATCCCGACACCATGCGCTTCGAGATGACCTCGTTCCTGGATGTGGCACTCTCGCCATTCGCCATCAACAAGTTCACCCATACCGTTACTTCCTCGTGGATCATCGGCGCCACCTTCGTGGTAGCCGTAAGCTGCTGGTATCTCCTGAAGAAGAGAGAAACCCAACTTGCCAAGGCGAGCATCAAGATGGGTGCCGGAGTAGGACTCATCGCCACCCTGCTGGCTGCGATGACCGGCGACAATTCCGCCTATCGGGTGGCACAGGTGCAGCCGATGAAACTGGCTGCGATGGAAGCATTATATAATGGTGGCAAGGGCGAGAGCCTTACGGCGATAGCAGCCGTTCACCCCTTCCGGCAGCCCGATTACGAAAACGAGCAGGAGCCAGCCATGCGCATCGCCATCCCCAACATGCTCTCGTTCTTAGCCACCCGCACAGCCGATGGCTACGTGCCTGGCGTGAACGATATTATCAAGGGTTACACCCACGAGGATGGCACCCGGGAACCATCCGTGCAGGAAAAGATAGCCCGGGGCAAGAAGGCGATTGTTGCCCTGAAAACCTATCGCGAAACCAAGGCGCAAGACCAGCTCCCTATCCTCAGGGAGAACATGAAATACTTCGGATATGGTTACATCAAGGACGCCAAGGAACTGGTACCGAGCATCCCTATCTGCTTCTACGCCTTCCGCCTGATGGTGGGAGTAGGCTGCCTGCTCATCCTCTTCTTCGCCCTCAGCCTATTCCTGGTTTATAAGAAGGAAATCGCCCAATACCGATGGTTCCTCATTTCCGCCATCATCATGATTCCGCTGGCTTACATCGCCTCAGAATCGGGCTGGATAGTAGCAGAAATCGGTCGCCAGCCTTGGACCATCCAAGACCTGCTGCCGGTTAGCGCCGCCATCTCCGACATCGAGGCAGGCAGCGTGGCCACCACCTTCTTCATCTTCCTGGCACTCTTCACCACCATGCTCGCCGTAGAAATCAGCATCCTGGTGAAGCAGATCAAGAAAGGACCGGAATACGATTAATCTCTCTGATAATCAATGTTTTTTCAGAAAGATATCGAAAAGAATCATAGGATAGTTTTTCAGTAAACAACAAAACCCGAAAGTATTATGACATACGAATTTTTGCAATCATACTGGTGGTTCCTCGTATCATTATTAGGAGCCCTGCTGGTGTTTCTCATGTTTGTACAGGGAGCCAACACCTTGATTTTCTGTTTGGGGAAAACAGAAGAAGAGCGTCGCCTCATCATCAACTCCACGGGGCGAAAATGGGAGTTCACCTTCACCACGCTCGTCACCTTCGGCGGAGCCTTCTTCGCCTCATTCCCGCTGTTCTACAGCACCAGTTTCGGCGGAGCCTACTGGCTGTGGATGATCATCCTGTTCTCGTTTGTGATTCAAGCCGTGAGCTATGAATTCCAGAACAAGATAGGTAATTTTCTTGGACCAAAGACCTTTCAGATCTGCCTCATCATCAACGGCATCGTGGGTCCGCTGCTTCTTGGCGGCGCCGTAGCCACCTTCTTCAACGGCAGCAATTTCCTGATAGACAAGGGGAATATTACCAACAGTCTGCAACCCGTCATCAGCCGCTGGGCGAACGCCAGTCATGGTCTTGATGCCCTGCTCGACCCATGGAATGTGGTGCTGGGACTTGCCGTACTGATGTTAGCCCGCATCCTGGGCATGCTCTACATCAAGAACAACATCGAGCACCAGCAGATTCAGGAGCGCTGCACCCGCCAGTTGCCATGGAATGCCCTCATTTTCCTATTGTTCTTCCTGCCATTCCTCATCAGACTGCTGGTAAAGGATGGATTCAGCACTTCTTCTTCCAGCATTACGCTGGAGAGCATGAAGTATCTTCACAATCTTTTGGAGATGCCAATCTTGCTTGTAATATTATTAATAGGTGTAGTGCTCGTTCTCTTCGGCATTTTCAAGTCATCGAGAAGCGTTCAGTATAGAAAGGGAATCTGGTTTACGGGCATCGGAACCGTGCTCACCGTACTGGTTCTGCTGCTGATAGCCGGCTGGAACCACACCGCCTACTATCCGTCGAACATCGACCTTCAGAGTTCGCTCACCCTCGCCAACAGCTGCAGCAGCGAGTTCACGCTCCGCACCATGGCGATAGTTTCCCTCCTCATCCCGTTCGTCCTCGCCTACATCGTCTTCGCCTGGCGTGCCATCGACCGCAAGCGCATCACGCAGGAAGAAATAGAGCAGGGAGAAGCGTATTAAAAAAGACAGAAAAAGTGAGTCACTTCAACGCCATGATAGATTTCGGAGAGCTCTTCAGCGGAATACGCGGAGTTATCGGAGACATTCTTGCTTAAGCGATTACGCACGGATTTTAATCGGAAACTAGGGCAAACGGCCCTGGCTGTCACCTTGCAATAGGGAGATAATAGAGAGTATCTGTTACGACCGCCAGGTCGAGTTTCCGTTTAAATTCCGTGCGTAATCCGAGGAATGTGGTTCAGGCATCCGTTTCATCCGCGTAATCCGATGAAGAAAAAATCATCAGATGAAGGAAAAATCCTACAGCTCTATCACTTCCAAATCATCCGGAACGAAGATTCTACCCTTGAAGTTCTCAGCAGCTTCACGGGTGTAATTTTCCTTACGAGTAGCCAGCGTTTTCTCCTCCGTATGATAAAGAATGAGATTCTTCACCCCCAGTTTCTCCGCCAGTTTTCCGGCATCAAGCGCCGTACTGTGGCATTTCTCGTAAGGCTTGAATGTATCCCGGTCGGCATAGAGGCAGAACGCCTCGCACATCATCCAATCCGCCCCCTCAATGTAGCGGCGGTTCTGCTCATTATAAGGCTCATCGCCCAGACACGCCAAGACCAAAGGTTTAGCATGATTTTCAGATGCAGCTTTATCGGATGAAGTCTTATCTTCTGAAACATTATCTTCTGAAGTTCCTGGCAACTCAGCACGGAATCCGAACTGCTTCTCCTTAGTAGATTGAATATCAAAGCATTCCAGCTTCATATCCCCCACTTCGAAACACTCCCCATCTTCCAGCTGATGGAACACCACCCTTTCAGCCACCTTCGCCAGTTGCTTCTTGGCAAGAATCATGTCGATGATGGTTTTGATTACCTTCATCACCTTGTCGTTTCCATACACATGCAGCAATCCCTCGTAACCCTTACATTGTGCCACCATTCGGATTACCCAAATCACACCCAGCACGTGGTCGGTATGCGCATGGGTAACGAAGAGATGATGAATGTCAGAAATCTGAACATTCACCTTCTTCAGCTGCGAGAGGATTCCATTTCCTCCGCCCGCATCCACCAGCATCAGAGTGCTGGAAGTCTTGAGCAAAAAACAGGTGTTATAAATCTGGGAAACCGTAGCATTTCCCGTTCCGAGCATCGTAATTTGATTCATCTTTTCGCTATTTTCGTTATGATTCATATTTATTTTATCTCAATCTCCCCCATCAGGAATAGATACCCTCAGCATCAGGAATAGTTCTCCTCATCATCAGGAAGATTTGATTCACTTATTACAGAGAAGATTCACGCCCACAAAACTACTTATTTTTTGATAAACCACCAAGAAAAAGCCCCAAAAACTTTGCGTATTCAAAATAATAATCTTAACTTTGCGGCATAAAAACAAAAAGTTGGTTTCGATTATGGCAAAAATAGAAAGACAAAAGCGAATCTATCGCAAGCGCATCCCTTACGGAATGCAGAATTTCGAGGATGTAATAAAGGGCGATTGCTACTATGTAGATAAGACTCCCTTCATCGAGGATATCGAAGATGCCAATAAGTATTTCTTCTTCATTCGCCCTCGCCGTTTCGGCAAGAGCCTTACCCTCTCCATGCTCGAAAACTATTACGACATCAACAAGAAGGATAAGTTTGAAAGCCTCTTCGGGAAACTTTACATCGGAGAAAATCCTACCCCCGAACGCAACAGCTATCTCATCCTTCACCTGAATTTTGCCATGATTTCTGCAGGATTGGATAATTATAAAAAAGGACTTGACGCCCATTGCAACAACAAGTTCAATTCCTTCTGCAGCAGATACGCCCACCTTTTGCCACCAGACACAAAGGAAGAGATGAACCAAAAGGAAGATGCCGTTGCCCAATTGGGATTTCTATGCGACAAATGTGCTGAAGCAGGCTTGAAGATTTATCTCTTCATCGACGAATACGACCATTTTACCAATCAGATTCTTGCCCACAAGGAATATGAAGGACAACACCAAGAACAGACTCTTGGCGAAGAACACTTGCGCCATTTTTTCAATAATATCAAGGGTGCCGCAGCAAGTTCTATAGCAAGAGTTTTCATTACAGGAGTAACCCCTGTAACCATGTACAATTTAGCCAATGTTTTCAACATCAGTACCAACTATTCCCTGTCTCCGGAGTTCAACGAGATGGTGGGATTCACCGAGGATGAAGTGCGTGAAATGCTGGCTTATTACGCCAGCGTGCTGCCATTCCGCCATAGCGTGGACGAGCTGATAGAAGTGATGAAGCCATGGTATGGCAATTATTGTTTCGCCACCTCTGAATGCGGAAAAACTACCATCTGCAACCCAGCAATGGTCCTTGACTTTATGAACAATTACATTCAAAACAATTACGAGATTCCAAAGAAGCCATGTGAAGTTATCCCAAGTATAGACCATGAGATTGTTCGCCAACTCATTCGCTACGACAAGGAGTTTGCCCGTGATTCCTGTATCATAAAAGCCTTGACGGTTAAGGGATTCGCTTTAGGAAATCTATTGGATATTTTCCCAGTTAACCACATTAACACCCCCGATGCTATTCTGAGTCAGCTCTTCTATTTCGGCATGGTTACGATTGACGGAACTTACCAGGGCAACACCCGATTTGCGATTTCCAACGAGGCAGCGCGTAACCAGATGAATACTTTAATTAATTATGGAGAAGAAATTATACAAGGAGGCAAAGAATTAATTTAAACAAAAAAGCAACGATTATGGCAGAAGAAACATACAACACCAACAAGGGGATGAACTATTCGTTCACCCCCACTCTAATGGAAATCGAGAAGACTATCAGCCTTCCCATGCTGTCCAGAAGATTTCAGACGCATCCAGTTCCTGTTCTGTCATTTTTGCCAGATTATCCAAATCAAGGTCTGGATTATCAGCAAGCAAGCACTTATCTGAACAATAAGGAGAATCTACACACGTCCATCCCTCATTCATCAACTTCCCGCAATGCGTGCAAACCCGTAGATTACCAATGTCATTTGCTAGAATTACGTCTTCCAATGCATCCCGCTTGCGAAGCTCCCCAACAAGAAGCAACGCCATGGTTACGGGATGATTCATTGCTCAATCTTCCATTTGCCCTCCCCGTACCATTTAACCACTTGACTTGCGGTATAAGGCTCAAAATCCCAATCGCGGGAGTGCATGAACATGTTTGTCTCGGGGTCCCAATACCAATAATGGGTGGAACCTAGGCCATAGCCCAAATTGAGTCTGCATTCTTTCTCCTTATTAGGATGTTCCTTCAGATAGTTAAGCAGCTCAATAGTTGAAATCCATTGTTTTTCCATAAATTTCGTTGTTAAATTCTACAATATAATTATCAAACACGTTGCAAAGATAGAAGATCCTATCGAAATGAGCAAATCAATTAGATCTTCTTAGATCAATACCCATGGGATTTAGATCTTCTTAGATCCGACTTAAAAATAAGATTATAAAACAACATATAAATCAGACTTTTATTATGGTAGATAAAAATATTTTTAAATTAGAAGGGAAAAGCCAGGAACAGGTGAAGGAGGCCTTTCTGGAGTTTCTGAAAATAGACAAAACCAAGCCCGGTGGCTATGCCAGCGTAGGCTCAAACAAGGTTATCTGCAAGGTCGCTAAAGAGGCCTGCGGAGTAAACTCGGTATTGGAAATCAAAAAAGCAGAGGATGCCACAGAAGTGAGCAAACTCCTGACAGGCAGAATAGACGAAGAACTGGACTACGGCAAGAGACACCAAATGACAAGCCTGAGATGCCACGTAAGAAAATACATCGAATTTCTGAACTATTGCGAAGGTCTGAAAGGCAAACCTGTTTACGAGTTTGACAAAGACACAGATCAGCCATTCATCGGCGCTAGCCAATTCAAGAAGCTTGTTTCCCTGTTGAAGGCAAAGAAGAACATCATCCTAGAGGGAGCACCTGGCGTGGGCAAGACCTTCCTCGCCAGAAAGATAGCCTATCAGCTGATTGGCTATGTGAAGGATGAGAACATCGAGATGGTGCAGTTTCATCAATCCTACAGTTATGAGGATTTCGTGCAGGGCATCCGCCCTTCTGAGGAGGGTGGCTTTGAACGGAAAAATGGCATTTTCTTTGACTTCTGCAGCAAGGCTAGGCGTTCGCCCGACCAGCAGTTTGTCTTCATCATCGACGAGATAAATCGCGGAAACATCAGCAAGATTCTGGGCGAACTGATGATGCTGATAGAGGCCGACAAGCGCAAAAAACAGTATGCCATCAAGCTTACCTACAGCAACGAAGATGATGAACGTTTCTTTGTGCCCGAGAATGTTTATCTGATAGGCTGCATGAACACCGCCGACCGCTCGCTCGCCATCGTGGATTACGCTCTGCGCCGCCGATTCAGATTCATCTCTATCAAACCAGAGTTCAACGAAGCTTTCATCAATTTTCTGGAAGGAAAAGGCATCAGCAAGGAGAATGCGGAGCTGGTGGTGAGCAAGGTGAAAGCGGCCAACGAGGTGATTTCAAGTATGGATAGAGGGCTTGAAATCGGGCACAGTTATTTCTGCCAGACAGAGGGTTGTGAAGATTTTTCCGCCTGGTGGAAAGATATTTGCGAGTATGAGCTTTTCCCGTATCTTCATGAAATCTGCTTCGATGATGAGGATAAGTATGAATTGATTTGCAACAAACTGAAGTTCTGAGATGCAACAGAAAATTCCTATAGAGAATCTGTATTACCTGCTCTGTTATGCCTGGGGCGTAAGCGACCAGCTCGACAAGGTGAAGGTGGATGGCGAGAAATGCCATTCGCTGGAGAACCTATTGTCAATGGTTTTGATTCATGCTTGCGATAGGTTACTGCGCCAAGGGCTTGTAAGAGAGTATCGGTTTGAGGAACAGGAAGTGGAGGGCGTTCGAGGCAAGCTGAATCTTGCTGAGACCTTGAAGAGCTGTAAGCATCTGAATGGCAGAACTATCTGTCAGGTGGATGAATTGACTCAGGATGTGGTCATCAACCGGGTTATCTTTTCTACCTTGAAGAGGCTGATGAGGATAGTGGGCATTGATGAGGACATCAGAGTGAGGTTGCGAAAGACTTTGGTAAGATTTCCTCATATTGAGGAGATTCGCGTTACTGGGGGATTGCTGGAGCGGCTTCTAGGGAATCATCCTGGGCATCTTACGGGGCATTTTACGGGGCATCGCCATCATGGGGTTTATTTGCTGGCGCTGAATGTCTGCAAGTTGATTTGGGATTCTACGCTTCCTGTCAAGGATAAAGACGGACGACTGGAGTTTGTGGATTTCACGGAGGATGAGTTCCGGATGAACTGCATCTTTGAGCGCTTTCTGATGAATTTCTGCAAGCAGCATTGCCGGGAGGAATATCCGGAGGTGCATAGGGAATACATTGATTTCCAGCTTTCTCCGTTCGGAATGATGTTTAAGGAGGCGGGCGATGCGCTGCCAATGATGGAGACTGACGTGACGCTTTTCAACCCGGAGAAGCAGGAGAAGCTTATTCTGGACGCCAAGTTTTATAGGGAAGCGCTGGTTTCGAAGTATGGCGGCAGGGAGAAGGTACGAAGGGAGCATCTCTCGCAGATTCTTTCTTATGTGATGAACCAGGAAGACCGGAGCAAGCCGCATACTCTGAATGCTTGCGGCACCCTGGTTTACCCCACCGTGGATGAGGATTTCGACTTTTCTTATAGGTATAAGGATGGCGGGCATCGCATCTTTGTGAGGACTGTAAACCTGGGACAGCCGTGGCGGAAGATTGAGGAACGAGTGAAGGAGATTGTGACAAAACGCTGCTTTTAATATTAAACAACGTGATTTTTTCACGAAAACAGATTTTTAATTTTGCACTTCTGCTTTTTTATCGTATATTTGCACCACTATAAAAAAGAACAGCTATGATACAGGAATTTCAAATACAAAACTTCTTCAGCATCAGGGAAAGGCAAACGCTAAGTTTCCTTCCTACTAATGATGACAAGATGAGAAGCCAATACCTATACGAAGTGGCAGAAGGTGTTGAACTCCTCAAGATTGGTATCGTGTATGGTAGCAACGCCAGTGGCAAAACCACCCTGCTCGATGCCCTGTCATTCTTCCGCCGCACCATGCTCGACAAGCCGGAAAACAAGAATATGGGAATGGGGGTACGTTCCTTTTCTTCTGGATAATCACAGCCGCAAGAAGCACTTCCTGTTACAGATGCTGAAAGCGAGCGACTTCATTTACCATTCCTTGGAAGTATTTATCTAGATAAGGAGGATTAGACCGAGTTGTATGGAGAGCATAAAAACATTATATAGAAAACTTAATAATATAGATAAAAATGAATTTTGAGATTACAGCAATCAGATACCAAATGCCTGGAAAGGATTTCGAGGAAAAGACCAAAAATGCCAAAGATTTTGTAGCACAGCTACCTATTCCATCTATGGTCTATTTGAAAAGAGAACCAGATAATGTTTATAGTTCAAACGCTATCGCCGTGTACTATCAGAACTACAACAAGATTGGTTATATATCAGAAAACTATACAAAAGAAATACAACGTGTATTTCCCCCAGAGCTGTCCTCTACAACAATAGTAAAGGCTAAGGTGATAGGCAAGATTGGCAACATCACTTTAACGGCAGATGTTGACACCCCCAAGGAATGCCTATTGGCCCCCGAACCATACAAAAGACGAATCGCTCCATCCCCATTTGATATTTCCATGCCATTCATGGAGGAAGAGAATAAGATTGAATTGGTTACTAACTTACTGCTACCAAGAGATTTTAATGATAAGGATGCCGAAGAACTCATTAATCTAAGTGAGTACTACTACAGCCAAATTCCCCTAACACTCTGCGATGTTGATTGCAAAAACACAAGTCGCATTCTCAACAAGTTGAAAGATTTCACAAACAATCACCCTGCAATATCAAGTTCAACTAAAAAGAAATTAGAAGATCTCTGCCATAAAATCCAGAACCTTGTGGCAAATATACATAGAGAAGAGGATAGAAACAAGATTTACGAGAATCATCTGGCTAGAATGAAAGAGTTTTTCTCAAATGAAAAGGATGGATTTTTTAAAAGATACGACGACAACTATCTAAAAGCACCACTGGGTCTGGCTAAAACGGATATTCTAAAATCTGAACTCAACAGACTGACAGATTGGCTAGACAAAGTGCCAAGAGGTATATTCCACTCCCACAACTTGCAAAAGAAAGATATCGTACCACAAATGCGTTATCTTCACCTTTCAAGAAGAGAAATGTATGATATCATGGGTACCGAACTTGTGGTTTTAAGACTCAAAGAGCAACTCTATCAAAACGAGTCAATGTCTAATCAGGAATCCAATACAGACCAACAAAACGTAGTTCCTGATGAAGTAATCATCCCACACGACTGTAGAGAAGCTATTATTAAAGTAATGAAGCCTACATTTACTTTACCCAATGGAGTTGTGATGAATTCAAGAAATCAAATTATAAAAGCAGCTTCTGTGATTGACTTGACAACCAATGTACAGGTAGCTATGATGATGGCTGTTGTCATGGAAATAAAAGCTATTCGTCCAGGAACAAAGTGTATTGATTTTATCCGTGCCTTGATTGGAATTGGAGTGCTAAAGTATAGCGATGAAAAAGCCATAAAAAATATGGCAGATGGAATGAACAGAAAATTGCACGGAAGCCAGAAGAAGGACAAAAAAGTACCTTCACTCCCACCAAAACATTTACAATGGTCGGGAACTGATAGAAATATCGGAGATGACATCTATAAAGCTATGACAACTGCAGAACCATAATCTTTTGTTTCTTGAAAACAAAATACGCTATAGAAAGCGGCAACGATTATCCTACAAAAGGATAGTGGTTGCCGCTTTTTGTGTTTATGGGGTTCTGATTGACTCCTTGATTTTATTCCGATTGATTCCGAATGATTCCGAACGATTCCGAAAATACTGAATTTCAACGATTTAAAACGATTTTCTTTGCACTTACACGGATTTTTCGCCTTAACTTTGCATCAGCTTTCAGCAAGATCGGAGCCACAAACTAAAGAGCCTTAAAGGAAGGTTAGGTCTTGCTTTATTAAGATTATGAATGCAAAATTGATGCGCGTGGTGCAGCAGGGCGAGGCCTTCGCTGTGCAGAGTCAGAAGAGTGAGAACGGACAGCTCATGAAATGCAATATCGTGCTGCAGGAAATGGGCGGAAAGTTTGAGAACCATTACGTGGCTACGATGCTCGGAAACATGGCTATGTTCAAACTGGCACCAGGTGATGTTGTGGCAGTAACGCTCAGATTTTCTACACGTGAATATAATGGACAGGTGTTCCATCACTGACATGTATAAATTGAATTGATTCACAGTCAGTTTTATTAGTTTTTAATTATTAACCGAGTGGAGTGAGTGAAGGAATCTCCGGAGGTAAGGTAGCGCTACGTTTCTCGCTTTCTTTGCTCTTAAATTCACTAAGGTTATGAAAAAGGATTTTAATGACATCCACAAGTTGATGAACAGCCAGCACACTCAGAAGAGCGGCATGGCTTACTACGATGATACTCATTATTTTCTGTTTGCACCCGATAATCCCGTGGTGGGCAGCATGCCACGCTTCCATCGTCTCGGCGTTGCACAGCAGTTGAACGACGGCTCCTTCGAATTCGTTCCGAAGCCGCAGCTCAAGACGCAGTCGCTGCTGATCAAGAAGCTGGCGCACGGTCGTGTGTCGAAGACCAAGGATGGTGCCATCCAGCTCACCCTGAAGGTTTACTGCGATGAGGGTGTGAACATCAGCGAGACAATTGCTGCCGAGGCAATTATGGCCAAAGATGCCATCGTGGAGTATCAGTTGAAGAGATAAACCAAAGGATCTAGGGCTTTTTAGAGGAAGAACCCGAATCTTCCAATATTCCAGTTCTTCCAATATTCCAAAAAGGGTGTTTCAAGACAAAACCCCTTTTTATAGATTCTATAACTAATTAA
>NZ_NMPZ01000029.1 GCF_002224675.1 Segatella copri | reverse complement strand
TTGAGCCGAGGAGCGGAAAAGAAAGTGGCAAAGAAACCGTCTTGCCCTTATCTGCGATGCTTGCAAAAAAACAAAGGACAGCCCCCAATCAAAAGGACTGTCCTATTTTTATAAAACCTTATTACTATGGAGTAAACAAGAGCAGATACTCCATTTTTCTTCTTCGCTCGATGGAAGGCACTGTCTTTCCGTTCCACCTTTTGAAGTCCACATAATCACGATAGATGTTTCTGTTGCCACTTCGCATCTTGGCATACATCCGGCTTTTCATCACCTTTCCACACCCCACATTGTAGGCAAGTGCAGCCAATAGCAGCGAGTCACGACCGAAACCACGAAACATGGCGCAGAGCTTTCTGAGGTCAGAGCGCAGCAAGGCATCGGCTTGCCGTTCCGTCATTTTTGGAGAAAACCGTTCGCCAGGCAACAGCTTGTGCCCATATCCGACATAAGGATGATGCTTCGGTCCATGCAGACCCTCGTACTTCTTGATGCAGGCGACAGCCAACTCAAAACGTGACACATGACAAACTCGCTTTATCGCCCCTTGCGTCTGGGCAGACAAGCTGCCCGACACAAGAAGCAAGGCTAACAATATCATCAACCTCATACGCTACCGAGTTTGTTGGCACTTCTCGCAAACTCTTCCTCCTCGTCAGTATCGTTGAAACTGAACTCCATTTCGTATGACTTGCCGAAGTTGTCCTCCACCACCACGGTCAGCGTCTGTGTCTCCGTGCTTGCCGAGGTATAGTAAAGACGGAACTTCTCGTTCTCCAACAGATAGCGGTCGTTTGGCTGGAACACCGTTCCGTTCTCCATTCTCAGCGAACCTTTTCCGTCATGCTGAAAATAGCGGATAGTATAGATGGTGCCGTCAAACTTTCCCTCCGCCTTCAACTCGCAGCGGATTTCAACGGTCTGTCCACGCACAATGTCCTTTGGCACAGGCATCGTCTCCACCTTGAACGGATACGACTGCTGAATGTCCAGCTCATCGCTGCACGATGAAAGGAGTACCGACACGGCACACACGAAAAGGAATGCCAACATGCTCACTGATTTCTTGATTTTATTGTTCTTCTTCATTGTCTTGATGTTTTTGAATGATTGTTACTTTCTTGTCTTATGGGTCATCAGATACTCGTTCAAGTCCTTGTAGCCAGTGTATAGGTGCGAATGGTCAATGACCTTATCGCCATATCGCTTTTGCAGTTCGACACAGGCATTCTCGCCAGCTTCGTCATTGTCCAAATGACAGTACACTTGTGCATAGCCATCTAAAAGATGATGCACCTTTTGCATATTAGCCACCGAGTTGAGGATAATATGATCCTCACCACGACCTATGCCGAGAATTACGGCAGAGAGGTAATCCATAAAACCCTCGTACAGATGGCAGACATTGCTGTTCCTGCCAATGAGAGTGATGTCCTTTGGCGACACGCAACCTTTGAAGAAGCGGTTGCGTATCTCGTAGCCGCCGCTGTTGTTCTTAAAACCGACAGCAAAGAACTGTTTGCCATTGTATCGGTATTCCACCTGACAGCAGAAACGGCTCGCCACGTCAGCCGATATGCCACGCTCACGCAAGTATTGCCGAAGTGCAGGATGGCTCAATGGCTTTTCCACAATATCACTAAAGGGATTGCCTTTCGCCTTCACAGCCTTTTCCGCTATTCTTTGATGATGCGGAAACGATGTCGGGAAACTGCCACCAAGCGTTTCAGATATGAACTTGGCTTGTGCCACAAACTCATTGCTGTTGATGAACTCCCCTGCGAGGTTGAAGATGTCACCACCTCTGGCGACGCCATAGTCATACCAGACATTCTTGTCCGTTGATACCCGAAGCGAAGGATTGCGGTCATTGCGGTATGGCGCATGATACCAAAGTCCCGAAGCCTTGTGTTTGACAGGCTCAATGCAGAGAATATAGAGAAAGTCCACAATAGGCACTTGTTTGATTTCATTGATGTCCATAGGCTCACTGTTTTAGTTGATGATGAACTTCATGCCGATGCCAAACTGCGTGTGGAAATGTCCCGTGCTGTTGCCCCAAACAAGCCTTTCCTTAACGGAAGCGGTCAAAGCTATAGCATCCGACAGGTATATTTCCGTTTCCAATGCCACGGCACCACCATAGATAAGTGCTCCCTTGTTCTGCAAGGTCGCTCCGTCCAAGGTACTGGATGCCGAAACGCTTGCTGCCGATATGCTTCACCTTGCGCTTGTAAAAAGTCAAAACGCCCTACGACTTCTTACCTGTCAACTTGTTGGGTAGCTTGTAGGGTTACTTGTTGGGTGCTTGTAGGGTACTTGTTGGGGCAAGGCACAAAGAAAAGTGAGCTGTGGGGTAGCTATATGACAACTATGGGGTAACTGTGGGGTAATTTTGATGCCTATGTATCAGGAAACGCTAAACAATTTCTTCGTTTGAGTCCCAAAATAGAAAGAAACGCTAAACAATACCTTACCAGAAGAAAAAAGTGGGCATTGTTTTGCGTTTCTTGCCATTTAGGGAGCCGTTGGACGAATTATTTAGCGTTTATTTCTACTTTTGATGGTTGTTGGTGCTTTTATTTAGCATTTCTCGCTACTTTTAACCTCTGTTGGAGGTATCGACGCACGTTTCTTGTCATTTTGGGATTCAACTAAGGTCTTGTTTTGCGTTTCTTTCTACATTCAAATGCTAACGGAGATATTGATGCAAGTTTCTTACCCCAATCAGAACTAACAAGAGCAAGAAACGGCGTTTCTTACAGCATTTGCAATTCCAGTTCTACAATAAACGTGCGCCAATGGTATAACAACCGTTAAAAAGTAGGTTTTATTTCGCAATTTCATCCGATTTTTATTCATTTGTTCCCATTTTAGCGATTATTTTTGTATATTCGCATTCGCAATCGGGAAACCGACAACGCAAAAATCTAAATGTCGAACTTAATTCCAATGATTATGAAGGAAATAAATGACATCAGTTTGCCACGCATGAATAATGGTGCGCATTTCACGTTCGTAAGTAACATTCTTGCACGTGTTGAGTCAGACAGTGCTGTAAAGAGCAAGGCTGCTGACCAAGTAAGTAATTTCAAGACTGCCGTCTCAACAGAGGACGAAGTTCTGAAAGTTTCGCAGAAGAGTCTTTTGACCGATGACATCGCCAAGGCAGACAACGACCGTGACGCACTCTATGCTGGCTACAAGAAAGCCGTTGAAGCATTCCTTGCTATGCCTATCGCAGACATGGCACAGGCTGCAAAGGTTCTCGCACAGCACATCAAGGACTACAAGATTAACACCGCCGACCAACTCGACAAGGAGACCGGTCTTTTGGTGAACTTTATCACAGACCTTGAGAACAAATATTCTGCACAGGTTGCCAAGTTGGGCTTGACAGCATTTGTTACCAACATGAAGGAAGCCAACGAGCGTGTAAGAACACTTACTTTGCAACGTACTAACGAGAAGATGGGCGTATCTGTCGGAGCTTTGAAGACTGCTCGCACAGCAAGTGATAACGCTTACCGTGCATTGGTGAAGATGGTGAACGCTCTTGCCCTCGTCTATGGCGAAAAGGATTATACGGCTTTCATTGACTATGTGAACACCGAAATTACTCATTACAAGCGTGAGGTACTTGGTCAGAAGTCTTCCGCTCCTTCTACTTCGGGTAGTTCTTCTGCGGATTCTGGCAGCAGTACCCCAAGTGGAAGTTCATCGTCAGACTCAGGTTCATCAAGTGGTAGTTCTTCATCAGGTGGAAGCTCGTCTTCTGATGGGGATAATGACTATGTCGGGCTATAGTAGTATAGCAAAATATAAACAGCTCCAATCTTTCCAAAATCTACAAGCTGGAAAGATTGGGCTTTTCGTAAAATTCAATGGTAAGACCATCAAGGAGTGGAGTCGCATCCTCACTTCTTCTGATGATGAAACTTTAATTAGCGAATTGCAATTGTTGTTGGGAAACAAGTAGTTCTACACGTTTTTTACCTTCCTCGAAAACCTCTGGTGTTATTTCGGAAGTAAAACATGAGCGTTGTAGATTATAGCAAGCTACGGCAGTTGTAAACAATCCGCCAAATGGATCCCAAACCACATCGTTTTTATCAGATGACATTTCAATAATGAATCCATACGCTTCTTATCTTTTGTTTACTTTCTTGTATTTTTGATTACTTGCCGTAGGATTATCTGGATTAGTCATCTGCAAATACCCTGCTGCAACAAGGGATGTGATGTATTTGGCTATATTTTTTGTATGATAGACAACACCGGCTCTTTCCAAAATTTCCCTACTTGTTCTTGGCACGCTACAGAAGTTTACTATATCCTTCTGTTTATTCGTCAATGGCACTCTTTTAGTGTCATGGTTAGTGTCATGGTAACTATGTATAGTGTCATGGTCTTCGACAAAAGTGTCATGGTCGGTGGCTAAGTCAGTGTCAGAGTGTCTAAGTCGAATGTCAGAGTCTTGGACTTGGTTACTTTTTCCTCGACTTCGTTACTTTTTTGTTCGACTTGGTTACCGACTTGGTTACTTTTCCCCTCGACTTGGTTACTTTTTTTCTCGACTTCGTTACTTTCTTCTCTCCAAACCGTGATGACAAATTCCTGCGCCTTGTCATTATTCATAAATGTGACATTGATGTCTTCGTCCAGAGCACGAGTGATGCCGCTACCTACACCAGTGTATGGCAAGCACCTTTTCGGGGATAATCTGATGCTCTTTCAACACATCCGTCAGAGCCTCCGTAACGGCTGACGGCGTGTAGAATGCCGTAAGGACGGACTGTTTCAGACTGTCCATCAACTGTTTGTACTCGCTTTCATTCTTGCTGTTTTCACGGATAAGTCTATGCAGCTCCACCGTTGGAGCAAACAATTCAAGGTCTGACTTTGCCCAATGGACGGCATCCGCCAGTTCCCTGGCAGGGTTCAGGATGCACTTCAATCCACCGAATCCGCAATAACGCTCCAGAAGGAGACGCTCACGGGCGGTCGGCGTGCGCTGTTCCCTGTCAAGGATGAATGCCGTCTCTATCGCCTTGATGTTGTCGTTCAGCCGTTGTTTTCTATTGTACGCCATTTGACTCAATGAAAAGGGCTACGGCTCCAGTCAACTCTGTATAGAGCTGGTCGTAGTCCGGTGACTGGGCAAAATCGTCATCGGTGAGGTCGTAAATGGAATACACGTTGTCAACCAAAGGCAGGAGGTACTTGACAAACGCTTTCTGATCTTCTACTGCTACCTCCAGGGGAAACTCACTGTCAACAACATCGTACAGGATGCTGTACTTGGAAAAGCGGAGACCTTTCAGCAATGCTGACATGGCAAGTTCTTGTGCCGCATCGGCAAAGAGGGCATCACGCCGTGCCTGCTCATATACTTCTGCGGCATGGTCTGCACGTTCGCGGATAAAGTCCGCATCGCTGGCTTGTGGAAAACGGTTCTCTCTGAGGTGGTTCAAGAGGTACAGTCCGTAATAGGACAGTTCTATCTGTGCCTGTTTCTTTCTGTTCATCTGTCTGTTGAATGGATTAAGTGGTGAATAATGAACCGTGGATGGCGGTTGGTGTTTGTGTGAAAGCAAGAAAAAGGCACTCGGTATCCCTCCGAGTGCCGCCACTTAATCCACAGTAAATAAAAGCATCCTGAATAAAGACACCATTTATGAACCATGTTTCGGTGGCAAAGGTACAAACTATTTCTTGTATCTCTTCACATTTCCTCGCTTTTCTGCTGTTTTGCGCTCTACAAAGACGAATTTCGTGTTGAAATTCTCGTCAAAGGCTATGGCTGCGGAGAATGATTTGCCTTGCTTGCTGGTGAAACCATTGAGCGTTCTGGTCTTGCCCTTGGTGAGCAAGTCGGTGATGTCGGCATCAGTGAGCAACTTTCCTGCTACCTGCTTGAACACTGGCATACCGCACTCCTTGTTGCTGCATCTTACTACCTTTCCGAAGAACTGCATGGTACCTTGCTTGCATTTAGGACACTGGCAGCCGGAATCCTTGTGGCTGAAAAGTCTGTCACAACCTAACAATTCCGCAGTGATTTCACGGGTATAGCCTTCGATACTATGGGTGAACCCGTCTGCACTTGCTTCACCTCGTTCAATCTTGGCAAGTTCCGCCTCCCATTTGCCCGTCATCTCCACATTGGCAATCGCCATGTTCTTCACCACGGAATGCAGGGCGAGTCCTTTTTCCGTCGGCACAAGTTTCTTCTGCTGGCGCACCATATACTCTCGTTTGAGCAGGGTTTCGATGATGGCGGCACGTGTAGCTGGTGTGCCAATACCGCTGTCCTTCATTGCCTGGCGCATCGTATCATCTTCTATCTCTTTGCCTGCGGTCTCCATTGCTGCAAGCAATGTGGATTCCGTATGCAATGGCTTTGGTTTGGTCTTACCCTCCGTGATGGTGCAGCCAGAAAGAGTGATATGCTGTCCTTCTTGCCAGTTGGGAATGACTTGCTCTTTGACCTCATTGTCGGTTGCGTCTGCATCCTTGTCCTGCCTGTTGTTCTTTTCCTTGAGCGACAACGCTCGCCAGCCAGTCTGTCGGATGATGGAGCCACTGATGCCAAACTCAACTTCATGATCCACTTGCGCCGATACTGATGTGATGTCCTTGATGCAGTCTGCCGAGAACGCTTCAATCATCCGGCACAATATCATGTCATAAACGATCTGCTCGTCCTTGAAAAGACCAATGGCTGCATTTTCTGTGATGAGCAGGGCATGGTGGTCGGTCACTTTGGCTGCATTCACGCTGTTCTTGCTGTAGTCCTCACTGCCAGGCAAGAGTTTCACTTTCTCTCCATATTCCGAATGATTCTCCAGATTCTTAAAGAGTTTGGGGAGGGTGGCAAATACATCATCCGAAATATAGCGGCTTGATGTTCTTGGATAGGTGATGAACTTTGCCTCGTAGAGTTTCTGGGCGATGGAGAGTGTATGCTCTGCCGTGAAGCCATGCTGGGAGTTGGCTTCTTTCTGCAAGGTGGTAAGGTCGTAAAGGAGCGGTGCCTTCTCCACCTTTCGCTTGGTTGCGACCTTTGTGATGATGGCAGAACCGATATCTTTCACCTTATTATATATATCGGTTGCGGTGCCTTTGTCTGCCCATCGGTTGGCAGATGTGAACTTCAGTATATTGCCACTGTCTGCATCAACAACACCGAAGTGTACCTGCCAGAACGGTTTCGACTCGAAACGCTTGTGTTCCCAATAGCGTTCGCACACCATGCCAAGGGTCGGAGTCTGCACACGACCTACGGAATAGGTGCCACGTCCTGCGGCTATCGTCAGGGCTTGTGTGCCGTTGATGCCGACGAGCCAGTCTGCCTCACTTCGTGCCTTGGCTGCATGATAGAGATTGTCATACCCCTTGCCATCCCTGAGGTTCAGAAGTCCCTCACGGATGGCGGTGTCCGTAAGCGAACTGATCCAGAGACGGTCGAAAGGTTTCCTGCAACCGAGATACGCATAGAGGTATCGGAAAATCAACTCTCCCTCACGTCCGGCATCGGTTGCTACGATAATGCGCTCACTGCTGTCAAACAGCTTGCCGATAATTTTAATCTGGGCAAGCACACCTGCATCTGGTTTGTAGCCGTTCTCTGTCTTGACTTGTCGGGGAACAAGAACGAACGGGTCGGGAATCACAGGCAGATTCTCTGCATGGAATCCCTTCATGCCGTAGGTTTCCGGCATGGCAGGCTGCACTAAATGTCCGAAAGCCCATGTCACATAATAGCCATTGCCCTGCATATAGCCTTCCTCACGCTTGTCAGCTCCTACAATGTGGGCGATTTCCTTGGCTACGCTTGGTTTCTCTGCGATGATTGTCTTCATTGTCTGTTGTTTTTGTGACATCCGCAACCGTGGGATAGACGGTCGCAGATGTCGGTTGTTATGATGGATGATTAACTCTGTGGATCAAGTGGCGGCAACTACATCTTCACGCTTCTTGCCTTTCTCTTTGGCTTCTGTCCCTCGGCGTTCTGTTCCTTCTGCTGCTTTTCGTTCTTTGGCGCAGACTGTCCCGGACTCAGCGGATCCTTGGTGTGCTTGGTCGCCTCATGGGTCTTGCCCTGCTCGTTGACGGCGACTTGTACCTTGTTCTCATTGGTCGGAATCTGTTCCTTCGCCTGTTTGAGGTCTGGATTGTTGCGGTAGGAACGTGGCTGCATCTTGTCGAAGTCGAACTTTACGTAGGCGGTATAGGTACCGCTGCCGTTCTTGTTGGGCACTTCCTTGATCTCGATGGTCTTGCCTGCCACATAGTCGTCCTTCTGCTGCTCGGTCAGTTCCTTCTTGAAATAGGTGTTGAGTCGGCGGATGGTCCCGTCCTCATTGAGCCAGTGGTTGGGATCTTGCTGCTTCTTCTGACCGCCCGCATCACCTTCTGCCTTCTGCTCCTGCTTGTCAGCGGTCTGCTTCTTGTCTCCATTCTGTTTCTGACCTTGCGCCTGTCTTGTGCTGCCAGGCACGAACTCCACGCCACGCTGTTCCACATTCACCTGCAGCAGCGGTGTGAACTTGCGCCCGTTGGCAAGCTCAATCTCCTTGCGAAGCGGAATACCTGAGTAGAGCACCCTCTTGTCGTCCTTGGTAATAGGTGTCTTGCCGATGGTATCGGGTATGCGCACCTTGTTGGTCGGGATGTCAACAATCTCATTGGTGAGACGGTCGATACTGATGAAATGAGGACGCAGCTCACCTGTATTCTTGTCGGGGAAATCCACAACCTTTCCGAGGTTACCGTTCTGCAACAGGTTCTTCTTGTCCTCTGGAGTGAAGGTATAGCCTTTGTAAGCGACATCGAGTTTAGGCTCGTTGCGCACGAAATGCGGCACGAGTTGCAACTGGTCGTTATCGTCCTTGCGGAATGACAGACGGGCCTGTATCTCTATCTGTTCACCACCGAAGGTCGGCTTCACAATCACAAGCCCCGTCTTGCCGTAGTTGAGCAGGGCTTTCATATCCTTCTCATTCATACTGTTGAAGTCTATGCCATATTTGGCACCAAGTTCCTGCAGGTTCACATCGTTACCACTGATGAGGTTCTGCTTTACACCCGGAGCGGTCTGTGCCTGCTGTGCGGTTGCGGTCTGTTCTGGTTTCTGTTCCATGTCGTTCTCTTTTTCGTTTGTTTGTTCAGATGATACATTCTCTTTTTCTGTGTTAGCTTGCGTCTTGGACGCATCGTCCGATGATGCGGTTTCTTTCGCCTGACCTTCCGATTGCTTTGCCTCTTTCTCATAATTGGAGGTGTCAACCTTGTGGGCGGAAAGAATCTCCTTGTTAGCCTCCGGATCTTTCAGTAACTCCTTCATCACGTCAAGCAGGTTTTCCACCTGGTCTGCCGCTATGCGGTAGAATCCGAATCGGCTTGGCTCCTTGCACTGGCGGAAGAAGTTTCTAAAGAAACTGTCCATCAGGTCACTGTTGCGGTCAAAACGCAGGAAGTCGGGCGTGTTCTCCGCCTTGGCGGGTGCTCGCTTCGGTGTGCCGTCTCTGCTGAGTCCGGCGACGACGCTGATCTCGCCCGTCTTTTCGTCACGGACTACCAGCACGTCCTGTTCATCACTCTTTTTCTTTTGTACCATAATTGTAAATATTTAATTGTTATACATAAATGCGGGCTTTTCTGTTCCCGTCGTTTTCTTTCTTTATTTCCTTTGCATACGTTCTGATAAAATCCTCCACATCGGAGCGTTTGTAGTACGGCTTACGCTTCAATAGTCGATAAGGGATCATTCCGCTACTACGGTATCGCTGCAATGTACGCTTGCTCACATGGAGCATGAGACACAGGTCTTGGTTGTCAAGCAGTTCATCTTCAAGTTTAGGGATGGTCTGCATCATATCCCTTCCAGACTCGTTGATGACATTGAGAACTGCCTCATGCTTGTCAAGTCTCTGCATAAGCTGTCTCATACCATTCTCAAATGTTGTTCTGTCAAGTGTATCCATATTTCTCCATTTTTTATGTTGTTCCTCTTTCCTTGAGGTACTTCTCTATATCTGACCGTCTGAAACGGCACGCATTGCCTACGAAGGTAAAGCCTATAACTTTGGCATCTCTCATGCGCTGCAGGGTGCGGCTGCTGATATGAAGCATCTCGCAGACCTCCGCACTGGTAAGGTACTCCTTTCCTGTGTCATTCTCTTCTCTGATTGCTGTACCATATTTTCTTACGTACGCTGCAATCTCTCTTATTTGCCCAGTCAGTTCCTTGAACGCCAAGCTGTCTATTGTTATGATTTCCATACGCTTTTGCATTTGTTCGCTGCAAAAGTACGGCAAAGGAATTTATCGGGCACGGTACTTACGCGTTACTACCGTGAGATTTTTATTGAATTTGTCTCTGAGTGTCCTTCTAAGGCGACACAAGCAACACGATTTCCGTGTTTTTATCCATCTCACAATATTCTGATTTACCTTTGCGCTCGTTAATCAACAAGTATACAAATATGGATATAGTAATCATTGAAAGAAAGACCTTCGATTTGCTTCTGGAGAGTGTGAAGGCATTGACGAGAAAGGTGGACTTCCTATTGGAGAAATCTAAAGACAGAAGTCTGGCTAAGTGGATGGATTCAGAAGACGTCTGTAAGGCTCTGAACCTTAGCAAACGATCCCTACAGAGTCTGCGTGACAAGGATTTGCTTCCATGCACCCAGATTGGAAGAAAGTTCTATTACAAGCCTGCTGATGTGGAAAACTTCATATTGCATAGTGCAGGCACAATAGAGGCGGACTGCGTATGATACAGACAGTATTGAATGAAGACCACGAGATTATTGTCGAAGTATTGAAAACAATTCGACAAAGCATGAGAAAGGCTGACAAGCTGGCTGAATGCAGTCATTTCCCGTTGAACGGCGAGATGTATCTGACAGACAGGGATGTTGCAGCCCGTCTACACATCAGCAAGCGGACCTTGCAGGAATACCGACATGCAGCTATCTTGCCTTATTTTATCATTGGAGGTAAAGTACTGTATCGGGAATCCGACATTCAGGCTCTGTTGGAAAGTAATTACAGTAACCACCAAAATGAACTATAACCGAGAAAAGCGGACTGCTTCCTTTTTAGGAAGACAATCCGCTTTTCTATATTATACTATTGTCAGTATACAATCAGCAACCATACAGATCTTTTGTCTGAAAACTGATGAATACTGGAGGATGCTGCTCCTTTACTTTGTCTGTCAGCCATTTTCTGAACACATCGGTATAATGGGTTCTGTATTTGAAAGAAATGGCTATCACTACATCAAGACTGTAAACATAGGCATGGTTGCCGTTTGACAATCGGATATATTTGCTATGTTCACACTCAGAAAAGACATTTTCTTTGAACATTCTTTTTATTGTCCTGTTCACCGAAGCAGGGATGACATTGAATGCTTCTGCTATCTCCCAATATGTCATCCAGATATTATTGCCAGTGAGTGTGACAGAGTAGTTGCTCACCTTTATAATGTTTCTTTTCATACTGCTGATTAAATTAGATGGTTTGACAAATGATATTTTCGACAGATTGTATGCGCTGTGACAATTTTTCCATATCGTCACTCAACTTCTGAGCGGTTATCTTGGCATAGATTTGCGTACTTCTGATGCTTGTGTGTCCCATCATCTTGGAGAGTGTCTCAATAGGCACACCATTGGAGAGACAGACCGAGGTAGCAAAGCTATGACGAGAGACATGCCAGGACACATTCTTCTCTATACCACATTGTTTGGCAACTTGCTTTATATCATATTTGCATACGCTATAAGCAGGAACCGGCAATAAACGGTCATCTTTTGCCAATCCTTCATATTTATCAATGATATGCTTGGCTACTTCAAGTAACCGAATATCACTTTCCACGCCTGTCTTTTGTCGCGATGTCTTAATCCACACATGTCCATCAAAAGAGGTCTGAATATTGCTCTTGGTCAGATTGCGCATGTCTGTCCAGCTCAGTCCGGTGAAGCAACAGAAAACGAATAGGTCACGGACAAGTTCGTATTTCTTTTTGGTAAACTGTCCGTTGATCAACTTTGTTATTTCCTCCATTGTCAGGAAACCTCGCTTTGTTTCCTCCTTACTGATGTGATAGGCATAGAATGGATCACGTGCAAGCCAACCGTTGTTGATAGCCATAAATATGATGCTTCTGAAAGGCATCATATACGACCATACAGTATTGGTGCAGTGACCTTTCTCTATTCGCAAAAAAACTTCGAAATCGGTGATGAATGCAGGGGTGAGTTCTTTAAGCGCAATGTCTTCCATCTTATAACGCTGTTTGATAAACTCCTCCAGATGCTTGTAAACCACTCTGTATTTCCAATAGCTACGCTGGCTTTTCATCTTGCCAACAAGCTTGGCATAGTCTTCGTTGTGCTTACGGAATACTGCAAGAAGGGTCTTGTGGTTCATCCCCATACCAAGATAGGAATTACGCACTTTCTCTGCTGTGACATAGCTATCCTTATCACATACATCTTGATAAGCCTTATTGATGCCGACAAGAATCTTGTCCAGCTTTCGGTTGGCCTCTTGCGCAACGATGCTTCGTCCACTCATGCGACCAAGTTCCACGCTCCACATTTTCTCATCCACGTCCAACTTACAGCTGAACTGTGAAATCTTGCCGTTTACCGTAATACGGCACATGACTGGAATCAGTCCGTTCTTCTTTGGCGCATTACGCTTCAGATAGAATAATACTCTGAATGTTGATCTGCTCATAACTTTCTACTTTTTTAACTGTTTGCAAAAATACTATGTACAGAGTCATTATCCCATTTGCAAATCCAAGCGAATCAAAGCATTAGAATCATGCATAAAAGAATCTTCCGAGTTTTCTTGGCAATCTTCTAATTATTAGATACTTTTGCCTCTTAATTCTGTGATTTTCGCCCATTCATTATCATCAAAAAACAGTAACGTTATAGTAACGAAAGTCTGTCTTAGACTGGCATTTTTCTGTCTTCTGATGTCTTTATGGAAAGCCCCATCCACCGACATAATTCAGTCATTTTCAACTATTTTGCTTTAATTATTACTGATTTTCAACTTTTTGTTGTATCTTTGCAGAAGATAAGCTGCAGAAGCAGATGCAAAAGTACTAATTGAAATGAGAATGAAATTAAGAAAAATAAACAATAATGCCATCCTGGGCGCCTGCGTCATTATCATGATGCTGCTTTGCGCTCTCAGTATCAGCCAGCCTCTCATCTTCGAGAAACAGATGGCGAACCGCGAAGCCGAGGTGAAGGAGAAACTGATGCTCATCCGTTCTGCCGAAGAAAGATACAGGGCGAAGCACGGAGTCTATACCGGCGATTTCGCTATCCTCATCAAGGCGAAGTATCTCAAGGATGAGGATACCCTCATCCCTTATTCCGATGGCAGGAAATTCTCGCTCGCCGCCACTACCATCATCCATAAAAGCGGAAAGCAGATTCCGCTGATGGAATGCGGAGCCACCTACGAAGACTATCTCGATGGTCTCAACGAGGAGGCGATCCAACAGGTAACAGAAAAAGCTTCCGATGCCGGCAACTTTCCTGGATTAAAGATCGGAGACATCACCAAAGACAACGACAATGCAAGTAATTGGTAAAAAAAGAACACAGCAAGCACGACTCACCATCCGTGTGAGCAAGAATACACTCAGCTTCTCGGTTGTAGATCGCGAAGCCGAGCACCAGTTGATATACGAACCTTACACCGTGAAAAGCGGTGTATCGATAGCAGCCAACCTCAGACAGGCTTTCGGCGAAAGCGAACTCCTGCAGCGCGGCTATCAGAAGGTGCGTGTCTATATCGATACGCCTATCCTGCTGGTACCTATAGAGGAATTCCACGAGGAAGACCTCACCGTGCTCTATCAGCATGCCTTCACGGGCAGCCACAGCGATGCCATCCTTTACAGGGTGCAGCCGAATCTGAATGTGGTGGCCGTTTTCCCGATCAACAAGGATCTGAAGATGGTGATAGAAGACAACTTCCAGGATGTGCGCTTCACTCCTATCATGCAGCCGATGTGGAACTATCTGCACAAGCGCAGCTTCACGGGTATCTACCACAAGCTCTATGCGTATTTCCACGACAAGAAGGTGGACATCTTCTGTTTCGAGAAAAACAGATTCAAGTTCTACAATTCCTTCCAGGCTGATCATGCCAAGGATGCACTCTACTTCATCCTCTTCGTATGGAAGCAGCTGGGATTGCAGCAGATGCAGGATGAGCTGCATGTTTCGGGCGATATTCCGGATAAGGATTGGTTCCTCTACAACGCCAAGCTCTATGTCAAGAAGACTTTTCTCCTGAATCCAAGCGCCGAATTCAATCGTGCGCCCATCACGGAAATCAAGGGAATGCCGTTCGATCTGCTGACGCTCTACTTAAGCAAGTAGGAGTTGATTGTTAAAAGCTGATTGTTAAAAATTGATAGTTAAAAGTTGATAGTTAAAAGTTAATTATGAGAATCATAACAGGACAATATAAGGGTCGCCACTTCGACATACCACGTTCGTTCAAGGCGCGACCAACTACAGATTTCGCAAAGGAGAACATCTTTAATGTTTTGCAGAATTACATCGATTTCGAGGATGCCACAGCCCTCGACCTCTTTGCCGGCACAGGCAGTATCTCGCTGGAACTGGTATCCCGTGGATGCAGCCGAGTAATCAGCGTAGAGGCCGACCGCGACCATGCCAACTTCATCCGCGAGTGTTTCAAGAAACTGGGCGAAGACAGGGATCTTCTGATTCGCGGCGATGTATTCCGCTTCCTGAGAACCTGCAAGCAGAAGTTCGATTTCATCTTTGCCGATCCGCCATACGCACTGGAGAAGCTCCCCGAGATTCCAGACCTCGTACTCAATGGCGATCTTCTCAACGAAGAGGGCATCTTCGTTTTCGAACATGGCAAGAACTACGATTTCTCCGACCATCCAAGATTCCTGGAGCATAGAAGTTACGGAAGCGTAAACTTCTCGATATTCAGATAAAATCTGCTGATTGTTTTAAAGCTTCTGCCCTTTCAGGACGAAAGGGGAAACACAAGACTACCCAGGGCGATGCCCTGGGCTAGGAGCTTCTGCCCTTTCAGGGCGTATTGGGAAAAAAACAAAGGGCAGAAGCAAGATTACAACACCCTCCCTTTTTTACAGCAGCGGCGAAAGCAATCTTACGATACTCTCGAACAATCTTTTCAGGAACGGGCGCCTTACGAAATACGCCACATCATCCACCAGAATGCTGCTGGATTCATCCTTCAGATAAATCCGCTTGATTCTCTGAGCCATTTCCTCATCATAGAAGAAGGCATTCGCCTCGAAATTATTCTCAAAACTACGGAAATCCACATTTGTGCTGCCCACGGTACAGAGATTGTCATCGCTCACCAGCAACTTGCTGTGATTGAATCCACCCGTATAGAGATAAACCTTCACGCCAGCCTCTATCGCCTCCATCAGATAAGAACGCGAAGCCCACTCCACCATCCTGGCATCTGAATGTCTAGGCATCAGCAAACGGATATCTACTCCCGCCAGCGCCGCCGTGCGCATCGCAAAGAGCACAGGTTCGGTAGGCAGGAAATAAGGCGTCTCCATATACACATACTTCTGCGCCTGGAGCAGAATGCGCACATATCCCTGCATGATATCAGGCCATGGAGCAATCGGACTGCTCGTTACTACCTGCACCAGACAATTATTCCTGATTTTCGAATCCACCGGAGGATAATACTTTCGGTTTGACACCAAGGTGCGATCCACAAAATACCAGTCTATCAGGAAAGCACGCTGCAGGGCATACACGCCTCCGCCCTCTATCCTCAGATGCGTATCGCGCCACTTCTGCTTCCCGGTGCCCTTCACATAGCGCTTGGCGATGTTCATGCCACCGATAAATCCTACCCTGCCGTCTATCACGCATATCTTGCGGTGATTGCGGTAGTTCACCTTGCTGGTAAACGCCGGAAACCTTACCGGCATAAACGAATGCACATCGATGCCCGCTTCCCTCATGCGCTCAAAGAAGGCATCCTTCACCTTCCAGCAGCCCACGTCATCGTATATCAGTCTGACTTCCACTCCCTGTTCCGCCTTGTCTATCAGGGCATCAGCCACCAGGTAGCCCAGGGCATCATCCTCGAAGATGTAGGTATCCAGATGGATGTGATGCTTCGCCTGACCTATATTATATAATAAGGAGAAGATAAATTCATAACCATCGGTAAAGATATCCACCTGATTGTCCTTAAACGGGAATGCCCAGTTCTGATTGGTAAAGAGATTCATCAGCGGCTTGTTGTTGGCTGGGATATGCAGATTCTCCTGCTCGGCAAACTCCAGCATCGATCGTTTGGTCAACTGGTCCATGCTTCTATCGCTGATCAGCCGTTCCTTTCTCGTGTTCTGCCCGAAGAAGATGTAGAAGATGATTCCCACGAAAGGCATGAAAGCGAGCACAAGAATCCACGCCATCGTCTTGGCGGGCTGTCGGTTGTCCATCAAGACGGTGATGATAGCGGGAATCATGATCGCCATATAAAGCAAGAGATAAATCCAATGAATATATATCATACCTTTCTTTTTTAATCTAGTTGAATACCGAGTTGGTCTGGCTGGCAAGCAGCGAGTTCATCTTCTTCAGTTTCATAAACTCCTCCACCAGCTCCCTGTTCGAAGGATTTCTGGCAAATTCCTGCTGCACCTCTATCAGTCGCTGTGCGATATAATGTGTGCGGAAGCTCAGCAGATCCTTGAAGACAAACTGGCGCAGCTTTTCAGCGTTCAGCTGCAGCTGCAGACTCGCCGTAGAAACCTCCTGTTCTCCCGTCGGCAGACTGGCAATCCTGCTCACCTCCGGATTCGGATGGTTGGCAAAATAGTTTTCCGCCACGAAGTTCTCATCCTCCAGATGCTCCAGCGTTTCCTGCAAGATTTTGTTATAAAGCTCGTTATGGAATCTGAATTCATCGCCCGACATATCCAGATAGATATATTGTGCTATCGGCAGTTCAATATCGTTGCCCTCCACATCCTTCACCACGATATGCTTTTCTCCGTGATGTATGATCAGCTTCACCAGCAGGTCTTCCACCTCCAGCAGCTTGTCCAGCGGCGTCACGCCCCTCATGGCAGCCTGCATTCCCTGCTGTGGGGCAGTAGCCTTCGGGTCTCTCAGTCCAGCTGCGCGCCGTTCAGCCTTCACCTGCTCGCTCATGCCGTTTCTCACGAAGTTGTTCAGCGCATTCACGATAATCGCCTCGTTCACGCCCAGCCGGTGGGCGCAGTCGGTGATGTAAGAGGCTCGGGTAATCTGGTTCTTGATCTTCGAGATGCTCTCCACGATGCTGTTGATCGCCTGGCTTCTCTTCACCGGATCGGTCACGCCGTTCAGCGAGAGGTCGGTCTTAAACTGTATGAAGTCCTTCTGGTTTTCCTCTATGTATTTTCTGAAATCTGCAGCGGTATGGCTTCGGGCAAAGCTGTCAGGGTCGTTTCCATCCGGCAGGAAGAGCACCTTCACGTTCATCTCCTCCTCCAGCAGCATGTCGGTACCTCGCAGCGCCGCATGCACACCCGCAGCATCGCCGTCGTAGAGCAATACGATGTTGCTGGTGAATCGGTGGAGCAGTCTGATCTGATGGATGCTCAGCGCCGTACCCGAGTTGGCCACCACGTTTTCGATGCCGCACTGGTGCATGGAGATTACATCCGTATATCCCTCCACCATATACACGCAGTCTTCCTTGGCGATGGCCTTCTTTGCCTGATACAGTCCGTAGAGTTCCCGCTCCTTGTGGTAGATGATACTGTCGGGCGAGTTCACGTATTTCTGGCTCACACCCTTGGTACGAGTATCCAGCACACGTCCGCCGAAAGCCACCACCTTTCCGCTCACACTCAGCCACGGGAAGATGGCGCGCCCGGAGAATCGGTCCAGATACTTGTCCTGTCCGCTCTTGTTGCCCGCTTCCTCCTTGTCCACCTTGAAGCAGAGACCGGTATCCACCAGGTATTTCGGCTGATATCCTTTCTTCACCGCCTCGTCGAAGAGCGCCGTGCGCTGGTTCAGGGCGAATCCCAGCTGGAATTTCCGGATGATGTCGTCTCTGAATCCTCGGCTTCTGAAATACTGCATGCCGATGGCTCTACCATCCACATCATTCTGCAGGATGTCCTGGAAGTATTTCGCCGCCCATTCATTCACGATGAACATCGATTCGCGTTCGTTTTCGCGCAGCTTCTCCTCGTTGGTCATCTCGCGTTCCTGAATCTCGATATGGTATTTGTTAGCCAGCCATCTCAGTGCCTCAGGATAGGTCATCTGCTCCAGCTCCATCAGGAAGTTGATGGCGTTTCCACCCTTTCCGCAGGTAAAGCAATGGCAGATGCCACGCGTAGGAGAAACGGAGAAGGATGGATGTGAATCGTTATGGAAAGGACACAAGCCGACATAGTTGATGCCGCGCTTTTTGAGCGTGACGAATTCGGACACCACCTCTTCTATCTTGGTGGAGTCCATGATACGTGCTATCGTCGGTTTGTCTATCATTATTCTAATCCTCTTATTTTTATGTTGCAAAATTAATACTTTTCTCTGAAAACACAAAACATTTAAGGAAAAAGACGTACCGAAACCGCATGGAAAGCCAAAATGAAACAAAGAATAAAGGAAAGAATACATTTGACAAAGGAAATACGACGAATATTCCTACCTTTGCAGCCATCATACATCAAATACATAAATCGGACATTCTGCTGCCATAGACCAGTTCATCAAGCAGAAACGTATCAACGGAAATCTACTCAAGGGCAAGCGCGAGAAATTCATCCTCCGCTTACGTGGCAACATGATGAATATAAAGGTATAATATAATAATAAGGTTATAGGCACGCCCCCGAAAGGATGCGTGCCTATTTTTATAAAAAAAATGGTTAATTTATTTGGTAATCAGAAAGTTTCCTCGTATATTTGCAATAATTATCAAGAGAAATCGCTTATGTGCAAATATGAAGAAATAGAAGGTTGGCGTCTTTCCAATGGCAAGACCATCCGAAAGATCAAAAATGCCGTGCATGAGGAGGTAAATTTGGGGCGAATATATCTCATCATTAGCATTTTGTTTGCTTATATGGGAACTATTAGCATGCAAGCTCAATCATGCGAGGGACGAGTGTACCTAAAGAATGGTATCCAGCAACTCTATGAAAGTAATGACCGAATAGACTTGCCACGCAAGAAAAAGGATGTTCAAGTTTATAGAAACTTCTTTTCTCGCCAATGCACTAGCGATGTGATACCTTTCGCCAACATTGATTCTGTAGTGGTGTGGAATGCAACCTCCAAGCAAAACGTACGCACACTTGTTCCTTTGGAAAATGTGGGATGGAGCTGGCTATATATCAACCACCCACGATTGCAAGTCTATATTTATGCCTCCCAAGGTTATTCCGTGACGGACATGGGAGGAATGAAAGCTAGGCAATGTAACACAGCAGCAGCAATGTTTTTCATCCCAAGCAAGACGGCTTGCGACTTCTATGTCAGACAGACTGATGGCAAGCTTATATGTCTGGGAGATACCTATAAGAAATGCGACAAATCCTTTATCCGAGAACTTTGCCACTGTGTAGGACTTTCGCAGGAATGGGAAAAGAAACTCATTGGACTAGGTGAACACAACCGAAGTTCTATGATACAACGAGTGATAGAAGTATTAGATGACAAACAATAAATAACAACTAAAAGGAATCATTATGAAAGCAATGAAGTTTTGGCTGCTCATGGCAGTAATGGTGGTAGCGATAGCTGCACACGCTCGCAAGAATGACGACCCAGAAATGCGTCATGTTCGCCTCACTATGATGGATGGCAAACAGATAGAGGGCTACATTCCTAAGAAGTACATGGGGTGGGCGCTAGAATATCAAGTAAGACTTGCCGAGAATCCAGATGGCAAAAAAGCCAAGAAGTACGATGCTGAGAAAGTAACCAAGATGGAATGGCTTGCACTCACAGAGGAACACCCGGAAGGTGAAGTGTGGGAACATTGCCAAACGATAGCACGTAATTCGATTAGGACTGTAAAAGAGGATCGCCTTATGGAACTCCTTTACCGCGGCAAGAATGCATCTGTCTACCAAGTTCACGTATTTCTGCCTGGCAATGGCATAAACACAGGAAACTCTTGGGCTACTTGGTATGCACTGAAGCCTAATGGACAGAAAAGGGCATTTATTCTTTACAATGCAACGCTTGGCAAAATGGGAAGCCTGGATCGACAATTCAAGGATCAAAAGGAATATGAGGGACTGAAGAATTACATTCTTGAATGGTGGAACAAAGATAAGTCTATAGCTAGGAAGCAACTGAATGATGGCGTAGCTATCTTTAGCCATATCTATGATGAATGGAAAGCAGCTTCCAGTAAACAATAATAGTTCCTGCGGAGAGCACTTTCGTGCCCTCCGCAGGAACTATTATATTAAGATTCTCCGACTACCAGGTTGTAGAAACATAGTTTCGATTTTCTACCGCACACCTCACTAAGCAGCACTAAACTAATTCTTACACAATAAATTAGGTAGTGTGCGGTGTTCAGCCATTCCGCAAAGATATCATTGGGCAAGACGGCATCAATACAGCAAACCTTTCTCAACCTTTCATTGAGTATCTTATTCTCCAGATAAGCCTCAGCTTCTTCTCGGCAGGTAATCCCATAGAAGTTAGCAAAGGTACTACTTTTTTGAATCCACCAAATGCTGGGGTATAAATCCTCCTTTTATTCATTCCGAATGAGCAATTTCTATTATTTTTGCTCATTCAGAATGAGTAATTCAGAGCAAAACCATTCATTTAGAATGAGCATTTCTTGAAATTGGCAAGGATGAGATGGATGGTAACAATGTTGTGACTTATATGATGCAAGGAAGCAATTATAACGATACAAGGAAGCAACCATAACGATGCAAGGAAGCAATTATAACGATTGCGTGACATTTGTCATGCGATTACACGACACTTATCATACGGTCGAATGACAAATGCCGTATAATCATATGACATATACCAATATTTAAATAAACCTAATATTTTACACCAAAAGATACAAGTTATCACATTATTATATATATTTGCATCATCTTTCATAGAAGACAAAGAATATAGAAAACAACGAAACATCAAACAACAAGAAATATGGAACTGAAATACGACATTTACACTCTCAACAATGCCCAGGGCACAGGAGAAAAGCGCCAATACGTTCGTATCGTGCAGCATGAACCTATGACCGAGAAGCAACTGCAAGAGAAAATCCAGAACCGCTGCTCACTCACCAAGGGAGATGTGGCTGCGGTGTTGGCAGAGCTTCATGACCTTTTGGTGGAAGAATTCTCCATGGGACACCGCTTTTACATCCCAGAAATTGGCTACTTCTCCATGTCGGCTAGCCTAGAGATGCCTGAGGAGAATCCTGACAAGAAGATTACGGGCAAGGAAGTACGCATCACTGGCATCAACTTCCGTCCAGAGGAAAAGCTGATGAAGGAAGTACAGCGCAACGTCCACTTTGTCCGCTCCCTTTATTCCAACCAATCTACAAAATACTCAGAAGAAAAGATGTTGGAGAAAATCAAGGAGTATCTTCAAGAGAATCGTTACATCACCACTCGCATCATGCGCATCCACTTCGGCTTGACACCTTACATGGCTCAGAAGTGGCTCACTCATTTCTGCGAGAAAGATATCATGGTGAAGGATGGAACTCCCCATGCGCCTATCTATTTTCTAAAGTAACAAAGGCAGCTTTCTCCATTCTCCTTTCACCATAAACAAATGATTCACAAATGATTGCAAGATAGGTGAAAGGAAAAATGAAATTAGAAAAGAAAAATAAAAACTTGCAAATATCTATTATTATGAGTATATTTGCAAAAAGAAATCACCAAAACATTAAGATTATGACCAAGGAAGAGCTGATAGACAGAATCAACGACATCGAGTGGGAAGACTTCGAGGCAAAGGAAGCCAAGAGTGAACTTCCTAAGAATATATGGGAGACCGTAAGTGCATTCGCAAACACTTCCGGCGGATGGATAGTGCTTGGAATAAAGCAGAATGGCAAGAAGTTTGAAATATCAGGAGTTGACAATGCAGAGAAGTTGGAACAAGACTTTTTGGGTACTTTGCGTTCCCAAAAGTTCAATGAGCCAGTCGATGCCAAGAGTATGCTCTATCATATAGATGGGCATAGGGTCTTGGCATTTCATATTGCCTCATCACCCCACAAGCCTATCTACTATAACAATCCACAGAATACATTCATCCGATTTGGCAGTGGAGACCAACGAGCAACCAATGGTGAGATAACCGCCATGTTTCATAACCAATCATTCGGCATCAAGTCTGAGCAAATACTCTTAGACTCCAATCTCTCCATGCTCAACGAGGACACCATTCGTGACTATCGCAATTACTTCAAGCTATACAGTCCTCGTCCCAATCTGATAGGCAATGACATCACCGACTTCTGCAAGCGCATCGGCATCGCCGATAATGAGGGGCATCTGAATTATGGCGGTTTGATGTGTTTCGGCAAAGAAGAATGGGTTCGTCATTATGTACCGACGTTTTGGATGGATTTGGTGGAGATTCCAGGTAGAAGTGTAAGAGAAGCCCGAACCCGCTATACCTACCGCATTCCCGAGCAAGAGAACCTTTGGGAGTATTTTCAGATTATGATCAGGAGACTGCGCCTCATCGTGGATACGCCTTTCATGATGAACGATGAGGGTTTCAATGTGGAAGATCGCTCGCAGTTTAAGATTTTGCGAGAAGCATTAGTCAATATGCTCTCTCACTTCGATCCATTCAGCACCATTCACTCCTGCATTCATATCTATACCGACAGAGTCGAGTTCTTCAATGCTGGTGGCTATCCTGTGCCTATATCCCAACTGGGCAACCATCTCTATTCCAATCCTCGCAACCCGATTATCGCCAAGATATTCAGACTGGTAAATCTATCAGAAACCATCGGTTATGGTTTCGACATGATGAATGAGTGGAAGGAAATCACAGGAAATGACGTGACTTTTGAGAGTGATATCTGCACCAGCACTGTCACTTTTTGGCTGGATAGTGACAAAGCTAGTGACAGAGCTACTAACAGAGAAAGTAACTATGTCAGTAACTATGTCAGTAACCATGTCAGTAACTATGTCACAGAAAACACTCAAAAGATTTTGGATTATTGCTTAACCCCAAAAACGAGAAGAGAAATTCTTACTTTTTTAGGATTAACATTCCAGACCAAAAACTACAAGATGCATATTGAGCCACTTGTCAGTCATGGATTTCTAGAGTTAACAATTCCTGAGATTCCGAAAAGTAGATTTCAGAAATTTAAGCTAACGGATAAAGGTAAAAAATTATTAATAACACTCTTAAAAAAGAAATAAAATATGAGTATTAGATTAAACAAAGCATTACGTAATCTCAATATCAGCCTTAAGACTGCTACTGATTTTTTATTAAGACACTAGGAATTAGGTGAAATTAGAGAAGAGCCATCCTTTAAACTTAATGAAAATCAGTACGAGGCATTGTGCCTTGAATTTAACAACACAAATGAAACAAAGAATCATATTGCATATCTTCATTTTATTAAGAAATCATTTCTTTTAGCATTTCCTACTGAAAATCTAAAAGGAATGACTCTTGACCAATACGCTGATACTAAAAATGAGGATTCCTTTTGCTATTGGATAGAAACACGCACATACAATCTTGGCTCTATTTGGGGAGGTAGCTCTTATAAATTAGGCATATTCAAATACCAACAGCGTAAGACAAAGGTTTGGGATGAAAGATTAACAAGTGATGGAATCTACGCTTGGCACTCCGAATACAATAAACCGACATCCTCTGAAGCATTTGAAGTTGTAAAAAAAGCCATAATTACAATTGCGACTAATGCACAAAGTGGAAATTTTGAAATTATAAATACAATCACAGAGCTTGGTGAAGAATATAAATGGAAAATTGCATTTTTGTATTCAAAGAAAGACTGCATTCCAATATTCAAGAAGAAAGATCTTGTCACTTTAGCTAAATATTTTGGAATGAAAAAAGCAAATAAAGCATCCATTTCAAAGCTCCAATCTGTAATCATTTCAGAACAAGGTCAAAAAGATATTTTTGAATTTACAGAAGAACTACAAAACATTCTTAAGGAACTAAAGAAAGAATCTACAAAAAAAGATATGGATACCCCAAAAGAAACAAATTACAATATAGACAAGCAATATTGGTGGCTCGTAGCCAGTCCTAAGATTTGGAGTTTCTCCAAGATGAAGGTCGGTGAAATCCAAGACTATACTCTTTATAATGAGAATGGCAATCCACGAAGAATCTTTCAGAACTTCGTGAATGCCAAGAAAGGGGATATTGTCATAGGGTATGAGGCTAACCCTGTGAAACAAATCGTTGCCATTGCCGAAATCGACACACCATCCGATGGACAGCACATTTGCTTCAAGAAAATAGAAACTCTGCAATATCCTATCGACTACGCCACATTCAAAGATGCACAGGAGCTAAAAAGCATGGAATTCATCCAAAACAAGAATGGTTCGCTTTTCAAGGTTACACCTGACGAATATGAATACCTGATAGATCTCATAAGAGAAGCTAATCCAAAAGAAGACAACAAACAGTTGGAATCCTATACCGAAGAGGACTTCCTCAAGGAAGTGTATATGAGCGAGAAAGACTATACCAAGTTGCGTTCACTCTTGCAAAACAAGAAGAACATCATCCTGCAAGGAGCACCTGGTGTAGGTAAGACTTTCTCCGCCAAGAGATTGGCTTATTCCATGATAGGTGAAAAAGACGAATCTAGAATCGAATTCATCCAATTTCACCAAAACTATAGCTATGAGGATTTCATGATGGGATATCGACCTAACGAGGATGGCGGATTCGAACTCAAAAAGGGAGTATTCTATAACTTCTGCAAACGAGCCCAAAGCAATCCCGACAAGGACTACTTCTTCATCATAGATGAAATAAACCGAGGAAATTTGAGCAAGATATTTGGTGAATTGTTGATGCTGATAGAAAAAGACTATCGAGATACAGAAATCAAATTAGCTTATAATGGCGAAATGTTCAGCGTGCCAAGCAACCTATATATAATAGGTATGATGAATACTGCAGACAGAAGCCTTGCCATGATAGACTATGCCTTGCGCCGTCGATTTAGTTTCTATGAAATGACTCCTGGATTTGACACTGAAGGTTTCAAGAAGCACCAAGAGTCCATCGGAAATGATAAGTTTAATAAAGTTGTCAATGCTATAGTTTCACTCAACCATGACATAATCAATGACGACTCACTTGGTTCGGGATTCTGTATCGGGCACAGTTACTTCTGCGCATCCAATCCAAGCACCATCAATGATTTGTGGTTGGAGAATATCGTGGAATATGACATCAAGCCAATGCTTAGAGAATATTGGTTTGACAACGATTCGAAGTATCAAATGGCTGTAGATAAACTATTAGATTCACTCAAATGACGAAAGACAAGAACATATTCATACTCAACATCTACTTTATGCTCACTTATGCTTTTCGTGAGCTAAAGCAGAACAATTATGAAGAGATTGCTGGTGAGGATTTCGACAATATACAACAATTGTTTGCCGAAATTCTCATCAAGGGTATCTCATGTCAATTGAAACAAGGCATCCTCAAGCAATATATCATTCGCAAAGACTCACTCCCTACCCTTCGTGGAAAACTTGACTTGAAAGTTACCATACAAAACAAGTTATGCAGAAAGCAAGAAATCGGTTGTGAATATGATGAGTTATCGGAAAACAACATCTTCAATCAGATTATAAAAGCTACAGTCTTTGGACTTCTCAAGCACGGAGCCATCAAAAAAGGTCAAAAGACTAAGCTAAAGAATCTCATGCTGTTCTTTTCAGGCATCGACATCATCGAACTAAGCACGGTAAAATGGAACATGCTGGCATTCGACAGAAATAACAAGTCCTATCAAATGTTGCTTTATGTCTGTTATTTCCTTACCGAAGATATTCTGATGACAACTGAAAAGGGAAAATATAAGATGAAATCATTTACGGATGAACACCTTTGTCGCCTTTTCGAGAAGTTTGTCTTAGAATACTATAGGGCTAAACATCCTGAATACAAGGCTCAAGCTGCACAAATAGATTGGAATATCAACCGAGAAGTATCTTCCACTCATGTTCTTCCTATCATGCAAACTGACATATTACTTACTCTCAATGACCGAACGCTCATCATTGACACCAAGTATTATGGACATACCATGCAAGTGCAATTTGACAAAGCGACTATACATTCTAACAACTTGTACCAAATTCATACATATGTCATGAATAAGGACAAACTGCATTCTGGCAAAGTGGATGGCATGTTGCTTTATGCTAAAACAGACGAAGACATCACACCCAATGGAAGTATGAAGCTTGCGGATGGCAATACCATATACTTCCGCACTCTTGACCTCAACGTACCTTTCGCTGAAATAGAGAAGCAATTAGAGGCTTTCGTATCGTATTCAAATTACTAAAAAGTACTGATAGTGGTGCCAAAAGTCCTAAAAAAATCGACTTTTGGCACCACTATCGGCACTTTTCTATGCTTTTCTGCTTATTTTTCAATATTTTATAGTATCTTTGCCCCATCATCAAAACGACAAAAGATATGCAGCAAAATATAATAGGAAGAAAGCGAGAAATCAACTTGTTGGAGATTAGCCAAGAAGAAAATTGGAATGAGCCGTGAGGACATCATGAAATCCTTAAAACTCACTTCTGGTGGAAAGTTGACCGAAGCCTTCAATGATTTGATAAGTTGTGACTTCATCAGAAAATACAATGCTTTCGGCAACAAGAACAATGGTGCCATGTTCCAGCTCACAGATTTGTACACCTTATTTTATTTACATTACACTAACAGAGCCCCTTTTTTAAGAGAGCTCAGTAATTCTAACATATCTGCTTATGTTAATATTTCTCCCCAAAAATAAAATAGACATTATGCAAAGAATGATTATCACTCTTTGCATAATGTCTATACCTTTTTTCCAATCGTTTTCTAAAAGGTATTCAAAGACAAACTTAAAGATAGATATTCCTTCTGAGAATATTCATTTTAGAATGCAAGTATATAAAGGCAAGAACTATTTTATTTTACCGAAAGTAGCTTTAAACTCTTTAAATAAATATATGGATAATGAAAGAATTTGGCAATGGCAGAAAACATATATTATTGGCAAAACAAATGTAATATTAGACAGTTTAAAAGCTGGAGACATCGTTGGAGATATATGTACTGGTTTTTATAAAATTCGTAAGAAAACTTCTTTTAGATTATTATATTTTATTCCACCACAAAAAATAGGATATGTCATATTACCTTATATGTATAATGAAAAAGCAAATAGACTTTATGTTAAAAATATTAGTGATTATATAACTACACCGGATACAAAATACCTCTATTCTATAGATGATAATCACCTTATATGGATAGAAAATACACCATCTTATGAAAAAATACCGAATGAAGTATGTCGTTTGCAGATATATAATCATCCATCACTAAGCGTAGAGAGAGAATTAAAGGAAGAATATTTAAGAAATAAGAGTTCTAATGGATTAAAACACAACTAAATAACTTTGCTTGAAAGGGAAAAATAAAATAAAATTCGAGAGTGTAAACTAAACTGTGTCAAACTACAATAAATGTAGTTTGACACAGTTTTTTAATTATGGACAACTTATAAATCGTTTACTTTAATAAAGAGTTTAAATGGAACAGCCGTGGAAACAAGGAGAACATGCAGCTCAGTTCTTCCTCTAGCCTCAATGCCAAGCTTTACAAGGCTTTCTGCAAGAATCGTTTCTCGGTTACGCTTGAAGCTAACGACATCTTCAACAAAAGCAATCGTGACATACGATTCTACAATAAGGATGTTACGCTTTGGCAAAGCAGCACCAGCGACAGCCGTGCCTTGCTCTTGACATTGCAATATAACTTTAACACATCTAAGAACCGATACAAGGGTAAGGGTGCTGGTCATGAGGAATTGAACCGTTTCTAATTCTAAAGAGCCTAATCTTTCTCCTCCAACCATTCTTCCAGCACCTGGCAATACTCATCGTTTTGCTCAGCGAAAGGCATGTGTCTCGCTCCTACGAAGAGATGCCACTTGGAATCGGAGATGCCATCATAGAGGGTCTTCGCCACCAATGGAGTGCAGAGATCGTTGGTGCCACTCATCACCAAGCATGGCACTTGTATCTCGCCAAGGCGGTCGGTGTAATCATAATCACGAAGCGTGCCAGTCGGGGTGTATTCATTTGGTCCCCAACCATGGAGATAAGCCTCGGCACCTGCACGTTTCTTCCGGCGAAGACACTCTGGGCTATCCTCCGTTACCTCGCCTGCACAATGCAAGAGCATGAAGTGCTCATTCGCCTTGGCATACGCCTCGCTAGAAAAGTCATCCTTCGCCTCAGCCTCAGCGATGGCACGCTGGTCTTCCTCCGACATAAACTTAATCATGCGATGTTGCTCACTTGCCCAAAGCTTGCTGCTCGAAAGAGTGCTGCTGAGGATGGCTGACTTCACGCCCTTTGCTTGCTTCTCTATCAGATAGATGATGGCGAGCATGCCACCCCACGACTGTCCCAAGAGATGAAAATGGTCGATGTGGAGATAGTCGATGAGCACACAGAGTTCGTTGAGCCAAGTCTCAGGAGTCCAGAGTTCGGGATGTCCCTCCACAAATGAGTTGCCACAGCCCAACTGGTCGTACATGATGACAGCTCTACCTGATTCCGCTACCCTATCCAATAGCTCGAAATAGTTGTGGGTACTGCCTGGTCCACCATGCAAGAGGATGATAGGGCTCTTGCCCTCCTCTGTTTTACCTACGATACGATAATATGTTTGATAGCCCATGAAGGGCATATATCCTTCCTTGATTTCCATTGTCTTCAAATGTTTTTATTGTTACCTAAACTGTGTTATCTAATTTTGCTGCTCCTATACCTTATTATATAGTCCCTCATTTTCCTTACGCAAGAACTCTGTCATTCGTTCCTTTGAAGGCACATTGAGTTGATACTTGGAGATAAACACACTCTCATCCAAATCAAGCAAAGAATACTCTGCCATTTCCTGTCCTACTTCCGAGCAAAGGAGAATACCGATTGGCGGATTATCATCTGGCTGCATGATGTTCTTGCGATAGTAAGCAAGATACATGTGAAGCTGGGCGGCATCGGCATAGTTCAGACGATTCGCTTTCAATTCGATGATGACATGGCGTTTCAATATCCTATGATAGAAGACAAGAACAGACAGTTGGAATTGTGCAGACACTGTCTGCACAATTGACGGCAAAGACAAAACAAAATGCTTTATTTGGTCATTCAACGCAGGATAGGTCAAATAAAACTTTCGATAAATATTTAGGCTTCTATAGCTGAAAGTCTTCTTGTCTTTCAACTTCTCTGCCAACTTCTTCAAAAGTTGATCACCATACTTAGCTCTATCAGCTCCCTTCTGCTCATACTCCACAATATAATAGCCCGTCAACCAAGCCTTGGCTGTGACGTGGCGATTAATCACTAAGCGAGCATTGTTCTGCAATACATCTTGCGTTTGCTGAATATGGGCTACAAGACCATCGAAGTCATTGTTTTGCGACATTTGGGTTTCATTATTCTTCATATTCGGTGGAGTTTTGGAAAAACATGTATATCACATTTATCATGTGCACATATTATAATGTGCAAAAATATAAAAAATATGGCAATTAAACAAATATATCTCGATTATTTTATCAAAAGAACTTAAATAATTTGGTTGCTTCAAGCTAATGCAATATCTTTGCATTTTAAATAATCATGAAATCAAATAAAAATAGAATATATGTTTAGTGGAATCGTAGAAGAAATGGCCACCGTAGTGGCGATTAAACAGGATAAGGAGAACATCGACTTTACCCTGAAATGTTCGTTCGTAGATGAACTCGGCATCGACCAGAGCGTGGCGCACAATGGCGTCTGCCTCACCGTGGTGGAAATCAAGGACGGTACCTATACCGTTACCGCCATGAAGGAAACCCTGGATAGAAGCAACCTCGGTCTGCTGAAGGTGGGCGACAAGGTGAACGTGGAGCGCTCGATGATTATGAACGGCAGACTGGACGGCCATATCGTGCAGGGACACGTGGATGAAACCGCCAAGTGCATCAACATGAAGGATGCAGACGGTTCTACCTACTTCACCTTCGAATATGAACTGAACAAGGAGATGGCGCGCAAGGGCTACTTCACCGTAGATAAGGGCAGCGTGACAGTGAACGGCGTTTCACTCACCGTCTGCGAGCCAACTGACAACACCTTCACCGTAGCCATCATCCCTTACACCCGAGAGAACACCAACTTCTGCAACATCGAAGTAGGAACCGTGGTGAATATAGAATTCGATATTCTCGGCAAGTATATCGCAAGATTGAAAAGCTTCGAGTAAGAAAAACCTGCACAAATGTCTCTTTTTGCGCACAAGATAAAGACATTTGTGCATTTTTTCTTTAAAATATTTGGGTAAAAGACAAAAAAATGGTACTTTTGCCGACGTGTTTGCTCCCAAATCAAGGATTTGAGCTCCGAACACTAACAACTTAAGAGAATTATAACAATAACCATTTTTAAATATGAGTTTGAAAATCGTTGTACTTGCCAAGCAAGTACCTGACACAAGAAATGTGGGTAAGGATGCGATGACAGCCGAGGGCACCGTGAACCGTGCAGCCCTTCCTGCTATCTTCAATCCAGAAGATTTGAACGCGCTGGAGCAGGCTCTCCGTCTGAAGGAGCAGAATCCAGGTTCTACAGTTGGAATTTTGACCATGGGTCCTCCTCGTGCGGGAGAAATCATCCGTCAGGGTCTTTATCGTGGTGCAGACACCGGTTGGTTGCTCACCGACCGCCTCTTTGCCGGTGCTGATACATTGGCTACTTCCTATGCCCTTGCTACCGGAATCCAGAAGATCGGTGACGTGGATATCGTGATCGGTGGTCGCCAGGCTATCGATGGTGATACTGCTCAGGTAGGTCCTCAGGTGGCTCAGAAGCTGGGCTTCAACCAGGTTACCTATGCCGAGGAAATCCTCAAGGTAGAAGACGGCAAGGCTACAATCCGCCGCCTCATCGATGGTGGTGTTGAGACCGTAGAGGCTCCATTGCCACTGGTTATCACCGTAAACGGAAGTGCTGCTCCATGTCGCCCATGCAACGTGAAGCTCGTGATGAAATATAAATACGCTACCTGCCCTATGGAGCGCAAGGGTGATGAGCCTTGGGCCAACCTCTATGAGGAGCGCCCTTACCTCACCTTGAACCAGTGGAGCGTTGCCGATGTGGATGGCGACCCTGCACAGTGTGGTTTGAGCGGTTCACCTACCAAGGTGAAGGCCGTGAAGAACATCGTGTTCCAGGCAAAGGAGAGCAAGACCTTGACCAGCAGCGATGAGGACATCGACGGACTGATGAAGGAATTGTTGGACGAAAGTATTATCGGATAATCATCGAAGGATGATTCAGATTCCGATTCATTTAAAAATGCTTTATTAAAAAAGACAATGAACAACGTATTTGTATATTGCGAGGTAGAAGGCACAACCGTTGCCGAAGTATCTCAGGAATTGCTCACCAAGGGTCGTAAGCTCGCTAACCAGCAGGGCGTGGAGCTCCATGCCATCGTGGCTGGTACTGGCATCAAGGGTCAGGTAGAGGATCAGATTCTCCCTTATGGTGTAGATAAATTATTTGTTTTCGATGCTGAGGGATTGTTCCCATACACTTCAGCTCCACATACCGACATTCTCGTCAACCTCTTCAAGGAGGAGAAGCCTCAGATTGCATTGATGGGTGCCACCGTTATCGGTCGCGACCTCGGTCCTCGTGTTTCTTCTTCATTGACCAGCGGTCTTACAGCCGACTGTACAGAGCTTGAAATCGGTGATTACGACGACAAGAAGAGCGGCAAGCACTATGAGGGTCTGCTCTATCAGATTCGTCCTGCTTTCGGTGGTAACATCGTGGCTACCATCGTCAACCCAGAGCACCGTCCTCAGATGGCTACCGTCCGTTCCGGCGTAATGCAGAAGAGCATCTACGAGGGTGAGTGCAAGAAGGAAGTGGTTTATCCAGAGGTAAGCAAGTATGTTCCTGCTGAAGACTTTGTAGTAAAGGTACTCGACCACCACGTAGAGGCTGCCAAGCACAACCTGAAGGGTTCTGCCATCGTTGTAGCCGGCGGTTATGGTGTAGGAAGCAAGGAAGGCTTCGACCAGCTCTTCGAGTTGGCTCATCTCCTCCATGGTGAGGTAGGTGCTTCCCGTGCTGCAGTAGATGCAGGTTGGGTAGATCACGACCGTCAGATTGGTCAGACTGGTGTTACCGTTCATCCTAAGGTTTATATCGCCTGCGGAATCTCTGGTCAGATTCAGCACATCGCCGGTATGCAGGATTCAGGTATCATCATCTCTGTGAACAACGATCCTGATGCTCCAATCAACAAGATTGCCGACTACGTTATCAACGGTAATGTAGAGGATGTGGTTCCTAAGCTCATCAAGTACTACAAGCAGAATTCTAAGTAATCTGCATTACACATTATTTAAATAAGAAAAGCAAAATGGCTAATTATTATACAGACCATCCTGAAATAGAGTTCCACTTGAATCATCCGCTCATGAAGCGTGTTGTGGACCTGAAGGAAAGAAATTACGCAGAAAAAGACCAGTTTGAAGATGCTCCTGTCAACTACGAGGATGCCATCGAGAACTACAAGCGATTGCTGGATATTACCGGCGATGTAGCTGCTAACATCATCGAACCAAACTCTGAGGATGTTGACCTCGAAGGTCCACACTTGGAGAACGGCCGCATGATTTATGCCAGCAAGACATTCGAGAACCTCGAAGCTACCCGCAAGGCTGGCCTCTGGGGCTTGTCAATGCCTCGTCGTTACGGCGGCTTGAACCTGCCTAACGCCATCTTCTCTATGGCTTCAGAGATTATCGCTGCTGCCGATGCCGGTTTCCAGAACATTTGGTCTCTCCAGAGCTGTATCGATACACTCTATGAGTTCGGTTCTGAGGAGCAGCGCCAGAAGTACATCCCTCGCATCTGCGCAGGCGAGACTATGAGTATGGACTTGACTGAGCCTGATGCAGGTTCCGACTTGCAGCGCGTGATGCTGAAGGCTACACAGGATGAGGACGGCACATGGCGTCTGAATGGTGTGAAGCGTTTCATCACCAATGGTGACTCAGACATCCACCTGGTTCTGGCTCGTTCAGAGGAAGGCACCAAGGATGGTCGTGGTCTTTCTATGTTCATCTACGACAAGCGTGATGGTGGCGTAACCGTTCGTCACATCGAGCACAAGTTGGGTATTCACGGTTCTCCTACCTGCGAGTTGGTTTACAAGAATGCCAAGGCTGAGCTTTGCGGTAACACCCGTCTCGGTTTGATTAAGTACGTGATGGCTCTGATGAATGGTGCCCGTCTGGGTATTGCTGCTCAGAGTGTAGGTGTTGAGCAGGAGGCTTACAACGAGGGTTTGGCTTATGCCAAGGAGCGTGCTCAGTTTGGTGAGAAGATCATCAACTTCCCAGCCGTTTATGATATGCTTTCAAGAATGAAGGCTAAGTTGGATGCAGGCCGTTCACTCCTCTACTGCTGCGCTCGCTACGTAGATATCTACAAGGCTTTGGAAGACATCGCCCGCGACACTAAGCTCACTCCAGAGGAGCGTCAGGAGATGAAGAAATACACCCGCCTTGCCGATGCATTCACACCATTGGCAAAGGGTATGAACTCAGAGTATGCCAACCAGAATGCATACGATGCCATCAGCATCCACGGTGGTTCTGGTTTCATCATGGAGTACAAGTGCCAGCGCCTGTTCCGTGATGCCCGCATCTTCTCTATCTACGAGGGTACCACCCAGCTTCAGGTTGTTGCAGCCATCCGCTACATCACCAACGGTACTTATCTCAGCATCATCAAGGAGATGTTGGAGAATGAGGTATCAGATGATTTGAAGGCATTGAAGGAGCGCGTTGCCAAGCTCGTAGAACTTTACGAGGCAGCCATCAACAAGGTGAAGGAAGCTAACGATCAGGCAGTTCACGACTTCCTGGCTCGCCGTCTCTACAATATGACTGGCGACATCGTAATGTCTCTCCTCATCCTCGACGATGCTACCAAGGCACCAGAGATGTTTGCCAAGAGTGCCAACGTTTATGTTCGCATGGCAGAGGAGGAAGTTCTCGGCCATTCAGCATACATCCAGAACTTCAAGGCAGAAGACTTGGAGAGCTTCAAGGCATAAGACATTTATAAGAATCAGATAATTTAAAAAGTCCGTGGGCAATGAATGTTCACGGACTTTTTTTGTATAAAAGATACCTCTCAACACATATAAAATTTTGGGGGAATCGGTAGAGCACACTCGCCAGGGTAGCTTCCTGCTCCACGTTGTCGATATATCTGAATCTGGTTCTCCAGAGATGGGTAGCCAGCGGAGGAAAAATGGCGCAAGCCACAGCCGGCTGATAGATTTCCGGAGTCTTGGAAATCAGCAGCTCCACAAGCTTCGGCAGCTTCTTCGGCATCGGAGGCGGAACAGGATAATCCTCGTCTTCGGAACTTTGAACTCCGTTACTTTGAACTGTATGATTATCATAGCCTGCCATTTGCCTATTATATTATCATTCTACTATTTTAACTCCAGCTGCTCAGCCGACAGCCCTGTTATTTCCATCACAGCAGCTACATCCATACCTTTTGCCAGCATCTTTTTGGCAATTTCGAAGCTTCGCTGATTCATGCCCTTTTCCATTCCTTCAGCCAGTCCTTCTTCTTTCCCTTCTCGCTTGGCGGTATCTATCGAATTCTTGATATCACGATACGCCATTTTGCTGGCTTCGTACTCTCGCTGCTCCTGCGGAGTGAAGTTGGGAAAATCTACCTGCTTCATAATCCTTATGTTATTAATGTTTCTTTTATAGGAGCAAAGTTACTTACGAGTTAGGATTATTAACGCAGTTTCAAATTGAAAGCTGCTGAAAATCGGCCCTTATCACACCTCGAAATTTGGTGGTTCCAGAAAAAAGCCGTATCTTTGCACCATCGTTAGGAGAAAGGCGACACCGTCATTCAGAGATAAGGCGCCAATCGGATGAATGACAAAAAACTAAATTAGTAACCATTAAAAATTGAATTATTAACCCTTTAAAAACTGATTGATTATGGGACAAGGAACTAGTAAGTATAGTAAGATTACACGTACCCCTCAGACGGGTGAGAACGCAGGTAAGAAGCTCTGGTATGCTACTGTCGTGAGCGACCGTGAGATGAGTTTCGAGGATTTCGTGACCCACATCTCTGAGCACAACTCTCCATACAGCCGAAGCACTATTCACGGTGTGCTGGGCGTGCATCTTATTGGGAGAAACACGAAGACCTGGAGCAACGCCGAGCTGAAGAAGCTCACCAAGATCGTGGCATACGATGACTATACCATCGGGGCTGAGGATGGCGGCGGAACCGACGGCGGCGGCGACAACGTAAATTTTTAAATCACTAATCACTAATCACTAAAAAAACTGCTTATGAAGAAAGAAACCTAGAAAACTGTATTTCAGATAGTTATATCTATCTTGACCGCCATCGCCGCCTCTCTGGGCGTGACGAGTTGCATGTCGTAGAAAATCGCGAACACTAACAAGAAGTGCCGGCAAGTTAAATCTTGTCGGCACTTTTCTATTCTTATATCATCCACACTAGGGGGGCCATTTTCTATCTTATTGCCTTATATGTCTTACAAAATCAGAATTTCAGGGGAATAATCGATTTTTTTCCATTTTATATAAACATCATTTATTTTTTTTATGTATCTTTGCCGAAAGTATTCATCATTTAATATATGAGCTTATGAAACGACTTATTGCTATTTTGTTTGTATTAGTGAATTCTCTTGCTATATTCGCCCAAAAGGACGTAACTAAGTTTCTTGGATTTCCCATAGACGGGACTATTTCAGAAATGAAGGCAAAACTAAAAACCAAGGGATTCAAACCAATTTCGTCTAGTGACGAACTTGAGGGGGAATTTAATGGTTTTAAAGCTTATGTTATGCCTATGGAAAATAAGGGAAAAGTTTGGCGCATTTGTGTTATCAATCAGACACCTACAAATGAAACGGATATCCGTATTCGCTTCAACAACCTTGTCCGCCAATTCTCCAAGAACACAAAGTATCTCCCTTTAAAGGAAGATCAATACATTAGTGAGGACGAGAATATCTCGTTTAATATGCAAGTAAAACACAAACGATATGAAGCGAATTTCACACAATTGCCATCAGATTCCTCTTTGATATTAAAATATGCTCATCAATGTGTACTAGCCAAATATACTGAAGAGCAAATTCAAAACCCAAAGCCAGAGGAAAAAACGGATATGACTAACATCTCTGTTGAAGCTATTAAGGATTTTTTGGATAAGAGATCGGTATGGTTCATGATTATAGAGAACTTTAACCAATATAATATAGCAATATACTACGAAAATGGATACAATATGGAGGATGGAGAAGACTTATGATATTAATTTATAGGAGGGAAAAATCTAATCCCTCTCCTATAATCTTCAAAGGTACCAAGGAGCTTGGTACCTTTCGTTGCTTTACCTTGGTACCTTTCACCAAAAAGCTTGGTACCTTTCGTTCTCGCCTTGGTACCTTTCGCCTAATGTACCATGCTTACCATGGTACATTTCTTCTTGAGGTGGTATCTTTTCACCAAATGTACCATGCCGAGGTAGTATCTTTTGACCAAATGTACCATGCTGAGGTGGTATCTTTTCGCCAAATGTACCATGCCGAGGTGGTATCCTTTGCTCTTTAGCGGTATCTTTTTCGCCCTTGAGGTCGTAACCTTTCATCTTGAGGTCGTAACCTTTCACCCTTGAGGTCGTAACCTTTCGCCCTAATCGGGAATAGGGATTTCCCCCTTCTACTTTAGGGAATCCTTCTCGTTTCTTTTCGAAAGAAAGTAGTACTTTTGCAGGCGTAAACAAGATAATGACCGAGCACTCTTTTTAAAAGGGGCTCAAGATTATAACTTTCAAAAACAGTATCGCTTATGAAAAGAAATGAAGTAATGGCACTCATCGTCACAGCCATATTGATGTTTGCCGTATGCCTCTCAGCTTCGGCTAAGGGAAAAAGAAACGTGGAGCGGGGAATGAGCAAGCAGGAAGTAATAGCCATTCTCGGAGAACCTAAGCTCACCAGTTTCGACATGTATGGGGACAAATGGGAATATGCTAAATATAATAATCTGTTTGGAGATTCCAAGTACATCACGGTCTTCTTCGACAGAAACGGAAAGGTTGTGCAGTACGATACAAGAATCATAGAACCCAACAGCAAGACATCAAATGTACAGCAACCACAACACCCTACTCCACCCCTCTACGATGGAAGATGTGATCCCGATGGCAGAATGGATTACGGCTATTGCCTCGATGATGCTTCCTTCTCCAAACTATATAATAAGGTGAAGAAGGCAAGCTTCGACGACAACAAGTTCGACCTGATAGAAGTGGCAAGCCTCGGCTGCTATTATTCCTGCGCCCAGGTGGTCCGCATCATGAAGATATTCCCTTTCGACGACGAACAGCTGAAAGCGCTCAAAATGATGGCGCCACATATCGTGGATCTTCAGAATACAGGTCTCATCTATAAAATATTCAGCTTCGACAGCGAAAAGGATAAGGCTGAGGAAATCATCAGAAATAGCAGATAAATAAGGTGATTGATGCCGGATTGCAAATCCGGCAGGACGCCTAACGGATATCAGATAACCACAGAATCAAATCCGTGAGCAAGATACAGCATCTTGCTCACGGATTTTTCTTTCCCCCTCCCTTGCCATTTTTTCACAAAAATCACAAGGATTGTTAAAATTGAAACTTTATGCTAAACTTTTCCGTCTAAATGCAATCAGATTAATATCTTTCTGAAATAAATAAAACGGGATAAAAAGAAAATAGAAGAAGATTATGAACGGAAAAGTAAAAAACGCAATGGCTGTCCTGCTCCTTGTGGCGGCACCATTGGCTACGCAGGCAAAACAATGGTCGCTGAAAGACTGTATCGACTATGCGCTTGCCAACAACATCGCTCTTCAGAAGACGCAACTCACCAAGGCCAGCGCCCAAGAAGATTATCTGCAGTCGAAAGCTGCTCTGCTTCCGTCGCTCAGCGCCAGCACCAACCAAAGCGTGAACTATACGCCGTGGGTGGCTAGCGGTATCAGCGGTGACGGTTTCTCAAGAGCCAGCATCGACAAGGTGTATTACAACGGAAACTACTCCGTGATGGGTAACTATACCATCTGGAATGGAAACAAGAACCATAATCAGGTAAAACTGAACCAGCTCTCTGCCGAGGCTGCACAGCTCGATTCGGCTACTCAGGCTATCAAACTGCAGGAACAGATTGCACAACTCTACGTGCAGATTCTCTACTCTACAGAGGCTATCCAGGTGAACAAGGAGAGCTATCTCTCGAGCCAGCAGAACGAGGAACGGGGCAAGGAGATGGTGAAGATAGGCAAGATGAGTCAGGCAGACCTGGCACAGCTCACCGCTCAGCGGGCTCAGGATGAATTCAACATCGTGCAGGCTGAAAGTAATGTGAAGAACTACAAGCGACAGTTGAAGGAACTGCTTCAGATTACAAGTGATGAAGCTTTTGACATCGAGATTCCGAATACCACCGATGAGATGGCTCTCGTAGCTGTTCCGGCAATGAACGGAGTCTATGCTGCGGCTCTCGAAAACCGTCCGGAGTTCAAGACCATCAAGAATCAGTTGGCTCAGAACGACTTGAACATCAAGATTGCGAAGGCGGGCAAGCTGCCTACCATCAGCGCCAACGGAGGTATCTCTACCAGCAATACTTCCATGAACAGCAATGGTCTTGCCAAACAGTTGAAGACCAACTTCAGCGTTGGAGGCGGCGTAGGAGTGAGCATCCCTCTCTTTGAAAACCGTTCTACCAAGACTCAGGTGAACAAGGCATTGATTCAGCGCGAAAGCATCCAGCTCGACCTAAAGAACCAGCAGACCCAGCTCTACTCTACCATTGAGAACTACTGGTTGCAGGCTACCACCAACCAGAGCCAGTTTAAGGCGGCAAAGGTTAGCAGCGAGAGTGCCCAGACCAGTTACAATCTGCTGAGCGAGCAGTTTAAGCTGGGATTGAAGAACATCGTTGAGCTAAGAACAGGAAAGGATAACCTGCTCAAAGCGAAGCAGAACGAGCTCCAGGCGAAATACCTCGCCATCCTCAACATCAATATGTTGAAATTCTATAAGGAGGGACATATTTAAGGAGGGTGAAGGAGTTAAGGAGCTCCTTAACTCCCCCTCCCTAACAAAGTTTTATTATTTCGAATTAAATTAATCTGAATATAAATGAAAAAGTTGAGAATTAGCAAAATCTGGATTGCTGTCGTGGTGATAGTAATCGTTGCCGTGGCGGCATGGGCGATGTCGGGCGGAAAAAAGGAGGAAGATATTAACTTCAAGGAGGAAAAAGTGGCGCTGAAAACCTTGCAGAACAGCGTAACCGCTACGGGTACCATCGAGGCGGTGACCTCAGTAACCGTGGGTACACAGGTGAGTGGTATCGTCAACAAACTCTATGTGGACTACAACTCCCAGGTAAAGAAGGGACAGGTCATCGCAGAACTCGACAAGACCAATCTCTTGAGCGAACTGAATACCGCGAAGGCAAACCTAGCCAGCGCACAGAGCAGTCTGAACTATCAGGCAGCCAATATGGAGCGCTACAAAACCCTTTACAAGAAGGGACTTGTCAGCGCCGATGAATACGAGAATGCACTCCTCACCTATCGCCAGGCTAAGGAGCAGGTTGCGTCTTCCAAGGAAAACGTACAGAGAGCGCAGACCAACCTCGGCTATGCTACCATCACCTCTCCTATCGACGGAACCGTGATTTCGAAGAGCGTAGAGGAAGGTCAGACCGTAGCTGCAAGCTTCAACACCCCAGAGCTTTTCACCATCGCCAAGGACCTGACCAATATGCAGGTAGTAGCCAATGTGGACGAGGCTGATATCGGCAATGTAAAGGAGGGCGACCGAGTAACTTTCACCGTAGATGCCTATCCGGATGATACCTTCGAGGGAACCGTGAAGCAGGTGCGTCTGGAAGCTACAACTACCAATAACGTAGTAACTTACGAGGTTGTAATCTCAGCACCAAATGCTGATTTGAAATTGAAACCGGGTCTTACAGCCAACGTTACCATCTACACCCAGGAGCGCAGCGGCGTGCTCGCCGTAGCCAACAAGGCTCTCCGCTTTACCCCTACCAAGGAAACCGTGGGCAAGGATATAAAGATTGTGGATTGCAAGGGCAAGAACAAGGTCTGGACATTGAACGGCAACACCCTCACCGCTCATCCTGTAACCATCGGTCAGAGTGATGGAATCAATACAGAAATCACCAAGGGATTGAAGCAGGGCGATAAGATTGTAACGGAAATCGTGGTGAATGTTCCGGAAGAAGAGGATGCTCCACAGCAGAGTCAGGGACTGATCAGCGGTCCGGGTCCTAGAGGAAAGAAGAAGTAAGGGGAGAAGTAAAAAAGAATCATTATGTCTGAAACATCAAATAACAACGAGAACAAGAAGGTGGTGATAGAGCTCGACAACGTTCGCCGCGACTTTCTTGTGGGTGATGAAACCGTCCACGCCCTGAAAGGCGTAAGCTTCAAGATCTACGAGGGCGAGTTCGTTACCATCATGGGTAAGTCGGGTTCCGGCAAATCCACCCTGCTCAATCAGCTGGGCTGCCTCGACACCCCTTCCAAGGGCGAATATTACCTGGATGGCGTGAGCGTGCGCAAGATGAGCCGCAACGACAGAGCCATCCTGCGCAACCGCAAGATTGGCTTCATCTTCCAGAACTACAATCTCCTGCCAAAGACCACGAGTGTGGAGAATGTAGAGCTGCCGCTGATGTACAATCCTGCCATCAGCGCAGAAGAGCGCAAGCAGCGTGCCATCGAAGCTCTGAAGGCTGTAGGACTGGGCGAGAGACTCTATCATAAGAGCAATCAGATGTCGGGTGGACAGATGCAGCGTGTAGCCATCGCCCGAGCACTGGTGAACAATCCTGCTGTGATTCTCGCCGACGAGGCTACGGGTAACCTGGATACGAGAACCAGCTTCGAGATTCTGGTTCTCTTCCAGAAACTCTACGCTGAGGGCAGAACCATCATCTTCGTAACCCACAACCCGGATATCGCCAAGTATTCCAGTCGCAACATCGAATTGCGCGACGGACACATCATCAGCGATACCTATAATGACCACATCCTTTCGGCAGCAGAAGGCCTTGCCGCCCTGCCAGCCAATACGGACGAATAACAGTATAGAATATGAATTATCAGAATCTTTTTAAGATAGCCATCCGGGCGATAGCAGCCAACAAGATGCGCTCCTTCCTCACAGCCCTAGGCATCATCATCGGTATTGCAGCCGTGATTACGATGCTTGCCATCGGACAGGGAAGTAAGGCGAGCATCAAGGCGAACATCGCCGAGATGGGTAGCAATATGATTATGATTTCGCCGGGTGCCGACATGAGAGGCGGTGTGCGACAGGATGCTTCATCGATGGAGACCCTGAAGCAGGCAGACTACCAGAGCATCAAGGAGGATTGTAATTACATCAGTGCCATTTCGCCTACCGTAAACAGTTCGGGACAGTGGATTTACGGCAACAACAATACGCAGAGTTCCATCTATGGCGTGAACCAGGACTACCTGAGCATCCGCCAGCTGAAGGTGGCAGATGGAGAAATGTTTACTGATACCGATATCAAGGCAGCAGCCAAGGTCTGCATCCTGGGTCAGACCGTAGTGGATTATCTCTTCTCCGACGGCAGCGACCCGATCGGCAAGGTAGTACGTTTCAACAGCATCCCGTTCCGTGTAGTAGGAGTGCTCCAGAAGAAGGGTTACAACTCCATGGGAATGGACCAGGATGACCTCGTGCTCGCCCCATACACCACCGTGATGAAGCGAATCCTGGCACAGACCTATCTGGGCGGAATCGTATGTTCTGCCATTACTGAGGAAGCATCGCAGCCTGCGCAGGATCAGATTTCGGAAATCCTCCGCCGCAATCATAAGTTGAAGGAAGCCACCGAGACCACCGAGGCAGATGAGGATGATTTCAACATCCGTTCGCAGGAGGAAATCTCCAGCATGATGAATTCCACCATGTCCACCATCACCATTCTTCTGGGTAGTGTGGCAGGAATTTCCCTGCTGGTGGGCGGTATTGGAATCATGAACATCATGTATGTTTCAGTTACCGAGCGAACCCGTGAAATCGGTCTTCGAATGAGTGTGGGAGCTAGAGGAATTGATATTCTGAACCAGTTCCTCATCGAGGCGATTCTGCTCTCTGTAACCGGTGGAATCATCGGAGTAATCCTGGGAGTGAGTCTGTCGCTGAGTCTGAATGCCTTCCTGCACATAGCCACTCAGATAGAGCCTTGGAGCATCATCATGAGTTTCGCCGTCTGTACCTTCACCGGTGTGTTCTTCGGATGGTATCCGGCCAAGAAGGCAGCAAGACTCGACCCTATCGAGGCAATCAGATACGAGTAAAAATCTGATCAGTTTTTTCAGAAATATATCTGTTTTATCAAAACTTTATTGTATTTTTGCAGAAGAATTCAAGAAACTTAAACTCAATTGAGTTCATCTGGATAAAATAGAAATATACTTGAGATAAAACAGATAGAAAAAAAGAAAAATGAATACAGAAATATTATCAGCAGATAAAGACCCGATGGGCGCAGCCATTCTCGACTTTCAAAAGCAGGGGAAGGCGGCCCGACTGAGAGTGCTGTCTTCGATGTTCGAGGAAGACGAAATGCCAGTAACCCATCTCTTCAGAAGCGTCCCGGAAATGCCGGTGCTGGAGCAGAAAGCCTTGCAGCTAGCCAAGGGACGGGTGCTGGATATTGGAGCCGGCAGCGGTTGCCATACACTCGCCCTGCAAGAGAAGGGCTTTACGGTGAAGGCGATAGATATTTCGCCCTTGAGTTGCGAAGCAATGAAGTTGAGAGGAGTGAAGGATGCGGAATGCATCAATCTCTTCGACGATCATCTGGGAACGGGTTTCGATACGATTCTCCTCCTGATGAACGGAACGGGAATTGCCGGAAAGATAGAACATCTCCCTGCCCTCTTCCAGCGCCTGAAGGCGTTGCTGAATCCGGGCGGTCAGATTCTCATCGATTCCTCCGACCTGAAATACATCTACGAGAATGAGGATGGAAGTTTCGATATCAATCTGAACGGAGCCTATTACGGAGAAGTAGATTATCAGATGATCTACAAGGATGTAAAGGGCGACCGCTTCGACTGGCTCTACGTGGATTTTCCATTACTGAAATCCATCGCCGAAACCTGCGGCCTACATGGGGAACTCGTGGCAGAAGGCGAACACTACGACTATCTGGCGAGAATCTTCTAAGCATCCAAAAGGCGATAAGATTTTACAGTATATAAAGAAAAAAAGGAGTTAAGGCCATCATCTTAACTCCTTTTTTCTTTATATTTTATCATAGATACTTATCGTAGGATTTCTATTTTATCGCAGAAATCGTGACATCCGAGAAATCGTTCATCAGGTCAAGAATCTCCAGGGTATGGAAATCCTTCTTCGCCTTCACTTCGATATTCGCCTCCAGGAATTCCTCCTTGGATAACCGGCGCTCTTTCAGTTCGTAGGAATGCACCTCCATTCCCTTCTGCTTGATTTGACTGATGAATTCCTTCACGCTCTCACGAGACGGGGCAGAGAAATTCAGCTCAACGGTAGTGGTTCCCAATGGCGGAATCCAATAGTTCAGCACCTCCAGTCCCAGCAGCACCATCACCGTGGTAAGAGCCGCCGCAACATACATTCCCGTACCGCACGCCAATCCGATGGCCGCCGTCACCCACAAGCCAGCCGCCGTAGTAAGACCACGCACCACATTCTTCTGGAAGATAATCGTACCGGCGCCCAGGAATCCGATGCCCGAAACCACCTGCGCCGCCACACGCGAGGAATCCTTCAGATCCACTCCGAATCCAAACTGGGAAACGACACAGAAAAGCGCACTTCCCAAAGCCACCAGGAAGTGGGTGCGGAAACCAGCCTCCTTGGCACGATATTCTCGCTCAATGCCTATCGCTCCTCCCAAAAGCAGGGCGAGAGAAAGGCGAATGGTCAGGTCAATATAAGTTGCATCCATATTATTGTCCTTTCTTTAATTAATCAACAAAAAATCATTTAATTGCAAATATACAACTTTTCTTGGAAAGAAAGGCGAGAATTTCAAAAAAATAATGTATCTTTGCAACTGTTAGTGCCAATTTCGGCAATTTACTCTATTTATTCACAAATACACATTATTTAATAATATATATGGCAACAGTTGACGACAAGAAGATCATCTTCTCAATGGTGGGCGTATCTAAGATTATCCCACAAAACCAGAAACAGATTCTGAAGAACATCTACCTATCGTTCTTCTACGGAGCAAAAATCGGTATCATCGGTTTGAACGGTGCCGGTAAATCTACGTTGATGAAAATCATCGCAGGACTTGAGCAACCTACCCAGGGTGAGGTGGTTTGGAGCCCAGGCTACTCTGTGGGCTACTTGCCTCAGGATCCTCCACTCGACGAGAACAAGACCGTGAAGGAAAACGTGATGGAGGGTGTGCAGAAAATCTATGATGCACTCGCAGAATACGAGGACATCAACAATAAGTTCGGTCTCGAAGAATATTACGGAGACCCTGATAAGATGGACAAGCTGATGCAGCGTCAGGCAGAGGTGCAGGATATCATTGATGCAACCGATGCCTGGAACATCGACTCCAAGCTGGAGCGTGCGATGGCTGCCCTGCATTGTCCTCCTGGCGATTGGCCTGTTACCAATCTCTCGGGTGGTGAGCGCCGCCGTGTGGCTCTCTGCCGCCTGCTCCTGCAGAAGCCGGACGTACTCCTGCTCGATGAGCCTACCAACCACCTGGATGCTGAGAGCATCGACTGGCTGGAGCAGCACCTGCAGCAGTATGAGGGTACGGTTATCGCCGTTACCCACGACCGCTACTTCCTCGACGACGTGAGCGAGTGGATTCTGGAGTTGGACCGTGGCGAGGGTATTCCATGGAAGGGCAACTACTCTTCATGGCTCGACCAGAAGACCAAGCGAATGATTCAGGAGGAGAAGACTGCCTCTAAGCGCCGCAAGACATTGGAGCGCGAGTTGGAATGGGTTCGCATGGCACCTAAGGCTCGTCAAGCTAAGGGTAAGGCTCGTCTGAACTCTTACGAGCAGATGCTCAACCAGGAGCAGAAGGAGCGCGAGGAGAAGCTGGAAATCTTCATCCCTAACGGTCCTCGTCTGGGCAACAAGGTGATTGAGGCTCAGCATGTAAAGAAGGCGTTCGGCGAGAAGGTTCTCTTCAACGACCTCAACTTCATGCTTCCTCCTAACGGCATCGTAGGTGTGATTGGTCCTAACGGAGCCGGCAAGACTACTCTCTTCCGCCTCATCATGGGCTTGGATCAGGCTGATGGCGGTACATTCGAGGTGGGTGAGACCGTGAAGCTGGCTTATGTTGACCAGCAGCACAAGGACATCGACCCTCAGAAGACCGTTTACGAGGTGATTTCTCAGGGCAACGAGACCTTGCGTCTGGGTGGCAGAGACGTGAATGCACGTGCTTACATCAGCCGTTTCAACTTCTCGGGCACCGACCAGAGCAAGCTCTGCAGTGTTCTCTCAGGTGGTGAGCGCAACCGTCTGCAGTTGGCTTTGGCATTGAAGCAGGAAGGCAACGTATTGCTTCTCGATGAGCCTACCAACGATATCGACGTGAACACGCTGCGTGCCTTGGAGGAAGGTTTGGAAGCATTTGCCGGTTGTGCGGTGGTAATCAGCCACGACCGCTGGTTCCTTGACCGTATCTGTACCCACATTCTTGCCTTCGAGGGCAATGGTGAGGTCTTCTTCTTCGAGGGCAGCTATTCTGAGTATGAAATCAACAAGGCCCGCCGTCTTGGCGATACAGAGATCAAGAAGGGTCGCTATCGCAAGTTGATGGAGGAATAGTCACCTATTCTGTGTAAATACAAATGTAAATACAAACGCAAATGTAAATACAACTGTAATTCTACTCAAGTTTCGCATGTAAGCTCCACACGCCCTGAAAGGGCAGAAGCTCCTAGCCCAGGGCATCGCCCTGGGTATAATAGCAATCAATAAGACGCCCTGTAAGGGCAAAAGCTTTGTACATTGCCAGTATTTTAAAGCTTTTGCCCTTACAGGGCGACGGGTTTGCGTTCATAATTACCCAGGGCGATGCCCTGGGCTAGGAGCTTCTGCCCTTT
>NZ_NMPZ01000028.1 GCF_002224675.1 Segatella copri | reverse complement strand
ACTGTATATACAGTTCATTATCTTGTTTTGCTTGTGTGCAATTACGTCATAACCCATTATCAGGTGGTTATTGCGGTGAGGTCCCACCTCTTCCCATTCCGAACAGAGAAGTTAAGCTCACTTGCGCCGATGGTACTGCAATGCAATGCGGGAGAGTAGGTAGCCGCCTTCTTTTATCAAGAGCCTCAGATTTCGAAAGATTTCTGAGGCTTTTTTGTATTTTTGCAGCATGAATTGGACAGATAGGATACGACAGGTGAAGATTTACTGGGTGATAGCAGCGGTTTTGATTGCTGTCGCCTCTTTGCTCGTGTCTCATTTCCTGGTGCGGGATCTGGCACTGGAGGAACGGAATAGGATGGAGGTGTGGGCGGAAGCTATGCGCACTCTCAATAAGGCTGATGAAAATACGGATCTGAGTCTGGTGCTCAAGGTGATTAATGAAAATCATAGTATCCCTGTCATCGTGCTCGATGACCAGAATCGGGCGCAAACCTTCAGAAATGTGGAGATCGAGGGAAAGGATGAACAGGATTCCTTGCGTCAGGCTTCTCTTATCGGACAGCGACTGCTGGCTCAGGGCAAAAATATCAAGATAGAACTCGATGACTCTGCCCATGACTATCTGCAGGTTTGCTATGATGAATCGGTGATGATACGCAGGCTTTCTGTTTATCCCTATATACAATTAGGGGTAGTGCTGCTCTTTGTGGTCATCGCCATCTTTGCTTTGCTTATTTCCAAAAAGGCGGAACAGAATAAGGTATGGGTGGGACTGTCGAAGGAAACTGCTCACCAGTTGGGTACCCCTATCTCCAGTCTGATGGCATGGATTGAAATCCTCCGTATGAATTATCCCGATGATGAACTGATTCCCGAGATGAACCAGGATGTCAAGCGGCTCCAGTTGATAGCCGACCGATTCTCCAAGATTGGTTCGCTGCCGGAGCCGGTACCAGCCAGTCTGAACGAGGTGCTGGATCATGTCATAGCGTATATGGACCGTCGAACCTCCCGGAAGGTGCAGCTGGTGAAGGAAATGCCTTCACATGAAGTCATCGTCAGGATGAATGCTTCCCTCTTTGAATGGGTGATCGAAAACCTCTGCAAGAATGCCGTTGATGCGATGGGAGCAGAAGGCGGACGGATTACCCTCCGTTTGATGGAAGCTTCTCATCGTGCCATCATTGAAGTAGAAGATACAGGTAAGGGAATCAGGAAGAAGGATATGAAGCACGTATTCCGTCCCGGTTTTACCACAAAGCAGCGTGGCTGGGGATTGGGACTGTCGCTGGCGAAGCGAATCGTAGAAGAATACCATCATGGCAAGATATGGATAAAAAGCAGTGAACCAGGCAAGGGTACAACCTTCAGAATCGAACTCAAGATGGAATCCTGAGCCTGAAAAAACCAGAAAACGGCAAATTATCCGAGAATAATCAGTTAATAATGAGAGATTTTAGTGATTTTTACATAAAAAATTATTTTATCTCAAAAATTATTTGTAACTTTGCAGCCCGAAACCAATATGGTATATATTGAATTATGTGTAATATAGAGTCTTTTAAGATTGATTTGAAAGCTTTGCCTCAAGGGGTAACAAACTTGGAGTTTAAGCTAGATGATGAATACTTTCAGGCAATAGACGCTCCTGATATTCAGAGAGGCGAGTTGCAGAGTAGTCTGTCCATTAACAGGACGGACGACTTCTTCGAGCTCAATTTTCACACAGAGGGAGTGGTACACATACCATGTGACATCTGTCTGGATGATATGGACCAGTCCATTGAGACCGATGACAGACTCATGGTCAAGTTCGGAGACGACTACTCAGAAGAAGATGACCTCGTGATTGTGGCCGAGAACGAAGGAATGCTCGATATCTCGTGGTTCATCTATGAATTTATAGATCTTAACATTCCCATCAAGCATGTGCATGCACCTGGAAAATGCAATCCTGCTATGATTGAAATGCTCCAACAGCATTCTGCCGCCCGAAGCGGTGAGGAAGACGAAGAATCTGTAGATCCACGATGGGCAGCTCTTTTAAAATTAAAAAAGTAAAATTCAAAAATTAAAACATTTAAAAAATTATGGCACATCCTAAAAGAAGACAGTCAAAGACACGTACACTTAAGAGAAGAACTCATGATAAGGCAGTAGCTCCTACATTGGCAGTTTGCCCTAACTGTGGTGCATATTATGTTTACCACACTGTTTGCCCAACTTGCGGATACTATAGAGGCAAGGTAGCTATCGTTAAGGAAGCAGCTGAATAATGGGTAAAATCAATGCTGTAATTACAGGTGTGGGTGGATACGTGCCTGACTACATCCTCAACAACGAGGAGTTGTCTCGCATGGTTGATACTACTGACGAGTGGATTACCACCCGTGTGGGTATCAAAGAGCGCCACATCCTTACAGAGGAAGGTCTCGGAACCAGCTACTTGGCACGTAAAGCTGCTAAGCAGTTGATTCAGAAGACTGGCGTGGATCCAGACACAATCGATGCCTTGATTGTGACAACCACAACACCTGACTACAAGTTCCCTTCTACAGCATCTATCGTCCTCGGTAAGCTCGGATTGAAGAACGCTTTCGCATTCGACTTCTCTGCAGCTTGCTGTGGATTCCTCTACACTCTCGATGTTGCGGCAAGCATGATCCAGAGTGGAAGATACAAGAAGATCATCGTCATCGGTGCAGACAAGATGTCTTCACTGGTTGACTATACCGACCGTGCTACCTGTGTGCTCTTCGGCGACGGTGCCGGCGCAGTTCTTGTAGAGGCTACAGAAGAAGAGAATGTAGGTGTTCAGAACTCATACCTTCGTACCGATGGACAAGGCTTGCCTTTCCTCCACATGAAGGCTGGTGGTTCTGTTTGCCCTCCTTCACACTTCACCGTAGATCATCGTCTGCATTATCTTTATCAGGAAGGTCGTACCGTATTCCGTTACGCAGTAACCGATATGAGCAACGACGTGATGAAGATCCTGGAGATGAACAATCTGAAGGCTGATGATGTGAACTGGGTGATTCCTCACGAGGCGAACCTCCGAATCATCGAGGCAGTGACCAAGCGTGCAGGAATTCCACTTGACAAGGTGGTAGTAAACATCGAACGTTACGGAAATACCAGTGCTGCTACAATTCCATTGGCACTCTGGGATGCTGAAAGCCAGTTGAAGAAGGGTGACAACATCATCTTCACAGCCTTCGGTGCAGGTTTCGTACACGGTGCCTCTTTCTATAAGTGGGCATACGATGGTGCTGCTTGCGGCAAGTAAGACATATCAAAAATAGGATAGAATAATTATCTATATAAGGAAACGCATCTTTCTTACTTCATCTATAATATAATGAATAAGCAAGGATGCGTTTCTTTAGCTTAAAATCAATTTTTATCGTATGCATAAAGCAGGTTTTGTAAATATCGTGGGTAACCCTAATGTGGGTAAGAGTACGCTGATGAATCAACTGGTGGGCGAGCGTATCAGCATCGCTACCTTCAAGGCGCAGACCACTCGTCATCGTATCATGGGTATCGTGAATACCGATGATATGCAAATCGTGTTTTCGGATACCCCTGGCGTCTTGAAGCCAAACTACAAGATGCAGGAGATGATGCTTGCCTTCTCGGAGAGTGCATTGGCTGATGCCGATGTGCTGCTTTATGTTACTGATGTGATAGAGAATCCTGAGAAGAACATCGAATTCCTGGAGAAGGTGAAGAAGATGAAGATTCCGGTGCTCCTGCTCATCAACAAGATTGACCAGAGCGACCCGAAGAAGTTGGGAGATATCGTGGAAAAATGGCACTCTCTGTTGCCGAATGCCGAGATTCTTCCTATTTCTGCGAAAAACAAGTTTGGCGTGGATATGCTCCTGAAGCGTATCAAGGAGCTGTTGCCTGAGTCGCCTGCGTTCTTTGACAAGGACCAGTTGACCGACAAGCCAGCCCGTTTCTTCGTATCGGAGATTATCCGTGAGAAGATTCTCCTCTACTACGACAAGGAGATTCCTTACGCTGTAGAGGTGAGAGTGGAGCGGTTCAAGGAGGATGATACCCGCATCCACATCAATGCCGTGATCTACGTAGAGCGTGACTCTCAGAAGGGAATCATCATCGGACATCAGGGCGTGGCTCTGAAGAAGGTGAACACCGAGAGTAGAAAGGCTTTGGAAAAGTTCTTCGGCAAGAAGATATTCCTGGAAACCTTCGTAAAGGTTGATAAGGATTGGCGCAGTTCTCAGCGAGAACTCGATGCCTTCGGATATAATCCGGAATAACAACTTTCTCCTCCCTGAATGTAATCGAGGGAGTGACTCTCGCCAGAGGAGCGAGGGCCGGAGCAAGGTCAGCTTCGGCAAATTATTAACTTGGATGCAGAGACCACATCCATGATACCTCCTGAAAGGAAGGAGGCGAATGACTATTTATGGCAAATTTAGTAGCAATCGTAGGTCGCCCTAACGTGGGTAAATCTACTTTATTCAATCGTTTGACTCAATCTCGTCGCGCTATCGTTAGTGATACGGCTGGTACTACCCGCGACCGTCAGTATGGTAAATGCAGCTGGAACGGCAGAGAATTCTCTGTGGTGGATACCGGTGGTTGGGTCGTTAAATCAGATGACATTTTCGAGGATGCTATCCGCAAGCAGGTGTTGGTAGCTACAGAAGAGGCCGACCTGGTGCTCTTCCTGGTAGATGTAAACACCGGTTTGACCGACTGGGATGAGGATGTTGCTCTCATCTTGCGTCGTGCCAAACTGCCTGTAATCCTTGTTGCCAACAAGGTGGATAACAGTGCTGAGTATTATGAGGCTGCCGAGTTCTACAAGCTGGGCTTGGGTGATCCTCAGTGTATCAGTGCTGCAACAGGTGGTGGTACGGGTGACTTGCTCGACATCATATTGGACAAGCTTCAGGATAATCCTGAGGAAGATATCGAGGAGGATATTCCTCGTTTCGCTGTGGTAGGTCGTCCTAACGCAGGTAAGAGCAGTATCATCAATGCCTTCATCGGTGAGGATAGAAACATCGTTACCGAGATTGCCGGTACTACCCGTGACAGTATCTATACCCGTTACGATAAGTTCGGCTTCGACTTCTACCTGGTAGATACTGCCGGTATCCGCAGAAAGAACAAGGTGAGCGAGGACCTGGAATTCTATTCCGTGATGCGCTCCATCCGTGCCATCGAGAACAGTGATGTCTGCATCCTGATGCTGGATGCCACCCGTGGTATCGAGACCCAGGATATGAATATCTTCCAGCTGATCCAGAAGAACAACAAGAGTCTGGTGGTGGTAGTAAACAAGTGGGATCTGGTAGAGGAGAAGAACCAGAAGGTGATCGATACCTTCGAGAATGCCATCCGCAACCGAATGGCTCCATTCGTGGATTTCCCTATCATCTTTGCTTCTGCATTGACCAAGCAGCGTATCTTCCGTGTGCTGGAGACTGCCAAGGAGGTTTACCAGAACCGCAAGGCTCATATCGGTACTTCCAAGCTCAATGAGGTGATGCTGCCTATCATCGAGGCTTATCCACCACAGAGCGTGAAGGGTAAGTATATCAAGATCAAGTACTGTACACAGTTGCCTAACACTACGATTCCATCGTTTGTGTTCTATGCCAACCTGCCACAGTATGTAAAGGAGAACTATCGCCGCTTCCTGGAGAACAAGATCCGTGAGAACTGGTCATTGCATGGTTGTCCAATCAATGTCTTCATCCGTCAGAAGTAATTGAAGCGTAATGGATAGGACGCCCTGAAAGGGCAAAAGCATCTATAAAATGAAGAAACTTTTGTTTTTTATGATATTCAGCATAGGGTTGGGACTTTCTTCCTGCAAGGAGGAGAGTCCTGACCCTGGCTATTTGGCAGGTATCGCAGCCAAGGGATATTACGACCTGCTCCTGGAAGGAAAGTATAAGGAGTATGTGGCTGGTTTCAACCAACCTTACCGTATTCCGAAAGGATATCACGAGCAGCTGGTGCTCAATGCGGAAATGTATGTGGAGCAGCAGCAAAAAGAACATGCAGGCATGAAGAAGATTGATGTGCTGAATGCCAAGGCAGATACCGCCCGCCATGTGGCTGATGTCTTCCTGCAGGTGGCTTATGGTGACAGTACCAAGGAACAGATCGTGGTTCCGATGGTAGAGGTGAAAGGTGAATGGAAAATGAGATAAGTAGAGGGGTGTCATAAGTTTAGATGATGGCAGCCGAAGTCGGGCTGAAAGCCCAAAAGCTCCTAGCCCAGGGCATCGCCCTGGGTAATGTTGGCAAAAAGTAAAGTCGCCCTGAAAGGGCAAAAGCTTTGAAATTGAAAGCTTTTGCCCTTTCAGGGCGACTTTTTTGTATTTGTTCTAAAACCCAGGGTGATGCCCTGGGCTAGGAGCTTCTGCCCTTTCAGGGCGTATTGGCTGTGACTAATGACACCCCCTCTTTATTTCTTCCCTTTCATTTCCACTTCCTTCACCTTTCTGAAGAGGTCGGAAGCGAAGACGAGGTCGTTGAGCTGCTCGTTGGTAGAAGACATTACCTGGTCCTTGTTGCCCTGCCATTCCTTGTGACCCTTGCAGATGAAGCAGATGTTCTCACCGATACCCATCACAGAGTTCATATCGTGGGTATTGATGATGGTTGTCATATTGTAATCCTTGGTGATGCCCGAGAGGAGTTCGTCGATGACGAGCGAAGTCTTTGGGTCGAGACCAGAGTTCGGTTCATCGCAGAAGAGGTATTTCGGATTCATCACGATGGCACGGGCGATGGCAACACGTTTCTGCATACCACCCGAGATTTCGCCAGGGTATTTCTGTTGGGCGTCAATCAGGTTGACACGGTCGAGACATTCCTGTGCTCTCTTCACACGTTCCTTGTAATTCATATTCGAGAACATATCGAGGGGGAACATCACGTTCTCCAGCACATTGAGCGAGTCGAAGAGGGCTGCGCTCTGGAAAATCATACCCATCTCGCGTCGCATCATCACCTTCTCCTTCTTGCTCATCTGTACGAAGTCGCGGCCGTCGTAGAGTACCTTTCCGCTGGTAGGTTCGAGGAGTCCGACAAGGTTCTTCATCAACACCGTCTTTCCCGAACCACTCTGTCCGATGATGAGGTTGGTCTTTCCCGTTTCAAATTTCACACTGATATTATCGAGTACGGTCTTGTCGCCGAATGCTTTTGTAAGATTTTGAACTTCTATCATAGCCAGAGTCTTTAAGAGAGTAATTGAGTAAGGAACACATCCGAGAAGAGGATGAGAACGCTGGAGCAAACCACGGCATCGGTGGAAGCTTTACCTACCTCTACCGAACCACCTTCCACGGTGTATCCAAAGTAGGAGGAAACACTGGAGATGATGAATGCGAAGAAGAGACTCTTGATGATACTCATCCACACAAACCACTGGTTGAAGGAATGCTGGAGTCCCAGGGTAAGGTCGTCCGGCGGGAGAATATGTCCGATGAATGCCGTACCGTATGCACCGATGATACCCATCAGAGATGAGAAGATGACGAGGAAAGGCATGATGGTGACCAGACCGAGAATCTTTGGCAGCACCAGATAGCATGCAGAGTTGACACCCATGATGTCGAGTGCATCGATCTGCTGGGTTACTCGCATGGTACCCAGCTCGGAAGCGATGTTGGAACCCACCTTTCCGGCGAGGATGAGACACATGATACTGGAAGAGAACTCCAGCAGCATGATTTCTCGGGTGGTATAACCCGAAACCCATCGAGGCATCCATGGACTCTGGATGTTCAGTTTCATCTGGATACAGATAACTGCACCGATGAAGAATGAGATGAGGAGTACGATGCCGATGGAATCGACTCCCAGCTGAGACATTTCCTTGATATATTGCTTGAGGAACATGCGCATACGTTCTGGTCGCGAGAACGAGCGGCCCATCAATATCAAATATTTACCGAAGGTGGTAAGCCATTTTTCTATTATCATGTCAATATTCTATGAATTTTGCTGCAAAATTAAGCAAAATCCTCTAAAAAACTGCAATATTATGAAGAGTTTTAGTTTTTTAAGGTGATATTTCCCCGTTTTTTATTATTTTTGCAGTCAAATTAGCTAATTATGGACGAAATAATGAATTCAGAGCAGCAGTCTTCTGACGGCAGATTAGTACTGCGAACAGAAGGACTGGTAAAGCGCTATGGCAAGCGAACCGTTGCCAATGGCGTAACCATCAATGTAAAGCAAGGTGAGATTGTGGGCTTGCTCGGACCGAATGGTGCGGGTAAGACTACTTCATTCTATATGACCACTGGACTGGTGGTACCTAATGAGGGACATGTATATCTGGGTGATCAGGAAATAACCAAGTTTCCTGTGTATAAGCGTGCCCGTGCCGGAATCGGCTATCTGCCACAGGAGGCGAGCGTATTCCGCAAGATGAGTGTGGAAGACAATATCATGTCGGTGCTTGAGATGACCGGCAAGCCAAGAGCCTATCAGCTTGAGAAACTGGAGAGCCTGATCAAGGACTTCGACCTGCAGAAGGTGCGCAAGAACCTGGGCGACCAGCTTTCCGGAGGTGAGCGCCGAAGAGTGGAAATCGCACGTTGTCTTGCCAACGATCCTAAGTTCATCATGCTCGATGAGCCATTTGCCGGAGTCGATCCTATCCAGGTAGAGGAAATCCAGCATATCGTATGGAAACTGAAGTACCGCAACATCGGAATCCTCATCACCGACCACAATGTGGATGAGACACTTACCATCACCGACAGAGCCTATCTGCTCTTCGAAGGCCGTATCCTTTTCCAGGGAACTCCGGAGGAGCTGGCAGAAAACAAGACAGTGAAGGAGAAGTACCTTACAACCAGCTTTGTGCTTAGAAAGAAGGACTTCCAGCTGCTGGATGAGCAGAAAAAAGCAAGAGATAAGGAGTAATTAGGTTAAAAAAACAAATTTTTCTCTTATATATTAGGTATATCGGCTAAAAATGCGTAATTTTGCAAGCCGATTGTGTAAAAGGCTTATCCTGGAACGTCAGGGAGAGCCTGAACCGATTGAACAAGATAATAAATTAATTAATAAAAATAAAAAATCAAGATGAAAGTTTCATTTGAAAATCCTGACAAGATTAATGGTCTTATGACTCTCGTTGTAGAGGAGGCAGACTATAAGAACGAAGTCGAGAAGACATTGAAAGATTACCGTAAGAAGGCTAATGTTCCAGGTTTCCGTCCTGGTCAGGCTCCTATGGGTATGATTAAGCGCCAGTTCGGTGCATCTGTAAAGATGGAGGCCATCAACAAGCTCGTTGGCCAGGAGATTTACAAGTATGTACAGGACAACAATATCCAGATGCTCGGCGAGCCTCTCCCATCAGAGAAGCAGGAGCCAGCTGACCTGGAGAAGGACACAACCTTCACATTCATGTTCGACATCGCTGTTGCACCTGAGTTCAAGGTTACTCTCAACGGTCGCGACAAGGTTGATTACTATAACATCAAGGTTGACGACAAGATCCTCGACCAGCAGGTAGAGATGTACGCTCAGCGTGCAGGTAGCTACGAGAAGGGTGAGAAGTATGAGGAGAACGACCTTTTGAAGGGTGATATCCGTGAGCTCGACGAGAACGGTAACACCAAGGAAGGTGGTATCACTGTTGAGGGTGCTATCCTGATGCCTAGCTACATCAAGGTAGAGGAGCAGAAGAATCTCTTCAATGACGCTAAGGTGGGTGATGTAATCACTTTCAACCCTAAGAAGGCTTACCCAGAGAACGATACAGAGGTTTCTTCTCTCTTGAAGATCGAGCGTGAGGCTGTTGCTGACCTGGAGTCTGAGTTCAGCTTCCAGATCACAGAGATCCAGCGCTTCAAGAAGCACGAGATTAACGAGGAGCTCTTCAAGCAGGTATTCGGTGAGGATACTGACGTGAAGGACGAGGCTGCTTTCCGTGCTAAGATCGCTGAGGGCTTGCAGGAGCAGTTGGTTAACGACTCTGACTACAAGTTCATCCTCGATGTACGCGAGCACTGCGAGAAGAAGGTTGGTGAGTTGACATTCCCAGATGCACTCTTGAAGCGCATCATGTTGGCTAACAACAAGGATAAGGGTGAGGAGTTCGTAGAGAAGAACTACGAGCAGAGCATCAAGGAGTTGACATGGCACCTCATCAAGGAGCAGCTCATCAAGGCTCAGGATATCAAGGTGAACGACGAGGATATCAAGGAGACCGCTAAGGAGGCAGCTCGTGCACAGTTCGCTCAGTATGGTATGACAAACATCCCAGAGGAGTATATCGAGAACTATGCTAACGAGATTCTCAAGAAGGGTGACTCTGTTGACGCATTGGTAGATCGCTCTATCGACCGCAAGTTGGCTGCAGCCCTCAAGGGTGCTGTTAAGCTCAACGAAAAGGAGATTTCTGTAGAGGATTTCAACAAGATGATGCAGGAATAACACTTTTTTGAAAAAAAACTTCAAATAATTACGAGGTTATCGACTTTTTTTATTATCTTTGTTCCACCGAATGAGATAATGAGGTCGATAACCTCGTTTTTTGTTCCTTATTTTGAAGAAAAAAGTAATATAGATATGAACGATTTTAGAAAATATGCTACCAAGCATCTTGGTATGAATGGGATGGTGCTTGACGACGTGATGAAGTCGCAGGCTAAGTATTTGAACCCTTATATCTTGGAGGAGCGTCAGTTGAACGTTACCCAGATGGACGTGTTCTCTCGCTTGATGATGGACCGCATCATCTTCCTGGGTACAGAAATTGATGATTATACTGCCAACACCTTGCAGGCACAGCTGCTCTATCTCGACTCTGTAGATAGCGGCAAGGATATTTCCATCTATCTGAACAGTCCTGGCGGTAGCGTTACTGCCGGTCTGGGTATCTATGATACTATGCAGTTTATTACCAGTGATGTAGCTACCATCTGTACAGGTATGGCTGCTTCCATGGCTGCCGTATTGCTCGTTTCAGGTCAGGAAGGCAAGCGTTCTGCCTTGCCACATAGCCGTGTGATGATTCACCAGCCATTGGGTGGTGTTCAGGGTCAGGCTTCTGATATCGAGATTGAGGCTCGTGAGATCCTGAAGATGAAGAAGGAACTCTATACCATCATCTCTGAGCATTCTCATACTCCATACGACAAGGTTTATGCTGATAGCGACCGTAACTACTGGATGACTGCCGAGGAAGCAAAGGAGTATGGTATGATTGATAATATCCTGGTACGTAAGTAACGGGACGGTATATCAAGATTGCTATATATAATATAAGGTATATATATAATAAGGTATAAAGAAGAAAAAGGAAAAGACATTATGCCAAAGAAAGCATGTAGCTTCTGTGGAAGAAGCGAGAATGAAGTGAAGTTGTTGATCACGGGTATCAATGGCTTTATCTGTGAGGAGTGCGCCAAGCAGGCATTTGAGATAGTGCAGCAGACTGGCGTATTGAATCCAAAGGGCGATGACGCGAAGTTTGCCTTGAAGCAGGTGCCAAAGCCTATGGAGATCAAGGAATATCTCGATGAATATATCATCGGACAGGAACAAGCCAAGCGTCATCTTGCCGTTGCTGTCTATAATCACTATAAGCGTCTGCAACAGCCTGAGGATAAGGAAGGCGTGGAAATCGAAAAGAGCAACATCATCATGGTGGGTAGTACCGGTACCGGTAAGACATTGCTGGCACGTACCATTGCCAAGTTGCTCGATGTACCTTTCACCATCGTGGATGCTACGGTATTTACCGAGGCTGGTTATGTAGGTGAGGATGTGGAGAGTATCCTCTCCCGTCTGCTCCAGGTAGCCGACTATAATGTGGAGGCTGCCCAGCGTGGTATCGTCTTTATCGACGAGATTGACAAGATTGCCCGCAAGAGCGACAACCCATCTATCACCCGCGACGTAAGTGGAGAGGGTGTACAGCAGGGACTTTTGAAACTCCTGGAGGGAACTATGGTGAACGTACCGCCAAAGGGTGGACGCAAACATCCTGATCAGGATTACATCCATGTGGATACCAAGAATATCCTCTTTATCTGCGGTGGTGCCTTCGACGGTATCGAGCGCAAGATTGCTCAGCGCCTGAACACCCACGTGGTAGGCTACAACTCAGTACAGAATGTTGCCAAGGTAGATAAGAAGGATCTGATGAAGTACATCCTGCCACAGGATTTGAAGTCATTCGGTCTGATCCCTGAAATCATCGGTCGTCTGCCTGTGCTCACCTATCTCAATCCTTTGGATAGAGATGCGCTGCGCAAGATCCTGGTAGAGCCAAAGAACTCTATCGTGAAGCAGTATATGAAGCTCTTCGAGATGGATGGCATCAAGCTCAGCTTTACAGAGGAAGCACTCGACTTCATGGTAGATAAGGCCGTGGAGTATAAGTTGGGCGCCCGTGGACTTCGTTCTATCGTAGAGGCAGTGATGACCGATGCGATGTTTGAGGTACCATCCAAGAAGATCAAGACGTTTGAAGTGACATTGGATTATGCCAAGGGACAGCTCGACAAGGCTCATCTTGGACAGCTGGAGTCTGCGTAAGGAGGATTCCGGCAAGCATCTTCTTTGTAAATATCATCAAATCAGTTGGGAGAGAATCCCGGCTGATTTCTATATACCATATAAAGACATATAAAATTAAAGTTGGATATGACGGAACAGGTAAATCTTACAGAACAGTTGAAACATTATTTCGGTTTCGATTCGTTTAAAGGCGAGCAGGAATCTATCATCAGGAACCTGATGGAAGGCAACGATACGTTTGTGTTGATGCCTACTGGTGGTGGCAAGAGCTTGTGTTATCAGCTTCCATCCTTGATTATGGATGGAACAGCTATTGTTATCTCACCACTGATTGCCCTGATGAAGAATCAGGTGGATGTGATCAATGGACTGAGCGAAGACGATGGCGTGGCTCACTATCTGAATTCATCTCTGAACAAATCGGCCATTGAGAAAGTGAAGGGCGACATATTGAGTGGCAAGACCAAGCTCCTCTATGTGGCACCGGAATCTCTGACCAAGGAAGATAATGTAGAGTTCTTGAAGACCATCAAAATCTCTTTCTATGCCGTGGATGAGGCACACTGTATCTCTGAGTGGGGACATGATTTCCGCCCAGAGTACCGACGCATACGCCCTATCATCAACGAAATAGGCAAGGCACCGGTCATTGCCCTTACGGCAACGGCTACCGACAAGGTGCGTACAGACATCAAGAAAAACCTCGGCATCGTGGATGCCAGGGAATTCAAGAGTTCCTTCAACCGTGCGAATCTCTTCTACGAGGTGCGCCAGAAAACCAACGACATCGATCGCCAGATTATCATGTTTATCCGTCAGCATCCAGGTAAGAGTGGCATCATCTATTGTCTGTCCAGAAAGAAAGTGGAAGAACTGGCTGAAGTACTCAAGGCAAACGATATCAAGGCTGCTCCTTATCATGCAGGTCTGGATTCTGCAACCCGTTCGCAGACTCAGGACGACTTCCTGATGGAGCGTATCGATGTCATCGTGGCGACTATCGCCTTCGGTATGGGTATTGACAAGCCGGATGTAAGATTTGTCATCCACTATGATATTCCAAAGAGTCTGGAAGGTTACTATCAGGAGACCGGTCGTGCCGGACGCGATGGAGGAGAAGGTATCTGCATCGCTTTCTATGCACGCAAGGATTTGAGAAAACTGGAGAAATTCATGGAGAACAAGCCTGTGGCTGAACAGGATATCGGCCGACAGCTCCTGCAGGAGACTGCCGCATACGCTGAATCATCTGTCTGCCGCCGCAAGATGCTGCTCCATTATTTCGGAGAAGAATATGATGTGGAAAACTGCCACAATTGCGACAACTGTCTGCATCCTTCCGTGAAGTTTGAGGCTAAGGATGCCCTGGTAGTGGTTTTGGAGGCTGTGGCTGCCGTGAAGGAAAACTTCCGTCAGGAGTATATCATCGATTTCGTGAAAGGCCGTGCCACCGACGACATCGTTTCCCACAAGCACGACAACCTGGAAGAGTTTGGTGCCGGTGAGGATATGGATGCTAAGGTATGGAATCCGGTAATCCGCCAGGCATTGATAGCCGGTTATCTCAAGAAGGATGTAGAGAACTACGGACTCTTGAAGTTGACTGCTGCCGGCAAGCGTTATCTGAAAAACCCGACATCTTTCATGATCGTTGCCGACAAGGAGTTTAAGGACGATTATGTAGAGAGTGCTCACGAAGGCAGTAACAACGGAGAAGCACTGGATCCAACTCTCTTTGCCATGTTGAAAGACCTGCGCAAGAGTGTGGCGAAAAAGCGCAAGTTGCCACCATACGTCATCTTCCAGGATGTATCTCTGGAGCAGATGGCTACCATGTATCCGCACGACTTGCAGGAGTTGCAGAACATCCAGGGCGTGGGAGCCGGTAAGGCAAAGCGTTATGGCAAGGAATTCTGTAAGCTGATCCAGAACTATTGTGTAGAAAATGAAATCGAGCGACCAGAGGAGTTGCGCGTGAAGACCGTTGCCAAGAAGTCATTGCTCAAGGTGAATATCATCCAGAGCATCGACCGACAGATCGACCTCGAAGATCTTGCCAGCGCCAAAGGTTTGGAGTTCGCTGATCTCTTGGACGAAATTGAGGCAATCGTGTATAGCGGAACCAAGTTGAATATCGATTATTTCATCGAAGACAGGATGGATGACGACAAGATTGACGACATCTATGACTACTTCATGGAGAGCGAAACAGACGACTTGGATGCGGCACTCGATGAGTTGGATGAAGACTACACAGAAGAGGACATTCGACTGATTAGAATCAAGTTTTTGTCCGAACAAGCCAACTAATCACGTTAAATAGCATTAATAAGGTAAGATTTTCGTAAAAAGCGAACTCTATCTGAGAAATTATTGCTAAATTTGCACGCAATAAATTTTTAAAGGTTACAATATGTCATCATTTGTTGCAGATAAAATTGTAATGGACGGTCTCACTTACGACGACGTCCTTCTGATCCCTGCTTATTCAGAGGTACTACCAAAACAGGTAGAGTTGAAAACCAAGTTCTCTCGTAACATCGAGTTGAACGTTCCATTCGTTACAGCAGCGATGGACACCGTTACCGAGGCTTCAATGGCGATTGCTATCGCCCGTGAAGGTGGTATTGGTGTCATCCACAAGAACATGACCATCGAGGAGCAAGCTCGTCAGGTGGCTATCGTGAAGCGTGCTGAGAATGGTATGATTTATGACCCTGTCACCATCCGTCGTGGCAGTACAGTGAAGGATGCGCTGGATATGATGCACGACTATCATATCGGTGGTATTCCAGTGGTGGATGACGAGAATCATCTCGTTGGTATCGTGACCAACCGTGACCTTCGTTTCGAGCGTCACATGGACAAGAAGATTGATGAGGTAATGACCAGCGAGAACCTGGTTACCACTCACATCCAGACCGACTTGGTTGCCGCAGCTGCCATCTTACAGGAGAACAAGATTGAGAAGCTCCCTGTAGTTGACAATGAGAATCACTTGGTAGGTTTGATTACTTACAAGGACATCACCAAGGCAAAGGACAAGCCAATGGCTTGCAAGGATGCCAAGGGTCGCCTTCGCGTGGCTGCCGGTGTAGGTGTTACTGTTGATACCTTGGACCGTGCCAAGGCTTTGGTTGAGGCTGGTGCTGATGCCATCGTTATTGATACTGCTCATGGTCACTCTAAGGGTGTTGTCGAGAAGCTCAAGCAGGTTAAGGCTGCCTTCCCACAGGTAGATGTAGTAGTAGGTAATGTTGCTACTGGCGAGGCTGCCAAGTATTTGGTAGAGAATGGCGCTGATGGCGTAAAGGTAGGTATCGGTCCTGGTTCTATCTGTACTACCCGTGTCGTTGCCGGTGTAGGTGTGCCTCAGTTGAGTGCTGTTTATGATGTATATTCTGCCTTGAAGGGTACAGGCGTTCCTTTGATTGCCGATGGCGGTTTGCGCTATTCTGGTGACGTAGTGAAGGCTCTGGCTGCTGGTGGTAGCTGCGTAATGATCGGTTCATTGGTAGCTGGTACTGAGGAGAGCCCTGGCGATACTATCATCTTCAACGGCCGTAAGTTCAAGAGCTACCGCGGTATGGGTTCTCTCGAGGCTATGGAGCAGAAGAATGGTTCTAAGGACCGTTACTTCCAGGGTGATACCAAGGATGCCAAGAAGCTTGTACCAGAGGGTATCGCAGGTCGTGTTCCTTACAAGGGAACTGTACAGGAGGTTATCTACCAGTTGATTGGTGGTTTGCGTTCTGGTATGGGTTACTGTGGTGCTGCTACTATCGAGAACTTGCACAACGCTAAGTTTGCCCGCATTACAAATGCCGGTGTATTGGAGAGCCACCCACATGATATCACTATCACCAGTGAGGCTCCTAATTACAGCCGCCCAGAATAATTATTTGAAAAGTAATATGAGATTTTATGCGCTTTTTGCAGCTATGCTCCTTTCGGGGAGCATAGCTTTTGCTCAAAACGACGACCCTACTATCATGACTATCAATGGTCAGCCTGTCAGTCGTTCGGAATTTGAATATTCTTATAACAAAAACAATTCCGAGGGCGTGATTGACAAGAAGACAGTCAATGAGTATGTTGACCTATTTGTTAATTACAAACTTAAGGTTTTGGCGGCATTGGATGCCCATATCGATACTACGGCTTCTTTCAAACAGGAGTTCCTGCAGTATCGTGACCAACAGGTACGTCCGGCGATGATCAGTTCGGGAGATGTGGAGGCGGAAGCGCAGAAAATTTACGAAGAAGCGAAACAACGTGTCTGTAGGTCGGGCGGAATGGTTCATCCTGCCCACATATTGATCCGTTTGGGACAGAAGGCCTCTGCTGCTGACCAGGAAACGGCGCGACAGAAGGCTCAATCTATCTATCAGGCTCTATGCAAAGGGGGCGATTTCGCCGGATATGCCAGAAAGTATTCTGATGACCAGGGTTCTGCCGTCAAGGGTGGAGACATCTCCTGGATATCAAGAGGGCAGACGGTGAAGACTTTTGAGGATGCTGCGTTCTCACTCAAGGTGGGAGAAATCAGCAAGCCAATCCTCTCGGAGTTTGGCTATCACATCATCAAGCTGATGGGAAAGCAGGACTTCTATCCTTATGATTCGGTGAAGAACGATATCCTTCGTTTCATCGATGCCAAGGGAATCAGAGAAAGAATCATCAACGAAAAGTTGGATTCCATTGCCAGGACGTTGCCTGCGGGAAGTGACCGTGAAACCGTCTTGGATCAGAAAGCTTCAGAATTGTCGGCTCACGACAAGAATCTGAAATATCTCATGCAGGAGTATCACGACGGATTGCTGCTCTATGAAATCAGCAACCGGATGGTATGGGAGAAAGCGGCGAATGATGAACAGGCACAAGCTGCTTATTTTGCCAAGAACAAGAAGAAATACAGATGGGAGCATCCCCGTTTCAAGGGTATTGCTTACCATACAAAGGATGCTGCCGATGTGGCAGCGGTCAAGAAATGCGTAAAGGGTAAGCCTTTCAGCCAATGGGCAGAGTTGCTTCGAAGGAAGTTTAATGCCGATTCGGTGGTGCGTGTCCAGGTGGAGGAAGGTATCTTCAAGAAGGGAGATCATCCTGTAGTGGATTCACTGGTGTTCAAGACAAGCGCCAAGGTAGAGAGGGTTAAAGGATATCCTTACGATGCTACATTCGGAAAAATTCTCAAGAAGGGACCTAAGGAATACACGGATGTGAAAGCCTGGGTGATAGCCGACTATCAGGACCAGCTGGAGAAGGAATGGGTGGCAACATTAAGAAAGAAATATCAGTTTGTGGTGTACCCTGAGGTATTAGCCACGGTAAACAAACATTAAACATAAAATTCAAGCAGAATACAGATCTATGAAGACTGGATATAAAATGAGTCTGGCGTTTATCGCATTGCTCCTTATCATGGGCATGAGCGCAAGCGCCTCACGTATGGGCATGAGTCGCCATGCTTCGGTTGCCGACAGTGATTCGGCAAAGTTGGAAGCGGTGAACGACTCGCAGTCAATCGACCCGGGAAGTATTGTTGACGAGGTGATCTGGGTAGTTGGAGATGAGGCTATCCTCAAGTCTGACGTCGAGGTTACCCGCTTGCAGTCGGAGGCTGATGGCATCAAGTTCGTCGGCGATCCAGACTGTTCTATTCCTGAGCAGATTGCCGTGCAGAAACTTTTCCTGCACCAGGCTGCCATCGACAGTATCGAGGTGTCTGAGTCGGAAGTCATGCAGGGCATCGACGACCAGATCAACTACTGGGTTTCCATGATTGGATCCCGTGAGAAGCTGGAGGAATACCGTAAGCAGAGCATCACCCAGATGCGCCAGCAGATGCATGATGATTTCAAGAACCGCCAGCTCATCCAGAAGATGAAGCAGGAACTGGTGAAGGATATCAAGGTATCACCTGCACAGGTGCGTAAGTATTTCAATGACTTGCCTACAGACAGTATTCCATTCGTTCCTACAGAGGTGGAGGTAGAGATTCTTACCATGCAGCCTCGTATTCCTATGGAAGAAATCAGCCGTGTGAAGAACCAGTTGCGTGACTTCACCGACCGTGTGAATAAGGGTGAGACTACTTTCGCTACTTTGGCTCGTTTGTACAGTGAAGACCCGGGTTCAGCCCGAATGGGTGGTGAGATGGATTATATCGGACGTGGTATGTTGGATCCTGCATTTGCCAATGTGGCATTCAACCTGACTGACCCAAAGAAGATTTCCAAGATTGTGGAGTCTGAGTTCGGTTATCACATCATCCAGTTGATTGATAAGCGAGGTGACAAAATCAAGTGCCGTCATATCCTGCTCAAGCCAAAGGTTTCACAGGAGGCTATCGACAAGTCTATCGGTCGTCTGGATTCCATCGGTAATGATATCCGTGCCAAGAAGTTTACCTTCGAGGCAGCCGTAGAGGCATTGTCTGATGATAAGGATACCCGCAACAACAAGGGATTGATGGCAAATACAGCCCAGGCAGACAACCGTACCTCTAAGTTCCAGATGAAGGATCTTCCTACAGAGGTGGCACGTGTGGTAGATACCATGAAGGTAGGACAGATTTCTGCACCTTTTACCATGGTCAACAGCAAGGGCAAGACTACTTGCGCCCTGATCAAGTTGGTGAGTAGGGTAGAGGGCCATAGAGCTACCATTACTGAAGATTTCCAGGTAATGAAGGATGTCGTCCTTGCCAAGGAAAGAGAAAAAACGTTGCATGACTGGGTGGTTGACAAGATTAAGAAGACCTACGTTCGTATGAACGATCGCTACAAGAATTGCAATTTTGAATATCAAGGTTGGGTTAAATGATCAATAACAAGCAACATAATATTAACAAGAACGGGCATAGAATCTTTTTCATATTGATTCTATGCCTATTTGGGTTTTGTCTGGTGCAGGCTATGCAGGCACCTAGGAAGAAACACAAGAAGCGCCCGGTGGGTGAGAGAGTCTATCTTCTTCATGCCGATGAGCTGCGCTACGATATGTTTGGCAGAAACCCTGATGCCCAGATTGTAAAGGGCAAGGTTTCGTTCATGCACCAGGGAGGTCATCTCACCTGCGACAGTGCCTATTTCTATCAGGGTACCAACTCTGTGAAGGCTTTCGGTCATGTGCATTACCGTCAGGGTGATACCTTGTCGCTTACCTGCGAGAGGGCTGAATATGATGGTATGATGCAGATGATGCATGCCCGCAGAAATGTGGTGCTGCACCATCGCAGACAGACCCTGAAGACGGACAGTCTGGATTTTGACCGTCTGTATAACATGGCGAACTTCTTTGACGGAGGTACGCTCATCGACGGTAAGGACCGACTGGTTTCCGACTGGGGAGAATATCATACCGAGACCCGAGAGGCAAAGTTCGTCTTCAATGTGAAGTTGCGCAGTGGTAAGGATGTGGTTACCACCGATACCTTGTATTATGACGTTCCAACCTCTACCGCCCACATGGTGGGACCTTCCAAGATTGTTTCCGGTTCCAGCGTGGTGCATACGGCAGATGGTTATTATGATACCAAGACCGATAAGGCTAAGCTCTTCGGCCGTTCTACCTTGGTGGATAAGGATAAGTCGATTACCGGTGACAGTCTCTACTATGTGAAGAATGGCGAGAGTACGGGTTATGGCAATGTAGTGTATGTGGATAAGAAGAACAAGAATACTCTTACCTGCAACTATCTCCGTTATAATGAGAAGACGGGAATGGGATTCGCTACCAAGCGACCTGTAGCCATCGACTATTCTCAAAAAGATACGTTGTGGATGCATTCAGATACCATGCGCATCTATACTTTCAATATCAATACTGATTCGGTATATCGCAAGGTGCATGCCTATCCGCATGTCCGTGCTTTCCGCAACGACATGCAGGCTATCTGCGATTCCCTGGTTTTCAATTCCAAGGATTCATGTATGACAATGTATAAGGATCCTGTTATCTGGAATGCCAACCGGCAGATGCTCGGTGAGGAAATCAGAGCTTATATGGCAGACTCCACCATCCGCTTTGCCCATGTCATCGGTCAGGCTCTCTCTATCGAGCAGATGCCAGACAGCGTACATTATAATCAGATTACTTCTTCTGAAATGAAATCCTATTTCGAAAAAGGAGAAATGAAGATGACGGAAGCAATCGGCAATGTGCAGACGGTCTATTATATGACCAACGACAAGGACAGTTCCCTGGTAGGACTCAACTATCTGGAGACCGATACCATGCGTATGTATCTGGGAGCAGCCAGAAAGTTGGATAAAATCTGGACCAATAAGTTTACCAGTACCATGTATCCGATTACCCAGGTTCCGCCTGCCAAGTATAAGTTACCTAACTTTGCGTGGTTTGAGGACCTCCGACCAATGGATAAGAATGATATTTTTGTATGGCGTGGCAAGTCGAGTGGCACGGAGTTGAAATCCTTCAAGCGCCATGAGGCACCTTTGCAATCCCTGAAGAAGGAACCTCTCAAGGAGGACGAGGAGAAGGCTGAAGCTGAGACAGCCTCAGGGAAAACTGACAAGGAGGCATCCAAGAGTGCATCCAAGACAGCTCCTAAGAAAGCAGTTCGTGCAGCTTCCAGAAAAACCTCAAAGGTAGCGCCAAAAGTTACCAAGAAAAACAAACGTAAATAAAAAAAGAAACGACGATGAGTGATGTCATCCAACTTTTACCAGATTCTGTTGCCAATCAGATAGCAGCAGGAGAAGTGATACAGCGACCAGCTTCTGTCATCAAGGAGCTGGTGGAGAATGCTGTTGATGCCGGCGCCAGGAATATTCAGGTGGTCGTGGTGGATGCGGGTCGCACCAACATCCAGGTCATTGATGATGGCAAGGGAATGTCGGAGACGGATGCCCGCCTTGCCTTTGAGCGCCATTCCACCTCTAAGATCCGTAAGGCAGACGATCTCTTTGCCCTCCGTACGATGGGATTCCGAGGAGAGGCTTTGGCTTCTATCGCTGCCGTGGCACAGGTGGAACTCAAGACCCGTCAGGAGTCTGACGAGATAGGTACCCTCGTAGCCATATCGGGTTCCCGGTATGAGCGTCAGGAACCTTGTGCCTGTCCTGTGGGAACCAACTTTTCTGTGAGCAATATCTTCTACAATGTTCCTGCCCGCCGTAAATTCCTGAAATCGAATTCTACCGAGCTCAATAACATCCTTACCGCTTTTGAGCGCATTGCCTTGGTGAATCCGCAGATTTCGTTTACTCTGCACAGCAATGGCACAGAAGTGTTCAATCTTCGTGCTGCCAATCTGCGCCAGCGTATCCTGGATGTGTTTGGCAAGAAGTTCAATCATGATCTCTTGCCCGTCAATGTAGAGACAACCATGTGCAAGGTTTCCGGATTTGCCGGCAAACCGGAGGCTGCCCGTAAGAAAGGAGTGCATCAGTTCTTCTTTGTGAACGGCAGATACATGAAGCATCCTTATTTCAACAAGGCGGTGATGGCGGCTTACGACCGTTTAATTCCGGTAGGAGAGCAGGTGCCTTACTTCCTCTATTTCGAGGTGGATCCTAAGGACATCGACGTGAACATTCATCCTACCAAGACCGAAATCAAGTTTGAGAATGAGCAGGCTATCTGGCAGATTCTCTCGGCTGCCGTGAAGGAGAGCATCGGTATGTTTAATGATGTACCTACCATCGACTTCGATACCGAGGATAAGCCGGAAATCCCGATGTTCAATCCGGAAGAGATTCCTTCGGCATCGGCTCCGAAGATCAGCGTCAATCCGGGATATAATCCTTTCAAGACTCGTTCTACTACTATGGCGAAGCCTGTAGGAGCCGGTTTTCCTGGTCCTTCCAGTACCAAACCGGAGATAGACCAGAACTGGGAACAGCTTTACGAGGGGTTGAAAGACCAGGATGAACAGCAGCATACGATGGAACTCTTTGATGAGCCCGAACAGGCTACTACTGCAGGTACTACGGCTAACAGTATTATAGCCGAGAAGTCGCCATCCCATTATCAGTATAAAGGCAAGTATATCATGACCGCCGTGAAATCGGGATTGATGATCATCGACCAGCATCGTGCCCATGTGCGTATCCTGTTCGAACAGTATCTCAAGCAGCTTGCCGAGCGCACCTTCCATTCCCAGAAGGTTCTCTTCCCGGAAGTAGTGCAGTTCCCGATGTCGGAGAAGGTAATCTTCGAAAAGATCTTGCCGGAAATGAACGGGATGGGATTTGAATTGGAAGATCTGGGAGGTGGCAGCTATGCCGTCAACTCCGTACCTGCCGGTCTGGAAGGTATGAATCCGGTAAGACTGGTACAGGATATGGTATCCAGTGCTGTGGAGAAAGGAGTCTCTGCCATGGATGAAATCAACCAAGCCCTGGCTCTTTCGCTTGCCCGTCAAGCAGCGATACCGCACGGACAGGTGTTGAGCAATGAGGAGATGGAAGGATTGGTCAATGGACTTTTCGCCTGCGAGAATGTGAACTATACTCCTGATGGCAAGTCGGTGCTCTGCATCCTCCAGCAGCAGGAGATAGAGCATCTTCTAGGGTAGAGGCTTCCATCATCAAAGAATGCTATATATAATAAGGTGTAGTTAAACTGAAAGTTAAAAATAGATAGGTATGAAAAAGATATTAGCTTTGCTGGCTTTGGCTAGTGTTTCTATGGGTAGTTTTGCTCAGGATGTGGTTCCTGAAGAAAAATATAGTATTGCCACCAATTCTTTTTTCAGTAATTGGTTCGTGCAGGCTGGTTTGGACTGGAATGCATGGTATTCTGCCGAAGAGAGAGGACACGATCTGTCGAAAAGTCCTTTCAAAAAGTTCCGCAGCAATCCGGGCATCTCCCTGGCTTTCGGTAAATGGTTTACGCCAGGTATCGGTCTTCGTACCAAGATTCAGGGATTTTGGGGAAAGAAGGTGGATGCCGACTGGAACGAGGATACCAACGAGGGCAATGGCAATAAGTATTGGGTAGCCAATGAGCAGGTGATGTTCAACCTTACCAACCTTTTCAAGGGTTATAAGGAAGAGCGCGTCTGGAACATGATGGCATTTGCCGGTGCCGGTGTGGGCCGCTCGATGACTCACGGCAACTATGCCATGAATTACAGTCTGGGTCTTCATTCGGCATGGAAGGTGGCAGAAAAGGTTCAGCTTTTTGCTGAGGCTGGTCTGAATACCTTCGATCATAACATTGATAATTGTGCAGGAAGTGCCTCCCAGTCTTGGACCCGCCGATGCAAGAATTACTATTTCGAACTAGGTGTTACCTACAATCTGGGCTCTTCCCGTTGGAGAAAGGCTCCAGATATGGATATTGTTGATACGCTTCACCAGTCGGAACTGGATGCCCTGAATGCTGCTTTGGAAGATGCCAATGCAGAAAACGAGCGTTTGAGAGGACTTTTGGAGAAAAAGCAGGCTGGAGAGAAGGAGACAGAGCATGCTACCGACGTAGCTCCTGCAGATTCTGGAGATGCTCCAGCAGATTCAGTAGAATAGTAAGTTTTGGCTAAAATGGCCAAAAGAGTCTATATAAAAGGCATTTTCCCCCGTGGAAAATGCCTTTTTTCATGTTTTTTCAACGAAAATGAAAAAAAAGTCGGAAAAAGTTTGGTGGAATCAAATATTTGTAGTACCTTTGCAACCGCTTACGAAAAGTAAGGGCGCTTAGCTCAGCTGGTTTAGAGCATCTGCCTTACAAGCAGAGGGTCGGCGGTTCGAGTCCGTCAGCGCCCACAGGGGTGTTCCCTGTGATTCACATTTGTGGTTGCAGGGATTTTTTAGGGCGCTTAGCTCAGCTGGTTTAGAGCATCTGCCTTACAAGCAGAGGGTCGGCGGTTCGAATCCGTCAGCGCCCACGGAACTCAATTCCGTGGAAAAAAGACATCATGATTTATATTATACTTGGGCGCTTAGCTCAGCTGGTTTAGAGCATCTGCCTTACAAGCAGAGGGTCGGCGGTTCGAATCCGTCAGCGCCCACCAAGTTAAAAGGTCTTTCAACAATCGTTGAAAGACCTTTTTTGTTTTAATTAAAGCTAAATAATCCTCAGTTTTTCTGTTTTTTCGTAGGAATTCATTAACTTTGCACCCTATATTAATAATACGTATTGTTATGAATTTAGATTTATTGACTGCCATATCACCTATAGATGGTCGTTACAGGGGAAAAACAGAGCAACTCGCTAACTATTTTTCAGAGTATGCTCTCATTCGTTATCGTGTTCGAGTAGAGATAGAGTATTTCATTACTTTATGTGAGTTACCATTGCCGCAGCTGGCTTCTTTCGATCAGTCGCTGTTTGAGCGTTTGCGTGACATCTATCGTAATTTCAACGAAAACGATGCTCAGCGTGTGAAAGACATTGAGAAGGTTACCAACCACGATGTGAAAGCTGTTGAGTATTTTATCAAGGAAGAGTTTGACAAGATTGGTGGCTTGGATGCCTACAAGGAGTTTATCCACTTCGGTTTGACATCTCAGGACATCAACAACACAAGTGTGCCTCTTTCAGTGAAGGAAGCTCTGGAGGAGTGCTTCTACCCTCAGGTTGAAGAGCTGATTGCCCAGCTTCAGACTTATGCTGATGAGTGGAAGGATGTACCTATGCTGGCTAAGACTCATGGTCAGCCTGCTTCTCCTACCCGTTTGGGCAAGGAAATCATGGTTTATGTATATCGTCTTACCGAGCAGCTCGATTCATTGAAGGCTTGCAAGTTTACAGCTAAGTTTGGTGGTGCTACCGGTAATTACAATGCTCATCATGTAGCTTATCCTGAATATGACTGGAAGGCTTTCGGCAACAAGTTCGTCAGCGAGAAGCTGGGCTTGGAGCGTGAGCAATATACTACTCAGATCAGCAACTATGATCATCTGGGTTCCATCTTTGATGCCATCCGCAGAATCAACACCATCATCATTGACTTGGACCGTGACTTCTGGATGTACATCTCTATGGATTACTTCAAGCAGAAAATCAAGGCTGGTGAGGTAGGTTCCAGTGCTATGCCACACAAGGTGAACCCTATCGATTACGAGAACAGTGAGGGTAACCTCGGTATTGCCAATGCTATCCTCCAGTTCCTGGCACAGAAGCTCCCGGTTAGCCGCTTGCAGCGTGACCTTACCGATAGTACCGTACTCCGTAACATCGGTGTGCCTCTCGGTCATAGCGTCATCGCCATCCAGAGCACATTGAAGGGCTTGCGTAAGCTCATCCTCCATGAGGAGAAGTTGCAGGAAGATTTGAATAATACCTGGGCTGTAGTAGCTGAGGCTATCCAGACCATCCTTCGCCGTGAGGCTTATCCACATCCATACGAGGCTTTGAAGGCGCTCACCCGCACCAATACCCATATGACCGAGGAGACCATTCATGAGTTTATCAAGGGATTGAATGTAAGCGATAGCGTGAAGGCCGAATTGATGGCTATCACTCCTAGCAATTACACCGGTATTTAATCAAAAAGCAGTTTCCCTAACGGGCACCAAGGATATATTAAGACATATCATATATAACATAATTAATAATAATAGATTTATTAACCCGGCCGTGAGGCTTTTATATTGAATAAATTATGGATTCAGAGTTCGAGAACAAACCACAGAGTCAATCGTCTGAGAGCGAGAACACCCGAGAGGGCTTCAACGCAGGCGGTTATCAGAAGAGTTATCGTAGTGTAGGTCGCACACAGCGTCCACGTATTAACAGTCATCGCCCATCATTCAACAGCGATAGAAGTAGCAGCAGTAGCGAGGGTGGCTTCCGTCCGGAAGGCTTCGGTGCTGGCTTGCAGAGCAGTTCTACCAGCTCTAGCAGCGAGCGTCCACAGCGCAGCTATGGTAGCAGCCGTGGCAGCTATGGCAGCCGTCCACAGCAGGGTGGCTACAACAGCCGTGGTGGCTATAACAGCAACCGTGGTGGTTACAATGGCCGTCCTCAGCAGGGTGGCTATGGCAGCCGTCCGCAGCAGGGTGGCTACAACAGCCGTCCTCGTTTCAATAATAACGCAGAAGGTGACGATCAGCATCCATCAACTGGTGGCTATCAGCCACGTCAGCAGGGTGGTTACAATGGTCGTCCTCAGCAGGGTGGCTACGGCAGCCGTCCTCAGCATGGCGGTTACAACAGCCGTCCTCAGCATGGTGGCTACAACAGCAACCGTGGTGGTGGTTATGGCCGTCCTCAGCAGGGTGGTTACAATAGCAACCGTGGCGGCTATGGTCGTCCACAGGGTGGTGGCTATGGTAACAACCGTGGTGGTGGCTTCCGTCAGCACACTCCAGGATACGATCCAAATGCTAAGTATAGCATGAAGAAGCGTATCGAATACAAGGAGGAGAATATCGACCCAACAGAGCCATTGCGCTTGAATAAGTTCCTTGCCAATGCTGGTGTCTGCTCTCGCCGTGAGGCTGATGAGTTCATCCAGGCTGGTCTGGTAACTGTCAATGGTCAGGTAGTTACCGAGTTGGGTACCAAGATTCTTCGCACCGACGAGGTGAAGTTCCATGATGCAGTAGTATCTTTGGAGAAGAAGGTATATGTATTGCTCAACAAGCCAAAGGATTACGTGACAACCAGCGACGATCCTCAGCAGCGCAAGACTGTGATGGACCTCGTAAAGGATGTATGCCCTGAGCGTATCTATCCTGTAGGTCGTCTCGACCGTAACACAACAGGTGTACTCCTGCTGACCAACGATGGTGACCTGGCTTCTAAGCTGACTCACCCTAAGTTCTTGAAGAAGAAGGTATATCACGTACACCTCGACAAGAACCTCACTGCTCACGATATGCAGCAGATCAGCGAGGGTATCACTTTGGAAGATGGCGAGATCAAGGCAGATGCAGTAGCTTATGCTGACGATCATGACAAGTCACAGGTAGGTATCGAGATCCACAGCGGTAAGAACCGTATCGTTCGCCGTATCTTCGAGAGCCTCGGCTATCGTGTAACCAAGCTCGACCGTGTACAGTTTGCAGGTTTGACCAAGAAGAATCTCCGTCGCGGTGACTGGCGCTTCCTTACTGAGAAGGAAGTAGATATGCTCCGCATGGGTGCTTTTGAATAAGGATAATAAGATATAATAAGAAAGGAGACTATCTGTTTAGTCTCCTTTTTAACCTATTAATTAACAATGGAAAAAGTAAAAAGAACTAAAGTCGTAGATTTACTCAAGAGTACTGCCTACGACTCAATCGTGAATGTTAAGGGATGGGTTCGTACCCATCGTAGTAGCAAAGCAGTCGATTTTATCGCTCTTAACGATGGTTCTACTATTAATAATATTCAGATAGTAGTCGACCCATCAAAGGTCGATGAGAATCAGCTCCGCCAGATTACCACTGGTGCCTGCATCAGCGTAGTAGGTACCTTGGTAGAGAGCCAGGGTGCCGGTCAGAGCGTTGAGATTCAGTGCGAAAGCATCGAAATCTACGGTCTTTGCGGCAACGACTATCCAATGCAGAAGAAGGGACAGAGCTTCGAGTACATGCGTCAGTATGCTCACCTCCGTCTCCGTACCAATACCTTTGGTGCTGTGATGCGTATCCGCCACAACATGGCGATGGCTATCCACACTTACTTCCACGAGCATGGATATTTCTACTTCAACACTCCTCTCATCACTGCCAGCGACTGTGAGGGTGCAGGTCAGATGTTCCAGGTAACAACCAAGAACCTCTACAACCTGAAGAAGACAGAGGATGGCAAGATCGATTATTCTGATGATTTCTTCGGTAAGCAGACTTCATTGACTGTTTCTGGTCAGTTGGAGGGTGAGCTGGGTGCTACAGCACTCGGTGCCATCTATACCTTCGGTCCTACCTTCCGTGCAGAGAACAGTAACACACCTCGCCACCTGGCTGAGTTCTGGATGGTTGAGCCAGAGGTTGCTTTCCTGGATATGGACGGTTTGATGGAGTTGGAGGAAGACTTCATCAAGTATTGTATCCGTTGGGCACTGGAGCACTGCAAGGACGACCTTGCTTTCTTGAACAAGATGATCGACAAGGGCTTGATTGCTCGTTTGGAGGGCGTTTTGAATTCAGACTTCGTTCATCTTCCATATACAGAGGGTATCCGCATCCTGCAGGAGGCTATCGCCAACGGCAAGAAGTTTGAGTTCCCATGTGAGTGGGGTGATGACCTGGCTTCAGAGCACGAGCGCTTCCTCGTAGAGGAGCACTTCAAGCGCCCAGTCATCATGACCAACTATCCAAAGGCTATCAAGGCATTCTATATGAAGATAGACGAGGAGGAGAGCGGCTTCGGCGGCAAGAGCGGTCAGACCGTTCAGGGTACCGACGTACTGTTCCCACAGATTGGTGAGATTATCGGTGGTTCTGTCCGTGAGGAGAGCTACGATAAGCTGATGGGTGAGATTGAGGCCCGCAACATCCCTATGAAGGATATGAGCTGGTATCTCGATACCCGTAAGTATGGTTCATGCCCACACGCAGGTTTCGGTCTCGGTTTCGAGCGTCTGATCCTCTTCGTAACCGGTATGCAGAACATCCGCGACGTGATTCCATTCCCACGTACACCAAAGAATGCAGAGTTCTAATTTTCGTTGATATCAACGAAAACAGAATATAGGATAAGCGAGGCTTCTTTTTCGGAGGTCTCGCTTTTATTTTGCCAACTAAGCTCTGGGTTTTGCTTATTTTTACATCTTTTCTTCCTCATTCTCATTATTTTATTGTACCTTTGCACCTAAAAATATAAAATCGTAAGAAAAATGGGAAAGATTATATTGACGGGCGACCGTCCAACAGGTAAACTTCACCTGGGTCACTACATCGGTTCCTTGCAGCGCCGAGTACAGCTTCAGAATGCTGGTGACTTTGACAGAATGTTCGTATTTATGGCAGACGTTCAGGCTTTGACAGATAACGCTGACAATCCTGAGAAGATTCGCCAGAACATTACAGAGGTAGCACTCGATTATCTTTCTGCGGGTCTCGATCCACAGAAGTGTACACTCTATATCCAGAGTATGATTCCAGAGTTGGCTGAGTTGACTACCTATTTGATGAACCTCATCTCTGTATCTCGTGTTCAGCGTAACCCAACTGTGAAGACTGAGATCAAGATGCGTAACTTCGAGGCAAACATTCCTCTCGGTTTCTTCTGCTATCCTGTGAGCCAGGCTGCCGACATCACCGCTTTCAAGGCTACAACCGTGCCTGCCGGTGAGGACCAGGAGCCTATGCTGGAGGTAACCCGTGAGTTGGTTCGCCGCTTCAACCAGACTTATGCGCCTGTATTGGTAGAGCCAGAGATCCTGCTTCCAGAGATTGCCTGCTGCCGTCGCCTTCCTGGAACAGATGGTAAGGAGAAGATGAGCAAGAGTCTCGGCAACTGCATCTATATGAGCGATGACGAGAAGACTGTCTGGAAGAAGGTGAAGAAGATGTCTAACGGTGAGCCACGCATGAGCATGGAAGAGCCAGGACATCTGGAGGGCAATGCCGTGTTCACTTATCTGGAAGCATTCTCTACTCCTGAGGATTTCGCTGAGTTCTGGCCAGAGTTCAAGACTTTGGATGAGTTGAAGGAGCAGTATGTGAAGGGTGGTATCGGTGATGGCACCTGCAAGAAGTTCCTGAACAGCGTCATCAACAAGATGCTCGACCCAATCCGTGCCCGCCGTCATGAGTTTGAGCAGGATATTCCTGAGGTATTCAATATCCTGAAGAAGGGTAGCGAGGATGCCCGCGAGTTTGCAGCCCAGACCATGGACGAGGTTCGCAAGGCTATGCGCATCGACTACTTCAGCGATGCTGCCTATATTGAGGAGCAGGCTGCGAAGTATAGAATTTAATACTTGTCACTTAAACACTGGAATAAGTGAATAAACGAATATTGCAATTAGCGGTACCGTCGATAATATCCAATATCACGGTACCGCTTTTGGGTTTGGTAGATGTCGCCATCGTCGGACATATCGGCGATGCAGCGTATATCGGAGCCATTGCCGTGGGCTCGATGCTCTTCAATGTCATCTACTGGCTGTTCGGCTTTCTGCGGATGGGAACCAGCGGAATGACTTCGCAGGCATTGGGCAGGAGAGACTTTGCCGAGGTGGTGAGACTCCTGATTCGCTCCCTGGGCATTGGCGTGGGGATAGGACTGCTGTTCTTTATCCTTCAGAGATGGCTCATCGGATGTGGATTGTGGGCTATGTCGCCGGAAGCGGATGTCGTGGAACTGGCTCGCAGATACTGCTATGTCTGCATCTGGGGAGCTCCCGCCGTGCTCGGACTCTATGGATTCACGGGCTGGTATATCGGTATGCAGAACACGCGTATTCCGATGGTGGTATCGCTCTCTCAGAATGTGGTGAACATCGTAGCCTCTCTGGTGCTCGTCTTCGTCTGCAGGATGACGGTAGAAGGTGTGGCGCTCGGAACGGTCATCGCCCAATGGTGGGGATTTCTGATGGCCTGCGTGCTCTATCGGCTCTACTATCGCCGGTTGGGCAAATATGATTATCGCCAGCATCTCTTTGCCTCAGAACCGCTGAAGCGATTCTTCTCTCTGAACAGAGACATTTTTCTCCGGACTGTATGTCTGGTGGCTGTAAACCTCTTCTTTACAGCAGCCGGTTCCAGAGAGAGTACGCTGGTGCTGGCAGTGAATACCCTGCTGATGACGCTCTTTACCATCTTCTCTTATTTCATGGATGGTTTTGCGTATGCGGCAGAGGCTTTGAGCGGCAAGTATTATGGAGCCGGGAATAGGGAGGCGTTCCGGGAAGTGGTGAAGCGGACGATGGGCTTCGGGGTCGTGGTGGCGATTCTTTTCACCTTATTATATATAGTGGGTGGAGAAAACTTTCTCTCTTTGTTGACCAGCGACAGGCAGGTGGTGGCGGCAGCGGGATCGTATCTGGGATGGGCGGTGCTTATTCCGCTGGCAGGTATGTCGGCATTTGTCTTCGATGGCATTTTTGTGGGCATCACCCAGTCGAAGTCGATGCTTTGTTCTACCGCTGTAGCTTCTGCTTCATTCTTCGGAATGTATTTTGCCCTTCATCCTTTGTTGGGCAATCACGCCCTGTGGCTTGCCTTTATTCTCTACCTCGTTTTGAGGGGTATCGTATTATTCGTCATTTACCGTAGAAAATTGCGGTAAATGGCGAATTGTGTTTTAATAGAATATAATAATAGAAATAACGCACATTCTTCTTGAAAAATTGCACACTTGAAATATAGTGTGCGCATTTTATGGAAAAACTACATTAATTTAGTTTAAAACTTACGCTTTTATTCTTTTTCTTAGCATAATTTTCGTACTTTCGCAGAATAAAACTTTAAAATATATAGAGTAAAATGACAGCAGAAGAGTATTATCAGGAAGGAAATGCCTGGCGAAAGCAAGGCGACTTCAAGCGTGCCCTCGACAGCTATATGGAGGCGATAGCTCTCGATCCGGAGAGTCCTGCCGTGGCAGCCAAGGAGATGCTGGATGATATCATGAGCTTTTATTGCAAAGACTACTACAATCCATAGCAATCTGTTGTGGACAGCAGCAGTTTTGGTTACTCCAGTGAAGAATGATAATATAAGAAAAAGAAAATATATAGAATATGAGCAAAATTAAAGGGGCCATTGTGGTCGATACGGAGCGTTGCAAAGGATGCGCACTCTGTGTAGAAGCTTGTCCTCAAGATGTCATCGCATTGGCTCTGAAGAAGGTCAATGTGCATGGCTATCGCTATGTTGAGGCTGTCAATGCCGATGCGTGTGTGGGGTGTACCTCGTGCGCCATCGTCTGCCCTGACGGCTGCATCACTGTTTATCGTAAGAAGGAGGACTAAACAATGGCAAATCAAGAAGTAACATTAATGAAAGGCAATGAGGCGATAGCCCATGCCTGTATCAGATGTGGTGCGGATGGCTTCTTCGGCTATCCTATCACACCTCAGAGTGAGATTATAGAGACGCTGGCTCTGCTCAAGCCTTGGGAGACATCGGGTATGGTGGTTCTCCAGGCAGAGAGTGAGGTGGCGGCTATCAATATGGTATATGGTGGTGCCGGCGCCGGTAAGCGTGTCATCACTACCTCATCCAGTCCGGGTGTGGCTTTGATGCAGGAGGGTATCTCCTATATGGCAGGTGCTGAGATTCCTGGAGTCATCGTCAACGTGCAGCGTGGCGGTCCGGGACTGGGTACCATCCAGCCATCTCAGAGTGACTATTTCCAGGCTACCCGTGGTGGTGGTAACGGCGACTACAACGTCATCGTGCTGGCTCCTGCTTCTGTTCAGGAGATGGCAGACTTTGTGGATCTTGCCTTCACCCTCGCCTTCAAGTATCGCAATCCGGCGATGATTCTGAGCGATGGCGTAATCGGACAGATGATGGAGAAGGTGGTGCTGCCACCGGTAAAGCCTCGCCGTACCGAGGAAGAGATTGCCAAGGAGTGTCCTTGGGCTACCATCGGTCGTCCAAAGAGTCGCCCGGTCAACATCATGACCTCTCTGGAACTCAAACCGGAGGTGATGGAGGCACGCAACATCGCCCTTCAGGAGAAATATCAGAAGATTCGTGATACCGAAGTAAGATATGAGATGGAGCAGATGGAGGATGCCGACTATGTAATCGTAGCCTTCGGTAGTGCGGCACGTATCGCCGAGAAGAGCATCGAGAATGCCCGAGAGCAGGGCATCAAGGTGGGTCTCTTCCGTCCTATCACCCTCTGGCCTTTCCCTGAGAAGGAACTCCATGAGCTGGCAAAGACCAAGAAGGGCATTCTGGTTGCCGAGATCAATGCCGGTCAGATGGTTCAGGATGTACGCCTGGCTGTGAATGGACAGGCTCCAGTAGAGCACTTCGGGCGTCTGGGCGGTATCGTACCAGAGCCAGAGGAAATCGTTGAAGCATTAAAGAAGTTAATAAAATGAATGATATAATTTCACCAGAGAATCTGGTATATAAGAAGCCTACGCTGATGAACGATACCCCGATGCACTACTGCCCGGGCTGTTCGCATGGCGTAGTTCATAAGCTCGTTGCCGAGGTCATCGAGGAGATGGGTATGGAGGATAAGACAGTGGGCGTTTGTCCGGTGGGCTGTGCCGTCTTCGCTTACCGCTATTTGGATATCGACTGGCAGGAAGCCGCGCATGGTCGTGCACCTGCTGTGGCTACGGGCATCAAGCGTCTGTGGCCAGACCGTCTCGTCTTCACCTATCAGGGCGATGGCGACCTGGCGTGTATCGGTACCTGCGAGACCATCCACGCCCTGAACCGTGGCGAGCACATCGCCATCATCTTCATCAACAATGCCATCTATGGTATGACCGGTGGACAGATGGCTCCAACCACCCTGTTGGGTCAGAAGACCGCTACCTGTCCTTACGGACGAGAGGCTGATCTTCATGGTTATCCACTGAACATCACCGAACTTGCCAGCCATCTGCAGGGCACCTGCTACGTAACCCGCCAGAGCGTGGAGACCGTGGCAAGCATCAAGAAGGCAAAGAAGGCAATCCGCAAGGCTTTCGAGGCAAGTATGCAGGGCAAGGGTTCCAGCCTGGTAGAAATTGTTTCTACCTGCAACAGCGGCTGGAAGCTCTCACCTGTTGAGGCAAACAAGTGGATGGAAGAGAATATGTTTAAGCAGTATCCTAAGGGTGACCTGAAGGATACAACAAATTTGTAAGAACAATGAAGACAGAAATCATTATATCCGGTTTTGGTGGTCAGGGCGTCCTTTCGATGGGAAAGATCCTGGCTTACTCAGGACTGATGGAGGACAAGGAGGTGACCTGGATGCCTGCTTATGGTCCGGAACAGCGTGGTGGTACAGCCAATGTAACGGTCATCGTGAGCGACAGCCGCATCTCTTCGCCTATCCTGAGCCATTACGATGTTGCCATCGTGCTCAATCAGCCATCGCTCGATAAGTTTGAGCCGAAGATCAAGCCAGGCGGCATCCTGATTTATGATGGTTATGGCATCATGAATCCACCTCAGCGCAAGGATATCACCGTTTATCGCATCGATGCGATGGACAAGGCTGCCGAGATGAAAAACTCTAAGGTGTTTAACATGATTGTTTTGGGCGGACTGCTGAAGGTTTGCCCAGTGGTGAGCACCGATGGTTTGAACAAGGCACTCTTCAAGTCGTTGCCTGAGCGCCATCATAACCTGATTCCACTGAATATGAAGGCTGTGGAAGAGGGTATGAAAATCATCGAGAAAGTAGAACGATAAGTTTTAAAATAGTACGCTAAGTTAGAGACAATAGGTCGATAGCTTAGCGGACTGATATTAATCTTTTATAGATAAGCCGTATGACTAAAAAATCCAACTATCTATTATCCCTTTTCGGGGCATTATTGCTTTCATCTCCGATTCAGGCTCAGAATCTGTTGCCAAAACCGCAGCAGGTTACGATGGGCAAGGGCGTGTTTAAAACCAGCGACGGTGTGAAAGTAGAAAATCAAGTAGGCGCTGATGCCGAGAACATCTATACCAAGGCATGGAATGCCAAGGTGAATGATGCTGCCAAGCGGGTGGTGAAGTTCACCAAGCTTGCCAACGCCTCTTCGCCGGAAGCATACAAGCTTCATGTGGCACCTGATGCCATTGAAATCAGTGCCGCCAGCAGCGAGGGTTTCCTACGTGCCTGGCAGACCATGGAGCAGCTTACCACCAAGAAGGGCATCGCATGCTGCGACATCGTGGATGCACCTGCCTACAAGTGGCGTGGTTTGATGCTCGATGTATCCCGTCATTATTTCCCTATCTCCTTCCTCAAGAAGCAGATTGATGTGATGTCGGAGTATAAGTTCAACCGTCTCCATATCCATCTGACCGATGCTGCCGGATGGCGCATTGAAATCAAGCGCTATCCTCGACTCAACAACTTTGCAGCCTGGCGTTCGGGTAAGTTATGGAAAGACTGGAATGCCAATGGCAACAAGTATCTGGAGCAGGGCAGCGAGGGTGCCGAGGGTGGTTACTATACCCAGGATGAACTCCGCGACCTGGTGAAATATGCTGCCGAGCGCGGCATCACCATCGTTCCGGAAATCGAAATGCCGGGTCATTCTGAGGAGGTGCTTACTGCCTATCCTGAGTTATCCTGTACCCATGAGCCTTACAAGCAGGCAGATTTCTGTCCGGGCAACATCGGAACCTACGATTTCCTGGAGAATGTCTTGAAAGAGGTGATGGATATCTTCCCTTCTCATTACATCCATGTGGGTGGCGATGAGGCTGCGAAGAAGTCATGGGGCAGTTGTGCCCTCTGCCAGAAGAAGATGAAGGAGCTGGGCATCAACAACGTGGATGGATTGCAGGCTCATCTCATTTCCCACATGGGCAAGTTCCTGAACGAGCATGGCAGACAGCTCGTGGGTTGGGACGAGGTGATTGCCGGAAATCTCTCCAAGAATACCACCGTGATGGTTTGGCGTGGCACCGAACTGGCACACGAGGCTATCAAGCATGGCTATGATGTAGTGATGTCGCCGGGAGCTTACTGCTACTTCGATATGTATCAGGATGCGCCGGGCACCCAGCCTGTGGCAAATGGCGGTTTCATTCCTACCGAGAAGGTGTACAGCTACGTGCCTGGAAGCGATCTTCCTGAGGCAGAGCGCAATATGATTACCGGTGTTCAGGCGAACCTCTGGACCGAGCATATCCCAACTCCTGAATATGCCGAGTACATGCTTTATCCTCGTGCCTTGGCTCTGGCTGAGATAGGATGGAACGGAACCAAGACCAAGAACTATCCTGAGTTCAAGACCCGTGCCCTGGCGCAGGTGGAACATCTGAAGGCTGAAGGCGTGAACCCATTCGAGCTGAAGAAGGAGATTGGTGAGCGCAAGGAGAAGATGAAGCCGGTGCAGCATAAGGCTGTGGGTGCCAAGGTAACCTATAACCATGCTTACAACCGCTATTATCCTGCAGCTGGCGAAAAGACGCTGGTGGATGGTAATATGGGCGGATGGGCTCATGGCGATGGCCGCTGGCAGGGCTTTATCGGCAAGGATTGCTTCGATGTTACCATCGATCTGGGTAATTCTACCAAGATCAGCAGTGTAGGTACCGATTTCATGCAGAGCAGCGGTCCTGAGATTTTCTATCCTTCTCAATATACGGTATCAGTTAGTGAGGATGGCAAGAACTTCACCCAGGTATTCGACAAGAAGTATGAGTCGAGCAAGGAGCCGATTCTGAATTTCAAGACGCTTACCTGGAAGGGCAGCAAGACAGCCCGCTACATCCGTGTTCAGGCAAAGCCAAGCAGCTTCGGCGGCTGGCTGTTTGTTGATGAGATTATCGTGAAATAATACGCCCTGAACCAACGGTCACCGGCCGAAGGGAAAGTCATCATGTGTGTAGGTCAGGGAACCTGGGAGGAAGAACTGCTCTACAGTACCCGTCAGATGGATGCCTTGCTCAAGGAGAAGAATGTCCCTGCCTGGGTTGACTACTGGGGACATGACGTTGACCATGACTGGGCTTGGTGGCGCAAGCAGATTGTTTATTTCATGCAGCATCTTCTGACTGATTCAGAAGTGGACTATGTTATTTAGGAAATTGATATGATTGAAATTAGACATATTGAAGAGAAGGATCAGCAACAGTTGGCTCATGTCATCCGTTCTGTTTTTGAGGAATATGGCGCTCCGCTGGTCAACACCGTGTATGATGACCCAAGAACGGAGCATATCTTTGATGCAATGGCTGGGAAGAATGCCGGCTATTGGATAGTTGCTGACGATGGGGTTGTTCTGGGAGGCTGCGGTTATTATCCCACGGAGGGATTACCGGATGGATATGCAGAACTGGTGAAGTTCTATCTGTCTCCTTTAGTTCGTGGGCAAGGCAATGGGGCTATTTTGTTCTCGCAGGCTATTGAAGAAGCCCGCAGGGCTGGTTATAGTCATCTGTATATCGAGTCATTCCCACAGTTCTCTGATGCTGTAGCCATGTATGAACGTCATGGCTTCAGGCATATTCCTCAGCGCCTTGGTGACTCAGGACATACCGCCACCACTATATTTATGGTCAAGGAGTTGTAGGACAACGTCTACGAATGTTGCCTCTGTAAATCACAACTGCAAAATAGAATCTCCAGAGAGAAATCGAGTAGCTTATGCTCCTTGGTTTCTCTCTTTTTTTGTTTTGTTTGATCAGTTAAGTGACGTTTGGGATTTCAAATTAACCGTTATTGTGATGCCTTGCGATGATGGGAAGCAACAGATGAGTGGAAAAACTGGGATATAGAAAATGGTGATGATTACTTTATTCACTGAGATCTGCAGGATATTTGGATATAGCGAAATATGACCCTGACCATAAATTGTATATTCAAGAAATCTTTGACAGGATTCCTGCTGAGCTTGATGCCAAGAACAAGCGTTTCATATTGAAGAACCTGAATGAAAACATCAAGTTTTCACGTTATCAGAACAGTTTCTTGTGGTTGAAGGATGCCGGTGTAGCATTGCCGGTATATAATGTGGAGGAGCCTACTATGCCTTTGATTTTGTCAAGCAGCCGAAACTTATTCAAGCTGTTTATGGCAGATATTGGTCTTTTGGCAAGTCTTTATGCAGATGGCATCCAGCAGAAGATTTTGGATAACGAACCGTCCATCAACTTTGGTTCGATATATGAGAATGCGGTGGCACAAGAACTCCAGGCGCATGGCTTCCAGTTGTATTATTATAACAACAAGCGGCAGGGTGAACTGGATTTTGTGATAGAGCAAAATGGTGAGGCGTTGCCTTTAGAGGTTAAATCGGGCAAGGATTATGAGCGTCACAAAGCGCTTACGAATGTGATGAACTCTACAACCTATCAGATTTCAAAAGCCTATGTGTTGTGTAACGATAATGTGAAGAAGGTGGGAAAAATCACTTATCTCCCTATTTATATGCTGATGTTTATCAAGAATGAACAGAAACTTCCTACCCAATACACCCTTGATTTAAGCGGACTGGTTTAAGGAGTTGGTGTAACTAACTTTTAAATTTTGGAGTACCTTTTGATTATGAGAATTGGTACGAAAGAAACAACTGAAGAATGGATGAGTAGGGATGATGTAGATGGGGAAGGTGACAACAAACTAAAAGCGTAAACCTGATTTTACTTAGGCTTACGCTTTTAATCATTATCTTTATCTTCTGTTTTTCCAAGGAGATTGTTCTGTCCAATTAGGGGTGAAATCTCCGTTGGCAATTCTTAAGCCGATACCATACCATAGGTTGATGTCATCCAAAGTTCCAGATACATCCCATGATGGAGAGTATTCATCTTGCGGCATATGGTAGGTACGGGGACCTTTGTAGCGGTTGGCATCTTCTGGGTTGATGTAATCTCTGCCTCCTTCTGCAAGGATGACAGGAATTCCAACCTTGGCAAAGCTGAAGTGATCGCTTCGGAAATATCCACCGCTACTTTGATTTCTAGCCTGTTCCACTGTTCTTCCTTGTGCCGCTGCAGTTTCCTCCACCAGTTGGTCTGTATTGGTATCTCCATAGCCACTGATGATGACGTTGTTGACCTTGCTTTGAGGGGCACAGCCATCAATATTGATATTTGCCACCGTATTCTTTATTGGTACCAATGGGTGCTGGGTATAGTATTCGCTACCCAGAAGTACTGCCTCTTCTGCTGTGACAGAGAGGAAAAGAATGGAACGCTTAGGCTGCTGCTTTTGATGGGAAAACTTCCTTGCGAGTACCAGCAGGGCCGCTACGCCTGAGGCATTGTCACTTGCTCCGTTATAGATGCTGTCTCCATTTACCGGTTTCTGTATGCCGAAATGATCCCAGTGGGCAGAATAGACGAGATACTCATCTTTCTTGTCACTGCCAGGAAGAATGGCTGCTACATTATGGGAATTGGAGATATATACGTCATTTTTAAGTTTGACATTGCTTTCTGCCTTGAGGTCAATTGCCTTGAATCCTGATTGCTTGGCTGCAGCAAATGCCTTCTCGAAATCCACGCCTGCTGATTTGAACAGACGTTGGGTGGCAGGAAGGCTGATCCAACCTTGAAGTGCCACTTTGTCTGCATTTCCCTTGTCGGATACTAAACTAAGGTTCTTGCTTCCCCAAGATGCCTGTACTACGTTCCATCCGTAGGAAGCAGGTTGGGTGTCGTGGATAACCAGAACGCCTGCAGCACCCTGTCGGCTTGCCTCTTCAAACTTGTAGATCCATCTGCCGTAGTAGGTCATGTCCTTTCCCTTAAACAGACTTGGATTGTAATATCCTGGGTCATTTACCAGGACCAGAACGATTTTTCCCTTTACATCGAGGTCTTTATAGTCGTTCCATCCGTATTCTGGAGCATTGATTCCAAAGCCGGCAAATACGAAATCAGCTTTGGGAATATTGACGGTCTTCTTTCCTCTCACAGAAGTGATGATAATGTCATCCCAGTTTTTGAGGGACACCTTTCCGTTTTTCGTCTTAACCTTGATACTTCCGCCTGCTGGCTGGGTAGCTACTTTCAAGAGTGGCACCTTTTGGAAGTAGCTGTCGCCATTAGCTGGTTTCAAGCCGATTTCCTTGAATTGGCTGGCGATGTAGTTGATGGTCTTGGTTTCGTAGGAGGTGAGCGGAGCACGACCTCCAAAAGAGTCCGATGCTATGACCTCTTCCCATTTACGGAAATCCTTTTCATCCTGGGTTACCTGAGCCTGGGCTGTGAATATTGAAACTGCCAAGGTTACGATGAATGTTATACTTTGTTTCTTCATATCAATCTCTTTTTTTGATGGGTATTTAAAACGATAGCTATTTCAAGGTTGTTTTTCTATTCCTCGATCAGCTTGTTTGCGGAACTTTCAATGGTTGGGATTGGCCAAATATAGCCATTTGTTGCTGGTGTAATGTGGATTTCCTTCACTGTACCACCTTGCTTGATGAAGTCTTCACCTCTTCGGTGAATATCAAGGCTACGGATACCTTCACCAATGAACTCTGCTCTTCTCTCATTATAGATAGCAGTCTTGAGTGCTTCTCTTGTAAGTGAGCTGATATCAATCACATCATCACTCTCTTTTACTGAACGGCGCCTTACCTCGTTGAGGTATTTCCTAGCTGATGGTTCGTCGCCATTCTGATAGTAGCTTTCAGCCAGATTCAACAATACTTCTGCATATCTGAATACAGGTGTCCAGTCGAGATAGTTCTGAGAGTCCTTGAACTTGGTGGAGATTGGCTGTGTGCCTACCTTGCCTGTGAGTTCTTTTACACGGGCATCGTTTGTTATAGAATACCCTGCCTTGCTAAGGATACCGGATGTATAGTCAATGACAAAACGGGTTCCATCATAGAAGTAGTAGGCTGGTGCACTCTGGCGGCTTCCCCTGTTGGTTTCACTCATAGGGAAAGAGAATATAGTTTCATTGGTAATGAAAGGAGATTTAAATAAGTTGGATATGTCACCCTCCAGGCTGTATCCTTTCACTGCCAATCCTTCCTCGATGGCTTTGTCCCATTGTCCCTGTTCCATATAGATGCGTTGACGAAGTACATGGGCTGCACCTTGGGTGGTACGTGTGACGGCATCATATGTTCCTGCTGCAGCAGGAAGGTTGTTGATGTTTTCATCACTGAGATCTTCCAGTATCTGTGCATCTATCTCCGCCACAGTAGAACGTTTCAGGTTGTTGTTGCCTGTATTGTCTTCACTTTTAAGGCGTAGGGGAACAGACTTTGCATCCTTATTCAACAGATAAGGCTGGGCATATAGGCTATTGAGATAATAATAGCTCAATGCTCTTACAAACTTGGCTTCTGCTACCCATTTTCCGTAGTTGTCTCCAGCAATCTCCTTGGCATCGTTTATCTTCTCCAGGAACGTGTTGGCATTGTTGATGGTTTGATAAAGTTTGGTCCAGGTTTCGGTATTGTCCGATGTGGTTTGTCCCACGGTCATCTCATATGAAGCGATAGCCTCATTAGCGTTGACGCTTTGGTTGATGAACTCATCACCTCTGGCTACGTTGAAGTTGAAGAGACGCAGACCGATGATACTCTTTGCTGAACCATATATGCCAAGGAGGTTTGATTCTATGTGTTGGGAATCTGCAAATATCTCCTTGTCGGTGAGGTTGAGTTTGGGTTCCTTATCCAAGTCATCAGCGCAGCTTGAAAATAAAGCCAGTCCAATGAATCCAATTGCCAATATCTTATTATAGTTCATATTCATTTCTCCTATTTAATTTAGTACTTGTCTCTATCTCTAGATGACAAGATTAGAATGTAACGTTAACACCAAAAGTAAATGTACGGGCCTGAGGCGCAGTATTATGATCTGTTCCGCCATTTAAGTTGGCTGAGTTTGTATTGGAAAGCACTTCTGGGTCAAGACCCTCGTATCCTGTAAGGACAAAGAGATTCTGTGCCTGAGCATATACTCTGAGCTTGGAGATACCCGCTTTTTCCAGGAATGGCAGCTTGCCGAATGTATAGCCTAAGGAAATGTTCTTCAGGCGCAGATAATCTCCATCTTCTACCCAGTCAGTGATAGGCATTGCACTACCGTTGGAATAGTTGTCACCCCAAACTGGCTTGGCGTATTTGGCGTTTGTTCTGTCTTCTCTCCAATAGTTGTTCCATACATCCTTGGAGTTGTTCCACCAGCGTACATCACTCATGGTAGCCTTGGTTCCATTATAAATCTTGTTGCCACCTGAGAACTGGAAGAGAATTGAGAGGTCAAAGTTCCTGTAGGTGATATTGTTGTTCCAGCCGCCATAAAATGTTGGCAGGGTATTGCCTGCTATGACTCGCTTGATCTTACTCTCAGGATATGACTTTCCATCTTCCGTGAAGAACTTTCCTTCCTTCTCGAACTCCAGGAGTACCTTGGTGCCGTCTTCACCATAGAAGATACGGCGTCCAGTCTTCTCATCGATTCCACCTGTAGGATAGAGGTAGAGTTGACCGATGCTCTTGCCAGGAACAGTAATGTTCGTGGTTTCAGACAAGCCTGTGGATATGATTTCCTGCACATTATCACTCAGCTTTTCCACTCGGTTGCGGTTGGTGGTGAGATTGAAGGAAGTGCTCCATGAGAAATCCTTCGTACTGATGACAAGGGCGTTGATGCCGAGTTCGATACCACGGTTGCTCATCTTTCCGGCATTTGATATGATACTGTTGCCAGGAACACCCTTTGATGGTGCAACAGGAACGGCAAGAATCAGATCGGAGGATGTGGTAGTATAGTATTCCAGGCTCACATTTACCTTATTGAACAGATCTGTTGAAAAGCCAACATTCCATTTCTCACTTGATTCCCACTTGAGGTTTTCCGTATCTCCAATCTGACCGATTACATACGAACCGTTTTTACCATAGTAGGATGAAGAGTAATACGACTTGGAGGCGTATTCATCAATGTTGGTATTGCCCACGATTCCCCAGCTAGCCTTCAGACGCAGATTGGCCAGGATATTCTTCAATGGAGAGAAGGACTTCTCTCGGCTTACATCCCAGGCTGCAGATACACCGCCGAAGTTACCCCAGCGGTTGTTCTTGCTCAGAGCCGAGAATCCGTCACGACGGAAGTTAACAGAGAAGATGTAGCGGGAATCATAATCGTAGTTGATACGTCCCAGATAAGAGAGAAGCTCACTTTCCGTAATCTTGCTGTCGCTGGCTACAATGTTTGAGAAGGGACCTTCGAAGAAGTTGAACTTGGCTTCGTTCAGACCGCTTTTCTCTGCTCCCCACTGGTCATAGGATTTGCTATAGCTCTCCACTCCTGCCAGGATGTCAAAGTTGTGGCTGCCCAGAGAGAACTTGTAGTTGGCTGTATTGGTCCAGGTGTACTGGCGGCTACGGATGCTATAGTTTTCTGCCGTACCGTTCTGTTCTACGCCCTCCACTGTTGTGGCTGCAAAGAAGTTACGGTCTTCAATCTTCATGTAATCCACTCCATACTGTGTTCTCAATGTGAGTCCTTTGAATGGGGTCAGTTCTGCGAATGCGTTACCGATGAGTCGGGTGTCTTCTGTCTTGATGACACTTCCGCTTTCAAGGACTCCGATAGGGTTGGTAAGAGGGAACTGGATGGTATTCGGACCATATCCCAATCTACCGCCCTCCTGGTATGGAGTTCCATCTGAGGCATAGGCAGGAATGTTCGGTGCATCACTCAGTGCCAGGCGGGTGAAGCCTGAATAGGAAACCAGTTCTCCCTTTCTGGAACGGTCACCGGTTTGCTGCTTCGATACAGAGCCGGTTCCCGAGAAGCCTACCTTGAGCCATTTGTTGGTTTGTGCTGAAACATTGGCGGTGAGACCTGTTTTCCTATATTCATCTCCCTTCAGGATACCGCTTTGCTTGTTGAAGTTGCCGGAGGCATAGTAGAGCACCTTGTCATTACCTCCACTGATTGACACTGTATGGTTCTGCTGAAGTCCCGTGCGAAGTACATAATCCTTCCATTGGGTATCCACATAGCTACCGTCTGCATTTTTCATCAGGTTGAAAGCCTTGTTTCCATATTGTGATTTATAACCATTGGTGAGCGAGATTTCATCTGTTCCATAGCGGTTCTTTACAGCCAGGTTCTTGAAATCTACATACTGCTGTGCATTCATGACATCAAAGAACTTGGATGCGTTGGCAATACCTACCCAGCCATTGTATGAAACCTTAGCATTGCCTTGCTGTCCTTTCTTGGTGGTGATGAGCACTACGCCATTGGCTGCTCTGGAACCATATACAGCAGCTGCTGCAGCATCCTTCAACACGTCGATGGAGAGAATGTCGTCAGCATTGATGTCTGCCAGAGCGTTTACATCACCCAGCTGGGCATTGCTTCCGGTCTGTACCGGTACGCCATCCACGATATAAAGAGGTTGGGTGCCGGAGGTGATGGAAGCCACACCTCTGATTTTCACGATAGGTGCCTGGCCTACATTACCGGATGGAGTGGTGAGACTCACGCCGGATGCTCTTCCTTGAAGGACCTGGTCAATGGAGGTGACAGGTACATCCTTGAAGGTCTTGTTGTTGATGGATGAGATGGAAGATGCAACATTCTCTCTTTTCTGGGTTCCATAGCCAATGACGACTACTTCATTCAGGAATCTTTGATTTTCTCTCAGCTTTACCTCCACAGGAGTTTCTGTATCATAAACTTCCAGGTCGATTGGGCGATATCCTATATACTCTACCTTCAGTTTAAGAGGAGCTTCTACCTGAGTGTTGAGCGTGAAGTTTCCGTCTGTATCTGTGACCACACCTTCCTTCTTGTCTCCTTTCACTACTACAGATGCACCGATGAGCGGTTCGCCGGTTGTGGCATCTGTGATATGACCTGTTATCTCTGATTGGGCGAATGATATGCTTGGAATGGTGGCGACAGCTATCCCTAAAACAATTTTATTAAATATTTCCATAACGTGCTAACTTTTGATGGTTCTGATTTTTGTGATTCTCTCTTTCTCTCTGTTTCCTATTTCTGTTCAGCAAGGAGATTTGGTAAGTATTTGGCCTGTTGCGCTAGAAGTTTTCTGCCCAGGCGCAAGATTCCATACTGGTGGTTATACTGTTCTCCTGTCGAAAGTATCCATACCAGGAATTTTGTTACTTCAATATCGTTATCGTCGTATGTAAAGCCGATCTTTTCCGTTGGAATCTGACTGGCCTTGTTGCTTTCAAGTACATCGAGAAGCTGATCGATATTGCTCTCTTCTGACAGTGCAGCTTTCTCTTCCTTGTTATAGCTGATGTTCAAGATACTGATGTTATCCTTTACCTTGCGAGAAGAGAGATCATAGATATTGCCAAGAGTGTTGAAGCTTACTCCTTGCGGATCTTTTGAAATGGCGCTGATGAGGAACAGATCATCTCCAACAATTCGTTTTCCACGGAAGCTGGTGTTGTCTTTTCCGTAGAATTCTGCAAATTCTCTTGAAACAGACCCTTTGTCATTACCGGTGTAGATGACGATGTTGCTGAACTTGTTCTTCTTGTCCTGTTCGTCCAATTCTTCATTTTCAAAGTAAAGAGCCTTGATCTTCTTGGTAGTGAGCTCCTGTTTTTCCAAGCTCTTGGCAGCATCTGAATCCTTGGATGTTATGGGAAGAATTGCGTATGAGCCGAAGAATACAGTTTTCTTATCTGTTTTTTCCGATGGATTTACATCAGAAAGCAGTATATTGAGTAAACTGCTGTTCTTGGCAGCCTGAGTCTTTGCAATAGCAAAATTGGCCTCTGGCTTTAATTTCTTGTATTCAGCAATCCATTTTTCAATGAGTGGACGTACAAATCTTGGCGCGTTGATATATACTATGCTGTTACCAGAAGTGGTTGACTGCGCATAATCTGCAACATTGCCAGCTGATATGGCTAATGTCTGCAAACTTAATATGGATGTGATGATAGCTGTATAAATCTTCTTCATAATGATGGAACTTTTATGCTGTTAATGACCTTTTAAATAATTATATACCTGAATGAGATTCTTACAGTTATGTAAGGTAACTCGCTCTAAATTGGACTTTGATTGAAAATCAAGAAGTTGGGCGTTTGCCTATATTATATAGGTAACAATATGGAAACGAGCGGACTTCTGCTCGTTTCTGTATTTTGCAATATGCAAAGAACGCCTTAATTCGGGGACAAAGATACGATATTTTTCTAAATCTCGCATAGCTTACAAGGAGAAAAACTTGGAAATTAGAACTTTTTACGTTAAAATCCATATTTGACAAGCAGATTTTGAAGAAAATATTTGGAGTTTCCAATAAAAAAGAGTATTGTTTGCAGCAACAAATCCCACCACGCCTCTCAACGATGCGTACCACGGTGGGACTTCGCTTTTTATAAAGGGTATATGGATTACGACAAACAACCGATAAACGTAGATGAACAGGTTGCCTTGCTCCAGAACAGAGGGCTGGTGATAGAAGAGAGAGCCTGCGTAATAGGCAAACTGGAGAACGAATGCGTAAAGGCATTCCTCGACCACGAGGAAGAGATTCTTGCCGGCACCTTCGAGGGAGCCCTCATCGACCACATCTCGGAGCACGAGCGCAATGCCTACATCACCTGCACCCAGGTTTCGAGAAAGAAGATTTATGCCAGCAAGCCCGTTCTCGACATCGAGCTTTCGGGTTACAAGATCATGGCTACGCTGATGGAGGTATTCATCGATGCCGCCGTCAACCCGTCCCGTTTCTACTCCAAGCAGCTTCTGCGCCGGGTAAGCAGCCAGTACGATATCGAGAACGAAAGTCTGGAAGAGCGAATCATGGCAGTATTGGATTACATCAGCGGCATGACGGATATCTATGCCTTAGATATTTATCAGAAGATCAACGGAATAAGTCTGCCGATAGTATAGAAACAAAACAGGCGTTTCTTATATTTTTGCGTAAAAGAGTGTTAAATAAAGAAAGATAATAGGAAGAAGAATGCAATAATGGGGGGAGAATAATGTTTAA
>NZ_NMPZ01000027.1 GCF_002224675.1 Segatella copri | reverse complement strand
TGGTTCGCCCAAGTGGCTGGAGGCGCAAAGCCTCCAAGGAACGTTGCTTTATGGCAGGTCTATGCCATTGCATTCTCTGTAAAAATACAGACCAGTTTAGTGCGGCTTGTCTGCTTGCCGATGACGGACTGCATAATGAACTCCCGAAAGGCTCTGCTCTCAATGCTGTCAATACGGAAGGCTACCGCAATGACGAGTTCAAGGCTATACACATCATAGCTGATACGGTCGTTCTTCCTGACATGACGGCGTACACCCTGCTCTTTCAGGATGCCGTCCTTGAATACAGCCTTGACTGCCTTGCGCACATAGCAGCCGAATACATTATACATGTCGGCAATCTCCTGCATGGTCATCCATACAGTATCGGTCGGCATGGATACCGTTCCGCTCTCGCTGATAGTTATAACTCCTCTGTTCATTTTCCAATAGTTTTTTCGTTCGATAATCTGTTCCTTTCTCGCTTGGCAATAAGCTTATCCATGTCATTTGAAATCTTCTGCTCCGTCACCTGCGCATAGACCTGTGTGCTTGTAATGTCTGCGTGTCCCATCATCTTGGCTATGCTGCCGATGGGAATGTCCTCGTTGAGCATCAAGACTCCGAATGTATGGCGGCTGGCGTGGAATCCCAACTTATTACTTATGCCAAGCACCATTCCAAGGGTATGCACATCAAGATAGATGTCTTTCTTCTCACCCAGTGGAAAAACAGGCTTGCTGTCGTCCGTGGTATTGTAGAGCGAAAGAATCTTCTCGGCTATCGGATGGAGTGGCACGAAGAACTCCACGCCTGTCTTCTCTCTTTCCTTGCGGATGAACTTCCTACCCTCGGAGTTCTCACTGATATGGTGAGGGTACAGTTTCTTTACATCTATATAGGATAAGGAGGTGAGCGAGGCAAAAATGAAACATCTGCGTGCAAGCTCCGTTCGCTCGTCAGCCATCGGGGTAGAGAGCATCTTGATGAAGTCTGCCTTGCTGATATGGGTCATCTTCGGGGCTGCCTTCTTCTCATACCCTATCTTGGCTATGGGATTGAAGCGGATAATGCTCCTGTCCACTGCCTTGTACATCAACATGTTCAGCCAGAGAAGGCAATGGTTCACGTAGCTGTCGATACGTCCCTGGTCTCGTTTCAGGAATAGCTTGTATTCCTCCCCGAAATTCTCGTCTATGTCCTCAAAGGCGATGTCGTCCTTATCCAACGAATGGACAAAGGCTCTCAGGTTCTTCTGCCATGTTCGCTTGTGCAGAAAGGTTTGTCTGGCTTTTGAGGTTCGATACCATTCCACGATGGTATCACCAAAGTTCAGCAAGAACCTTCCTGTCGTGTCCTTGTCCTTCAACACTGCCTTCAGCATTTCCACGGTGATGATGCCGTTGGTGGAAAGAAGTGAGTTGTATTTATCCTTGACCTCAGCAAGGAAACTTGCCAATCGTCCGTTGTCCCTTGCGTTCCGTACCTCTCCCTTCTTGGCGTTCCACTCCTGTGGGGTACAGGATATGCCTGTGGAAATGGCTGCACTTTTGCCGTCAACGGTGATGCGGCAAAGTATGTTGGCTGTTCCGTCTGCCTTCACCTTCTGTCTGTTGATGTAAGGCAAAATTGAAAATGTACTTCTGCTCATAGTTGTTGTCCTTATAATATAATAATGTAGTTGAACTGTGAAAAGAAAAGTTGAAAGCCTTGTTCATAATGCGAGAATAAAGTCCTTCTCGGTTGCAGCGATGAACTTGTCCATGTCCTCAAACAGCTTCTTTTGGGTTACTCTCGCATATCGCTGCGTCATCTTCACATCCTTGTGACCGAGCATCTTGCAGATGGTCTCCATCGGCACACCAGCCTCCAGCGTAATGAGGCTGGCGAACGAGTGTCGTCCCGAATGGTAGGAATAGGTCTTGCTCGTTTCCGCCAACTTGCAGATGGTGATGAGATCGATACGAACACGATTCGTGCTCAGCAATGGGAAAAGGGTATCTCTTGCCTCGTCCTCGTATTTCGCCATCAGCTCCAACGCCTCGGGCAGGAGTTTCACCCTGGCAAGTGTTCCTGTCTTCTTGCGGTTATAGATGAGCCATTTGTCGCCATCCTCCAACACCTTGACATTGGCTTTCGTAATGGAAACGGTGTCTATGAAGGCTGTTCCTGCATAGCAGGCGAAAAGAAACATGTCACGGCTAACGGATAGTCTCGGCTTGTCTTCGGGCAGTTCCACATCACGGATTTTTATGAAATCAGACATGCTGAGAGCCTTGGGTGTCGTAACCTTTGGAGTGCCAACCCGATAATGGGCAAACAGCAGGTTCTTGCACAAGCCTCGCTCAAAGGCAATGCGGCACATCTTCTTGAAGAGCGACACATAGATGGTGATGGTTCCTGATGAAAAGCCTTTCTCGTCAAGCAAGTAATGGTGAAAGTCACTGATGAAAGGCTCGGTGAGCTGTCCGAAAGCCAAATCAGTCAACCTATACTTCTCCCCGATGAACTCAGCGAGATTCTTGCGAATCTTTCTGTAAGTCCAGACACTGCTCTTCGACATATCTATGCCCTCATGGGTGCTGAGTTCACTGATATGCTCGTCCACGAAGGAGAGAAGGGTGGTCTGTGTCTTGACGCTGCCCTGCAAGGCCTCCTTGACATCCTTAGCCTCGAAGTCCGTTCTCTTTTCCACAAGCACATCGAAAGCCTTTTGGATGGAAAGCAACAACTGCTCGATGTCCTTGTTGGTCTCCACGGCTTCCTTGCTCTTGCCTTCCAATCGGCTGGCACGAGGATTCCAAAGCGATGGAGTGCAAGACAACTTGCAGGAGAACTGCGCCATAGTCCTGTTCACCGTGATGCGTCCCATGATGGGAGCTTTTCCATTCTTGTCCATTCCGCTCTTTTTTAGGTAGAGCAACACCTTGAATTTTTCGATTTTCATAACGCTTACATTTTGAGTGTGCAAATATAATCATTTTGTAAGCGTTCCTTGATACGCAAAACATTGAGAATCAGCGCAATAAAATCCGTTGATGCACAAAGTCGCCTTTCCGTATTGTTACCTGTTTTGCATAGGTAACTGTGGCTCACGATTTAGTAACTGAACTACTTCAATATTCCTCACTCGCTTGCTTTATGCCGATTTGGCAACTTTGTGCAAATCTGCTCATTCCCAACTGTTTACGTTCCAACCTCTCTTATTCTCCTTTGGCTGCTTTAGAACCTTATGTTAAACATTATAACTCAACGCTATCCAGGCGGAATTTGAGCAAGCCGGCTGGTACCTTAACCATTACCTCGTCACCTGCCTTCTTACCCAGAAGGGCCTTGGCGATAGGCGACTTGATAGAGATTTTTCCACTATGCAAATCAGCCTCATGCGGATTTACGATAACATAACTCATGCTGCACTTGTTGGCGAGATTGGTAATCTTAATCTTGCTCAACAAGCCAACGGTATCGCTCTTCAATCGAGACTTGTCGATGACACGGGCATTCTCCAAAACCTTCTGTTTGAAGCTGATGCGGCTCAACAGTTTGCCCTGCTCACGTTTGGCAGCATGATACTCGAAATTCTCGCTGAGGTCACCCTTGTCGCGAGCCTCAGCAATCGCATCACGAACGGCAGGCAACTCTACGTTTACCATGTGTTGAAGTTCGGCCACGAGCTCATCGTAGCCTTCTTGAGACATATATTCCATTTTTCCTTGTTTTCTAGTTTCTTATTGTTCTTAATGAATGATGATTTTTTATTCGGGGTGCAAAGTTACTAGTAAATCACGAAATCACCAAACTTTTTTAGTGAAAAAGTGAAGAAACTAAAGATTAGAAAAAACAGAGGCATCCTAAATCATTATTTTTGGGTATTGCAGATGTTGATAGATATTCTTACCTTTGCAACCCATTTAGAAGAAAACAACAATATTTAGTAGAAAACAACAATGAGAGAAAAAAAGAAGAAACGTTTTACATGGAAGAAATACCATCGTTGGTTCGGACTTGTACTGTCTGTCTTTATGTTGGTATTCTGCGTATCAGGTATCATTTTAAATCATCGCCAGCTATTCGCCGGTTGTGAAGTAAGCAGAAGTCTGATGCCATCGGCTTATCATATCAAGAATTTCAACAACGGCATCATCAAGGGTTCTATCAAGATCAATCACCGCATCAGCAAAACTCCAAGTGATTCCATCCTGGCGTATGGTTATGGTGGCATCTGGCTTACGGATGCAGAGATGAAAAGCTGGAAAGACTTTAACAAGGGATTACCCAAGAACGTGGATGGCAGGAATATCCGCAACATGGTACAGACGAAAAACGGAGAAATCTGGTGCGCAGCCATGATGGATGTATATCGCTTCGATGGAAAGGAATGGAAGATGTTTCCGCTCGCAGATAATGAAGAGCGTATCGCTGACATTACATTGACCAAAGACAGCACAAGCATCATCGCCATGACCCGTTCTGCCGTTTATGAAATATCCGGAAAGAAGACGGATGCAGCCAACGAAAAGAGGGATGCGATCAGCGAAAAGACGAATGTTACCCGCAAAATCATCGGTCAACCGGAAGGTTTTATTCCGGAAGTTACCCTTTTCAAGACCGTTTGGAACCTGCATAGCGGTGCTTTCTTCGGATTAGCCGGAAGATTGGTGGTGGATGCCATCGCCATCGTACTTATCATCCTTTCGATAACGGGCATCATCCTTTTCATTCTTCCTTACCGTATCCGCCGACAGAAGAGATTACAGGCAAGAGAAAGTATGCTGAAGCTTGGCAAGCAGATGGCTTTCAATGCCAAATGGCATAACAAACTGGGATATGCCACCATCATCCTTACGCTCTGGCTAGCGATAACAGGAATGTGTCTCCGACCACCTTTGATGATACCTCTGGCGATGAACAAAACTACAGAAAAGGTGAAGAATGGAAATGTCTGGCACGATAAACTTCGCGCCATCCGATGGGATGCTGCAGAGGGCAACTGGCTTATTTCTACCTCAGAAGGTTTTCTTCGAGTAGATGAGCATTTCTGCCAGAAGTCGGTTTTATTGGATAAGAAGCAATCACCAAAGATAAGTCCGATGGGCGTGAATGTTTTCGAGAGTGATGGCAAGGGTGGTTGGCTGATAGGATCATTCAGCGGCATGTTCCGTTGGAATCCGGAAAAGAATCTGATTGTGGATTATTTCACAGGGAAAGTCAACCAAGGAAAATCGATGATTCCGATTTCCAGTTCTTTGGTCAGCGGTTATTCCAAGGACTTCTTTGGAGGAAAAGAAGTGATTTTCGATTATAGCAAAGGGGCGAGCTTCGGGAAAACAACCTCTACCCCCGAGTTGCTTTCAGCCACCCCAATGTCACTTTGGAATGTGGCTTTAGAACTCCATGTGGGTAGATGCTATTCTCCATTCTTAGGGCCTCTTTCCGACCTTTTCGTCTTCATCTCCGGCTTGTTGATTACGCTGGTTTTGCTTTCCGGCTACATCATTCTGCATCGGAGAAAGAAGAAGAGCCCCAAACTTCCTCGGAAATCTCTCTAACCAAATCTATCTTTGCCCATTGCTCAGCATCGGTCAGTTTATTGCCGATTTCACAAGAGGCGAAACCGCATTGAGGACTGAGGCTCAGACGATTGAGAGGGATATATTTGGCAGCTTCGTGGATTCTGGCGATGACCGTAGCCTTATCCTCCAACACAGGAGATTTAGAGGTTACCAAACCCAGAACCACCTTCTTGCCATCTGCCACATATTTCAATGGTTCGAAACCGCCCGAACGCTCGTCGTCATACTCCAGATAGAAGGTATCTACATCTTCATGAGCGAAAAGATAAGGAGCCACGGCATCATAGGCACCCTTGGTGGCATAGCAGGAATGATAATTGCCACGGCATACGTGGGTGTTGATAGTCAATCCTTCTGGTTTGCCTTCGATGGCAAGGTTGTTCACCTTCAGATATTGCAGGGCTTCCTGTTCAAGGGTGAAGCCGTTGCCCACCTTTGCTTTCCAGTAATCACTATCCACAATCATTCCCCAGGTGCAATCATCCAGCTGGATGGTGCGGCAACCGGCTGCATAAATCTCTTGGAAGAAGGTGCGATAAGCCTGGGCAATATCCTCTATCAGCTGGGTGGTATTAGGATAGAACTTGCGGGTGTTCTCGGCATTCTTGCCACGAAACAACTCTGCAAGGAACTGAGCCGGAGCAGGAACCGTCTGCTTTGCCTCGAAGATATACTCATCCTTGGCATCCAACTCCTCAAACTGCTTCACAAACAGGAAATCCTTGATAAAAGGATGATCCTCGCCGGTAATCTTGCCGGTCAGTTGGATAGAACCCTTGGTTGTCTCCTCGCCATGAAACTGATAGCCATGCTCCAGTTCGATATGCTCCACGCCATTGAATCCCCACATAAAGTCGAGATGCCAATAGCTGCGGCGGAACTCGCCATCGGTGATATAAGGCAGATGATGCGCCTTCTGCTGCTTGATGACCTCAGTAATCAGACGGTCTTCGATGCTGCGAAGGTCGGTGGCTGAAATCTTGCCATCAGCAAACTTGGCTCTTGCTTCTTTCAACTCTGCAGGACGCAAATAGCTGCCCACTGCCTCAAAATGTATATTTCTTACGTTGCTCATTATTTTATCTCCTATATTTTTTAATGATGAATGACTCTTACTTTGCCATTATCTGATGATGAACGGCTCTTTGCATCCGGAATTGCGAGTGCAAAGGTAAGAAGAAGAATTTTATCTGCCAAATATTCTTCGTAATTCAGAAAAATATGCTATCTTTGCAGCGAATTTGGCAAATTCGTAGAATATTATTCTGTAAGAAACGCTAAAAGGAGAAACAAAGAAACTATAAAACAGAAAGAAAAGGAACAATGGCTACAGAAGAAAATCTCGATGAAATCGATATCAAGATACTCAAGTTGTTGCAGCAGAACTCACGACTCACCGTGAAGGAACTTGCCGCAAGAGTACACCTCTCCCCTTCTCCCACCTTCGAGCGACAGAAGCGACTGGAGCGTGAGGGATACATCCAGCGATATGGAGCGATAGTGGATCATCACAAGATGGGACACAACGTGATTGTGCTCTGTAATATCCGATTGAAGCAGCACACCCACGATTTGATTCAGCAATTCATGGACACCGTGCAAACCATCGACCAGATAACGGAATGCTACAACACCACCGGTGATTACGATTTCCAGATCAAGGTGTATGCCCGGGACATGAAGGATTATCAGGACTTCATGCTCAATACCCTGGGAAATATCGACTGCATCGGAAGTCTCCACAGCATCATCGTGATTGGCGAAATCAAGGATTCGCATTATATCCCTGTGAATCAAAATAAGGAGAAGAGAAATTAAATCAAGAAAGAATGAAAGAGAATAAATATTAAGGAGAAAGAATTATGTTTTGGAAAAAGATCATCATCCTATACTTTGCTCTCCCCATGCTTTGCTGCCTTCCATCCAAGGCGCAGAAGCCGGGAGAAATCGTCAGCGAGCAAACCATCAGAAAACTTGGAGAGAAGCATTTCTTCTCCACATCCCCCATTCCTGATGATATTTTCCACCTGATGCAGGGGAAAACGTATAAGAAAAACTGCACCGTGGCAAGAAGTGAATTGCGATACCTGCGATGCCTGCATGTGGATAAAAAAGGCAGAAACATCGTAGGTGAAATGGTGGTGAACAAGGCGATAGCCGCTGATGTACTCGATATCTTCAGAAAGCTATATAAGGCAAAATATCCGATAGAGCGAATGAGACTTATCGACTACTGGGATGCCGACGACGAGAGGGCGATGAGGGACAACAACTCCTCCAGCTTCAATTTCCGATTCATCTCACATACCAAGACCGTTTCGAAGCATGGCAAGGGACTTGCCGTTGACATCAATACCCTATACAATCCCTATCATAAGCATTTGAAGAATGGCAAGGAAGTGGTAGAGCCAGCTACGGCACGACCTTATCTCGACCGTAGCAAGCACCATGCTTACATGATCAGAAAGGGCGATTTATGCTACCGGCTCTTCAAGGAGAAAGGGTTCCGATGGGGTGGCGACTGGAAACATAGCAAGGATTACCAGCACTTCGAGAAATAAGGACACAAGAAGGCTATGCTGTTGTTGCTTGAGATTCTGCAACAAATAGCATAGCCCTTTATTGTCTAACTGCACTCAATTACCTAACTGTACCAAACAGAATTATAATCTCTGCGGTCATCTTCCTCATTATAGAGGTTCTCATACTCAAGGTTCATTGCCTCGAATTTTTCCTGTGTCTGTTTCATGATAGCCCCTCCTATTACTTTAAGTTAATAAATTCGTTTCTATCTTTTGTATATGCAAAAATAGCAAAAAAATGAATCGATGCTGTCAACTATTCAGAAAACTTTTGTATTTTTGCATCAGAAAGCCATATTTGGCGACATTAAGAACAATTAGAATGAAGAAATAATGAATATGAAGATACTGCATACATTTCGACTCAATCGGGTAAAGTGGCGCCACTGGTTATTGCTGGTACTGCTCCTCCTCGTTACTCTTGCCAAAATGATTCCTCTATGGGGATTCATCTACACCACCCGTATCTATCCGATTATCGGCACACTCCTTTCTCCCATCTCAGGATTTTTTTCTTTTGCCGTAGGCGATATCTTCATCGCTCTCAGCATTGCCTGGGTTATCTTCTATCCCATCTATGAAATAGGATTGAGAAAGAAGCTTGCCAGGCGATACTTCTTCCTGGCAGCAAAGAAAGGCAGCTATCCCAAGAAGAAGATTGTTTTCGGAAGAGTGGCAGAATACCTGCTTTGGGTATATGCCTGGTTCTACATCGCCTGGGGATTGAACTACTCCCAGCCGAATATCTATGATAGAACAGGAATGAAGCCGGTGGAAGTAAGCGAAGCTAAATTCAAGGCATTCGCCTATCAATATGCCGACAGTCTCAACGCTTTAAGCATTTCTTCTGATATTGCTGGGAGTAGCATTTTCTCTGATAGCATCGTAGATGACGGTTTGAAAAATCGGGTGCGGGATGCGGTTCTGAAGGAATATAATAAAATAGGTTATAAGGAGGGTATCAATGCACCTTTCAACCAGCATCCTCATGCCAAGACGATGGTATTCACACCCCTCAGTTCGATGTCGGGCGTTACCGGAAGCATGGGGCCTTTCTTCTGTGAGTTCACGCTTAATGGAGATATTCTTCCCCACGATTATCCTGCCACCTACGCCCACGAGTTTGCTCACTTTCTGGGTGTAGCCAACGAGGGTGAGGCGAATTTCTACAGTTACATCGTGTGCACGGCATCGGCAGATAAGCAGGTGAGATTCAGCGGATATTACCACATTTTCTTCCACGTACTGAACAATGTATTCGATATTCTCGGCGAAAAGGAGGGTGAAAGATTCCTGAAACACATCCGTCCCAAGATTATCCAACTGGCAAAGAGCGACCGCCGCTACTGGCTCAGCAAGCGATGCAAGGCATTGGATGCCGCCCAGGATATCATCTTCGATTTCTACCTCAAGGGCAACCATGTGGCGGAAGGCAGAAAGAGCTATTCGGGCGTTGTCGGCTTGATACTGGCTTGGGAAGAAAAGAAGAAATAATACTTGAATGGTACGATCATATAACCATCCAAAACGGGAAAAGTAAAAAAGCGGGATGCTTTTTTTTTCGATACCAGCTTAATTTTTGCATCATTTTCTTCTTTTAATAGAATGTAGAAGAGAAAAAATGGGCAAAACCTGCCATTTCTTTTGCAAAAAGTATATATTTGCAATCGAATTGCGGATATCAAAAAGATATATCGATATGAAGAAAGAAAAGAATTTTTCAGAAAAGATAGAACCATCGGATAAGAAGGCATTGGAAAGCTTATCGGATGATGAGATTCTGCAGGGCTTCAAGGATGCCAATGCCAGAATAGTGAGGGAGTATTACTACGGCTACTGCCGGGTGGCTTATTGCATCTACGACAAGCGATATGACCTGCAGCACAAGCCAGGCATGGATTTCTTCTCGCTGGCTCACGAGTACTATCTCTATCTCTGCAAACACGACTTCAAGCCTTTGGAAGATAGAAAGCCAAGCATGTCGCTCAAAACATGGATGGTAAACGGCTTCCGGTTCCTGCTGCTGGATAAATTGAAGGAGGTGGTGAAGGAGCATCGTTTCGAGAGTTTCGAAGCACGGCAGGAAAGCCGCAAGATGCAGTTTGACGTGACCGACAACCAGTTTGAGCACGATCTTTACCAGACGATAGAAGATATCGGCAATTTCTATTATGGCAGAGACAGCAAGAACAGCATCATCCTGAAGATGCTCTATATAGAGGGATTCAGGGGCAAGGACGTAGCCGCCCAGTTGGGCATATCCCATTCAGCCGTCACCCAGCGTTGCCAAAAGATGATGCACGATGTGGTGATTCCTTATTTCAAGAGATACTTTGATGCATCGGAATACGGAAGCTATCTGTCGTTCGCAGAGGAAGACACATGTATCGAAAGTGCTCCGAAGATGTCGATGCCGAGAATGAGTTCTATGCCGAGAATGATGGCAGAATGCATGTGCTGCGAGGAAGCGGCAGATAATGGCAATAACATATTTAATAATAAGAATAATATGGAAGATATGAAGAAGGGAAGAATCACTCCTAGCTGGATTGATTCATTAAAAGAGAACGAGATTTTTGTGTTTGGCAGCAATCTGGCTGGCATGCATGGTGGTGGTGCTGCCCGCATTGCCCGCCTGCATTTCGGTGCCGTCATGGGCAAGGGTGTAGGCTTGCAGGGCCAAAGTTATGCCATCCCTACAATGCAGGGCGGCGTGGAAACCATTCGTCCATACGTGGAGGAATTCATTATCTTTGCCCATCAGCATCCCGAGCTACATTTCCTGGTGACCCCAATAGGTTGCGGCATCGCCGGTTTCGAAGCCGAAGACATCGCCCCATTGTTCAAGAGCGCAAAGAAGATGAAGAACATCAGCTTGCCGGAGAGTTTCTGGGAGGTGATAGAGTAATTTTCTGAAGAAAGAGTGAAATATAGGTTTTGAAAGAAAAAGGAAAAGATCATGCAGAACTTGAAAGAAACTTTAGAATCATTTTCCTTGAGTGAGGATACACGGAGAAAAATTCTGAACGAAGACCACCCATTCGGAAATCAGGGCACCCCATTCATCCCTTCTGAATTCAAGGAAATCGCTCAGATAGCTTTAGCCGGTCACTTCCTGGTAAGTACTGGTATCCAACAGGTAACAGTACAACCCACGTGTGTGGAGTTCTACTATCACGAAGAGGCCGAGGGTGGCATCAAAGACCCCATCGTATATCATCGCAACCCCAAGAATGGTTCTCCCAAGAGCATCTTCAAGTTGGGCATCCTGCACAACCATGTTTCAGGAATCGACATCACGTTCGAGAAGGGCACCCATCCCGAAGATGCCATCAGGGCATCCCTGCTGATACGTGAGTTTTCGGTAGATGGAAATCCACCCGACAGTCGTTCCACCTTATTATATGATATGCTTTATTCGCAAGCCTCCATCTTCGATGGCTTCTCCATCAAATGGGTTGATGGAGAAGAAAAGGCAGAGGTAGAAGCTGATGTGCGCAAGAACGTGGCGAAATATGATGAAAACGGACAGAAGATGCAAGCAAAAGAGCATCAGGAACTTCTCGACAAAGGGTTCACCCTGATAAAAGACATGAAGCATATCCAAGACCCACGGCCATGGCAATTTAAAAAGATACAGGTATGATAGCAGATAGAGATACGAATCAGGTATTCGTTTCAGAATGGCTTCCAAAGGTTCATCCCGCATTCTTCAGCCGTTTTTCGGAGTTACTGAAGAATGTCCACATCAATATGGCTCTGTTATCAAACACAGCCGATATCTGGTGTCGTGACTACATGCCGATTCAACTAGCCGAAGAGGATTTCCTGCAATATCGGTATTATCCCGATTATCTCACAAAGAAAGAATCAGACAAGCAATATATCACGGATACAAAGAGCGTGTGCAATGCTTTGAAACTACCCAATATCCAAGCCACCGATTTGATAATAGATGGCGGGAATGTGGTAAAAGCCCATGATTGTATCATCATGACAGAGAAAGTTTTTCATGAAAACGCTCAATATCCGCAAGCAGAAGTATTGAATGAGTTGGAGCATCTATTTCATTGTGAACTCATCATGCTTCCATGGGATAAATATGAGAAATATGGGCATGCTGATGGAATAGTGAAACCAATAGACGAGTCACATCTTCTAATGACCAACTATGCTGATTACGACCAGGAACTTGCAGAAGAATTCGAGCGACGGTTTGCCACCCGTTTTCGGATAGAGAAGCTACATTATCATGTGCAGCGAGCAGATAAGCGAAATTGGGCATACATCAACTTCCTGCAAGTTGGCAACAACATCGTTCTGCCAGCTATCAACATAGAAGAGGATGAGCAAGCTATGGAGCAAATAAAAACATACTATCCATCATGTAATATCTACCAGTTGGATAGTGAAGAGATCATTAAACAAGGCGGAGCCTTGAATTGTATAACTTGGAATATCAAAAAATAATTATCATGGCATTTATACATCACACAGAAGAAGAGCAAAAGCGATTCTGGGAACTCATGAATCGTTTTGAAAACGAGGAAGAGGCTATCAAGAATGGATTCTTTAAAGGATTCACAAGAGAAGAAGTGATATTTATGGGAGAAATGGATGTCGTCGAGTTTGGAAATAAGTATTATCAGCTCTGCTATTACTACATGACTGAATTAGATTTAGATTATTAGCAGCTTATGTTAGGAGATATGATAGGAGATATTGCTGGCTCAAAATATGAGTTCAACAATACGTTTGATTATGATTTCGGGATGTTCGGCGAGGGATGCGACTTCACCGATGATACCATCTGTACGGTAACGGTAGCCGATGCGATACTGAACGGACGAAGCTATCAGGAAAGCCTGCTGGATTGGTGCCGCAGCTATTACGAGGATTTCGATACCCGAGATTATCCGAAAGGCAAGTTCGATGAAACCTGCATGGATGCCGTGCCATTATCTTTCTATCTCCTCTCGCAAGCCTCATTCTTCGAGGATGCCATCCGCCTAGCCATATCACATGGCGGCGATAGCGATACCATCGGTGCCATCGTCGGCTCCATCGCCGAAGCCCGATTCGGTATTCCGCAAGATATGAAAGACAAGGCTATGAACTATCTCCCTAAGAACATGACAAGAATATATCAACAATTTAAAGCCAACAATGAAATAAAGAAAATAGATAAAAAATACAAGAAATAGTTGTTCGCAAGCGAAACTTTCTTACCGACTTTCATCGCCAAAACACATTAAATGCTCTTAAGGAGGTTAAGGAAATGCTAAACCATTCATATACCAGAGAACAAAAATTGGAGCAGATTGAAAAGATTCATGCTCAGAGCCAACGCAATAAATAAAGCCCTCAACATTATAAATAAAAACATAGGTATAAGTGCTCAATGTACTTGTACCTATGCTTTCATTTTCAAAAATCTCTTATTAAGAAATTCAGCTAATCACTCATATTAGCAAATGGCCGTTTTCCCTCATGGCTCAATTTAAACGCTTGAATCATTCGCCACTCAACCATCCTTGAATTTTCCAAAGTCTCTGCCCAGCAAATCACAAAATCATCAACATCTGTCATTTGCCAAATCGCCCTTCCTCCTCCATGCGAAGCTCGCTTTCCTTGACCAAACCTCATGTATGAACGCAAACGACTTCTCATATTCGTTGATTTTCCTATATACAAAATACAGGTTCCGTTAACATATTGTTCTTGTAAATAAGATAGTGAATAACAAGGAGAATCATTTGGAACTTTCACATAACCTCCTAAACTAGAAATACTAAATACCGGTTGTTGGTTATTCCTCCTCAACACTAGGTACACACCATTAGAAGAAGGGACTTCTGAACAACTCTCTTTTAATTCACGAATGGTTTTAAACCCTTTGAATTGCAACGTACAATCCAATTCTTTTGATATTTCAGCAACCATATCTACATTATTTTTATTATAGTGATAACTTTTGCTTGCACTATTTTCTTTTACTGTGTTATTGTTCAAAAAGACATCATCTATAAAAGCACCAAAAGCACCCAAGAGCATTATACTATGTACCCCAAGTAAAAGCAACAATTCAGCCTTTGTTATATCATCATATCTTATACCATAAAATATTACAGATAAAGGCAATATTACAGAATAAGTCCATAATATTTTGTTATACCATTTTCTAGAAAATGCATATTTTCCACCTTCATTTGGATGGAAAATCAAATATAATCCCACAAAAGGGAATAGCATTAATCTTAATAGGCAACCACCCATTACAACAGTTTGAATAAACTTGTTTGAAATATTCCAAGAGTATCCATTAATATTTCCCTTTGAATCTTGGTAAACCTTCATATCTCTACCTCCATTTTTTCTGCAAAAATACAAAAAGTTTTAAAATAATCCTATTTTTCTGCTTATTTTTCTCATTTTGTATAGAAGAAAAGAGAAATAATTTGTTTTTTCGAAAAATAGTCTTAACTTTGCCCCACATTAATAAAGAAAATTATGCAAATGCAAGAATATCAATTGGATTTCGTAACCTATTGCGTTGGCAACTTAGCCGACCGACTGAACATAAGTGCCAGTAAGGTATATAAGATGTTACGGTCAACAGATATCTTAAATGGCTATATGATACCCTGCTATGATGTGCTCCATACTTTCGGCAAGGAGTACATCATGGACGATTTGATAAACTTGTTAAAGAAACGAGGAGCATTGAAATAATCCCAACCTCCTTGTCACGGATATTCCTTTCAAAATTCAAGGCTTCGCAGGAATAGGCAGAGGGCATAATTTCGCATTTCTACTTCACACTACACAGATTCTGTGTAATTAAATGATTTACTGCAACTTTATCCTCTATCCGTGTAGTGTGAAATACAAATGGCTTGCTGTGCTTCTGAGATTTCCGATGAATCATCTTTCTGAATCCAGGCACAAAACGTCAGGACGCCTTTTTGAGAAAGGTTAAATTTATAAAAGCCGATAGATTCACATGTACAAAAAGATGTAACATGCAAAATAATGCCACAAAAATTTGGTGTTATCGAAGAAAAACCGTATTTTTGTGGCAATTAAAACAAGTAATTATGACGAATCATGATTTTTGGATGTCCATCAGCGACATAATCAATGAAGGATTTACATCTGAAGGTCTAGCAAAATTAGATGATTATGCAGAACAATTCAGTACTGGAAAGATCTTATATAAACGATTTTCACCGTCAGAGCAGCTTGGCTGCGTTAAAGGGGGAACAATACATGTTATTGCATCCTTACTCGCGGGAGCAGAAGTTGGCGCAAATCAACTCACTGCGCCAGAACACAGTTTCAAAAGAGAACAGCAACTTGGAAAGATCCAAGAAAAACGCATAGAAAGCTGGGCGAAAAAGGAAGGATGCTGGGTAGATGACACTAGCGTCTACAACCAAACCTTGGGCGAAAAATTAGCGCAAGGTGGTGAAGCTATTGTATATGATAACGGTAATTCTGTACTAAAAGTAATCGGCCTTGACTATTTCATACAGCCAATTTTTGCTTTGGACAGAATTTCGTTACACAATGCTTACTTTGAACAAACCAAGATGTTTGTATTGGGATTCGGTAGAAACTCTATGGGCGACTTTATGATTATTGTTACCCAAACTTTCTTTCAAGGTAACCAAATGCCCGAAGAAGATATTGAAGAATATACGGAACGTATTGGATTTAAACTGGTGAATCCAAGAAATTGGACATACTCCACACCAGGTATATACCTAAGTGATATGCACAACGAGAATGTTTTTCGTGGCATTGATGGAGTGGTTTATGTCATAGATTGCGACATCCGAATAAACACACCAGAACTAAAGGCTGGTGGCACACGAACTTTAACAACAGAAGTTGAAATTATAAAATAATAAAAATATGGCAACAAGAGCTATATTGGCAATGATTGAAGAATTCAAGAAAAGAGGATTGATATAAAAAAATAGCAAAAGCAGCACGATTTATCATGCAGCTTTTGCTATTCCCATTTTATTTAGTTTACTCGCTTGCAGGTAATTCTCTGCTTATACTGAGGTCCATTCTTTATTTCTCCTCAAAGTAACTCCCAGCTTCCATCTTGCAATCCATCGCACGGCACTTGTTGTAGCGCTCTCGGGCTCTGTTTTCTCTTGCAAACATCGCCTTGGTGCCAGCCTCATCTTCCGAGAACTGGAGGTGATTGTCAATGCCCATATTCTGAGCAATACTCTCTACATCAAGATCATCGGTGCCGATGAAGGTAAAGGTCCAGTTCTGTTTCTTCAGCTTCTCAATGAGGTTCTTGATCATCTTCAAATCATACTCCTCGCTGCAGTTCTCCTCACCATCCGTAATGATGGTTACCAATACGCTGTCGTCCTCGGTGGTCAGGGCGTTGATCTTGGCAATACCCATGCCTATGGCATCATAAAGAGGGGTACCGCCACATGGGTTGTAATCCCTTGATTTCAAAGGGTTGGCATGGCGGGCAGACACATTATCATAGAACAGATTCTTGTGGGTGCTGTCGAAGGTGATGAGCGTTACACGCTGCTCCATGTTCTTATGCGTCTTCTGCATTTTCTGAATCGTGGTCAGGGTCTCGTTGATGCCCACCAGTGCCTGGCGCTCGATAATACTCATGCTGCCACTCTCATCCACTACCAAAAGATTGAATACCCGTTTCATAACTTGTTTCTCCTATTAATTTTAATTGTTCAACATAATCTTATCTGTAAGAAGAGGAATCTTCCCTGCTTCTATTTATCCCTTTAAAGAAAGAATAGAGGGAAAAATTAAGAAAAGGTACATAAAAAATTTGCTTGTATCGTTATTTTTTGTAATTTTGCAGAAAATAAGAAACAAGAGTATGGGCAATATGAAATATCCGATAGGCATACAGAGCTTTGAGAAAATCATCACAGAAGGATATCTTTATATAGATAAGACTCAGATGATTTATGATATGGTAGAAAATGGCAAGATTTACTTTCTGAGTCGTCCCAGACGATTTGGAAAGTCACTTCTCGTATCTACACTGGAATGCTATTTTCAAGGCAGAAAAGATTTGTTCAAGGGCTTAGCCATTGATAATCTGGAAACCGACTGGAAGCAATATGCGGTATTCCACCTTGACTTCAACGGCAAGGATTTCACACAAGCAGGTCAGCTGGAGAAGACGCTGATTGATTTCGTTGAATCGCAGGAAGCCATCTACGGCAAGGCCCCCTTTGCTTCCACCCTCGGCGACAGATTCATTGGCGTACTGAGAAATGCCCACGAAAAAACAGGACTTCGCGCCGTTGTCCTTATTGATGAATACGACAAGCCTCTGCTAGACGTATTGGATTCTACACTGAAAACAACCGATGCAGATGGCAACGAGCGGCTGTTGGAAGATAGGCATCGGGAAATTCTGAAAGGTTTCTACAGTGTATTCAAGGCTGCCGATAAAGACCTGCAATTCGTTCTGCTTACGGGAGTTACCAAATTTTCGCAAGTAAGCGTATTCAGCGGTTTCAACCAACCCGAAGATATCAGCCTTTCTGCCCACTTCGATACGCTTCTCGGCATCACTGAAGACGAGTTGCAATCAACCTTTGCGCAGCAAATCACAGAAATGGCCGAGGAATATGATGTTTCAAAGGAAGAAATACAGATAAAACTGAAACGCCAGTTTGATGGTTACCATTTCAGCCGCAGGATGCGAGGCGTATATAATCCTTTCAGTATCTTGCGCGCCTTCAAGGAAATGCTCATCGATGACTATTGGTTCAAAACGGGTTCGCCCACCTATCTGGTTCGCCTGCTAGCTCATAGCGATGAAAACATCAACGAACTGGTGGGGAAATATTATCCCACCAAGGATTTCGACGATTACAAGGCCACCGTAGAGCGTCCTTTGCCAATGATATATCAAAGCGGATATCTGACTATCAAGGGATGGTCAAGGAATACCAATTCCTATCTGTTGGATTTTCCGAACGATGAAGTTAGAAGGGGATTCATCAGTTTGCTGGCAGCAGATTATCTGAAGCCAAAGGTTTCACCAGATTCCTGGGTTCTACAGGTAATCGAAGCATTGGGAAAGGGAGAATGCAAAAAGCTGCATCAGCTGATGGTTTCTTTCTTTGCCAGCATCCCTTATTCCCAACGAAGAAAAGATGATGAACGTGAGAAGGAGCGTTATTTCCAATATACATTCTATCTGGTATTGAGGATGATCAGCTCCTATACCATCTTCATTGAAAAAGAACAGAGCGAAGGAAGAGTAGATTGCATCATAGAAACTCCTCTATACATTTATATATTTGAGTTTAAGAGGGATGGAAGCGCAAGAGAAGCACTCCAGCAAATCGAAGATATGGGATATGCTCGGGAATATTTATCAGATAAGAGAAAGATATTCAAGATAGGATGCAGTTTCTCATCAAAAACAGGAACAATAGATGATTGGGGAGAGAACTGAATCTCTCTCCGATTGCATTTTATAAATCACATATTTATTATATAAGGAGATAAGGAGATGAAAGAAATATTGATAGTAAGCATCGGCAGCTTCTTCGGGGGCGGCATGAGATATTGGATTTCAAAGATGGTGCAATCCTGCACGGTGATTGCCTTTCCTTTCGGAACAATGGCGGTGAATGTGGCAGGATGCCTCATCATCGGGTTTCTCTCGGGATTGAACTGGAGGGAAGGGGGATGGATGTCGCCATCTGCCAAACTGCTGCTCACCACGGGGTTCTGCGGAGGATTCACCACCTTCTCTACCTTCATGAACGAGGGGGCGGGATTGATGAAGGAGGAAAATTACCTCTATATGATGCTCTATCTCTTCGGAAGCCTGGCACTGGGACTCGTCGCCGTGCTCGCCGGGCACTATCTGGCGAAGATTATCGCATAAAACACTTCAGAAAACAGAAAGAAGAAGAACCCGGATTGCCGAGAAAGAAGACCGGAGAACAGAAAGAAGAAGAACCCGGATTATCGCATAAAATACAGAAGATAGGATTCCATCAGATGAAGAAATGATGAAAATTCTATCTTTTTTATTATTTTATATTTTCAAAATGCCTTAATTACGAAATTTATTCGTAAATTTGCAGAAAATAATCTGCACTCGACAATTTGAAAGCAGCTTTCATTGTACTCGTTTGCTTAATTTTTGCACCAATGAATACATTAGATACAAACAATATAAAATGGAGCGAGAATGTGATCATCGCTGATGCCGATTATATCGACAAAGTGGCTTTCGACCTGACTGTCAACTTCGAGCGAATGATCAACCGACGCATCCAGCCAGCTGACATGGCACAATGGGCAGTGTGCATTGCCCTCGACGGAGGTCTCAGAGAGGGTGAGCACGAAACGCAAGTGGTACTTATCCATGATAAGAAATCCATAGCAATGAAGAATTTCCGCCCTTCCAACTATGAGAAGGATCTCAACGCCCAGGCTTTCAAGGATGATAAGCTGGGAGAATTCATATTTGCCTCTTATCCTACCGAGGAGAAGATGGTGGGAAAGGATGAATTCCTCGTAGAAGTGGCACGCACCGTATGCAACACCAAGGAGGTGAAAAGGGTGATGGTGATTCCGAACTCGGAAGATGGAGATGCCTACGACCAGCTGAGAGATATGCTTCGCAAGGTGGAGGATGACGACAAGCGCATCACCCTCTTCGCCATGCAACCCATGCCGGGAGGAAACTTCCGACAGGAGATTCTGGGTTACTCGCTGATGAACGCCCTCGGAATCTCGGCAAAGGAGATAAAATAAACATTAAAATAATAAACATAATAATAAAAAACAAGATTATAAATGAGTAGAGTACTTATGATTGGCGCTGGTGGCGTGGCTACCGTGGCTGCCTTCAAGATTGTCCAGAACCAGGACGTTTTCACCGAGTTTATGATTGCTAGCCGTCGCAAGGAAAAATGCGATAAGCTGGTTAAGGATATCCACGCCAAGGGCTACAAGATGGATATTCAGACGGCTGAGGTGGATGCCGACGACGTTGAGCAGTTGAAGGCTCTCTTTAATAGCTATAAGCCTGAGCTTGTCATCAACCTCGCTTTGCCTTACCAGGACCTCACCATCATGGATGCCTGTCTGGCTTGCGGTTGCAACTATATGGATACCGCCAACTATGAGCCAAAGGACGAGGCTCACTTCGAGTACTCTTGGCAGTGGGCTTACAAGGATAAGTTCGAGCAGGCAGGTCTCTGCGCTATCCTCGGCTGCGGTTTCGACCCAGGTGTATCCGGCATCTTCACCGCTTATGCTGCCAAGCATCACTTCGATGAGATTGAGGTGCTCGATATCGTGGATTGCAACGCCGGAAACCATCACAAGGCTTTCGCAACCAACTTCAACCCAGAAATCAATATCCGCGAGATTACCCAGAAGGGACTCTGGTACAAGGATGGCGAATGGATTGAAACCGACCCTCTGTCTATCCACAAGCCACTCACCTACCCTAACATCGGCCCTCGCGAGAGCTATCTGATGCACCACGAGGAGTTGGAGAGCCTGGTGAAGAACTACCCTACCATCAAGGAGGCACGCTTCTGGATGACCTTCGGTCAGCAGTATCTCACTTACCTTGATTGCATCCAGAACCTCGGCATGAGCCGCATCGACGAAATCGAATACGAGGCTCCATTGGCAGATGGCTCAGGCAAGACAGCCAAGGTGAAGATTGTTCCATTGCAGTTCCTCAAGGCAGTATTGCCTAACCCACAGGATCTCGGCGAGAACTATGATGGCGAGACATCCATCGGTTGCCGCATCCGTGGTAAGAAGGATGGCAAGGAACGTACCTACTACGTATATAACAACTGCAAGCACCAGGAGGCTTACAACGAGACAGGCATGCAGGGCGTAAGCTACACCACTGGTGTGCCAGCCATGATTGGTGCGATGATGTTCCTGAAGGGTATCTGGAAGAAGCCAGGCGTATGGAACGTAGAGGAGTTCGACCCAGATCCATTCATGGAGCAGTTGAACAAGCAGGGATTGCCATGGCACGAGGTGTTTGATGGCGATTTGGAGATTGATTAAACTTTAAACATGAAAAGAATATGGCAAAAGAGATAGAAGAGGGCAAACTGACCCCCAACGAGGGAAAACTGAAAGCCCTCCAGGCAGCCATGGCGAAGATTGAGAAAGACTTCGGCAAGGGCTCTATCATGAAGCTCGGCGATGAGCACGTCGAGAATATCGAGGTAATTCCTACGGGCAGTATCGCTCTCGACAATGCATTGGGCGTAGGCGGTTATCCAAGGGGACGTATCATCGAAATCTATGGTCCTGAATCTTCTGGTAAGACAACATTGGCCATCCATGCCATCGCAGAGGCTCAGAAGGCTGGCGGTATTGCTGCCTTCATCGATGCCGAGCATGCTTTCGACCGCTTCTATGCTGCCAAGCTGGGCGTGGATGTGGATAACCTGTGGATTTCACAGCCTGACAATGGTGAGCAGGCATTGCAGATTGCCGATCAGCTGATCAGCTCTGCTGCCGTAGATATCGTGGTAGTTGACTCTGTAGCTGCCCTGACTCCTAAGAAGGAAATCGAGGGCGACATGGGCGATAACGTGGTAGGTCTTCAGGCACGATTGATGAGCCAGGCACTCCGCAAGCTCACTTCTACCATCAGCAAGACCAACACTACCTGCATCTTCATCAACCAGTTGCGCGAGAAGATCGGTGTGATGTTCGGCAACCCTGAGACAACTACCGGTGGTAACGCCTTGAAGTTCTATGCATCAGTTCGCCTGGACATCCGCAAGGCAACAGCCATCAAGGACGGCGAGGATGTGGTAGGTAATCTGGTTCGCGTGAAGGTAGTGAAGAACAAGGTGGCTCCTCCTTTCCGCAAGGCGGAATTCGACATTATGTTCGGCGAAGGTATCAGCCGTGCCGGCGAGGTATTCGGTTTGGCAGTAGCCAACGGCATCATCGACAAGAGCGGCAGCTGGTACAGCTACGGCGGTTCAAAGCTCGGACAGGGTGCAGATGCCTGCAAGGCATTGCTCAAGGATAATCCTGAGCTTCTCGACGAGCTGGAGGCAAAGGTTCGTGAAGCACTCGCTGCCAAGGATCAGAAGTAAAACTCAGATAAGGTAAGTTACACCTTATTATATATAGGGACATTATCTGGAAGAAAGAGTTCCCTAAAAACGAAATAGGAATCAAGATATGAGGAATGCGACATTTTATCGCTTCTTTTATCTTGATTCCTTTTATTTTGTCAGTACCTGACTGACAGCTTGTCAGCCGAAATCAGGAAAACACAGAAAACAAACAGCCAAATCCAGAAAAAAATCCATTGGCACACGCTTTGTTAGTTAGAAAGCGTGAACGCTGAGTTCAGGAGGTTCCCGATAGATGCATATCTTCGGCAGACTTCCCCGAAGGCAGCGATTCATGAGATAAATAACATATTAATAACGAAAAAATAAAAAAAAGATATAATCATGGGAAAAGTAATTGGAATTGACTTGGGTACCACAAACAGTTGTGTTGCCGTTTTCGAAGGTAGCGAACCAGTTGTAATCGCTAACAGTGAAGGTAAGCGTACTACTCCATCAGTAGTAGGTTTCGTTAAGGATGGTGACCGCAAGGTAGGTGATCCTGCTAAGCGTCAGGCCATCACAAACCCTAAGAACACTGTATATTCTATCAAGCGTTTCATGGGTGAGACATACGCTCAGAGCCAGAAGGAAGCTGAGGCAATGCCTTACACAGTGGTAAACGAGGGTGGTTATCCACGTGTTGAAATCGAGGGTCGCAAATATACTCCACAGGAGATTTCTGCAATGGTTCTCCAGAAGATGAAGAAGACTGCAGAGGATTATCTCGGACAGGAGGTTACAGATGCTGTCATCACAGTTCCTGCTTACTTCTCTGACTCTCAGCGTCAGGCAACTAAGGAGGCTGGTCAGATTGCAGGTTTGAACGTTCAGCGTATCGTAAATGAGCCTACAGCCGCAGCTTTGGCTTACGGTGTTGACAAGGCTAACAAGGATATGAAGATTGCCGTATTCGACTTGGGTGGTGGTACATTCGATATCTCTATCCTGGAGTTCGGTGGCGGCGTATTCGAGGTACTTTCTACCAATGGTGATACTCACCTGGGTGGTGATGACTTCGACCAGGTAATCATCAACTGGTTGGCTGATGGTTTCAAGGCAGAGGAAGGCGTAGATCTCCGCAAGGATCCTATGGCTATGCAGCGCTTGAAGGAGGCAGCTGAGAAGGCTAAGATTGAGTTGTCTAGCTCTACATCTACCGAAATCAACTTGCCATACATCACAGCAGTTGACGGTATGCCAAAGCACTTGGTTAAGACTTTGACCCGTGCACAGTTCGAGCAGTTGGCTCACAACCTGATTCAGGCTTGTCTCGTACCTTGCCAGAATGCCGTTCGTGACGCTAAGCTCTCTACATCAGATATCGACGAGGTTATCCTGGTTGGTGGTTCAAGCCGTATCCCAGCCGTTCAGACACTCGTTAAGAACTACTTCGGCAAGGAGCCTTCTAAGGGCGTAAACCCAGATGAGGTAGTAGCAGTAGGTGCAGCTATCCAGGGTGCCATCCTGAACAAGGAAGAGGGTGTTGGCGACATCGTATTGCTCGACGTTACTCCATTGACTCTCGGTATCGAGACCATGGGTGGTGTAATGACCAAGCTCATCGATGCTAACTCTACCATCCCTTGCAAGAAGAGCGAGGTATTCTCTACAGCAGCTGATAACCAGACAGAGGTTACCATCCACGTATTGCAGGGTGAGCGCCCAATGGCAGCTCAGAACAAGAGCATCGGTCAGTTCAACCTGACAGGTATCGCTCCAGCTCGCCGTGGTGTTCCTCAGATTGAGGTTACCTTCGATATCGATGCCAACGGTATCTTGAACGTATCAGCTAAGGATAAGGCTACCGGTAAGGAGCAGAGCATCCGCATCGAAGCTTCATCTGGCTTGAGCGAGGACGAGATCAACCGCATGAAGGCTGAAGCAGAGCAGAACGCTGCTGCTGATAAGGCTGAGCGCGAGAAGATCGACAAGATGAACCAGGCAGACAGCATGATCTTCACCACCGAGAACTTCCTGAAGGATAACGGTGATAAGATTCCTGCAGACAAGAAGCCAGGCATCGAGCAGGCATTGCAGCAGTTGAAGGATGCTCACAAGGCAGGTGATGTTGCAGCCATCGATTCAGCTATCAACAACTTGAACACCGTAATGCAGGCAGCTTCTCAGCAGATGTACCAGGGCGGCCAGCAGGCAGGTCCTCAGGGTGCACAGGGCGGCCAGCAGGCACAGCAGGGTGCTAACGATGGCGCTCAGGATGTACAAGACGCAGATTTCGAGGAGGTTAAGTAATCTCTCTCATCATAGAGAAGTTATTAGATTAGCATAAAGATCAAAGGCGTGTAAGGCTCTGAAAATGAGTTTTACACGCCTTTTTTCGTGTCTTTATGTTTTTTTATATATCTGCTTATGGATTAATCGCAGAAAAATATGTATATTTGCAGGTTATGAAGGGGCGGAAGTTCCAGCAAGAGAAGAAAAAGACAAGTTCTAGTAAAAGAAGGAAAGGAAACGGGATATGGCAAAGAAAAGACCGCAGGTAGCACTGGTTTATGATTTTGACGGGACATTATCTCCCGGCAATATGCAGGAGTTTGGATTCATCCAGGCAACCGGAAAGACGAAGGAGGAATTCTGGGATAAAAACCGGAAGCTTGCCGTGGGCAAGGATGCCAACGGCATTCTTACCTATATGTATATGATGCTGGATGAAGCGAAGAAGAATCATATCTCACTCACCCGCGAATCCTTCCAGAGCTTCGGCAGGAATGTGGAACTCTTCCGTGGCGTAAGGCAATGGTTCTCGTTCATCAACGAATATGGTGCAAGCATCGGCCTCGATATCAAGCACTATATCAACTCCTCGGGATTGAAGGAGATGATAGAGGGCACACCCATCGCTCAGGAATTCGAGAACATCTATGCCTGCTCGTTTCTCTATAATGAGGATGGCATCGCCTACTGGCCAGCCGTAGCCGTGGATTATACCACGAAGACGCAGTTTCTCTTCAAGATCAACAAGGGCATCCGTCAGGTGAGCGACAACAGCAGGGTGAACCAGTATATTCCTGATAACAAGCGCCCTATCCCTTTTCCGCGAATGATTTATTTCGGGGATGGAGAAACCGATGTGCCCTGCATGAAGATGGTGAAGGAGCACGGCGGCCATGCCATCGCCGTATATAACACGCCCGAGAAGGAGGCGATGGCGTGCCAGCTGGTAAGGGAAGGCCGTGCCAACTTTATGTGTACGGCTAATTACAGCAGGGGCGGCGTGATGAACATCATCGTGAAGCGAATTTTGGATAAGATCAAGGCGGATTTCGAATTCGACAGATTGATAGAGGTGAACCAGAAGAAGGCGTGGAAGTAGAGGCGGAAATATAGCTGAAACGCCGAAACGCAGGAAAGAAAAAGAAAGAAATATAATATTAATAAATAATTAATGGGAAGAAACAAATACTCAGCAGGAGAAATCAAGGAAATCGGAAAGTTGCTGCACCTGAAGAATGCCGGCAACCGTTTGCAACAGAAATTGATACGCCACGACCTTCGCGTGGATTATGAATTCAACATCTCTGACTTCAATGAGCCGGGCAAGGCTTTCGGCGAGGAGGAACTGCAGGATGCCATCAAGCGTGGCGCCATCCAGATTCTCGACGATGCCACCATCGAAGCCATGAAGGCGAAACGTGCAAGAGACAAGGCACGTGATGAGGCTGAGAAGCAGAAGGATGCCATCGCCAGCGGTGAGCAAACCGACTGGCAGGAGGCAATGAAGCAGTGGAACGAATGGGAAAGTTCTAAAGAAAAATAAATGTTAGAATCGAATTCCGAAGGAGATTCCGAGGATTTATTGAATTATAAATAAGATAGAAACAAAAAAAGAAATATGGCTAAAGTATTGATCAAGACTTCAGAGGGCGACATCAAGGTGCGCCTCTACGACGAGACTCCTCAGCATCGTGACAACTTCCTGAAGTTGGCAAAGGAGGGATATTTCGATGGCACTCTCTTCCACCGTGTCATCAAGGATTTCATGATCCAGGGCGGCGACCCTGACAGCAAGGGCGCTCCAAAGGGCAAGATGCTGGGCACGGGCGGACCTGATTACACCATCCCAGCCGAGTTTGTTTATCCACAGCTCTTCCACAAGCGCGGTGCCTTGAGCGCTGCCCGTCTGGGCGACGAGGTGAACCCTGAGCGTGAGAGCAGCGGCAGCCAATTCTATATCGTCTGGGGAAAGACCTACAAGCAGAACGAGCTGAAGCAGATGGAGAAGCAGATGGGCATGCAGATGGAACAGAACATCTTCAACCAGCTTGCCAAGGAGCACCATGATGAAATCATGAACTTCCGCCGCAACCGCGACCGTGAGGGTTTGATGAAGCTCCAGGATGAGCTGGTGGATGAAACCAAGAAGCGCTGCAAGGAGCAGGGTTACCCTAAGTTTACCGAGGAGCAGCAGAAGGCTTACACCGAGGTGGGCGGCACCCCATTCCTCGACAACCAGTACACCGTTTTCGGTGAGGTAGAGGAAGGTCTTGACGTAGTAGAGAAGATTCAGAACTGCGAAACCATGCGTGGTGACCGCCCTAAGGAGGATATCAGCATGGAGATTTCCATTATAGAGGAGTAAAGGCTTTAAGTAGCTTCAACAAGATGACCGTATGGTATAATGGCAGATTCGCATCAAGGATTACCTGGATGCATTGAAGACTCCTCTCCAGGTTGAGGTGAAATAGAAACTTCGAATACAACATTTTTATCTCACTAGGAAATATTAGATTCTTCACTGTGTCAATGTTTGTAATCCACAGAGAAAGTTATGTTCCGCAGTGTTGAACTTAAGTTCAACACTGCGGAATACAAGTTCAGCACTTCTGAACATAGGTTCAAAAGTGCTGAATATAGTTTTAAATTAAGAGTACAAGAAATACTCGTTCTTCTAAAACCTTAAATCTTTTATTGCAATCAATCTTACTTCGTCATCTCGAAGCCAATGCGCACGCCATCGTAGTTATCCACAATGCTGCTCACGGCACTCATCGTAGTGCTACCGGTAAGATTCAGCTTGCTCAGGGTCTTGACCAGGGTGAGCAGCTTCTTCTGCTCGAAGAGCAGGCTGATGCCATTGGCAGTGCGGGTGGCAAAACCCGAAGCACTCAACAGCAAACCCTTCAGCTGGATGGCATGCGTCTTCTCATCGAAGGTATAGATGCCGTTCCATGACTTGCCGTCGATCTTGGCAGCAAAGGTGCCATCGGTCTTGAAGGTAAAGTAGGTATTGCTCTTGCTGAAGCCGAACTTACTGTAGTACTTGCTCAGATCCTCCTCTATCTTGCTGGCAGCAATCTCGCCGCCAGCCTTTGCCAGCAGGTTCTCTGAGGTGAAGGCGCAACCCGGCTTGCTGTACTTCCAGGTATGGGCGCAGAGATCTGCCTGCGAGAAGGTGGCTGAACCTATCACATTGTTCAGAATGCCATTGATGATGCTGCTGCCGGTAGAGCTGCTGCCGGTAGTAGTGCCGCCTCCCAGCAAACCGCCTAATACGCCTGCCACTACGCTTCCTGCAGAATAACCGCTATTGGTGGTAGCCGAAGTAGAAGTAGATGTGGTAGGAGTAGATGCCGCAGCTGAAGATGTTGCAGTAGATGAAGAAGTGGTCTTCTTGGCTGTTGTTTTCTTGGTAGTTGTTTTCTTCTTCGATGTCTTTTTAGTTGTTTTCTTCACAGGCATCAATTCAGAAAGTGAAGCCTCCTGAACAGCTTCATTCATTGCGCATACATTGCTGCCGGAAGTGCTGGCAAGCACCAGGGCAGCCATTAAAAATACCTTTCTCATTTTTTACTTTCTATTTATTATAATTGTAACTTTCGTTTTAAAAATGCATCCTGCATATATGATGCAGCATTTTCCTTTTTCGCTGCAAAGTTCGCACTTTTTCCGCAAATAACAAAGAAAAAACTCACTTTTCATCATTATTTGCTATTTTCTTAGACGAAAGAGATGGCGAAAGGTTCAAATATCGTTCAGAAAAAGGTATAAATGTTTCATTTTTTTGACGTACATCAAAAAAGAACGATTATTAGCATAAATTTATCAAAAAGTGTACCCGAATATGATAAGAAAGCCCTATCTTTGCACCGTTAACAAATCACAATAGGTTATGAATGATTTAATTAAGGTCAACACAATGAGCGAGAATATGGCATTGAACAAGTGCCAGGAGATTCTCAACGATCGCCGTGAGGCTCTTGCTTCTAAGGCGAAGAAGAATGATTAAGGGTAACTTTCGCAAGAGAGTGCTCTTGAGGAAAATTACGTAAGAGAGAAAGGAAATTACGTAAAAAGATTATTTTCAGAATGACTCTTTGATACCACAAAGAGAAAAAAAGGCAAAAAGTCCCGTTGGCGAGTAAAATCGTTCAACGGGACTTTTTGGATTTCTATGCTGATCGGAATGATATCCCAGCGGGGGGATATTATTCCTGGCTCTTCTCAGCCTTCATGATTACCTCGACATGGTTGCCGCTCTTCATGAGTACATTCTTGAGGAAGTCGGAAACCTGCTCGCCACGGAGGTTCTTCACAAACTCCTTGTAGCCGGTATGGTTATCGAAACCGAGACCTGTATAGTTGGCAAGAACGCCGAGCCAGTAGGCATTGTTCTTCTCATCTACACCTGCCTGCTTCAGGAGAATCTCCTTCACCTTCTGCAAGTCGGCAGCATCTACCTGCTTCTCTACCTCTTCTACACCCTTGAAGAAATAGGTGATGGCGGTATCAGCCTTCTCCGGATTCAAGCCGGCATTGGCGGTGATACTGATGGCTGCCTTGTCGTCGAAATCGCGGAGCATGCCGAAGGTGGCTCCTGCATGGTAAGCTGCACTCAACTGCTCACGGATGGTGCGCAGATACTGCATCTCCAGCAAGCGTGAGGTTACATCTGCCAGTACCATATTCTGCATAGAGAATGGCAACTTGGTGCTCCATATCTCTGATGCCTGGGTTTGAGGATTAGACATCGCCTTGGTAAAGTTGTTCTTCACCTCGCCCTTGGCGTATGGAATCTCCTTGTTCTTCAGCTTGAAGCCATTGTTTGGCAAGCTGGCGATATACTGCTCAATGAGTGGAAGGAGGGTCTTCTCATCGTAGTTGCCCACGAAGTAGAAGGTGAAGTCCTTGGCATTGCCGTAATACTCCTTGGCAAGTGCCATCAGGCGATCGTAGCTAATGGCCTTGATCTCATCAGAAGTAGGAATGCGGCCAATCTTGCTGCCCAGGTAAAGGGTGCTCTGCAATGAATCCTGATATACCATGTTAGGATTGTTGCTCTGGTTGGCCAATATGGTAGCATAGGTATTCTGAAGATTCTTGAACGACTTCTCATCCTTGCTCAATGCGGTCATCTTGAGATAGATGAGCTGCATCAGGGTCTCCACGTCCTTAGGAGTAGAATTACCGGAAAGGCCATGGCTGTAAGGATTGATGGAGAAACCTACACCTGCCTGCTTGCCTGCGAGCGCCTTTTCAAGCTCGGTGCTTGAGAAATCTCCCAAACCGCTGGTACCCCAAGCCTCGGTCATCAGCATGATGCTAGGGTAATCGCTCTTCTCGAGAGCAGAATAACCCACCTTGGCATTGGCAGAGAAGAGAATCTCATTATCCTTGAAATCGGTCTTCTTCAATACCACCTTGGCACCGTTGGAAAGGGTAAGCTGCTTGTAACCCAGCTGCTTGTTCTCTACGGTCTTCTTAATCTTGCCTGGCTTAGGCAACTGAGCCATCAGCGGCTCCTGCTTCACGTTGTCCACGTATGCCTCCAGCTTCTCAGAGCGCACCTGCTTCACGATATCGGCAAGCTCCTTCTCGGTAGGATAAACGGCACCCTCTGCCTCGCGCATCAGCACCATCGATACCAGGTTGGTATCGCTCTGGCAAACCAGCTGCTTGGCATAGGCATTGATGGCCTCCAATGGCAGCTGAGGTACTACCATCTTGTAGATCTGACTCTCGTCCTCTACCGATGGGATTGGCTCGTTGGAGATGAAGTTATCCACATACTGGGTGGTAAACTGCTCGTTCTTCATCTTATCCTTGTTGGCAAGTGTCTTATCTACCTGGCTCAGGAACTCCTCCTTGGCACGCTGATACTCAGTGGCGGTGAATCCGAAGTCGTGCATGCGCTTTGCCTCGCGCAATACGGCTGCATAAGCCTCCTTTACCTTACCTGGCTTTGCCACACCGATAAGACTGAAGGCACCCTTGGTAGAAGAGAGCAGGAAGTCGCCGTCGTCGGCACCTGCCTGAAGGAATGGGCAGTCAGCTTCCTGGGCAATCTCGGCATAGCGTGCACCCAGCATAGAGGTAACCACATTGTCCATGTATCCCTTCATGAGATAGCTCATGTCGCCCTTCATCGCATTAGGGATGGCTGGATGCTTCATGAAGATATTGAAGATATCATACTGCTGCTCCTTGTCCTTGTCGATTACGTAGATGGCAGTATCATTATCGGCTACTTCCACCGGCTCTATCTTAGCGGCATTGGCAGGCACCTTGATGCCCGAGAAGAGCTCCTTGATCTTGCTCTCGATATGGTTGACATCTACATCACCCACGATGATGATTGCCTGATTGTCAGGGCGATACCACTTGCGGTAGTAAGCACGCAGGGTTTCCGGCTTGCAACCGTCGATGACGCTCATCAATCCGATAGGGAAACGGTAGCCATACTTGTTGTTCTGATAGAGTTTTGGCAATGAGCGCTCTATCATGCGCTGCTGACCCACGATGCGCATACGGTACTCATTGTGTACCACGTCGCGCTCGTCATTGATGGCTTCCTCGGTAAGAGAGATGCCGTTGCTCCAATCCTTGAGGATGAGCATACATGAATCTACGGCTGTAGGGCGGGTGGTAGGTACATCGGTGAAGTAATATACGGTTTTCTCTACGCTAGTATAGGCATTGAGATTTCTACCATACTCCACACCGATGCTCTGCAGGTAATCCTGGAGGGAATTACCCTTGAAGTGATCGGTACCGTTGAAGGCGAGGTGCTCAAGGAGGTGAGCCAAACCGCGCTGATCATCGTTCTCATTGATAGAACCCACTTTCTGGGCAATGTAGAAGCTGGCTACATGCTCAGGATAACTGTTGTGACGAATGTAGTAAGTCAATCCATTGTCGAGATGACCAATCTTCACATTCTTGTCCACAGGAATGGCTGGCATCTGTGCCATCGCACTTCCCACAGATAAACACAGCAGAAACGCTGCAAAAATCTTTCTTAGTTTCATCTGCTATTGATTTATAAAATTTCTTGTTTCAAATATTCCGCTTGCAAAATTACACAAAATAAAAAAGATTTGCAAGCATTTGGGAGATTATCTTCCCCAATACCTGCAAATCTTAACGTAAAACTAACATTGGAAGCTCTTCATCCACGAACCGCGGTAAAGGCGGATGAGGAAAAGCGTGCCTCTGAGGGTAAGCTCCGTAGCCATCGCAATCCAGACACCCTCCAAGCCATAGCTCTTGGAAAGGGCGTAAGCCAGGGTGAGGCGCACCAGCCACATGGTACCCAGATTGATGGCGGCTGGCTTCCGGGTATCGCCCGCTCCCACGCAGACACAATAGGTTACGATGCTCGCTGCAAAGAAAGGCTCGGCAAAGGCCTCAATGCGAAGGCAGGTAGTACCCAGCTCGCGGATGCTCTCTACCGGCGAGAGCACACCTATCATCTCGGGGGCAAAGACATACATCACCACTCCCATCAATGCCATCACGCACATGCCCAATCCCACCGTCATATAGGCAAAATTGCGGCAAAGATCGGTACGCCCGGCACCATGCGTCTGACCCACCAGGGTGGTGGCAGCATCACCGATACCATAACCCGGCATATAGCAGAGGCTCTCGGCGGTGATGGCAAACGAGTGGGCAGCAATGGCGATATTGCCCAATGGTGCCACAATCATGGTACTCACGATCTGCGCACCGCTCATCAGGACATTCTGTATGGCTATCGGGATGCTGATCTTGCAGGCATGGTGCAGGTATTCCTTCACCCATCGGAAAGGTTCCTTGTCCTGACGCAGATTGAGTATCCGGTTACGGCATGCCGTGAGGTAGAGATTGGGCAGCGAGATGCAGATATAGGCAAGCGCCGTGCCGCAGGCAGCTCCCACTACGCCCATCTTCATGACGTAGATGAAGAGGTAATTGAACACCACATCGCAGATGCATATCAGCACCGCCATCACACTCGGGGTATGCATGTTGCCTGCCGACTTGAGCATCATCTCGGAGACATGATACAGGAATACGAAGGGCAACGCCAAACCGTATATCAGAAAATACCGTGAGGAATTGCCCGCAATATCAGCACCGCCACCCAGCCAATAAGGCAGATGGGAATGCACTCCTACACATGCCAGGGTAACACAAAGGCTGAACGCCAAACCGCATATCAGGGCATGGCGGAATACCTGACGAGCCTTCACGAAATCGTTGGCTCCGATGAAATGAGCCACCTGCACCGAGAAACCGGTAGCTGCCGCACTGAGCAAACTACCAATAAGCCAGTTGGTTGACTCGATAAGTCCGATGCTAGCCGAAGCCTCAGCACCCAGATGTCCCACCATGGATGCATCGATGAAGAACATCATCACGGTGGAAATCTGTGCCAGCATGGAGGGAATACTCAACCCCACGATGAGATTGAGTTTCTCGCTGCGAGCCATCGCCCTACCCTCGCGTATCGACTCCATCAGATAATCTGTCTTATTCTTGAATAACATATTTTTTCTCTTATTAATTGCGTTAACGAAAAAAATGGCGACTCCGAGAAGGAATCGCCACCTTTTATTTAATCTTATAAATTTCGTACCTTTGTTTTTCCCAAAACTTAACTTCCGCAGAGCGGAACAGTACTGTTTTTTGTCGTCACTGAATAAACAATCTTATTCTTACCTTAACTAACACCTGTCGTCCTTGAATAAACAATCTTTTCTAACTACCTTAACTAAAACCAATAAACCAATGAACAACAATCTTAACTTTACCTAACAACTAAACCTAATAAAATCTATTACCTAACTAAAAACCTAAAACTTATTTTTTCTGATGCAAAGGTACAACTATTTTCTGGAACTGCAATACTTTTACCCGAAAAAATGCAGAAAACTAACATTTTTTTAATATCGACAACATTTTGTGCGCGAACACGAACACTTGTTAACACATCAAAAAGGTATGTTAACACAAAGCGTTCCTAAGAATGCCATCAGACGGCAATCCTAGGAACGCTCCTATTCTATCACCTATTATAATAAGGTGTAAATCCTACCTGTAAAAGGAATGAATCTCCCTATATATAATAAGGTGTAAATCCAGAAAAATTCTACTCTGTAATCCATTCTCCCTTGAGTGACTGGACAGCAGCTCTTGAACCCGGTATTACCTGACCCGGACGATAGTAGCTGTCGAGCACTATCTCGAAGCGAAGCATGGAATAGGCAGGGATTACGCTACTCGAACTCTGGGTAGAACCATAAGCCAGCTGATATGGGATATACACCAGCCAATGATCGCCGATGTGCATCTTGAGCACGGCTGTGGTAAAACCATCTATCCAGCCACTCGCCAAATTAGTTGTAACCTGAGCAGTGGCCTTGTCGTAGGTACCCTCGAAGGTCTTATCGAATACATAACCTGCAGGATAAGTATCAGTGCCCAGCAATCTGCCCAAATAGCTCACCTTCACAGAATCGGTGTACATAGGGCATCCGCTGCCCTTGCCTTCCTTCAACACGCGAACCACGATGTGATCAGCATCCTTGTAGGAAAGCGGAACATCCATACCATTCACATCCTTGTTAGGTGTCTGGTTCTGGAGCGACCATTTGCGAATCACCTTCCATTCGGTGCTGCCGTTGGCTATCTGCTGACGGGCATAAGCCAAAGTATCTTCAAAAGCCTGCTCGTTGCGCTCCTGCCAGTTGGCATACTCATCTACGGTGTTATCATCCTCGCTGCATGATGACAGGGCGAACACTGCCATCACGAGCAAGAAGAGATATTTAGAAATTCTTAATTTCATTACCAAGTTTCTTTAATACGCTAGTAATACTTACGCGATCCTCGATGATGCCACGAAGGTCAGAGATAGCTACGCGCTCCTGCTCCATGGTATCACGATAACGCAAAGTTACCTTGTGATCCTTAGGTGTCTCGTGGTCAACGGTGATACAGAATGGAGTACCGATGGCATCCTGGCGACGGTAACGCTTACCGATGGAATCCTTAGGATCGCCATAGTGGGTATTGAAGTGGAACTTCAACTCATCCACAATCTCGTGAGCCAACTCTGGCAGGCCATCCTTCTTATCCAATGGGAATACGGCACACTTCACTGGAGCCAATGCCTCTGGCAGGCGCAATACTACACGTGTCTCACCATTCTCCAACTTCTCCTCGCAGTAAGAGTGGCACATCACGCTGAGGAACATACGGTCAACACCGATAGAGGTCTCCACATCGTAAGGTACATAGCTCTCGTTCTTCTCTGGATCGAAGTATTTGATAGAACGGCCGCTGTACTTCTCGTGCTGAGAAAGGTCGAAGTTGGTACGGCTGTGGATACCCTCCACCTCCTTGAAGCCGAATGGCATCTTGAACTCGATGTCAGTAGCAGCGTTAGCATAGTGAGCCAACTTCTCGTGGTCGTGGTAACGATAGTTCTCGTTGCCCATGCCCAGTGCCTCGTGCCATGCCAAGCGAACCTTCTTCCAATATTCAAACCACTTCATCTCAGTGCCTGGCTGGCAGAAGAACTGCATCTCCATCTGCTCGAACTCACGCATACGGAATACGAACTGACGGGCAACCACCTCGTTGCGGAATGCCTTACCAATCTGGCAGATACCGAATGGCAACTTCATACGACCGGTCTTCTGTACACTCAGGTAATCTACGAAGATACCCTGAGCTGTCTCAGGACGCAGATATACCTTGCTTGTAGCATCGCTGGCAGCACCCATCTGGGTAGAGAACATCAGGTTGAACTGGCGAACGTCTGTCCAGTTCTTGGTACCGCTGATAGGGCAGACGATACCCTCATCCTCGATAATCTGCTTCAGCATCTCGAGGTTAGGTCCCTGCATTGCCTCGGTATAGCGGGCATGGAGATCATCAAACTTCTTCTGGTTCTCCAGTACACGAGGGTTGGTAGCGCGGAACTGAGCCTCATCGAAGCTGTCGCCGAAGCGCTTCTGAGCCTTGGCAATCTCCTTGGCAATCTTCTCCTCATACTTAGCCATGTGATCCTCGATGAGCACATCGGCACGATAACGCTTCTTGGAATCACGGTTATCGATCAATGGGTCGTTGAAGGCATCCACATGTCCTGAAGCCTTCCATACGGTAGGGTGCATGAAGATAGCAGCATCGAGACCTACAATGTTCTCGTGCAACAATACCATACTCTGCCACCAGTACTGCTTGATATTATTCTTGAGCTCAACACCATTCTGACCATAGTCGTAAACGGCAGCCAAGCCATCATAAATTTCACTACTAGGGAACACAAAGCCATATTCCTTGCAATGGCTTACAATTTTCTTAAAAACATCTTCCTGTGCCATGATTAAATCTTATTTTTTTCAAATTTTCGGCAAAGATACTCTTTTTTCTCGAAAAATTGTTGTATTTTTGCCATAAATTAATAAAATAAGTATTAAAAGCTATATATGAGCGACGAAATTAAAGATAAAAACGAAATAAATGAAGAAAATACGCCTCAGGAACACTCCGACTACAAGCCGGTGAACCGTTTTGATGCTTCTGCCGTACATCACCTCAGCGGAATGTATCAGAACTGGTTCCTCGACTACGCATCGTATGTGATCCTGGAGCGAGCCGTGCCCCATATCGAAGACGGATTGAAACCCGTACAGCGACGCATCCTCCACTCCATGAAACGCATGGATGACGGAAGATACAACAAGGTGGCTAACATCGTGGGACATACGATGCAATTCCACCCTCACGGAGACGCATCCATCGGAGATGCACTCGTGCAGATGGGACAGAAAGACCTGCTCATCGACACACAGGGTAACTGGGGTAACATACTCACCGGCGACCGTGCAGCCGCTCCCCGATACATCGAGGCACGACTCTCGAAATTTGCCATGGATGTGGTATTCAACCCTAAAACCACCGACTGGCAACTCTCCTACGATGGCAGAAACAAGGAACCTATCACCCTGCCAGCCAAATTCCCGCTGCTCCTGGCACAAGGTGCCGAGGGTATCGCCGTGGGTTTGAGCAGCAAGGTACTGCCGCATAACTTCAACGACCTCTGCGATGCTGCCATCCACTACCTCAAGGGAGAACCCTTCCAGCTCTATCCGGATTTCCCTACAGGAGGCGCCATCGACGTAAGCAAATACAACGACGGACAGCGAGGAGGCGTACTGAAGGTAAGAGCCAAGATAGACAAGCTCGACAACAAGACACTCGTAATCAGCGAGATACCATTCAGCAAAACCACCGGAAGCCTCATCGACTCCATCACCAAGGCAGTGGAAAAGGGAAAGATCAAGGCAAGAAAGGTGGATGATGTCACATCAGCCAACGTGGAAATCCTCGTGCATCTGGCACCAGGCACTTCTTCGGACAAGACGATGGATGCCCTCTATGCCTTCAGCGACTGCGAAATCAACATATCGCCTAACTGCTGCGTCATCGAGGACAACAAGCCGAAGTTCCTCACCGTGAGCGATGTGCTCAGACATAGCGTTGACCGCACCATGGGATTGCTCCGACGCGAACTGATGATCCGAAAGGGTGAGCTGGAAGAGCAGCTCTTCTTCTCCTCGCTCGAACGCATCTTCATAGAGGAGCGCATCTACAAGGAGCGCAAGTTCGAGCAGAGCAAGAGTCAGGACGAGGTAGTGGCATTCATCTACTCCAAGCTGGAGCCGTTCAAGGATCAGATCTTCACCGCCAATATAGACGGCAAGGGAAACGTGGAATACTCCTTCCACCGAGACATCACACGCGACGACATCCTCAAGCTCCTGGAAATCAAGATGCAGCGAATCCTGAAATATAATAAGGATAAGGCAGATGACCTCCTGCTGAAGATCAAGGCAGAACTGGCAGAAATAGAAAACGACCTCGCTCACATGACCGATGTCACCATCAACTGGTTTGAGTATCTCAAGGGCAAGTACGGAAAGATGCATCCTAGAAAAACCGAAATCAGAAACTTCGATACCATCGAGGTGACCAAGGTGGTGGAAGCCAACCAGAAGCTCTACATCAACCGACAGGAAGGTTTCGTAGGTACTGGTTTGAAGAAGGATGAATTCGTATGCAACTGCTCTGACCTCGACGACATCATCATCTTCTACAAGGATGGAAAATTCAAGGTAACCAAGGTTGCCGACAAGATATTCGTGGGTAAGAACATCCTCCACGTACAGGTGTTCAAAAAGAACGACAAGCGAACCATCTACAACTGCGTATATCGTGACGGCAAGCAGGGTGACTACTTCATCAAGCGATTCAACGTAACCGCCATGACACGCGACAAGCTCTACGATATCACCCAGGGCACCCCGGGAAGCCGCATCATCTACTTCACCGCCAACCCTAACGGCGAGGCAGAAATCATCAAGGTGACGATGGAACCTGATCTGAGCAAGAAACGCCAGAGCATCTTCCTGGAGAAAGATTTCTCTGAAATCCTCATCAAGGGACGTGCTGCCAAGGGCAACCTGCTCACCAAGCGAACCATCCGCCGCATCGGATTGAAGAGCCACGGACACAGTACCCTGGGAGGAAGAAAGGTTTGGTTCGACCCGGATGTAAACCGCATCAACTATGATGAAAACGGCAGATTCCTGGGAGAATTCAATGATGATGACTCTATCCTGGTAGTACTCGACAACGGCGAATTCTACATCACCAACTTCGATGTGAACAACCATTACGAGGACAACATCCTGAGATTGGAGAAATGGGACGAGCACAAGATATGGACAGCCATTCTCTATGATGCCGACAACGAGGGATATCCATACATCAAGCGATTTACGATGGATGCCACCAAGCGCCACCAGAATTGTCTGGGAGAGAATCCAAACAGCAAGCTCATCCTGCTCACCGATACCCCATTCCCTCGCCTCAAGGTTACCTATGGTGGTGTGGATGCCATCCGACCTGCCGAAGAAATCGATGCCGAGCAATTCATCGCTCAGAAGAGTTTCAAGGCAAAGGGTAAGCGCCTGACGACATGGAAACTGGAAAGCATTGAGGAATTAGAGCCGACAAGATTCCCGGAGCCTCCAGCAGAAGATGATCCTGATGCAGAAGATGCAACCGGCGATTCTGAAGGCGCAGGTAAGAATGCGGAAGCTGTAGAGAATCTCGATCCTGATGCAGGAAAAAGCGAGCAGCAGGTAATAGATGAACTGACCGGTCAAACCAATCTCTTCTCTGAAAAAGATTTCGAAGAAGATCAGAAAGACAAAGATTGGTTATCGAAGCAATAAAAGAATTCGAAAAGTTTTCGATATATATTTTTTAGGAGGGTGTACCTGTGACACACCCTCCTTTTTTTCTATAGATGATTATATGCGTCGCATTGCTGTATATTTTTACTTTTTATATCCCTTCAGTTTCTCCAGGCAATAAGCCTTGAAATCATTCCAATGGTAATAAGGCTCCACATCGCTCTTGATAGGAAGCGTAGCCTCATCCTCGCAGAGCAATACCTTCACCAGCACATCATTCGCCTTGTTGCGATAGAATACAAACTGAAGGTTGGTAGCCATCGGAGTAATCTTATAATCAAACCATTGAGAAGAAATTCTCTCAGGATCTCTGATCTCCTCGCCATATCCATTCAGATCCAGGAGGCAAGTAAGCGGAGTAACCATCGTATCATGACCATATCTCAAGGTAGCACCCGGATGCGGAAGAGCTATGCAGCTATCAGCCTTCTCGATGATATCCATCAGAAGATTACGCTGGGAATATGGCTGAACATTGCCCGTATAAGGAGAATTGCCATACGCCATCTGCCACCAGATATTGGTACTTACCCAATTCTGATACAACTCCTCCTCAGTAAAGAGATCATAAAGCGAAACCTTGCCTCTCAACTCAGTACCCTGGACAGAGCTAGCCATCTCATAAAGCTTTCTGTTCAAGTCGCTCTGGTTGATATTCTGCTTCACCCAAGCCGGATCATTGAAAAGTTCCTGCATCACTCGGCTATAGCAGGCATGCTTCTTGGAAAACTCCTCTTGCACCACCTTTCTGCCCACAGAATTCTTCAAGCTATCCAGGTATCTATCTCCCTGATTCATATAGTACATATCATGCTCACTGGCATCGTGGAAGATATGAAGCTTAGGATTCATGCGAAGCATCTGCTGCAAGCCATTCTCCATTGAGAGAATGCAGCGGATCACCACCGTGCTTCGTGCCTCAATATTCGTATTACCGGCAAAGATCTCAGGAAATCTTTCCATCATTCGCTTGGTAATACCCTGATGCTGGAGAGCTCCCAATGGAGTCAACTCGCCATCACGTCCCTTTGCCTCTTCACGAATCAGCTTCACCTTAGCCAGTGTTTCCTCACCCTTGGCAGTCAACTTACCTTCCTGCTTCGCCTTCAACAGGGAGAAATAAGGCACATCATACGCCTGCTTGCCAATCATATAGCGGGAGCCATGACGGCCATAGTGGCTCAGATAGAAAGGCTTATATCCCTTAGGCGCCGGAGTCAATTGTTTCTGTGGCCCGCGATAAGCCACATAGTTACTACCCGAGAGTGTAATGTCTCGCTTGAAATCCTCCAGAGGACTCTGAGCAGACAATGGCATCGCAAAAACAAGAGATGCCAACAATAATAGATTCTTTGTATTCATTGTTACTATAATTTTATTGTATAATTCATTTTTTCATCATGATTATTTTCAGTTTGCCTGCAAAAGTACCATTATTTCTCGTAAAAAACAAACAAACCCGCTTTTTTCTGCTCATTTCTTCTTTTTATTCGAATATTTATTGTATCTTTGCACTCACAAATGCGCTTGTGGCGAAATTGGTAGACGCGCTAGACTTAGGATCTAGTGGTTTAGGCCGTGTAGGTTCGAGTCCTATCAGGCGCACCGAAGAAAATCCTAACTGCTTGATAATAAGCGGTTAGGATTTTTTCTTTCTAAAAATCAGGAAGTTATCATCAACCTACTTACTCATAGATATTGGAAGAAACAGTCGTCACATAACCACGTTTTTTTGATTTAAATCAACAAATTCCCATATTTTACAAGAAAACTAGATAAACTATTCTTGTTTTTCGCATATTTCCTATACCTTTGCCCACGGAATTCCAATAAAAGAAATAAAGTATTAATTTCGGTTTAAAAGATTGATTATGAAGAAGATTATGTTGAGCCTCGCTATGGCTCTCGTTTCTGTTTGCGCAAGCGCACAGGTTTACATCGGTGGTACAGCTGGTATCTCTAGCAACAAGATCGGTGATGGTGACAGCAAGACAGCTTACAAGCTCATCCCAGAAATCGGTTATCAGTTCAACAACAAGTGGGATGCCGGTATCGAGGTAGGTATCCAGAAGGGCGAAGTTTGCAAGATTTCTCCTGTTGGCGATGCAACTACCTTCACTATTGCTCCTTACGTACGCTATGCAGCAGTAGAGAGCAAGGTAGTTGATCTCTTCTTCGAGGGTACTATCGGTTATGGCAGTGTAAGCAAGGCGGTGGCGACTTCTACGAGGTAGGCATCAAGCCAGGTTTGGCTGTTAAGCTTACAAAGCATGTTGAATTCATCTCTAAGATTGGCTTCCTCGGATACAGAGGCTATTCTCCAGAAGAGGGCAAGAGCTCATCAACATTCGGAGTTGACGTAGATGCTAGCAACATTTCTTTTGGTGCTATCTACAAGTTCTAATCTTAGAAAAGCTCATTTACTCATCGTAAATATATCAAGGGCGCAAGCTTTTTCCGCAACAGGAATAGCTTGCGCCCTGTTTTTATGTGAAATCTCAATTTACATGAAACCTCAATAAAGGGCAACTTATATGAAAACCTCAATATAGAGCAACCTTGATAACCCCATCTTTTCTATTCTCAAACACATCGTAAGCTTCCTCTATTCTAGATAACGGAAAACGATGGGTAATGAGAGGAGTGGTATCTATCTTGCCCTGTGCTATCAAGCTCAGGATTTCCTCACAATCACAGCCATCTACTCCACCCGTCTTGAAAATGAGATTCTTGCCATACATATCAGGAAGCGGAAGCATCTGGGGCTTATCATACATAGCAACAATAGTAACGATGGCATTAGGACGGGCACACTTCCATGCCAACTGGAAGGTATCTGAACCACCAGCTACTTCCATCACCACATCGGCTCCACCATGCAAACCCTGCTCCTTGACGAAGGTTTCGCAATCTTCCGGTTCTACCACAAGAACCTGCGGATAATGTTCCTGGATAAATGCTCTCCTGGCTTCTGATTTCTCGCAAACGATGATTTTTCCAGGATTCTTCAGTAAGGTGCAGAGCAAACAGCAAACTCCCGTAGGACCTGCTCCGATAATGAGAACCGTATCTTCTTCCTTAATTTCCGAGATTCGGGTTGCCCAGAATCCTGTGGCAAGAATATCGCCAACAAAGAGTGCCTGCTCATCGCTCACCGTATCAGGAATCTTATTCAATCCGGTAGTGGCATACGGAACTCTGACGTATTCCGTCTGGGCACCATCTATCCTGCACCCCAACGCCCAGCCACCGTGAGGAGAAGTACAGTTGTTTACGTATCCATGCTGGCAGTAGAAGCATTCGCCACAATAAGTCTCCACATTCACCGTTACTCTATCGCCCGGCTTCACATGGGTAACCTGCCCGCCTACTTCTTCTACAACACCCACCATCTCATGCCCCACGGTAATACCAGGTACGGCACGAGGCACAGAACCATGCTTGATATGCAGGTCGCTGGTACAGATACTGCTCATTGTTACTCTCACTATAGCATCCTTGGCATCCTTGATGGTAGGTTTCGCTTTCTCTACAAAAGCAAATTCTCCTTTTTTAATATATGTAAATGCTTTCATCGTCTCTAGTTTATTAATGTTTTATCGAAAATGCAAATATACAAAAAAATATTCATAGCATCATACGTTATACCAACTTTTTATGCTTTGTTAAAATTAGAGTTTTTTTAACGAGAAAATACTGAAAATTCACAGAATATATATATCTTTGCAGTATTATTATAACATCATATCACAAAAAACCATTCTATATGAATAATTACAAGAATATCAAGGCAAAGGTTCTGCGCATTGATGAAGAAGAACATAAGTTCGTCATCGAAGTAGAAAACAGAATTTACAAGGTAGGACAGATTGACTTCCAAAGGAGGCAACCCGCCCCTAAGACACTTGACTGTCTGATGATTACAACCCATCTAGGCAAGGTTTTCATTTCCCAGAACATAGAACACCTCATGAGAAAACATTATAAGGAAAATGATGAGGTGGATTTCAAGATCAAGATGACATTAGGTGATTTCTATCACCTGGAAGATGAATACGGCTTCACGGCCATGCTGAAAAGGGATACCATCATCAATGCAGCGCTCACTCCTAGAGTAAGATGCAGAGTGATGAAGTTCCGCCAAAAATACATGGAGGTACAACTCGTAGAAGTATTGGGCGCCGATAAGTCGGAGTTTTCACTTTCAGATAAAGATTTTCGTGAAATCATAGGTGATGAAAACTGGAATACCCCTGAGTTCAGAAATCTGATGCTCGGAGATACGCCTTCTGACATCTTCGACCTGGAGTGCCACCGATGGATAGCTGGCATCTCCAATCATCTCAGCCAAGATGAATTACAGACATTACTCCTGCAGATTCATTCCCAATGCATCGAAACGCTACAGGGAGAGTATCTCCTGCCCCGATGCAAGGAAGCCGAACGCATGCTGCTCGAACAGCGATTTACCGATATCATCGAACTGATATCTTACTACATTCAAGCCATCAGAATATTAAGAGAGGGAAAGGCCGAGCATACCATCAGCCAGATTCTTTCCACTCTATCCACTTGTGCCTATATCTACCATCCACGCAAGCAGTTCTGCATCATGCAATGCATCTTCATGCTCGACTTTTCGATCATGGAAAAACTCATCACGTCTATCCTGACCACCCTTCGCAGCCAGCAGGTATATCTTTGGAACAGAAAACCCTTTCAGATGCAATGGCTCAAACTGTTACAAAGCTATGTAGAGAATATCTATCACCAGACAGACAGACTCTCCAGCGATGCAACAACCAAGGAAACCATGATTCAGGTTTTGACCATCGAGCTGATACTGGGACGTCATGCATCGCATAAGATTTACGATAACTCATTGAATCAGGCATTGCTCTATCGCTTGGTTTCGCTGATGAATGTAAGCGACCCAAACAAGACTCTCCAGAAAGCATTCCTTTCTCTCTTCACCCCGACAGAATTCAATGCAGCCCTTCCTTTCAACAGCGATGACGCATTCGTCCTCGCCAATATGCTCTGCTCCCAACAGGACAATGAAACCGTGGAGAGTTTTGAACCTGCCAAATATGAGAATGAAACAACTCTTCTCACCGTCAACGAGCAAGCTATCACCATACAGCCAAAGGATTTGGATAAAGAGAATGTATATATGCCTCTCTCTTCACGTATGGGATTATGGCATGGACTTTCCATCCGCCTGGACGAAAAACCACCGGTAAAACTACGTGGAAAAATAGGTACTACCATCGAACACTATAAGGAGCTGTGGGAATACATCACCCATTCTCTATTCTCCCAAAAGCGTAAATCCTCAAAAAAGCAAAACAGAAAACTCTATATAGATGATGAAACGACCATCATCGTAACCAAACAATTGGCAGGACAGCTCTTATTTGAATGCAAAGTAGTAGAAGAAGGTTGTGAGGGAGTGGGAACGTTAGATGTTTTAAACGATGTTGTTCCTTTCTTCCCTGGCGACATCAACACCCAGTCGTTTGAATATCAAGGGATGCCGCTCTTGTTGCATGCTTACGTAAAAGAAGTCAACAATGATGGAAGTTATGTCTTTGCCATGCGTGATATGATCAGCGAATACGCAGACGACGTACGAGTAAACGATCTGTTTTATAACTCTCGCCTCACCTGTCTGCTCTTCACTCAGGTACCCGACGTACCTCGGGTTCCTGCCGTAAGCAGCGAAGGCTTTTCTGTTTCCGTATGTCCTGCCCCTGGCATGACTCTCGATGATTTGAAAAAAGGCATGGTGATAGAAGTTGATAACATCACGGAAGGAACCAATGGTTATCTCAACGGCACCTTCCTGCGGGAATCACCGGAAAGCCGATTCAGTCTTGCCGATGCTTTCCATCAGCTGATGCTGGGGTATGCAGCACATGAGGTTTACAATCCAAAGAATGAAAAGGATGAATTGGCTAATGCGATGCCTATAGAGAAAGTATATGTATCGGAAATGATGAGCATCATAGATGCCAAAGCCACCCTAGAAGAAGACAAGATCAAGGCATACAACTATCTCAATTTCTGCCGACTTCTTGCCATCATGCTCGACAGCAAGGAGAGAACCAGTTATTACGATAGTCGACTTACGCTCCTGGAGGTACTCAACGATTTTGCAACATTAGATAAGGTAGATATCAACAAGATTGAACACATCGCCGAAAAGGAACCGGAATTGTTTGAACGCAATGCCATCCTTCGCCACGACTTTATGCAATTGCGTATCATCGGTTGTCTGGATAGCGAGGAACACTACGAAGACCTGTATCGTTGGAGCTGTCTTACAGAAGATCCTCACCTGCAGCAACTGGCATCGCTCGTGCTCTCTCATAACTTCGTGAAGAAATCGGGACTTCTCACCCAAGCCGGTGATATCCTCGACAAGATTCGCGCTCTTCTGAAACTCCACAAATCATCTTCCAACAAGAAGAACTATGGCAAGGAAGATTTCCATACCGAGTTCAAGACATCCATCATCTATCCGGAAAACTCTATGCGAGTGGATGTGCAGGCACAAACCGTCAAGATTATGCAGGAAATATGTGCCTTCCTCAATGCCGAGGGCGGCCATCTCTATCTGGGCGTATCGGATATTGGCTATGAAATGGGATTGGAAGAGGACTTGAAGAACCCACTCTTCAAGGGATCTAGAGATAAGTATGAGGTATATGTCAACAATCAGATTATCTATTATCTCGGTCAGGAAGGAGCACATTATATACATACTCACTTCGATACGGATATCAGCAATGCGGTACTCATCATCGACATCGAGCCATGCCCTACACCTAAAGCCGTAGGCAATGTATATTATGAACGCATGGGTACATCTGCGCGCAAGGTAAACGAAACCTATAAGGACAAGTTCCTTGCCATCAGAAAACAATGGGCAGAAGAGCACATTCCGCATGCTGTGGTTACACAGGAAGAAATGCCGACTGCGTTAGAAAACACTCTAGCCACCAAGGAGTCAAAAAACTCCACTAAGCATGTAGAATCTGCTCCTATCACCGACCACATCCAAACCTCACGTCTGCGCAACAATGCATTGCACGATTACGAGGAAGGCTACCGCCCTATCACGGCAGTCATCTGTCTGATGGACACGGACGAATACAAGATACTGGATGAAGACGACTGGCAGGATTATCGCCTGAAACTGGCTGTTCATGAAGACGAAGAAGAAGGGTGGCTCATTCTTGTCTATGAAAGCGGAAAGGTATGCAAGGTTTCGATGGCAGAGCTCTTGCAGAGAGAACGTGGCAGAGCATTCAAGCGTTACGCTGGCGAAAAACTCATATTTGCGTCCGTTGCCTCAGACAAGGACTCTGTATGTGTTGGATTCATTGACGGCAAGACCAACCATTACGTCAGATTTGATGATGTTGACAGATTCGAACACGGCAAGATGCAGGCAGAAGGTACCCTTCCTATGGATGTACCGAATGCCGGCGTTCATTATGTAGAAATAATTGCGCAGGATCAAGTCCCTGTCAATAGAAACATCGGTAGAAAGACCATCGGATGCATCCTGAAAACCGTAGAAGGAAGAAGATGCATGGCAGTTCTTCCCGACTGTAATTTGAAATAAACAGGTTACACCATCATTTTTTCCAGTTGCTCCTGTGCCTTTCTCATATCCTGCTCAAAACTTACATGGTCGAGAAGAAAACCATCTCTTCCATCAGCAAGCAGCTGATAAAGCTGTGGATTCATGCCATCCACATACTGGCTGATAGCATATTCGATATCATCACGCTGCGTGAGACTGGTAGAAAACTCATAGACACGAAGCTTCTGATGAATAAAGCAATAAGCCGACTCTATACAGTCTTGAGAAATACTGGATAGAGAGCAACTGTCTTGATTGGTACTGTCTCCAAAATGGGTGAAACCCTCTTTACCGAGGGTTTCACCTTTTTTTATATTTTCACCTTTGTTTATATATTGATTCATATCCATTATTTCACTCCCTTCATTGACAAGGCAATGCGCTTGCGCTTCAAATCTACTTCTGTCACTCTCACCATCACATGCTCATGGAGCTTCACCACTTCACTAGGGTCACTGATGTAGCGGTTTGACATCTGTGAAACGTGAACCAATCCATCATTGTGAACACCTATATCTACAAAGGCACCAAATTTGGTGATATTAGTTACGATGCCAGGCACTACCATACCCTCCTGAAGATCCTCAATGGTCTTGATGCTCGCATCAAACTCAAATTTTTCAACCTCTCCACGAGGATCCAAACCAGGTTTGTCAAGCTCAGCCATAATATCCATCAAAGTAGGCATACCCACCTCGGCAGTGACATATTTCTTAATATCTATTTTCTTCTGCAAATCCTTATCTTCCACCAGCTGCTTCACGGTGACTCCCTGATCTTTCGCCATCTGCTCTACCAGGGCATAACGCTCTGGGTGAACAGCACTGTTATCCAAAGGATTTCTGGCGCCAGGAATGCGGAGGAAACCGGCACACTGCTCGAAGGCAGAAGGCCCCAGACGTGGCACTTTCTTCAACTGCGCACGCGAAGCGAAGGCTCCATTCTCCTTACGGTATTCCACAATATTCTTGGCAAGAGTAGGACCGAGACCACTCACGTAGGTAAGAAGATGCTGCGATGCGGTATTCAGGTTGACACCCACCGAGTTCACGCAACTCATCACCACGGTATCCAAGCTCTTCTTAAGCTGTGTTTGATCCACATCATGCTGATACTGTCCTACACCGATGCTCTTAGGATCAATCTTTACCAGTTCGGCAAGCGGATCCATCAGTCGGCGACCAATACTTACAGCACCACGCACGGTTACATCCTCATCCGGGAATTCATCTCTGGCAATCTTGGAAGCAGAATAGATAGAAGCACCATCCTCACTTACTACATAGATATCCACAGGGTGTGGATAACTTATTTCGTGCAGCCAGTCACTCGTCTCGCGACTTGCCGTACCATTACCCACAGCCATCGCCTCTACCTGATACATCTTCACCATACGCAGGATAGCAGAAGTAGCCTCATTTTTCTTATTACGAGGAGGATGAGGATAAACGATTTCATGATGAATCAGATTACCTTGTGCATCCAGGCAACAAGTCTTGCAACCGTTGGCAAAACCAGGATCCACCGCCATCACACGCTTCTGACCTAAAGGAGCAGCGAGCAAGAGCTGGCGCAGGTTCTCAGCAAAAACAACAATAGCCTCTTCATCCGCCTTCTGCTTACTGAGAGCAGCAAATTCGGTTTCAATACTAGGTTTCAAAAGACGCTTAAAGGCATCATCCACCGCCTCACCCACCAGTGTCTGGCACTCACCATAACCATGCACATAGTGGCGTTTCAGCTTATCCTGGCACTGCTCGTCATCGGCAGAGATACTGATACGGAGGAATCCGGCAGCCTCACCACGGCGCATAGCCAACAGTCGATGAGAAGAACACCTTTTCAATGGTTCTGAGAAATCGAAGTAATCAGAAAAGCGCTGTGCTTCCTCCTCATCCTTTTTCTTAGCCACCACCTTAGAGGTGATGATAGCACCACGACGGAACTCGCCACGAATCTGGTTTCTGCTTTCCTCGCTCTCGCTCACCATTTCGGCAATGATATCCTTAGCACCCTGCAGGGCAGCATCAGCATCCTTCACCTTGTCGTCTACAAACTTCTTAGCAGCCTGCAGCGGGTTGCGTTCACGCTGGAAAAGCAGAACTTGAGCCAAAGGTTCCAAGCCAGCCTCACGTGCAATCTGTGCACGGGTTCTGCGCTTAGGTTTGAAAGGAAGATAGATATCTTCCAGTTCTGTGGCATCCCAACAGTTTTCGATACGCTCTTTAAGAGCATCTGTCAGTTTACCTTGCTCATCAATAGTCTTCAGGATGGTTTCTTTTCGTTTCGCCATTTCCTTCAACTTCTCGTTAGCCTGAGCGATGGCCTCGATATTCACCTCATCCATATTTCCCGTTTTCTCCTTACGGTAACGGGAAATAAAAGGAATGGTGCATCCTTCTTCAAGAAGCTCCAATGTATTCTCGACAGCCTGCTCACGTAATTTGAGTTGGGCTGCAATAATCTTTGTAAATTGATTCATAATTAATTTCTATTTTTGTAAATGCAAAGATACAAAAAATCTGCGAAATCTGCGTGACCTCTCAAAAATAAATCTGTGTGAAAACAAAAAAGCCTCAGAAATCTTTCGAAATCTGAGGCTCTCGATAAAAGAAGGCGGCTACCTACTCTCCCGCATTGCATTGCAGTACCATCGGCGCAAGTGAGCTTAACTTCTCTGTTCGGAATGGGAAGAGGTGGGACCTCACCGCAATAACCACCTGATAATGGGGTATGACGTATTTGCACACAAGCAAACTGTTTATCAAGTAAAGAACCACCGTCCCTCTCGATTCAATCGAGAGTCAACAGCTGAAACTATGAACTTTCTTAAAGAAAGTGTTCGGGCAATTAGTAATGCTCGGCTTTGACATCGCTGTCTTTACACCTA
>NZ_NMPZ01000026.1 GCF_002224675.1 Segatella copri | reverse complement strand
AGGAAGCATTGAATTGAAGCCCCGGTAAACGGCGGCCGTAACTATAACGGTCCTAAGGTAGCGAAATTCCTTGTCGGGTAAGTTCCGACCTGCACGAATGGTGTAATGATCCGGACGCTGTCTCAACCATGAGCTCAGTGAAATTGTAGTATCGGTGAAGATGCCGATTACCCGCGATGGGACGAAAAGACCCCGTGAACCTTTACTACAGCTTAGCATTGACCTTGGTCATCCGATGTGTAGGATAGGCCGGAGGCTTTGAAGCGGGAGCGCCAGCTTTCGTGGAGCCATCCTTGAAATACGGCCCTTTGGCTGTCTGAGGTCTAACGCGTGATTACGCGGACACTGCTTGGTGGGTAGTTTGACTGGGGTGGTCGCCTCCAAAAGCGTAACGGAGGCTTCCAAAGGTGCCCTCGGGTCGATTGGTAACCGACCTCAAAGAGTGCAATGGCATAAGGGCGCTTGACTGGGAGGCAGACATGCCGAGCAGGCAGGAAACTGGGGCATAGTGATCCGGCGGATGTGTATGGAAACTCCGTCGCTCAAAGGATAAAAGGTACTCCGGGGATAACAGGCTGATCCCCCCCAAGAGCTCATATCGACGGGGTGGTTTGGCACCTCGATGTCGGCTCGTCACATCCTGGGGCTGGAGAAGGTCCCAAGGGTTGGGCTGTTCGCCCATTAAAGTGGCACGCGAGCTGGGTTCAGAACGTCGTGAGACAGTTCGGTCTCTATCTATCGTGGGCGTGGGAGTTTTGAGTGGTGCCGTCACTAGTACGAGAGGACCGTGATGGACAGACCTCCGGTTTACCAGTTGTGCCGCCAGGCGCACCGCTGGGTATCTGAGTCTGGATTGGATAAGCGCTGAAAGCATCTAAGTGCGAAGCCAGCCGCAAGATGAGAACTCCATTGAGGGTCGTCAGAGACGATGACGTTGATAGGATGCAGGTGTAAAGACAGCGATGTCAAAGCCGAGCATTACTAATTGCCCGAACACTTTCTTTAGAAAGTTCATAGTTTCAGCTGTTGACTCTCGATTGAATCGGGAGGGACGGTGGTTCTTTACTGGTAAATACAGTTTGCTTGTGTGCAAATACGTCATACCCCATTATCAGGTGGTTATTGCGGTGAGGTCCCACCTCTTCCCATTCCGAACAGAGAAGTTAAGCTCACTTGCGCCGATGGTACTGCAATGCAATGCGGGAGAGTAGGTAGCCGCCTTCTTTTATCAAAGCCTCAGATTTCGAAAGATTTCTGAGGCTTTTTTCGTTTTCCTACAGTTTATTTTCGCTGTTTTTTGCTTGATATACGTCATGTAACTATGTTATAAAGTGTTTAAAACATTAAAAAAGCACTGATAATCAGTCTATTACTTGCATATCTCGATTTTTTTTTGTATCTTTGCAATCGATAAGAATAAGGATATCATCCGTATCTCTCTTTTGAGTATGCTGGTATCCGTTAAGGTATCTAACGGAACTGAGGTGAGTAGCCTATCTTTTTCTCACAAGTTGCCACCGCGAAATCACTGATGTTGTAGTTCAGCTTTTCAGGTTCCATAAAACAAAAAATATGAAGAGAATAACAATGGTATTAGTCAGCATCTTGATGCTGATGATGAAGGTAAGTACAGCGTCGGCTGATACGAATGTAAATGTATCCTCTACTGATGATTTCGATTGGACTCCAGTGATGGAAGCGATTATCCAGGTAGAGAGTGAGGGTAACCCCAAAGCAAAGAGTGGAAGTTCTGTTGGTGTTATGCAGATTACTCCTATCTTAGTGGCAGAGTGTAATGACATTTTGAAGAGACGCAAGAGCAAGAAGCGTTTCACATTGTCTGATAGATTCAGTATTGCGAAGTCTAAGGAGATGTTCCTCCTGATTCAGTCTGTCCACAATCCTCTGAATAGCATCGAGCACGCAATTCGTGCTTGGAATGGTGGAAACCATTATAGTGTGAAGAGAACACAGCGCTATTTTGAGAAGGTCATGAATCTTTTGAAAAAGTAATTGATTTTTGATATGTCCGATCTATCCTTCCAGGATGGATCGGATTTTTGTTTGTTCCCTATACTCATTCTCTTTTCCCACTTTTATTCCAGTTTCTGCTTTTTATCATACTTTTTCTCTATTTTTATCTGCCAAATCACACTTTTTTGCCTTTAAATGTTAAAAACGCGTTAAAAAGATAACTTTTTGCTAGAAATGTTTGGCGGTTAACAAAAAAAATAGTACCTTTGCACTCGCAATTCAGAAATGAGTTGATAATATCGCGGTGTGGAGCAGTTGGTAGCTCGCCAGGCTCATAACCTGGAGGTCGCATGTTCGAGTCCTGCCGCCGCAACCAAATAAGGGAAGTGATTATTTAATCACTTCCTTTTTTGTTTTCTTCTTATTGTGTTTATCACCTTTTCTCCTCCAGTGTTCTTTTTCTCTTATCCCTCTTGATTATCTAGAATTTCTTTAGTTTTCTCATTGATTTCCCTTTCATTTTGCTTTATATTCATTTGAAATCCAACATATTCTATTTTTTAACACTAAATATTTGCGTATATCGAATAAAACCACTACTTTTGCACATTGATAAATTTATGTGCAACTAATAAAATAAAGGAAGGGCTTCGATATGTCAGTATCCAAAACAAGACAAAAACTGGTAGATGTTGCAAGACAACTGTTTGCCAAGAATGGTATAGCCAATACTACAATGAATGATATTGCTGTAGCATCTGGTAAGGGGCGTCGTACGCTTTATACCTATTTCAGTAGAAAGGAAGATGTCTATTATGCAGTCATCGAGTCGGAGTTGGAGCGTCTTTCTGATAAATTGGATGGGGTAGCCAACTGTAAGATGCGTCCTCAGGACAAGATCATAGAATTGATTTACACCCATCTCAGTATGATCAAGGAAACAGTGGTACGTAATGGCAATCTTCGTGCTGAGTTCTTCCGTAACATCTGGATGGTAGAGAAAGCTCGCAAGAACTTTGATGAGGATGAAATCGAAATCTTCCGTCGTGTCTATGCCGAGGGAAAGGAAGATGGGGAATTTGACATCGACAATATTGATTTAGTTGCTGATATTACCCACTATTGTATCAAGGGGCTGGAAGTACCTTTCATTTATGGAAGATTAGGCCATGGTATGAATGTGGAGTCAAGTAAACCGCTGGTTGCTAAGGTTGTTTATGGCGCCTTGGGTAAATCAGGCTTAAAACTTTAAATAAGATATTCATAATAAACTGATTATTAATTAAATAAGAAAGAAATGGGATTATTAACAGGTAAAACTGCCCTTGTAACAGGTGCAGCTCGCGGCATCGGTAAGGCTGTCGCTATGAAATTTGCTTCTGAGGGTGCTAACATCGCATTCACAGACCTCGTACTCAATGATGATATGGCAGCTGGCTTGGAGGCTACTCGCAAGGAGATTGAGGCTCTTGGTGTAACATGCCGCGCATATGCTGGTAATGCTGCTGACTTCGAGGAGACTGAGAAGACCGTTAAGCAGATTCACGCAGATTTCGGTTCTATCGATATTCTCGTTAACAACGCAGGTATCACTAAGGACGGTTTGATGCTTCGTATGAGTGAGGCTCAGTGGGATGCAGTTTTGAATGTAAACTTGAAGTCTGCCTTCAACTTTATCCACGCTTGTTCTCCTATCATGCTCCGTCAGCGCAGCGGTTCTATCATCAACATGGCTTCTGTTGTTGGTGTTCATGGTAACGCTGGTCAGTGCAACTATGCTGCTTCTAAGGCTGGTATGATTGCTTTGGCTAAGTCTATCGCTCAGGAGTTGGGTCCTAAGGGTGTACGTGCTAACGCAGTAGCTCCTGGTTTCATCGAGACTGCTATGACAGCACAGTTGCCAGAGGAAATCCGTAAGGACTGGATGAAGAAGATTCCTTTGCGTCGTGGTGGTCAGACTGAGGATATTGCAAATGTTTGTCTCTTCCTCGCTTCTGATATGTCAAGCTACGTAAGCGGTCAGGTAATCCAGATCGATGGTGGTATGAATATGTAATCTATTGGCATCTGTTTTAGATAAAACATGCAGGTAGTTTACGAGGACAACCATATAATTATCGTCTCTAAGAGAAGTGGTGAAATCGTGCAGGGCGACAAGACCGGCGATGAGCCTCTCTCAGAGATGGTAAAACAATATATCAAGGAGAAGTACCAGAAACCAGGAAATGTATTCCTGGGAGTAGTGCATCGACTTGATCGTCCTGTCTCAGGACTCGTGGTATTTGCCAAAACCTCCAAGGCTTTGAGCCGTCTGAACAATATGTTCCGTGATGGCGAAGTTCACAAGACCTATTGGGCTATCGTGAAGAATATGCCACGTGAGACTGAGGCAACATTGACTCATTGGATAGTAAGAAACGAAAAGCAGAATAAAAGCTACGCTTACGACCATGAGGTGAAGAATTCGAAGAAGGCGATATTGAAGTATAAGGTGATAGGGCATACTGATCATTACACCCTTTTGGAAGTGAACCTGATGACAGGCCGTCATCATCAGATCAGATGCCAGTTAGCTAAGATGGGGTGCCCGATCAAGGGCGACCTGAAATACGGTTCTCCTCGCAGCAATGCCGACGGAAGTATCTCTCTTCTCTCGCACAAGGTAGAGTTTGTGCATCCAGTATCAAAAGAAACCATTGTAGTGGAAGCTCCTCTGCCAGATGATAATCTATGGAGAGCTATTGCTCCATAACAATTTAATATCCATGCTTATGAAGAAATATGCGAAATGGATGGGGATCGTTGTTCTTACCCCATTCGTGCTCATATTATTGTTAGCTGTTTTGCTTTATTTGCCTCCAGTACAGAACTGGGCAGTAAAGCAAGTCGCTTCTTATGCTTCAGAATCGACGGGCATGGATATTTCCGTAAAGCATGTACAACTCGTTTTCCCTCTCAAGCTGGGAGTGGAAGGCGTGAAAGTACTGCAACCTGTCGATTCATTGAAGAACAGCAGAAACCTTGCTTTAAGAAATAAAAAAGATACCGTAGCCGACATCCAGAAGATGGTGGTAGATGTACAGTTGCTGCCACTCTTCAGCAATCAGGTGATGGTGGATGAACTGAACTTCACGAAGATGAAGGTGAATACCACCAACTTTATCCACGAAGCCCGAATCAAAGGAGATGTGGGCAGATTGCAGCTGATGGCGCATGGTATAGATCTGGGTAAGGAGCACGTGAATGTGAACGATGCCCTGATTTCAGATGCCAGATTGTCTGTGGAATTGAGCGATACAGTTCCGCCAGATACGACTCCGAGCACCAATTACTGGAAGATCCACTTACAGAAACTGAAACTAAAGAATACCGATTTTACCCTACACATGCCTGGAGATACCCTTCAGGTGAATGCTTATTTCGGTGATGCGATCGCCCGCACCACCTACCTTGACCTGTTCAAAGGTCTGTATCAGGTCAAGCACTTGGACTGGAAGAACGGCAGGGTGAACTACGACCAGAATTTCGAACGTCCTGTATCCGGTCTGGACTTCAACCATCTTGCCTTCCACGATATGGCATTGAAGGCCGATTCCTTCTATTTCTGCGATTCCAGGATTGATGTAAAGATCAAGGAAGCAAGGATGAAGGAGAAGAGTGGACTGAAGATAGATCAGCTTAATGGCAGATTTGTGATGGATTCCGTGAAGTTGCAGTTGCCGGATCTCTATTTCCGTACTCCGGAATCTCATTTGCAGGCTACTGTAGATATGGATATGAATGCCTTTGCCGAGAAGAATCCTGGCAAGGTGATGGCGCGTGTGAAAGGTGCCTTGGGACGTTCTGATCTATTCCTCTTCATCGGTGATGCATTGCCAAAGCAGATGAAGAGCCGATGGCCTTACTATCCGATGAAGGTGGAAGGTTCGCTGAAGGGAAACATGCAGCGTGCCTCTTTCTCGGGAGTCAAGGTGAATCTGCCTACCGTTTTCGATTTAAGCACGGATGGCATGGTAGCTAATATGACAGATATGAATCGTCTGAAAGCGAATATCAATCTGAAGGCACGTACCTACAATCTCGGTATGGTAACAGCCATGCTCGATCCTGCCTTAACACAGGAAATCCGCATCCCTAGCGGCATCGGCATTCAGGGAAATGTGAAGATGGATGGAACGAAGTATGCCACCAGACTGGCTCTTACCGAAGGTAAGGGAAGCATGAAGGTGGATGCTGCCATCGATGCCAAGACCCGTAGGGATGGCAGCATCGATATGAATCGCCTGGCTTATCAGGCAAAGTTGCAGGCACGACAGATTCAGGCCCAGCATTTCCTGCCTCACCAGAATCTCTACACCTTTACGGGAGAGGTAGAGGCAAAGGGCGTGGGTACTGATTTTCTGTCGCCTCGAACCCGACTGATGGCGAAAGCCAAGGTTAACCAGGTACATTATGACAAGTATCAGTTGCATGACATGGTGGCTGATGCGCAGGTTGCCAACGGTAGAATTCATGCCAAGCTGGATAGTAGGAATGATCTGCTGAATGGTAACATCGCCGTGGATGCCCTGGCTAGTGCCAAGAAGTTGCAGGCTACACTGGTGGCAGATGTGCGCCATGCCGATATGTTTCAGTTGAAGATTACCAATAAGCCAGTGGATGTTTCGCTATGTGGTCAAATCGATGTTCATTCCGATCTGAAGGATAGTCACAAGGTATGGGCTAACCTGGATGATATCACCGTAAGGACAGAAAAAAAAGTCTATCGCCCAGTAGGTGTGAAGGTAGATATCCTGACCGATAGAGATACCACCCATGCCATAGCTGAGTGTGGAGATTTCCGTCTGAACATGGATGCGCATGGAGGCTACGAGAAACTCCTGCACAGAGTTACCGGTTTGCAGAAGGAATTATGGAAGCAGCTCAAGAACCGTCGCATCGATCAGGTGATGATTCGCAACAGTTTCCCTAGCGGACATATCTACCTTTCTACAGGTAAGGATAACTTCATTTCCCGATTCATCGAATATATGGGCTACCATTTCAAGTCGGTGGAGATGGAGCTGAATGCCTCGCCTGTGGCGGGACTCGAAGGATATATGAACATCGACTCCCTGGTAGCGGGTGGCATGCAACTGGATACCATCCGTGCCTTGGTCCATACGCAGGGAGATACTATCCGTTATTCGGCTCGTGTTCAGAACAATAAGCACAATCCGCAGTATGTGTTCCGTGCTTTGGTAGATGGCGAGGTTCAGGAGCATGGTTCCAATGTCAAGGCTCGCCTCTATGATGCATCTAATAAGTTGGGTGTGGATGTGGGACTCGCTGCCATGTTGCAGCCTAATGGTGTGAAAGTGTCTCTGATAGATACCCATCCGATATTGGGTTATAAGGAGTTCGTAGCCAATGATTCCAACTATGTGATGTTGAGTGATGACGGACGTGTATCTGCCGATCTGGTGCTGAAGGCAGCAGCGGGCAATATGGGTATGCGTGTCTATTCCAACGATAAGAACGAGGATGCCCTGCAGGATATCACTGTCAGCATGAGCAGGTTCAATCTGGACAAGGTGCTGAGTGTGATTCCGTATATGCCGGATATCACGGGTATCATGGATGGTGACTTCCACTTTGTCCAGACCAAGGAAGAACTCTCTGTTTCTTCTAATCTGAAGATAGATAACATGACCTACGAGAAATGTCCGATGGGCAATGTGGGCTCGGAGTTTACCTATATGCCAAAGAGTGACGGTTCTCACTATGTAGATGCCATCCTTACCTATGAGGGTGATGAGGTGGCAACTGTTACGGGTACATACAAGTCGGAAGGTGCCGGCGATCTGGATGCAGAGGTAGGATTAGAGAAGCTTCCTTTGCACTTTATCAATGGTTTTGTACCTGATCAGCTCATCGGTTTGAAGGGATATGGCGAAGGTGCCCTGAAGATGAAGGGTGCCTTGAGCAATCTTGATATCGATGGTGAGGTATATCTCGATTCTGCTTATCTGGTAAGTGTGCCATACGGTGTTTCCATGCGATTTGCCAACGATCCAGTGCGCATTACCGACAGTAAGCTGCTCTTCGAGAACTTCATGATGTATGCCAACAACGAGAGTCCGCTCAATATCCAGGGTGCCCTCGACTTCACGGATGTGGAGAATATGAAGCTGAATATCCGGATGAGAGCGCAGGACTTCCTGCTGATTGATGCAGAGGAGAATGCCCGTTCCGAGGCATTCGGCAAGGCGTATGTCAACTTCTTCGGAAGCATGCAGGGCTCATTGTCTAATCTGAAGATGATGGGTAAGCTGGATGTACTGGGCAAGACCAATATGACCTATATCTTGCGTGAGTCGGAACTCACTACCGATAACCAGCTGGAGGAACTGGTGAAGTTTACCAATTTCAAGAGTGGCAAGGAGGTTGTGGTTCAGAAGCCTACGCTGGATGGTTTCGATATGTTGCTGAGTATGTCAATCGATGAGTCGGCGCGTATTCTCTGTGCCTTGAATGCCGATAAGACCAATTATGTGGATCTGATGGGAGGAGGCAATTTGCAGATGCGGTACAATACGGCTGACGGTATCAGATTGACGGGTCGATATACCCTGAATGATGGTGAGATGAAGTACTCTCTGCCTATCATTCCATTGAAGACCTTTGATATCCAGGATGGAAGCTATATCCAGTTTACGGGTGATCCGTTTAATCCTACCCTGAACATTACGGCAACGGAGGATATCAAGACTACCGTCAACGAGGGTGAGGGTAGTGGACGCTCGGTGGATTTCATCTGTGGTGTGAAACTGAGTCAGACTCTGGAGAAACCGGGTATCCAGTTTATCATCTCGGCATCCAACGACCAGACCATCCAGGATGAGTTGAATTCGATGAGTGTAGAGGAACGAGGCAAGATTGCCATCACGATGCTGGCTTCGGGTATGTATCTGGCGAGTGGAACCACCAGTTCGTTCTCGATGAATACTGCCCTGACTTCATTCCTCAACTCCGAAATCAATAACATTGCAGGTACAGCCATGCGAAGCATCGGACTCGATGTGGGTATGTCGGTGGATAACCAGACCAATGCCTCTGGCGGAACGCATACCGACTACAACTTCAAGTTCGCCAAGCGATTCTTCAATAATCGCCTGAGTTTCTCTGTGGGTGGACAGGTTTCAACCGGAGCAGAACTGGAGAATGCCAACAAGAATGAGTCTTTCTTCAACAATGTGGAGGTTCAGTATCGTCTCAACGAAGGAGCCAGCATGTATGTAAGAGCCTTTTATAATGCCAACACCTACGATTGGCTGGATGGTCAGATTGGGGAGTATGGCGGCGGTTTCACCTGGCGCAGAAAACTCTCCAAGTTCTCGGATATCTTCAGATGGAAGACTGAGAAGCAGCAGGTGCCTGCAGGCTCTCCGATGCTGCGGACCCGTAAGGATTCAGTGATGCTGCGGACCCGCAAGGATTCTGTTATTAGAAACAACGAAAAATAAGCTAGTGAATATGAGAAAGAAGAATCGACTTCACCTTATTATATATATAGCGGCAGCGGTGATGCTGTTCAGCTTCCTGTTTACAGGGTGCTCTTCTACGAGTGCCCTGAAGGATAACGAGCAGCTGTTTACCGGACTGAAGCCTATAGAATACTCCAACTACGAGGCGAATACCTATGCCGACTCTGTGAAGGAAGAGATGGAGTTTGCTCTTGCATCAGCCCCGACGGGAGCTTTTATGGGAAGCAGCTATTTCCGTACTCCGTTTCCTGTCCGCTTATGGATATGGAATGCCTTCTCTCCGTCGGATGATGCTCTTTCCAGATGGATTACCAAGGTCTTCGGTTCGAAACCTAAGCTGATGGAGAATGTGAATCCGAAGTTGAGAGCACAGGTGGCTGAGCATCAGCTCGACAAGTTGGGCTATTTCAATGGCAAGGTAGATTACGAAGTGCTCACCCAGAGCAATCCGAAGGAAGCCAAGGTGGCTTATAAGGTGAATATGGGACATTTGTGGAGATTGGATTCCGTGGCTTATCTCAACTTCCCGGAACATGGCAAGCAGCTCATCGATTCTACGATGTCGCAGGCCGTCATCAGAAAGGGAAGCCCGTTCAATGTCTCCAATCTGGAGCAGGAGCGTCAGCGACTCACCCGTCTTTTCCGCAACCATGGCTATTACTTCTATCAGAATGGCTATGCTTCTTATCTTGCAGATACCGTGAATACGCCCGGCAAGGTGAACCTCCGTCTGTCTATGGTGGACAGCATTGAGCCGGAAGCAACCCGACAGTGGTATATCGGCAATATCAACATCAACTTCAAGAAGCAGTTCATGGAGGAGATGACCGATAGCTTTGTGCGCCGCTATCTGAGTTTCAGATATGCAGGCAAGAAGATGCCGATTCGTGCCGGAGTAGTGCTCAGGGAATTGAAGCTCCGACCACGAAAACTTTATATGTTGGATGATGAAAATACGGCTAAGGCAGGATTGCAGTCGATGGGACTCTTCAGTTATACCAACCTGCAGTTTGTGCCTAGAAGCACTCAGGTTTTGGACAGTCTGGGAAATGTGCAATATTGCGATACTCTGGATGCCAACATCGATCTGGTGTTCGACAAACCATACGATTTCTATGTAGAAGCCAACGCCAAGGGCAAGACTACCGGAAGGGTAGGCCCGGAGCTGGTGGTGGGTCTGACCAAGCGCAATGCCTTCCGGGGTGGTGAGAAGCTGGATATCAACTTCCATGGTTCTCATGAGTGGCAGACCATCACGGGGCAGGGGGGAAGTTCCAACAAGATCAATTCCTATGAGTTCGGATCGGATGTCACGCTGTCGTTCCCAAGCATCATCACTCCTTGGAATGCTTTCCGCACGATGGCACAGAATGAGCGCAGATTCCGCAGAGGTCATATCCCTCGCCGTTACTACGGTACGCCGAATACCACCATCAAGGCATCTATGAACATCCTGAACCGTGCCGGCTATTTCCGTCGTCATGTGGTTGGAGGAGAGCTGACTTATGATTGGGCAACTTCTTATCAGCATCGCCATTCGTTCAGTCCGCTGATTCTTTCGTATGAGTATATGAACTATACTTCTCCGAAGTTCGACAGCATCATGAATAACAATGTGTATGTGGCAACTTCGATGGCCGACCGTTTCATTCCGAAGATGAGCTATACCTACACCTATCGCAGTGCGCAGAAATACCGTAGTCCTATCGTGTGGTCAACTACGGTGAGCGAAGCCGGCAATATTCTGTCGCTGGGCTATCTTCTGGGCGGCAGAAAATGGAACGACAAGGATAAGACGATGTTCAAGAACGAGTATTCTCAGTTCTTCAAGCTGGAAACAGATTTCGTGAAGTATTGGAAGCTGAATGAAACATCCACCCTGGTGGGACATCTGAATGCCGGAATGATCTGGAGTTACGGCAATTCGAGTCAGGCACCTTATACGGAGATGTTCTATGTAGGTGGAGCCAACAGTATCCGTGCCTTCAGTGTGCGAGGTGTCGGACCAGGCGAGCAAGACTACAGTGCCCTGAGTAACAAGTATGCCAACATCCTTCGTACGGGAGATATCAAGTTCCAGGCGAATCTGGAATACCGTCCTAAGATCTGGGGCGATCTTTATGGTGCCCTGTTCCTGGATGCCGGTAATGTCTGGATGAAGGATGCTGATTTCTCCTCTTTCGAGGCCTTCAAGTTTGATAAGTTCTACAAGCAGCTGGCTGTAGGCACTGGAGTGGGTATCCGCTACGATATGGGAATGTTTGTGGTTCGAGTGGATTGGGGAATCGGTCTGCATCTGCCATACGATACGGGTAAGAGCGGATTCTACAACATTCCAAGCTTCAAGAAGAACCAGAGCCTGTATTTGGCTGTGGGCTATCCGTTCTAGCATCATTTGTCAGTGGGCTATCCGTTCTAGCCCCGGTTTTCGGGGGTGATGTTCCATAAATCATTCAAATAATGATGTAAATCAAAAAAAAGTAGGAAAAGATGCTGCTAGGTGCATTTTTTTTATTACTTTTGCAGGTGATTAAACGTAAATATCAACTATTAAAAAAAATATAGATTATGAAACCTACATTATTGCTTTTGGCTGCTGGTATGGGTAGCCGTTATGGTGGTTTGAAACAGCTCGATGGTCTGGGCCCTAATGGTGAGACTATTATGGACTACAGTATCTACGATGCTATTCAGGCTGGTTTTGGTAAGATCGTTTTCGTTATCCGCAAGGATTTCGAGGATCAGTTCCGCGAGAAAATCCTCTCTAAGTACGAGGGCCATATCCCAGCAGAGCTTTGCTTCCAGTCTTTGGATGCACTCCCAGAAGGATTCAGCGTACCTGAGGGTCGCGAGAAGCCATGGGGTACCAACCATGCAGTGTTGATGGCAAAGGACGTTATCAAGGAGCCTTTCTGCGTAATCAACTGCGATGACTTCTACAACCGTGACTGCTTCATGGTTATCGGCAAGTTCCTCTCTGAGCTTCCAGAGGGTAGCACCAACAAGTATGCTATGGTAGGTTTCCGCGTAGGCAACACCTTGAGCGAGAACGGTACAGTAGCTCGTGGTATCTGCTCTAAGGACGAGAACGAGAACTTGACAACTTGTGTAGAGCGCACCGAGATCATGCGTATCAATGGTGAGGTTTCTTACAAGGACGAGGAAGGCAAGTGGGTTGCTGTAGGCGACAACACTCCTGTATCTATGAACGTATGGGGCTTTACTCCAGATTACTTCGCTCACAGCGAGGCTTACTTCAAGGAGTTCCTGAGCGATCCTAAGAACATGGAGAACAAGAAGGCTGAGTTCTTTATCCCATTGATGGTCAACAAGCTCATCAATGAGGGTACATCTACCGTTAAGGTACTCGATACCACCAGCAAGTGGTTTGGTGTAACTTATGCAGCCGACCGCCAGAGTGTAGTAGATAGAATCCAGAGTCTCATCGACGAGGGTGTATATCCTAACAAGCTCTTCTAATTCTATTAGATGGATATTCAATTAGATATTTTAAACGAAAAGGAAGCCGCTATTCTCCGAGAGACGATAGCGGCTTCTCAGCGTATTGTCATCTGTGCCCACAAGTCACCGGATGGCGATGCTGTTGGCTCATCTTTGGGATGGGCTTATTTTTTGCGCTCTCTGGGTAAGAAGCCTGTCATCTGTGTGCCTGATATGATACCGGATGCCCTTTCCTGGTTGCCTGGCTGTGATGATATCGTGAGATACGACAAGTATCCTGAGAAGGTGCAGCAGGCTTTTGATGAGGCTGATCTGGTATGCTGCCTGGATTTCGGCAGCACTGGCAGACTGGATGAGATGGATCATGTGCTTGCGGGCTGCAAGGCACAGCGTGTTGTCATCGACCATCATCTGGCTCCTAACCTGGAGGCTAAGCTGATGATTTCGCAGCCGCATGCCAGCAGCGCCAGCGAACTGGTGTTCCGTGTGATATGGCAGTTGGGTGGTTTCCCTGAGTTGGATAAGACCTGGGCTACCTGCGTATATTGCGGTATGATGACCGATACGGGTGGATTCACCTATAATTCTACCAATCCGGACATCTACTACATCATTTGCCAGCTGCTTACCAAGGGTATTGACAAGGATAAGATTTATCGCAACGTCTTCAACAACGCCCGTGTTTCTGCAGTCCGCTTCCGCGGTCATCTGATGAACGAGAAGCTGCAGGTCATCGAGTCGCTCCATGCCAGTTACTATACAGTAACCCGCAAGGAGATGAAGAAGTATGATTTCATCAAGGGCGATCTGGAAGGATTGGTGAACGTGCCTCTTACCATCAGAGGGCACAAGCTCTCCATCTCGCTCCGTGAGGATACCGATGTGGATAACCGCGTATTGGTGAGTCTCCGTTCTGTGGATGATTTCCCATGCAATAAGATGGCGGAGCAGTTCTTCAATGGTGGCGGACATCGCAACGCATCAGGCGGTAAGCTGCTTTGCAGTATCGAGGAGGCTGAGAAGATTGCCCAGAAGGCAATTCTTGCCTTTGCCGATTTGCTGAGATAAGGAGGCTTTTGCGCCTGAAAAAACAGAGAAATAAGGAAAAACAACCCCGAAAGAGGCATTAGGATGATAATAAGTGATAAATAATAATAAAATCATCCTATACTTCTCGGTGTTGTCTTTTCTTTTTTGTACCTTTGCCCAATAAATTAGAATTTAGTAAAAGGAATGAAGAAATTTTTGTTTGCCATCATGGCTATAGCAGCACTTTTCTCGTTTGCTGCATGTAACGATACTGAGACATATAAGGATTTGCGTGACCGCGAGTTGGACTCTATCAGTTCTTTCTTGCGTCATGAAAACGTGAAGGTCATTTCAGAAGAGGAATTCAAGAGTCGTTGGGAGAAGAAGCAGAAGGACAACAGCGTGGTTCTTACTGATACTTCCAAGAACAACAACGAGTATGTGCTCTTCAACAGTAACGGTATCTATATGCAGGTATTGGAAATGGGTTGCGGCGACTATATCAAGATGGGCGAGACTACCGATGTGCTCGTTCGTTTCTCTGAATACAATCTGAATACCGCAGCAGAGATGAGTCTCAACTCTTTGCAGTTGAGCAATAATCTGAAGCAGTATTCTTTCTATACTGATAAGATGACCGTGACCAATAATTCTGGCACTTTCACCGGTACTTTTGATGTGAATAGCAGCTTGATGGTAGCCACTTACAACAAAAACTACTCCGGCGGTTATAGTGGAACAGTACCTAGTGGCTGGCTGGTTCCTTTCAGTTGGGTAAAGATTGGTCGTGGTAATGCCGAGGGCGAGAGAATAGCTCACGTTCGTCTGGTAGTTCCTCATACCTATGGTACTACAGCGGCATCAGGAAGCGTATATGCCTGCCTCTATGATTTAACCTTGCAGAGAGGCAGATAAGATAATTTCATTTTAAAAAGATATTATTATGACACTGATTAAGTCTATTTCTGGTATCCGTGGAACCATCGGCGGTCCAGCGGGCGATACTTTGAATCCGCTCGACATCGTCAAGTTTACATCTGCTTACGCTACATTCATCCGTCGTAGCGGTGCTTCTAAGAGCAACACTATCGTGGTTGGCCGTGATGCACGTATCTCGGGCGAGATGGTAAAGAATGTAGTTTGTGGAACTTTGATGGGTATGGGTTACGATGTATTGAACATCGGCCTGGCTACTACTCCTACTACAGAGTTGGCTGTAACCATGAGTGGGGCTGCCGGTGGTATCATCATCACAGCTTCTCATAACCCACGCCAGTGGAATGCTCTCAAGCTTCTCAACGAGAAGGGCGAGTTCCTTACTGCTGCCAATGGTAGCGAGGTATTGAGCATTGCAGAGAAGGAAGACTTTGAGTATGCTGATGTTGATTCTCTCGGAAAATATACAGAAGATAATACCTTCAACAAGCGCCATATCGACTCAGTGCTTGCATTGAAGCTCGTGGATGTTGAGGCTATCAAGAACGCTCATTTCAAGGTTTGTGTAGATGCCATCAACTCTGTAGGTGGTGTTATTCTCCCAGAGTTGCTCGATGCACTCGGCGTAGAATATACATTCCTGAATGCTGAGCCTACCGGTGATTTTGCTCACAACCCAGAGCCGTTGGAGAAGAACCTCGGCGGTATTATGGATGAGTTGAAGAAGGGTGGCTATGATATGGGTATCGTTGTTGACCCGGATGTTGACCGTCTGGCTTTCATCTGCGAGGATGGTAAGATGTTTGGTGAGGAATATACCCTGGTAAGTGTAGCTGATTATGTATTGAGCAAGACTCCAGGTAACACCGTCAGCAACCTTTCTTCTACCCGTGCTCTCCGCGATGTAACCGAGAAGCATGGCGGTTCATATTGTGCTTCTGCCGTAGGCGAGGTGAATGTAACTACCAAGATGAAGGATGTTCATGCAGTGATTGGTGGCGAAGGCAATGGTGGAGTTATCTATCCAGAGAGCCACTATGGCCGTGATGCCCTCGTAGGTATTGCTCTCTTCCTGAGCAGTCTGGCTCATAAGGGTTGCAAGGTAAGCGAGCTTCGTGCCAACTTCCCTAACTACTTCATTGCCAAGAACCGCATCGACCTGACTGCTTCTACCGATGTAGATGCTATCCTCGTGAAGGTAAAGGAGATGTATGGCAAGGAGAAGGATGTAACTGTTACTGATATCGATGGTGTGAAGCTCGACTTCCCTGACAAGTGGATTCACCTTCGCAAGAGTAACACCGAGCCAATCATCCGCGTATATAGCGAGGCTTCTACCATGGAGCAGGCTGATGAGCTTGGAAAGAAGCTCATGCAGGTAGTTTATGATATGCAGTAAGATACTGTATCATATATAAGAAGATATTGTATCATATATAAGAAACGACTTCCAACGATTATAGGCAGCAATGCTTATAAGCGTTGGAAGTCGTTCTCGTTTATAAAAGTTCCGGCTCGATATGATGAAAACTTATTGCTCAGCCAGCTCCTTCATGGCATCATTCAATGTATTGAACAGTACATTGATGTTTTCCTCTTCATTCTTGCAGGCTTCCTTGAAGAGTGCGACAGGATCTTCAGGATCGCCCTTCAGCGGAGCCTCGTTCAGGAGGATGTTCACATTGTTCAGCAGCATACCGTGCAGGGTAGGCATGTGTAGCTGCTGCTGGGTGCCTTCCTTACTGCCACATTTCAGTCCTGCAGCGTATGCTTTCACGATGATACGCACCAGCAGATGGATAGCCATCGGTTCGTCGGCAAGGCTGATGAGTACACCATGTGTATAATCGCGTACGTGCTCCTCTATGCTTGTAAACTTACCCTGCAGGAGCCAGGTGAAGTTGCGCTTGTATTCAGCTTCCATAGCCTTGTACAGCTGGTTCGATTTGCAGGCGATGCGCAGATAGTCGAGCATGGTTGGCTCGAAGGTAGGATCGGTCTTCTTCATGCTTTCGAAATTCTTCTGCATGCGCTCGTTAGCCTCTTCCGCACTCTTGTAGTTGAGTCGTACGAGGGTAGAGAACATGATGTCGAAGAAGTACTGGTTCACTTCTCCATAGTGCTCCAGCATCATCTGCTTCACCTCTTTGGGGTCGTTCTTCTTTTGGAAGTCATCGCCGCCAACCGCAGCATCCATGATGCCGCGTGCGTATGCCTCGAAGAATCCTCTTACGAAAGAGGCTACAGCCTGATAACTATTGATTCTCTTGCTCATTGTCTTTTGAATGTTTTAATCAAAAATGATTTAATCAAAATTTTTTAATCAAAGATGATTTAATCAAAAATCTTAAATTCATATCCCTGTTCCATCAGCCATTCTATGGATTGTGGAAGTGCCGTCTTCAGCTTGTCGATGCTCTTCAGCGAGTCGTGGAAGGTGATGATGCTGCCGTTGCGGGCATATTTCTTCACATTGTTCACCACATCTTCTGCCGTCATCCACTTGGAATAATCTCGGGTCACCACATCCCACATGATTACCTTGTAGGTGCGGTGCAGCCACCAGTACTCGCTCTGTCGCATCCAGCCGTGAGGTGGACGGAAGAGATGGGCGTGGATGATGTCATTCGCCTTGTTGGTGTTGAGCACGTAGGAGATGACACGATGCTTGAAGGCACCGATATGATTGAAGGTATGGTTACCTATCTGATGCCCCTCTGCTACAATCTGGTTGTAGAGATCGTGGTTGCGCAATACGTTTTCGCCCACCATGAAGAAGGTAGCCTTGATATTGTACTTTCTCAAGGTTTCCAGGATGAATGGGGTGGATTCGGGAATCGGACCGTCATCGAATGTGAGATACACCGAATGGTCGTTCTTGTCCATTCTCCATATTGCTTTCGGATATAACCATCTGAGCCATTTGGCAGGTTGCTCTATGAACATAGGAATAACTTGATTAGGGGATGATACAAAAAGGGAGACCTAGCAAAAACGCCAGGTCTTCCTTGATATTCTTTATTTTACTGATTGCCCTGTGGCATGCTGCCGCCTCTGCCGCGATAGAGTGTATAGAGAGCATTGAGCTGCTTCTCATAACTCTTCTGCAACTGAGGGCTTACCATACCTGCCACATCGCAGACACTCTGCATAATCATGATCTGACGGATGCAGTCGTTCTGGCTCTGCAGGAAGCGGTCGTTGGTCAATGAGAGGTAATAGTCGAGATACTGGTGAGCATTCTTCCAGACAGCCTCTACATATTCCTTACTCTTTGCCTTCTGACCGGTGAGCAGCCAGCCGCGAGCCATATCCAGACCACCGCTCATGTAATCGAGGGTGACATTGTATGCAGGAATCTCCACATCAGCCTTCTTCAGGATGTTGATAGCCTTCTGGTTCTTGCCGTCGGCGATGAGCTGGAGGGCTGTCTGGGCGAGCAGGCGACGGTGGGTATAGCACATACGCATGGTAGTCTCGTCGATATAGAGTCCCTTCTGCTTCAGGTTACCGAACTTGAATCGGGTCATGATGTTGTGATAGGTCTTCTCTGCATCGAAGTTCTTCGCACCTGGCTTGTTGGTGGTGAATGGAGTGATACGGTTGGCAAGACCCTCCTGTACGAAGTTGTCGCCAAGGTTCATATAGTTCTCTTGTCCCACGGTAAGAGCCACGTAGATAGGACGTGTCCAGTTGCACTGTGACAGCATTTCGAGCATCATCAGGTCACCCTTGTAGAGAGCATTCTTGCCTGCGAGCGAAATCACCATCTTGTCTGGGATGGTATCAGAAGCCATCATCATGCCGCTCTTCTTCACAGCCTCCTTGTCGATTGTTACATAGACGGTGTCTGTAGGGATGAAGTGCATGTCTGGGTTCTTGCTGCGTACCCAGTACTTCAGGATGTTCTTGAGCTCGAAAGGCTCATCACCAAACTGCTTCTTGGCATTCACTGGATCCTGCTTGTAGAAGTCGAGAATCTGCTGCTTAGCCTCTGGCTGGACAGAAACATACTCGTTGGTACCCGAACAGAAGTCGAGACGTGGCCAGGTGATTGGCACGGATGGTGAGTTGTATGCAGGACGCATCATCTGGTCGATATACCAGTCGGTCTGCAGATAGCTCAGGTTACATACGCGGGCATCTGTACCTACGCCTTCTACTTCCTGGTTGTACCAGAGTGGGAAGGTATCGTTATCACCATTGGTGAAGATGATAGGGTTGCCCTTCTCCTGAAGCGACATCAGATAGTTCTGACCGAAGTCGCGGCAGGTGTAACGTCCTGAACGGTCGTGATCATCCCAGGTCTGTGATGCCATCTGGATAGGAACGAGCAGGGTTACCACAGCCACGATAGCTGTTACGGCAGTACCGCTGAGCTTCATCTTCTGCTTCAGAAGGTCGATGATGGCGAGAACGCCAATACCGCACCAGATAGCGTATGCATAGAATGAACCGGCATAGGCATAGTCACGCTCACGTGGCTGCATAGGAGTCTGGTTCAGATAGAGCACGATGGCAAGACCTGTCATGAAGAACAGGAAGAATACCACCCAGAACTGCTGGATACCTACAGGGAGAATCTCCTCTGTCTCCACGCCGTTCTTGATGACCTTTCGCTTGCGGGTGTACCAAGCCTGCCAGAAGAGACCGATGAGACCGAGAATCAGCGGCATGCAGTAGAACACGTTGTGTCCCTTGTTTGCCTTCAGGTCGTCTGGCATTTTGCTCTGGTCGCCATAGAGAGCGTCGTCGATGAATGAGAAACCGGTAATCCAGTTACCGTGCTCAGGCTCACCGTTGCCCTGGATATCGTTCTGACGTCCGGCAAAGTTCCACATGAAGTAGCGCCAGTACATGAAGTTGCACTGATAGGAGAGGAAGAAACGGATATTCTCCATCTGTGTAGGAACCTTCACCATCATGTTCTCGCCACAACGGTCGTAAGGCACCTGGTTACCCTCTACGCCACCCATCCAGTCTTCGTATGCCTGGGCATGAGCCGAACTGTGCATACGTGGGAAGAGCATATTCTGTGCATATACATACTTGTTCTTATGACTTACTACGAAGTAAGAGTCCTTCTCATCGGCAGAAGCCTTCTCCTTGCGCTGATAAACAGGTGCACCTTCCTTCGTCACAGGCTTGCACATGTTGCCGTCAGCCTCGAGAGCCACCTGAGAAGTGTAAGCCTGACCATAGAGCAATGGAGTATCGCCATACTGGTCGCGGCTCAGATAACTGCCCAGGGTGAAGATATCCTCAGGAGAGTTCTGGTCCATAGGAGGGTTGGCAGATGAACGGATTACGATGAGCGCATAGCTTGAGTAACCGATCATCAGCATCAGCATGCAGAGCAATGCCGTGTTCTTGATGCGTGCAGAGATGAGAGGCAGCAGCTGCATCTTCTTCTTCTCGATGCCTGTAGCCTGGTCAACGCCGGTTACTACTTCCTTCTTGCGCTTGTAGTTGAGTACAAACCAGAGGATAGCCAGGATGATGATGCCGGTGATGACTGCGCTCCATCCATATCCGAAGAATGGGATGCCGAGCATGCCGAAACCGAGAACGAAGGCGATATTCTGCTTCTTCTCGTTCTTCTCTGATGCATTGTAGGTCTCGTAGATACCCCAGATAACAGAGGCTACGAGGCAGATGATATATACGATTTCACCGGTATTGAATGGACAGCCGAGTGTGTTGACGAAGAACAGCTCAAACCATCCGCCTACGGTGATGATGCCTGGAACCACACCATAAAGTACGGCTACTACCACCAGGAATGAAAGGAAGAGCGCCATGAGCGAACCCTTCAGGTTGGCATGAGGCACCTTCTTGTAGTAATATACCAGTACAATGGCTGGGATGCAGAGCAGGTTGAGCAGGTGCACACCGATACTCAGACCGGTCATATAGGCGATGAGCACGAGCCATCGGTCGCTATGAGGTTCGTCGGCATGGTCTTCCCACTTCAGAATCAGCCAGAATACCACAGCGGTAAAGGCAGAAGAGAAGGCGTAAACCTCACCCTCTACAGCAGAGAACCAGAAGGTATCGCTGAAGGTGTAGATGAGTGCGCCCACCATACCAGATGCTTCGATGGCAATCAGCTTGCTGGTGGTCATCTCCTTCCAGTCGCCGATGATGAGCTTGCGTGCCAGATGGGTGATGGTCCAGAAGAGGAACATGATGCAGACGGCACTGAGGAGTGCGCTCATCGTATTCACCATCTTGGCTACCTGCGTGGTATCACTGGCGAAATGTGTGAAGAAATTGCCCATGAGCATGAAGAATGGTGCCCCAGGTGGGTGACCGATCTCCTGCTTGTAGGCAGTTGTAATAAACTCAGGACAGTCCCAGAAGCTGGCTGTCGGTTCAATTGTGGAGCAATATACGAATGCCGCAATGATGAATGCGACCCATCCGAAGATATTGTCCACTAATCTGTACTGTTTCATTATTGTTTAAACTTTAATGTATTATATTTCTATGTTTCCTATTATATAATGTGTATAAAACGTTGCAAAGATACTAAAAAGTAAAGAGATAGCGTAGGATTGCTTCTCTTTTTTAGGTTATATTAAATTTAAATGAGGGATGTTGTAGAAAAATAAGCATTAGGATGGGATATTTATTACGTCGCCACGTATGAAATATTACGTCCCGACGTAGGAATTCCTGCGTCGGGACGTAATAAAGAGGGGGTAAAATGTTATTGAAAGCGGTATGTATTTATACATTCAGGAAATGCTCTTCCAGCTTTTCTCTTGGCATATCCGCCGTATCGTGATAATGCAGGTGCTGGTTTACACAGGCGATATGCTTCACGTTGTTGAGCACTTCGGCTACATCGTGACTTACGATGATGATGGCGCATTCCTTGTTGATCTGTTCCAGCATCTCGTACATCTGCTTTTGGAATCGGCGGTCGATGTAGGTGTTAGGCTCATCGAGAATCACGACATCGGGCTTTGATACGATGGCACGGGCGAGGAGCACTCGCTGAAGCTGACCGCCGCTGAGGGCAGCGATGTGTCTGTCTTTGAATTCCGTCAGCTGCATGCGCTCCAGGGTATCGAGCACCTGCTGGTGCTGAGCCTGGGTGTATCGCGAAAAGAGACCTTTGGTCTTGCTGAGTCCGGCAAGTACAACTTCATATACAGAGATAGGAAACTGCTTGTCGAGTTGGTTGTATTGTGGGAGATAGCCCATCGAAATCTCCTTTGTTTCTTCAACTTTTGCTTTGCCGTTTTCATCAAGAACTGTTTTTCCGTTCTCATCCTTTACTTTTCGGAAGTATCTGATGGTTCCTTCCGTAGGTTTCATCAGTCCCAGAATGAGGCGCATGAGGGTAGTCTTGCCACCACCGTTTGGTCCGATGATGCCAAGATAATCGTCTTGATATACGGTGAGATTTACGTCGCTGAGCACCTGCTTGCCGTCATATCCGGCAGATAGGTGCTCTATTTTTATGATTGGAGTCATATGATTGTAGTTTTTACTTCCCAACAACGATTTTCTTGCCCTGTACCGCTGCTGCAGCTTCCTGCATCGCCCAGTTCCAGTCGCCCTGCAATGGGTTGATATCCATTGGCTTGGTGTGGCTCTCCTTGATGAAGGTTGTGGTGTTGCGGTTGGCAAATTCTGCCTGTATCAGGCAGAACTTGATATTCTCTTTTCGGGCTCTCTGGATGAGGCTCTTCAGCTGGGCAGCACTAGGCTCCCTGCCTTCTTCCTCTATGGCAAGCTGCTCCAGCTGGTAGTCACGGGCAAAGTAGGTGAGGATAGGGTGATAGATCACAAACTTGCGTACCAGGTCTGGGTCCTTTTTGAAGCTCTCCTTGATGGTGCTGTCTCTCTTGTCGATGATGCTGAGCAGCGACTGGTAGTTTTTCTCGAAGAACGCCTTGTTCTTTGGCTCCAGTTGGCAGAGCGCCTTGAGGATGTTGCTGGCTATGATGCGGGCGTTGCTGCAACTCATCCATACGTGCGGGTCGATGTTGCCACCCGGAGTCTTGGCAGGCTTGATGCCCACGGAAGTATCTATCACTTTCATATCCGGAGCGTTGTCCTGCAACTTCTTCATCCAGGTCTGCTCAAAACCGATGCTGCCCACTTTCAGATAAAGGGCACTCTTCGAAAGCTCCATCATCTGCTGGGCGTATGGCTCGTAAGTCTCCGGGTTGTTGCCATTCGATACCATTACGTTGACATTCACCTTGCCTTTGGCAATTTGATCTACGAAATACTTGTAGGGGGAAATCGTAACTGTAACTGTAACCGTAACCGCAGGCTTCTCTGTTTCTGAATCCTTTCCCGAATCTGCCTGTTTCTGAGGTGTACCCTTACATCCGGCAAGAATAACACATAATATAATAAGGTATAGAAATCTCTTCATATATTAAAATCTTCTTATGTTATAAATCTGCTTATATGTTTATACGATGAAGCTGAGGCCATAAACCAATAGGATATATCTCAGCACTTTTCCGATGGTGATGCTGATGGTAGAGATGATGATATTGGCTCTTGTCAGCCCCAGCACGATGGTGATGGCGCTTCCCAAAATCGGGATGAAGGCGAAGAAGCCCATCCAGGCACCTCTATCAGCCATGAATCTTTCTGCCTGATCCAGTTTCTCCTTCTTCACGTGCAGATATTTCTCTATCCATTCCATCTTGCCCAGTCTGCCCACACCATAGTTGAACAGTGAGCCCAATACATTTCCTATGCTGCCATATATCACCAGAGGGATGGGATCCAAACCTGCTGCCTGCAAGCCCGACATCACTACCTCGCTGCTGAAAGGAAAGAAACTGCCGGCAAGAAAGGCGGAAACAAGCATACCCCAATAGCCCCAGTTGATTAAAAAGTCTATTATGTAACCCATTGAATATTATTTGTTTAATATTCTTGATGCAGCGTTTCGCTGCATCAAGTCTATCTCTGAATAACTCTTATCCCAGAATCAATCTTATCCCTGAATAGCCTGCAGCAATACCGTTTCCGGAATGAAGATATTGTATAGCAATATCAATACCATGATGACCAGCGCCGAGATAAAGACGATGTTCGCCAACTTTCCCTTGGTGTAGGTAATGAAGTGAGCTGTGAGTGGTGCCGTATTTACAATCATAATGCTGCTCAACTCCTTGATATGCTGAGGCTGCAGGATGATGAAGGCAAGACTCACATAGTTGATCAGAATGAATGAATTGTAGATCATTCGGGTACGGATCTTATCTGCATAAGAGGTATGCAGGAAGTGTATGCTGCCTAATGTGCTCAGGATGATGAGGAACAGGAGATTCACCACCTCGTGGTCGGTAACCTGCGAATAATCGAACAGATCTTGATAGTTAATGAATTCTGCAAAATGACTGATCAGTCCATCTATATTATTGGTGTAGGCGAAGTAACCCGCTGAGAACCAATATGGCATGATGAGACCGATGATAGATGCAAAGAAGTTTCTGATGCTGAAGGAATTGGTGAATACCATCATCATCAGCCACAGGAAGGGCAGGAAATATCCCACCTGGATGAACACCAGTGAGGCGAGTCCTACGCAGAAGAAGGCATAGAAGGTCCATCCTGCCGCCCGCCTGTCCTGGTAACTGTTCCAGATGATGAGGTAGAAGGCGATGGAGCACATCGTCACGATGCTTGCCTTGAAGGAGGGTGTAGGCAGAGAGGTCATGGTGATGAACACCAGGAAACTGCAGGACACCATTCGGCTGTAGGTTCGCATCAGGGAATTATGGTTGTTGAGCTCCACCATCAGCAGGGTAGAGAGGATGGTGAAGGCGAACTGCACCCAAATGTTAGCTACTAAAAAACCTACAGCAACCCATACCAAGGCGGCAAGGGTTGCTGTTACAGGTAGAGCGTAGCGGCTAGCCGCCACTTTATTTTGAAAAGTTTTCTTTCTTAACATCTAATTTTTTGAAAAATGATGAAGCTTTTGCCCTTTCAGGGCGACATTCTCCCTTAAATCATAACCCAGGGCGTTGCCCTGGGCTGGGAGCTTCTGCCCTTTCAGGGCGTCTGGCTGCCAATACAATGTCTGGGAGCTTTTGCCCTTTCAGGGCGTGTGGAGCCTATGGATTAAAGATCCTGTCCGATATCAGAGCGGAAGTACTTGTCTGTGAACTGGATCTTCTGTGCCTCGGCAAAGCTCTTCTTCAGAGCCTCTTCCTTATCCTTGCCGTAGCTGCTTACGCAGATTACACGGCCGCCATTGGTTACAACCTTTCCATCCTTCATGGCTGTACCAGAGTGGAAAACAACAGAACCTTCCACGTCGTCGATACCCTGGATAGGATAACCCTTCTTGTAAGCCTCTGGATAACCACCGCTTACGAGCATCACACAGACAGCAGCACGCTCATCAAACTCGATGCGGCGCTTGTCAAGATCGCCGGCAGCTACACCCTCGAAGAGATCCACGATGTCGCTCTTCAGACGGAGCATCACGCTCTCTGTCTCTGGGTCACCCATACGGCAGTTGTACTCGATAACCATAGGCTCGCCCTCTACATTGATCAGACCGAAGAAGATGAAGCCCTTGTAGTCGATGTTCTCTTCAGCCAGACCCTCTACGGTAGGACGGATGATGCGCTCATCCACCTTCTGCATCCACTCCTTGGTTGCGAATGGCACAGGGGTAACGCTACCCATACCGCCGGTGTTCAGACCGGTATCGTGCTCGCCGATGCGCTTGTAGTCCTTAGCCTCAGGCAGAATCTTGTAGTTCTTGCCATCGGTCAATACGAATACGGAGCACTCGATACCGCTGAGGAATTCCTCGATAACTACGCGTGCAGAAGCGTTGCCGAACATACCGCCGAGCATCTCCTTGAACTCCTTCTTGGCCTCTTCCAGGGTAGGGAGGATGAGAACACCCTTGCCGGCGCACAAGCCGTCAGCCTTCAATACGTATGGAGCCTTCAGAGTCTCCAGGAACTTCAAGCCTTCTTCTACGTGCTCGCCGTCGAAAGTCTCATACTGAGCTGTCGGAATGTTGTGGCGCTTCATAAACTGCTTGGCGAAGTCCTTGCTTCCTTCCAGCACGGCACCAGCCTTTGATGGACCAATCACAGGGATGTTCTGGGTGCGAGGGTCAGCCTTGAAGTCATCATAGACACCCTTTACCAGTGGGTCTTCCGGACCTACTACCACCATATCAACACCGTTCTCGACAGCGAAGTTCTTGAGCGCCTCGAAGTCGTCAGCCTTGATATTCACATTCTCGCCAACATTCTGTGTACCGGCATTACCAGGAGCAATAAAGAGTTTCTCACACTTCTCGCTCTGAGCGATTTTCCAAGCTAAGGCGTGCTCGCGGCCACCGCCTCCTAACAATAATATTTTCATCGTAGTTACGTTTAATAATTCTTCTATTATATGTTACAATCAGGATATTGATCATCTCCTTCTTTTACAATCAGGATAGATATTTACTCCTTTTTGCATCCAAATTCCTAATTTGCTGCAAAATTACTAAATTTCAGCGAACTATACAAGCAAAAAGCCTAAAATCTTTATCGCATATAGTTCTTATAGATTTCATAATAGATATCAGGCCATCCGTAGATGGCTATCCTCTCCAGTTCCTTGTAGAGTTCCGGTATGTCATCTATCAGCTTCACCAGGTCGGGATTGTATCGGGTTCCTGCGCCTTCTCTCAGCTCTCCCATCACTTTTTCGAAGCTCTTCTCCTGCTTGTAGTTTCTGCCTACTCGCTCGGTGGCAGCCTGCATGCAGTCGCACAGGGTTATGATGTCTATCATGAAGCGGTAAGGCGATTGGGTGTTGTCGAAGTCGCTTGGATAGCCTCCCTTGCCGTTGTACCATTTATGATGTCCCAGCGTGGTATCGTGGTAGTATTTCAGCTTCTGCGATATCTTCAGGTATTTCAGTCCCATTCGTGGATGCATTCTGATGATTCTTCGCTCCTCATCGCACAGCTGTCGATAGTCGTTGTTCACCACGCTTACGATACTGTTCTTGCCAATGTCGTGACAGAGTGCAGCACGGGTGATGAAGTGGATGAGCTGCCGCTGATGAAGCCTTACCTGCCATTTGCTGCTGATGCCCAGTTTTCCTACCAGCAGTTCCCGCCTGTGCCTGATGATGGCTTTCATCATGGCTTCTGCAAGTCGTGCCACGTGGGTAGAGTGGGCGTAGGTGGTAACCTGGGTTGCTACGTTCAGTTCCATCACGAATCCTATTCTTTCTTCATCGCTCAGGTATTTGATGAGTCGGGGATAGGTGCTCACATTTTCCAGTGTCTGATTATACAGTGTGGAGTTCTGCTGGTCTTTGCGATGTCTGAACATCCTGATAATGTCTTCACAGAATGTCCTGATGTGCTTCTTTTTGTAATTGGCTGAAACTCTGGCGGTATCTACGATAAACGCCAGATTGGTGTAGTGATTCATCAGCGAATTGAAGGCACCTTCCCCCAGAACTTTTTGTTGTGTAAGTGGTTTGATCAGCATTCCGTATATTTCCTCAGCCTCTCTCAAGGCTGTTCTTGTCTGGATTTCTCCAATTCTTAGCTTCATGACGATGAGATTAAGCTTCGATGAGATGCTGAGTCCTACGGTATCCGGATACTGACTTATCACCCGTTTTACCAAAGCGTCTCCTTCTTTCTTTTCTATCAGTTCCGGATTGGTGAGATAGATACCTCTTACTATCTCCAAGTCTCTGTCTTTGATGCGGTTAATCCATAGCTGCCTTCTCTTTTCGGGTACTTCCAGTTCGTCTGCCGTATGATTTCTGGCTAATATTTCCAGCTTTTCGTATCTTTCCTTCAGTTTTTTCAGAGGTTGGATATGGTGGAGTGTCCATGCGGATAGGCACAGATCCTGTAGGGCATAGCCGTACAGGCCCAGTTCTTCGGGCGTATGGCAGTGCGCACTGTCGGCTACGTATGCGATGCAATCGTATGCTTTTTTCAATGTCTCGTTGTCTCTGTTCAGTCTCCATATCTGGTAATAGGATGCCCCCTTCCAGCTCATGGCTCTCAGAAATTCGTAGTTCCTTTCCGGGCGTTTTCTGAAATTTCGAATCAGAATATCAGTAACCCTGTTTGTGATGAATGGATCCGTCAGGGCATAGGCGTAGTTATGAAAGAAGTTTTTGTCCAGACTGTCGTAGGCTGCATCCGGCAGAATGGTCTCCTTCGTCGTATCTGCCATATCGGTTTCGAAATAATCTGCAATGCTATTCAGCAGCTTCTCGTTCTCGTGATACATCAAATGGTTCTTCCGGCTTCTTGTCATGAAGAATCTTACCCATTTGTCGTGGTTGTGGATGCTGAAGATGCTATCGTTGTAGCGATTATAGGTGATGCGGTTCTGAGATAGCTTGTCGAAGATGAATTTAAAGTCGGGGATGCTCTGCTTAGAAACAAAAAACTCTTTACCTGCCACTTGCAGGTGGCAGGCAAAGAGTATGGTGGTAATTAATAAAATTACTTTTCTTATCTTGTTAATCATCTTTTTGTTCCGAAGATTTTTACTTCAGATTGACTCTTGGATATCTTGCCATCCGAATTTTCTTCAGATAGAGTCTCTTATACATTTAAAATTTTTCTTTTTACTTCAGGTAGTCGAAGAAGTAGTTGCTGATTCTTTCGTGCAGGTGAGTGCTCTGATGACCTCTCATGTTGTGAGGCTCACCTGGATATACGAAGAAATCTGGCTGGGTACCTGCTGCGATACAAGCTTTCAGGAAGGTGAGGCAGTGCTGTGGCACCACGGTCACATCGTTCAAGCCCTGGATAATCTGCAGCTTACCCTTCAGGTTCTTAGCCTGATAGAGCAGGGATGTCTTCTTGTAACCCTCTGGGTTGGTCTGTGGGGTATCCATATAGCGCTCGCCATACATCACCTCGTACCAGTGCCAGTCGATTACCGGACCGCCTGCTACGCCTACCTTGAATACGTCAGGATAGTTGGTCATCAGCGAGATGGTCATGAATCCACCGAAGCTCCAGCCGTGAACACCAATCTTGTCGGCATCTACGTAAGGCAGGGTCTTCAGGTACTCTACACCCTTCATCTGGTCCTTCATCTCTACCTGACCCAGCTGGCGGAAGGTAGCCTGCTCGAAAGCCTTGCCACGGTTCTCGCTGCCACGGTTGTCGAGGATGAAGAGCAGATAGCCCTTTTCTGCCATGTAGGTTTCCCAGCCACGGCTAGAGTAGTTCCAGCGGGCATCCACGTTGTGGGCGTGAGGACCGCCATATACATATATAATGGTAGGATACTTCTTGTTAGGGTCGAAGTTCACCGGCTTCACCATTCTCCAGTAGAGGTCGGTTACGCCGTCGTCGGCCTTGATCGAACCGCAGCTGTATTCAGGCACGTTGTAGCCCTTCCATGGGTTCTTGGCTGTGAAGTAAGCGGTGCGCTTGCCGTTCTCGGTGTTTACGATGGCAATCTTGCGAGGCACGGTTGGAGTAGAGTAGTTATCATAGATGAACTGTCCGCTTCCGCTCAGGGTAGCGTTGTGCCATCCCTTGCCGCAATCGTCCATCATGGTGCGCTTGCCGGTCTTGGTATCTACGGTGAAGATGTTACGCTGGATAGGAGAGCACTCGTTGGATGCGATGATGATGCTCTTGCGCTTGGTGTTGAAGCCGAGCACTTCCATTACTTCCCACTTACCCGATGTCAACTGCTTGATTTCGAGCGATTCCGTGTTGCTTGCCATGCGGCTGCCGTGCTTGCCCAGGGTGCAGAGGTAAAGGTGGTTGTAGCCATCCTTGCGACTCTGCATGATGAAGCTGCTGTTGTCCCAAGGCAGGAACTGGATAGGGTGACAAGGCTCTACATACTTCTCATCGGTCTCGCGATAGAGCTCGCCGGTCTTCTCGCCAGTCTCTGCGCTGTAGGCAGTGAGGCGACAGTCATTCTGGTCGCGGTTCAACTCAAACATATAGATGGTCTTGCTGTCTGGGCTCCATGCGATGTTGGTGAAGTAGCGGTCTGTAGGGTCGCCCGCCTTCAGATAGATGGTCTTGCCTGTCATGCAGTCGAACACGCCCACAGTTACCTTGTGCGATGTCTCGCCTGTCATCGGATACTTGTCTGGTGCAGGCTTGGCGCAGCAGGTCTGGGTCTCAGGATGATTGAAGTAATCAATCTCCGGGATATCCACCTGTGGATAATCAGTCACCATGCTCTGATCCATGCGGTAGAAGGCGAGCAGTTCGCCGTTAGGGCTCCAGAAGGTACCCTTGCTGATGCCGAACTCATCGCGGTGAACACTCTGACCATATACGATAGAGCGGCTTCCGTCTGTAGAGATCTGGAAATCGTGAGACTTCTTCTCTCTTGTCATGGCATTGTTGGTTATGTCGAAGGAGCGCACATAGAGGTTGCTGCCCTTCAGATAGGCGAATGCATTCTGCTGTGCGTTAGCTTCGAGGAGGTTCTCGCCATCTTCAAACTCCATCTCGCTCAGCAGCTTATGCTTCTTGAAGTCGATGGTGTAGGTCTTGCTGCCGTTGCTCACCATCACAATGCTCTTGCCTGCAAAAGGGAACTGAGCGTTGTAGAGGGCTCTTACCTTGATGTCCTTGGTAGGAGCAATCCACTGGTTGATATCGTTGATACCGAAGAGTTTTGTCTCCTTTCCGGTAGTCTTGTTTACGAGATAGCATGCCTCGATGTCCTGATGGATGAGTTCATTTCCCCACCAGGTGCACCAGCGGTTCTTTGCCACCATGTTGCGGTAGTTGTTGCCACCAAAGTTCAGGTCTTCCAGTGTGAAGGCTTTCTCGCCCTTCTGCGCAGGAACCACGCCCTGAGCCTGTATCTCGGTTGCATTCATTGCCATCATGGAAATCATAGCTGCAAAAGATAATTTATAAATTGAATTCTTCAGATTCATCATTTTTTTTCTTGTTTTTTGTAACACATAACACCACGTTTTGTGGTGTTATGTGGTTTATCTGTTTGATAACTAGAATTTTATCTTTAGCAACGCAGCGTTTCGCTGCATTGCTAGAATTCTTAGCAATACGGCGTTTCACCGCATTGCTAGAAATCTTAGCGACGCCGCGTTTTACGGTGTCGCTAGAAAATCTTAATCCTCGTCATCAAAGTCGGTGTCGAAGCTAGGCTTGCTGCCACGCTTTCCTCCGAAGTTCTTGCCACCTCTGCGGTCTCCCTTGAAACCACCGCGCTTGTTGTTACGGTCGTTACGGTCGCCTCCGCGCTTGCCTCCGAAGCTGCGGCCGCCCTTGCGGTCATCATCATCGTTGCGTCTTCCGGCAGCACCCACACGTGGACGTCCGCCACGGCGAATCTCATTGCGGCGCTTCTCGAAGTCCTCCAGGCGATGGCTGTGGAACTGGAAGCTGCGGATATCTGCCTCCTCGTTCTCAGTCTCCTCACTCACACGCTTCTTGAACTCGCGCTCCTTCTTGAAACGGTGCTTCTGCGCCATCTCGCTCTTCTCGCGCTCAGTCTTCACGATACCGCCCTCAGAGCGGAACTCCTTCATCTTGCCGTCGAACATCACATACTTGCGGAACTCGCACTCCAGACTTCCGTTATATACCGGAATCTTGATAGATGGCTTCAGTCCAATCTGCTCGAAGCACTCCTCGCGGTAGCTCAGTACCCAAGCCTCGTTGCCTGCGAAGGCACGCTTGAATCTCTCGCCAATCATCTTGTAGGTGTTCAGCAGGTTAGGGGTAGAGATACGCTCGCCGTATGGAGGGTTCATCACGATGATGCTCTTCTCGGCAGGCTGTGTGAAGTCCTTGAAATCCTGCTGTGCGATGGTGATATCCTTGCTCAGTCCGGCTGCACGCACGTTGAGGTTGGCAGTGTTCACCGCCTTCATATCTACATCATATCCGTAGATGTGGTGCTCGAACTCGCGCTCCTGAGAGTCGTCGTTATAGACCATATCGAAGAGATCCTGGTCGAAATCGTTCCACTTCTCGAAGGCAAACTCCTTGCGGAATACACCTGGAGAGATGTTGCGGGCGATGAGGGCTGCCTCGATGGCGATAGTACCCGAACCGCACATTGGGTCGATGAAGTCGCATTCACCCTTCCAGCCGGTCATCAGGATCATACCTGCAGCGAGAACCTCGTTCAGAGGTGCCTCTACCTGCTCCTGGCGGTAGCCGCGGCGGTGCAGACTTTCACCGCTTGAGTCGAGACTCAGGGTAGCGTTATCCTCTGCGATATGGATGTTGAGGCGGATGTCTGGGTTAGACACGCTGATGTTAGGACGTGTGCCCTGCTTCTCGCGGAACCAGTCCACGATGGCATCCTTTACCTTGTAAGTCACGAAGCGTGAGTTGCGGAACTCCTCAGAATAGACTACTGAATCTACCGAGAAAGTCTTCTTCACGTCTAAGATGTCATCCCACTTGATCTTCTGAATCTCGTCGTACACCTCTTCGGCAGAACGAGCCTTGAAGTGCTTGATAGGTTTCAAGATGCGGATGGCTGTGTGTAACTGGAAGTTAGCACGATACATCATTTCCTTGTCGCCTGTGAAAGATACCATGCGGCGACCTATTTGTACATTGTTAGCACCCAGTTGGGTGAGCTCCTCAGCCAAGACTGGCTCCAGACCCATAAAGGTCTTGGCAATGAGTTCAAATTCCTGTTCCATTATTGAATTCTATATCTAATAAACTTTGTTTTTCTTTTCTATATTTCTTTGTTTTCGGCTTCATATCCTTGGTCACCCACACGTTGGCGCCCACGATGCAGCCTTCGCCGATGGTGATTCTGCCCAGGATGGTGGCGTTGGCATACACGATGACATCGTCTTCCAGGATAGGGTGGCGAGGGATTCCCTTGATAGGATTGCCGTCCTTATCCAGAGGGAAACTCTTGGCTCCGAGTGTCACACCCTGGTAGAGCTTCACGTTGTTGCCGATGATGCAGGTGGCACCGATAACCACACCCGTGCCATGGTCGATGGTGAAGTGGTGGCCGATGGTAGCCTCCGGATTGATATCGATACCCGTCTCCGAGTGTGCCAGCTCCGTCATCATTCTTGGGATGAGTGGCACGCCGAGCTTGTGCAGAACATGAGCGATACGGTAGTTGGTTAACGCCTTGATTACGGGATAGCACGAGATGATTTCTCCGTGGCTCATTGCCGCCGGGTCACCGTTGTAGGCTGCCTCTACGTCGGTGGCGAGAATCTTGCGGAGCTTGGGAAATTCCATGATGGCTTTGGCGGCGATGACGCCTGCCTTGGCACGCTGGTGCTGCAGTTCTGCCTGGGTTTCCGATTCGCAGTCGTTGGCGAAGCAGAGTCCGGCGAGAATCTGTTCTGCGAGCATCTCGTAGAGTTTCTCAACTCTTACTCCGATATGGTATTTGATGGTAGAGATATTCACGGATGAGTTTCCGAAATATCCCGGAAAGAGGATGGATCGAGACAGATTGATGATGTCTTCGAGCGCCTTGCCCGAAGGAAGAGGATTTCCGTCTCGATGCTGATGGAAGAGACCCTTCAGCGATTCGGCGCTTGAAAGCTCGTCGATAGTCTCTGTCAGCTGATGAGTTAGTGTATCTTTACTCATGTTCTTAATGTATCAATAAAATTCGACTGCAAAGATACGATTAATTTCTTGAACTGCAAAGAATTCGTTCTTGTTTTTTATGATTTTTTTAGCGTTGCTGAAATTTCATATCCCTGAATGCACTCCAGGCTATCGGTATCGCCACGAGAAAGGAACAGATATCTGCCCACGCCTGACACATCTCTACGCCCAGTAATCCGAAGAAATGAGGGAGGATGAAAATGAGCGGAATGAAGAACAAACCGCTACGTGCTGCTGCCACGATATTCGCACGTACAGGCTTGCGGATGGTCTGCATCAACATATTTGTCAGCACGATGGTGGCTACCAGAGGGAAGCTGATAACCTGCCACTTCAGGGCAACGGAACCCACGGCTACCACGCTGGCATCATCACGGAAGAGTTCGATGATAGGTTCGGAGAAAAGGAAGCCGAAAACGGCACAAACCGCCAGAAATACCGTGCCGCATTTGATGCAGAAAAAGAATGCCTCCTTCACGCGGTTGTACAACTTGGCTCCATAACAGAAACCACAGAGTGGCTGGAAACCCTGCCCCAGTCCGATGACCACGGCATAGGTGAAGAACGAGATTCTCGTCACGATACTCATACCCGCAATGGCTGCATCTCCATAGGCTCCGGCAGCCACATTCAGCACCAGCGTGGCGATGCTTCCCAGGCCCTGTCTTGATAAGGAAGGCGTGCCGCCAAAGATAATCTCCTTGATGTAAGCCCTGGTTGGCGTGAAGTTGTGCAGATGGATTCGGATGTTCTGACCCTTGTGTGACATCCAGAAAAGCATGGCGCAGCCGAAGCACTGGCTGATGAGGGTGGCGATAGCGGCACCCGTGATGCCCATGGCAAAATAAAGGATGAGCAGTGGGGCAAGGATGAGATTGAGGAGCACTCCCGACATGATTCCCTTCATTGCATACATCGCATTGCCCTGGAAGCGCATCTGGTTGTTGAGGGTCAGAGAGGTTGTCATGAAGGGAGCACCCAGCAGGATGATGCCGAGATAGCGCTCGGCGTAGGGCTGGATGGTGGGGGTGGAACCCAGAAGAATGCACAGTGGTGTCAGGAAAAGTTGTCCAAGAATGGCGATGAGAAGTCCCGTCAGGAAACTCAGCACGAAGCCCGTGGATGCCATCTTCTTCGCCTTCTCCACCTCCTTGGCTCCCAGCATTCGGGAAATATAGTTGCCGGAGCCATGACCATAGAGGAAACCAACGGCCTGGATTACTGACATCATGGCGAAGGAAACGCCTACCGCTGCCACGCTCTGGGTATTGATGCTGCCCACGAAGTAGGTGTCGGCGAGGTTGTACATACTCGTCGATAACATGCTGATAATGGTAGGTATCGCCATCGTAAAAATCACCCGATGCACCGGTGCATGGGTCAGGAATGTATAATTATCTCTTGATTTCTTCATATCAGCCTGCAAAGTTACTGCTTTATTTCCGAAAGGGGGAAATATTCGATGATTTTAACGCTCGGCAGGAAAAAAAACAATGATTTCGTTTGCCATCTCGGAAAAAACTCGTACTTTTGCACCGTTTTTCTGATGATACATTATTATAAAAAGAAAAATCAGAGCAAAAAGTTTTAGAAAAAAATCAGATCAATGAGTGATATTAGAATCATACCCGTTACTACCAAGAAAGGATTGAGAACTTTCATACAGTTCTATTACGACCTTTATGAAGGTAGCAAATATGCCGTTCCTTACTTGCGTTTTGACGAGTGGAATACATTGAGCAAAGACAAGAACCCTGCCTTCGACTTCTGCGAAGCGCAATATTTCCTGGCTATCGATTACAGCATCCCGAAGGTGGTAGGCCGCATTGCCGCCATCATCAACCATTGTGCCAACGACCAGTGGAACAAGAAGCAGGTGCGCTTCGGATGGTTCGACTTCATCGATAACCTGGAAGTTTCCAGTAAGTTGCTGGATGCCGCAGCCCACTGGGGCAGAGAGCGTGGCATGGAAGAATTGGTAGGACCACTTGGCTTTACCGATATGGACCGCGAAGGAATGCTCATCGAAGGATTCCACGAGAAATCCACCATGTACGTCAACTACAATTACCCTTATTATCCCAAGCACATGGATGCTCTGGAGCTCTTCCAGAAGGACAACGACTGGCTGGAGTACCGCATCAAGGTGCCTGAGGTAACTCCTCCGAAATTCGCCAAGACGGCCCAGCTCATCGAGAGCCGCTACAATCTGCACGTGCATAAGTTTACCAAGCACGAACTGGTTCAGGGCGGTATGGGCAGGGAAGTCTTCCACATCGTCAACGAAACCTACAAGGATCTCTACGATTTCCAGCAGCTCACCGACCGACAGATCGACGGGTATGTGGATTCGTATATCAAGATGGCGGATATGAACCTCATCACCGGTGTGGTAGATGGCAACGACAACAACCGCCTGATCGGTTTCGGCGTATCCTTCCCATCCATGACCGAGGCGTTGCAGAAGAACCGCAACGGCAAGCTCTTCCCATGGGGATGGCTGCGACTCCTGCGGGTGATGAAGTGCCATGCCACTGATACCGTGGATCTGGTGCTCATCGGCGTGTTGCCGGAATACCGCAGCAAGGGTGCCAATGCCCTCATCTTCGCCGATCTCATCGAGCAGTACCACCGCTACGGTTTCAAATGGGCGGAGGCGATGCCGCAGATGGAGAGCAACAAGGGTGTGCAGAGCCAGTGGCAGTATCTGGAAAGCGTGCAGCACCGTCGCCGCCGCTGCTACAGAAGAAAGTTATAGGAAATTGAAGAAAAATAAAAATAATTAGAAATAGATAGAATGAGATTTGCAGTTATAGCCGCAGGCGAGGGAAGCCGATTGGCACAGGAAGGCGTGGAACAGCCTAAACCCTTGGTGCCGGTATGCGGCGAACCGATGATAGAGCGCCTTCTACGCATCTTCGTAGATTGCGGTGCTACCGAAATCGTAGTGATTGTCAATGAATGGAGCACGGCGGTGCGTGAACATCTGGAACAGATGAAGCTGCCGGTGCCTCTGCGCCTGGTGGTGAAGACCACTCCTAGTTCCATGCACAGTCTGCATGCCCTCTCGCCATATCTCCGTGGCGAGCGCTTCTGCCTCACTACCGTGGATACCATCTTCCGTGAGGAGGAGTTCAAGAAGTATATCCGTCATTTCCAGGAGGCAAAGGATATTGACGGCTGCATGGCTGTCACTCCATACGTGGATGATGAAAAACCACTGTGGGTTGGTGTGGAGAAGCAGGAGGATGCCGAGGGTGCCAGTCTGCTCGACAAGCAGGGTTCGCACAAGAAGCCTCGTATTACGGGCTTCCATGATAAGCAGGAGGGCGATGACCATCTGATTTCGGGTGGCATCTACTGTCTGGGCGACAAGGCGCTCGATGTGCTCGACCATTGCATGGAGCAAGGCATGAGCCGTATGCGCAACTTCCAGCGCCAGCTGGTGGTAGAGGGATTGAAGCTGGAGGCTTATCCTATCAACAAGATTCTCGATGTAGATCACAAGGAGGATATTGCGAAGGCCGAGGCTTTCATCCATCCGCTGGAGGGTAAGACCCTGGTGGGTGTATGCCGCGGCAACGAGTTCTCGCCTAATTGCGTGGATAACGATGCTGCCATCATGAATGCCGTAGAACAGCAACTGGAGGCACTCGGTGCGCAGGTGATGCTGATGTGCGAGAAGGAATTCTGCCGCAAGGCAACTGTATTGGAGAGAGCCTACGGATGGCCTCGCTGCCGTGTGACAGTGGGCGTGGATGGCTTCTTCTCAATGGCACGCAGCAAGCAGGCACTCGATATTCTCGGCAGAATAGAGGAGGAAGGCGTATTGGTGGTGAACTCCAGTCTGGGTGTAAACCGCTGCATCCGCCGCATCATGACCGAGCGTTTCATCGCCGGAGGCATCGCTACTCCCGAGAGCCGCATCATTGGCAGAAACGGAGAGATGGTGAAGGATATACACTATCCTTGCTGGCTGAAGCGTGGCGACGGCTGTGCGCAGCAGAAGGAGGATACCTGCTATGTGCAGAACGAGCAGGAGGCTGAGGCGCTGCTGAAAAATTTCTGGCTGCGTGGCATCACATCGGTGGTGGTGAATGAGCATCTGAAGGGCGACCTCATCAAGTTCTACGGCGTATCGGGTACCGATTTCTTCTATTGGTTCTATCCATCGAAATGCGGTCATCGTTCCAAGTTCGGACTGGAGGTGATCAATGGCGAGGCTCAGGGCATCGCCTTCGATGCCGAGGCTCTGAAGGCTGAGGCTGACAAGGCTGCCGACATGCTGAATGTGCCGGTATATGGCGGCGACTGTGTGGTCAGCGAGGATGGCAGCATCCGCATTATCGATTTCAACGACTGGCCTAGCTTTGCGCCATGCCGTGATGAGGCTGCGTTCTATATAGCAACAAAAATGATACAAGAATAAAAATAAAAAAGATGAATCAGGAATTTAAGGCTTCTCTGAAATCAGCGGATACCGAGGAGCACATTGATATTTACTTCTATCGTCCTATTGGCTACCAGTGGGCGCGATTCTTCCGCATGCTTCACGTCACCCCAAACGTGGTGACCATTCTTTCCATTTTCCTCGGCGTAGGAGCGGGCATCTGCTTCTATTTCGACGATTTGGCAATCAACATCTTGGGCATCTTCTTGCTCATTTGGGCAAACGTATATGACAGTTGCGACGGTCAGCTGGCACGACTCACCAACCAGAAGAGTGCCTTGGGCAGAATCCTGGATGGCGCAGCTGGCGACTTCTGGTTTGTCAGCATCTACTTCGCCATCTCCTTCCGACTGATGCCGGAGTGGGGCTGGAAAATCTGGGCACTCTGCATCGTTGCCGGTTTCGGATGCCATGCCATTCAGAGCCGTCTTGCCGACTACTACCGTCAGATTCACCTCTTCTTCCTGAAAGGCAAGGAGGGTAGCGAACTGGACGATGCCAGCAAGCAGGTAGAGCTGTGGAAGCAGATGAAGTGGAAAAAGGAGCCAGTGCAGAAACTCTTTCAGTTCTTCTACAAGAACTATACCTTGGGACAGGAGCGGGATACTCCTATCTTCCAGATATTCAAGAGAAATCTGCGCGAAAGATATCCGCAGCAGTTGCCTGAGCAGTTGCGTGCCGACTTCCGTGCGGGCAGTCTTCCACTGATGAAATATGCCAATATCCTCACCTTCAACTGGCGCAGCATCACGCTGTTCATCTCTATCCTGATAGGTCTTCCATGGCTTTATCCGGCTATCGAGATTACCGTGTTCAGCCTGATCTTCTTCTATATGAGAGGAACCCACGAGCGTCTTTGTCTGAAGCTCAACCAGAAGGTCCTGAAGGGAGAGTACGAGGCATAAACAATAACAAATACTTATATGAATAACAAGTTCAGAAATATATTCATGGCGTTCGGTATCATCGCCATCATCATCATGCTCTGCACGATGGATATGGACTATACCGATATCTGGCGCTATCTGAAGCAGGCGGGCATCTATTTCCCGCTGATTCTCGGTCTGTGGCTCGTGGTTTATTGGGTGAACACCGTTTCCTGGTGGCTCATCATCAACGACGAGGGTAGGGTGAAGGGACTCTCGTTCTGGCGAGTATATAAGCTCACCGTGAGCGGATTTGCCCTGAACTACACCACTCCCTGTGGATTGATGGGCGGCGAACCTTACCGCATTATGGAGCTGAAGCCTTTTACGGGTGTGAGCAAGGCTACATCATCGGTCATTCTCTATGTGATGATGCACATCTTCTCCCATTTCTGGTTCTGGTTCCTTTCTACATTTCTCTATATCGCCCTGTATCCGATAGGTGTCCCTATGGGCATCATGCTGGGCTTCATCGCAGCCTTCTGCCTGCTCGGCATCTACTTCTTCGCCCGCGGTTACAAGACGGGAATGGCGCAGAAGGGCATACGCCTACTCACCCATATTCCTTTCGTGAAGAACTGGGCTAAGCGGTTTGAGCAGGAGAAGCAGGAGACCCTGGAGCAGATAGATTCGCAGATAGCCCTGCTGCATGGTCAGCACAAGAGCACCTTCTACAGTTCCCTCTTCTTCGAGGTGATGGCGAGAGTGCTCCAGAGCCTGGAGATTTATCTTATCCTGAAGGCTTTTGCGGCGGATATCAGCATCGTCGACAGTATTCTGATTCTTGCCTTCTCATCGCTTTTCAGCAATCTCATCTTCTTCTCTCCTATGCAGTTGGGAGCCCGAGAGGGTGGTCTTGCCTTGGCGGTGGATGGCCTGCATCTTACGGGTGCCCTGGGTGTATATACCGGTCTCATCACCCGAATCCGTGAGCTGGTATGGATAGCCATCGGCATTCTGCTCATCAAGGTGGGAAACAAGGACCTGAAGAAGATTCAGGAAGAATATGAGGCTGATCAGAAGAGCCAGCAGCAAACAATTAATAAAGAAAAATAATGAAAGTACTGGATATAAAAGGAATCATTTTTGATTATGGTGGCACGCTCGATACCAGGGGCGACCACTGGTCGGAAGTGCTGTGGCAGGGCTACGAGCATTTTGGCATCGGCGTGGCTGATGACGAGGAAGTAGAGCCAGGAGTAAGTATCCACAAGCAGACGTTTCGCGATGCCTACGTGTATGGCGAGCGAGCACTGGCTGTGAATCCCATCGTGACTCCCGATTTCCATTTCGAGGATATTCTCAGAGAAAAACTGATCCTGGAATTGAATTTCCTTGCAGGAAAGAAATTGCTGGAGACAGGAAAGGATGATTCTGAGAAACAGGCGCTTTTCCTCTCCCTTTCTGATTCAGAAATCCGGCAGATTGCTGTGGATATGGCTCGCTATATCAATGCCAAGACCCTTGCTCTTCTGAAAGAGAACAAGCTGGTGTTGGAGCATCTGAAACAGAATGGGTATCCGATGGTGCTGGTTTCCAATTTCTACGGCAACATCAATCAGGTATTGAAGGATGCAGGAATTGATGGCTATTTCGAGGACGTGATAGAATCGGCAGTAGTGGGGGTGCGCAAGCCGAACCCAGCCATCTTCGCCCTCGGAGTCTGCGCCCTCGATCTTCCAGCCTCTCAGGTGCTGGTAGTGGGCGATACCTATGGCAAGGATATCATTCCTGCCCACAAGCTGGGTTGCCACACCCTATGGATCAAGGGATTGCAGTGGGAAGAGAAGAAGGTGGATGAATCCATCCCCGATGGCATCATCAAGAAACTATCTGAGATGGAGGAATTTCTGAAAATCTCATAAAAAACTGAAATATATAATAGGTTTTTGCAGCTATTTACGAATAATGTTATAACTTTGCAGCCTGAAAGTAGAGAATGATTAATAATGGGCGCAAGGCCCCTATATATATAATAAGGTAATGAAAGGTATAAGAAAATTGTATTTGGTGCTCGTCCTCCTGGTGGTTTCTACACTCCAGATGATGGCGCAGCAGAAGATAACAGGTCGTGTCATCGACGATGACGGCTTTGCCGTATCGTATGCAAGCGTGCAGTACAAGGGACACAAGATTGCCGTTTCCAGTGATGGAGAAGGTAAGTTTACCATCGAAAAGAAGCCGGGACTGATGCTTACCGTCAGCGCTCTGAGCTACAAGACCGCAACGGTCAAGGTAGATGATAAAACCAGCTTCCTCGAAATCAAGCTCAAGGACGATTCCCACAAGCTGGGAGAAGTCGTGGTGAAATCGAAGAAGGGAAGATACAAGCGCAAGGATAACCCTGCCGTGGAACTCATGCGACGTGTCATCGCTGCCAAGAAGAAGAGCGACCTCAGCAACTATGATTATTATCAGTATGATAAATATCAGAAGATCACCCTCGCACTCAATGATATCACCAAGGAACAGATGGAGGGCAAGTTCTTCAGCAAGCGACAGTATCTCCTCGACCAGGTGGAGCTTTCGCCTTACAACGGCAAGCTCACTCTGCCGGTAAGCATCGATGAGACCGTTTCGCAGCACGTATATCGCAAGGACCCGAAGAGCGAAAAGGATATCATCAAGGGTCAGCAGAGCAATGGTATCGGACAGGTGATCCAGACTGGAGAAATCCTGAATACAGCCATCAAGGATGTCTTTACCGATGTGGATATCTACGATGACTACGTGCGACTGCTCCAGTATCCGTTCCCGTCTCCGCTGGGCAGAACAGCCATCAGCTTCTATCATTATTATATAGAAGATACGGTGTATGTGAACCGCGACCTCTGCTATCATCTGCAGTTTATCCCAGCCAACAGTCAGGACTTCGGATTCCGAGGCGAGCTCTATGTGCTTGCCGACAGTACCCTGCACGTCAAGAAATGTAATCTCTATATGCCTCACAACTCAGCCGTCAACTGGGTAAAGGATATGAAGATTGAGCAGGAATATACCAAGCTCGACAATGGCGAGTGGGTGCTCACCAAGGATGATATGATAGCAGAGATGCACATGAACAAGCTGCTGCAGGACCTGCTGGTGGTACGAAACACCCGAATCACCGATTACGCCTTCGACCCTTTGCCGAAGATTCTCTTCAAGGGCAAGGCAAAGGTAAGGCATGATATGGATGCGATGAACCGTGATGAGGCTTACTGGAACAAGTACCGACAGGTGGATCTCACCAAGAGTGAGTCTTCGATGGACAGTTTCATCCACCGTATGGAGAATTCCAAGGGATTCAAGTACATCATCTTCGGCGTCAAGGCGCTCATGGAGAACTATGTAGAGATAGGAAGCGGAGGAAAGGATGGCAGAAAGAGCCTCTTCGACCTCGGACCTATCAACACCTTCCTCTCCAACAACTACGTGGATGGCGTGCGCCTGCGTCTGGCAGCCCGCACCATGGCGGCACTCAATCCTCACTTCTTCTGGGATGGATATGGTGCCTACGGTACGAAGAGCCACAACTGGTACTACGGTCATCTCTTCACCTATTCGCTCAACAAGAAAAAGAACAGTCCGTTTGAGTTCCCGATGCGCAAGTTCGTCTTCGAGATTGGTCACGATATCACTTCTCCATCCGATGACAACCTGCTGCACAACAAGGATAACTTCTTCATGACCATCCGTGCCGCTACGCAGGACCAGATGTATCTCTATCAGCGACAGAAGTTCAGCTTCGTCTATGAGACCGACTGGGGACTCCGCTTCGATGCGGGAATGAGATGGCAGAGCAACCGCACCGTGGGCAATCTGCATTATTTCAAGGTGAACACGGGCGAGGAAGTAAAGAAGATACGCACCACCGAGGCATCTGTGGGCATCGACTACAACCCGGGTGTTACCTATGTCAACACCAAGCAGCAGCGATTGCCTATCAATCTCGACAGTCCTGAGCTCACCCTCCGCCATTCCATGGGTCTGGACGGATTCATGGGCGGTCAGTATCAGAGCAACCTCACCACGCTGGGCATCTACAAGCGCCAGTGGCTGGGCAGCTTCGGATATGTCGATTTCAACATCGTGGGCAAGATGCAGTGGAACAAGGTTCCATTCACCATGCTCGTACAGCCACCAGTCAACCTCTCCATCTTCGAGCAGGAGGCAACCATCAGTATGATGAAAGACTGGGAGTTCCTGAGCGACCGCCAGCTCTTCTGGTCGGTAGCCTGGGATATGAACGGCAAGCTTCTGAACCGCATTCCGCTCATCAAGAAGCTGAAGTGGCGCGAGTATGTAGCCGTGAAGGGAGTATGGGGACAGCTCACCGACAAGAACAATCCGGTGAAGAATACATCGGATGACGTGATCTTCAAGTTCCCTAACAACTCCTACACTTTTGGCAACACGCCATATTGGGAGGTGGTAGCCGGTGTGCACAACATCTTCAAGTTCTTCGGAATCGATTATGTGCGCCGTATCAACTACCTGAATCATGCCAATGTAGATAAGTGGGGCATCCGAATGGGATTCCTCATGTCATTCTAGGAAAGATAAAACAGGGAGAACATAGCCTTTTGCTATGTTCTCCCTTCATAAAAGTTTGGTCATAAATGAGTATATAACAACATAAAAGAAGGAGATTTGCTTATGAAGATTCTATTGGCAGATAAGCAGGATATCACGCGTGCCGGACTGATATACGTGATAGAGAGAATGGAAGGATTGGAAACCAAGTATGTGGAAGACAAGACAGAGCTGATGCTTGCCTTGCGGGAAAACGAAGATACGGTGGTGATAGTCGATTACACGCTTTTCGATATCAATGATTCCGCCGAACTGCTCATTCTCAACCAGCGCTTTCCCTATACCCGATGGCTGCTGTTCAGCGAAGACCTGAGTGCCGATTTCGTGCGGGTGCTCATCGCCAGCAGCAGTATGTTCAGTGTGCTCCTGAAGGAGAGTCCGCTGACGGAAATCAAGGAGGCGATACGCTTCTGCGTGGACAGCAAGCGGTTTGTCTGCCAGCGAATGATGGAGGTACTCCTTACTCCGCCGCAGGAAGTAGAAGAAAAAGTGAATCTCACCAAGACCGAAACCGAGATTCTCAAGGATATCGCCCTGGGTATGACTACCAAGGAAATCGCCGAGAAGCGTTTCTCCAGTTTCCATACCGTGAATACCCACCGGAAGAATATCTTCAGAAAGCTCGGCGTGAACAACGTGCACGAAGCAACAAAGTATGCACTTCGCGCCGGACTGGTAGATTCTGCGGAATATTACATCTAGAAGAAATAAACTGTTATAACAATTTTATAAACTCTAAAAACAAACTAAATGAAACCAACAAAGTCATTATTTGTTACGGCTGCATTGATTCTGGGCACTATGGGTGTCCAGGCAGCTGATTTTGTCCAAAATGGTAACTACCTTACCGTACAGTTGAAACAGCATCAGAACTATGGTCCTTCGCAAATCCGCCTCCAGGTGGTCAGCGACCGCATCATCCGTGTGCAGGCTACGGCGGAGCAGAGCTTCCGCAGCAAGCAGAGTCTCATCATCGTGCCTCAGAACTCCAAGGCGCAGTATAAGGTAGAGGAGCAGGGCGATGACCTCATCATCACCACCGCTGCCATGCGTGCAGTGCTGAACGAGGCTACCGGACAGATTACCTTCTACGATCTCAAGGATCAGGTACTGTTGAAAGAGGTGGCACAGGGCGGAAAGACCTTCAAGCCTTTCACCGTGCCCGACCGTGAAATCGGTGTGGATATCGCCAAGGTACCCGAGGCACAGAAGCACGGATGGTCATGGCGTGCCCTCTTCGATTCGCCAGACAATGAAGCCTTCTATGGCCTCGGTCAGCACCAGAGCGAAGAGCTCAACATGAAGGGCAAGAACGAAGACCTCTTCCAGTATAACACCAAGGTGAGTGTGCCTTTCGTCATCTCCAACAAGAACTACGGCATCCTCTGGGATTCCTATTCCTACAGCCGATGGGGTAATCCGGACGATTATCTCCAGCTGAACCGTGCCTTCAAGCTCTACGACAAGGACGGTAAGGAAGGACAGCTCACCGGTACTTATGTGGATAAGGATGGCAGGAAGATTGTACGTGGCGAGGACAGCATCTACTTTGAATATGCCATGCCTGAGACTTCAGAAATCTGCAACAAGACTGATAAGGGCGGCATACAGAACCTGCCTAAGGGCTTTGCGCTGAATGGATCCAAGGTGGTTTACGAGGGATATGTAGAGGCGCCAACCAGCAGCTTCTATCAGTTTATCCTCTACTATGCCGGCTATATGAAGATCTACATCGACGGTAAGCTGGTGGTGCCTGAGCGCTGGCGTACCGCCTGGAATCCGAATTCCTATAAGTTTGAGACAGCCATTCCGAAGGGCAAGAAGACCCCTATCCGCATCGAATGGCAGCCGGATGGCGATGTTTCCTACTGCGGTCTCCGTGTGGCAGCCCCACGTTCTGAGGCTGAGAAAAACCAGCTGAGCATCTGGAGCGAGATGTCGCCGGATATGGATTACTACTTCATTGCCGGAAAGAATATGGACGAAGTAATCTCGGGCTATCGCACCCTTACCGGCAAGGCTCCGGTATATCCTAAGTGGGTGCTCGGCTTCTGGCAGAGCCGCGAGCGCTATCAGAGCAGCAAGGATATCGAGGAGAATATGAAAAAGTTCCGCGACCTGAAGATTCCGGTGGATAACATCGTACAGGACTGGAACTACTGGAAGCTGGATTCATGGGGAAGCCACGAGTTTGAGGCGGCTCGCTATCCGAACCCTCAGGCGATGCTCGACAGTGTGCACGCCCTGCATGGAAGATTCATGATTTCGGTTTGGCCGAAGTTCTATGATACCGTGAAGAATTACAAGGAACTGGATGCCAAGGGCTGGATGTATCACCAGGCTATCAAGGATGATATCCACGACTGGCTCGGTTTCCGCGGCTCCTTCTATGATGCCTATGATGCCGGAGCCAGAAAGATGTTCTGGCGACAGATGGATGAGAATCTCTATACCAAGTATAAGTTCGGTATCGATGCCTGGTGGATGGATGCTTCTGAGCCGAACGTGCGCGACTGCACGCCGATGTGGTATCGCAAGGCGCTCTCCGGTCCTACCGCCCTGGGTACAGCTACCGAGTATTTCAATGCCTACAGCATCGTGAATGCCGACGCCATCTACAATGGTCAGCGCAGCGTGAACCCTAACCAGCGTGTCTTCCTCCTCACTCGTTCGGGCTTTGCTGGCGAACAGCGCTACAGCACCGCTACCTGGTCGGGCGACATCGCTACCCGCTGGGAGGATATGCGTGCGCAGATGACTGCCGGATTGAACTATTCCATGGCAGGTCTTCCTTTCTGGGGAATGGACCAGGGCGGTTTCTGTGTGGAAAACCGCTATGTGGCAGCCCAGCAGGAGTTTGACAAGACCGGTAAGGAAAATGCCGATTTGAAGGAGTGGCGTGAGTTGCAGGCTCGCTGGAACCAGTTTGGCTGTTTCGTTCCGCTCTATCGTGCCCACGGTCAGTGGCCGTTGCGTGAGGTTTGGAACATCGCACCAGCCGATCATCCGGCTTATAAGACCATTGTAGCCTACGACAAGCTCCGCTATCGCCTGATGCCTTACCTCTACAGTATGGCGGGTATGGTGCATCTCAAGGATTACACCATGATGCGCGGACTGGTGATGGATTTCAATGGCGATGAGAAGGTGTTGGATATCAAGGACCAGTGGATGTTCGGTTCTGCCCTGATGGCTTGTCCGGTAGGCGAGTATCAGAAGTATTCACGCGAAGTCTATCTGCCTAAGCAGAAGGGCTGGTATGATTTCTATACCGGAGCATATCATGCAGGCGGTCAGACCATCGTGGCTGATGCACCATACGATAAGATTCCTGTCTTCATCCCAGAGGGCGCCATCCTTCCGATAGGTCCTGAGATGCAGTGGAGTGATGAGAAGAAGCCGGAGTTGATCGACCTCTATGTCTATGCCGGCAAGGATGGCTCTTATACCTTGTACGAGGATGAGGGCACGAACTATAACTACGAGAAGGGCAAGTATGCTGTAATCGATTTCAAGTATGATGATGCCCGGAAGCAGGTTACCATCGGTGCCCGCAAGGGTAGTTTCGACGGCATGCTCCAGAAGCGTCGCTTCAACATCATCCTGGTAGATCAGAAGAAGCAGCAGGGCGTGAATCTCGCCAAGTCGCCTAAGGGCAAGGTAGTGAAGTATGCAGGTCAGGCAATGACTGTAAAATTGAAATAATATGAAGAAGATATTTGCTTTAGCAATTCTACTATTGGGCGCTCAGTCTTTGAGCGCCCGCGATCGCCAGTCTTTTGATAAAGACTGGCTTTTCGTTTTGGCTGATAGTGCCGGTATGCAGAATTCAGAGTATTCCGACGGGCATTGGCGTCGCCTGAATCTCCCTCACGACTGGGCGATAGAGGGCGATTTCTCTCCATCGAATCCTTCGGGAGCCAGCGGTGGTGCTCTTCCGGGCGGCATCGGATGGTATCGCAAGCACTTCTCTCTTTCGCCAGACGAGAAGTACGACCGTTTCACCATCACCTTCGATGGCGTGTATATGAACTCCACCGTCTATATCAACGGTCACAAGCTCGGTACCCGTCCCTACGGCTACAGCACCTTCGAGTACGATCTTACACCTTATATATATAAGAAGGGTGACAACGTCATCGCCGTGAAGGTGGATAACAGCGACCAGCCCAACAGCCGCTGGTATTCGGGCTGCGGCATCTACCGCCACGTCTGGCTTACCAAGACCTTGAAGGAGGCATACATCCCACAGTGGGGTCAGTATGTGGCTACCACGCCGAAGGGTGATGTCAGGGTGAAGGTGGATTTCCACGCCAGTGGCAGCAGGATGAAGCTCTCCATCCGCAATACCATCTACGATGCGGCTGGCAAGGTGGTGGCAAGGAGCCAGGGCACCCAGAACCAGCAGCTCAAGGTAAGGAAACCTCATCTCTGGTCTATCGGCAAGGGCTATCTCTATACCGTGAAGAGCGAACTGGTGGTGAATGGCAAGGTGGTGGATACCGCCACAACGCAGACCGCATTCCGTGATGTGAGGTTTGATGCCCGGAAGGGTTTCTTTCTCAATGGCGAGAATATGAAGATCAATGGCGTGTGCGAGCATCACGATTTCGGATGTCTCGGTGCCGCTCTCAACGAGGATGCGCTTCATCGCAAGCTCACCATCCTCAGGGATATGGGTGTGAATGCCATCCGAAGCAGTCATAATCCTCCGGCTCCCGAACTCCTGAATATGTGTGATTCCATGGGAATCATGGTGATGGACGAGAGCTTTGATATGTGGCGCCGCAAGAAGTCGAATGGCGATTATGCCCGCTTCTTCGATGAATGGCACCAGCGTGATCTCTCTGATCTGGTGAAGCGCGACAGGAATCATCCTTGCATCATCATGTGGAGCATCGGCAACGAGGTGCTCGAACAGTGGTCGGATGCCGCTGCCGATACCTTGAGTCTGGAGCAGGCGAATCTCATCCTGAATGCGGGTCATGATGCCTCTACCCTGGCACATAGCGATGAGCTGAGCGTGAATTCGCTCCTCACCCGTCATCTGGCAGATATCGTGAAGAAGTATGATCCGTGGGGCGCCCGTCCGGTTACTGCCGGATGCAACGAGCCTGATCCTAAGAATCATCTCTTCAAGAGCGGTGCCATCGATGTCATCGGATTCAATTATCATCATCAGTGGGCGAAGGATGTTCCTAGGAACTTCCCGAACAAGCCGTTCATCTTCTCCGAGAGTGTTTCGGCACTACAGACGCGCGGTTATTACCGGATGCCGAGCGACAGCATTTATACGGCTCCGGTGGAGTGGTGGCTGCCATATACCGATCCATCCTTCAAGTGTTCGGCGTATGACAATATGCATGCCTCCTGGAGCAGTACGCATGAGGAGACCTGGGATGTGGTGAAGCACAATGATTTCGTGGGCGGTCAGTTTATCTGGACTGGTTTCGACTATATCGGCGAACCGACTCCTTATGCCTATCCGGCACGCAGCAGTTATTTTGGCATCATCGACCTGGCTGGTCTTCCTAAGGACAGTTATTATATGTATCAGAGTGAGTGGACGAAGAAGCCTGTTCTTCATCTCTTCCCTCACTGGAACTGGCTTCCGGGTCAGCAGATAGATATGTGGTGCTATTACAACCAGGCTGATGAAGTAGAGCTGTTCATCAATGGCAAGAGCCAGGGCATCCGGAAGAAGAAGGTACATGGAGAGGAAAATGGTGCCGCAGCCAATGCTGTTTCTGCAAAAGCCGGCGTCAATGCAGCTGCCGATGCCGCCAATGCCGACGCCTTTGATCGCAGCACCGAGTACCACGTAATGTGGCGAGTAACTTTCGAGCCGGGTGAAGTAAAGGTTGTAGCGAGAAAGCAGGGCAGGGAAATTTCATCCCAGACCATCAAGACTGCCGGTCCTCCTCATCACCTCGTCTTGAAGAAGACCTATCAGAACACCCTTGCGTCTGCTGTCCAAACCCCGTCGGGCGTTCCTGCGGATTTGCAATCGTGCACTCCAACCCCGTCAGGCGTTCCTGCGGATTTGCAATCGTGCACTCCGACCCCGTCAGGCGTTCCTGCGGATTTGCAATCCGCAGTCAAAAAAGGTTTGACCTCTCTCCCTGGGGATTTGCAATCCCCATCGATCCCTACAACCTTCGTAGAAGTAAATGTAGTAGATAAGGATGGCAATCTCTGTCCGAATGCCGAGAACGAGATTTATTTCTCTTCCACCGCCGAGATTCTGGGCACAGATAACGGCAATCAGACCTCCCTGGAGCGTTTTACCGATCCAAAGAGAAAGGCATTCTTCGGCAAATGCATCATCGTCTTGCGAGGTCACGGCACGCTCCGTGCCGAATCCATAGACTTGCAACAAGCTACCCTTCAATTATAAAAACAAAAAAAGCATGCCAAAGTCATTTCGACTTTGGCATGCTCATTTAAGTTACATACAGCTCGTCACGCCCAGAGAGCAATATACAAAGTGCAGCCTTTCTTCTTTTGACGATGCAAAGGTACGGCTTTTTTAGGGAACCACCAAAAACAGGGTGTGACAAGCCCCGATTTCAGCAGCTACAGAATACGAATCCCGTTAATAATTCTAACTCGCTCTAAATTGGACTTTGATTGAAAATCAAGAAGTTGGGCGTTTGCCTATATTATATAGGTAACAATATGGAAACGAGCGGACTTCTGCTCGTTTCTGTATTTTGCAATATGCAAAGAACGCCTTAATTCGGGGACAAAGATACGATATTTTTCTAAATCTCGCATAGCTTACAAGGAGAAAAACTTGGAAATTAGAACTTTTTACGTTAAAATCCATATTTGACAAGCAGATTTTGAAGAAAATATTTGGAGTTTCCAATAAAAAAGAGTATTGTTTGCAGCAACAAATCCCACCACGCCTCTCAACGATGCGTACCACGGTGGAA
>NZ_NMPZ01000025.1 GCF_002224675.1 Segatella copri | reverse complement strand
CAAGCTCACGGAGAAATGTACAGCTTTGATTGGTGAGATTTCTGTTAGTTTCCGTACTTCCTTGCAGGGTTCTTTGCAGGCTTATAAGTCTTTGTCGAACGGCAACAAGTCATTGGGCTTGGCGATGGCAGGATTGACGATGCTCGAACACTATATGGGAGCAAGTGAACGCGCTAATCGTTTGAAGTCTGATTTATCAGTTTTCCAAACCAGCGTGAAGCATGATGCCACTCGCATCAAGGCTGATATGGGACGATTATTGGTGATCTGCAAAACGCTCAATGATGTGGTAATCCCGAAGGCGAATGTGTTCTTGCGTTATGGAGAAAAACTGTTGGCTTCTGACTTGAAGGCGACGCTTGATGCTTTGTATGCTGATGAGACTATTCGTCCATTGGAGGAGCAACGAAAATGTCTGCTTCAGCAGATGAAGGCGCTGGACATGGAAATGAACGATCATCTTCAGAACATCGATGTCTATACCTCGCTGATTAATGACATCACCGCTACCTTGGAGTCTAAGCAGGGAAGCTATATGGAAGCGAAGGCGAAGAAGCCTTCCAAGCCTTTCTTCCTCGTCAACTGGATCACCTTTGGTATGGCCAACAAGAACTACTATCGTGACTTCGCTGAATGGAATGCTGTATGCTTCCCTCTTGTGAGAGAATATGAGAGCTATCAGGTAGATTTGAAGTTGGATAAGGAGGAATTGGAATCGCATCGTGAGGAACAAACCCGTATTAAAAATGAGTATGCCCAACTCTCCAGTGAACTGGATAAGGTTTCTAAGGAGATCAGAAGCAAGATAGTTTGCTCTGATGAATTGAAGCTGAAGATGCTGAAACATCTTCGTGATATGGTTGCCATGCTGAAACTTGGACGTGAAATCATGGAGAGCAAGATAGATGAAAAGTTGATGCATACGGTCGATATTCCTGATTATAGGGAGGCTGCCAAACTTCCTGCTGATGTGGAGCAAAACCTTTCTCTGTTTACAGGAATGTTGGCAGATAATCTTCATGCTGACAAAGATATGGCTAAGAATTTGCTCGATGGAGTGGAAGCATACACGAAAGACCATAAGAAGATAGAGGGTAAGACCGCACAACAGAATAAACCTGCAGAGTATAGCGAGGAAGACTTGGCTCAGGTAACTGGTGCTATGGAACAATCCTTACAGAAAGGTATTGCTCTGTTTGATAGTTTCGCTAAGCTCAAAGCGCAGCAGCTCAGTGGTAGCTTGGCTTCGGCTGCATACGATAAGGAGTTGAAGAAACATGCAGATGAGTTTAAGCGTGAGATGGCTAAGATAGACAACAAGAGTGCTTATCTTCGTGAGGTGTTCAAGCGTATCAATCTGGCTGGTAGTGAGGAGGAACGTAAGCAAGCTATGGAGTTGATGAGCGACTTGAGCGGTTTTTCTCTTTCGGAACAGGAGTTCACGGAATTTATAAATGGTAAGAAACAAATAGAATTATAAGGTGTATGGAAAGTTCAAGAAGACAGCAGGCCCAGGCTGATTTGGGCATGGATTTCGCAAAAGAAGATCAAAAGCGAGAGGCGGCTCTTGCCAAAGAACAGGCGAGGGCTGATAAAAAAGCTGCTAAGCGTGAGAAGATGATGAACATGCCATCATATCGTCTGATGGTTGGTACGGCGAAGTATATGGACAAGTGGTTCTTGGATCCTATCCTTGGCTTCATCCTTCCTGTCGGTATCGGTGATGCTTTGACGAGCGTGTTTGCATTCCCATTTATCTATTACAGTCTTTGCGTGGTTAAGTCGATTCCGCTGACTTTGGCTGTCATCTATAATATCTTGATGGATGTGCTGATTGGTGCCATACCTTTCTATATAGGTGATGTGCTGGATGTATTCAAGCGTTCGTATGTAGAGAACCTGAGATTGATTACTGGCTATATCGAGGATGATAAGGAGATTATCAACAAGGTGAATAAGAAGGCATTCTGGACAGCTGTGTTCATAGTAGTGCTTTGCTGGTTGATTTATGTGGTGATATCATGGGCCATTCGCTTGGGAACCATGGCTTATGATTGGATAGCTTCATTATTTTAAAATATGAATAGCAACATTTTCTTTCAACCCTTCATTGGCAAGGATTATGCCAACGGGGGGATATTCGGCAAGCGAATCATGATATTGGGCGAGAGTCATTATTGTGATGAGAGTTGTACGGATTGTGGCGACTGCCAGCTACATCGGGAGTGTATGAACTTTACGCAGCAGGTGCTTGGTGATTATCTCAATGAGAACAATGAACGGCAAAACTGGATGCGGACTTTCCTGAAGTTTGAGCGTTCGTTGGTAGGTGAAGAGACCAATCAAGCGATGAGGCTGAAGATTTGGAACTCGGTCATCTTCTTCAACTATCTGCAAGCAGCGATGGGTGGTCCTCGCGAGGCTGGCGCAGCCGAACAATATCACCAGGCTGGCAAGGCATTCTTTGAGGTCATCGAAAAGTACCAGCCTGAGTATGTCATCGTATGGGGCAAGAGGCTTTGGAATAATCTTCCTAATGTAGGCTGGCAGGATGGCGACGACAGTTATCCTGTTGCTACAGGTGCTTACCTTCTGAGTAATGGTAAGCAGGTGAAAGTGATGGCGGTAAATCATCCTTCCGTAGGCTACTCCTGGGACTATTGGTACAAGGTGATACAAAGATTTTTGAGATAATTTTCTCGCTTGCGTCACGATTTGACACACCATACCATTATCTTTGCCGTCGTAAACATTAAAAACAAGGAATTATGGCACAGATTACAATCAATATCCAGACTTTGGACTGGACAATGGGGGAGATCGTAGGCTTGCACTTGATGCTGAAGAAAGGCAGCAAGGCAAGAATCGCTTGGGGCGATGGAAAGGTACAGGTCGTGACAGGTAAACAGAAACCTGCTTCCGAAAAGTTGGCTTGGGTGGAGGCAGGTCATTCCTATCCTGAGAAGGGCGTGTACTACACCATTACCATCTGTTCGGAAGAGGAGGATGCCATTATCGGATTTGATGGATGTGGCATGTTCGAGGTGAAAACCTTGGATGTGATTCTCACGGAATGTCCTAACTTGCGTATCTTGGGCTATTCTGGGTATGGCGAGGAGAAACTCGACGTGAGCAAGAATCCTTTGCTGGAGTTCATCGACTTCCACGAGATAAGAAACGAGAAGTTGGATTTCTCTGCCAATCCTCTCTTGGAGGAGTTGCATATCGAGGGTGCCAAGGACTTGGTGTCTTTGAATTTGAGCAGGAACGACAAGTTGCGTCGCTTGGACATCTTCATGTGTCACAATCTCCAGCATCTTGCCTTGAGCAATCAGTCACAGCTGAATGAGGTGGATTTCGCTCTCACTCATCTCCGTCCCAAGGACTTGGAGTATTTGGAGAAGACGTTGAAGCGAAACTCTCCCTACAAGATACGGGGAGGAAGCTTTGGCGATGATAAGATAATAGAAGTTAGTAATGGTGAAATCGTAGGTGAAGATGAAGGAAAATTGGATTCAACTTATCGATACAATTGAGAAAGATCCGTTTGAAACGGAGGCTTTCTTCGCTTTGATGGAGTATGTGGGCGAAGCGTCGGATGATGACAAGCGCAGAGTTGTACAAGAAGTAGAGCGTCGCATCAAGATGATTGCCCGTTATGATGCGGACAAGAGTTTCCGCTTCCGTAAGTTCAGTGAACAGGAGCGGGAGGTGCTTGATTCCCTTTGGAGTACTCGGGTAAAGATTCTCAATGTGATGATGTTAAATCCTACAGAGGAAGAAATCGAGCGTTTGGGACATCAGAACGATAAACTTCATGAACTGTCGAAGGATGCCTTTGCGCAAGGTCGCAACCTCTGGAAGTCTTTGTCGCACTCACCGAGCTTGATGGCAAACGAGGATTATTATGATGTGGAGGAGCACGTTGATTTCAGTTGGAATGATGAGGATTCTGTCCTCAAGATGGATAATGATGACTATTATGGCTCAGACTTCGAGTATATGCTTCATTTTCATTGCAATTTTAGGGATAGTGGGCGGTATTCGTATGGGGAACCTTTAGTGGCTGATGATGGGACCAACTGGAATTTGGATTATCTCGACAATCAGGCTTTCGACAGATTTTGCATCTGCCATCTCCTTCACTCGCTCCATAGTCATGAGCATTACTCTTTGCCAGACATCCTCCGTATGGATGATTTTTGGACGGATGTCAGCTTGAGATATGAGCGAGAGGTGTATCAATGGAAAAAAGGAAACGTGTTTTTTATACATGAAGAAAATGGAAAAGGAATGGATGAAACTGATAGATGATGTAGAGAACGACCGTAGCTATAATACTGATCCTATCTTCAATTTTTTTGACTTTATAAGAGAAAAGTCTACGATAGAGGATAAGCGTGCCATCGTGCAAGAGGTGGAACGTCGTATCAAGAAGGTGGTAAATCGTGAGGATAATAATCCAGATGGGTTCTTCCGTAACTTCAGTGATACGGAGCGGGATTTGCTGGACGATTTGCTCGGGCTTCGTGAGGTGACGCTCGACGAGATGATGCTTCATCCTACTGCTGCCGAGGTGGAACGATTGAGCAAGTTGAACGACAAACTCTACAAGCTCACCTTGGAGTGTTTTGAGCAGTGCCGTAACCTTTGGCTTACGCTCTACCGTTCGCCATACAAGGTGGACGACCGTTTCTGCTACGACTTGGACAGTACGCTTCGATTCGAGTATGCTGACAAAGACTCGGTCTTGCATCTGGAAAATGATGACTATTATGGTTCCGACTTCGACTATATGATTCATCTGACAGATGAGTTGCTCAGTACAGGACATTGCAAGATGGATACCATCGTGAATGGTGCGTCTGCCAACTTTTTCGGCAACGAAGAGGATACGTTGAGAAAGTTGACTGATACGCTCGACGATGGCACGTCGTGGGCGGAAGGCTATCTGCACAACAAGGCGTACGACCATTTGTGTATCTGTTATACGATGCATGCCTTGCATACTCATGAGCCTTGGTGCCTGCCAGACATTCTTCGTATGGATGACTTCACGGTGAGCGTGGAACTGAAATACGACCGCAATATATCCGAACAGCGAGATATTCGTTATGCTGATGATGGAAATGAAACCGACCCTCATTGGCCTGAGGATGTGCCTTGCTTGGGTAGAACACAAAAAGGCTGAGACCTTGACATAATAAAACAAGAAGTTTAACGACATATATAAAAATAGAAGATTATGAAGTTAGCAGAAGCATTGAGCATCAGAGCCGACTTGCAGAAGAAAGTGGCTCAACTGAAAGAGCGTATCAAGGAAAGCGCCAAGGTACAGGAGGGTGATGAGCCTTGCGATAACGTAGAGGAACTGTACAAGGAACTGGATGAAGCACTCGTCCAGTTGGAAGACTTGGTTTATCGCATCAACATCACCAACGTTCAGATAGTTCAGGACGGAGACTCCTTGACTCGATTGATTGCCAAGAGAGACGTCTTGTCGTTGCGTGTCAAGGCATTGAAAGAGGTGGTGAGCTACGTCGCTGCCAACGATACACGCTTTGGCAGAAACGAACTGAAATATGTTAGAACCATAGATATAAAGGCTCTTCGTAAGGAGGCTGATACCTATGCCAAGCAGTATCGGGAGCTCGACCTGAAAATTCAGAGTTTGAACTGGACTGTAGATTTGGTGGATTTGCAAGACTTGCCCCGATAATGGAGCGAGGATTGAAATTTTCATTGAGTAGATTAAAACTTTCGGAGAAAAGATAGAGGCAGCAAGAGGCTGACATCAGGCAATAGGTCTGTGTTAGCATTATTAAAAATTCATGTGTTTCATGCAAAGAGACGAGTTTGTTCACAGTTCATTTCAAGCATCGGGCACAAGTGTATCGCGCATTGGTATATGACAAAAGTCAGAAACGCCAGCATTTAGCATTACCATTTTGTTGGCTATCTTTTCTCCTTTTCTTTTTAGGCATTTCTCGTAAATATTCATTAGATATATGGACAATCGTGTAAAATTCTATAGTTGGCTGATAGGCCTCTTGGATCGTAAGCATCTTACCTTTGAGGAGATTGCTAATGAGTGGCGTGATGCCAACGCTAATCAGGATGAGGATGAGCTGGACAAACGTACCTTTCATCGTTATCGTGAAAATATCCAGTCGCAGTTTGGCATTACTGTGGAATGCGACAAGAGCGACGGCTATCGGTATTATCTGAAGCGTGATCCGATCGCTAATGATGATGTAACGGAATGGATGCTGAGTTCCCTGCGGTTGGCTTCGCTTGGTGATATGCTGAAATTTCATAACAAGGTGATGCTCGATACGCCGCCATACAACACGGAATATCTGGATGATATTCTTGCAGCGATAGATAAGCAATATCTGCTGAAGTTTAAGTATGTTTCGGGGTTTGGAGCAGAGAGCGATATCGTGTTACAACCGGCTTTCGTGAGATATTTCAAACAACGGTGGTACGTTGTGGGAGTTAAGAATTCAAGTGCAGAGGTAGATGTGAGAAAACTCGTTCGCTGTCTTCCTTTCGACCGCATCAGTTTCCTGAAGCTTATTTGCGAGAAGCATCCGTTGTCGGCAAAGATGAAGAAGTTCCTGACTCCAGAGAATTATTATGAAGATTGCTTTGGCATTTATCGGATGGAAGATGTGCCCGTGGAGCAAATCCGCATCCGTGCCTTCTATCCGGAATACAATTACATAGAGGAGGTTCCGCTGCACGAGAGTCAGCAGAAAGTAAAGGAGTCGAAAGATGGAATGTATCGGGAATATACCCTCACCATTCGCCCCAGCCGTGATTTTCTTCAGGAATTGTTGTGGCATGGCAGAAATATCATCGTACTGAAGCCCGAGAGTCTGAGGCAGGAGATGATTGGTATCTTAAAGGATATGACGAAGAGTTATGAGACGGGCGAATGCCTGAATGGGGAGGAATAAGGGCTTAGTATTTATCTCCTGGAAAATGGAAAATTCAAGGGGCTAAGCTACATTACTAAAAATCCCGGCAAGAGAATAGCTGTATGCCATCTCCTGCCGGGATTTCCTGAAAACTTACAGTCTTGTATCTATCATTGCATGTTCATTTGCTTTTGGCACTAGTTCTTAACAGTAAGATTCTGGGTCTTTACTTCTTTACTGTTTCCTCCCACCATAATCTGGAAGTCGCCTGGTTCAATCACATGCCTTAATTCAGCGTTATAGAATTTGAGCATTTCAGGGGTGATGTAGAAGCTGATTTCCCTGCTTTCTCCTGCAGCCAGATGGATGCGCTGGAAACCTTTCAGTTCCTTGACAGGGCGGGAGATGCTGGCAACCATATCACGGATATAGAGCTGAACTATCTCGTCGGCATCACGGCTGCCTGTATTCTTTACGTTGATGGTGGCTGTAATCTTCCGGTCATCCATATTGACTTCATGGCTGCTCAGCTTCAAATCGCCATACTCGAAAGTGGTGTAGCTCAATCCATAGCCGAATGGATAGAGAGGACCATTGCTTACATCCAGACAATTGCTGGCAAACTTGGCAAATTTCTGATTGTCATCAGGTACTGGTCTTCCCGTATTCTGATGATTGTAGTAGAGAGGCTCCTGTCCGGTTGTCTTTGGCATGGAAGTGGTGAGCTTACCTGATGGAACCTTGTCGCCGAAGATGACGTCGCAAAGTGCATCTCCCACTTCAGAACCACCAAACCATACGTTCATGATGGCAGGAATGTGTTCATTCTCCCATGACAAAACCGTAGGACGACCGGCAAAGTTGAGCAATACGACTGGTTTTCCCGTCTTTGCGAGTTCTGCCAGAAGTTCTTGCTGCACATCCGGCATTTCCAGATTAGTACGGCTTGCGCATTCACCGCTCATGTCGGCAGTTTCGCCCATGGCGCATACTATCACATCTGCTTCCTTTGCTATCTGCAGTGCCTCGTTCTTCATCTTTACTTCATCTCCCCAGGCGATAGATTTGCCCTGTTCGCCGTTCTTCTGAAGTTCCCTATCGCGCCAGATATTGCTGCCCTGTGCGTATAATAAGGTGGCTTTGCCATCGAGTGCCTTCTCCATCGCCTCCTTGATAGTGGTGTATTTCTCTGGAGCCTGAGCTACACTCCATGTGCCAGCTATATTGTTGCGGGTATCTGCAAGAGGACCAATCAGCGCTATCTTTCCCTGTTTCTTCAGAGGAAGAAGATTTCCTTCATTTTTCAGAAGCACGAAGGTCTCGGCTGCTACGTCGCGAGCTATCTGTCGGTTTTCGGCAGAGTAGATGTCGGTCTTGTTTCGCTTGGTATTGCAGTAGCGGTAAGGATTGCTGAACAATCCCAGTTTGTATTTTGCCTCGAGGATGCGGCGGCAGGCAGTGTTGATGTCTTCCTCCGTCACCTTGCCCTCTGCCACGCTTTGTGCCAGATGCTTGACGAAGGCATTGGAGCACATATCCATATCCGTACCAGCCAGGAGTGCCTGTTCTGAAGCTTCTTTCAGATCCTTGGCAGTGCCGTGGTTCAGAATCTCGGCGATAGATGCATAATCTGTTACGAGAAAGCCCTTGAATCCCCATTGTTTTCTCAAGACATCGGTCATCATCCAGTGGTTGGCGGTGGCAGGGGTATAATCTATCAGGTTGAACGAAGACATTACGCTGCCTACGCCAGCCTTTACCACGGCTTCGTAAGGAGGCAGGTATTGGTTCATCATGCGTATGCGACTCATATCCACGGTGTTGTATTCCTTTCCGCTCTCCACGGCTCCGTAGAGGGCAAAGTGCTTGAGGCAAGCCATGATTCTATCTGCTCTCAAAATCTCCTCTGTGCGCATGTCGGCACCCTGATAACCCTGTGTGAGTGCGGCACCCATCACGCCGCTCAGGTAAGGATCCTCTCCGTTACCCTCGCTGATTCGTCCCCATCGGGCATCGAGTGCAATATCTACCATAGGCGAGTAAGTCCAGTTGATTCCTGCAGCACTGGCTTCCTTAGCCGATACTTCGCCTACCTTCTTCATCGCTTCTGTATCCCAGGAGCAGGAGAGGGCGAGGGGGATAGGGAATATCGTCTCGTAACCATGGATTACGTCCATGCCCACCAGCAGCGGAATGCCCAGACGGCTGTTCTTGATGGCGATGTCCTGGAGAGCCTTGATTTTGTCGAGTCCCTTGATGTTGAATACGCCGCCCATGTTGCCTTTTGCAATGTCGCCACCTACCTGGGTGTCCAGGGCTCCACCGGTAGTGATATCGCCAGCCACCATCAGGTTGAGCTGACCGATTTTCTCCTGCAGAGTCATCTTTGCCATCAGCTGGTCGATATACTCCTTCATCGGCAGGATTTTACCTTTTTGAGTTGTTGTAGCAACTTTCTTCTTGCTGGCGGGTGTATGGGCGATGGCAGGAACCATCAGCGAGCCAGCCAGCAGAAATGATAGTGATATGAATGCTGTTCTCATGTTTATAATGTTAGTATGGTTATTATGCAACTTATATCATTGCTAGTATTGTTTTGCAAAAGTAATAAAAAAACTTGAGCCCACATAGCATAAAGGGTGAAAATGTGGATTGTTTTTTCTGTTAAAGAAGAAAAAGGAGTTGATAATGATGTCGTTATGAATTGGCGTGCCAGATGAAAAAGTGGATGTAAAACAGCAGAAAAAGGCAAAAAAATATCCTTATGTTTTGGCATTATCTGAAAAAATGATTATATTTGCATCGGCATTCTGCAAAGGAAGTCAAAAAGTTGAAAATGATTTAAAAAAAATCAAACCTATATACAATTTCTTAAAGCGTAACAAATAATGAAGAATAGATGGTTCTTACTGATATGCTTGTTGCTGTTGACGCATATAGCCAATGCTGCAAAGTATAATTTAGATTCTCTTTATCAATGTCTGGATGAAGCCATTCTGCAGTCGCCTCGTTATGTGGCAGTGCGTGAGGGACGTATAGCCAAACTTGCAAGTCAACTGAATGCTTGCAAGAATGATGGAGCAAGGTACCAAATGAGTTTTGCTCTTTTTCAGGAGTATCAGGCTTATAAAAACGATTCAGCCGTGAGTTATCTGAATCGTTGCATTGCCTTGGCTGAGCGTATGGGCGATCAGGCAAAAAAGGGCAATGCTATATCGCTGCTTGCTTTTCAGAGTTCTACTATAGGTGATTATGTGGAATCGTATAGTCTGCTGAACAAGATGGATACTACTAAGCTTGATGCAGAAGGGTATCGCAACTATCTTTGGGCTGGTCAGCATCTTTATGGAGAGCTGGCTTTTTATAGCAATGTGCCGTCATTGAAAGAGCATTATGCACAAAAGGCGCAAGTGATGAAGAAACAGATAGCCAGAATTTTTTCGCATACAGACGATAGATACCTGCAGATGATGGAGGAAGACTGTCGTAGTGCTAACGACCTGAAGGGTGCTTTGTATTATAGCAATTTGCGTATGAAGCAGGTAAAGCCTGGAACGCATGAATATGCTATCGTGGCTTACTATAGGGCGGTGATCTGCAAGCAGCTCAATAAGGATGAGGATGCCATCTATTACCTCCTTGTCTCGGCTCTTTGTGATGTCCGTACGGCGGTGATGGATCAGGGCTCAATGTGGGAACTTGCCAATCTTCTGAATCAAAACCAAAAGGAGTTTGCCCATACCTATACTTACATCAAGTTTGCATGGAATGCAGCCCGCATTTTCAATACCGCTCTTCGAAGTCGCCAAATCATGCCGTTGCTCTCTGCCGTTGAGGGTACTTATCAGAAGGAAATTACGCAGAGTAACCGGCAGCTTAAACTGATGATAGCAGTATCTGTAGTACTTTTAGTATTAGTATGTACCCTGCTTCTGTATGTAAACAAGCAGCGCCGTCGTCTTGCCTTGGCTCATAAGGAATTGGAAAAGGCGAATAAGAATCTGGAACAAACCAATAGGGAATTGCAGCAAACCAACAGAAACTTAGAGCAGGCTTATGGTAGCTTGAATGAGAGCAATAAGATGAAAGAAGTCTATATTGGCCGATTCTTGCGTCTCTGTGCTATCTATGTGGATAAGATAGAAACCATGCGCAAGCGCGTGGTGAAGCTGGTCAAGCAGCGTGAGTTGACCAAATTGATAGATATGATGCAAACCGATCATGAGTATATCGGCGAGTTATACGATTACTTTGATGCTGCGTTTCTGAAACTCTTCCCTGATTTTGTGGAGGAATTCAATGCTCTTTTGAAGCCTGAGGAGCGTATCGTCTTGGAGGATGACAGTAAACTTTCTACCACCATTCGCATCTTTGCTCTTATTCGCCTGGGTATCGAAGATAGTTCTAAAATCGCAGAATTTCTGCATTATTCGGTAAACACCATTTATAATTACCGTGCCAAGGTAAAGAATGGAGCCATCTGTGAAAGAGATGAATTTGAAACAAAGGTAAAGCAGATTGGAATGAGATGATATTCGGTATAAGTTTGGTGCAAACTTATACTGGGTGATAAAAAAGGTTCCTTGTGGAGTTTGAAAATCTCCAAAGGAACCTTTTTTTTGTTTTATTTCAGTTCAAACGCCTTTTTGAGTTTCAGCTGATCGGAAGCATTTCCGACGAGTGCCTCAAACTTGCCTGCTTCTGCCTTCCAGGATGCAGCTGTTTCATCATAGAAGCTGAGTGCCTGCTTATTGATGGTGATGTTTACATCCTTGCTCTCTCCCGGCTGCAGGTAAACCTTCTGGAATCCCTTCAGCTCCTTGTAAGGGCGATCGACAGAAGCCTTTACATCATGGATATAGAGCTGGATGGTTTCTGCACCGGCACGTTTACCAGAGTTCTTTACATTCACGGTAAAGGTTATAGAGTCATTCTGATTCATCAGATTCTTATCACTGCGAAGATTAGAGATGGCAAACTGAGTGTAGCTCAATCCATGTCCAAAGGCGAATGCTGGCTTGATGTTTTTCTTATCAGTCCAACGGTAACCTACGTAGATGCCTTCCTTATACTCCTCATCAATGATGTTGCCCTCAGTCTTGGCTCCACCTTCCTTGCGCCAGGTGCCCGGATAGGTGTTTAATGCGTGGGCACCCACTTCCTGCAATGAGTTTACCCATGTGAATGGTAATTTGCCGCTAGGATTCTTGTCGCCGGTGAGGATAGAAGCCAGAGCTTTACCGCTTTCGCTACCGATATACCATCCCTGAATGATGCCAGCCACTTTTTCTTTCCAAGGCATAGCCACAGCATTACCTGAGATATTCACATAGATGAAGTTCTTGTTGGCTTTAGCCAAAGCCTCGATGAGCTTGTCTTGAGCGTATGGCAATTCAAGCTGTTTGCGGTCGTGACCTTCGCAATCCTGATAATCACTCTTGTTCAAGCCGCCAAACATCACCACGTAATCAGCATGCTTGGCTTTTTCTACGGCTTCGGCTATCAGCTCAGCCTCGCTGCGTTTGTCCTCCAGATTCTGTCCGGTAGTTACGCCATTGTAATTTCCGCTTACATCGCCTACATAACCTCGGGCAAACTCCACTTCTACATTATCTTTTTCCAGTCGAGATTTTAATCCGTCGAGTGGCGAAATCTCCCGCTGTACCTTGAGAGAAGAGCTGCCTCCACCCACGGTCATCATTTTCACGGCATTTTCTCCTACTACCAAAACACGTTGTGTTTTCTGGGTATTGATAGGAAGCACATGGCTCTTGTTCTGGAGTAGTACGATGCCTTCTTCGGCAATCTGTCTGGCTGCAGCATAGTGACTTTCAGAACAGAGGAAACCGTGAGGACGGTTCGGATTCATGGTGGTGCGATAGAAGAGGCGCAATACGCGGCGCACCTTTTCATCCAACTCCTTGGTGGTGTATTTACCTTCCTGGATACCTTTTATATATGGTACGGCAAGGTAGTAATTATCGTAGGCATTGCTGGCACCCATGGTCAATCCGTTCGTCCATGTGCCGAACTCTATGTCGAGCCCGTTCTTCACGGCTTGGTCGGTATCGTGTGCGCCTCCCCAGTCGCTTACCACTACGCCGTCATATTTCCAGTCGCCCTTCAGAATCTTGTTCAGTGTCCACTGGTTGTGGCAGTTGTGTTCGTTCTTGTAGAGATTGTATGCACCCATGATTCCCCAAGTCTTACCTTTCTCTACAGCAGCCTTGAAGGCTGGGAGATAGATTTCATGGAGGGCACGGTCGCTCACGATGACGTTTACCTGATGACGGTATTCCTCCTCGTTATTGAGGCAGTAATGCTTTACGCAGGCTGATACTCCCTTAGACTGTAATCCTTGGATATAAGGTACAACCATGATGCTTGCCAGGTAAGGATCTTCACCCATATATTCGAAGTTGCGTCCGTTCAATGGGGTGCGATAGATGTTCACGCCAGGACCTAGAATCATGTCTTTTCCCCGATACAGTGCCTCTTCGCCTAATGCTTCTCCATAGATTCTGCTCATCTGTGGGTTCCAGGATGCTGCCAGGCAGGTGAGGGCTGGGAAGGCAACGCAGGAGTCATTGGTCTGACCAGCCTGCTCCCATTCGTCCCACAATACATCAGGGCGAACACCGTGAGGGCCATCATCTGTCCAGAAGTCTGGAAATCCCAAACGGGGAACTCCTGCTGAGGAAAACTTACTCTGTGCATGAATGATGCGAATCTTCTCTTGAAGTGTCATTCGGGCAATGGCATCGTCGATGCGTTGTTCTACAGGTTTGGTGTTGTCGAGATAGACAGGCAACTGACCAGTTTGTTGTGCGCTGGAGGTGGCTATAGCCGCCATCGATAGTGCGCAGGATAGAATGAAGTGTTTCATGTTTCTTGTGAATATTATTTCTTATGAATATAAAATTGTTAGTTATGAAAATGCGTATCTGTCATTTTCGGTTGCAAAGTTACTAAATAATAAGGTATAAACCGAGTGCTTGTAAAGAAAAAGTGGAAAAATGTTATCTGTGATTTTTATAAGTGCTTGATAAAAAGTGAGATATGAAAAATAGAAATGTGGCTAAAAGTGGAAATAAATGAAAATGATGAAAGAGTTGTAGAAATAATTGATGGATAAGAAGGGTACAAAATACAATTTTTATTCCATCCACTTTCAATGGTATGGAAGATTATGAAAACCTTTTGTAAATGAGGTCGTTATTGCGTTCTAGGGTTGTTTTCGTTCCACTATTCTATTAATGGGGTTAGGAAAGTTCGAAAAATCCTATTAAATTTGCAATCGCATAAATGCCTAAGTGCATTCTCCAATTGGCACGAAACCAACCTTCGTATCAACAACGGAGAAATACTTCGCAACTAACATATATTAATAATGAATAAAATCAATTCTAAACAAACTTTCAAAATATGAAAACAAAAAGTTTATTGCTGGCTTCCGCATTATTAATGTCGGCGTCAACGTTTGCACAGAAGAACATCTTTAAAGGTGTTGTGTTGGATGACCAAGGTGAACCTGTTATCGGTGCCACCATCCAGGTGAAAGGCAATAGGGGAACAGGTACAATTACCGATCTGGATGGTAACTTCTCCATTGAGACAGATGCCAGCCAACCTCTGGTAATTACTTATGTGGGTTATCAGAATGTAGAGGTGAAGCCATCTGCTAATATGCGCATCACCCTGAAACAAGATGATAAAACCCTCGACGAAGTGGTGGTAGTAGGTTATGGTACGCAGAAAAAGAGCGTAGTTACCGCTTCTATTGCCAAGATTGGAGCTGATGAACTGGGAAAAACTCAGCCTGTGCGTGTGGATGCTGCTCTCAAGGGATTGGTATCTGGTGTACAGGTTACTACTGCCGGTGGTCAGCCTGGTGCTGGCAGCAAGATTCGCATACGTGGTACGGGTACCGTGAATAGTGCCGACCCTCTCTACATCGTAGATGGAATGCCTATTGAGGGTGGTATCGACTATTTGAATCCTAGTGATATTCAGAGTATCGAAATCCTGAAAGATGCTGCTTCGGGTGCTGTGTATGGTGCGCGTGCAGCCAATGGTGTAGTTCTTGTTACCACCAAGACTGGTAGTATCGGCAAGACGATGGTTAAGTATGATTTCTCCATAGGATGGCAGAATCCTTGGCGTAAGCGCAAACTGCTCAATGCCGAGCAATATACTACCCTGATGAAGGAGGCTGCTGCATACGCTGGTGAAAAAGATATCGATAATATCCTGAAGAATATGGGTTCCAGCGATACCAATTGGCAGGATGTGCTCTACAATGATAATGCTCCTGTACAGAATCATCAGTTGAGCATCAGCGGTGCATCAGAGAAGTTTAATTACTATCTCTCTCTGGGTTACTATAAGAGTGAAGGTGTGATAGGTGGAGATTATGGACGTGCCAACTACGAGCGTATGACAGTAAGAAGTAACAATACCTATGTTGTCTTCGACCAGAGCAAGGTGCGTAACTGGCTCAAGACGGGTAAGGTGGGTGTTAATCTGGCTTATTCCCGCATCAACAATACCAGTATGAATATCAACGATATTGGCGGTCTTTCTGCCCTTGGTAATGCCATGTTCCTTTCTCCATTGATGAGTGTCTATGCTGAAGATGAGGCTGCTCTCAATTCGCAGTATGCTGGAGAAATTGCGAAATATGGTCCTTTGGTAAGAGACAAGAAAACGGGCAGGTTGCTTAATGTGCCAAACAAGAACTTCAATGATCTTTCCAATCCTTTGGGATGGCTCTCTCTGCCTGGAGAAAAGAATAATTCTGATAAGTTCGTTGCTAACTTCTGGGCAGAGCTGGGCATTTGGGATAACCTGAAGTTTAAGACTTCTTATGGCGTTGATCTCAGTTTCTGGGGGACTGACGGATGGACTCTTCCATACTATTTGAATGCTGATCGGCATAATGACAAGTCATCTGTCTGGAGTTCCATGAATCGTGGCAACCGTTGGCAGGTTGAGAATATCCTGACCTATAATAAGCAGTTGGGAGAGCATAATTTCTCGGCTGTAGTTGGACAATCTGCTATCAAATATTCCGGACGTAATATTAGTGGCTCTGCTCAGGATATGATAGCTCTGGATCCTGGCAAGGCAAACCTTGATTTCACCACTGGTATGGCTACCGATGGCAAGCGGGATGTATCGGGTGGATTGTTCAGCCCTCATACCTTGGCTTCTTATTTCGGTCGACTCTCTTATAACTATGCCGAGCGTTATATGGCTCAGTTTACCATTCGCCGTGATGGCTCTTCCAATTTCGGCCCGAACAACAAGTGGGGTACCTTCCCTTCTGTATCATTGGGTTGGAATGTGACGAATGAAAAGTTCATGGAAAAACGTCCTGAGTGGTTTAGCAAGATGAAGCTCCGCCTGAGTTGGGGTAAGAATGGTAACGAGGCTATCGGTGCTTTCAGATATACTGCCAATGTGGCTATAGGCAACAACTATACCTTTGGTGGTGCTGGCAACCAGGTAATCATAGGTGGTAGTAAGCCATCGGGAACTCCTAATGCCGACTTGAAGTGGGAGGAGAGCGAGCAGTATGATGCTGGATTGGATTTCAGCTTCTTCAATAATGCCCTGACGTTCACGGTAGATTGGTTTAAGAAGAAAACCAATGGTATGCTGAAAACCATGAGTGTGCCTTCTTACTTGGGCGAATCAAAGCCTTGGGGTAATGTGGGCGATATGGAGAATAGCGGTATCGAGTTTGAACTGGGATACAAGTTCCGTAAGGGCGATTGGGCTTTCAACATCAACGCCAATGCCAGTTATCTGAAGAACAAGTTGATCAATCTGGGCAATGATACCGGTTATGAAACATCGGACGAGGTTCACCTGATCGGTAATGTGAGCCGTGCAGAAAACGGTCAGCCATATCCTTTCTTCTATGGTTACAAGACGGCTGGTATCTTCCAGAATCAGGCTCAGGTAGATGCTTATGTGAATGATAAGGGAGTGAAATTGCAGCCAAATGCGCAGCCGGGTGATGTAATCTTTGTAGATTATAATGGTGATGGAAAGATTGATGATGCCGATAAGACTAATATCGGTAAGGGTGATCCTGATTGGACTTTCGGTTTCAATCTGGGGGCCAGCTGGAAGATGCTCGACTTCTCTATGTTGTGGGCAGGTTCCTTCGGCAACAAAATCTTCGATACCACTCGCCGTGTGGATCTCCGTTATGCCAATCTTCCTGAAGCGTTTATGGGTCGTTGGCACGGTGAGGGCACATCCAATACTATGCCGCGTTTCGCCTGGTCAACAGCCATTGATAATAATAAGGTGTCTGACCTCTACATCAAGAATGGTTCCTATGTTCGTCTGAAGAACATCCAGCTGGGGGTTACCCTGCCGAAGAAATGGACGGAGACGGTATTCATCTCTAATCTCCGTTTCTATGTAGCAGCCGAAAACCTGCTCACTTTTACAAGTTACAAGGGTATGGAACCGGAGATTTACAGTGGTACACAGTCGGGTATCGACCGTGGATTCTATCCGCAGAATCGAACCATCACCGTGGGTGCCAATGTGACATTCTAAATAAATATCATTCAGAATTAAGTAGAACATATTAAAAAGAAACAATGATGAAAGCAAAAAATATATTATTATATAGTGCAATGGCAGGTATGGCATTGTCGTTGTCTTCTTGCGGCGATGATTTCCTAAGCGTAGATCCAGCAAGCAGCTTGCCTATCGATGGTTATTACAACACCAAGGCGCATGTGGATGAAGCGCTTACCGCAGCATACGCTCCTATGGCTTGGTATGATCAATATAATGGCATATGTCCTCTCTTCCTGGTATCTGATGCGCAGGGCGATGATATCTATGTGGGTGGTGGCAATACTAACGACCAGACAGAAATGCACTTGGCTTCGCAGTATAAGAGTACCAGTCTGTTGAACTTCAAGGGTGCATGGACAACCAGCTATTCGGGTATCAACCGTTCCAACTTGGTGATCAAGGATGTCGATGAGACTACAGTGCTTTCTGATGCCGAGAAGGCTACTTATATTGCAGAGGCAAAGACCTTGAAGGCTTTTTATTATCTGCAGCTTTGGAAGTTCTGGGGCAATGTGCCTTATTACGAGAAGAATCTGGAGTCCCCTTATATTGCCGAGCAGCTTTCAGCCAGCGAGGTATATAATAAGGTAATAGCCATGTTGGAAGAGGTTATCAAGAGCAATGCCCTGCCGATGAAGGAAACTGCCGCCCGCAGCGGACATGCTACTCAGGCTTTTGCCGAGATGCTTTTTGCCGATTACGTGATGTATCAGAAGGATGAGAGCCGCTATCAGCAGGCACTCGGTTATATGGAGGATATCATCAATAGCAGGAAGTATAGACTGATGAGCGATTATGCCGGCATCTGGGAACAGAGTGGTGAGTGGTGTGATGAGTCAATCTACGAAATCAACTATTGTGCCAAGGGTAGTAAACGTAGTTGGGGAAGTCCCGATGCGGCTGGTGGTACCGTAGTGCCAACCTTGATTGGTATCGATGGCTTGAGCTATAAGGCTTCTGCTGCCCATCTGGCAGAAAATCCTTCCTACGCTCCTAAACAGGAGCTGAATGGTGGATGGGGCTTCGGCGATGTATCCAAGGAGGTGTACGATCTTTATGAAAAAGATGACATTCGCCGTACTGGTGGAATTGTTAACATGGCTGATTATGCTGCCGATTACAAGGCTCGTACGGGTGATGAGGTAACTTACAATGGCCGTTATCAGAACACAGGAATCTTCCTTTTGAAGTATTTGGGCCGCCATGGTGGTAATGATGGGGCTGTGGGTGAAGTCGACATGGGTTGGGATAACAACCAGCGTATCTATCGTTATTCTGAAACTCTGCTCAATGCCGCTGAGTTGATTCTCCGCACTGGCGGTGATGTAGCCAAGGCACAGGGATATTATAATGAGGTTCGCAATCGAGCTCATGCTTCTGCCCGTACTGTTTCTCTTGATAATCTCTTGGAGGAACGCCGTTTGGAATTTGTTGGCGAGGGCAAGCGTTACTACGACTTGATTCGCTTTGGCAAGGCTGCCGAGGTATTGAAGCCTGGTGGAGGAAAGGTACTCAACAAGGCAAAGACTGCATACGATGTGCTTGGTATACCTGAGCGTATCCAGTGGACGGAAAGCAAGAAATACTTGCCAATCCCTCAGGATGAAATAGAGGCTGCTAAGGGTACTTTAAAGCAGAATGAGTATTAATAGTCTGTTCTCCTAGTAATAAGTTATGTTCGGCACTGCTGAACATAGATTTCTTCGTAGTTTAAAAACTTTTATTCCTAGGAATAAGTGATAATATAAAAAAGAGTGTGAGTCTTCTATCCGAGAAACTCACACTCTTTTTTATATGTCATTACTCAGCATTCATATATTACTCTGCTTTCAGTCCCATAGACTTGATATATCCAGCTTGAGGCACGAATTCTGAAACTTGGCATTCTCAACGTTCTGTAATAAGCCCCTTTCTAGATTTGATATTCTTGAGTGGATCTTATGCGATTATCATACAGAGCTTGAGTACGTTCTCCTCGAAGTGCTCCTTGTCTATGGCATTGTTCTTGAGTATGGAACGATAGTTATATACAGTTTGTGGTGAATAAGACAAGATGCCGGCAATCTTGGAACTTTCAGTAATGCCTAATCGCAACAAGGCGCACACACGAAGGATGGGTGGCATTTCCCCATTCTCTTTCAGTTGGATGTGTGCCGATTCTGTGAGTTGCTGGTTCAGCTCGCTTATAAAAGTTGGGTATAGAGATAGGAAAGCTTTGTCGAATTCCGTCAGAAACTCCTTGTTCTCTTTCTCTGTATTGGTTGAGGAAGAAAGGAGGCTCAGAAGTTCCTTGCTTTGGTTGGCTTTTATCTTTCTTACTACCAAGGTGCGCAGTTTGCTGTTTCTCTCTATATTCTTATAACACAGGTCAATATACACCTTTACCAGTCTTTCGCGCTTCTGGTTGGTATCCTTCAGTTCGTCGTTGATGAGATGCAACTGTCCATTGAGAATTTCCATTTTTGCGGATGTTGCTGTGATTTCATCTTTCTTTTGTTTCAGCAGCCTGTTCTTCTTGCGGATGAACAGGCTGCTAATACCTACTCCAAGTAGGAGCAGGATAATGACCAATAGGGCGATGTTGAGCAATCTGTTAGTTGTTTTGATGTCATCTGTATAGGCATTGGTAATCAATTGTAATTTGGATGAAATCTCAATGCGGCGTAACCGGTTGTTGTATGCATAAGCATCTTCCAGGGACAGGTTGATGTATTCCTGTGCTTTTTTCAGACTTCTTGTCTTATGTTTGTAGATGAAGAGAGCGATGTCTTGCAGGGCTAAGTTTTCTTTTGTGGCAGAAGTGATGTCTGAGATAGCTGCAACCAGAAGGTAATGCTCCATTAGCTCTAGGTTGTTGGCTTTCTGATAGATCTCAGAAAGCGCAAAGGCGGTCATGGCATGCAGACGGCTATTGGCCTTTTCCATGCTCAGTGCTTTTTTGTAGTATTGTATGGTCCTGTTATTGTTGGGATGATTGCTGTAATAGTATAATTCTCCCAACAGATAGTAATAGAATGCATCTTTCTTTGGAGATAGTTCTATTGCTTTCTTCAGGTATTCCATTTTCTTCTGGTTGTAATTCTTGCTGAATTCATTGTTTTCACAGTAGGCTGCCCAGTTGTTGTATAGTTCGTAAAGTGTATAATAATATAGAAACTGGTAGTTATGTGAATCTTCTTGGGGGGCTATCTTCTGCAAAATTTCCTTTGCTTCTGCATAGAATCCCCGTGTGATCAATAACCTGGTTTGGCTAAGGCGGAATCTTTTGTTAAATAAGATATTGTTGCTCTTTTGGGCAAGGAGAAGGCCTTTGTTTACGTAGGTCATCGCCGAGTCGTACTCGTAGGCTTTGTAGTCGTTGGCGAGTTGTTCGTATAGTTTTAATTTGTCTTCGTTGCTGGTAACATACTTGGCTCCTTGCTTGATTTCGTTTAAGCTTTTCTCTTTTAACTCTACATAATGGGCACGTTGTGTCAGGGCAGCATCCAGCTGCTTGTATTGCTGGTTGTTGTCTCCTTTTATGTATATCGGCTGTATCATCAGGGTGATGATTATAACGATAAGATGTCTCATATTTCCTATGTTTTTAGATTCCGCTGCAAAAATAATAAAAAACATTGAGAATCTCGCATCTACTAGCCGCTTTTTTTGAGAATTCGCAAAATCTTGATATTCAGAGCTATGAGATTGGTTCTAGATACCGACAATCTACCAAAAGCCTACTATTCGCACCAACTTATTGATTTTTGCCGTACTTTTGTGGCAACAAACAATTTTAAACAAAAAAACATGAAAAAACTTTTTTTGCTCGCAAGCCTTCTGTTGGCTTTTGGCATCTCGGCAGATGCTGGAGACATCACTTCTCCTAACGGACAAATCAAGGTGAACTTCACCTTGGATGGCACTGTGCCTACCTATAGTGTGACCTATCAGGGCAAGACCATTATCAAGCCTAGCCGTCTGGGTTATCAGCTCGCCAAGGGTGGTAAGGATGGCAAGGACCTGCTTGCCGATTTTAGCGTCATCGATGAGAAAACTTCCACTTTCGATGAGACTTGGACTCCTGTTTGGGGAGAGAACAAGTCTATCCGCAATCATTATAATGATATGCTGGTAGAGTTGAAGCAGAATTCCACCGACAGTTATATGAACGTCCGTTTCCGTGTCTATGATGATGGAGTAGGATTACGCTATGAGTTTCCTCAGAAAGGCAGTCTCAACTACTTTACCATCAAGGAAGAACGTACAGAGTTTGCCATGACGGGCGATCATACCGCCTGGTGGATTCCTGGTGATTACGATACCCAGGAATATGAATACACCAAGACCCGCCTGTCGGGCATCCGTCCAGCCTTGCATGCTGCTGTCAGCAGCAATCTCTCACAGACTGTCTTTTCAGATACCGGTGTACAGACCTCGCTCCAGTTGAAGACTGATGATGGTATCTACATCAATCTGCATGAGGCTGCTCTGGTGGATTATCCAGCCATGCACCTGAATCTGGATGACAAGACCATGACCTTTACCTCTTGGCTTACCCCTGATGCCCAGGGAATGAAGGGATACATGCAGACTCCGTTCAAGAGCCCTTGGCGTACCATGGTCATTACAGATGATGCCCGCAAGGTTCTGTCTTCCAACTTGATTCTCAACCTCAATGAGCCTTGCAAGATCAAGGATACCTCCTGGATTCACCCAGTGAAGTACGTGGGTGTATGGTGGGAGATGATTTCCGGTAAGGGAGAGTGGGCCTATACCCATGATTATCCTACCGTGAAGTTGGATGGAACCGACTATGTACATGCCAAGCCATCGGGCAAGCATTCTGCCAACAATGCCAATGTGCGCCGTTACATTGACTTTGCTGCAGCCCATGGTTTCGATGCAGTCTTGGTAGAAGGATGGAACATCGGTTGGGAAGACTGGAGTGGTTATATGAAGGAAAAGGTATTCGATTTCCTGACTCCATATCCAGATTTCGACATCAAGGCGCTCAATGAGTATGCACATTCCAAGGGAGTGAAGCTCATCATGCATCATGAGACCTCTTCTTCTGTGATGAACTATGAGAAGTATATGGACAGAGCTTACCAGTTGATGAAGGATTATGGCTACGATGCTGTGAAGAGCGGTTATGTGGGCAACATCATTCCTCGTGGCGAGCATCACTACAGTCAGTTGGAAATCAATCACTATCTGCATGCCGTAACCCGTGCTGCCGATTATCAAATCATGGTAAATGCCCATGAGGCTGTGCGTCCTACCGGTCTCTGCCGCACTTATCCTAACCTGATTGGCAACGAGAGTGCTCGCGGTACAGAATATCAGGCTTTCGGAGGAACCAAACCGGGACATACCGCCATCTTGCCTTTCACCCGTCTGCAGGGTGGTCCGATGGATTATACCCCTGGTATCTTTGAGATGGATTGTGCCAATGGTTCACATTGCAACTCTACCATCTGCGGTCAGTTGGCACTTTATGTTACCATGTATAGTCCATTGCAGATGGCTGCTGATTTCCCTGAGAATTACGAGAAGCACATGGATGCCTTCCAGTTTATCAAGGATGTGGCCGTAGATTGGGACAAGTCTATCTATCTGGAGGCTGAACCAATGGAGTATATCACCGCTGCCCGCAAGGCAAAGGGTTCTGATAACTGGTTTGTCGGTGGTGTTACGGGCATGAAGGCTCATCAATCTACCGTAAAGCTCGATTTCCTCGACAAGGGAAAGAAGTATGTGGCTACCATCTATCAGGATGCAAAGAATGCCAACTACAAGACAAATCCTCAGGCTTATGTCATCACCAAGAAGACTGTAACCAGCAAGTCTGTCTTGAAGTTGAACTCTGTTGCAGGTGGCGGATTTGCAATTAGCATTCTTGCACAATAAAATGCAGAATTTTGAGTTATTATGAAAGAAAGTTTTCTTGAATTAATAATTATGCTCATGAAAAGAATGAATAAAATGCTGTTGGTTGCTGCTTTGGCGGCAACCACACTTTCTGTTCAGGCAGAACAGAAGAAGGGACCGGCTTGGTTGAGTGATGCACTTTTCTATCAGATTTATCCATCTTCCTATATGGATACTGATGGCAACGGTATTGGCGATCTGCCGGGTATCACTTCCAAGTTGGATTACATCAAGTCTCTGGGGGTGAACGCCCTCTGGCTCAATCCAATCTTTGAGTCGGGATGGTTTGATGGTGGCTATGATGTCATCGATTTCTACAAGGTGGATCCTCGATTCGGTACCAATACCGATTTGGTTACATTGGTCAATGAGGCCCATAAGCGTGGCATCAAGGTTTGTCTCGACCTGGTGGCAGGACATTCCAGCACCAAGTGTTCCTGGTTTAAGGAGTCTTCCGAGAAAGATCCTAACCAGCGTTACAGCGACTATTATATCTGGATGAATGATATCCCTGAGAGTGAGAAGAAAGAAATAGAAGCTCGTCATCAGGAGGCAAGTCCGGAGTCTAGTACCCGAGGCAGATATGTGGAGGCGAATGCTCCTCGTGCCAAGTATTATGAGAAGAATTTCTTCGAGTGCCAGCCAGCCTTGAACTATGGCTTTGCTCATCCAGACCCAAATCATCCTTGGGAGCAGAGCGTAGATGCGCCTGGACCACAGGCTGTCCGCAGGGAAATACGTAACATTATGGCTTTCTGGTTTGATAAGGGTGTGGATGGCTTCCGTGTAGATATGGCATCATCGCTTATCAAGAACGACCCCGACAAGAAGGAGGTTTCCAAACTCTGGAATGAGATGCGTGCCTGGAAGGACAAGTACTATCCTGAGACCGTCTTGATTTCTGAGTGGGCTAATCCGCAGCAAGCCATTCCTGCCGGCTTCAACATCGATTTCTACATCCATTTCGGTCTCAAGGGATATGCTTCTCTGTTCTTCGACCGCAAGACTCCATGGGGCAAATGGGAGCAGAGCTATAAGAACTGCTATTTCGACAAGCAGGGCAAGGGTTCGCTTAAGGAATTTAGCGAGAACTATACCAAGGCTTTCAATGCCACCAAGAATCTCGGCTACATCGCTGTTCCATCTGCCAACCACGATTACCAGCGTCCTAACATCGGTACCCGCAACACGCCTGACCAGTTGAAGGTGGCGATGACCTTCTTCCTCACCATGCCAGGTATTCCGTTTATCTATTATGGTGATGAGATTGGTATGAAGTATCAGATGAATCTCCCTAACAAGGAGGGTAGCAATGAGCGTTCGGGTACCCGTACTCCGATGCAGTGGACCAAGGGCAAGAATGCCGGATTCTCTACGAGTGCACCCGATAAGCTTTACTTCCCTGTAGATACGGAAAACGGAAAGTTGACCGTTGAAGCTCAGCAGGGAGATCAGAATTCTCTGCTGTCATATACCCGTAAGCTGACCGCTTTGCGTCATTCTGCAAAGGCTCTTGACAATGAGGGAGATTGGAAGCTCCTGAACCAGAAGGGTCAGGAATATCCGATGGTATATGAGCGTACTTTGGGTGAGGAGAAGTATGTTGTTGTCGTGAATCCTGGTGTCAAGGCAGCCTCTCTCAATATCAGCTCCGTAGGTGGTAAGGCTGTTTCTGTTCTTTCCACAGGAAAGGTTGTGTATAAATCAGGAAAAAAGACTGATGTGATTAAAGCTTCAGGTATAAGTGCCGCCATATTCAAGGTGGAAAGATAGTTTATGAGAAGGAACGTTTATCTGAATGAGAAAACGTTCCTTCTCTTACTTTTTTGCAAGCGATATCTATTAAAAAAGCCTTCAATTCTTATTTTTGTTGCTTTTCTCTTTCCTATTTCGGAGTTTTACTGTACTTTTGTACCGGAATAGGAAAAAGATAAGTAAGATGAATAGACGGAAAATGAAAATTGGTTCAATGATGGCGTTGAAAGCATCATTTCTTGTAATGGTATTTTCTATGGGAGTGATTGCTCCTGCCATCGCCCAAAATAAACAGAACAGGAAGCCTCGAAAGAAGCTGAAGGAACTGCTGATGATGGCAGATAGCCTGCGACTCCAGTTGCGGCAATCTGCCGATAGGGGATGTATGCTCCAATGGGGCGACTCTCTTCTCATGACAGAATTGGGTAAAAGTAAGATGAGTGAGAAGAAAAAGCAAAGGTTCATGAAGCATTATGCCAAGATTCAAAGACGATTGAGCCTCTACGACCGCCAATTGTTCAGAGGAGATTCCCTGCTGGCTGCCAATTATTACAAGATAAAGTATGATACTAACTACATCTCCCGTCCCAATGCCCGATGGACCATCAAACTGAGAGGTAATCTTTCGGGAGCAGATTTGGAAACTACGGCGAAGACGGATGGAATGAAAACGCATACCAAAGTGATGGCAGACTGCCGTGGAACTCTCTCCATGGCCGTGGCTTATCGTGGATTGGGACTTGGATTGGCTGTAAATCCAGCCAAGCTGGCTGGCAAGAACCAGGACTACGAGTTCAATCTCAACTCCTACAGCAACCGCTATGGCTTCGATGTGGTCTATCTCTCGTCCAAGACATTCCATGGTCACCAGAAAGTGGGTTCCTGCGAGATTGATGTCCATAAGGGTGATATATCGCAGAAGGCTCTGAATCTCAATTTCTATTATGCCTTCAACTATCGTAAATTCTCCTTTCCGGCTGCCTTCAGCCAGAGCTACATACAGAAACGAAGCGCCGGAAGTTGGATGATAGGTGCCAGTTTTGACGGTTCCAAGACGAAGGTGAAGGGTATGAACATCCGTCTTAATGAGTTGGCGCTCGGTGCAGGGTATGGATATAATCTTGTCCCATCCTCCCATCTGCTGTTCCATCTGTCAGCCTTGCCAACCATAACGGTATATTCCCACGACTATACCAAGATGAGGGCAGAAGCAGAGGAGGGGAGTAGTGATGCAGAGGTTCCAACCGTTCGTAACAGTATGAAATATCATTTCCCATCTGCGATCATTACGGGGCGGGGAGCGGCCGTCTATTCCTGGCGCAACAAGTTTGCCGGTGCCACTGCGGTTTATAATTTCTCTGTAGCAGGAGATGAGGATCACCTCCAGGTGAAGAGAAACAAATGGAGAGTAAGAATGTTCTTTGGATTCCGGTTCTAGGAAAACTCTTTACCTACATGACGTTGACCTGCTAATACTATGATGGTCTCCTTGCCAACCGTTAAAGGTCATTAAATTATGGGGGTATTAAGTTCTTATTCTGATGAAAATGCTTAATTTTGCAACCCGAGAAAAGGAAGGGGTGCAAAAAATAGGTATGAAACGTTCGCTCAACATATTGATGGCTTTGATGCTCTCGCTCATGGTGGTTTACTTGAGCGTGGGTACAACCGTCATGCACTGCCTTCGTTATGACAAGGTGATGGTGGGTATGGTGACTGACTGTTGCGTGAAACGTAGCATGGACCATGACTGTTGCCAAGGCAAGCTGGGCGCACAGGTGAACAAGCATTGCATGGATGTGAAGCAGGTGAAGCTATCGCCTACGGTCTCTACTCAACACTTGGATTTCGATGCAGCACCAGTGTTTGCAGGCATTGCGCCAGCTCTTTGGCAGAAGTTGCCTCGTCCTGTTATCTGTAGCATTCAAAAGGCAAGATATTGGAATCAGAATGTTCCGCATTCGCCTCCAAGGGCTTATCTTGCCCTCCTTAACATCCTGATTATTTGATTTTTCCATATTTGCAAATAGGTTGCAAAAGTTTTTTTGTACTTTTGCAACCAAAATTGTCGTATGCCTATCCCTATCAGTAAAATCTTAGGGTTGCATACATATATAAAAAGGTAAAATCATCCGAAGCGAAGATTTAAGATTCGGATAAAAGGAAATATATTTATGTATTCAAGATATCTGTTGCTCAGTACCTTGCTGGTTATTGGTGCTGAGACTTATGCAAAAAATAGTAAGACAGAGGTTGTGTCTCTGTCATCATCATATAATAATTCTGTAGAAAATAACTCTGTAGATTCCTCCTCTCTGGATTCCATTTTCAAGGACGAGACCTTGCAGGAGGTGAAGGTGGTGGCTCGCAAGTCGGGCACTTCCCGATTGGCTGGTGCCGTGAATGGCATCGCCGTGAACAAGGATGAACTCTTCAAGGCGGCTTGTTGCAACCTGGGCGAGAGTTTTACGACCAATCCATCGGTGGATGTGGCTTATAATGATGCCACGACGGGCGCAAGACAAATCAAACTCCTTGGTCTTTCGGGCACTTACGTACAGATGCTCACCGAGAATCTCCCTAACTTCCGTGGTGCAGCCATCCCTTACGCTTTGGGGTATGTGCCAGGTCCTTGGATGAAAGGCATTCAGGTATCGAAGGGCTGTGCTTCGGTGAAGAATGGCTATGAGTCGATTACGGGGCAAATCAATGTGGATTACTTGCAACCAGAGGATGAGCAACAGGTGGAGGTGAACCTCTTTGGCGATACCAAGAGCCGAATCGAGGCAAATGCCGATGCCAATGTTCATCTGTCGGATAAGTGGGCAACGGAGATATTGTTGCATCATGAGAATATCCTCAAAAACCATGATGATAATGGTGATGGTTTCTATGATATGCCAGGCAGGGAACAATATAATGTGCAAAACCGTTGGGTGTATAAAGACAAGAACTACATCTTCCATGGTGGACTTGGGGCTTTGAAGGAGATTCGTACCAGCGGGCAGGATGAGGAGCATGTTCATAGTGATGATATTTACAGAATCAAGCTCCATACCAACCGTTATGAGGGTTATATGAAACATGCCTTCATTCTCAATCATGAGCATGGCACCAATATTGCCTTCATGTCCTCGGCTTCGATGCACCAGCTCGATGCCCAGTATGGCAACAGGTTCTACAACCTCAATGAGAAAAATCTCTATGGCTCGCTGATGTTTGAGACCAATTTTACTCATCAACACAATTTGTCGGTAGGTTTGAGTGTCAACCATGATTACCTGGGACAGCGCGCCAATGTGAATATTTCACCAAGACCGACTGTAGGGCTAGAAGACTCTCCTTACCTTTTGTCGGAGATGCAGAGAATGAACGAGAAGGAGACGACTCCTGGAGCATACGCCCAATACACCTATACGTTAGGCACGAAGTTGACAGCGATGGCAGGTGTCCGTTTCGACCATAGTTCGCTTTATGGCAGCTTCTTCACCCCTCGTTTCCACGTGAAGTATTCGCCTGTCGATGCCATCAGCATCCGCTTGTCAGCAGGTAAGGGCTATCGCACGGTATTTGGCTTGGCAGAGTACAACTATCTCTTGGCGAGCGGCAGGGAGTTTCAGATTGCGGGTGATGGACTTAAGCAAGAGGAGGCTTGGAACTATGGTATGAGTACCGCTTTCTACATCCCGATGTTTGGCAAGACACTGAAACTGAACACTGAGTATTACTATACCGACTTCAAGAATCAAGCGGTGGTGGATTATGATGCCAACAAGGGGCTTATCTCCATCTGCAATTTGATGGGCAAGTCTTATTCGCACACCTTCCAGATAGATGCCTCTTATCCATTGCTGAAGGGCTTGGAGATAACAGCGGCTTATCGTCTGAACGATGTGAAGTGTACCTACGATTATGGCAAAACCTTGAAAGAGAAGCCATTGACCAGTAAGTATAAGGCGCTCTTCACGGCTTCCTATAAGACACCACTTGGCCTTTGGCAATTTGATGCCACCATGCAGTTGAATGGTGGAGGCAGAAATCCTGAGCCTTACCAGTTGGCAGATGGAAGCCAGTCATGGTCTCCTCGTTTCCATAGCTTCGGGCAAGTGAGTGCACAGGTTACGAGATGGTTCCGCCATTGGAGTATCTATGTGGGAGGCGAGAACCTGACTGGTTTCAAGCAGAAAACTCCTATCTATGGTGCCAGCAACCCATGGGGAAGCGATTTCGAGCCAACCTTGGTTTGGGGACCTGTAGAGGGCAGGATGTTCTACGCAGGAGTGAGAGTACACTTTTAAGGGAGAATGTTTAATGTTGAATTATTAAAGCAAATAGAAAAGTTATGAAGAAGATTTTGGTAATGTTCACAATGATGATGGTGGCAATGGTAACCTTTGCCAAGGACATCAAGACCGTAGTGTTCACCACAACCCCACAGATGCACTGTGCGGCTTGTGAGAATAAAATCAAGAGCAACCTTCGCTTTGAAAAGGGAATCAAAAGCATTGAGACTTCTGTGCCAAACCAGACAGTCACAGTACAGTATAATGCCGACAAGACAACCCCAGAGAAGCTCCAGAAAGGTTTTGAGAAGTTTGGCTATAAGGCTCGCATCCTGAAAGATGGCGAGAAGGTTGAGAAGAACACTGGGGAGAAGTGTGACTTGATGTAATTTTAGAAGCTAATCTCTCCAAGATAGGAATATCTTGGAGAGATATGATTGACGAATAATAGTTGCCATATTTTTATCACTTATAAATGAAATTTTCTGCAAATATACGATTTTTATCTTTTATAATGGATAAAAAACTGGAATTTTTTACTTTTATCTTCTATAAAAGATAAAAAATGGCGTTTTATTATCATTTTATGATAATTATAAAAAGTGATTATTAGTCTTCCTTCAGATACCAGTCTTTGATGTATCCGGAATAATGTTTGGCAAACTCCTCGGCTTGTCCGGGAGCGCAAGCTTTCACCTTCCTGGCTGGAATACCTGCCCAAATCTCATGTGCAGGAACCTTGGTGCCATGGGTAACTACAGCACCTGCTGCAATAATAGCACCTTCTCCAATGTCAGCCTTGTCAAGCACAGTGGCATTCATTCCGATGAGTGCACCTTTTCTGACTGTGGCTCCGTGGACGATGGCACCATGTCCCACAGATACATCATCCTCCAGAATGCAAGGCATCGTACCGGTTTGATGGATGCATGCACAATCCTGCACATTCACTCTGTTTCCGCATCTGATGGCATCCACGTCAGAGCGCAATACCGCACTATACCAGATGCTGCAGTCATCACCAAGAATACAGTCACCTGTCAGTACTGCGTTCTCAGCGATAAAACAATTCTTTCCCCATCGGGGAGTCTTTCCCTCTACTGTCTTTATGATAGCCATATTAAATATGTATATGTTTTACAATTCGGGTGCAAAGGTAATAAAAATATTGAAATCATGCGCAGCATTTTACAGAAAAAGGGTTGCAATCCTCGAAAAGATGGATTGCAACCCTTTATACCTTAATTATATATAAGAGTTAAGATAACTCTATCATATATTCAAATGTGGAAGCTTATTACAGCTGAGCCAACTCTACAACCTTATCTACTGCAGCGCTCAAGCCGTCCTTGTTCTTACCGCCAGCCTGAGCATAGTGAGGCTGACCGCCACCGCCACCCTGAATCAACTTGGCAGCTTCGCGAATCATCTTACCAGCGTTCAAACCGTGATCCTTTACCATATCATCGCTGAACATCACGCTGAGCATTGGCTTGTCGTTATAAACAGAACCTACTACGCAGATCATGTTCTCTGGCAATGCCTCGCGAACCTTGAATACCAAATCCTTGGCAGCTGCTGGCTCCATTGGCAATACGGCTGTAACAACCTTCACACCGTTGATTTCTCTTGCATTCTCTACAAGCTTATCCTTGGCACGCTCCACAGCCTGAGCCTGGAACTTCTCAACATCCTTCTTCAGGGCATCGTGCTCGTCGATGTACTTTCTGATAACACCCTCGAGATCCTTGGCATTGTTGAACAAGCCCTTCAAGGCTACGATGGTATCCTGCAAGCCGTAGATAGCCTCCTCGCATGCCTTGCCTGTCAAAGCCTCGATACGGCGGATGCCGGCTGCTACGCTGCTCTCAGAGATAATCTTGAAGAAACCAATCTTACCGGTGCTCTTGGCGTGAATACCACCACAGAACTCAGCAGATGGACCGAAGCGAACCACACGAACCTTATCGCCATACTTCTCGCCGAAGAGGGCGATAGCGCCAAGCTCCTTAGCCTCCTCGATAGGAGTATCGCGGTGCTCATCCAGGGCGTAGTCGGCACGGATCATCTCGTTTACCATGTGCTCTACCTTGCGGAGCTCCTCATCAGTTACCTTCTGGAAGTGAGAGAAGTCGAAACGCAATGTATCCTTATCTACATAAGAACCCTTCTGCTCTACGTGCTCGCCCAAAACCTGCTTCAGGCAGTAGTCGAGCAAGTGGGTAGCTGTATGGTTGGCAGCGCTTCCCTCGCGGCTCTCGATATCAACGCAAGCCATGAAATCAGCGTTTACATCCTTTGGCAACTCCTTTACGATATGGATGCTCTGGTTGTTCTCGCGCTTGGTGTCGATAACCTGGATGGTCTCATCCTCGTTTACGAGCACACCCTTGTCGCCAACCTGTCCACCCATCTCACCATAGAATGGAGTGTTGTCGAGTACCAACTCATAGAAAGAGTTCTTCTTCTGAGTCACCTTGCGGTAGCGCAGGATGTGGCACTCATATTCTGTATAGTCGTAACCTACGAAGTTCTGGTCGCCTTCCTTCAGAACTTCCCAGTCGCCGTTTTCTACGGCAGCAGCATTGCGGGCACGCTCTTTCTGCTTCTTCATCTCCTCGTCGAAGCCTGCAGCATCTACGGTGTAACCATTCTCACGGCAGATAAGCTCTGTCAGGTCGAGAGGGAAACCATAGGTATCGAAGAGGCGGAATGCGCTTACGCCATCAAGCTGAGTCTCGCCATGAGCCTTGAGCTCGTCCATATCGCCATTGAGGAGGTTGATACCCTTTTCCAAGGTGCGGAGGAATGAATCCTCTTCCTCTTTCATCACGCGGGTGATGAGCTCCTGCTGAGCTGGCAACTCTGGGAAGGCTGCACCCATCTGCTCTACCAATACATTGACGAGCTTGTACATGAATGCCTGCTTCTGACCGAGGAATGTGTAAGCGTAACGTACGGCACGGCGCAAGATGCGTCGGATTACGTAACCTGCCTTGGCGTTGCTTGGCAACTGACCATCGGCGATAGAGAAGGCTACGGCACGGAGGTGGTCGGCACAAACACGCATAGCGATGTCAATCTTCTCCTGCTCATCCTTGCCCTCACCATTCTCACCTGTAGGAGTAGTGAAGCCATACTTCTTGCCAGAGATAGCCTCGATTTCCTTGATGATTGGCTGGAAGATATCAGTATCATAGTTAGAGTGCTTGTCCTGCAACATGCGAACCAAGCGCTCGAAGCCCATACCTGTATCGATAACGTGCATTGGGAGAGGTTCGAGAGAACCGTCAGCTTTGCGGTTGTACTGCATGAACACGATGTTCCAGATTTCGATGACCTGAGGGTTATCCTTGTTAACCAATTCGCGGCCTGGCACCTGAGCCTTCTCCTCTGGAGTACGAGAATCCACGTGAATCTCTGAGCAAGGACCGCAAGGACCTGTTTCGCCCATCTCCCAGAAGTTGTCGTGCTTGTTACCGTTGATGATGTGGTCGGCTGGCACGTGCTTAGCCCAGTAACCTGCAGCCTCGTTGTCGCGTTCCAGACCTTCCTCCTTGCTACCCTCGAATACGGTAACGTAGAGATCGGCAGGATTGAGCTTCAAAACTTCAGTAAGATACTCCCATGCCAAATCAATGGCACCCTCCTTAAAGTAGTCGCCGAAGCTCCAGTTACCGAGCATCTCGAACATGGTGTGGTGGTAAGTATCGTGACCTACTTCTTCGAGATCGTTGTGCTTACCGCTTACACGGAGACATTTCTGAGTATCAACACGACGAACATCCTTGCCTGGGTCTTTTGTACCGAGGATGATGTCTTTCCACTGGTTCATACCAGCGTTTGTAAACATCAGCGTTGGGTCATCCTTGATAACCATAGGTGCTGATGGAACAATCTTGTGGCCCTTACCTTCGAAGAATTTCTTGAAGGATTCGCGCACTTCATTAGCTGTCATCATATTATCTTTTATATTAATCTTTTTTAATTCTCAAATATTGTTTCAGAGGCTGTATTTCTCCTCTGTTTTGATTATTTTTTGCCCTTAAGGGCATTTTCTTCCGAAAAACTTTGCAAAGATAAGAAGAATTGCTTAATTTTGCAACAAAATTAATTATTTTTGAAATTAAAGTTTGGAAAAATGGCTTTAAATACAGATAAAAACGTAAAATTGTACTATTCCATCAAGGAAGTGGCTGAGGAAGTGGGTGTAACGGAGTCAACTCTCCGTTATTGGGAAAAGGAGTTTCCTTTCCTCAGGCCTAAGGTGGGTGTGAACAAGGTGCGTCAATATTCTGACAAGGATATTGAGCAGGTGAAACTCATCTATAACCTGATCAAGGTGAAGGGATTCAAGATTGCTGCGGCACGTAAGTATCTGAGTCAAAACAGAACGGGTGCCGAGAAATCGTCTGACGTTCTCGACACCCTCATTTCTGTAAGAGATCAGCTCAAGGAACTCAAGAAACAGCTAGACGGACTGGTTTAATACTTTGAACTTGGAACATTGAGCTTTGAACTTTATGATTAGTAAAGTGTAGGGGATTACCAGCATTCTTCGCCGAAAACCTCGGCGATGGTAATCTTGCTGGCCTCTTTCTTGCTGAGCTGATGGCTCCAGGCCATGAAGAGGGTCTTGGCGTATGGGCGCCAAGGACGACCCAAATATACCTTATCAACTCATTGTTTTGTTTGTTTTTGTTTTAATGATTGTAGTTTATTTGGCTTGATGAAATTCTGGAGCCGGAAGCAGTAGGCTTCCAGCTCCAGATTTCAAATGATATCATCTTTGTTCTTTTTTGATGATGATACCATCTCTGTTCTTTTCAGATTATAAGATTCTCTGCACTTCCTGCAGATCCTCAATCGTCTTGAGCTTATCCATGATGATCTTCACTTCATCACGGTCATGAATACGAAGTTCGATGGTTCCGTCGAAGATACCATTGTCGCTGCTGATGGTAAGCTTGTGGATGTTGATGCCCAGCTGGTCGCTGATAATCTTGCTCACATCGAGGAGCATGCCCTTGCGGTCGATACCCTTGATTTCGATGGTTGCATCGAAGAGCATCTGCTTGTGCATATCCCACTTGGCATCCACGATGCGGTTGCCATAGCTTGATTTCAGCTTGGCAGCTACATTGCACGAACGCTTGTGAATCTCGATGCGGTTCTTGTTATCGATGAATCCCATCACGTCGTCGCCCGGAATGGCGTGGCAGCAGGAAGGGAAGATAAACTGATTGATGTTTTCTTCGGTCAGGATGAGCGGCTTCTTCTTGTTGAAGTCCTTGCCCACCACAAAGAGTTCCTGTGGCTTTACGATGCCGCCCGTTTCCTCCTTCTGCTTGTTCTTGCCCAGGAATGGAATGTAGTCGCGCCAGCTCGATGATTGCTTCTGCTTCTTGGTCTTGCCCTGCAGCTCATCGAGGTCTTTCTCTCCGAGCAGGATGCAGTGCTCGCCCAGCGACTGGAAGAAGTTGTCGCGCTTCTGTATGTTGTGGAATTCGCAGAGCTTGTCCACTACCGAGTTGGTCATCTCTAAGTTGTTTTTCTGCAGCCATTCGGTGAGGATGCTCTCACCCTTCTTCTGCACTTCGCGGGAGTCACGGCGTAATATCGCCATGATCTTGCTCTTTGCCTTGGCTGTGCTTACGAAGTTCACCCATGCAGGCTGCACGTGCTGACTCTTGGATGTGAGGATTTCCACCTGGTCGCCGCTGTTCAGCTTGTGGCTCAGAGGCACCAACTTGTGGTTTACCTTGGCTCCGATGCAGTGGCTTCCCAGGAAGGTATGTATTTGGAAGGCGAAGTCGAGTGCAGTACATCCGGCAGGCATCGTGATGATTTCTCCCTTCGGGGTGAAGACGAAGATTTCGGATGCATAGAGGTTGAGCTTGATGGCATCGAGAAAGTCCATCGCATCTGGCTGCGGATCGTCCAGAATCTCCTTGATGGTGCTCAGCCAGTCGTTCAACTCGTTTTCATCCTCAGTATATTCGCCACCCTCCTTGTATTTCCAGTGGGCTGCAAATCCCTTTTCTGCCACCTCGTCCATGCGGTCGGAGCGAATCTGTACCTCTATCCAGCGTCCCTGCTTACTCATCAGGGTAACGTGGAGAGCCTGGTATCCGTTAGCTTTCGGATGGTTCAGCCAGTCGCGCAGACGGTCGGGATGGCTCTTGTATATCTTGCTGATGGCAACATAGACATTGAAGCATTCGTTCACCTCGTTGGCTCTGCTCTTTGGAGTCACGATGATGCGAACTGCAAGAATATCGTAGATTTCATCGAAGGAAACGTGCTTGTTCTGCATCTTGTTCCAGATGGAATAAGGGCTCTTGACACGTGCCTTGATCTTGTAATCCACACCCAGCTTATCCAGTTCCTCACGGATAGGAGCGGTGAATTGTGCAAAGAGGGTGTCGCGTTGCGATTCGGTATCTGCAAGCTTATGCTCAATGTTGGCATACTCCTGTGGATGGTCGTAGCGGAAGCTGAGGTTTTCCAGTTCGGTCTTGATTTTGTTAAGTCCGAGACGGTTGGCGAGTGGCGCATATATATATAAGGTCTCGCCTGCAATCTTGTATTGTTTGTTGGCTGGCTGCGATTCCAGGGTGCGCATGTTGTGCAGTCGGTCGCAGATTTTGATGAGAATCACTCGGATGTCATCGCTCATGGTGAGCAACAACTTCTTGAAGTTTTCTGCCTGTGCAGAAGCCTGGTCTCCAAAGATGCCACCACTGATTTTTGTGAGTCCATCCACAATCTGTGCCACCTTGGCACCGAAGATGTTGGAGATGTCTTCTACCGTATAGTCTGTATCTTCTACCACATCATGGAGCAGTGCTGCGCAGATGCTGGTAGAACCCAATCCCATTTCCTCACAGGCAATCTGTGCCACGGCGATAGGGTGCATGATATACGGTTCGCCAGACAATCGGCGCACGCCCTTGTGCGCCTGACGGGCGAAGTTGAAGGCTTTTGTCACGATATCTACCTTCTTGCGGTGTCGCGAGCTGAGGTAGGTGTCGAGTAAATGCTGAAAGGCATCACCGATCAGTTTGTTGTCGGCTTGCTCTCTTTCTAGGTCTTTCAAGTTCTGGTCATCCATAGCTGTACCCTCCTATTTATAAAATGATTAATGATGTATTACTGAAGCCCACGATCCTGGGCGTGGGCTTCAGTATATAGATTTTATTTTTTTTATTTCACTTTGATCTTCTTTCCGGCACGAATACTGTTGCCCGAAATCTTGTTCAGCTTCTTGAGCTTCTTCACGGTTGTTCCGTTGCGAGCAGCAATCTCCGAGAGTGTATCTCCGCTCTTGATGGTTACGCTCTTGCTTCTTGCGTTCTTGCTCTTGCCCTTCTTGCCGCGGCTGTTGCGTGAAGACTTGCTTCGGCTGCTACGTGAAGATGATACGCTGCTGCGTGAACGGCTGCTGCGTGAACGGCTGTAGCTTGGTTCATCGTCGTTGACTTCTACCACATCACGCTTCTGCAGAAGCTCATCAGCACGGTAACTGAAGATGGAATCCTTGTTGTCGATGAAGGCTCCGATGAGTGATTCCGGCAGACGTACAGGCATTGGTCTGTGACTGCCGTTGATGATGTCGCGGCGATACTGTGGGTTCAGGTTGCGAAGATGCTCGGCATCGATGTTGAGAACCTTGGCAATCTGCTCGATATGAACATCTTGGTTCACTTCCACGGTGTCTGTCTTGGTTGGCAACTCGGTTACCATCGGACAGATGTTGTGGTCGCAGTAATAGTTCATAATATAGTTGGCTGCGATGAAAGCTGGTACATATCCACGTGTCTCCTTTGGCAGGTATGGATAAATCTTCCAATAGTCAGTCTCGCCCTTGGCACGGTGGATTGCCTTGTTTACCTTGGCTGGTCCGCAATTGTAGGCTGCGATAACGAGGTTCCAGTCGTCGAAGATCTTATAGAGATCGCGCAGGTAGTGGGCTGCGGCATAAGATGCTTTCACTGGGTCGCGGCGCTCATCGTAGAGGGTATTCACCTCCAGACCGTAGCGCTTGCCTGTGCTCAGCATGAACTGCCAGAGACCTGTGGCTCCTACGCGGGAAACAGCCTTGGGGTTGAGTGCCGACTCGATAACCGGCAGATATTTCAGCTCCAGTGGCAGGTTGTATGCTTCCAATGCCTCTTCGAAGATAGGCATGTAGAAGTTGCTGGCACCCAGCATGAAGCTTACAGATCGACGAAGTTTGCCGCTGTAGCGGTCGATGAACTTCTGTACTACCTCATTGTATGGCATTTCAATAAGTGTAGGGAGTCGCTTCAATCGGTCGATATATACCTGTGTTTCGAAAACCGGATTCACATCACGGTATTTGCAAGAGGTGTCGGCCATCATGTAAGCCTGTGTATTGTAGAGGTGAAGAAGGCTGTCGAGGTTGTCTTCCAAACCTTCAGGAACTTCGATTTCCTCCTGCTTACCGTCCTTGTCGGTTACGGTAATCACATCGTCATTGTCTTCTGCATTGTCGTTTTGGGCTTGAATGCCCTGCCAGCTAAACAGCATCGCTGCTGCCATGATGATTATTTTCTTCATTATCTAATGTCTATTGTTTTCTATTTTAATTATATGCTTCTTTTTCGTTTAGTTTTCTGATGGTTACTTTTAGAATGTGAGTGAGCATTGCAGTCCGAGTGCGCCTGAACGCAGCGGGTTGTTGTATCTGCCGTTATTGAGCACGGCAGGCTCCACTCTGAGGCTGAGGTCGTCGGAGATGTCGAATTCTGAGAGCGATGCATCTACATACGCATCGATGACGGAGAAGGCGTAGATGCCAATCATCACGAAGGTTCCCATATCTCTCCAGCGGCGGAATTTGTCTTTACGCTTACGGAAGATTTCCTTGTAGCGTTCTATGTTAGAGGCATCGATTGTGGCTCCCAAATGCAGAAACTGGTTGTAACTCTGCGTGTTCGGGTCATCATCCATGATGTCGAGGTAGGCCTGCGAGTAGTCGTGATACATCTGGTTGTTCCAGGTGATGGCGTAAGCGCAGCCTACGAAACCACCATATATAATAGGTAGTTTCCAGTATTTGCGGTTGTAGATCTGTCCTGCTCCGGGCAAAACCAGTGCAAGCCACATGGCGCGCTTGGCATCTGGTCGCCAGGTAGCCCAATCGCGCTTCTTCTTCTGCATCGGCTTGAGCGAACTGTTGAGTTTAGCCAGATTCATGCTGTCCTTGGCTGTGATGGCAGAATCTACCGAAGTCTTTGCCGCTTCTGTCGCCATCCTTGCCGAGTCGGCAGCAGCGAAGTCAGGAACGGCTACTTCTGCCTTCGCCTTCTGTTTCTGAGCCGAAACTTGGAGCGAGGTTGCCAGCAGTAAAGCCGAAATGCAAATATGTGATAATCTTAAATTCACTTTTTTATTCTTCTATATCTTATTCGGAACAGATGAAATTGTTCCTGTTTATCGAAATAATCTATTTCTTTCTATTAAAACAAGATTTATTCCTGTTTCAGTTTATCGAAAACGTTCATGATGTGCTCCAGTTCCTCTTCATTACTGAATGGGATGCTGATTTTTCCCTTGCCCTTGGCAGAGCAGGTGAATTGCACCTTGGTATTGAGGAATTTGGAGAGCTTTTCTCTAAGCATGGTGAATTCCTCGGGTATCTGTGTCTTGGCAGTGATGGTTTTCTTGCCGCTTTCCACGTCTTCACCGCTTTTCAGTCGCTGTACCATCTCTTCCACCTTTCTCACGGAGTAACCGTTCTTCTGGATTTCCTTGAAGAGCTTGATCTGAAGTGACGGACTGTCGAGTGCTAGGAGCGCTCTGCAGTGTCCCATATCGATTTCTTTCTTCTGGAGCGCCATCTGCACCTGTGCCGGCAGCTTCAGGAGTCGGAGATAGTTGGCAATGGCAGCACGGCTTTTGCCCACACGTTCGGAAATTTTTTCCTGGGTCATTCCCTCGTTTTCCAGAAGATGTTCGTATGCGAGTGCAATCTCTATGGCGTTGAGGTCCTGGCGCTGGATATTCTCCACGAGCGCCATCTCCATCACGTTTTCATCGCTGATGGTGCGGATGTAGGCAGGTATTGCCATGAGTCCAGCTAGTTGTGAAGCTCTCCATCGTCTTTCTCCCGCAATAATCTGGAATCGGTTTTCCGAAATCTGTCGCAGGGTGATAGGCTGGATGATGCCGATGGCACTGATGCTATCGGCGAGTTCGCGCAGCGCCTCTTCGTCAAACTCCCGTCGTGGCTGGTTTGGGTTTGCCTCGATCTGATCGAGAGGTATCTCGTTGATGGTGCTGCTGCCCTGAGTACGTACTCCCTCTGTCGAGATGAGGGCATCGAGTCCGCGGCCCAGGGCGTTGTTTCTTATGCCGTTATTGAATTTCTTATGTACTGCCATTTTTGCTTTGAACTTTGAATTTTGAACATTGAACTTTCCTGATGGGTTCAATTTCCAAATCTTATCTATTCTTGTTGATAATTTCCTTTGCCAGTGCCAGGTGGTTCTTGGCACCATTTGATTCTGCATCGTAGAGAATGACTGGGAGGCCGTGGCTCGGACTCTCGCTCAATTTCACGTTGCGCTGGATGACAGTCTTGAATACCAATTCCTGGAAGTGGCGCTTCACCTCGTCGTAAATTTGGTTGGCGAGTCGGAGGCGGCTGTCGTACATCGTCAGCAGGAAACCTTCTATTTCGAGCTTCGGATTCAGCTTGCTCTTGATGATCTTGATGGTGTTGAGCAGCTTGCTGATTCCTTCCAGTGCAAAGTATTCACATTGCACTGGGATGATCACGCTGTCTGCGGCGGTAAGCGAGTTCACTGTTATCAAACCCAGCGATGGGGAACAGTCGATGAGAATATAATCGTATTCTTCGCGGATGGGGTCGAGCAGTTTCTTGATTACTTTCTCGCGATTCTTAAGGTTGAGCATTTCTATCTCAGCTCCTACAAGATCGATGTGGCTCGGCACGATGTCGAGTCCGTCGATGTCGGTAGTGTAGATGGCATCACGCACATCTGCATGGTTGATGATGCACTCATAGAGTGAACAATCTACCTCGCTGATGTCCACACCCAGACCGCTGGATGCGTTTGCCTGAGGGTCGGCATCGATGACGAGTACCGTTTTCTCCAGGGTAGCAAGCGATGCAGCCAGGTTGATGGTGGTTGTTGTCTTTCCGACGCCACCTTTCTGATTAGCTAATGCTATGATTTTTCCCATTTTTAAAGTCTATATAATAACCTGAAGTGTGCGCCTGCGAGTCTAAAATGGCTTTTGCGCACAGAATTTTTCGGCAAAGATACAAAAAATATGCGAGAAATATGTTTCTTTAAAGGTTTTTTCGTACTTTTGCACCAAAAAGAAAGATATTTTTATGGAAAATAAGAGACCTTTAGTGTTAATTTCAAATGATGATGGCTATCATGCCAATGGTATCAAGACCCTCGTGCGCTTTCTGAAAGACTGGTGCGACGTACTCGTTGTGGCTCCCGAAAGTGCCCGCTCCGGATTCGCCTGTGCCTTCTCGGCTACCACTCCGTTGCGACTGAAGCGCCGTCATAATATGGGCGAAGATGTGGAGGTTTGGTCGTGCAGCGGTACGCCGGTGGATTGTGTCAAACTGGCGCTCGACCAGTTCTACAAGGACCGTCGCCCTGATCTCGTAATCGGTGGTATCAACCATGGTGATAATTCCAGTGTGAACAATCACTATTCAGGTACGATGGGCGTAGCCAAGGAGGGATGTATGCAGCACATTCCTAGCATTGCCTTCAGTAGTTGCAACTATGATGAGAATGCCGATCTCTCGCCTTTGCGAGACGGTGTAACCCGGGTGGTGAAGATGGTTCTGGAGAAGGGCTTGCCGAAATATACCTGCCTGAATGTTAACTTCCCGGCACAGCCTCCGTTCAAGGGCTTCAAGGCTTGCAGAATGGCACATGGTTCGTGGATCAACGAGGTGGAACATCGTACGCACCCTCATGGGTATGAATACTATTGGATGGTGGGCGATTATCGCAATGACGAACCGGATGCTGCGGATACAGATCAATGGGCGGTGAATCATGGCTATATTGCCATCACGCCGACCAAGATTGATATCACGGATTATGATTGGATCAAGAACTTTGAATTATGAAGTATTATTTGATTGTAGGAGAGGCGAGTGGTGATTTGCATGCCAGTAGATTGATGCGTTCGCTAAAAAATGTTGACGAGTTTGCGGAATTTAGGTTCTTCGGTGGTGACTTGATGGCTGCCGAAGGTGGCACTCGTGTCAAGCATTACAAGGAGCTTGCCTATATGGGCTTTGTTCCTGTGCTGATGCATCTGGGTACCATCTTTTCTAATATGAAAAGATGCAAGGAAGATATTGTGAAATGGAAACCGGATGTGGTAATCCTTGTAGATTATCCTGGATTTAATCTGAATATCGCTAAGTTCTTGAAAAAGAAGACTAATATTCCGGCGTACTATTATATCTCGCCTAAAATCTGGGCGTGGAAGGAATGGCGAATCCGCAGTATCAAGCGTGATATCGCCGAACTTTTCTCCATCCTGCCTTTCGAGGTGCCTTTCTTCGAGAAAAAGCACCGTTATCCTATCCATTATGTAGGTAATCCTACGGCAGAAGAGGTGAATGAGTTTCGGTCGGAATATCATCAGAATTTCGTGGAGTTTTGTGAAGAGAATAATCTGGACAGGCATCGCCCGATTATTGCTTTGCTTGCCGGAAGCCGTTTGCAGGAGATTAAGGATAATCTGCCTGCCATGATTGAGGTGGCAGAGCGGTTTGAGGATTACCAGATGGTGCTTGCAGGAGCTCCTTCCATCGAGGATTCTTATTATGAGAAGTTCCTGAAGGGTACGCCTGTCAAGATGGTGCGCAATAAGACCTATCCGCTCCTGAGTCACAGTACGGCGGCTTTGGTAACGAGTGGTACGGCTACTTTGGAGACGGCGCTGTTCGAGGTTCCGCAGGTGGTTTGCTATGAGACTCCATTGCCGCATCTGGTTCGCCTTGCGTTTAAGCATGTGATGTCGTGCAAGTATATTTCGCTGGTGAATCTGATTGCCGACAAGGAAGTGGTGCAGGAGATGTTTGCTGACCGTTTTCAAGTGGATGCCATCGCCGACCAGCTTTATCGGATTTTGCCAGGCAAGGAGGGTAGGGAGCGTATGCTTTCTGAATATCGTGAGGTGAGAGAGCGTCTGGGCAACCAGGTTGCTCCTGATGAGGCTGCTGCCATTATGTTAGATCTTTTGGTCAAGCGTCGTGAAATGCTGGTTAGACTTGCTAAGGAGAGAGCCGAAGCTGAAGCCAAGGCTGCTGCCGAAGCTGCCGAGCGTGCCCGATTGAAAGCCCTGGCCGAAGCTGAAGCTGCAAAAAAGAAAGCGGAACAACAGGCTGAGGCCGCAAGAAGAAGAGCGGAAGAGGAAGCCGAAAGGGCAAGAAGGAAGGCGGAAGAGGCTAGAAGACTGGCAGATGAAGAAGCCGAAAGAGCCAGAAGGAAGGCGGAAGAGGCTAGAAGACTGGCAGATGAAGAAGCCGAAAGAGCCAGAAGGGCAGAAGAACAGCTTAATGAGTCGCAGCAGGAGGAATTGAAATAGTTGCTCTATGGGTACCGTTATAAATTAAAAAATCCAAGCTAGAATGAATCTGGCTTGGATTTTTTCTTATTGTATTTTTTCAGAATGGAGTCTATCCGAAAAGCTGGAGGGTGTAGAGATAAATCACGGCAGCTGGAATCGCCATAAGTGATGAATCGAAGCGGTCGAGCATTCCGCCATGGCCCGGCAGGATATTACCACTATCCTTTACTCCCAGGGTGCGCTTGAAGAGACTTTCTACCAAATCGCCCCAGGTTCCGAAAACCGCTACAACTACTCCTAAACCTACCCATCCGAGAATGCTGAGGCGGTGAGCCTCGCCATCGTTGGCAATGTAACCGATGATGATGGCTGCGATAATTACGAAGATACCACCACCGATGCTACCTTCCCAACTCTTCGCCGGACTGATGCGAGGAAACAGCTTATGCTTGCCAAAAAGCGAACCGCTGCAATAAGCACCCGTATCATTGGTCCAGAGGAAGATGAATACGCTCAGAGGCAAGAGCATGTCGTAATGAATCTGACCATCGAATGCCGAAGTCTCAAATGCCAACACGTTGATCATCGAGAATGGAAGGGCAATGTACATTTGCGAAAGCATGGTGTAAGCCCAGTCGTTGATGGCGTTCTTGTTGGCTGTATAGAGCCCTCCGATGAAGAGGTAGATGATGGTGAGCAAGTATGGTACGAATACCACGAAGTTGCCCACGATACCTGTGCGGAATCCAGCTACGGCAAGGAAGAAATATACTCCTGCCACGGTGGTAATGAATCGGTTGACGGTTACGTCTTCCTTTTGGTTCACCAGTCCGCAGTACTCCCAGATGCTTAGGCCTGTAATCAGGGCGAACAGGAATACCATCGCCCTAGGATTCAGGAAGCAAGATACCATACACACAACGAAGAGTACGCCTGTGATGGATCTAATTACTAGATTTTTTTGTTTCTCAGTCATGATCTTGCTTTTTATTCGTTATTTTTCTTGTTTCCAGAAGTTTTCTCGTACTCCTTCTCTGAAGCATCATCTGAAGTCTTTTCGGAACCCTTCTCTTCTGCATCCTCAGAAACCTTTGCGGGAGCTTTCTCTGAAGTATTCTCTTCAGCCTCCTCCTTCGAAGCTTTCTTTGCCTCTTCGTGCTCCTTGATGGCTGCCTGAACCTCAGGCATATCCTTTACGGCATCATCAATCTTAGGCTGTTCGTCCTCCATGATTTCCTGAGAACGGCTCAGCCAAGGACGCTTGCCGAAGATGTGCTCCACGTCTTCGGCCATAATCACCTCTTTTTGAATCAGCAGCTCGGCAAGGGCGTTGTGACCCTCCTTGTGCTCCATCAGGATGTTCTTGGCACGGGTGTATTGCTCGTTCACCATCTGCAGAACCTCCTTGTCTATCTCGCGGGCTGTAGTCTCTGAGTATGGACGCTGGAATGAATACTCGTTCTGGTTGTAATAGCAGATATTTGGCAAAGTCTTGCTCATACCCAGATAAGCCACCATTCCGTACGCACTCTTGGTCGCGCGTTCCAGATCGTTCATCGCACCGGAAGAAATATGACCGGTGAAGAGTTCCTCGGCTGCACGTCCACCCATCAGCGAGCACATCTCATCGAGCATCTGCTCCTTGGTGGTAATCTGTCGCTCCTCAGGGAGATACCAGGCTGCTCCGAGTGCCTGACCACGAGGCACGATCGTAACTTTGATGAGTGGATTGGCATACTGACAGAACCAGGAAATGGTTGCATGGCCTGCCTCATGGAGTGCGATGCTTCGTTTCTCATCGGCAGTCATCACCTTGGTCTTCTTCTCCAGTCCGCCTACGATTCTATCTACGGCATCAAGGAAATCCTGCTTGCATACCGCCTTCTTGTCGTGGCGGGCAGCAATGAGGGCTGCCTCGTTACATACATTTGCAATATCAGCACCCGAGAAGCCAGGGGTCTGGCGAGCCAGGAGGTCCACGTCTACAGTGTCATCTATCTTGATAGGCTTGAGGTGGACCAGGAAGATTGCCTTACGCTCGTTCAAGCCTGGGAGATCTACGTGGATTTCTCGGTCAAAACGGCCGGCACGGAGCAGGGCGCTGTCGAGCATATCTACACGGTTGGTAGCTGCCAGAATGATGACACCACTATTGGTACCGAAACCGTCCATCTCTGTAAGCAGGGCGTTGAGCGTGTTCTCTCGCTCGTCGTTTCCGCCCATTGCCGGGTTCTTGCTGCGGGCACGGCCCACAGCATCAATCTCATCGATGAAGATGATGCAAGGAGCCTTCTCCTTTGCCTGGCGGAAGAGGTCGCGGACGCGCGATGCACCCACGCCGACGAACATCTCTACGAAGTCTGAACCGCTCATGGAGAAGAATGGTACGCCAGCTTCGCCAGCTACAGCCTTTGCCAGGAGAGTCTTACCGGTTCCTGGAGGACCAACGAGCAATGCGCCCTTAGGAATCTTACCACCAAGATCGGTATATTTCTGCGGATTCTTGAGGAATTCCACGATTTCCTCTACTTCCTGCTTGGCACCTTCCTGTCCGGCAACATCCTTGAAGGTGATTCCCAGGGAATTTCCCTTCTCGTACATCTTTGCCTTGCTCTTACCTACATTGAAGATGCCGCCGCCCATATTGCTCATACCGCTTCCCATTCTGCCTGACATCCAGTAGATGAAGAGGAAGAAGAGGAGGAGAGGGGCAACGCTCATTACGAGATTCCAGAAATCATTGCTCTTCTGGTTATCGTAACTGAAGGAACGGATTTTCTTCTCCTTCACCATTTCGTTGGCGTAGCGATCTACCTCGTCGATCGATCCGAACTGTACCTTGACGTAAGGATTCGGTCCTACGCTCTGGGCACTCATTTTATAGACATCTCTCGTATATTTCGGGTTGATATATATCTTGAGAGTACTTTCCGTCTTGTTGGCTACTACGCTCAGCACGTATCCCTTATCTACATATTGTTTGAATTCGGTATAGGTGGCTTCCTTGGCTGCGCTTCCGCCCAAGGCATCACCACCGCCACTGAAAAACAAAGCGATGAGGGCGATGAGGATAATGGTGTAGAGCCAATTCATGTTAAACCTAGGCATCTTCGGACCTTTTCCTCCGCCAGGATTATTGAAGTTGTTGCTTTGTTCCATTGTTATTGTTTATTTCTATTTGATGTATGCTCTTTTTTTCTCTCTTGATGCGTTGTTTTAGTGCATCATCTTCCTTAATGCCGTTCTTGAAGCATCTGTAGAGTCTGCTGCCAAGTTCGGTATTCTTGGGAATTAGTCGAGATTCGGAATATGGGTAAGCTTGGCGTCTGCCCAGAGATGCTCCAGATCGTAATAGGCGCGTACTTCTGGCAGGAAGATGTGAACGAGAACATCCACAAAGTCCATAGCCACCCACTGGTCGTTGCCCAGACCTGCCACATTCACCGGCTTTTCGCCAAGGTTCTTGCGGCACATGTCGCCCACTGATTCTGCGATGGCTTCTACCTGTGTAGGTGATCCACCCTGGCAGATGATGAAATATTTGGCGATGGTGCCATCCATTTCACTGAGGTCGGCGATAACGATGTCTTGACCTTTTTTCTCCTGTATTCCTTCCTTAATAGTCTCTACGAGTTGTTTAACTGTGTTCATTTAATCTTTCTTTATTTTTTTATTTTCTTTATTTACTACCTTATTATATGTAATTATGGTACAAAGATACGCTAAATACCCGAAAAAGCCATAGAAAACAGAAAAAATTGAGATTTTTTAGAAAAAAGTGCTGAAAAATTTTGGTGATTCAAAAAAATGTTGTACCTTTGCACCCGCAATTGAGAAACAATATGCTTGAGATTGCAATGATATTGGGATATGGTGTAATGGTAACACTACAGATTCTGGTCCTGTCATTCCTGGTTCGAGTCCGGGTATCCCAACTTCATCATTCAGGTATTCTTCTTAAAAGTAAAATTGGGATATGGTGTAATGGTAACACTACAGATTCTGGTCCTGTCATTCCTGGTTCGAGTCCGGGTATCCCAACTAGAGAGCATCTTTCATTTCGAAAGATGCTTTTTTCGTATATTTACCTTTTGGAGATTGAGGGAGAACTTTGCATTCTACTATGTTCTTCAAAAGAAAAGAGGGTGTGTCATGGACTTATGGCACACCCTCTTATTTGATTTCAATAAAATCTTTTATTTGTTCTCTGCATCAATAGCCTTGATTTTCTCTTTTACGAGCTTTAAGTCTTCTTTGAGCTTTTCTACCTTGCGGTTCATTTCCTCTACCAGGCTATTACCCTTCTTGCTTGCGGCATTGAGGAAGCCGAGGTTGTTCTCGTAGGTTGTAATCTCAGCGCGCAGCTGATCGTAGCGGCGCAGCAGTCTGCCACGTTCGTTGTCTAATGCGTTGACACCTTTCTCGGCAACATTCTTGAGGTTGTTCTTGAAGTTGTGGATATGGCGCTTGGCATTGTTGGAACGTAAGGTCTTGTAGAGCTTGTCCATCACTTCGTGATACTCCTGGTAAACCTTGTCTTTCTCCTTGAATGGTACGTGACCTACAGCGTTGTACTCTGCGATGAGGTCCTGCATATTCTTCTGCAGGTGCTCGCCGGCGTTCTCAACCAACTCGTTGAGCTTGGCGATGATCTCACGCTTCTTGTCCAGGTTGGCATGCTCCTCGCTGCGTGCACCGGCATTCAGCTTGTTGCGTGCATCGAAGAACTTGTTGCATGCGCCGAGGAATTCCTTCCAGAGCTGGTCGCCCTGCTTGCGAGGCACGTAGCCAATGTTTTTCCATTCTCTCTGCATCTGGATCAGCTTGTCGCCGGTCTTCTTCCACTCAGTGCTATCTGCCAACTGCTTAGCCTTCTCCACGAGTTTCTGTTTCTTCTCGAGATTCTCTGCATATTGGCTCTTGATATTCTTGAAGAATTCAGCCTTCTTGCTGAAGAATTCGTCGTTGGCGATTCGGAAGCGCTCGAAGATCTTCACGTTCATCTTCTGAGGAGCAAAGCCTATCTTCTTCCATTCACCCTGAATTTCGATGATAGCCTTGGTAGCATCCTCCCAATCGGAAGCCTGCTTCTTCTCCTTCAGATTGATAGCCTCAATCTTTTCGCAGAGGGCAGTCTTGTTGGCAAGATTCTCCTCCTCCTTGGCACGCAGATCCTCGAAGTGCTGCTGGTGCTTCTTGTTGATTACGGTGCTTGCGTTCTTGAAGCGGGTCCAGATTTCCTCGCGCAGCTCTTTTGCTACAGGACCGATTTCGCGGTATTCCTGGTGCAGGTCTTGCAACTGGTGGAAGGCTGAGATTACATCTGGCTCTTCTGCGAGCTTCTCGGCAGCCTCACAGAGCTTGGTCTTTGCCTCAAGGTTTTTCTTGAAGTCGTATTCGCGAGCCTCGTTGTTGAGTTTCAGAAGGTCGTAGAACTGCTCCACGTAGAGCTGGTAGTTCTTCCATACCTCGTTTGCCTTGTCGGCAGGGATAGCCTTGATTTCCTTCCATTCCTGCTGCAGGGTCTTGAATTCCTGATATGATTTGTTGGCCTCTTCTGGCGAAGTGGTCATTGCTTTGATCTTTTCGATAATCTCAAGTTTCTTCGCAAGGTTTTCCTGCTTTTCCTCTTCCTGCTGAAGGAAGATCTTGGCTCTCTTTTCCTTGATAATCTGCATTTCGGCCTTGAAGGCTTCTTCTGTGTCATCTGGTAAGAGAACATACTTTTCAGGATCACCACCTGCTGCGAGATACTCTTTTGTCTGCGCATCTCTTTCTGCGAGATGAATCTTGTAGAAAATTGTCTTCAGCATATCAAGCTCCTCTTTGTTAGGAACTTCTGCACTATGAGCAATTTCTTTTACTCTTTCGAGTACTTCCTGCTTGGTGGCGTATGCCTTCTTGGCAGGATCCAGGGTGCTCTGCTGCAACAGAGCGTTTTCTTGAGAGTCCATCATGTCACTTTGTTTAGTTTATGATTCGAGTTTCTTTGGCCGGTAGTCGTCTCAGACGATTCGACCCACAAAAATATTTATTATATTAATTCTGCAAACTTAAACAAAAAAATCGAATATCTAGTCAAGATATTCGATTTTTTATACTTTTATAACAATAGAAGCCCTTAGGGCTGCATTTTCCAGCTATAATTGTTCCAATATTTATAACAGTCGCTTGTATCTCAGGAAGCCCCAGCTTAAGCCTGAGACGATGAACGAGAGCACCAGAGCGAAGGCGAATCCGTAAGGACTCTCTTCCATGCCGTTGATCAGGTTCATACCGAACAAGGATGAAATCAGCGTTGGCAACATCATGACGATACTGATACTGGTGAGGGTACGCATCGTGGTGTTCATATTGTTGTTGATGATGCTCGAGTAGGTATCCATCGTAGATTCCAGAATGTCGGAGTAGATACTGGTGGTTTCCCTAGCCTGCGTCATCTCGATGTTTACGTCCTCAATCAGGTCAGCATCCAGCTCATCCACCTGCAGCTTGAACTTCAGTTTAGAGAGCAGGGTTTCGTTGCCGCGGATAGAGGTGGTGAAGTAGGTGAGGGAGTCCTGCAGGCGGCTCAGGCCTATCAGACTCTCGTTGTTCACGCCGTGGTCAAGATTTCTCTTGGCCTTCTCGATGAGCGAATTGATCTGTTTGAGTCGTTTCAGATACCATACGGCAGAAGAGAGGAAGAGTCGGAATATCATATCCACATAGTCGGTGAATCCTTCGCCGCGTTTCTGCTGATAGCTTACGAAGTCTATCATCATATTGGTTTCGTAGAAGCATACGGTAATGGTTACGTCGCGCTTATGGATGATGCCTAGCGGCACTGTGGTATATGGGGTGCGGCTGCGTATTTCCTTGACGTAAGGGATACGGAGGATGATGAGCATCCAACCGTCGTCGTATTCGTAGCGGGCACGCTCATCGGTATCGCTGATATCCGAAAGGAAATAATCAGGGATCTTGAATTCTTCTTCCAGCAGTCGCTGGTCTTCATCGGTTGGACATGTTACCTGTACCCAACAGTTTGGCTGCCACTCATTGAGTGCAGTCAGATTCTTATCGATATTCCAGAAAGTCTTCATTGTTTGCTAATCTCCAAATAATAAAAGGTTTGGGTATGGAGATGAGCATTGGGTTGCGCCCTTCTTGTGGGCTTACGGTTGCTGAATCTCCACGCCTTACAATTCGTTATTGTTCTCCGCGTGATAATCGTCCATTTTGGTTGTTATTTAATGAAACATCTGCAAGCTTTTCTGTATTCTGTTCTTCGCAGTTTTACAGTTCTTGCCAAATCGCCTGCAAAGGTAATGATTTTAATTGAGAAAAGGAACAAAAAAGCCGAGAAATTTCTTTCTCGGCTTTCTTTTTTCATCTTTTTGTAATTTCTTTTTTCTTATTTAGCAGGAATCTCAGCCAGGAGCTGCTTCATCAGGTTCCAGAAAGGAGCTACGCAGCTAATCTGGCAGCGCTCGTTGGCTGTGTGAGGGCTGAGCAATGTAGGGCCAAATGAAACTACATCGAGGTGAGGATACTTGCCCAGGATGATAGAGCACTCCAAACCTGCGTGAACAGCCTGTACTACGCCGTCCTTGCCGTTCTGCTCCTTGTAAACCTTCAGTACATGCTCCAGAATGTCGCTCTTAGGGTTAGGGTTCCAGCCGCCGTAAGCGCCGCTGAACTCTACCTTCATGCCAGCCATGTTGAAGCAGCTCTCCATCATGGTAGCGAGATACATCTTGTAGTACTCGTGGCTGGAACGGGCCAGAATCTTGATGGCAGCCTTGCCACCGCCAATCTCGATGATGGCGAGGTTGGAAGATGTCTCTACGATGCCTGGCATAGATGGAGCCATACGCAATACGCCGTCGTGGCAGGCATAGATGGCATCTACCAGGTTGTCCTGAATCTCTGCAGGAACCTCTGTAGCTGGAGTCTCTACGTTCTCGGTGAAGAATTCAATGTTCTCGATGTTTTCAATGCCGTTGAACTCATCGCAGATCTCGTCCTTCCAGTCGGCTACCATGTCGTTCAGTGCTTCTACGTTCTCCTTTGGCAGGGTGAGGACTACCTGTGCCTGGAATGGGATGGCATTGCGCATGTTGCCGCCCTGCCATGAAGCCAGACGTGCGTCAAGCTCAGAGATGGCCTCGCGTACGAAGCGAACCATGCACTTGTTGGCGTTGGCTCTGCCTTCGTTGATCTCGATGCCGGAGTGACCGCCCTTCAGTCCCTTCAAGGTAACCTTCACGGCTGCATCTTCCTTGTCTGTCTCTACCTCTTTATAGTCGAGTGTTGCTGTAATGTCGATACCGCCGGCGCTGCCGATTACGAACTCGCCCCATACCTCAGTATCGAGGTTCAGGAGAATGTCACCGTTCAACTCGCCCTCAGGAAGACCGTTGGCACCAAACATGCCTGTCTCCTCATCTGCAGTGATCAGACCCTCTACTGGTCCGTGCTGCAGGTCCTTAGCCTCCATCACAGCCATGATGGTAGCTACACCCAGGCCGTCGTCGCTACCCAGAGTAGTCTTATTGGCACGTACCCAGTCTCCGTCAATGATGGTCTCGATTGGATCGTTCTCGAAGTCGTGGTTGCTTTCAGGAGCCTTCTGAGGCACCATATCCATGTGTGCCTGCATGATAACACCCTTTCTGTTCTCCATGCCTGGAGTAGCAGGTTTGCGCATCACGATGTTTCCGGCAGCATCCTGGAAAGCCTCTACGCCAGCTTCCTTTGCCCAGTCGAGCAAATAAGCCTGAATTTTCTCCAAATGTCCTGATGGACGTGGAACTTGTGTCAACTTGTCGAAATTACGCCAGATTTCCACTGGACTAAGATTCTTAATGTCAGCCATAATATCTTTATTTAAATTGTTAATGTTCTATTTGTTTTTGAATGTTATGCTTCTTGTTCCTGTGTTCGAAAACATCGCTTATTTCTGAATTTGAAGCTTCTTTGTAAACGCCAGTGCTATCCATCCGTAGATGCCCAGCAGGATGACGAGCAGGGTCTGTACGGAGTGAACGATGAGCACGAAGTAGAGGGCGTCGTTCTGCTGGATGCCATAGAGGATAAGCATTGTCTTCACTGCGAAATGCCATGGACCCGCTCCATTGGGTGTAGGTACGATTACAGCTATGCTTCCCACGATGAAGGTCACCAGTCCGCACATCAGATTGAGATGGCTCGTAGATTCAAAGCACTGGAAGGTGAGATAGTAGTGCAGGAAGTAGCTCAGCCAGATGCCCAGGGTGAAGGCGATGTAGAGCGGTACGTTTCTCACGCCCTTCAGCGAGATTACTCCCTGCCAGAGTCCGTTCAGCGTAGCTTTCACCTTATTATATATAGACAGTTTCTTGAGCAGTATGTGAGCCAGGAAGAGTACGGCGATGCCGCAGATGGTGGTAACCAGGTATCCTGTGGCTGTGAAGTTGCCCAGGATGCTGTCCATACTCGTGCCCGTCTTGTCGAAGAAGTTCAGGAAGACGGGAATCTGCATCAGGAACACCAGTCCTGTGATAAGTAGTACGAGCAGCGAGTCGATGGCTCTCTCGGTCACCACGGTACCCAGTGCTTTCGGAAACGAAACGCCGTCCCATCTCTTCAGTACGGCACATCTTGCAAATTCACCCGAGCGGGGGATGACGAGGCTCAGGGCATACGAGAGGAATATGGAGTTGATGCTTACGCTGCTGCGCGACTTTTCGCCGATGGGCTCCAGCGCCTGCTTCCATCTCCATCCTCTGAAGAGCTGTGCCGAGATACCGAAGGGGAACGACAGCAGCATCCAGGTCCAGCTCATCTTGTGGAGCAGTACCTCCTCCACCTGCTTGAAATCGAATCCGCGATACATCCAATAGAGGATGGCACCGCCCAGAAACAAGGAGAGTGCCACCTGCCAAATATTGTTTGCTATCTTTTTCTTTTCCATCATAGCTGCAAAGGTAACACTTTTATCGCTTATATGGCACTACTTTCGCATATTTTTAGCATAAATAAACGGTTAGACTCCTTTTTATTTCCTCTTTTTTATATAAAAGATGAAAAAAAAGCATTCAAGGGGTGATTTCTCGAAAAATAATCGTATTTTTGCAAAATAAATATATCAATATCGTATAGAACGTATGAAAGCTGTAAAGCCAAAGAAAAATCTAGGTCAGCACTTCCTTACTGACCTCAACATAGCCAAGCGCATCGCCGACACGGTGGATGCCTGCCCTGATATACCTGTTCTTGAAATTGGACCGGGTATGGGCGTTCTTACCCAATATCTCGTAGAGAAGCCTCGCCCGGTAAAGGCGGTGGAAATCGATTCTGAGTCGGTAGCATATCTCCACGAGAATTTCCCGACACTGAAGGATAACATTATCGGAGAGGATTTCCTGAGGATGGATCTCAACCAGATATTCGATGGAAAGCAGTTCGTGCTCACGGGCAACTATCCATACGATATCTCTTCGCAGATCTTCTTCAAGATGCTCGATTACAAGGATCTCATTCCTTGCTGCACGGGTATGATTCAGCGAGAGGTGGCTTTGCGCATGGCTTCCGAGCCGGGCAACAAGGCGTATGGTATCCTCAGCGTACTCATCCAGGCATGGTATGATGTGGAGTATCTCTTCACCGTAGATGAGGGCGTGTTCAATCCACCGCCAAAGGTGAAGAGTGCCGTCATCCGCATGACCCGTAACAAGGTGACCGATCTGGGATGTGATGAGAAACTCTTCAAGCGACTGGTGAAGACCGTGTTCAACCAGCGCCGCAAGATGCTCCGAGTAAGCCTCAAGCAGATGTTCCCGGGTGTAACCCCACGTGAGGATTTCTACACCACCGACATCATGACCAAGCGCCCTGAGCAGCTCAGCATCCAGCAGTTTGTGGAACTCACCAACTATGTGGGCGAAGAACTGAAACGATTGGAATTAATAAAATAATAAACAAAAAAATATATACAGACTATGATCGACGTAAAAGAAACTTTGAATTCTGCAGCAGAGCGTATGGAGATGGCTGCAATGTATCTCGCAGAAGAGCTCTCTCATATTCGTGCTGGTCGCGCCAACGTGGCTATCCTCGACGGCGTGCGTGTTAACAGCTATGGCAGCATGGTTCCATTGAACCAGGTGGCTACCGTAACCACTCCAGATGCCCGCACTATCGCCATCCGCCCTTGGGACAAGAAGGCTATCAAGGATATCGAGAAGGCTATCATGGACAGTGGCGTGGGTATTACACCAGAGAACAACGGTGAAATCGTACGCCTCGGAATCCCTCAGCCTACTGGTGAGCGCCGTAAGGAGCTGGTTAAGCAGTGCAACAAGATTGCGGAGCGTGCCAAGATTGAGGTTCGCAACGTGCGTCAGGAAATCAAGGAGAAGCTGAAGAAGGCTATCAAGGATGGTCTTTCAGAGGACTTGGAGAAGGATGCAGAGAATGATTTGCAGAAGCTTCACGACAAGTACATCAAGCAGCTCGAAGGTTTGATGGACGAGAAGGAAAAGGAAATCATGACTGTCTAGAAAGACGTCATGTTTATCAGACTTACATTATTAATATGTGATAATGAGAGGACTCGTTATTAAGAATACAGGCAGCTGGTACACCGTCAAGACTGACGATGGCCAGCTGATTGAAAGCAAAATCAAGGGCAATTTCCGATTGAAGGGCATCCGCAGCACCAATCCTGTGGCTGTGGGCGACTATGTGCAGCTCATCACCAACCAGGAGGGCACGGCGTTCATCTCTTCCATCGAAGACCGCCAGAACTATATCATCCGTAAATCACCCAACCTCAGCAAGCAGAGTCACATCCTTGCGGCTAATCTCGATCAGGCGCTGCTTGTGGTTACCGTGAATTACCCTGAGACTTCCACCACCTTCATCGACCGATTCCTGGCTGGAGCCGAGGCATACAGAGTGCCCGTCATCATCGTGTTCAACAAGTGCGACCTTCTAACCGAAGAAGAGCTGCGCTACGAGAAAATGATGCGCACCCTCTATGAGACCATTGGTTACCAGTGTGTAGAGATTTCGGCTGCTACCGGTGAGGGCGTAGATGAGTTGCGTCCGCTCATCCGAGACAAGAAGTCGCTGCTCAGCGGCAACAGTGGCGTAGGCAAGTCAACCCTCATCAACCAGCTCATTCCGGATGCCGGACAGCGCACCGCCGAAATCAGCGAGGCGCATAACAGCGGTATGCATACCACCACCTTCAGCGAGATGCTGGAACTGCCGGAAGGGGGCTATCTCATTGATACTCCGGGCATCAAGGGCTTCGGTACCTTTGATATCGAGAAGGAGGAACTCACCAGCTATTTCAAGGAAATTTTCAAGTTTTCGCAGAACTGCAAGTTCTCCGACTGTACCCACACCCACGAACCGGGCTGTGCCGTCATCAAGGCTGTGGAGGAGCATTATATTGCTGCCAGCCGCTATCAGAGCTATCTTTCTATGCTCGAGGATAAGGACGAGAATAAGTATCGTGAGGCATTCTAGAAACCATGGTTTCCGGAGTGGATATAAAATAAGAATTATGGCAAAACAGGAACTGAAGGATTTTAAACAGCGCGTAGAGGAAGGCGAATTTGCACAGAGCGCAGAGATTTCTGCCAGTTATCTCGACGAAGACATCCTGATCATAGACAATGTCAAGGTGTTGCAGAATCCAGACCCCGTGAGATTGCAGATGAACATGATAGCATCCTGCTTGCGTGGCAGTCTGAAAGTAGAGTATAATGGCAATATCCTCTTGGTAGAGAAGGGCGATATCTTTATCTGTCCTCCCAACTCTACACTCGACATCGTGGAAGTGTCGGGCGATTTTGCGTGCACGGCGATGTGTGTGAGCAATCACGGCATGCTGAATATCCTTCGTTCTCATATTTCGGTATGGAATCGGGCGATGTATGTGAGCAAGGTGTCTGTGCTGAAGATGAACGAGGTGGATATGGTATTCTATGCCAAGTTCACCGATCTGGTGCGTCTGTGCCTGGATCCGTCGTTCTGCGAGCGCACTTCGTGGAAGCCTTATCGCCGAGAGATTGTGGAGACGCTCTTGAAGAGTGCGCTCCTGGCGGTGAGCAACATGCTGCTGGAGGATATGCCGAAGGAGGAGCTGAATTCCAGTTCTAGCGAACTTTTCGATCAGTTTCTGGAGCTGTTGCAGCAGGCGGAGGTGAAGCATCAGCCGGTGGAGAATTTCGCCCGCAAGCTCTGCATCACCCCGAAGTATCTCTCCATCATCTGCAAGCGCCATTCGGGCAAGACGGCGATAGAGTGGATTACGGAATATACGCTTGCCGACATCACTTATCTCCTCCGTTCCACCTCGAAGACCATCAAGGAGATTTCAGGCATTCTTGGTTTCTCCAACACATCTTTCTTTGGCAAGTATGTGAGGGAGCATCTCCACATGTCGCCATTGAAATACCGCGAAAGTTTGAGGAAGAAATAGCGTTTTGCTATGCTATCTCAAGAAAAATGGCAACCGGAAATAATTCGGTTGCCATTTTTCTTTCTTACTTCTCTGGGAAGATTTCTGCCAGTTTCTTTGCCATACGCTCAGCGAGTACGGTGGTATAAACTACCTTGCCCTCCGGGTTGATGAGATACATGGTAGGAAGCCAGGAAATCTTGTAATCCTTGGAAATCTGGGTTTCCTTCCACTTCTTGAACTCGCTGTACTGCTCCCATTCCACACCGTTTGCCTGGGTGTAGTTGTCGAGCTTCTGCTTGTCGGTATCCATGGATACACCGATGAACTTGGCACGGGTGCCGTACTTTTGGAACATCTCCTTGACGGTAGGAATCTCTCTACGGCAATCAGGACACCAGGTAGCCCAGAAATCCAATACCGTCCATGTTCCCTTCTTGAGAGCAGGGAAGGCTGGGGCCTCAGTTCCTGCAGCCAGGAGATTCTTGGCATAGAGTACATCCACATCCTGTGGGTTCTGGGCAGTTGTTGCGCTGCCCTGAGCGCTGGCTCCGATAACAGATGCTGTCATGAGGAGCAAAGAGAATATTGCTTTTTTCATTTTTCTTTGTATTTAAAAACTGCTGCAAAGATACGGATATTTTTTTGAATTTGCTATCGGATGAAAGAAAAAATGCCGGGTGCATCTTGAAAAAGATGGCCCGGCATTGTTTTTGCCTCTACTTTCTGTTTTATTTTAAGATCACTTTCTCAGAATAGGCTTTGCCGTTTACGGCTCGTTCATATACATACACAGAACTTATATCCAACAACTTATCTCCCATCAGCTGATTTCCGCTTGCACAACAGGTGTTGGGCGAGCGCATAACAGCTGATATGCAAGCGCACAACACCTGTTGTGCGGCTGAAGATATAGGCTTCTCCGGCTTATACCATTAATCCTTCTGACAACAAGTAAAGGTTACTCCGAAGACTTCTTACGTTAAACCGATGCAACAATGATAGCACTTACAAGGCACGATGATAGTACTGACGATGCGTAAAGCAGCTTGTAGCGATTATTGCCTCACTATGGCACAACATTGCCCCTTACCAGGGCAATAATCTGCCATTGCCAGGCACAAAACGATACGTCGGGAGTTTTTTTTATAAAAGCACCACTCTTCTTTTTACTCTTCACTCTTCACCAAATCGGCTGAAACCCCGATAAACACTGGGGTTGCGAGAGGTGAAGAGTTACGTACCACTCTTCACCACTCTTCACCACTCTTCACCACTCTTCACCTTCGGATTGCGCACGGAATTGAAACGGAAGCTCGCCCTGTTCGGTTGGGGGGCTGAAACCACTTTTTTTATGTCCCACAGATTTCATAGATTTACACAGATTTTTCGGTAAGCGGCTCCG
>NZ_NMPZ01000024.1 GCF_002224675.1 Segatella copri | reverse complement strand
CCGAATACCACACTGGAGAAATATAGAGACTTACTTCCTGACCGATGGAAAAAGCAGTAACAGCATTTGTTTAATCAGCTGTTACTGCTTTTTTTGAATTATGCAAGGTATAAACGCGGAGCCGCTTACGTGAAGAGTGGTGAAGAGTGGTGAAGAGTGGTGAAGAGTGGTGAAGAGTGCCCAGCCACTCTTCACCGCTCGGAAGCTCTGTGTTTATCGGGGTTTCAGGCGGTTTGGTGAAGAGTGAAGAGTAAAATAGAGAGTAGTCTTTTCACACGCAAAACGGGCTCTGGAAGCAAACCATATTCCAAATCACAGATGGCAGCTCTGAAGAATTCTTCCTCCCGACGTATCGTTTTGTGCCTGGCAATGGCACAAAGTTGCCCTGGTAGAGGGCAATATTGTGCCGTAACCAGGCAATAAACGAAAGGAGGCTACTTGTAACCCGCCAGGACTATTATGGCTACCTCTCAGAGACGTTCCGACACTTCGTAAGTACCATTCTTTCCGATTTGAAACAGAAACCTGCTTCAACGGCAAACGAAGCCAGTTTCAATAATCGGTGAAGTTTTCCGACAGGACTATAACCCCAGATCTTCCATCAAAGTCTGGTTTGCTTCGAACAGGTCGGAATCAAAAAGGCTTTTTATATAGATAAAGGTAGTTGAAGATTTTGTATGTCCCAAAGCCTTGCTTATCAGGCTGATGTCCAGATGATGAAGATAAGCTATGCTTGCCCATGAATGACGAACCACGTAAGAGGATAAGGGTTGAGCCAACCCCAACATCTTAGACAACTGATGCAGATTGTAGTTGTACTGGCGCAATCGAGCTGTATATTGACGATGCTGTTGGGCAGAAACAGATGGTGAGGAAACAGAATCTTCCACCTTGTCTGAAAGTATCGGAAAGACAAATTCTGAATCTCTTTGTTCATATCGCATGATGATTTCAAGCATCGCAGGCAATAATGCTACCTGTATCTGCTGTCCCGTCTTGTGCCGGGCATAATAAATACATCCGTTTCGCAATTGGCTTTTCTTGAGATAGGCAATGTCAACAAAAGGCATTCCCATCGCATAAAAAGAAAACAGGAAGATGTCGCGAGCGAAGGAAAGAGAACCTCCAGGCTGTAGCGGCAAGGCTTTGAGCTGCAGAATTTCTGATTGTGAGATGCAACGTTTCTCGGTCTTGGTCCTCCCCGTAAACACTTTACTGAATGGAGTTGCATTGAGAGACGGCAAAGCCCTATGATGCATAGCTCGCAATGCCCGCATATAAGCAGAACATGTGTTCAGGCAGATATTGCGCCCCAGCAGCCATCGCTGATAGCTTTCCAGCTTTTCTGCCGTCATATCAGAAAAAAGCCAGTTGTCAGTACCAATGAACTTTGTAAAGGAACGGGCAGCAGTAAGGTAATTACCAGCAACTTTAAAGCGTCCTTCCTGTTTTGCCCTCTCCACTTCACCTTTCACGAAGTCCCATCCACGAATCTCCAACACAGCCTGCTCATCTGCCTGATTCGCAGAATCAGAAATCTTACCCTCACTCTTACTTCTTCCGAAACCGAATTCTAACTTGAAATATGCCATAACTTAAATGTTTAAATGATTAAAAATAAAGATTTTACGAAAATATACCCAAAGGTATGATACATCCTGTTAATTCCAATAGCTTTATTGTGAAAAATCGCCGTTTTTCCCATAATTCTCCACCTCGGGGCAAGAGGAGGGGGCAAAAAGATGACGATAACTCCTTGTGAGTAATCATATAAGAAAAAGTTGAGAGAAAGAAATTATAAACATTATATATTCATTTATTTAAAACGAGAGAGATTTATGGAAAAAAGACTCATGACAGTAGTTGCAGGTCTTGCTCTCAGTACGAGCATGGCTTTTGCACAAAGTCAAATCTCTGGTCACGTGACCTCTTCTGAGGACGGAAGCCCTGTTATCGGTGCTTCTATCAAGGTTGCGGGCACTAACACAGGTACAGTTACCGATATTGACGGTAACTTCGCATTGAACGCTCCTGCCGGAGCCAAGTTGGAGATTACATACATCGGTATGCAGTCTAAGACAGCCAAGGCTTCTTCTAACATGAAGATTGTTTTGGATGCTGACAATCATTCTCTGGATGATGTCGTTGTTGTGGCATACGGTACAGCTAAGCGCCAGTCTATTACTGGTTCTGTAACTGCTGTTGATTCTAAGGAAATCGAGAACCGTATCTCTACTTCAGTAACAGGTGCGCTCGAAGGTGCTGCTCCTGGTGTACAGGTGAACAACTCATATGGTGAGCCGGGCAAGGCTCCTAAAATCCATATCCGTGGTGTCGGAACGTTAGTAAAGGATGCAGACCAGCCACTTTATGTCGTTGATGGTACGGCATTCGATGGAAACATCTCCGAGTTGAACCCTAATGATATCGAGAGCATGTCTGTATTGAAGGACGCTGCTTCTGCTGCCCTTTACGGTAACCGTGCTGCCAATGGTGTCATCCTGATTACTACCAAGCGTGCAAAGTATGGTATCAAGCCTACTATCAATCTCCAGATCAACAATGGTGTATATACTCGTGGTATTGCAGAGTATGAGCGTTTGAACGCCGACCAGTGGATGGAGGCTTCTTGGACAGCCATGAAGAACTATGCCATGTCTGGTTCTATGGGATTAGATGCAGCCGCAGCTGCTCAATATGCTACAACTCATTTGATTAGTGACTACGCCAAGAGAAATATCTATAATGCTGCCAATGACGCTTTGTTTGATGCCAATGGTAAACTCATTGCTTCTCGTCTCGCAGGTTATGACGACCTCGATTGGGAGGATGGCGTAGAGCGTACAGGTCATCGCCAAGAATACAATGTGTCTGGTGCCGTAAGCGGTGAGAAATTCAATGTATATGCATCTGCTGGTTACTTGAATGAGAAGGGTTATACCAAGAACTCGTCTTTCGAGCGTTTCACGGGTCGTATCAATTCCAAGTTCAATCCTAGTAAGTGGTTTGAGGGTGGTCTCAATTTGAGTGCCAACGTATCCAATCGTCAATACAATGATGCTGCGGAAGATGCAGGCTCATTGTACGCTAACCCATTCAGTACTTGTCGTTACATGGCACCTATCTATCCTATGTATATGCATAATGCAGATGGTAGCTATGCTTTGGATGAGAATGGCGAGAAGCAGTTTGATACAACTTCAGAGTATCTTTCCAACCGTAACATCGCATACGAGATGACTGCCGACAAGGACAAGACTCGTCGTGCTGTTATCGACGCACAGGTGTATGCCAAGATTAATTTGCCATACGACTTCTCTGTGATGGTTAAGGGTAATGGAAACAATACCACATCCAACCGTTTGAACTACAACAACCCTAACATCGGTGATGGTGCTGCCAACAATGGTCGTTTGATTTTCTACGACTATCAATATGCTACTTATACTGCACAAGAGTTGTTGACTTGGAACCATTCTTATGGCAAGAATAGCGTAGATGTGCTCGCTGGTCATGAGAACTATAGCTGGCAGAGAAAAATTAATCACGGTATGAATACCAATATGGCTGTTGATGACAACTTTACATTAGGTAACTTCTTGACCAACTCTTACCTAAAAGGCTTTGATGACGAATACAAAACAGAGTCTTACTTGGGGCGCATCCGTTATAACTATGACGAGAAGTATTTCGCAGATTTCTCATATCGACGTGACGGTTCTTCTCGCTTCGCCAAAGATGCTCGTTGGGGTAACTTCTTCTCTTTCGGCTTGAACTGGAATGCAAAGAAAGAGAACTTCTTGAAGGATGTTGATTGGTTAAATGACTTGCGTGTTCGTGCTTCATACGGTGAGGTTGGTAACGATGCTGGTGTGAGCCTCTATGGTTATCAGGCACTTTATGAGATTGCCAAGAATGGTGGTAACACAGCTTTGATTAAGCAGACTTTGGCAGCTCCAAACATCAAGTGGGAAACTACACAGACTGTTGACTTTGGCATCGAGGGCAGATTGTTCGACCGTTTGAACTTCAGCATCGGTTACTTTGACAAGCGTTCTAAGGATCTTCTCTTCGAGGTTCGTTTGCCATATTCAGCAGGTTCATACCCTCATAATGAGGACATGTCTAATATGTCACAGTATCAGAATATTGGTACTATTTCAAACCGTGGTTTTGAAATCGCCTTGAGTGGTGAGATTATCAAGAACAAGGATTGGAACTGGACAGTTTCTGCAGATGCTACTACCTTGAAGAACAAGGTAATCAAGCTGCCTGGAGGTAAGGACATTCTCCATGGCGTACAGAAGTATTCTGAGGGACATTCTGCATACGAGTTCTTCACTTATCACTTCGCAGGTGTTGACCAGATGACAGGTAATTCTTTGTATGATATTGCAGACGAGAACGTTGAGGCTGCAGAGAAAGCCGGTACTCTTGTTACTATCAACGGCAAGAACTACACCACAGAGACAGCCAATGCTGAGCGTAAGTGGGCTGGCACAGCACTCCCATCTGTTTATGGTTCATTCGGTACAAACCTCCGTTGGAAGGACTTGAGCCTCGGAGTATTGTTCACCTATAGCTTGGGTGGTAAGATTTATGATGCTACTTACAAGAGCTTGATGAGCACAGCTTCTGCTTCTTCAGCTTCTGCAAACCACAAGGATATCTTGAAGTCTTGGAATGGTGTACCTGCTGGTATGACAGAGACCTCTCCAAATCGTATCGACCCTAATGGTACTCCTATCATCGACTTCAACTTGAGTACATACAACAATGATACAAGTGATCGTTGGTTGACTAGTGCAGATTATCTCATCTTCAAGAACATCAACCTCAGCTACAACTTGCCAAAGACATGGATTCAGAGTTTGGGCATCCAGGGCTTGACCGTGAAGGCAGGTGCAGAAAACTTGTTCACTCTTACAGCTCGCAAAGGTATGAACCCTCAGTACAGCTTCAATGGTGCCTCTGGTGATACCTACGTAAGTGCCCGTGTATTTAACTTCGGTTTGTCTGTGACATTCTAAGAGATAACAATATAAACAGAATATAAAGATGAAAAATTATATAAATAAGATATTCGGTTGCGCCCTTTTGGCTTCCGCAACCTTGCTGACATCTTGTGGCAGCGATTATCTAGATACAAAGCCAACGGATTCTGTTGGTTCCGAGGCAGCTGTTGCTACAACAGATATGGCTTATAAGGCATTGAATGGTATCGCTCGTTGCCAGACTACTCAGCATTATGCCTTTTCTCAGGGTTTTGCTGGCGAGAATGCCATCATGCGTCTCTATGAGAACTTGCCTAGCCAGAATTACAACTACAACTACTATGCTTCTGGTTGGGCACCAATCCATAATCAGACATTCCATAATAGAACAAGCACAATCTATGATGGATATGCTTGGTATTATTATTACCAGCTCATTGGTCAGGCTAACACTATCATTGCTCATATTGATGCAGCAGCTGGAAGCGACTCTGACAAGAAGTTTATCAAGGCTTCTGCCTTGGCTTTCCGTGCTTACAGCTACGAGAAGTTGATTCACTACTACTGCTATCGTTGGCAGGACAGTAACAATGGTGCTTCACAGGGCGTGGTTCTTCGTCTTGATGAATCTACAGGAGATGCTCCATTTGCAACATTGGCAGAAACCGTAGATCAGATTTACAAGGATTGCCAGGAAGCGATTACCTTGTTTGGCGAAAGTGGCATCGACCGTCCTGCTTCTGAGGTTTGGATTCCTAATGCAAACGTTGCTCATGCTGTTTATGCACGTGCAGCTTTGTTCCGCCAGGATTACCAGACTGCTCTTGATCAGGCTAAGCTTGCTAAGCAGGGTTATCCATTGATGAGCAATGCTGATTATAAGGCTGGTTTCTGTGAGCCAACATCTGAGTGGATTATGGGTAGTTATGGTGGTGATGCAGAAAACAACTGGTATTGGTCTTTTGGTACACAGGATGCTTGTAATGGCTACTATGCAACTGCTGATGGTAATGCAACAGGTGCTGGTACTATCGGTCATGAGTTGATTTCACGTATTCCAAACAATGATGCCCGTAAGCAGAACTTCCTGACAGAGGATAAGTTCCCAGACCTTGACCTCTCTAAGGAGTCTAAGTATTACTATACATTTGGCATTCTCGGTATGGCGGATGATAATATCTATGCACAGGCAGATTCCATCGTAAAGGCCCATGCAGTAAAAGGATTAAATGCACCTTATCAGGCAGGTTTCTATTACTTGGATGCCAATTTGAAGTTCTTTGTAACTGGCCAGCCAGGTATCAGCTATGTGCCATTCATCCGCTCTAGCGAGATGGTATTGATTGAGGCTGAGGCAAATTATTTCTTGCATCATGAAGCAGAAGCTCAGGCTGCATTGGTTGAACTGAATGCTACTTCTGGTCGTAACCCAGAATATACCTGCACAAAGACTGGCGAGGAGCTTCTTTCAGAGATTCAGGACTATCGTTGTCTTGAGCTTTGGGGTGAGGGCTTCGAGTGGAGTGACTTCAAGCGTTGGAACAAGGCTGTTGTCCGCAAGTCATTTGCTGATGGTGGTAATGCACATCAGTCTGTTGCCATCACCATCAAGCCAGAAGATGGCAACAAGTGGACATGGGGCGTTCCTTTGAACGAGACCGACTACAATGCTGATGCAACTGCTCCAAAGATTAACTAATCAAATCTTTCAGAACAGTATAATATTAAAAAGGTGTATCCTTCTTGCCCCATACATCGGGCAAGCGGGATACACCTTTTTTTTATCATCTCAGCTGATAAGAAACGATACTATGAACGAATCTTGTAGCCGTGGATGCTGTAATACAAAATGTAGAGGAAGCAAGGGAGACAGAGCCAGTATGCCTGCTGAGCACCTACTGCATCCTTCAGACTGCCATAGAGCGTAGGAAGAACGGCTCCACCAAACATCGCCATGATGAGCAGGGAAGAACCAGACTTGGTAAACTTACCCAGATCTGCCATTGCCAATGGCCAGAGGGCAGGCCACATCAGAGAACAACCCAATGCCATCAATGAGATGAAATAGATGGAAATCTCGGCTGGGGTAAGCACCACCAGCAAAGCTCCGGCAATTGCCAGGAACGAACAGAGCTTCAAGGCTACTGCCTGACTGATATACTTAGGAATCAGAATGATACCGCAGATGTAACCGATAACAATACCGATAGGAGCAATCCAGGCATAGTTGGCAGCCCCCGGCAAACCCAGGGAATTGGCATAATCTACCAATGTTCCGAGAGAAACCGTCTCAACACCTACATACAGGAACAGCGCCAGACAGCCCAAAAGCAAGTGAGTGAACTGGAAGACAGAGGTCTTGGTTGCCGCATAAGTGCAGGTAGCAGACTCTTCCTCCTCCTCAGAATCATCCTCTCCGGCAGCCTTTACCTCTGGTAATGGAGCCAGGAATGCCAGAACACCCAAAGCCAGGAAAGCTACGATGATGATCCAGAATGGCTTGGACAAATCCTCGATTCCGATGAGATGAACATCCTTGCCCAACAGCCATACGATGAACATAGATGGGATTGGCCACGCCAGTTTGTTGCAGATACCCATCATACTGATACGCTTGGCTGCACTATCCAAAGGACCCAGAATGGTGATGTAAGGGTTGACAGATGCCTGAAGATAGGCATTGGCAGCACCGCTTACAAAAGATGCAAGCAGGAACAGAGGAAAACTCTTCTCATCGGCAGAAAGGATGAAGAGATAGAATGCTGCTGCGAAGATGACAAACGACAGCGACATCGTCTTCTTGTAACCGATAGCCTTGATGGTGAGTCCGGCAGGATAACCGAAAATCAGGAACGGAATGAAGGTGGCTGCGATGATGAGATAAGAGGCAGCATTGGAAATACCCAGCGAGCCCTGCAATACAGGCACCAGCAAGGAATTAATACCCAGGGCAAAGCCCAAAGAGAAAAACATGATTCCAATGAACGACAATGGAATCGCAAAACTTTTTGTTGGTTGCATAGACTTATATTTTAGTTAGAATTTTGGGCAAAGGTACAACTTTTCTCAATATTCTCCAAAGTTTTATGAAAAAAGTTTTTAAATTTCTTGGTTTTATTGCCATTTCTATCTAACTTTGCACGTATGATGAAAAGATTATTAGTTTTCTTAATGATGTTCTGTGCCCTATCAACTTATTCTCTGGCACAGAACTGGGTAGGCACCTGGGCCACAGCTCCGCAAACTGTAGTCAAATCATTTATGCCCTATAACAATTGCATGACTAACCGTTCGGTACGCCAGGTGGTAAAGGTTAGCATAGGAGGCGACGTGATCCGCCTCAAGTTGAGCAACATCTATTCGATGCAACCCGTAGAGATCCGATCTATCTACATCGCTCATGCCAAGGATTCCTCCGACATCGATGCCAAAACGGCGCAATACTTCAAGTTCGGCAACAGCTACAAGGCCGTCATCCCTGCCGGCAAGCAGATTGTGAGCAATGCCCTGAAGTTCAAACTCAGGAATCTGGAGCGTGTAGCCATCACCATCAACTACACCTCGGCTCCCGAAATTCCAACCGTGCACATGGGTTCGCGCACCACCTCCTATATCATGAAAGGTGTAACCAATGCCCACTCCAACTTTGCGAAGGCTTTCCGGGAGAACCACTGGTACAACATCAGCGGCATCGATGTCTATACGATGAGCAACAACATGAGCGCCATCGCCATCATCGGAAACTCCATCACCGACGGAAAATGCTCTACCGACAATGCCCAGAACCGATGGCCCGACGTGATGTCAGAGATGCTGCAGCTGAAGCATAAGATAACCAATCAGGGTGTGCTGAACCTGGGCATCGGCAACAACCGCGTAACCGTACCTGGCGGTTTCGGAGCCCTCGCCAAGGAACGTTTCGACAGAGACATCCTGATGCAGAGCGGCGTCAAGAAGGTGGTGATCTTCGAGGGAGTCAACGACATCGGTGCAGCCAGGAGCGGCAGCAGCGAAACCGTAGCCCGACAGATCATCGAGAGCATCCAGGGAATGGTAAAGAAGGCAAAAGCCCGGAAGATGAAAGTTTATCTGGGAACCATCACCCCTTTCAAGGGCGCAGGATATTATACCCACTTCCACGAAGCTGCCCGACTCTATGTAAACGACTGGATCCGAAGTCAGGCGAAGAACGTGGATGGCATCCTGGATTTCGCCAAGCTGCTTCAAGATCCGAATGATGACAGAAGAATGAAGCGGGAATACGCCAGCAACGACTGGCTCCATCCTAACCCAACAGGCTATAAGGCGATGGGAATCTATGCAGCAGACATTGTAAAATAGCCGATATAAAAAACAGCAAAAGCCGCCTGTATAAACAGGCGGCTTTTACAATATATAATAATAGGTGTATTACTTCAAGACAATCTTGCAATCATCCAGGCTCTCTACGGTTGCGAGCGCCTCATAACGGATTCCCTCCTTGCGCAGGAAGTCGCCACCATGCTGGAAAGCCTTCTCGATGATGAAGCCCATCGCCTCAATCTTGGCACCAGCCTTCTCGCAGAGATCCATCACACCCTTGGATGCGTTACCGTTGGCGAGGAAGTCATCGATGAAGATCACGTGATCCTCTGGAGTCAGGTAGCTGTTGCTCACGCAAACCGTATAGTCACAATCCTTGGTAAAAGAGTGAACCACCGAGGTAATCATACCCTCCATCGTCTTAGGCTGCTTTTTCTTGACGAAGACAACAGGAAGATTGGTCAGGTAACCCACCATGATGGCTGGAGCGATGCCCGAAGCCTCGATAGTAACAATCTTGTTGTACTTGATGTCCTTGAAAAGGCGCACGAATTCCTTAGCCAGGTCCATCATCAGGATTGGGTCCATCTGATGATTTACGAAGCTATCTACTTTTAAGATTCCACCAGGAAAGCAGCGGCCCTCCTGCATAATTCTTTCTTTCAGTAAATCCATTATGACTTGAACTTTTTGGTTATTGGGTGCAAAATTACTACTTTTTTCGCAAACAAGGAAGTTTATCGCCCAATAATTTTGTTTTGTCTGCAATTTAGCGTAATTTTGCAGCAGAAATGAATAAGATGTTCAGGGAGCATGATATGATGCCCCCTATAAAACTATAAGAATATGAATCCATATATCAAACAATTCCCCGACCTCATGGCGGGCAAGAAAATCATGTATGTTCACGGTTTCCTCTCTTCTGCACAGAGCGGCACCGTAAAGATGTTGCAGGAACTGATGCCGAATGCCACCCTCGTGGCTGAAGACATCCCGGTACATCCGGAAGAGGGCATAGAGATGCTGCAGAAGATGGCGGAGACTGAGAAGCCCGACCTCATCATCGGTACCTCGATGGGAGGCATGTATACCGAACTGCTGAAAGGATTCGACCGCATCCTCGTAAACCCAGCCTTCAAGATGGGCGATACGATGAGCAGCATGACCGGCAAGCAGGAATTCCAGAACCCGAGAAAGGACGGAGTGAACGAACTGATGGTTAACAAAGGCCTCATCAAGGAATACCGTGACTTTACCGAGCGTTGCTTCCAGGACATTACTCCCGAGGAGCAGCAACGTGTTTACGGTCTCTTCGGAGATGCAGATCCGCTGGTCCATACCTTCGACCTCTTCCATGAGCACTATCCGCTCGCCATCCCATTCCATGGCGAGCACCGACTCATCGACAAGGTGGCATTCCACTATCTCTGTCCCGTAATCCGATGGATTGACGACAAGCAGAACGGCAAGGAGCGCCCTATCGTATATATAGACTTCGATGCCCTGCACGACAGTTACATGAAGGCAACCAGCTCGATGCACAAGGCTTACGAGATGCTGATAGAGCATTACAACGTATATATCGTAGCCCCAGCGCCAACCAACGACCATGAATATATGGCGAAGGTGCAGACCTGGGTAGAGGAATATCTCTCTACCCCAGCCTACAACCACATCATCTTCTGCAATCAGAAGAACCTGCTCTACGGCGATTACTTCATCGACCCTCGCCCATGCGATGGTTTCATGGGTACGACGATAGAATACGGCAGCGATGAATTCAAGACCTTCGAAGAAATCATCACCTTCTTCGAAAGACTGGGAGGACAGTAAAGGGAAGAGGGAAGAATTCTCTTCTTCTTCGCCACACGCCCTGAAAGGGCAGAAGCTCCTAGCCCAGGGTAACACCCTGGGTTAACATACAAACAAAAATGTCGCCCTGTAAGGGCAAAAGCTTCACATAATCAAAGCTTTTGCCCTTACAGGGCGAGGTTGTTAAAATCATCATACCCCCAGGGTGTTACCCTGGGCTAGGAGCTTCTGCCCTTTCAGGGCGTGTGGCGATTTACCTTTTCTTTCAGGGCGAGCTGCGATTATGCCTTATCCATATTCTTCGGCAATACGAGGTTCAGGATCACGGCGAGCAGGAAGACTACTGCCACACAGTTATCAGCAAAAACGGTGCGCACAATCTCTGGGAAGATATTGAACATACCTGTTGCTGATGTAAAGCCGAGACCCACGCTGAGTGAAAGACTCACGATGACCATGTTGCGCTGAGAGAAACCCGTGCGAGCCATCATACCGAAACCGGCAAAGAGGATGCTACCAAACATCATAATGGTACATCCACCCAATACTGCCTGAGGAATGGTGGTGAGCACATATCCGATAGCCGGGAACACACCACCGATAATCATGATGATGGCACCCAAGGCAATGGTAAAGCGGTTTACGACTCCCGACATGGCTGCCAAACCTACATTCTGGCTGAACGAAGTGATAGGAGTACATCCGAAGAGACCCGATACTGAGCTTACGAAACCATCGCAGCAGACTGCCGCACCCATCTCCTTGGTATTAGGATCGCGCTTCAAGGCACTGTTGCAGAGCGCAGAAGTATCACCGATGGTCTCTGTGGCAGAAACCAGATAAACAGCTATCACCGAGAGGATGGCACCGACATTAAACTCCGGAGTAAATGGAAGGAGCTTTGGCAAGGCAACGATAGAAAGGCCGGAAAGTCCGCTAAAATCTATCATTCCCATAAAGAGAGCCAAGACATAGCCTACCAGCAGACCAACCAATACCGACAGAGAGCGGAGGAATCCCTTGGCAAAAATCTGGCAGAGGAGACAAGCGAGCAAGGTTACTGAACCCACGACCCAATTGTTCATGCTACCGAAGTCGGCAGCACCCTGACCACCGGCAAAAGAGTTGGCACCTACAGGAAGCAGCGAGAAACCGATGGCTGTTACCACGGTAGCGGCTACTACAGGCGGAATCAACTTAATCCAATACTTGGCGAAGAGACCAAGCGTACCTTCTACCAAACCGCCGATGATGACTGCACCAATCAGCGTACCCATGCCATGAGCACCGGCGATGGCGATGGCAAGCGAAAGGAAGGTGAAGGAGATACCCATCACAATAGGCAGACGGGAACCGATGCGCCATACCGGATAGAGCTGTACCAGAGTACCGATACCGGCGATAACCATACAGTTCTGGATGAGCACAGCGCTCACCGAACTATCCAATCCTACTGCACCAGCAAGAATCATAATTGGCGCAATGTTACTTACGAACATCGCCAACACATGTTGAAGACCAAATGGGAGTGCTTTACCGACGGGCACTCTACCGTCAAGCTTGTAGAGATTTTCTATTGACTGTTCCATTGTCGTTATAATAATTAGAGAATTTCCATATAATCAGAGAATTCAGGGTTTTTCTGAATTTGGCGGCAAAATTACAAAGAAAATCTGAGAAATCGGTTCTTTTAGTAGAATAATTCGTTGAACAATAAAAAAACGGAGTGTTAATACTCCGTTTTTTCTGTATTTTCCTCCCACATACGGAAGGCTCCAAGCGCCTCATCTCGCATCAGGGCAATCATCGGCTTATGGCGGTCTTCTATCTTGCGGTCTATCTCCTCGTAGATAAACTCATCATCGAAACCTATCTTGGCTGCATCCTTTCTGTCGTTGGCATAATAGATACGGTCGAGATGTGCCCAGTAGATAGCACCCAAACACATCGGGCATGGCTCGCAGGAGGTATAAATCTCGCAGCCCTCCAGATTGAAGGTCTTCAGCTTGAAACAAGCCTGGCGCACACAGTTCACCTCGGCATGTGCCGTAGGATCGAGGTCGATGGTTACGCTATTGGAAGCCTCAGCGATGATGATTCCGTCCTTGGCGATAACGGCACCGAAAGGTCCGCCACCGGTCTTCACACTATTCTTTGAGAGCTCAATGGCTCTATGCATCAATTCTTCTTTTGTCATTCGTTTAATTTTTTAGATTAATAATATCCCATCTTTCATTTGGGGGCTACAAATATACAAAAAAGAAATGATACGGCAAGCATTTCTTACCTATATTTTAGAAAAAGCCCTACGGCTTTTTTCTTTTATCTCTATTTTCTTGCTTTTATCTATAAATTGATGTATCTTTGTACCTACATTTCAAGAATTAGCAATATCTCATGAATCAGAACAATATCAGCGCCGCAGAACTTTTCCAAAGGGTAAGGGAACTCCTAATGCTCCCAGAACTGGAACCGCAGACTCGCAACAAGATGATGCACGACACGCTCATCCTCTGCTGCCACGAAGGAGTAAAGGATACGAAACAGGCTTTCGGTAACCTTTTCTCACAGGTGGACTATCTCTGCAAGGCACGCGGCATCAAGGTGGCAGACAAGATTGCCATCCAGACCATGCGCCGACACAGCAACTCGCAGGAACCGCTTTCGGGCGAAGACCTGAAATACGATGCACGTGCCCTCGCCCTCTTCATCTCCGCTGTCTTCGGAGTGGATGTTCCCCACGAACTCAACGTGCTCATTCCGCATACTCCCCGACCTTATCAGAAGGGATTGGAAATCAACAACCGCCGTATCCGATGCATCGTGAAGAACTGGGACGGAGATTTCATCCGTGTGGACATCGACCAGGATGCCGATAAGGAGGAATATCTCGTGCAGTTGAAGGATGAGGAGAATCATATCGACCATACCTATCTCTGGGATATCCTGAAGGAAGGGATGCAGCTCAACCTGCTCGACTGTCAGGTGAAGCAGCCCATCATCACTCCCCGTCTCATCGTGGTGGAACCGGATTATCTGGTAGATATCAGTAGCATCGCCACCTGTTTTACGGCTTTCGGCCATCATCCCCTGCTCTATCTTCTCAACCTGATGAAGCCCAGAGCCAACACCCAGGCTACCCTGCTGGGTAACTTTGCCGGAGCTGCGCTGGATGACATCATCAACAGCCACGGCAAATACCAGATGAACGAAACGGTGAAGACAAACTTCCGGGAGAAAGCCCTGGAATTCTGCACCTGTCCCTGGTTTGACCCCAAGAAGTTCTATACCGATGCCAGCCTGCAGGCTTTCAATCTGCAGCAGGTTGTGGATATTCTCTTTCCCCGCACCGCATCTCAGGTACAGATGACGGCTTTACGTGGCGAAAGTCTTTACGACCGGAAGAAAGCAATCCTGGAACCTTCGTTCGTCTGCGAAGCCCTCGGCATTCAGGGTCGTGTGGATCTGATGACCACCGACTGCAAACTGCTGGTGGAACAGAAATCAGGACGCAACATGAATATCGAAACCCATCAGGTGGATCCAGGTTATCACAGTTATCAGCTGGAGCCTCACTATGTGCAGCTCCTGCTCTACTATGGTGTATTGCAGCACAACTTCAAGTTGAGCAACGACCGCGTGAACATCCGATTGCTCTACTCCAAATACCGTCCACAGGACGGACTGATGGTGGTAGCCTACTACCAGAAGCTCTTCAAGGAAGCCATCCAATACCGCAACCAGCTGGTAGCCGCCTCCTTCGAGATAGCCAAGGAGGGTTTCGAACATGCGCTAAACGAGTTTACCCCCGAGGTATTGAATGTGGCAGGCACTCAGGACTTCTTCTACAACAAGTATCTGAAACCACAGATAGAAGCCATCACCAAGCCGCTCCATACCCTATCGCCCCTGGAGGAAGCCTACTTCTGTCGCATGATGACCTTCGTATTACGGGAACAGATGATCAGCAAGGTGGGTGCACAGGAAGGAACGAACACATCGAGCAGCGACCTCTGGACCATGCCACTCAGCGAGAAGAAGGATGCCGGAAATATCTATACCGACCTGCACATCATCCGAAAGGAACAGAGCTGCGCCGGAAGCGGATATGATACCATCACCCTGAGCGTACCCGACCAGGGCAAGGACTTCCTGCCCAACTTCCGCATCGGCGATATGGTGTATCTCTATACCTACAAGCTCAAGGAAGAACCGGATGTGAGAAAGGCTATATTATATAAAGGTGTGCTGCAGGAGATTCACTGTGATGAAATCGTGGTTCACCTGACCGATGGACAGCAGAACGCCGACATCTTTGAGACGAACCTGCCGTATGCCATCGAACACGGAACGAGTGATGCCTCTACGGGAGGAAGCATCCGCAACCTGCACCAGTTTATCTGTGCACCAAAGGACAAACGCGACCTTCTTCTGGGCCAGCGTGTTCCAGAGAGAGACACTTCGCAGGAATTGACCAGACACTATGACGATGTATTGGACGACATCATCCTCCGTGCCAAGCAGGCACAGGATTACTTCCTGCTCGTGGGACCTCCTGGAACAGGAAAGACCAGTCGTGCCCTGAAGTTCATGGTGGAAGAAGAACTGAACGACGGAACTGGAAAGCCTACAGCAGAAAGCATCGCCGCCGGAGGCAAGTCGGCTTTTCAGCCTGCTTCCTCTATCCTGCTGATGAGCTATACCAACCGTGCCGTGGACGAAATCTGCGAGATGCTGGTAGATTCCGGCATTCCATTTCTGCGCCTCGGCAGCGAGTATTCCTGCGATGAGCGATTCCGCCCTTATCTGATAGAGAAGGCTATCAGCGACTGTCCGAAGCTGGAAGCCATCAAGCAATATATAATAGGTACGCGCGTGATTGTGGGCACCACTTCGATGATGACCTCCAAGCCCTTCATCTTTACGCTGAAGCACTTCAAGCTTGCCATCATCGATGAGTCGAGCCAGATACTGGAGCCTAATCTCATCGGTCTGCTATCGGCGGTAGATAAGTTCATCCTCATCGGCGACTACAAGCAGTTGCCTGCCGTCGTGCAGCAGAGCGAGAAAGATTCGAGCATCCCTACCATCAACGACAGTCAGAAAGGAGGTGTCATCGATATGAGTATCCTGCAGGACATCTGCCTCACCAACTGCCGCAACTCCCTCTTCGAGCGCCTGATCAGATGGGAAGACCACGAGGAGCGCACCGAATTCATCGGCATCCTGCGCCGACAAGGACGGATGCACCCGGAGATTGCCGAGTTTCCGAACCGGATGTTCTATCGCCGGGAGAAACTGGAACCCGTACCTTGTCCGCATCAGTTGGAGTCGGAACTGTCGTACACCCTCCCATCAGAAGATGCTCTTGATGACCTGCTGAAGGAACACCGCATGATCTTCCTCCCTTCCAGATTCTGTAAGGAACCGAATGTGTCGGACAAAATCAATGCCAACGAGGCAGAAATCGTAGTAGATATGCTTCGCCGCATCCACCGTTTCTACGGCGACAGGTTTGATGCCCAGAAGACGGTGGGCGTCATCGTACCCTATCGCAACCAGATAGCCATGGTGCGCAAAGGCATCGAAAAGCTGGGCATCCCGGAACTGGAAAAGATCAGCATCGACACCGTGGAGCGCTATCAGGGCAGTCAGCGTGATGTCATCATCTACAGTTTCACCATCCAGAACATCTGGCAGCTCGATTTTCTTGCCGGCAACAGCTTTGTGGAAGACGGAGCCATCATTGACCGCAAGCTGAATGTCGCCATTACCCGAGCCCGGAAACAGATGATTATGACCGGTAATCCGGAGATACTGCGCAATAATCAGATTTTTAGCGAATTAATAGAATACGTAAGAGGCAAGGGAGGATATTTGGAAAGAAAAGCGAAGGAAAGTTGAATAAAAGCAGGAAAAGCTTCTCGTTTTGCAAAATTTCCCCCAAAAAGTTTGGTGATTCAGAAATAAAGTCCTATCTTTGCAATCGGATTACAAACAAAAGGATAAACAAGAGACACAATAAGATATAGGATTCCGGTGCTCAACAGGCACTGGAATTCTTTATTTTTTATGCCTCCTGCCAACTTAATTAATAACAATAAACAAAAAGAAAATTATGGCTTACATGTCACAAGAAGGCTACGACAATCTCGTAGCTGAGCTGAAACAGCTCGTAACTGTAGAGCGCCCTAAGGCATCAGCCGCAATTGCTGAAGCCCGCGATAAGGGTGATTTAAGTGAGAACTCTGAGTATGATGCCGCTAAAGAGGCTCAGGCTCATCTAGAAGATAAGATCAATCGTCTGAAGCTCACCATTGCCGAGGCTAAAATCATCGACACCAAGCAGCTCAGCACCGACAGCGTGCAGATCATGTCGAAGGTAGAAATGACCAACATGGCTAACAAGGCAAAGATGACCTATACCATCGTGAGCGAGAGCGAGGCTAACCTGAAGGAAGGCAAGATTTCCATCAAGACCCCTATCGCACAGGGATTGCTCAACAAGAAGGTTGGTGAAATTGCAGAGATCAAGATTCCTCGCGGAATCATCAATCTTCGCATCGACAAGATTTCATTTGAATAAAAAGAATAAAGGAACTATCATACGGACAGTGATGCCCGTATGACGGTTCCTTTTTATGTTATATGTAAGCCCATCAAGATATATTATTCATTTTAAACAGAAATAGAGATTATGGCAAGCATTTTTTCAAAGATTGCAGCAGGAGAGATTCCTAGCTACAAGTGTGCAGAAAGCGACAAGTTCTATGCTTTCCTCGACATTAGCCCTATCGGCAAAGGTCATACTTTGGTGATTCCTCGCAAGGAAGTGGACTACATCTTCGATATGGAGGATGCAGACCTGGCTGAGTTTGAAGTATTCGCCAAGAAAGTAGCCAAGGCTATCAAGGCAGCCTTCCCATGCAAGAAGGTGGCTCAGGTGGTTTTGGGACTGGAAGTTCCTCACGCTCACATCCATCTCATTCCTATGAACAGTGAGGCAGACGTGAACTTCCGCAAGGAGCACCTCAAGCTCTCAGAAGAGGAGTTCAAGGAAATCGCCAACAAGATTTATACAGAATTCCAGAAGTTATAAGCAATAAAAAAGAGCAGCGAAGATTCGCTGCTCTTTTTCTATCCTATACGTATTCATCGCCCTTCTTCATCTGTATCTCATTCACATACTTGCGAATAAGGGCAGAAGAATCTTCCTTCTTGCATACCAGGAGCACATTGTCTTTCTCGGCAACGATAAAGCCATCAAGACCATTGAGTACGGCAAGCTTGCCTTTCGGCATCTTCACCACCGTATTATGGCAATCCTCGATGAAGACATCGCTGTCTATCACCACATTGTCATCCTCGCTCTTCTGCATCGCCTCATAGATACTGTGCCAGGTACCCAGGTCGGCCCATCCGAAGTCGCATTTCATCATGCAGGCATTGGATGGCTTGTCCAATACGCCAAAATCTACCGAGATATTAGGGTAAGAAGAGAAGGTCTCCTTCATATAGGCATTCTCCGTCTCTATGCTGAACTCCGGATATTTCTTATCATACTCACGAAGCACAGGAGGCAGAATCTTGCAGAAGCACTCACGCAGATGCTTGACATTGCTCAGGAAGATACCTGTATTCCAATAGAACTCGCCACTCTCAACAAAGATCTTGGCGAAATCACGCTCAGGTTTCTCCGTAAACGACTGTACGGCATAGATATCCTCTTCTACCACATCGCCCATTTGGATATAACCATAACCCGGTTCCGGACGGGTAGGCTTGACAGCCATCGTCAGGAAACGGTCGTTAGCTGCAACAAACGCCAAGCCCTCCAATACATTCTTGCGGAAAGCCTCTTCATTGAAGATGGCCTGATCGGAAGGAGTATTGATGATGCACGCATCAGGGTTCAGCATGGAGATGCGATGGTTAGCCCAAGCCATACTTGGAGCCGTATTGCGATGAATAGGCTCAGCCATAATGCGGTCGGCAGACACCTCTGGCAACTGCTCTTTCACCAAATCTACATATTCCTCGTTGGTATTGATATAAATATGGTCGGCAGGTACTATCTTTGCCATGCGATCGAATGTCTGCTGCAATTGGGTACGTCCGACTCCAAAGAAGTCAATGAACTGTTTTGGATGACTGCTCCGACTGCATGGCCAAAGTCTTCGACCTTTTCCACCTGCGAGAATCACACAATAATTATTATTATCATTAAGTGTCATATTATAGTTCATTTTTTATAAGTTACTAAATTCAAGTGTAAAATTACTCATTATCTGCGAGAAAGCCAAATCTTTTCTAAGAATTTAATAAAGAATAGGAGAAATAAAACACATTTTTAGCTTTTTTCGCCTCTGGAATTGTTTTTTCAGAAAAAAAATCACCAAAAAGTTTGCTATTTCAATTTTTATTTGTACCTTTGCACACGCAATCGCCCAGATGGCGGAATCGGTAGACGCGCTGGTCTCAAACACCAGTGGAGCAATCCATCCCGGTTCGATCCCGGGTCTGGGTACAAGGAGCTGCAAGTTTTTACTTGCGGCTCTTTCCTTTGCAAACACCATCGCCCAGATGGCGGAATCGGTAGACGCGCTGGTCTCAAACACCAGTGGGGCAACCCATCCCGGTTCGATCCCGGGTCTGGGTACAAGGAGCTGCAAGTTTTTACTTGCGGCTCTTTTTTTTTGCCTGATTAGGAAAAGGGCATCACCCTCGACTTCTAATCAAAATCAAAAGCCGCTCAACAGGCAAATCTGTTGAACGGCTTTTTTATATGGAAATCATAGCACTGCAGCTATGATGCCTAGTCTTTAAAATCGAGTGAGAGTTCACCTGTGCCTAGAAGATTGTAGCTCTTGCGATGATAAGGCGTAATGCCAAACTCCCTGATGGCAGCACGATGCTTCTTGGTAGGATAACCCTTGTTACCCTTCCAGTCGTACTGTGGATATTCCTCTGCAAGCTCATCCATATAGTCATCACGATAAGTCTTGGCAAGAATGCTTGCCGCAGCTATCGAGAGATACTTTCCATCTCCTTTTACAATCGTGGTATAAGGCAGGTCCTTGTAAGGCTTGAAACGATTACCATCCACAATCACCGCCTCAGGACGTACCTTCAGCTGGTCCAAGGCACGATGCATTGCCAGGAAACTCGCATTCAGAATATTGATCTGATCGATTTCTTCGGGAGTAACAATGCCCACAGCCCAAGCCACAGCATCACGCTCTATCTGTTCACGGAGCGCCTTGCGTTTCTTGTCAGTCAGCTTTTTGCTATCATTGAGGTCAGGGTTCTGATAATCGGGAGGAAGAATCACTGCTGCAGCATAGACGCTACCAGCCAGACAACCTCTGCCCGCCTCATCGCAGCCCGCCTCAATCATATCCTTATAATAATGACTTTCTAACATATTCTTATCTACTTAAGAAGATAAATGAAGTTAAGAAGACGAACAAGTTCACTGTCCGACCTAGAACATCTGAGAAACGCGTTTTACGCCTGCTATAAGCGCATCAACCTCTTCCTTGGTGTTGTACAAGGCGAAGCTTGCACGAACGGTTCCCAGAATGCCATAGCGGTCCATCAAAGGCTGAGCACAGTGATGACCGGTACGGACAGCTATACCCAGACGGTCGAGCAATGTTCCCATATCCATGTGATGAATATCACCAACCAAGAAACTGACAACGGCATCCTTACCTTCCTGCTCACCGAAAAGTCTGATTCCATCGATGGTTCGCATCTGCTCCATACAGTAGCGGGTGAGTTCCTGCTCATGCTTGGCGATGTTGTCCATACCGAGCGCTGAGACATAATCAATGGCTTTAGCCAAACCGTGGGTAGCAACATAATCAGGAGTACCAGCCTCAAACTTGAAAGGTAACTTCTCGAATGTAGTCTTTTCGAAACTTACGCTCTCAATCATTTCACCACCTCCCTGATAAGGAGGCAACTTGTCGAGCCATTCTTCCTTGCCGTAAAGCACACCGATACCGGTAGGACCATAAATCTTATGACCGCTGAAAGCGAAGAAATCGCAATCCATATCCTGCACATCCACTGCGAAATGAGGAGTACTCTGGGCACCATCCACCATGACAGGTACATCGTGCTCATGAGCTATCTTAATCATCTCTTTTACCGGATTCACCGTACCGAGCACGTTGCTCACCTGGGCAATGCTCACGATTTTGGTACGTTCGGTAAATAAATTGGCGAATTCATCGAGGTTAATCTCACCTTTATCGTTGATTGGGATTACACGGATGGCAATTCCCTTCTTGGCAGCCTGCAACTGCCAAGGTACGATATTGGAGTGATGCTCCATGGTAGAGATAATCACCTCATCGCCCTCGCTCATAAAGGCATCGCTGAACGATGAAACCACGAGATTCAGACTCTCGGTAGTACCACGGGTAAAGATGACTTCCTCAACCTTAGGCGCATTGATAAACTTGCGCACGGTTTCGCGGGCTGCCTCATGAAGGTCGGTAGCCTGCTGAGAGAGATAGTGAACGCCACGATGCACATTGGCATTTACGTTGAGATACTCGTCGCGCATGGCATCGAGCACACACAATGGCTTCTGCGTGGTTGCCGCATTATCCAGATACACCAATGGCTTATCATATACCGTTCTCGATAAAATCGGGAAATCTGCTCTTACTTGATTGATATCATACATATTTTTAAGAACTTAACTCCTTTAAAAGGATATTATCTACTTGCAAAGCTTGCAACCCTCGCACTTATTGAGTTCACCACGGAATCGCTTCTCTACGAGATGATGTAGGCGATCGCGCAATGGCTCCAGCTCCATCTTGTCGATGACTTCGTTGATAAATGCAAACTGAAGGAGCAACTTAGCCTCCTCACGGCTCACACCACGCTGCTGCATATAGAACAATGCCGCATCGTTGAGCTGACCTACAGTACTACCGTGTGCACACTTCACATCGTCGGCATAAATCTCCAGCATCGGCTGGGTGAACATGCGGGCAGTCTTCGTAGCACAGAGGTTCTGGTTGGTTTCCTGAGAAGTAGTCTTCTGGGCACCATGACGAACCAATACTCTACCGGCAAAAGCACCACGTGCCTCACCATCGAGCACATACTTATAAAGCTCGTTGCTGGTGCAATGACCCACCTGATGATCGATGAGCGTATTGTTATCTACCACCTGGTTCTTATCAGCAATCACACAACCATTACAGAAGCACTCGGCTCCCTCGCCCTTGAATACGAGGTCGAGGCGGTTGCGGGTGATACCGTTATGGAGTGTAATCACGTTATGGTTTACACGGCTGTTAGCCTGCTGCTCAATATAAACGTTGCTGACACGACGGTTCTTGTAATGAGTCTCCTCCAGACAATAGAGGTCGAGACTGGCATTCTCGCCTACATAAGCCTCGATTACCTGGGTAGCGAGGAAGTTCTTATCATCGGCTGCATGATCGCAGAAGAGGAACTTAGCCTCAGCACCCTGTTCCATCACGATGAGCACACGGCGGTTTACCATCAAATCTACATCCGAACGGAGAATATTGATGACCTGAATGGTTCGCTCCACCTTCACGTTCTTTGGTACGTAGATAAGCAAGCCATCCTGTGCCAGGAATGTATTCAATGCCGTGATGCCATCTTCATCGGTTTTGGCAATCTTAGCGTAGTATTTCCCGATGAATTCTGGGTTTTCTGCAGCAATCTTGTTCAAAGAGTCCACGATGACACCCTCCGGCAACTCCACCTTAGGCAATGCCTTGTTATAGAAAGCATCGTTCACCACGAAGTAGAGCGAAGTACTCAGGTTAGGCACATCGCAACGGAAAGCCTCGTATGGATCTACAGGGATTTCCAGGCGATTCAAGTTCAAGCCATAATCTGGCTCGAAGATGGCGCTCATATCTGTATACTTGTATCTTTCCACCTTGCGGGAAGGGAAGCCCAGGCGACGGAAGTCCTCGAAGGCAGCATCGCGCACCGCATTGAGCACCTCAGCACTGTTCTTCTTGATCATTCTCGAAGAAGACTGATACAAGTCTAAATATTGATTTTCTGAAAGCATAGCCATCCTCCTAATTATTTCTCATCTACTTCAGCCTTGATCCAGTCGTAGCCACGAGCCTCAATCTCCTTGGCAAGTTCAGGACCGGCAGTCTTCACGATTCTACCCTTATAGAGAACGTGAACCACACTTGGCTTAATCATATCGAGCAGACGCTCATAGTGAGTAATGACGATGGCAGATGTCTGGTCGGTATGCATCTTGTTCACACCGTCAGCCACAATACGCATCGCATCCACGTCGAGACCAGAGTCGGTTTCATCGAGGATAGAGAGCTTTGGCTCCAACATTGCCATCTGGAAAATCTCGTTGCGCTTCTTCTCACCACCAGAGAAGCCTTCGTTTACAGAACGGCGAGCCAACTTGCTGTCCAGTTCCACCAACTCACGCTTCTCGCGCATCAGCTTCATGAATTCGCTGGTGTTCAATGGCTCCAAGCCCTGATACTCACGCTTGGCATTGATAGCCGCACGCATGAAGTTGGTCATGGATACACCAGGAATCTCCACTGGATACTGGAAAGAGAGGAACAATCCCTCACGGGCACGATCCTCAGGCTTCATATCCAGAAGGTTCTTGCCGTTGAAGATAGCCTCGCCCTCTGTTACTGTATAGAGAGGGTTACCTGTGAGCACAGCGCTCAAGGTTGACTTACCGGAACCGTTAGGTCCCATGATAGCATGTATCTCACCATCGTTGATAGTCAGGTTGATACCTTTCAATATTTCTTTGCCTGCAATAGTAGCATGCAGATTCTTAACCTCTAACATAATTTTAGTCAATTTTTATCGATTTCATCGAGAATGATAATGATTATCCTACGGTTCCTTCGAGTGAAACACTCAGGAGTTTCTGTGCCTCTACGGCAAACTCCATAGGCAACTTGTTGAGCACATCCTTGGCATAACCGTTTACGATCAAGCCGACAGCCTCCTCGGTAGGAATGCCTCGCTGATTGCAATAGAAGAGCTGGTCTTCTGAAATCTTCGAGGTAGTTGCTTCATGTTCGAACACGGCTGTGTCGTTATGAGCATCCATATATGGGAAGGTATGCGCTCCGCAATCGCTACCCAGCAACAAAGAGTCGCAGGAACTGTAGTTACGGGCATTATCGGCATTGGATGTAGCACGAACCAATCCACGATAGGAATTCTGGCTATGTCCTGCCGAAATACCCTTAGAGATGATGGTACTCTTGGTATTCTTACCCATGTGAATCATCTTGGTACCGGTATCAGCCTCCTGATAGTTGTTGGTAACAGCCACACTGTAGAACTCAGCCACAGAGTTGTCGCCACGCAAGATGCAGGAAGGATACTTCCAGGTAATCGCAGAACCCGTCTCTACCTGAGTCCAACTCAACTTAGAGTTCACACCACGCAAGTCGCCTCGCTTGGTTACCAGATTCAGCACGCCACCCTTACCATGTTCATCACCAGGATACCAGTTCTGAACGGTAGAGTACTTCACCTCAGCATTGTCCTTGACAATTATCTCTACGATAGCCGCATGAAGCTGATTCTCATCACGCATTGGCGCTGTACATCCCTCCAGGTAAGAAACGTAGGCATCATCATCGGCGATGATCAATGTACGCTCAAACTGACCGGTATTACGGGCATTGATGCGGAAGTAACTGCTCAACTCCATAGGGCAGCGTACGCCCTTAGGAATATAAACGAATGAGCCATCACTGAATACGCAACTGTTCAAGGCTGCATAGAAGTTATCACGATAAGGAACCACAGTTCCCAGATACTCTCTTACCAAATCAGGATGCTCCTTCACAGCCTCACCGATACTGCAGAAGATGACGCCCTTCTCACGGAGTTTCTCCTTGAAGGTAGTCTTCACCGACACAGAGTCCATGATGGCATCTACGGCGGTACCGCTCAATGCCAAGCGCTCCTCCAGAGGAATACCGAGCTTATCGAATGTCTTCTCCAGCTCAGGATCAATCTCCTTGTTCTTCGGCTTCTTTGCCAAAGGATCGGCATAGTATGAAATCTCCTGGTAGTCAATAGGTGGCACGTGCACGTGTCCCCACTTTGGCTCCTTGAGCGTCTTCCAGTAATTGTAGGCTTTCAGACGAAATTCGAGCATCCAGTCTGGCTCTCCCTTCTTCTGCGAGATCAGGCGCACAACATCCTCGTTGAGACCCTTTTCTATGATTTCAGTATGTACATCGGTGGTAAAACCATACTCATATTTCTGGTCTATCACATCCTTGACAACCTGATTCTGTTCTTTCTCTATTTCTGCCATTTTATTTAGAATAACCTTTCGTTATTTTAACCCTAAATAGGGATAAGCCGCTGAGGACTCATCCCTACCTTATTATATATAATATATGCTATATTACAACTTCTGCTCTACCTCGATCTCTGTGAAGGTCTCGATAACGTCGCCTTCCTGGATATCGTTGTAGTTGACGAGGCTCAAACCGCACTCCATACCGGTAACCACCTCCTTGACATCGTCCTTGTAACGCTTCAAGGCACCGATTTCTGCTGTACGGATCACGATACCGTCACGGATGACGCGAGCCTTATCCTTAGCGTGTACCTTACCCTCGGTAACGAGACCACCGGCAATAGTACCCACCTTGGAAATCTTGAAGGTCTGCTTCACCTCAACCTGACCGGTAACGATTTCCTTCTTCACCTTGTCGAGCATACCTACCATCGCACTCTTGATATCGTCGATAGCATCGTAGATGATAGAGTATGTGTTGATTTCAACTCCCTCACGGTCGGCAGCCTTGCGAGCATCGGCAGATGGACGAACCTGGAAACCAACGATGACTGCATCTGAAGCAGATGCCAGCATCACGTCGTTCTCAGAAATCTGACCCACAGCCTTGTTGACTACGTTCACCTGAACCTTCTCAGTAGAAAGCTTGATGAATGAGTCGCTCAATGCCTCAACAGAACCGTCGGTATCACCCTTTACGATGACGTTCAACTCGTGGAACTCACCACGTGCGATACGGTGAGAAATATCACCCAAGGTCAAGCGCTTCTGAGTACGCAAGCCCTGTTCACGCTGCAACTGCTCACGCTTGTTGGCGATTTCACGAGCCTCCTGCTCTGTCTCGATTACGTGGAACTGGTCACCTGCTGTAGGCGCACCATTCAAACCGAGGATGATAGCTGGCTCTGCAGGAGCAGCTGACTTGATATTGGCATTACGCTCATTGAACATCGCCTTGACACGACCCCAAGAAGTACCTGCGAGAACAATATCGCCTACCTTCAAGGTACCGTTGGCAACCAATACGGTAGAAACATATCCACGACCCTTGTCGAGAGAAGACTCGATGATGGTACCTGTTGCACGACGGTTAGGGTTAGCCTTCAAGTCGAGCATATCAGCCTCGAGGAGCACCTTGTCGAGCAGATCGTGAACACCGATACCCTTCTTGGCACTGATTTCCTGGCACTGATACTTACCACCCCACTCCTCAACGAGCAGGTTCATGTTAGCCAAGTCCTCACGGATACGGTCTGGGTTGGCACCTGGCTTATCAATCTTGTTGATGGCGAATACCATTGGCACACCGGCAGCCTGCGCATGAGCAATAGCCTCCTTGGTAGTAGGCATCACGGAGTCATCGGCTGCGATGATGATGATGGCGATATCGGTAGCCTGGGCACCACGGGCACGCATGGCGGTAAACGCCTCGTGACCTGGAGTATCCAGGAAGGTTACCTTGCGACCACTGTTCAGAGTCACACTGTAAGCACCGATATGCTGGGTAATACCACCCGCCTCACCGGCAATCACATTGGTATTGCGGATATAGTCGAGCAAAGAGGTCTTACCGTGGTCAACGTGACCCATCACGGTTACGATTGGAGCACGTGGAACCAAGTCGTTCTCATCATCCTCTTCCTCGCTCACTGCCTCCTGAACCTCGGCACTCACGTATTCGGTCTTGAAACCGAACTCCTCAGCCACCATGTTGATGGTTTCAGCATCCAGACGCTGGTTGATAGATACCATGATACCTACACCCATCAGGGTAGAGATAACCTGAGTAACGCTGATGTCCATCATCGTAGCCAACTCGCTAACGGTAACGAACTCAGTGAGCTTCAGGGTCTTGCTTTCCTTCTGCTCCTGACGAGCCTGATCCTGCAACTTTTCCTGAACAGCCTCACGCTTCTCCTTGCGGTACTTAGCACCCTTCTTGTTCTGGCTCTTGCTAGTCAAGCGAGCGAGAGTCTCCTTTACCTGGCGTGCTACAGCCTCGTCGTCCACCTCAATCTGGCGCTGATTGCCACGGTTGTTATTGTTATTGCCGCGGTTGTTATTATTGTTATTATTATTATTTCTATTCTTGTTTCTATTCTTCTTGTTGTTGCCACCATTGTTGCCCTTATTCTGGCCATTACCATCGGCACTGTTGTTCTTAGCCTCGGCATTGATGTCAACACGCTCCTTGTTGATACGAACACGCTTCTTGCGATCATTGTGCTGCTGCGCCAACTTCTCTTCACGCTCCTTACGACGCTCCTCCTTAGACTTCTTCTTAGGACGAGTGCTCTGATTGAGAGAAGAAAGATCAATCTTACCCAACACCTTAGGTTCATTTGAAGTATATTTCTTCTCACTCTTCAATGTGAACACGCTAGAAGGCTGGCTGTTGTCAGCAGCCTTCTGCTCAGCATTCTGCTGCTGAGCCTCTACATTCTTGTTACCTTGTGCAGCATTCTTCTGACCCTTAAAGTCGTTCATCTTTGGCTGCTGTGACTTTTGCTGATTCTCTTGTTTCATCTCTTGTTTTTGGTGAGATCCATGGGTAGATCTCTGGTCATGTTTTGGCTCATTACGATGAGCATCTTTCACTGGCGCATGACTGACGGCAGCAGTCTCATGCTTCGGTGCCTCCGACTTTTTAGCAGCAGACTCTACAGACTTACCCTTTCCGATGCTATCCAAGTCAATCTTACCCAACGGCTTATACTGCTGCTGGTTGCTCGACTCCAATAAGCTTTCGGCACGATGGTCCTTCTGCTCAGGCGCACGCTTCTTATCCTTGGCCTTCTTGGTGATGAGTTTCTCGGCCTGATCACGAACCTCCTTATCTTGACTGAAGGCATCGTTCAATGCCTTGTATTGCTGGTCGCTGAGTTTGAAGCTCGGTTCGGCCTTGACCTCTCCCAGGTCCTTTCTTTTTTCTAGGAATTCAACTGCCGTCTGAAGTCCTATATTCAATTCACGTAGTGCTTTATTTAATCTGATGCTCATAAATTTATTTTATTCTCCTATTTTTAAAGTTAGATTCCCTGCAAGCACTCGCCAGCTAGGGAAATTATTGTTCGAATTCAGCTCTCAATACCTTGAGTACGTTATCCACGGTTTCCTCCTCAAGGTCAGCCTTCTCTACGATCATATCACGTGGTGCATTGAGCACCTGCTTAGCTGTGTCATAACCGATACCCTTGATAGCATCGATAACCCACTGGTCAATCTCGTCAGAGAATTCATCCAAGTAGATATCCTCGTCAGCCTCATTCTCATCTACCTCACGGAATACATCGATGGTATATTCTGTCAACATAGAAGCCAACTTGATGTTCATACCGCCACGGCCGATAGCCAGACTAACCTCCTCAGGCTTCAGGAACACCTCTGCCTTCTTGTTCTCCTCGTCGATATTCACAGACGTAATATTGGCTGGTGCCAAGGCACGCTGGATAAACAGCTTGGTATTAGAGCTATAGTTGATGACGTCGAGGTTCTCGTTGCAAAGCTCGCGAACGATACCGTGAACACGGCTACCCTTAACACCTACACAAGCTCCAACTGGGTCGATACGCTCATCGAAGCTCTCTACTGCAATCTTGGCACGCTCGCCAGGGAGACGGGCAATGCGACGGATAGCAACCAAGCCATCTGCAATCTCAGGAACCTCAGCCTCCAACAGGCGCTGCAGGAAGATTGGCGCTGTACGGCTCAAGATAATCTTAGGATTGTTGTTATCGTTGTCAACACGAAGGATGACGGCACGTACAGTCTCGCCCTTACGATACATATCGCCAGGAATCTGCTCCGTCTTAGGCAACATCAACTCGTTGTTCTCGTCATCAACGATAAGAACCTCGCGCTTCCATACCTGATAAACCTCACCAGAGATTACCTGTCCAACACGGTCTTTATACTTATTGTAGAGTGAGTCGTGCTCAAGCTCAAGAATCTTAGAAGCCAAAGTCTGGCGAAGAGTCAAGATAGCACGGCGACCGAACTTATTGAAATCTACCTTCTCGCTCACATCCTCACCTACCTCATAGTCAGGCTCAATCTTGCGTGCTTCGGTAAGCGTAATCTCCTTGTTCTCATCTTCTACCTCACCATCAGCAACAACGACACGGTTACGATAAATCTCGAAATCGCCCTTGTCTGGGTTTACGATTACATCGAAATTCTCATCACTACCGAAAATTCTGGCAAGTACATTGCGGAAGCTTTCCTCCAATACACTTACCAATGTTGTACGGTCGATATTCTTGGTTTCTTTAAACTCGCGGAATGTATCAATCATACTCGCTGTTAATTCTTGCTCTTTTTTAGCCATAGCTTATTTGAAACTGATTATATATTTTGTATATTTTACTTTATCCATCTGGTAAACATGGTCAACCTCCTGCTTTACAGGATGTTTCTTGCCCTCTACCTTCACTTTTTCTTCTACGCCTACTGTGAAATCATTGCCATCCACAGCCTTCAAGATACCCTTTACCTTGATACCGTCAGCATCGAGCACCTCTACCTCCTTGCCAATGAAGTTGATATACTGCTGTGGAACCTTGAATGGTTGACCCAGACCAGCAGAACCTACTTCCAGCTCATAGTCCTCGTCATCACGACTCAATCGTTCCTCGATATATCTACTCAAAGCCACACAATCTTCAATCCATACACCATCTACATGGTCAATCTCGACTACGATACGATTGTCTGGACTGATTTCAATGTCCACCAAGAAATATTCCTGATCTTGGAGCCATTCATCAACTAATTTTTTTACGACGTTTTTATCTATCATATATACCTATTTAAAATAAAATGAGGAACTCTTGCGAGCCCCTCATTCCACTGAACGTGTGCAAAATTACTAATATTTTTGAAAATCTCCAAAGATTTTTCTGTTTTTTATTCATAACCTGCGCAATTTTAGGCGATTGTGCAGGTTTTTGTTGTTATTTCTTCACAGGATGGAGTATTTTTCCGTATTCTTCCGGAGAATTTAACAACTTGACAGCAGCCTTGACCTGCTTGTCGTAACGCAGGGAATTCTGGATGGCTCCAGCCTGGAAATAATAAGCTGCCACGATGTCGTTTTCCAAAAGCTGCTTGATGTAGTCTTTATTGAAATCCAAGTCTTTTGCCACATTGTGACTCAACTTCTTTTTCAATGCCTCGAACTCAGGTTTTGCATCCTCGTAATATCCTTCAAACTTAGCGAGTTTCTCCAAATCCTTGAGATATTTCTCGGTCTCACGGTCGTACTTGAAATCCGCTTTCAGAACGCGGGACTTGAACTCATCATAGTCGGCATCTGTCAAAGCAAAATCCTTGGCAGGTGCGATAGTAGGATGTTTGGCGATATAATCCACTTCGTAGTTGAGCATCACCTCATTACTGTCGCGGGCACCGGCGAGATAGAAAGCAATGTTTGGCAAGGAATCCGGCTTCACCTCTACATCCGGCTTCACACCGCCTCCATCACGCACCTCTCTGCCACCGGCAGTATAGAACACCTTGGTAAGTGAATCTGGGACATGCTCCACATAGCCGCCTTTGGCATGCTTGTAATTAAGTGCCTGCACGCATCTGCCACTTGGAATGTAATACTTGGCTGTAGTAAGTTTCATCTGTCCATTGTATGGCAAATCCATAGTGGTCTGTACCAGACCTTTTCCATACGTGCGCGTACCTAATATAATAGCACGGTCATAGTCCTGCAGACTACCGCTCATTATCTCGCTGGAACTGGCTGTGTTTCCACTCACCAGAACTACCATCGGCATCACAGAGTCAACAGGTTCTACCGTAGTCTTGTATTCATTGTTGGAACGTTGCAATCTACCCTTCATTTTCAATACAGTCTTTCCCTTTGGCAAGAACATATTGACAATGCTCACGGCCTCGCTCACCGAACCACCGCCATTACTTCTGAGGTCGAAGACGAGTCCCTTGGCTCCCTGCTTCTTCAGGTCGATGAAAGCACGGCGCACATCCTTGGCACAATTATCGGTGAAAGAATTGAAGTTGATATAACCGATACCACCTTCCATCATTCCGTAATATGGCAGGAAAGGCATCTGGATAGTACGGCGAGTTACCTTTACCTTCAGAATCTTACCAGTACTTGGTCGCTTTACCTTCAACATAAAGGAAGAACCCGGTTCTCCACGAAGATGATCGCTTACATAGCTCACTTCCTTATTGGTCATATCCTCGTCATCGATACTCAGGATGATATCACCCTTCTTCAATCCCACTTCTGCAGCAGGCATATTGGCATAAGGTTCACTGATACACACACGCTGCAACTGGAAGTTATAGCGCACCACAGCACCCACACCAGCATATTTGCCGGTGAGCATATTCTTCAGTTCGTTGACTTTTTCCTCCGGATAGTAGGTAGTATAAGGGTCGAGGCTTCCCAACATCGCCTTAACGCCATTGCCCACCACCTCTTCGGCATCGAGCGTATCAACGTACATCAAGTCAAGATTCTTATAGATGGCATTGAAGATATCCATATTCTTAGCCATCTTGAAGTCGTGATCTTTATCTGTTTGTGCAATAGATGGCACCACGAGGAGCGCCATCAGCAATGAAACCAATACTTTTTTCATGTTTACCTTAGTTATATGATTATTCGACCACAAAAGTACTCATTTCTTCTCGAAAACTGCCATAATTGATGCAAAAAGTAGTGAAAACCACCGAAAAATGCACTTTTTTAAGGAAAAACAGAAAAAAGTTGCCGAAAAATTTGGCTGAATGAAGAAAAGTTAGTACTTTTGCACACGCAAATAAGGAACGCAACATTCCGCAATGCAAAATGCTTCAATAGCTCAGTTGGTTAGAGCACCTGACTGTTAATCAGGGGGTCGTTGGTTCAAGCCCATCTTGAAGCGCAAAAGAGTCGCAGGTTTTACTTGTAACTCTGTTCTTTTTCAAACCAAATGCTTCAATAGCTCAGTTGGTTAGAGCACCTGACTGTTAATCAGGGGGTCGTTGGTTCAAGCCCATCTTGAAGCGCATTACATAAGCCTTGCAAGTTTTCACTTGCAGGGCTTTATTGTTTTTAGACATCTTAAAGTCCCCCCTGTTTACACCCAATGTTCTTAGGCTATCCCCCTTTACACTCATCACGAATCTTTTACATATAATTCTGCAATTAAAAGTGTACTTAAGGAGAATATATTTTTTCCTTAAGGGAAAATATTTTTTTCCTTAAGGATATTTATTTTTTTCCTTAAGGAAACAGTTTCATAGGGTTCTGACAAAAAAACGGGTGCATTCCGCTTTTTTGACGAAATGCACCCATCTATATTTATTAATGTATATAATACTAGGATTATTCTACATCATTGTTATGATCCAAAGAATCGTTGAAATCCTTAGGAGCCTGCTCCTCGTTACGATGCTCGTAACGACGTGGCTGACGAGCTGGACGCTCACCACGGCCCTCATGACGATCATCACGACGACCACGACGCTCACCGCGCTCTGGACGTGGACGACGCTCACGCTCTACGTAACCCTCAGGCTTCTCCATCAACACACGATGAGAGAGCTTGTACTTGCCAGTCTTAGGATCAATCTCCATCAACTTCACCTTGATCTTGTCGCCTTCCTTGATGCCAGCCTCTTCAACTGTCTCAAGACGCTTCCAATCAATCTCAGAGATGTGGAGCAAACCATCCTTACCTGGGAGAATCTCTACGAAGCAACCGTAAGGCATGATAGAGCGAACAGTACCCTCGTAAACCTCACCAACCTCAGGAACAGCTACGATAGCCTTGATCTTAGCCAAAGCAGCATCGATAGAATCCTTGTTAGGAGCAGATACCTGTACGTGACCCTTACCATCAGTCTCCTCGATAGTGATAGTAGCACCAGTATCCTCCTGCATCTGCTGGATAATCTTACCACCAGGGCCGATGACAGCACCGATGAACTCCTTAGGAATATCGAATGCTACAATACGTGGAACCTGTGGCTTCATCTCAGCACGTGGCTCAGAGATTGTCTCCATCATGCAGTTGAGGATGTGCTCACGACCAGCCTTAGCCTGCATCAAAGCCTCCTCGAGAATCTCGAAGCTCAAACCGTCGCACTTGATATCCATCTGTGTAGCGGTCAAACCATCGCGGGTACCTGTGGTCTTGAAGTCCATATCACCCAAGTGGTCCTCATCACCGAGGATATCACTGAGGATAGCGTACTTGTCCTCACCTGGGTTCTTGATAAGCCCCATAGCGATACCAGAAACTGGCTTCTTCATAGGAACACCTGCATCCATCAGGGCGAGAGTACCGGCACAAACAGTAGCCATAGAAGAAGAACCGTTAGACTCCAGGATCTGACTTACCAAACGTACGGTGTAAGGGAAGTCTGCAGGAATCTGACCCTTCAAACCACGCCATGCCAAGTGACCGTGACCAATCTCACGACGGCCTACGCCGCGCTGAGCCTTAGCTTCACCTGTAGAGAATGGAGGGAAGTTATAGTGAAGGAGGAAGCGCTGGTAGCTCTTCTCGAGCACACCGTCGATAAGCTTCTCATCCATCTTTGTACCAAGAGTACATGTAGAGAGAGACATAGTCTCACCACGCTGGAAGATAGCGCTTCCGTGAGGCATTGGGAGTGGAGACACCTCGCACCAGATAGGGCGGATATCTGTAGTAGCACGACCATCAAGACGCAAGCCCTCATCGAGGATGCAACGACGCATAGCATCGCGCATTACGTCATCATAGTAGCGGGTAGCCTCAGCGTGCTTCTCCTCCAGGTCTTCCTCAGAGAGATCGGTATGAGCTGCGTCATACTTCTCAAGGAAGTCAGCCAAAACCTTGTCGAAAGCATCCTGACGAGCATGTTTCTCCAAAGCCTGGTGGTTGATATCATAAGCAGGCTTGTAAAGCTCAGACTTGATCTGCTCACGGAGTTCCTCGTCGTTGATCTCATGATCATACTCACGCTTCACGTCAGTACCCTTCTCCTTAGCCAACTCATACTGGAGCTCACACATAGGCTTGATAGCCTCGGCAGCAGCCTTGAGGGCACCGATCAGATCCTGCTCAGCAACTTCCTTCATCTCACCTTCCACCATCATGATGTTCTCCTTGGTAGCACCAACCATGATATCCATGTCAGCCTCTTCCATCTGCTGGAATGTAGGGTTAACAACATACTCACCATTGATACGAGCTACACGAACCTCAGAGATGTAGTGCTCGAAAGGAATATCTGAACAAGCCATGGCAGCTGAAGCAGCGAAACCTGCAAGGGCATCTGGCTGGTCAACACCATCGGCTGAGAGCAACATTACCTGTACGTAAACTTCTGCATGGTAGTTAGAAGGGAAAAGTGGACGCAAAGCACGGTCCACAAGGCGAGAGGTAAGGATCTCCTCGTCGCTAGCCTTGCCTTCGCGCTTGGTGAAACCACCAGGGAAACGGCCAGCAGCACTGTACTGCTCACGGTAATCTACTTGCAAAGGCATGAAATCTGTACCCGGAACTGCATCCTTTGCTGCACAAACAGTTGCGAGAAGCACTGTGTTACCCATGCGGAGAACCGCAGCACCATCAGCCTGTTTTGCAACTTTTCCGGTCTCAATTGTGATGGTTCTTCCATCAGGCAACTGAACACTTTTTGTAATTACGTTCATCTAATTATTAAAACTTATTGTTTTGTCTAACATCTAATATCTAAAACGGTGCAAAGATACCTCTTTAATAATTAATAAACGAATATTTGGGCAACTATTTTCTACTTTTTTAATAATTTTATCTATCTAAGGTGCATTATTCCCGATTTTATTACTACCTTTGCAGTCGATAATTTCGCAAAATACTAAAATTCATGAAGATATCTAGAATCTATTCAGCGGCAGTGATTATGGTAGCTGCGCTGGCTCTCACTTCTTGTAACAACAAGAAATTTCATATCAACGGTAATATTACCGAGGCTCAGGACTCTATGCTCTACCTGGAGAATCTCAGTCTGAATGGTCCGGTGAAGATCGACTCGGTGAAACTGGGTGAAGATGGATCCTTCGCTTTCGAAGAGAATGCGATGGACAGCATCACTCCTGAATTCTACCGTCTCCGCATTGCCAACCAGAGCATCAACCTCAGTATCGACTCAACCGAGACCGTCAACGTGAAGGCAGCTTATCCTCAGATGAGCTACAAGTACGAGGTGGAAGGCTCAGAGAACTGCAGCAAGATCAAGGAACTTTCGCTCAAGCAGATGACTCTGCAGAGCAACATCAATGGCATCATCAAGAGCCCTAACATCGGGGTAGATTCCATGGATGTCATCGTGGCTCGCATGCTGGCTGCATACAAGCAGGATGTAAAGACCAACTACATCTTCAAGGAGCCGATGAAGGCTTCCTCTTACTATGCACTCTTCCAGACTATCCAGTTGGGCAACACCAACTCACTCATCTTCAACCCTCGCAACAACAAGGATGACGTGAAAGTATTCGCTGCCGTAGCTACAAGCTGGGATACTTACTATCCAGGCGCAGAGCGTGGCAAGAACCTGCACAACATCGCCATCGAAGGCATGAAGGATATCCGTATCATTGACAGGCAGCGTGCACAGCAGCAGATTGAGGCAAGCAAGGTGAGCGTAAACGGATGCATAGAAATTGCCCTACAGGACAACAAGGGACAGGTTCGCCGCCTCTCTGATCTCACCGGCAAGGTGGTATTGCTCGATTTCCATATCTTCGCCAGCAACGAGAGCACCAAGCGCATCATGATGCTCCGTGAGCTTTACAACAAATATCATGCTGCCGGACTGGAAATCTATCAGGTTTCCGTAGATCCAGATGAGCACTTCTGGAAAACATCTACCGCTGCCCTTCCATGGATCTGCGTACGTGAAGAGAACGGTATCCAGGGAACAAGTCTCCAGCTCTACAACGTGCAGAGCATCCCTACCTTCTTCCTCATTGACAGAAGCAATACTCTGAGAGCCCGCGACATACAGATCAAGGACATTGATGCAGCCATCAAGAACCTTCTTTAATACGAGCTTTCATACAACAGACAAGTCGGAAGTCTGGACTTTTCTCCAGACTTCCGGCTTCTATCATCCAATACGAGCTACAATAGATTAACAGCAACAATAAATTTTAAGCACTAAAAAATGAACAAGAAACTTTTAGCTTTCGCAGCATTAGCTCTCGTAACAGCAGGAGCAAACGCTAAAGTAAAGTTGCCACACATCCTGGGTGACAACATGATTATCCAACAAGATTCAGAAGCCAACCTCTGGGGTTGGGACAAGCCTGGTACCCTGGTAGAGGTAAGCACCTCATGGTCGCAGCAGAAATATTCTGCAAAGACCGGAAAGGATGGCAAGTGGGCTGTCAAGGTACAGACTCCCAAGGCTAGCTACACTCCGCTCTCCATTACCTTCGATGATGGCGAAAAGACCACCCTCAAGAACATCTTGGCTGGTGAAGTATGGGTCTGCGCCGGACAGAGCAATATGGAGATGCCGGTAAAAGGTTTCGGCAACTGCCCTGTAGAAGGCTACAACAAGGCTGTATTGGAAGCCAACCAATATAAAGGAGTACACTACGTGAAGATTCCTAGCGTGATGAGCAGCAAGCCACTCGATGACGCCAACTGCGAATGGAAGGAGATTAATCCGGAAACCGTGGGCGATGCATCTGCCACCGGATATTTCTTTGCACAGGTAGTCAACAAGGCGCTCGACGTACCAGTGGGACTGGTGATGGCAAACAAGGGCGGAAGCCGAGTAGAAAGCTGGCTCGATCGTGACTATCTGAAAAAGAACACGAAAGAAGACCTCGACTCCCTCAAGATGACGAAGAATCCTAAGTTCAAGTGGGACTTCCTCTACCCTCTTCTCTGGGGCAACGGAACCTTCCATCCTATCCTCAACTATAGCGTGAAGGGAATCCTCTTCTATCAAGGCTGTTCCAACGTGGGCGACCCGGCAGGTCAATACACACAGCGTCTTGCCGACCTCGTAGCCCAGTGGCGCAGAGACTTCAAGCAGGGCGAACTGCCATTCTATTTCGTGCAGATTGCACCTTATCATAATGGCGATATGAATGGTGATGCAGGTCCAAGACTTCGCGAGCAGCAGTTTAATGCAGCCAAGATCATCCCGAACAGTGGCATCGTCTGCACCGAAGATCTGGTTTATCCATACGAGGTAGAGCAGATTCACCCATGCCAGAAGCAGCCTGTAGGTGAGCGTCTGGCTCTTCAGGCACTCAGCAAAACCTACGGTATGAAGGGACTCTTCTGCGAGAGTATGACTTTCAAGGAGATGAAGATTGTTGGCGACACTGTGAAGGTTCACTTCGACAACACCTACGGAGCCTATAACCGCTTTGAAGGCATCAAGGGCTTCGAGGTAGCCGGCGAAGACAAGGTGTTCCATCCTGCCACAGCCAAGCATTTCTGGCAGGAAGGCAACGACGGATGGAACGAGTGCGTCATCGTAACCAGCCCTGAAGTCAAGAAGCCGGTAGCTCTGCGCTACTGCTTCCGCAACTTCCAGCTCGGCAACATGGCGAATGCAGGCGGTCTGCCTCTCTTCCCATTCCGAACAGACAATTGGTAATTAATAACATAGCGGTCGATCTTTGTGAAATCCAAAGACCGACCGCTCTTTAATATATATATTATGAGTCACGTTTTAGACAAATTCAAGTTTTGCCCTGTTTGCGGTTCTCAACATTTCGAGATCAACAACTTCAAGAGTAAAAAATGCAAGGACTGCGGATTCACCTACTATCTGAATCCCAGCAGTGCCACAGTAGCCTTCATTCTCAACGAGAAAGAAGAACTTCTGGTGGTTCGCAGAAAAAACGAACCTGCCAAAGGCACCCTCGACTTGCCGGGTGGTTTCGTAGATATGGATGAAACCGGTGAAGAAGGCGTGGCTAGAGAAGTAAAGGAAGAAACGGGTTTGGAGGTAATCGGGGCAAACTATCAGTTCAGCATCCCCAACCTCTATCTCTATTCCGACTTTCTGGTTCATACCCTTGATATGTTCTATGTTGCAAAGGTGAAAGACCTCTCTCATGTGGAGGCGATGGACGATGCCGAGGAGTCATACTGGATTCCTCTCAGCAACCTCCATCCCGAAGAGTTCGGATTAGGCTCCATAAGACAAGGTGTGGCCAAATTTCTTGCAAAACTCAAGACGAAAGAATGAAAATACGCCCCAAAACATTTAAAAAACCAAAAAAATCACTATATAATAAGGTATAAGCAAAAAGTTTATTTACTTTTGCAGACCAAAAGAAATTGTGTAGAAGCGTATGCAAGAAAATTTAGTAATCGTCGAGAGCCCTGCAAAGGCTAAGAAAATCGAAGAGTTTTTAGGTAAAGACTTCAAGGTGATGTCTTCTTACGGTCATATCCGTGACCTCAAGAAGAAGGAACTCAGTATAGACGAGAAGACCATGGAACCTTGTTATGAGATTCCTGAGGAAAAGAAAAAGCTCGTCACAGAATTGAAATCAACAGCGAAGCAAGCTAAGAAGATTTGGTTAGCATCCGATGAGGACCGCGAGGGAGAAGCCATCAGCTGGCACCTTTGCGAAGTACTCGGACTGGATGAAGCGAAGACAAGCCGTATCGTCTTCCATGAAATTACCAAACCTGCCATCTTGGACGCTATTGAGCACCCACGCCATCTGGACATGAACTTGGTGAATGCCCAGCAGGCACGTCGTGTGCTCGACCGCATCGTGGGCTTCAAGCTCTCTCCTGTATTGTGGAGAAAGGTGAAGCCAGCCCTCTCTGCCGGTCGTGTACAGAGTGTTGCCGTACGCCTCATCGTGGAGCGTGAGCGTGAAGTCCAGAAGTTCAAGAGCGAACCATACTATCGTGTCAACGCCGTATTCGCCCTGATCAGCGAGAATGGCGCAGCCACAGAGGTAAAGGCTGAACTCGACCACCGTTTCAAGACCCATGAAGAGGTGGAAGCCTTCCTGGAGAAGTGCAAGGATGCCAAGTTCACCGTAGAGGCTGTCACCAAGAAACCGCTGAAGCGTACACCAGCGCCTCCTTTCACCACCTCAACCCTGCAGCAGGAAGCAGCCCGCAAGCTCGGCTTCACCGTAAGCCAGACCATGATGGTGGCTCAGCGTCTGTACGAGGGTGGACGCATCACCTACATGCGTACCGACAGTGTGAATCTCTCTTCCCTCTGCAGCAATGCCAGCAAGGATGAAATTATCAAGGAGTACGGCAAGGAATACAGCAAGCCACGTGCCTATCACACCAACTCCAAGGGTGCACAGGAGGCTCACGAGGCCATCCGACCTACCTACATGAGCGAGACAAGCATCGATGGCACCAGCCAGGAGAAGCGTCTTTACGACCTGATATGGAAACGTACCATCGCTTCGCAGATGGAGGACGCCCAGTTGGAGAAGACTACCATCAATATCAGCATCGACAACACCAGCGAGAAGTTTGTTGCCAATGGTGAGGTTGTAGTATTCGATGGTTTCCTCAAGGTATATCGTGAATCTACCGATGAGGATGAGAACGTAGAAGATTCAACCCATCTCCTGCCAGCCATGAAGAAAGGCGATGAGTTGCAGCGCCGTGAAATCATCGCCACAGAGAAATTCTCTCTGGCACCAGCAAGATACACCGAAGCAAGTCTGGTGAAGAAGCTGGAAGACCTCGGCATTGGCCGTCCATCTACCTATGCTCCTACCATCAGCACCATCCAACAGCGTGAATACGTTGTGAAGGGCGACAAGCAGGGCGAGGAGCGCACCTACACCGTAGATACGCTGAAGGGTATCATGATTACCCAGAAGACCAAGAAGGAACAGGCTGGTTCTGAAAAGGGCAAGCTCCTCCCTACCGATATCGGCATTGTGGTAAACGACTTCCTGATGGCCAACTTCCCTAACATTATGGACTATAACTTTACTGCCAACGTAGAGCAGAAGTTCGATGATATCGCCGAGGGTAAGACCGAGTGGACCAAATGGATGAAGGACTTCGACAAGCGTTTCGAACCGGAAGTGAAGGGTGTGATGGAAGCACGCAGCGAGCACAAGGCCGGTGAACGAGAACTGGGCAAGGACCCAAAGAGCGGCCGCCCTGTATTCGTAAAGATCGGAAGATTCGGTCCAGTGGTTCAGATTGGTACCGCCGAAGACAAGGACAAGCCACAGTTTGCCCAGTTACCTGCCGACAAGAGCATTGAGACCATCACTCTGGAGGAAGCATTAGAACTCTTCAAGCTGCCTCGCCAGGTTGGTGAGTTCGAAGGCTCTACCGTAACCATCGGAAGCGGCCGTTTTGGTCCATACGTACTCCATGACCGCAAGTATGTATCCATTCCAAAGGAAATCGACCCAATGGCCATTACCCTGGAACAGGCAGTGGAACTTATCAACGAAAAACGCTCTAACGAGCAGAAACGCCACATCAAGACCTTTGAGGAAGACAACAAGCTGGAGCTCCTGAACGGGCGCTATGGTCCTTACATCGCATTCGATGGCAAGAACTATCGCATTCCGAAAGCAAAGCAGGAGAACGTAGAGTCACTCAGCTACGAGGAGTGCATGACCATCATCAAGGAAGCACCAGAACCAAAGGCTAGAGGCAGAAGAAGTAAAAAAGAATAAAATGAAGTCTATCATCATCATTGGATATATGGGAGCCGGCAAGACTACTGTCGGCAAGGCCCTCGCCAAAGAGCTTGGCGTGATGTTCTACGACCTCGATTGGTACATCGAGAGCCGCATGCGCAAAACCGTGAAGCAGATCTTTGACGAAGTAGGAGAAGAGGGATTCCGCCAGATAGAGCATAACATGCTACACGAGGTGGCGGAGTTTGAAAACGTAGTGGTTAGCTGTGGCGGAGGAACACCCTGTTTCTTCGACAACATGGAGTATATGAACCAGTCGGGCAACACCATCTACCTCAAGGCAACGCCAGAAACCCTCTATGCTCACCTCAAGATGGGCAAGGGCGTACGCCCCCTGCTGCTCAACAAGACTCCGGAGGAAGTACAGGTATTCATCCGCGAGCAGCTGAAGCAGCGCGAGCCTTTCTATGAGAAGGCAAAACATATCATAGACATCAATGTGATGGACAACTTGGATAAAGTAAACGAAACGGTACAGGAGGTTCGTAGCCTGCTGAACGTATAAAGAAAAAAGGTAAGCCAGCTCAAGACAAGAGACGGCTTACCTTTCTACGATTTATCATAAACAGAAAAAATTATAGAACAAACTTTTTAGCAAGACCAAGAACAGAAAATGAAGAAATGGACTATTGAAGACTCGAAGGAGCTCTACAACATAGGTGGTTGGGGCACTTCTTACTTTGGCATCAACGACAAGGGTGATGTCTATGTAACTCCATGCAAGGACAATACGCAGATAGACCTGCGCGACATCATGGACGAGTTGGCATTACGCGACATCAACGCTCCCGTACTGCTCCGTTTCCCAGACATCCTCGACAACCGCATCGAGAAGACAGCAAGCTGTTTTCAGAAGGCAAAGGAGGAATATGGTTACAAGGGGGAAAACTTTGTCATCTATCCTATCAAGGTAAACCAGATGCAGCCGGTTGTAGAGGAGATCATCTCTCATGGAAAGAAGTTCAACCTGGGACTGGAAGCCGGTTCCAAGCCAGAGCTTCATGCCGTTATCGCCGTACAGGCACAGAGCGACTCGCTCATCATCTGCAATGGCTACAAGGACGAGAGCTACATCGAACTTGCCTTGCTCGCACAGAAGATGGGTAAGCGCATCTTCATCGTGGTAGAAAAGCTCAACGAGCTGGATATCATCGCCAAGGTGGCAAGTAAGCTCAACGTGAAGCCAAACATCGGTATCCGCATCAAGCTCGCTTCTTCAGGCTCAGGAAAATGGGCTGAGAGCGGTGGCGATGCTTCGAAGTTCGGTTTGACAAGCGCCGAACTGCTCACCGCCCTCAACAAGATTGAGGAGATGGGATTCCACGACTGCCTGCGCCTCATCCACTTCCATATCGGAAGCCAGATTACCAAAATCCGCCGCATCCAGACGGCTCTCCGTGAGGCAGCACAGTTCTACATCAACCTCCACAAGATGGGCTACAATGTAGATTTCGTAGATTGTGGCGGTGGTCTTGGCGTAGATTACGACGGCACCCGTTCTGCCAGCAGCGAAAGCTCCGTGAACTATTCTATCCAGGAGTATGTAAACGACTGTGTCTATACTTTCGTTGATGCAGCCAACAAGAACAATATCAACCATCCTAACCTCATCACCGAGAGTGGCCGCTCGCTCTCTGCCCACCACTCCGTATTGGTGATTGATGTCTTGGAGACTGCTTCCCTGCCGGAAATGCCAGAGGAGTTTGAGGCAAAGGAGACTGACCACCAGCTGGTGAAGGACCTTTATGAGATATGGGACAACCTGAATCCTCGCAACATGTTGGAAGACTGGCACGATGCTGAGCAGATTCGCGATGAGGCATTGCAGCTCTTCTCTCATGGTATCGTAGATTTGAAGACCCGTGCCGAGATTGAGGCGATGTACTGGAGCGTATGCCACGAGATCAATAATCTTGCCAAACACATGAAGCACGTGCCTGAGGAGCTGAGAGGACTGGACAAGATTCTTGCCGACAAGTATTTCTGCAACTTCTCATTGTTCCAGAGCCTGCCAGACAGTTGGGCTATCGACCAGCTCTTCCCTATCATGCCTATCCAGCGTCTGGACGAGCGTCCTACCCGCAACGCTACCTTGCAGGACATCACCTGCGACAGCGACGGCAAGATTGCCAACTTCGTAACCGATGGTCATATCGGCAACGTTCTCCCTCTTCATCCATTGAAGAAGAACGAGCCATACTATCTCGGTGTGTTCCTTGTAGGTGCCTATCAGGAGATTCTGGGCGACATGCACAATCTTTTCGGCGACACCAATGCTGCCCATATTTCCGTAAAAGACGGCAAATACAGCATCGACCAGATATTCGATGGCGAGACCGTAGAGGAGGTATTGGATTACGTACAGTACAATCCAAAGAAGCTCGTCCGCCAGTTGGAGCAGTGGGTAACCAAGAGTGTGAAGGAAGGCAAGATTTCACTCGATGAGGGCAAGGAATTTCTGGGCACCTATCGCAATGGTCTCTTTGGATACACATATCTTCAATAAACATTCAACATAAGATAAGATGGAAAAAGTAACAGTAGTAAAGGTAGGCGGTGCCATCGTTGAAGACAGCGAACAGCTGGCACAGCTCTTGAAGGATTTCGCAGCCATTCCTGGCAAGAAAGTATTGGTACATGGCGGTGGACGCCGTGCCACCAAGGTAGCCGCAGCCCTTGGCATTGAGAGCAAGATGGTAAACGGCCGTCGCATCACAGATGCAGACATGCTGGAGGTGGTTACCATGGTTTATGGCGGTTTGGTAAACAAGAACCTGGTTGCCAAGCTTCAGGCTAACGGCGTGAATGCCCTCGGTCTGACAGGTGCCGACATGGACGTAATCCATAGTCATAAGCGCCCATTGAAGGACGGCATTGACTTCGGATTCGTAGGCGATGTAGAGCGTGCCAACGGCAAGATGCTCCAGACCCTGATCAACGAAGGCATCACCCCAGTGATGGCTCCGCTGACCCACGACGGAAAGGGCAATATCCTCAATACCAATGCCGACACCATCGCAAGCGAGACAGCCAAGGCTCTGGCTCCTTACTACGGCGTGACATTGATATATAGTTTTGAAAAGAAAGGCGTGCTCAGCAATTCTGAGGATGACGACAGCGTGATTCCAGTGATTACCCATGCCGATTTTGAGAGATATAAAGCAGACGGTACCGTGGCAGGCGGCATGATTCCAAAACTGGAGAATGCTCTCGCAGCCATCGATGCAGGCGTGAAAGAGGTGATTATCACCCTTGCTACCGCTATTGACGGAAAGCACGGAACCGTTATTAAGTGTTAAAAATAGAAATAATTCAGAGTTGCCTGTAACTTTCTTACAGGTAAGTCGTCATTAATTATAGAGGGATGAAAAAAATCAGTTTCCAAAACGATGTTTTGCCACTGAAGAATAAACTCTTCAGGCTGGCACTTCGCATTACTCTCAACCGGGAGGAAGCGGAGGACGTTGTGCAGGATACTATGATTAAAGTCTGGAATGCCCGCGACAGATGGCAGGAGCTTGACTCCATCGAGGCCTACAGCCTCACCATCGCCCGCAACCTCTCGCTCGACCGCATCAAGAAGATGGATAATCAGAATGATTCGCTGGAAGAGCAGACCACGGAAAGGCTCGACGAGACATCATCCACTCCTTCCGAACGAATGATTCAGAAAGACAAACTGAACATCGTAAGGAACATCATTAATGAGTTGCCCGAGAAGCAGCGCAGCTGTCTGCAACTTCGAGATATCGAAGGAAAATCCTATAAGGAAATAGCAGACATCCTCAGCATCACCGAAGACCAGGTCAAGGTGAACATCTTCAGGGCTCGACAAACAGTTAAACAAAGATTTCAACAATTCGACAGTTATGGATTATAAGTACATCAACCAACTTTTGGACCGCTATTGGAAGGCCGAGACTTCTCTCGAAGAAGAGGAGATTCTCCGTGCATTCTTCAGCCAGGACGAGTTGCCTGCCGAGCTGAAGCCATATCAGGCGCTCTTCTCTTACGAGATGGGCGAGGCTAAGCAAGAGACACTGGGTGATGACTTCGATCAGAAGATGATGGCGATGATTGAAGATGAATACACCAAGGAGCCTAACAAGGCGAAGGTCGTTTCATTGACAGAGCGTCTGAAGCCTCTCTTCAAGGCTGCTGCCGTAGTAGCTATCGTCCTGACCTTGGGCAACGCTGCCCAGGTTCCATTCCAGAACGATGTCGATAACCAGATTGAAAACGTAGGATACACCAAGAGTGGCAAGGGCGTTTCCGTAGCCATGGGCGATTCTGCTTCGGTTGACTCCATGCAGCGCACGGGCATCGACCAGATAAGCACCACCACTGCTTCCCCTACGATATTGAAGTAGTTATTTCTATGCTTTCTCTATATAAAAAATCATGTTTAGTAAAACAATTCTGAAACTGTGAAGTTTCAATTCTCTCAAATTTTTCATAACATACTAACGTATTAGGGCTGCCAGGATGTACTGGCAGCCCTTGCTGTTTTATATAAAAGGTAACAGAAAATACGAATCGAAAAAGAAGATTACTTATTGCGATGAGAAGAAAAAGACAGAGAACAATCCTCTTTTTCAAGCATTTTCTTTGTTAGTCTCGTTATTTTTCGTAACTTTGCCACAAATATAAAAATGGCAGCAATATATGAATTATCTTAATAAGGGAAATGATGGTTTTGCATCGCTACGCAACTCAAAGTTTGTGGATAAGAGTTTGCTGATAGCGGAAGTGAACTCTGCGATGATGACAGAGAATCGCTTTCTCTGTGTTACTCGTGCCCGAAGGTTTGGCAAGTCGGTAGCCGTAAAAATGCTCAATGCATACTATGATAAGTCATGCGATTCCCAGAACTTGTTTCAAGGACTTGCCATTAGCAAAGACGAGGATTTCGAGAAACATCTCAATCGCTATCCTGTACTCTATTTAGACATGACGGATTTTGTGACCAAATATGGCAATGATGAACAGTTGGTAGAGCATATCAAACGTGATATTTGCGAGGAATTACTGGAGTTGTACAAGGGTGTTGTGATGAAGCCTAATGACGATTTGATGGATTTGCTTGTAAGTATCGTAAATCAGACAGGAGAGAAGTTTGTGTGCTTAATAGATGAATGGGATGCGCTTTGTCGTGAGGGACAGGAAAAGCAAATGGACGAATATGTCAACCTTTTGCGCCGTCTTTTCAAAGGAAGCATGTCAGAATATGTATTTGCATGCTCATACATGACTGGCATTCTGCCTATCAAACGCTATAATACACAATCAGCACTGAATAATTTCGATGAATATACAATGCTGAGTCCTGCTCAACTTGCACCTTATTTCGGCTTTACGGAAAATGAAGTAGAGCAGTTGTGTACCGAAGTGGGAATGGATGCCTATAAGATGAAACGATGGTATGACGGATATGAGTTGGGCGCAGAGAAAGCTATGTACAATCCGTATGCTGTGATGCGTGCCTTGAAGCGCAAATCGTATGAGAGTTTTTGGACTAGTACTAATACTTTTGAAAGTTTGAAACGTTATATCACGATGAACTTTGAAGGTTTGAAGGATGATATCATCAGTGCTCTCAATGATGTTCCTGTACGGGTGAATGCGTTGCGTTTTAGCAATGATATGCACAAAGTGGATTGTAAAGATGACGTGCTCACCCTTCTTTGCCATTTGGGCTATCTCTCATATAACAATGAAACCAAATGCGCTAGCATTCCAAACTATGAAGTACGCCAGGAATTTGAAACGGCCATTGCCGACACAAGTTGGCGAGAGGTGACGAGTGCTTTGGAACACTCGGAGGATTTAATGGTTCATTTGCTTCATGGCGATGAGGAAGAGGTGGCTTCATGTGTAGCGGAAATACATGAACAGAATACCAGCATATTGAAGTATAACGATGAAAATTCCTTGGCTTGTGTGCTGTCCTTGGCATTTTATACAGCGAGAAATCGCTATGAGATAATTCGTGAATTGCCAACGGGCAAAGGTTTTGCCGACATAGTACTATTGCCTCATAGAAATGTAGATGTTCCTGCTGTTGTTCTGGAATTGAAATGGAATGAGAAGGCGGAAACTGCAATCAGTCAAATCAAGCGGCAGAATTACGTGAAACCTTTGATGCATTATGTTGGCGATGTAATCCTTGTAGGTATTAACTACGATAAACATTCCAAGAAACATAGTTGCAAGATAGAGACTGTAAAAAAGAGATAACAATATAGAAGCAACACATGAACGAAATATTAACGAACTATTGAGATATTAAAGAGGGTGCGTCATGGACTATGACACACCCTCTTTATCGAACAAAGAATGGCGACGGATGTGGCGAACCTTATCTCACCTATGGGATACCATTTCTTTCTTCATTTCAATTATGATTCCGTTCATCATTCTAAAAGATCCCTAATAGGGACGAGGCTCAATCGATACTAGGGACGAGGCTCAATCGATACTAGGGACTAAAAAGCGACACTATTGGGTGCGTCTATCGCTTATATGGATAATACGCACCAAATGGACTTATTACTTAAAACGAATGATAAATGAAAATATTTCCCTCATTTATGCGAGAGTTTAGAAAAAAGTTTGTATTTTTGCAGTGGGTTCATAATAAGGCGTCTTACAAGATGAAATCACGTAACAGAGAAGTCATCTTCAACATCGAGCAGTCGTACTTACGAAGGAACTCCTTTACCAATGGAAGCAATTCAAGGAAGGTAAAACTATAAGAATAATAAAAATAAAAAAGTAAGAACATGTATCAGAATGAAGGTTATTGGAATGTGAAGCCTAAAATCAAGGCTGTATCGTTCCAAAAGAGAGGTAAGTTTGAAGTTACCCTGCAAGACGGTCGTTCTATAACGATGCCTATTTCTGCTTTTCCAAGCATGAAGAAAGTGCCTGTTAAAGTCCTTACTCCTCACTCCCATAAACTATAGATATAATGCCAACACTTAATTGGATAGGAAAAGACAAAGTGGTGGGGCATCATAATGATGTGCCCTATCATGTATTGGAACATCAATACGGTTATTCTGCCGAAAAAGGGCAGACAACAGAACCAACCCATAGTGGCAACATGATTATCCATGGAGATAATCTGTTGGCACTCAAATCTCTTATGCCCATGTATGAGGGAAGAATCAAATGCATCTATATAGACCCTCCTTATAACACAGGTAACGAAAATTGGGTTTATAACGACAATGTAAACGACCCTCATATCAAGAAATGGCTTGGAGAAGTAGTGGGCAAAGAAGGAGAAGACTTGAGCCGACACGACAAGTGGCTCTGCATGATGTATCCTCGTCTCGTATTGATGAAGAAACTTTTGAGTGAGGATGGTGCAATCTTTATATCTATTGGTGATGCTGAGGATGCACAACTACGCAAGATCTGCGATGAGATTTTTGGAGTAACTTGCTTTGTGGCTAATATTGCATGGCAAAAGACCTATTCGCCAAGAAACGACAAGAAGGGATTACCTACCGAAACGGAACATTTATACGTGTATGGTAAGAACCCAAACTGGACACCATACAAGCTCGAACGCACCGAGGAAATGGATTCCAAATACAAGAATCCAGACAATGATTTTGCATTATGGAGAAGCGACAATCCTTGCGCCCCTAACGCAAGGACTCACCAAACGATGGTTTACGCCATCCAGCATCCATTTACTGGTGAACTTTTATATCCATACAATGCTTCATGTTGGCGTTACCAACAAACAGACATGCTTAATCACATGAACGGTTGGTGCGAATACGAACTGCGCGACATCAACGATGCGGACCGCAGAGCCGAGATTTGTGGTGTCTCGCCAACTGAGGTTAGGGAAGGCATCAAGGCTATCATGCTAAAAGAACCTTTAGAAATATCACAAGCCAAGGCTAAAGCCGTATATGAGAGAGGGCAATGGCCTAAGTTCTACTTCACGAAAGGAGGCTTGGGAGGCATCGCACGTAAAACATACCTTACAAAGGTTGAGGGCAAACTTGCCACAAACTTTTGGCCCTACTCAGAAGTCGGCCACACCGATGAAGCCAAGAAAGAAATCAAAACCATCTTCGAAGGCAAATGCCCATTCGAAACACCCAAGCCCACCCGCTTGTTGAAGCGCATCATTGACATAGCGACGGAAGAAGACAGCATCATTCTCGATTGCTTTGCAGGAAGCGGGACTACAGGTCATGCTGTATTGATGGAGAACCAACAGAAGCCTGAAAGCCAACGCAAGTTTATCATGATTGACATCATGGACTATGCCGAAACGGTTGCTGCCGAACGTATTCGCCGTGCCATTTCAGGCTATCTCTTCAAGGGCAAGAAAGAAGAGGAAATTTACTGCAAGAAACTGACAGCCAAGAACATCCTCAATGCCGAAGAGTTTTTGAAAGAAGCCGAAAGCATCTCTATTGAAAAGGTCAACGAATATACCAAGATTAGCAAGCCAAAGATTGCAGACAACTGCCTGAAAGTAATCGGCACGAAAATATATGATGACAAAATGGAAGGCTTAGGCGGTGCATTCGACTATTACGAATTAGGTGCCCCACTCTTCAACGAAGATGGCAACTTGAACGAGGAGGTCGGCATAGAAAAGATAAGAGAATACATATACTATGCCGAGACCAAGCAGCCTCTCTTACGCCAACATGACAAGGACGAAGAATTCCTACTCGACGAGTACAACCGAGCAGGCTATTACTTCTATTATCAAACAGACAAGGCAACAACACTAAGCTTCGACACATTGGCAAACATCGTAAAAAACAAGCACGAGATGTACATCATCTACGCCGACCGTTGTTTGCTCGATGAGAAGTTCATGACTGAGCATCACATCAAGTTCAAGAAGATACCACGTGACATCAAACGATTTTAGATTATGGAATTGAAACAATATCAGCAAGCAGTCCTCAACGACCTTGCCCAATACATAGCTATCCTAAAGGAGCAAGGAAGCAACCATAAGGCTTTCTCCACCTACTGGAAGCAAAATGGCATTACCCTCCAACAAGGTGAAGAGACCTTTCATCCCTATTGCGACACCATGAATGGAGCTCCAAACATGACGATAAAAGTACCTACCGCAGGAGGTAAGACTTTTATCGCCTGCAATGCCATACGCACTATCTTCGACGCAATGCCTGTGAATAGGACTAAAGTCGTAGCATGGTTTGTACCATCAGACACAATACTCAAACAGACATACGAGAATCTAAAGAATCCACAACATCCTTATCGTCAAAGAATTGATACGCTCTTCAATGGAAGAGTTGAAGTGTATGACAAGCAAGCCCTTCTATTCGGTCAAAACTTCAACCCAACTATCATAAAAGAGCAACTGAGTATTTTCGTATTGAGCATCCAATCATTTGCCACGAAAGCCACAGACAAGCGATTAGTGTATAACGAGAATGAGAATCTTGCCGAGTTTGCCAAGACCTACTCTCCTAACGAGAAACATATCGAAGGTGCCGACGAGACCTCACTCATTCAAGTCATCGCCCATCTCAATCCCGTCACGATTATCGACGAGAGCCATAACTTCGAGGGTGACCTACGCATCGATACGCTTACCAACATCAACCCTTGCTTCGTGCTCAACCTGACAGCCACTCCACGCAACAAGAGCAACATCATCAGTTTTGTTGACCCAGCAAGCCTGAAAAGAGAAAACATGGTCAAACTCCCTGTCATGGTGAGCAACTACCAGAATCATATAGATGTAATCAATAGCGCCATAGCCCTCAGAAAGAACTTGGAAGACAAAGCCAAGAGCGAAGAGACGAATGGCGGCGACTATATTCGTCCTATCGTCCTTTTCCAAGCACAACCCAAGAATGACGAAGACAGCGTAACCTTCTCCAACATCAAGGCTAAACTCGTGAAAGCAGGAATCCCAAATGAGGAAATCAAGATAAAGACAGCCAATCAAAATGAGTTGAAAGGCATCGACTTGATGAGCCGAGAATGTCCTGTGAGATACATCATCACAGTCAACGCCTTGAAAGAAGGATGGGATTGTCCGTTCGCCTACATCTTGGCATCGGTAGCCAATCGCTCTTCCAAGATTGACGTGGAACAAATATTAGGCCGTATCTTGCGCCAGCCTTACACGAGACAGCATGGCAGTGCCTTGCTCAACATGTCGTATGTACTCACATCATCCACCAATTTCCACACCACCATCGACAATGTGGTGGAATGCCTGAGAATGTCGGGGTACAGCCGTCGTGACTATATCGCAAACGACACGACGATAAACAAGACGGATACTCCAAATGAACCTATGCTAAACTTCAGAAACGACGAAGCTCTAAAACTTGGCAGTGTTAACGATCCCAAGAATGGCGAGACCGCCCAAGAAGAGCAATCCGAATGGAACTTTAAAGCAGAAGACATCATCATGCCTTCTACCTCACAACAAAAAGCGATACAAGAAGACTCCGCCACCATTTCGCTCATGAAACAGGCGGAGGAAATGAGCCGAACTTACGAACGGCAAGTGAAGGAATCCACCAATAGTGGAATAAGCGAAGAAATCATGCAAAAGACAAACATATACCCTATCAGAAAAAGCTACGAAGATTTAGCAGAGAGTATCTTATTGCCCAAGTTCTATGTCAATACCGAAAAAGACTATGGGATATTCGGTACAAGCAGCACCAAGATTCTCGTTACTCCAGAAGTATTGCTCGAAGGCTTCAATCTCTTGGCAGAAGACCGTCACATCGAATTCAACTATAACACTTCCAACATCAGAAGGATTGACATTGACAAGAACAACGAGAATGACATCACTGCTTTTACAGTCAAGGAGAAAGAGGCCTTCGAATTAGAAAACTTCTATGGCAACATCCAAGACAAGAATAGCATTATCGTTCAGTTGTCTAAGTCCATCAGAGACGATATAACACAAGACAACAGCATATCTGACGGCGAATTGCATACCTACATTACAAACGTGCTTCAAGATTACGACTTGTCGCACCTCCAAATGTTAGGAAAGAACTTGAATGAGACCGTGCAGTCGTTCAAGAGCAAAGTCAAGGCTCTCAAAATATCCTATGCTAAGAGACAATTCGAGGGCAAGATACGCTCCGGGCAAATCTCTTTGCAACCCACAGAACATCTCCCTAACGATATTATATTGAGCAAAGACAAGGCACCAGCCATTGAGAAGAAAATGTATCAAGAGGAAGAAGGCTTCAATGGGTTTGAGAGAACAGTCATTGAGCAGGTAATCAGCCTTGACTGCGTAAAATGCTGGCATCGCAATCAAGAAAGAGGGAAAGGTTTCTGCATCAATGGTTTTATCAATGCTTATCCTGATTTTATCATTATTCTCAACAATGGCATCACAGTCATGTTAGAGACCAAGGGCAATTATCTTGATGGTTCTGATAGCAAGAACAAGTTGGTTTGTGGAGATACATGGTCTAAGTTGGCAGGAGCTAAATTCTACTATTTTATGGTATTTGAGAATTCCCCCATAGAAGGAGCGGTAAGTGTCAATACTTTCATCAACAATCTCCAGCAATTAGGGGCTAATCAATAGAGAGCATCGACCAGCAACTCTATCATAAGTATTCCCTTGCTCACGAGATGAAATCGCCTTTATAATGGCTTAGCTATACAACAAAAACAATCCCTATAGCGATAATAAACCATTGCTATAGGGATTGCCTTGTAAAATTAATTAGAAAGGCTAACTTTTCCATTCTCCGAGCAGACGATGCGCTGCTCGGTTCCATTCTTCAGTTTCACGATGATGCCCACGGCACCCTGCTCACTTGGGGTAAAGTAATCTACCGATGCAATTTCGCCCGGTTCTGTATCAGAACTTGGTTCATATACGCAGACGAAAGGATGATTCCAAACCTCATCCTTCTGGCGAGCCACGAAGGTCAATACCGGCAGGTCGATTACCTTATAAGTCATGTATAAAACTTTCTGTGTCATGCGATATTTCATTTGTTTTTGCTAATAATACGATTGGAAAGAGGGATATACGTAGTCTTTTATAGACTTTCCTGTCATCATTGATGGCTCACGCCGGTCATCATTTAAGCCTCCTGCCAGTCATCATTGATGGCTCCCGACTAGCTCAAGAAGGAGAACTTGAAGGGGGTGGTTTTCCTGATGGGGGTTAACAGGTTAACAGTTAACAGCCCGAAAATGCATACTACTCCCCGCTCACATATAATAATAAGTATATATATATTTAAATATAATAAGGTACGCAGGAGGGGGAGGATGCAAAAAACAGCTGTTAACTGTTAACCTGTTAACTCCTTGCCCTCTTTGTTAACGAATCTAACTCACTCTAAATTGGGCTTTGATTGAAAATCAAGAAGTTGGGCGTTTGCCTATATTATATAGGTAACAATATGGAAACGAGCGGACTTCTGCTCGTTTCTGTATTTTGCAATATGCAAAGAACGCCTCAATTCGGGGACAAAGATACGACAATTTTCTAAATATCCCATAACTAGCAAGGAGAAATTTACGGAATTTAGAACTTTTTGAGTTAAATCTGATGCTTACCAACAATATGTATCCAAAAACAAACAGCAGTATTCGGATATAGCTTATCCGAATACCTGCTGCCATAACGTTTTGTTGCTGACGATGATTCTGACATCGGCTTTCATGTACTTTTGCAACACAGGGGACTTTTGTCCCTGTGTACTCACAGTGGCTATAGCCATAAAATAGTTACCATCTTCCCTATGTATGAGCCTGGCTTTATGGCTTGTGATGTCGCAGTTATAAGATGCATTATCGTTGCCCTCGAAAGATACATGAGCCGTCCTTGGCTCATCGAAAAGATACAAATACTTGTATGGCACAAACACTTGCACTGTTCTTTGATTGATGACCTCACCATTAGCCTCTATGGATATAGGATAAGGTATCTTGTAGAAAGCAACTGCGAGGGCGAGGACTATTATCGTAATGACAACCGTTCCCAAGCTGACGAGGCGAGGAGGAACTTTGCCTATCACGTTCCTCACCTTCTCGCTTCTCAACTCGATATTATCTGATTCTTTTTCATTCTGTTCCATATCAAAAGCATTTTAGTTTCCCAATTCCAACTGATTCTTCACAAGGTTATAATATGCCCCTCGCTTGGCGGTCAAAGACTCATGGTTGCCTATCTCAACCACCTTTCCATGGTCGATGACCACGATTTGGTCGGCATTCTTCACCGTGCTTAGGCGATGAGCCACAATCACAACGGTCTTGCCCTTATAGAACTTATCCAAGTTCTCCACGATGCTTCTCTCATTATTGGCATCGAGCGAGTTTGTAGCCTCGTCAAGGAATATATAGTCAGGATTCTTGTAAACCGCCCTTGCAATCAAGATACGCTGTTTCTGTCCTTGGCTTAGTCCCACGCCATCACGTCCAATCTTGGTATTGAACTTCAGAGGCAAAGCCATTACATACTCCTTGATACAAGCTATCTCGGCTGCTTTCAACAACCGTTCCTTGTCTATATCGCATCGTCAACGGCAATGTTTCGTGCTATACTCTCCGAGAAGATAACGCCATCCTGCATCACTACGCCACATTGTCTGCGCCACCATTTCTTGTTGAGCTTGTTAATGTTGGTATTGCCAATGTTGATTTGTCCCTCCAAGACAGAATAATAACCTAGCATTAAGCGGATGAGGGTGGTCTTTCCACTGCCAGATGCGCCAACGATGGCTGTTACCTTACCGTGCGGAATGTGAATGCGCACATCATCTATGGTCTTGCGCAAAGCATGTGGGTCGTACTTGAATATGATGTTCTTGATGTCAATGCCCTCATTCTTATCTTCAATAGAAGTCAGCAAGCCTTCCTTTCCATTCTCATCATCCATCTGGTGAATCTCGTTGATACGTTCCAAGCTAATCTTCACATCTTGCAGGGAATAAAAGAAGTTCATCAATTGATCTACAGGTGTATTTAATTGACCAATAATATACTGTATGGCAAGCATCATGCCAAGGGTCATGTCTCCGTGAATTACCGCTGTTGCAGCTATAACTGTAATGATGGTATTTTTTGTTTCATTGATGAATATGCACCCAGCTTCTTGCATTTGTTGGAGTTTGAGCGATTTCATCTGTACTCCAAACAAATCAGCTTGTGTATCTTCCCATTCCCATCTTCTGCGTTGCTCACAATCCTGCAATTTGATTTCTTGCATAGAGGTGATGAACTCATAAGTTTTGTTGTTGTTGATGGCTTGCTGTTCAAATAACTCATAATCTAGTACTTTCCTCCGTCTTAAGAATAGAGTCATCCATGCGCCATAGAGAACACTTCCAAGCAAGAAGATAGCAAACACAAATTTATCGTATAAAAACAGCACCACAGAAAACACAACAAAAGTGAACATCGCAAATGTTATGTTGAGTGTCTGCTGTGTGAGAAATTTATTCACACGACTATGGTCACTCATTCTTTGCATCAAATCTCCCATAAGCTTTGTGTCAAAGAAAGACATTGGAAGCTTCAGTAATTTAATGAAGAAGTCACTCAATAGTGAAATGTTAATGCGCAAGGAGATATGAAGCAATAACCATCTACGGATAAAGTCAATAGCAGTTCGGCTAATTGTTAGCATTAGCTGTCCCAACAATATAAGCCAAACAAAACCAATGTCTTGGTTTTTGATGCCAACATCAACAATAGATTGGGTGAGAAATGGCAAGACTAACTGTAAAAGGCTTCCAACAACCAAACCTAGTATAATTTGCCCAAAATACTTACGATATTTCTTCACATACCCCAAGAGAAAACGAAAAGACCGCTTTTCTTTTATGCTCTCTTCATTCTGCATCTTGTAAGCAAAAAAGGCAGGTGTAGTTTCCAAGAACATAGCGATGCCCTTATCTTCACCATTGGTATTTGTGCTTAGCCAATGTTTCTTGAATTCATCAAGAGTATAAGTTATCAAACCTTTTCCTGGGTCAGCAATATAGTATTTGTTGTTCTTTATAAAACGACAAAATGATTTTGATTCCAATGCAAAATGCAAGGAAGAGGAACAATTTGTAACTTATTGATACTGGTTCTTGCAGCTATAGCATGAAAACCAAGAATCGTAGCAGACTCACTTAATCCCATTAAAGACACTCCCTCTTTATTAGCATGACATAAGTTTGCCATAGTTTCTATGGAAATGCTACGACCGAAAAACTTACATATCATACACAAACAAGCTATGCCACATTGCATAGAATCATGTTGTATGAAAAGTGGAAATTTTTTCATTATTTTTATTTTACGATACCATCTATGTTGTCCGAATTATTTAATCTTTTATTTCTTGCCTTATAAGATTTACCCCAATTTATGTCATAGGCAACACCTAGGGTTATCATATTAGCATTGTCTTTTATTCTGAAATGCTCAGTTTTATATAAATCATTTCTAGCATACTCGAAACCAGAACTCTGAACATATTTTTTAAACGGATTCCATATTCCAAGTGAGAAAGTCATTCTTTTGTATTTATAGGAACAATCAACGCTACCTGTGGATTCTCCGTAAAAACTTTTCATTCCAAATAATTCCTTTGGATTATGATTGAAAGATATATTTGCAGAAAAGTTTTTCAGGTAGAACACTATCTTCCCACCATATGTATAGTCTGTTAAAGAGAAAGTTTCGTCTTCTATTCTAAATTTATAATAGTTGTATGAAATATAACCATCAATGAACAACATATCCTTTATGATGTCAAAGCTTGTGTAAAAATCTATTTTACTAACAGTTTTTGAATCAAAATTTATATGTTGATAACCTAATTTCCCATTTTGACAATAAATACCAGGCGCAAAAAGATTTTTTGCACTTTCGATATTGTAGTTTAGTGAAATATACCATCTGTTAGGATTCCAAGATAAAGATAATTTATGTTTTATGTTGTCATAAGGATGCAAGGCAGAATTGCCTGTTTCGAATTCATATCTATTCAAACTTTTTGTAATTCCACTTAATGTTGACAAGCTTGGTATTGTTGGTTGCATTGAAAATTGATAAGACATACTAAAATTGTCTAAAGGCATATACTTAATTCTGCCTAAAGGACGATATAATACTTTGTAAAAAGAATTGCCACCTTCCTTGAAACTAACCCAATTTATACCTATTCCTCCCATGTAGTAGATATTTTTAACATTCCCCGAGAATTGGGTATAAGCATATAAATTTTGGTCTTTTGAATCAAAATCATTTATAATATCATAACTATATAAATTGTGAGTGTCTGAATATTTGTATCTTAAACCAGAATCCCATGAAAGATTTTTTAAAGAATAAGTATGCATGATTTCTGTTATAAGAGACTTACGCTTTCCTTCTACCCCATACTCAAAATGGGAATTATTTTCGTTTACATTTTCAGTATATGAATAATCATAGTTTGTCTGTAATATTTTTCCTACCATATTAAAGAGCAATGACTGTTTGGAGGAAATTTTATATTCAGAAAACAAGTCTATTGCAGGTGAATGACTTTTGTCTTTTGGTGACCTAAATGAATTTCCTATCAAACTTTTCTTATCAAATATCTCCTGTGAGCAATTTTGATTGGTGTTTCGGTTTGTACTATAGTTGAATTTTATATTAAATGTAAAGTTATTCTTATAATAATTATATGCAGCATCTATATTTTGAAGAAAGTATCCATATGGCGATTCGATGCCCTTTCTGGATATTTCAACATCTTCATTTTCTAGATACGTATCTGTGTATGAATTGGAATAATCTCGGTACTTGCTATTATAGCTTAGGCTAAACAAACTGTTTGCCTTGTTAAATTTGACATAAGCACTATTATATAGCGACATTGTTGTTAGAGCTGCATCTTCATAGAGTCCAAATTGTCCACCAGAAGTATGCCTTTTGGTTACAATGTTAATGATTGCACTAATGTTGCTGTCATTATATCGTGCTCCTAATTTATCAAAAAGCTCTATCTTTTTTACATCGCTTGGGATTATCGTCAAAAAATCTGCAATAGTGGCATCAATGTTGTTGATTTTAAAAAGTATATTACTTCCATCAATAGTTGTTGCATTCTTGTTCTGGCGGTCAACGATTACTCCTGGCAGTTTTATTTTGCTCAGCAAATCCCATGCAGATGATGATGCCTTCTGCATATTAGAAGTTGGAATTAATATTAAGCGGTCTGATTTTGTTATGATATTTGAACCTTTCACAACGACATCTGACAAGCTAAAGATTCTAGATGTATCAGACAAGCTCTTTGATATTGTATCGGTTACTATAAAATCAGAGTCTATTGTGAAAAGACATTTTTCCCCACTAAAAACATCCAAAGTAACCCAAAGAAGAAAAAATATACAAAAACTATTTCTCATTATTACTTTCTATTAAAAAGTTGTAAAAATCTTCTATAATATAATTCTCCTTACCATATTTCTTGTTAAGTATGCAAGGTAAATTCTCTCCCTTTTCAAATTGCTGATTCTGATTCTGATTTTTGTCATCATTACCACCTGTCACGACTACCAAACAATCGTCAGACAGGACATCTTCTCCCAATAAGGATACTAATGTAGAAAAATGTCTTTCTTCCATACTTGATGTTTTAGGATCCTACCCTGTTAAATTAATATTGAATTGTTCTTATTGCTATAAAACTACAAAAATAATATTTTTATCAAAACGTTGCGCATCTTTTAACACAGTTTAATATAAAATGTTTGAAAATGCTAATTTTGGGTGGATTTTAGCTGTATTCTGTTGCATTGTATAGTGCTACTATTTGGTAACTATATTCCTGTATGCTTGTCATTCTGTACACTGTTTACAGTTGGTACACTCACTTTCTGCGACCGTCGGGAGCAAAATTCCTCCGCCCTCATGGTGGAGCGAGGCGTTTTGGGATTCCCAAAACATAACCTCGCTCCCTCTCAGAACACGTTAGTTGGAACTACTGCCTTTCAGCTATCCACGTCCAAGGTCGCAGACCTTAATTCTCACAATTTGCGCCAAGCCTCGAAGTCCTCTTCATAAAGGCTTAGGTGGTGGCGCACGATGTTCTCGATGATGCCCGATACGCTCATGCGTCTCCCTCCGAGGATGCGGACGACACGATCAAGACGGTCTCGTACATCGGAACTGACGAAGACTGGCTTGCGGTCGTCAATCCTTGGAACCTGGAGGAAGGTCTGCTGATACTCCTCCAATGTCGCCTTGCGCTGCTTGCCGCTGATGCGCTTCTGCGGATTCGGTGGCGATTGAGCCTCGTTCGTTGATGTTTCCTCTCTATAGGGAGTTGTTGCAGCAACTTTCTCTACAATTGATCTCAACTCTGGGTTCTCTACATCATCATAGAGAGAATTACAACTACTTGGATTGGCTTTGTTGCCATACGTAGATGGGTTAACAAAATCCAAATACTCTTTTTCCATCAGTTCCTTTTGCTCAGGAGCCAAGACTGCATCTTTTGTTCTTGCCATAGCTTATGCTGTTTTATTTGTTAGTATAGTGGTCACGGTTAGCACCATTGACCGATTGTCGGGTGCAAAGTAAGTGTACTGAGTGCAGCCATGCAACTGATTGGGTGTAACGTGGCAATTTAGTTGTGGCTTGCTTATTTGCATACCGAGATAGTTGTGAGAACTTCAACGTATTTCTCAACTCATCATTGTTCATGTATTCGTTGCAGTCGTGCAAGTTTTTCTTGTTGTTTTTGGCGTTGAAGTCGGCAAACCCCGGCAACATACTGCCACAGAAATTGAAAACGCTTGTTTTTAGATTGCCGTGCCTTATCTTTGCACTCACAAACGTGGAGCACAGCATATGCGTGGAGCTTTGCGACATATAACATAGTATTAACTTAGAAAAAAGAAAAGTATGGGATTCATCGTATTCGAGGAAGAGGCATTCAACTATCTTGATGCCCAGTTGGAGAACTTCGTGAAGCGCATGGACAGAATCCGTGAGCGCAGTGAGGACAAGACCATGAACAAGTGGCTCGACACGCAGGACGTGTGTCAGACGCTCAACATCTGCCCACGGACAGTACAGACGCTTCGGGACAACGG
>NZ_NMPZ01000023.1 GCF_002224675.1 Segatella copri | reverse complement strand
ATAGAAGTATCATTAAAAATCATAGAAGTATCATTAAAGATAATACAAAGCATGCGAAAAGCCAGTTTAAACGTTTTAAATATCGCAAAGAATCAAAAGAATATTGCCCAAAAATAAGTCCGATGTTTGGGCACTCGTTGCCCACATTGTGGGCAACGAGTGCCCAGTACTGGGGCTACGGATGCCCGTGTAACGGGCACAGAAGGACCAACCGAAGGGCATAGAGGGACCATCTGAAGAACTGACTTTTCCTGATTTCAGTAGACACTTTTTTACTTTATAAACTAGAAAGGTAGACACTATCAATTTCATAAAACAGAAATAGTAGACGCATTAGCTAAAAGTGCAGTCAATGATACTTCCATGATACATCAATGAGACTTCTCGGCGCTAAAACAGAGAAGTCTCATTGTTGCTAATTCTTTATATAACAAGTGCTTAAACTATATTTTTTAAACAAAAATGAGACTATGAGACTTTTTTCGCTAAAAAACTTTTTTCACGTATGTGGTCGATGCCTATCTATAGTGATTGCCAAAAGTAAGGCTTCATTTCACATACTTTCATTTAGTTTAGCCCCATACATAGAGGTTTTCGCCCTAAACTAAAAAAATCACAAAGAAAATATATTTTCCTCCTGAATATATTCCCTATTCTCAAAGAAAAATATTATCTTTGTAGCTGTTTAAAGATTAACAAGTAAACATGAATACAGAACAACAAAAGATAGAATACAAGAGTCTGCAAAAGATTCGAACTGGAGAGAAAGGATTCAAAGAACTCTCCACCACTTGTGTAGCTTTAGCCAATGCACAAGGAGGACAGATTATGATTGGCGTGGAAGACAAGACAAAGAAGCCTGCTCCCAATCAAGTTATATCGCAAGAAGAGGCAAATAGTGCCGTTACAAGATTGCGTGGACTTTGTTTCAATGTTGGTCTTGCAGTAGGCGACATCTGTGCAGACGAAACTGGCAGCCAGTACTTTGCCATCACAGTATTCCCTTCACTCCATTCATATGCCACCACTTCTGATGGCAAGATGTATATCCGTGTCGCTGACAAATGTGAGCCGGTTCGTAGTGAGGATATCCAACGTGTTGGAGAAGAGAAAGGAGCTTTCCAATGGGAACTTGTACCAACACAGTTTGAGTTGGAAGATGAGAATAAGACGAATCTCTCAAAATTCGCTAATGATATACGCCAATCTGATAGAGTGAAGCAGCATATCAAGCAGCTCGACGATATCGAAATTGGCGAACAGTACCACCTTCTTGACGGAAACAAGATGACCAATCTTGGTGTCTTATGGATTGGTACAGCCAAACAGCGTAGCCGTATTTGCTATCCTATCACTGTGCAATATATCGTATATGATGACTTGGAGAACAAGACCAACAAATTGGAATGGCGTGACAACACACGTAATCCGAAAGAACTTTTGGAAGATATTATGGATAAGGCTGTAGAGTTGACCTATAGCTATGAGATGCCTAATGGACTCTTCCGTAAGACTGTACGTTATTATAACGAGAACTTAATCAGAGAGTTGCTTGTTAACAGTTTGGCTCATAGCTCAAGAACCATCTCTAACGACATCACAATCAAGGTATATCCAGGTTATATCAGCATCTCCAATCCTGGTGGTCTCCCTTTGGGTGTAACCAAAGACAACATCCTTCATACCAAGCACAGACGTAATCCGAATATGATTGAGATACTGACTGCACTTGGATTGATGGAAGGCGAGGGCTCTGGATATGACTTGATTTATGAGTTGGATGCCGTTGAAGCAAAGAAACAACCTGAGATAGAATCAACATTCAACACTGTCACAGTATATCAAAGTGCAGAGATTACGGATAAAGAAGTTGTTCGCCTGATGGATTATGTTGACCATAATTATCAGCTTTCCCAAAAGAACAAGATAGCTTTCGGCATCATAGCCAGAGAGAAACGCATTGCCGCAACTGATTTATCTAAAGTTCTCCAGCTATCTGCAGAAGAACGATTGAGAAGCTATATCGATAACTTAGACAAAAGCAATCTGATAACGAAAGGTGGCGTCAAGAAAGGATCATTTTTCCAAATCAATACAACTTTGCTGAAAAATGCAAAATCTAACATTGTTACTAGTTTGAAGACTATAGAACCACATGTTCTTAAGGCACTAATTATGGAAGATCTCCGTGTCCATCCTTTGAGTAAAATATCTGATATAGCAGAGCGCATTCCTGATATAGATATGAAAGAGATTCGAAAGATGCTCTATTCTATGGTTGGGAAGGAGATAGAAAAAGAGGGCACTCGATTTGATAGTAAATATTACATAAAGTAATGGCATAAAAAAAAGGTCTGAAAAAGAAAAAACTGTTAAAAATCATATATTAAGCTGATAATCAGTGATTTTCTTTTTTTAGCATTCTTTTTCCTACTCCTATATTTCATAAAAGAGATTTTAAGTCTCCGTATAATTATAGATAAAAAATAAATATATTTTTGGAATTAAAATTCCCTTCAAGGTATTGGGGACACAGTTGAATACATAATAAATCCCGAAATCGCTTGGCGGTTTCGGGATTTTTGCTTATCTTTGCCAACGTTAATGGTAAATAGTTGATAATATGGCAACGAAGTTATATCCAATAGGCATGCAGACCTTCTCTGAGATTCGAGAGGAGGACTTTCTCTATGTAGATAAGACGGAGTACATCTATCGTATGACTCATACGAGTGGAAAGTATTTCTTCTTGGCGCGTCCACGTCGTTTCGGAAAGTCACTCCTCGTCTCTACTATGCAGAGCTATTTCGAGGGAAAGAAGGAACTCTTTAAGGGGCTTGCCATCGAAAAGCTAGAAAAAGATTGGACGGAATATCCTGTGCTTCACTTTAGCTTGGCTGGTGGTAAGCACATGGAGAAAGACCAACTTGTGCGTTATCTCTTGTACATATTGAAGGTAAATGAAGAAAAATTTGGCATCGTCAATGATTCTCCTGACCCGAATGTCCGTATGCTTAATTTAATAAAAACGGTATATGAACAGACTGGGCAGAAGGTTGTTGTGCTCATCGATGAATACGATGCTCCTTTGCTTGATGTGGTGCACGAGGATACCAGCTTGGGCGTCTTAAGGGAGGTGATGCGCAATTTCTATAGTCCCCTAAAGGATAGCGACCGTATGTTGCGTTTCGTCTTCTTGACAGGCATCACCAAGTTCTCGCAACTTAGTATATTCAGTGAACTCAATAATATTACTAATGTGAGTATGCACCAAGAGTATGCTGGCATTTGCGGCATTACCAAAGAGGAATTGTTGGATAAGTTTGATGAGGATATTGATGTGTTAGCAGGTAGGTTGGGATTGACACACGAACAAGCCTTGTCAAAACTGAAGGAAAATTATGATGGCTATCACTTTACCTGGCCATCATCAGATATTTTCAATCCTTATAGCTTGTTGAACTGTTTAGCTGAAGGACAGATGAATTCCTATTGGTTTGGCTCAGGCACTCCTACCTATCTCCTTAATATGATGCGGAAATATGACTTTACACCGATTGACCTGGGTGAACAGATGGATGCATCAAAGGATGATTTCGATGCAGCCACTGAGACGATGACTACTATCATGCCTTTGCTTTATCAGAGTGGTTATATCACAATCAAGAATTATGATCCGGAAACGGAACTCTATACCTTGGCTCTGCCAAACAAAGAGGTGAGGATAGGTTTGTATCGCAGTATGTTGCCGCATTATTTGGCGGCAAAGTCTGCAATGTGCAATACAACTGTGGCCAAAATGTCGGCTCTTATCAATAAGGGTAACATGGATGGTGCTCTTCAGCTATTGAAAGCGTTCTGGGAGACGGTACCTTATTGCGATAATACCGATTATGAGGGGCATTATCAGCAGACAATGTATATCATCTTTGCCCTGCTTACGAATTTCCGTATATTGGTGGAACAGCATACTTTCCGGGGAAGAACAGACATTACGATGGAAACAAAGGATACCATCTATGTGATAGAATTGAAATTTAATAAGTCGGCACAAGAGGCTCTTGACCAAATCAACAACAAGCATTATGCTGATGCTTTTGCCCTGAAAGGCAAAAACGTGGAAAAGATTGGTATGAACTTTATGATTGATGAAGATAAGACTATCGTATTGGATTGGGTAAAATATTCCTGCTAAAAAATGAGGGTGTGTCATAAGTCCATGACACATCCTCATTTTTTTCTTGTTGGATGCTGATAGCGGTGCAGGCAATCAGCCTATGCTAGCAAGCAAGAATGTGGAATATAACGGAAAAGCAGTAAGGCTGTAAGGGTACAGATGTAAGTGTTACATCATATTAAGAATTTGAAACATGTGAAAAAGTAGAATTTTACTTTTTTGCTTACCTTTGCATTCACAAATAACAATTTAATATACTATAATTAATTTAAATCATAAAATGACCTGATACAGAATGATTTTATCCCTGCTTTTGGCTGGCATGGGAACTGCTGCAACAGCACAGAACATCAACTTGCCAATCATCCAGACCAAGTACACAGCCGATCCTGCACCTTATGTGCACAACGATACGGTTTATCTCTATACCACCCACGATGAGGATGGGGCTGAGGGGTTCCTGATGAAAGACTGGCTGCTCTATACCTCAACGGATATGGTAAACTGGCAAGACCGCGGTGCCGTGGCTTCATTGAAAGACTTCAAGTGGTTCAAGGGCGAGAATGGTGCCTGGGCAGAGCAGGTCATCGAACGCAATGGCAAATGGTATATGTATTGTCCTATCCATGGTCATGGCATCGGAGTGCTGGTAGCAGATAGTCCATTCGGACCTTTCAAGGATCCTATCGGAAAGCCTCTGGCATGGGAGGGCGACTGGTTCGACATCGACCCTACCGTATGGATTGATGATGATAACCAGGCTTACATGTATTGGGGCAACCCGGAGTTGAAGGCTGTGAAACTGAACGAGGACATGATTTCGTATTCCGATTCCATCATGCACTTCCCGAAGATTCAGGATTATCAGGAAGGTCCTTGGTTCTGGAAGCGCAATGGTAATTATTATCTGGCTTATGCTTCTACCTGCTGTCCTGAGGGCATCGGTTATGCGATGAGCAAGAATCCGCTCGGACCGTGGGAATATAAGGGACATATCATGAACCATACGCCTCGTACTCGTGGCAATCATCCGGGCATCATCGACTACAAGGGCAAGAGCTATTGCTTCGGCTTGAATTATGACATCTACCGTTTGAAGACGGGGCGTCATGCCGAGCAGCGTTCTGTTTCTGTTGCAGAAATGACTTATAATCCTGACGGAACCATCCAGGAGTTACCATATTTTCAGGACTGCAAGTTGGAGCAGATAGAATGGTTCAACCCTTATCGCCAGGTTGAGGCTGAAACGATGGCTTGGGGCTATGGATTGAAGACGCAGCCTAAGAACGAATGGGCGCAGAAGGACAGATGGAACCAGGTGGTTACGAATGTTGATGAGGGAAAGTATATCCTCGTGAAGGGTGTTGACTTCAAGAAGGGTGCAGGAAAGTTTGAGATTTCTGCCTCTTGCCACATGTTTGGCGGCAGCATCGAAATCCGTCTTGATGGGGTAAACGGCCAGTGCATCGGCAAGGTGGATATCAAGAACACCAAGGATGAATACAAAACCTTCTCTACTCAGGTGAAGAAGGTAAAGGGTGTTCATGATCTCTACTTCGTCTTTAAGGGAGGCAACATCCAGAAGCAGAACCTCTTCTTCCTGGATTGGTGGAAGTTTGGGGAGTAAGATAAACTTAATAAAGTTTTTGAAACATTCTATAAAGTCATTATGATTGTTTTTTCGTAATTTTGCAGCATTAAACGAAAAAACAATCATAATGATGAATACAACGAAAATCTTGGCTCTCAGAAAGCCGTTACTGATAAGCGCATGGCTGCTTGCCATGCAGGGTGCTGCCTATGCACAGAACCCAATCGTACAAACACAGTTAACTACCGACCCAGCACCTCTGGTTGTCGGAGACCGTCTCTATGTATATACCGGTCATGATGAAGATAAGGCTGACTTCTTCTGGATGAACGAATGGCGTGTGTATTCCACCAAGGATATGGTGAACTGGACAGACCATGGTTCTCCGCTCGACCTCAGTTCTTTTTCCTGGGCAGACGACCGTGCCTGGGCAGCACAGACCATCGAACGTAATGGTAAGTATTACTGGTATATCTGTGCGCACTCTAAACTGTCGGGCGGAATGGCTATCGGCGTAGCTGTGGCAGATTCTCCTACCGGTCCGTTCAAGGATGCGCTGGGCAAACCGCTTTTCGATAATGGAAGTTGGGACAATATCGACCCTACCGTCTGGATGGATGAGGATGGTCAGGCTTATCTCTATTGGGGTAATCCACATCTTTACTATGCCAAACTGAATAAAGATATGATCAGCTTCAAGGGTGGTATAGATGCTAAGGCAGCTGTTGATGAAAAGCGTGAAGTGGGCAGAATCGTGATGACTGAGGAGGGATTCGGTTCGCCTGACGTGGAGAAGCGTGATTCTACCCGAAAATATAAAGATTGCTACACAGAGGGACCTTGGTTCATGAAGCGTGGCAAGAACTATTATATGCTTTATGCTGCAGGTGGAGTGCCTGAGCATATCGCTTATTCCATGAGCAAGAAGCCTTTCGGACCATGGAAGTATATGGGCGAAATCATGCCATTGGAAGATACGGGTTCCTTTACTAACCATTGCGGTGTGACCGACTTCAAGGGCAAGTCTTATTTCTTCTATCATACGGGTAAACTGGGAGGCGGATTCGGACGCAGTGTGGCTGTGGAAGAATTCAAATATAATGCCGACGGTACCTTCCCAATTATCCACCATACTCAGGAAGGAGTGGCTCCTATTGCAACCCTCAATCCTTACAAGCGTCAGGAGGCTGAAACCATCGCTTTCTCTAAGGGAGTGAAGTCGGAGCAGACCGATGATACGGGTGTTTATATCTCTGAAATTCATACAGGTGATTATATCAAGGTACGTGAGGTGGATTTCGGAAAAGAGAGTCCGGATGCATTTGCCATCTCTGCTGCGTGCTCATCGCTCGGCGGTTCGCTGGAGGTTCATCTCGATAAGGAAGATGGCGAACTGATAGCTAAACTTGATGTTACCAAGACGGGTGGCTGGGAAAAGTGGAAGACTTTCTCGGCACAAATGCTGAAGAAAGTGACAGGAAAGCATGATATATACTTCGTGTTCAAGGGATTGAAGGGAAGCAAACTCTTCAATTTCGACTGGTGGAAGTTTGAGAAGAATTTCGCCAATCCTGTGGTTTGGGCTGATGTGCCTGATGTGGATGTAATCCGTGTGGGTGACAGCTTCTATATGGTAAGCACCACCATGCATCTGATGCCGGGTGCGCCTATCATGAAATCGAAGGATTTGGTGAACTGGGAAACCGTGAACTATATCTTCCCTAAACTTACCGATTCACCTAAGTATGACATGAAGGAGGGTACGGTGTATGGTCGTGGTCAGTGGGCCACTTCGCTGCAGTATCATCGTGGCAAGTTCTATGCGCTCTTTGCTCCAAACGATAATCCTGGTGGAGAGACTTATATCTGCACCGCCGATGATATCGAGGGCAAATGGACTGTCCATAGCCGTTTGCAGCATTTCCATGATGCCGCTCTCTTCTTCGATGACGATGACAAGGCATACGTGGTTTATGGAACGGGAGAGATGGTGCAGCTGAATGCCGACCTGACGGATGTGGTGCCGGGCAGCCATCGTAAACTCTTTGAGCGTGATGCTGATGAAACGGGTTTGCTCGAAGGCTCCCGCATGATCAAGCACAACGGCAAGTATTATCTTCTGATGATTTCGTGGCCACAGGGACATCCTCGTCGTGAGGTTTGTTATCGTGCTGATAAGATAACGGGTCCTTACGAAAAGAAGGTGATTCTGGAAACGGAGTTTGCCGGATTCAACGGCGTGGGACAAGGTACGATTGTAGATGATAAGGATGGCGACTGGTATGGCATCGTATTCCAAGACCGTGGTGGTGTGGGCAGAGTGCTCACGCTGGAGCCATGTACCTGGAAGGACGGATGGCCAATGCTGACCGATGAGAAGGGCAATATTCCTGCCAAGATGCAGAAGCCTGTATTGGGATATGACGGTAAGGGACTCGTGTATAGCGACGATTTCTCGAAGGATAAACTGGAATTGCAGTGGCAGTGGAACCACAATCCTGTGGATAATGCCTGGTCGCTCATAGAGCGCAAGGGCTGGCTCCGTCTGAAGACATCCCGCATCGTTCCTAATATCTTCCTGGCTCCCAATACCATCAGTACCCGTACCGAAGGACCAACCTGCGAGGGAATCATCAAGATGGATGTGAGCAAGATGAAAGATGGCGATGTGGCTGGCTTGTCAGCCTTCCAGGGTGATGCGGCTTTGCTCTCTATTGTAAAGGAAGGCAAGAAACTCTTTGTGGTGGGTACCAAGGAGAGTGTAGCTTTGACAGAAAAGGAAAAGGCTGTGACCGATGTGAAGCGTGAGGAGGTGTATCGCCAGCCTTTGAATCTGAAGCAGGATAAGGCAACGAAATCAAGCATCATCTATCTGAAGATGAGTTGCGATTTCCGTCTTCATCAGGATCTCGCCACCTTATTCTATAGTATAGATGGAAAGACCTGGATTCCTGCCATCAAGGATTTCAAGATGCAGTATGATTATCGCCGCCTCTTCATGGGTACCCGTATCGCCATCTACAATTATGCCACAAAGGCTGCTGGTGGATATGTGGATGTGGATAGTTTTGAGTATCAAAAACAGAATAGTAGTGAGAAATAGAATAATAGTGGGAACTATGGCTTTGGCGTTTCTTCTTCCGGTAAAGATGATGGCTAAGGCTAGCAGTTCTGCTAATAGTACTCTGCTTTGGTATAACGCCCCAGCCCAGCAGTGGCTGGAGGCTCTGCCTATCGGAAACTCACATCTGGGAGGTATGGTGTATGGCGGAACCACGGATGAGAATATCCAGTTGAATGAGGAGACTTTCTGGAGTGGCGGTCCTCATAACAACAATAGCAAGAAATCCCTGGAAAATCTGTCAAAGGTGAGGGAACTCATCTTCAATGGTAGGGAAGAGAAGGCGGCGGCTCTCATCAACCAGACCTTCATCCCAGGGCCTCATGGCATGCGCTTCCTGCCGATGGCAAATCTGCATATCAGCATGAAGAACCAGGGAAAGGCTGAGCAGTTTGTGCGCAACCTGGATTTGAAGAGGGCGATTGCCACGACTTCTTTCGTGATGGATGGCGTAAGATATACCCGTACTACCTTTGCTTCGCTGGCTGATGGCGTTATCGTTTGCCACATCAAGGCGAGTAGAAAGGGTGCCCTGAATATTGATGTTACCCTGGATTCGCCTTTTGAACATCAGATTCAGAAAACGCCTTCAGGGGTTATGCTGAAGGTGAAGGGACAAGACCAGGAAGGCATCAAGGCGGCTCTCACTGCCGAATGTGTGGCGGATGTGAAGACGGATGGCACCGAGACAACCATCCTCGTGAGTGCTGCCACCAATTTTGTGAACTATCACGATGTGTCGGGCAATGCCGCCCAGCGCAATGCCGACTATATAAATAAGGTGAAACTGATGAGTTATGCACAGTTGGAGAAACGCCATGTGGAGGCTTACCGGAAGCAGTTCGCTACTTCTTCTCTGATTTTGCCAACCGATATCAATGCTACGTTGCCTACCAATCAGCGCCTGGAGAAATTTGCAGGCAGCAAGGATATGGCGATGGTGGCACTGATGTATAACTATGGTCGCTATCTGCTCATCTCCTCTTCCCAGCCTGGTGGACAGGCGGCAAACTTGCAGGGTGTTTGGAACAACAGCAAAAATGCGCCTTGGGACAGTAAATATACCATCAACATCAATACGGAGATGAACTACTGGCCTGCCGAGATAACGAATCTCGGTAACACCACGGAGCCTCTGTATTCGCTGATTAAGGATTTGAGTGTAACGGGAGCACAGACGGCTAGGGAAATGTATGGCTGTCGTGGCTGGATGGCACATCATAACACCGATATCTGGCGCATAGCGGGTCCGGTGGATGGTGCGCAGTGGGGCATGTTCCCGAATGGTGGAGCCTGGCTCACCACCCATCTCTGGCAGCATTATCTCTATACGGGCGACAAGGCTTTCCTCAAGCAGTGGTATCCGGTAATAAAAGGTGCCGCTGAGTTCTATCTTGACTATATGCAGAAGTTGCCGGGCACCGAATGGAAGGTAACCGTGCCGTCGGTGAGTCCGGAACAGGGACCTATGGGGAAGAGAACTGCCGTAACGGCGGGATGTACAATGGATAACCAGATAGCCTTCGATGCCCTGACCAGTGCCGTGAAGACTTCTGAAATATTGGGGGTTGATGAGGCTGAGCGCAAGGCGATGCAGCAGCTGATTTCCCAGATTCCGCCAATGCAGATAGGAAAGTACGGACAGTTGCAGGAGTGGCTTGTGGATGCGGATGATCCGAAGAATGAGCATCGCCATATCTCGCATCTCTATGGATTGTATCCATCCAATCAGATTTCTCCTTTCTCTCATCCGGAACTGTTCCATGCCGCTGCCACCACACTGAAGCATCGTGGCGACCAGGCTACGGGCTGGAGTCTAGGTTGGAAGACGAACTTCTGGGCTCGTATGCTCGATGGCAATCATGCTTTCAGAATCATCAGCAATATGCTTCGCCTGTTGCCATCTGATGCGCAGGCAAAGGAGTATCCTGAGGGCAGAACCTATCCGAATCTCTTCGATGCGCATCCACCATTCCAGATAGACGGCAACTTCGGAGTAACAGCCGGTATCGCCGAAATGCTCCTGCAGAGTCATGATGGAGCCGTGCATCTCTTGCCAGCCTTGCCTGATGCCTGGAAAGAAGGAAGCGTAAAGGGACTTCGTGCCCGTGGCGGCTTTGTGGTGGATATGGACTGGAAGAATGGCAGACTGATGAAGGCGAAGATTCGCTCCACCATCGGAGGCGTGCTGCGTCTCCGCTCCTACGTTCCGCTGAAGGCGAAGAATCTGAAGAAGGCTGAAGGCGATTGTCCGAATATCCTTTTTGCATCTGCAGAAGTGAAGCCTGTAATGGAACAGCATCGGATAGCGGAAGGAGTGAAGGTCCCTATTCCTGACGTATATGAATATGACTTGGAAACAGAACCAGGAAAGACTTATCTGATTAAATAATGTTCTAAAATTACATTTGTTGCCATAAAAGTATCATTTTGTCCACCTCTGTTTGGATAATTATTCGTACTTTTGTGGCAATATTTTTTATAATAATCTTTTAGACCTATCAATGAGAATGAAGAAAATTTTATTTGCAACCTGTTGCATCGCTTTTTTGAGCGGTTCTTTGGGAGCTGCGGCGCAGAAAAAATCTGCAGCCAAGAATGTTCTGACACAGACTTTGAAAGGGAAGTCTTGGTCGGCTGATAATGGTAATGGTACCTTTACAAACCCTTTGTTTTATGATGAGTTTTCTGACCCTGATATTATCAGAGTAGGGGAGGATTATTATCTGGCGGGTACCACGATGCACAGTGTGCCGGGACTGGTGGTTCTCCATTCCAAGGATCTCGTAAATTGGGAGTTCTCTTCCTATTGTTTCGACCGCTTTGATGATTCTGATGATTTCAATCTCCGCAATGGCAAGGAGGCTTACGGACAGGGTATCTGGGCGCCTGCCATCCGATATCATAACGGTAAGTTCTATATCTTCTCCAATATCAACGGGCATGGATTGCAGGTGTATATCTCGGACAGTGCCAAGGGTCCTTGGACGCATCACAAGATTAATGGCGATATCTACGACCTCTCTGTGCTCTTCGATGATGATGGCAAGATTTATGCCGTGCACAAGTATGGCAACGTGACCGTTACGGAGTTGAAGCCCGATTTGAGTGGTCCGGTAGAGGGCAGCAGCAAGGTGGTGATTCCGGAAGGCAATGCGATGGGGGAGGGACATCATGTGTATAAAATCAATGGTATGTACTATATCCTCTCTGCCGATTATTCACCGATGGGCCGCATGCAGTGTGCCCGAAGCAAGAGTATCTGGGGACCTTACGAAACCTGTGTGATCAGCGAACGCGAATCGTATGGTTATGCTGCTGGATGGAGTGTAGGTAACATGGGTATCGGTAGGCCGCTTCCTGAAGATGGATATCAATTTAATAACAACAGACCGAATGGGGTGAACCTGGGGTGTGCTACCATTCATCAGGGGGGCATCGTCCAGGCTCCTGATGGCAAATGGTGGGGCGTATCGATGCTGGATTTCAATGCTGTGGGCAGAACGGTATGCCTTTCGCCTGTCACATGGGTGGATGGCTGGCCTTACTTCGGATTGGAGAAGAATCTGGGTCGCTCGCCTCGAACCTGGTTCAAACCGAATGATGCGGTGAAGACACCACAGGCTCCATACGACAGATGTGATGATTTCTCGGGAAAGACTTTCAAGCCGGTTTGGCAGTGGAATCATAATCCGAACGACAAGATGTGGTCGCTGAACAAGGAGCGAAAAGGATGGCTCCGTTTGCATTCTATGCCTGCCAAGCAGCTACTCTGGGCAAAGAATTCGTTGACGCAACGTGCCATCGGTCCTGTATCTTATACATCTGTCAAGCTGGATGTATCCCGACTGAAGATGGGGGATGAGGCTGGACTCGGTGCTATGAATACGCCATACGCTTCATTAGGCGTGATGAAGACGGAAAAGGGATTAAGCCTGAGATGCTACGACCAGAATACCAACAAGGAGGTGCTGAAGCCGATTGCCAAGAACAAGGTGGTATGGTTGCGCCTTTGGGGTGATTATGATAAGAGTCTGCTGCAATATTCCTACTCTCTTGATGGAAAGACTTGGGAGAATATCGGAGAGCAAATGCTTTCTCCTTATCAGTTGAAGACCTTCCAGGGTGTGCGTGTAGCGCTGTATGCCTTTAACAAGACGGGAGTGAACGGCGGCGTGGCTGATTTTGATGACTTCAAGGTGGAGGAACCGATGGCTGACAGAACTGCTAATCTGCCTATCGGAAAGACCATCCGACTCTTTAATCTTGCTGATGGTAACCTGATGAATGCTACCGGTCATGGTCTGATGCACAGCTCCAGGAATAAAAAGGAGATGAGCAATGGCGTGAAATTCATCATCGAAGACCGTGGACAGGGCAAGATTGCGCTGAAAACTGCAGATGGACGATATGTATATATCGCAGGTGCTGGCTTGTCGGGCGATGTGCGTCTTACTTCTGATGCCTCTCATGCTGGGGAGTTTGTATGGCAGGATATGCTTTACAACCGCTGTATGCTTCTATCGCTGAAGACCCAGCGGTATGTGGGCAAGCATCCTACCGACGGCAGTCCTTATTCTGCTGATTTCCAGGGCGCTGATGCTGGTATGAAGAATGGTTGTGTCTTCTCTTGGGAAGTGGTAGAGTAGGCTACTCGAAATAGAATGTCAATGCAATTATCTTACTATGAGCTCCTTTAGCTGCCAAGGCATAAGGGAGCTCATTCTTGTTTTTGATGTGCTCGGGATGTTTCTTGTCGAAGGAATCTGTCAATCCATACATAAACTTGAGTTCCGGACGGAGCTTGAAAAATGGCATGTAGAAATCGCAACCTACGCCCAGTTCGAGAAATATTTCCGATTTCTTGAGCTTGATGTAGTCTGACTTGCTGCTGTTGAGGTTCATCATCGGATTAATGCCCGCCATCACGTAAGGTCGGTGATTATTGAACCGCTCGGCTGCGAAAATCAGGTCCATAGCTGAAGAAATATAGGCAGTCTTCATCTCCTGATGCTGCACGATGGCGTTTCCTGCACCATCTTTCTCCAAGAGGTTATAAAAGGTGAGGTGACGAGTACCGAAGTACATGGCAGGTGCTATGCGGAACTGGAAGCTTCTGTTGAGACGGAATTCTCCTAGTACGCCAACGGTGAATCCCATATCCCAACGGTCTTGATCTACAGTGACATGAGAAGGTTGCTCGATACCGTTGGCATCGATGTATTGGGTGATTCCGGTATTCTGGAATTCCATATCTTGTGCATGTGTTCCGATGAGTACACCGAAATGGAATGGGCGCAGATCGGTATAAGGGCGATTCTCTACCGTCCTAAGCTGTGCCATGCCATTGATACCTGTATAGAAGGCTATTAGAGCCATCAGTATGATTCTCTTCATATTTGCTATTTGTTCTTCGTTATTATTAATAAACGGCAAGGTTGGCTTCTTATTGTACTAATTTATTTCGATAAAGTATAAATTGAGTAAAATCAAGAAAAAAGTCATACCTATTTATAGGTATATCGAAAATAATTGTTATCTTTGCACCATCAAAAGTAGGTAATAACCTATCTCTAGATTAGCATAGATACAGAAACATTATTAACATTTTAAATATTTATAATTATGGCATACGTAATTGGTGACGATTGTATCGCTTGCGGTACATGTATTGACGAGTGTCCATCAGGTGCAATCTCTGAGGGCGAGAAGTATTCAATCAACCCAGATCTCTGCACAGAGTGCGGTACTTGTGCTGATGTTTGTCCTAATGAGGCAATCAGTCTTCCATAATTTATTATGGAAAGATACTTTTAGTTACAATAAAACATTGAGAGCGGTTCCTTTGGAATCGCTCTTTTCGTTTATGGTCTGATTCATATCACAAAAAAAGGGGTGAAAGCCATATCACATAGCTATCACCCCTTTAATTATGTTCTTATTTCGTAATTTTACTGTGCCTGCTTCTCCTCGTCAAGACCTAAGGCCTTCTTTGCGAGAGAGTTGTTTGGATCAAGCTTGATCAGCTTCTCGAAGTATGGCTGAGCTGTTGTCAGGTCCTTCTTAGAACCCCAGTAGATGTAACCGGCGTTCTTGTAAGCCTGCATCAGGTAGCCCTTCTCATCCTCATCATACTGCTTGCTCTCAAGTTCCTTGATAACCAATTCATAGTTAGCAAGAGCCTTGTCGTCCAACTCGTTCTGGAATGCGATGTTGGCAGCCTGGAGGTGAGCGTATGCCTTCAGCTGTGGATACTTCTCTGCGAAGCTGTTATATACGTTGATAGCCTTATCAACGTTAGCCTCCTTCTGATCGCCACCCTTCTGAGCCTTTGCATTGTAGATCTCTGCCATCTTTACATAGTCTGATGGTGACACGTTAGGGTTCTTATCCATATATGCCTGTGCAAATTCGATAGCCTTATCCTCGTTGCCCATACCCTTATATGCCTCAGAGATGTACTGATATGGCTTGAAGTCTTCCTTGTTTACCTCCAAGGCCTTGTTGTACTGCTCCAAAGCCTGGTCGAACTGCTTGTTGCCAGCGAGTGCCAGACCATAGTAAGAGTAGATACTAGAGTTCTTCTTGATATCGTTGTTAGCCATAATGCTGTTAGCATACTGGAGAGCCTCAGTAAAATTCTGTGTATCAACAGATGCACGCATAGCCAGAATCAAGAAAGCTGTATCCTTAGGATACTTCTGCATACCCTTCTTGCAAAGGTTGAGAGTTTCATCCTTCTTGTTCAATACGTATGTAGTGAAGCAGTACTCGTAGAAGATATACTCTTCCATTGTATTCAGGTTAGCCTTAGAGAAGTTCTCGTAAGCCTTGTCGTAGCTACCGATAGAGTAGTAGTTGTGACCAGTTTCTGCCTCGATAGGGTAGTTAGGATCAACCGCTCTCAACTTGTTCAAAGCCTCTGCAGAAGCCTGTGGGTCAATCTTGCGGTAAACGTTAGCGTAGCTGATGTAACCCTGAGGATTCTTAGGATCCATAGTCATACAATTCTTATACCAAGAAGCAGCCTCACCACCATTGTCCTGCATAGCGTAGATATCGCCCTTGAGGATATAAGCATCACCACAGGTCTTGTACTTAGCGATGACTGCATCAGCTACAGCCAGGGCATTGGTGTAGTCCTTGTTGATGACGAGGGCATTACCCAAAGCAACGAGCGCCTTAGGATCCTTCTTGTACTCCTTCTGATACTCCTTGAGAACCTTGGCAAAAGCCTTGGCATCTACGTTACCAGCCTTCAAAGTTGCTTCTATTGGCTTCAGAGCATCCTTGTAGTTAACGTCCTGAGCCATTGCAGGAGCCGCCAAACCCATGACGAGCAAACCTGCTACTAAATATTTAACTGCTTTCATAATTCTACTTTCTATCTAAACTTTTAACGTTTAACATTAACTGTCTTAATCGTAATATCACCTCTGTAAGGAAGTAAGCCTGTCTTGAAGAGGATAAGCTGTCCCTTAGGATTGGAAATGTAGTTGGCAAAGCTCCAAGGCAAAGCCTTATGAGGGTCAACCACGATAGCGTATATAGTTCTTACGAATGGATATCTTCCATCCAACAGGTATGCCTGGTAAGGCTTCCAGCTGTTCATTGGGGTAGCTTTCTCCTTGATGGATACCTGCATTACATGAATATTCTTCTTAAAGGTAGTGTTGGTGGAATCGCGTCGGTCGTTCAACCAATTTGATCCGATAACACCGATAGAACCTGGATTCTGGTCAACGAAGTCGATGACCTGCTTGCTTGTTTTGGCAGCCATGATCTTCGCACCCATCTTTTCGCCGTGGAGAACGGAATCTACCACGAAGTTGGTGGTTGCAGAGCGAGTGTTGTCGAAGATGACCTCGATATCACCTCTCTTTGATCCAGGAACAATATCACTCCATTTGGTCGCCTTTCCAGTAAGGACACGCTTAATGTCATTCACTGTGATGCAAGTATCACTATTATTCTTGTTGACAATGAATGCCAGACCATCGTATCCGATAGGGAAAACGGAAGGAATCACATTGCTCTTCGATTTCAAGTATGCAATCTCACTATCCTTCAGATTACGGGTAGTAAAGAGGAGTGCTGTCTTGAAATCCTTGATCATCTGAAGTCCAGTGACTTCATCTGTGTATTTTGGTTTGAGCTTGGCCTTTGGGTACTCGAACTCAAACTGACTTCTTTCTTCGTCAATGATAGGACTCAAACTCTCGTCAGCCACAAACTCAATTGTGCCTGAAGTAGGAGTATCAGTTCTACCATCTTTGGCTTTCTTCTCGCCACAAGACGAGAAGAAAGCCATTGATAGTACTGTTAATCCTATATAAATATAAGATATTCTTTTCATTCTATTACTGCAATCTAAATACAACTGGTACAGTATACTTAACACGTACAGTAGAACCATTCTGCTTACCTGGAGACCATCTAGGCATGCTCTTAACGACACGCTGTGCCTCACGGTCAAGTGAAGGGTCCACAGAACGAGCTACCTTCACATCAGAGATAGAACCATCACGCTCTACCACGAATGAAACGATAACACGCCCCTGTACGCCGTTCTCCTGTGCTACGACAGGATACTTGATGTTGCTAGCCAGATACTGCATCAAAGCGCCTTGTCCACCAGGGAATGAAGGCATCTCCTCTACAACATCGAAGACCTTAGTTGCAACCTCAGGTTTTGGAGCTGGTGGTGGAGGTGGAGCTGCTACCGCAATCTCACTTCTCACTGCTTCCACTGTACGGTCCTTCACACCTTCCTTGTTTTCAGTACCGACAGCAACCTTTTCGTCCAGTTTATCCATCTGCTTAACCTGGTTTTCCTCTTTTACGAGTTCATCCTTCTTGATGACAGGTGCAGTAAACTTCTGAGTTTCGCGAGCCACAGGTATCTCCTTCTTAGGTTCAATCTTTGGCTTCACTGGCTCCTTCTTCTTTTCTTCCTTCTTAGCCTGCTGCTGGAGTTTAGCCAACTCCATAGCTTCCATATATGCCTGCTGTTCTTCAGCTTGTTTCTGTTCGATAACTTTCCAAGCCAAGAATCCACCCACGAGAGCTGCAGCAATGACCAAGATCAGAAGAGACTTGATGTTTCGACCGGAAGTACCCTTACGGAGCTGGTATGCACCATACTCCTTGTTCTTTCCGGCGAAAACCATTTCGACCCATTTAGGATCGTAAAGATCTATTTTTGCCATTTCTTTCTTGTTTAAAATTGTTTGTTACTCATCTTACATCTTAACGTGTCTAGACTCGAGAAGCTTCTCATCGTCTGCGTTAATCTTATCGATGACGTAAGTACCAATGTTTGAAATCTGCATTTCGTCGAGAGCGTCAACCATATTCTTGTAAGAAGCGTTGTCGGTTGGCTTGATGACGATGGTCAGAGTAGGGATCTTACCATCCTTCAAGTTACCAGCCTTCAAATCGCTGAGCTTCTTCTGATAGATGCTATCAGGATACTGCTTAGGATTCTTCTGACGATCCATGTTCAACTCCTTAACAGCGAGCGCAATTCTCTCTACCGGACGTGTACCATTCTCTGTAGCGTGCTCTCTCAAGACCTTACGGATACCCTGGCTACCCCATGTTGTCTCCTTGATCCATGTAGGATCGTTGTAGTTAGGGATACCAGCACCATAATAAATCTTGTTATCAGCTGCTACGTAGAGGGTAATAGTCTCAGAAGCTTTCGCCTCGTTCTTCTGGTCATCTTGAGTATTCTCGTCATTACTTGGCATAGTCAGCTCCATAGTCTGAGGTTTGCTCAAAGATGTACACAGCATGAAGAACGTGATAAGAAGCATGAGCATATCCACCATAGGCGTAAAGTCTACGCGAACATTCATTTTCTTTTGTTTGCTTTCTTTCTTTGCCATTTATTCGTCCCCCTGTTGTTTTAACTGTGTAATCATATAGTAATGACTCTCATCCATGTCCTGGAGTTCGTTCATCACTCTCTTCACTGTCTTGTAAGGTGTAGAAGCATCTGCCTTGAGGGCAATCTTGATTTCTTCGTTAGCGTTACGAGCAGCGTCAACCCACTGCTGGAACTCGCTCATGCCACCCTTGATACTGTCGAGAGGAATACCCTTAGTCTGGAGATACTGTGGACGCTTTGCAGCGTTCATAGACAGATAAGTGCTCATGTCACTCATAGAAACACCGAATGTACCCTCGCTCTTGAATGTCTCAATCTGCTTAGGGGTCAAAGACACGCCGAAGTTGCTTGTCATTGTGCTCAGTGCTGCTCCCAACTGATCGGTATTATCAATACTCATAAATACTTGGCCCTCGCCGGTTGGTTTTCCGGCCTTGTCCTTTTCAGGACTTACCAAGATGGTCAAGACACCATTCTCTGGCACCTTAATCTCAGACACAGAACCTGGTGTGTTTACCTTCACTGGCTCATTCTTTACGAATGTAGAGGTGAGCATGAAGAAGGTAAGCAACAGGGTCATAACGTCTGACATAGGCGTCATATCGATCCAGATGTCACTCTTCTTAATTTTTACTTTACCCATAGCGATAAAATTTTAAAGGGTTAGCAAAAATTAAGCCTCTTCTGCGTGGTTAGCTTCGTATGTCTGAGCAATTGAGTAACCTACCTCGTCGAGTGCGTATGTCAACTTATCAACCTTGTTTGTAAATGTGTTGTAAGATACTACAGCACACCAAGATGTCAAAATACCGAATGCGGTGTTGATCAACGCCTCAGAAATACCTACAGAAAGTGCTGCTGAGTCAGCGCCACCACCTTCACCCATGGCCTGGAATGACTTGATCATACCGGTTACAGTACCAAGAAGACCTGTCAATGTACCGAGAGTTACAATTGTAGCGATGATAGGCAAGTTCATTGTCAAAGTTGGCATCTCCAACTGAGTTGCCTCCTCGTGAGCCTGCTGGATCTTAGCTACCTTCTGAGCCTTCTTCAAAGATGCGTTAGCACCAGACTCCATAGACTTGTAAGCGTTCAAAGAAGCCAATACTACGTTTGCAACTGTACCGCGCTGCTTGTTGCAGAGCTGCTCAGCCTTAGCGAAATCGTTAGCGTTCAATGCAGACTTGATGTTTGCTACGAACTTAGGAAGAGCACCTGTACCTGTAGCGGTCTTAAGAGCCAACCAACGCTCGATAGTCATAGCCAACACTGTGAGCAACAATGTGTGGATAACTGGTACGATTACACCACCCTTGTAAATTGTACCCCAAATGTCTGCTGGGTGATCCTGGACACCTGGATCCTGGAAGTGCATGTCGTTACCGAACCATGTGAAGAACAATGTGAATGCGATGATAGCACATACCACGATGATCCAGAATGCGCCTCTTACTCCCTGAAAGCCCGCAGACTTCTTAGCTGGGGCTGCTTGTTTTGTAGTTGCCATAATTTTTACTTTTTTAAATTATTAGTTAATAAATTATTAATATTTCTTATTTATTTCTCGCTCTATTTTAGTTGTTTTGTATGCCTAGTTTGTGTTGTCTTGAATAAACACGCTTAGGTTATCCAAATTCCTTTGGCAAAGATAATAAATATTGAGAAACTATCGTCCTAATTAAGAAGTTTTAACGAGATATTGGCTCATTTTTTACCAATATCTCGCTTTTTTCTTACAAAGTTGACCTTTTTAGGACTCTTTTCTCCTATTTTTATTTCAATTTGCTCAGAGCTTCCTTGATGCGGCGGATTGCCTCTACGATGTTTTCATCGCTTGTGGCATAGCTCATGCGGAAGCAGTCTGGATCACCGAAGGCATCTCCACCTACTGTGGCTACGTGAGCCTCCTCCAGGAGGTACATTGCGAAATCTGTAGAGTTGTTGATGGTCTTCTCACCATTGCTCTTGCCGAAGTAGCTGTTGCACTTAGGGAAGAGATAAAAGGCACCCTGTGGCATATTGACCTCAAGTCCTGGAACCTCCTTGGCGAGCTTCACGATGAGGTTGCGGCGACGCTCGAAAGCTACGCGCATCTCCTCTACAGCACCCTGGTCGAGTGTGTAGGCTGCTTCAGCTGCCTTCTGGCTTACTGAACAGGTACCGCTGGTATATTGACCCTGCAACTTGCTGCATCCCTTGATGATCCACTCTGGACCTGCGAGGAAACCGATTCTCCATCCTGTCATGGCGTATGCCTTGGATACACCATTGGCGATGATCACCTGCTCCTTCATGCCAGGCTCCTGTGCAATGCTGTGATGCTTGCCGATATAGTTGATGTGCTCGTAGATCTCGTCTGCCAACACAAATACCTCTGGGTGCTTCTTCAGAACCTCTGCCAATGCTGCCAGCTCCTCCTTGGAATATACACTTCCGGTAGGGTTGCTTGGTGAGCAGAGAATGAGCATCTTGGTCTTTTCGGTGATTGCGTTCTCAAGCTGCTCGGCTGTCATCTTGAAGTCCTGGTCGAAACCTGCGTTTACGATGACTGGAGTACCGCCTGCCAATTTCACCATCTGTGGGTAGCTTACCCAATATGGTGCAGGGATGATTACCTCGTCGCCAGGGTTTACGAGAGCCAGTACGGCGTTGCATACGCACTGCTTGCCACCGGTGCCCACGATTACCTCGTTGACTGTGTAGTCAAGTCCGTTTTCTTTTTTCAATTTGGCAACAATAGCTTTTCGCAAGTCAGGATAACCAGGAACTGGTGAGTAACGTGAGAAGTTCTCATCAATAGCCTTCTTCGCAGCCTCCTTGATATTGTCAGGCGTGTTGAAGTCTGGTTCACCTACACTCATGTTAATTACATCGATACCCTGAGCTTTCATTTCACTACTCTTCTGTGACATCGCCAGCGTTGCTGATGGTGCCAATCTGTTAAGACGATCAGATAATTGTGCCATAATTTTATTTTATTGTTAATTAATCGTGTGCAAAATTAAGCATTTTATTTCTTTTTCGGAAGAAAATCATCCGTTATTTCGCGATTTGATGCAAAATAATAACATAATTTACATTATCAGAGGTGTAAAGTGTGCCCCATGCGGTCTCTCTTGGTCTTGAGATAGCGCTCGTTGTACTCATTTGGTACTACTTCGATAGGCACATTCTCTGTGATTTCGAGTCCATAAGCCTCCAGGCCAACACGCTTTACAGGGTTGTTGGTGAGCAGGCGCATCTTGTGCACGCCGAGGTGGCGGAGCATCTGTGCGCCGCATCCGTAGTCACGCTCATCTGGCTTGAAACCGAGGTGTACGTTGGCATCTACGGTATCGTATCCTTCTTCCTGCAGCTTGTAGGCTGCAATCTTGTTCATCAATCCGATGCCTCGGCCTTCCTGCTGCATGTAGATGACTACACCCTTGCCGGCTTTCTCGATCATCTGCATCGCCTTGTGCAGCTGCTGTCCGCAGTCGCATCGCTTGCTTCCGAGAATGTCGCCTGTGGCGCAAGATGAGTGTACACGGACCATTATAGGCTCATCTTCCTTCCATTCGCCCTTGATGAGTGCCATGTGTTCAAGTCCGTTGCTTGCCTGGCGGAAAGGAATCAGACGGAAGTGTCCGTATTCTGTAGGCATATCTACCTCTTCGCCCACCTCGATGAGCGATTCCTTCTTGAGTCTGTACTCAATCATATCCTTGATAGAGATGATCTTGAGGTTCCATTCCTTTGCCATCTCCATCAGCTGTGGAAGACGTGCCATGGTTCCGTCTTCGTTCATAATCTCCATGAGGGCGCCTGCAGGATAGAGTCCTGCCATTCTGCAGAGGTCAATGGCTGCCTCTGTATGTCCGCTTCTTCTCAAAACACCGTTGTCCTGGGCATAGAGAGGATTGATGTGACCAGGGCGACCGAATGTCTGTGGGGTAGATGCCGGATCGGCAAGAGCCTTGATGGTCTCTGCGCGGTCGTGGGCTGATACTCCTGTTGAGCAGCCCTCCAGCTTATCCACGGTAATGGTGAATGGGGTGCCAAGCATGGATGTATTGTCTGATACCTGGTGAGGCAAGTCGAGTTCCTCGCATCGGCTCAGGGTGATAGGGGCACAGAGTACACCTCTTGCGTTCTTGAGCATGAAGTTTACCTTCTCTGCGTCGATTTTCTCAGCGGCGATGATGAGGTCGCCCTCGTTTTCGCGATCTTCGTCATCTACAACGATGACAAACTTACCTTCCTGGAAGTCCTTTACTGCATCTTCGATGCTATTTAGTTTAATATCTGCCATTTGTTTGATACTTTTTATAGTTACATTTCCTTTATCTGATTGATGATGTTTGCGTTACTCTGCCTGATGGTGTTCAGGTCTCGGTAGAGTCGGATTCTGAATCGCCACATTCTCAGGTAGAGTACGATGCCCACAGGTACGATGATGGCTGCAAGGATGTTGAGCCACTGACGTTCGAATGGGCGGGTATGAGCCTTCGTCGCAAGAATAGGGTAGAGGTTGAGGTTGTGAAGGATGACCTTGTTCCTGGTATTGGTCAGATCCTCTATCACGTTTTCAAGCTCATCGCTAATGCGTTCAATCTCGTTGTCGGGCTGGTATTTGAAGAACACATTGATGAAGTTTGGAAGCTTCTTCAGCTCGTGTACCTTATTATATATATAGATATCGCTGTTGAGCTTTTCCAGTCGCTGTGCATCTTCTGTATATTTCGGCTCTTCGATGATGACCTCTTTGCCGAAGACGTGGCGTTTGATACGGAGACCGAGCAGTTTCATGAAGAACATCTTATACATCTCCATATTGAACACCGTAGAGTCGTTGGTTGCCTTGTAGGTGACGAATACGGCGATTGGTGCCAGTACGGCTGGAGCCAGTCCTTGACCGAACCAGATGGTCCAGGTTCCCAGTCTCGACATTCTGTAGCCCGTATTGTCGAGGATGTAGAAGATGATGAACACGAATACGGAGATGATGACCGGGAATCCCAATCCACCCTTTCGGATGATGGCACCCAGTGGAGCTCCGATGAAGAAGAAGATCAGGCAGGAGAGTGCCAGCGTGAACTTCTTGATTGCTTCTATCTTGTGTTGCCTGATGATATAGTCGGCATCGCTCGTAACCATTGCCTTGAAGTCGAGGTCGGTGAGCTCCTGCTGTGCTGTCATCTGTGCATCATTGAGTGCCCGGAGTTTCTTGTCGTTCGAGAGCTTATTATATAAGGTGTCGAAATTCTCCGTCAGTCCCTTCTTGATTTCTTTCAGCGAATCTACCTTGTTTACCTGTGTCGTGCGGTAGAATCGGGCATTTGCCTCCGAAAGATAGTTCTTTCCTATGGAATCATACAGTCCGTTGATGGAGTCGATGGAGTGGAAAATCTCCGACAGACTTTTTCCCTTGGCATTGTTGGCAAGCGACGAGGCATCGGTAAGGTTGAAGTCGGCATCAAAGTCGAGCACGATCTTCTTGGAAACGAAGGTTTCTCTTCTGTATGGAACGGCAGCGCTGTTGCCGAATTCACTGCTCTTCATATTCTCAAACCATTCTCCGCTGTAAAGACTCAGTACGAGGTGCTTCTTCTCGGCTGTACTTTGCAGCATTCCCGAGTCGGCAAGGATGATGGCGGCATCTTCGTAGCTGTCTGTCATGCGATAGATCATGATGCCGTAGAGCTTTCCTGTATTCAGGTCCTTCTTCTGCACATAGAGGTTGCAGTTCGGGATTCCATCGTAGAAGATGCCTTCCGGGATTTCCAGTTCCGGACTCTTCTGCTTCATGGATATGAGGAGTTGTGCCAGCTTCTGGTTGGAGTGCGGACCTACATTGTTCTGGAAGTAGAAGGATCCGAACATAATGATGACGGTGATGACGATGAGCGAGCGGAAAGCCTGCATCAGAGAGATGCCGGCAGCCTTGATGGCTGTGAGCTCCGAACTTTCGCCGAGATTACCGAAAGTCATCAGTGAGGAGAGGAGGATGGCAAGCGGCAAAGCCTGAGGTACGAGCATCAGACCCATATACCAGAAGAACTGCGCCATTACGTCCATCGAGATTCCCTTTCCGATGAGATCGTCGATATATCGCCACAGGAACTGCATCATCAGCACAAACTGGCAGATGAAGAAGGTTCCCATAAAGAGAAGTCCAAATTGCTTGGTTATAAATATGTCTAATTTCTTAATTCTAAGCATTTCTTTTTTTCTAGTAAGCTGTTTTCTCATCATTTCGAGGTGAACAGCTATCGTTTCAGCCTGCAAAGTTACACAAAAAAATTAGAAATCCTTTCTTTTTCGCTTTTTTTATATATATAATAGGTGTAAATAGGTCGGAATTTGAGCAAAAAAAAGAAAAAACAAACTTTTTTCGAAAATTTCTCCGAAAAAATTTGGTGGAACCAAATAATTGTTGTACCTTTGCACCCGCAAATCAGAAATGACTTGTAAAGGATGGCGGGATAGCTCAGCTGGTTAGAGCGTCGGATTCATAATCCGGAGGTCGAGGGATCGTGGCCCCCTCCCGCTACATTGAGACACTAACTTTTTAGTTAGTGTCTTTTTTGTGCGCCAAACTTTTCCACATTTTTCCACAAAAGTCTTGATAAAGTTTTCCACAGGGGTGTTGATAACTGTGGAAAAGAAATATAAGTACCTGATAATCAGTTTAGCCTTGTTTGGATAACGATTGTTGATAACCGAATCTTCTAAAAGTTCTTCACATTTTTTATCCATACTTTTCTTGCATTTTACAAAAATAAATAGTAAATTTGCCCCCAACTAAGAATTTGAGTCTTTATGAAGCAGCAACAAGTTTATAATTTGAAAGAGTTTGCCGCACGACACCATCTTGAAAGTATCTTTGGGGCTTATGCCGCACATATTTATATCGACGATCTATGCGAAAGGGATTTTATAGAGATGGCTCAAGAGCGCACCCTGTTCACTAAACTCGTGTTGGTGACCAGGGGAAATATCAAAATGGGGATACTTCAGCAAAGTGCTGAAGCCAATGATTCCGACAGGACGCTTTCGGCAGGTGAATTGCTGGTCGTCTCGCCCAAGCATGTCATTGCTTTTTCCGAGATGTCGGCGGATTTTGAGGCTGAGTGCATCCTGGTGGATGAGGAGATTACTGCCGATGTGGTGTATCAGTTATCGGCTGACAAGCAGAAATCTGCCATCGATATCTTTCACATGATTCGTGATATAGTGCGTCATCAGCACATCTACAAGGTAGAGATGATCCAGTCGATGGTGAATGTCCTGAAGCTTCTGGTTTCGGAACTTCCTTACGAGAATGTATCGGTGACTCGCGATTTGCGCCACAAGAAGGAAGTTTATGAGATTTTCCTTCATCTTCTGTATCGCCATTTCAAAACCGAGCGACAGATCAGGTTCTATGCCGACAAGTTGAATGTCTCGGCACCTTATCTTTCCAGGATGATCAAGGATATTTCAGGAACTACCGTGAATGATCACATCACCTCCTTGCTCTATAAAGAAATATGCAATCTCCTGAAGCAATCTGACATGACGATGGGAGAAATTGCAGATCATCTGCATTTCAGTGATCAGAGTGCCATGACGAATTTCTTTAAGATGAGGGCGGGAATGACGCCGCTGGCATATCGGAACCAAGGCTGATGTTGAAGGCTTTTGCCCTTACATGGCATATAAGCTTTATGTATAACAAATAACCTGTAAGCTATATTCCCTTGATAGGAATACGCTTACAGGTTTTTTGTTTGTCAGCTAATCAGCTGACTGGTTATGGAAAAATTTATTTCAGGGTAAATTTGTGTGACTGCAACATCTCCTTAGGGTCGAGTGCCTTGTCAAGCTCTTCCTTGCTCAGAATGCCCTGTTCGATGACGATGTCATAAACGGAACGGCCTGTGGCATGAGCTTCCTTGGCAACCTTCGTACTTTTCTTGTAGCCGATGATAGGATTGAGGGCAGTAACGATACCGATACTGTTCTTTACCATCTCGTAGCAGCGCTCCTTGTTGACGGTGATGCCGAGAATACACTCAGAAGTCAAAGTCTCAATAGCGTTCTTCATCCATGTCAAGCTCTCGAAGAGGCTCTCGGTGATGATAGGTTCCATTACGTTTAACTCCAACTGACCAGCCTCTGCTGCGAAGCTAACGGTAGCATCGTTACCGATTACCTTGAAGCAAACCTGGTTGGTTACCTCAGGGATAACAGGGTTCACCTTACCTGGCATGATAGAAGAACCTGGTGCCTTGGCAGGGAGATTGATCTCGTTCAGACCGCAGCGAGGACCAGAAGCCATCAGACGGAGGTCGTTACAGATCTTAGACAGCTTGATTGCCAAGCGCTTCAGAGCAGAAGAGTAGCTTACGTAAGCACCAGTATCAGGAGTTGCCTCTACCAGGTCTGTAGCTGTTTCGAAGTTTTCGCCTGTCAACTTGCTGAGGTTGGCTGCACAAAGCTTAGCGAAGCCAGGAACTGCGTTCAAACCTGTACCGATAGCTGTACCGCCCATATTGATCTCATGCAAGAGCTTCACATTGCGCTCCAGGTTGAGGATTTCCTCTTCCAGGTTGTTGGCGTATGCATTGAATTCCTGACCGAAAGACATTGGAACTGCATCCTGCAATTGAGTACGGCCCATCTTGATAACGTCAGCATATTCGTCTGCCTTGTAGCGGAATGCGCTGATCAAACCAGTTAAAGCACCTATCAGGTGTGTATTCATGCGAATCAAAGCCAAACGGATAGAGGTTGGGTAAACGTCGTTGGTGCTCTGTCCACAGTTGCAATGGTCGTTAGGAGAGCAGAACTGATAGTCACCCTTCTCGTGACCCATGATTTCGAGTGCACGGTTAGCGATTACCTCGTTGGCATTCATGTTAACAGAAGTACCAGCACCACCCTGTACCATGTCGATAGGGAAGTTCTCATGCCATTTGCCTTCGATGATCTCGCGGCAAGCCTGAGAGATAGAACCCGAAATTTCATCGTTGATCACACCGAGGGTATGGTTGGTCTCGATAGCTGCCAACTTCACGTAAGCGATAGCGATGATGAAATCAGGGTAAGCTCTCATAGTCTTACGGGAAATGTGATAGTTGTTGATACCGCGCTGTGTCTGTACACCGTAAAGTGCTTCTGCAGGAACTTTGAGTTCACCTAAAAGGTCTGACTCTACTCTAAAATTTTTAACTTCAGCCATAATATAGTTAGTTTTGTTGTTTATACTAATGTTATTTATTCTCTAGTTATTGTATTATTTTTATTGATTCTCTGTTTTCGGAAGAAGGAGTTGTTTCCTTTATCCGCTGCAAAGATACGATGATTTCTGTAGATTCTCTTTATAAAAAATGAACCTTAATTTGTAAAAAACGCACCAAATGCACTAAAATACAAAAAAAATAGTAAATTTGCACCAAAACTCTTGTAGAGGCAACTCTTTCAGAGTCTATCAGTCTATAAATTTAAACAATACAATAAATATGAAACGATATTTATACCTTATTATATATATAGGTTTGGGACTTTCTTTGGCAGCATGCAAGCAGCAGCCAAAGAAGTTTGTCATTGGTGTATCCCAATGCTCCGAGGATATCTGGCGCAACAAGCTCAATGATGAGCTGAAGATGGGAGAATATCTCAATGATTCGATTATCGTGAAGCTTGCTTCCTCGAATGATGACAATGTGTTGCAGAACAAACAGGTTAATCAGTTCGTGGATGAGGGCGTGGACTTGCTGGTCATCTCTCCTAATCAGTTGAGTGCGATTTCCAAGGCGGTGGAGCGTGCCTACGAGAAGGGAATCCCGGTGATTCTGTATGATCGTATCTCCAATACCGATAAATATACTGCATTCATCGGCTGCGACAACTATCATATCGGTAAGTCGATGGGTACCTTTATAGCTCAAAAGCTTCAGGGTAAGGGACGCATTGTTGAAATCTGTGGATTGGATGGATCTTCGCCTGCCATGGAGCGCCATCTTGGTTTCATGGATGCCATTAAACCATATCCGGGTATCCAGGTAGTTGCTTCTGAAGAAGGCAACTGGAAGGAGGAAGGAGGCGTTCAGGCAATGAAGCGCATCCTGAAGAAGACACAGGATTTTGATTATGTCTTTGCTCACAGCGATCGTCTGGCATGGGGTGCCTACGAGGCTGCCAAGCAGATGGGGCTGCAGCATCGTTATAAATTTACGGGTGTTGATGGAATGGCTACCCAGGGTGGTGGCCTGGAGCTGGTGCGCGATGGCATCTTCGAAGCTTCCTATCTTTATCCTACCAAGGGTGATGAGGTAATTGCCTTGGCGATGAAGATCCTGAAGCATCAGCCTTTTGAGCGGAAAAACTATCTCAGTACATCTATCATTACCCAGGAAAATGCGGAACTTACGTTGATGGAAGCCAGGGACGCTGAACGACAGGCTCATAATCTGAAGGCTTTGCATAAACAGGTGGATCGGTATCTTTCTGACTATAATTCCCAGAAAGTCATGTTGATAGGCTTGTGCCTGTTCCTGCTGGTTTGTATTGTCGCTGCTGCTATGATTTTCCGCAGTTATGTGGTGAAGGCTAAACTGAATGAGGAATTGGCGAGAACCAATGGAGAGTTGAAAAGAGTGAATGGGGAATTGGAAAGCAAGAACGCGGAGTTGAAACGACTGAACGAGGAGGTGTTGGAACTCACCCATTCCCGCCTGGTGTTCTTTACGAATATCAGTCATGAACTTCGTACCCCATTGACATTGATTGCCGATCCTGTGGAAATGCTGCTGGAGGACAGTGGTATCAAGGGAAAGAGTCGTGAACTTTTGAAGATGGTGAAGCGTAATGCGGTAGCTCTCCAGCAACTGGTGAGCAGCATCCTCGATTTCCGAAAGATTCAGAACGGAAAGATGGAATTGACGCTCTATCGCTTCGACCTGGTGAAAGCTTTGAAAATGTGGGTAGGCGATTTCCAGCTTACTGCTGAGCGCAAGCAAATCAAGCTCCATTTGGATATAACTGATTCTGTTGGTTCTCAGGAGGTGGTTGCAGATAAGGAGAAGATAGCTCGTGTTGTCTTCAATCTTCTGAGCAATGCCTTGAAATATACACCTGCCGGTGGCGATATTTTCGTATCTCTGAAAGATGAGGATGGAAAGTTCCGCCTGGATGTGCGAGATACCGGCAAGGGTATCTCGCAGGAAGAGGCTGGCAAGATTTTCGAGCGTTTCTTCCAGGCTAAGGGAGCAGCAAGCGGTACGGGCATCGGCTTGGCTTTGGTGAAGTCGTTTGTAGAATTGCATCATGGCGAGGCTCGTGTAGAAAGTGAGTTGGGTAAGGGATCCGACTTTTTCGTGGTGATTCCTCGTGAGCAGGAGGATAAGTCGCTAGTTATCCACACGGATGTGGATAATGTGGATAACTCTGTAAATGCTTCTTTATCAGAATGTAAAACTTTGATTAATGAGTCAGAACTGCAATATATCGACGATGGAGAGAGAAAAAGTGGAAAAGTACAGCAGGTGCTGAGCGAACATGCGAATAAGCCAACCGTCTTGGTTATCGATGACAACAATGATATCCGTCAGTATGAGCATACCCTTCTGCAGGATGATTATATCGTTCTGGAAGCTGCTGATGGTAAGGAAGGACTGGATGTTGCCAAGAAGGAAGTTCCCGACCTGGTGATTTGTGATGTGATGATGCCGGTGATGGACGGTTTGGAGTTTACCCAGAATCTGAAGACCCATACGGCAACCTCTCATATCCCTGTCATCATGCTTACGGCGAAGAATCTGGAAGAGCATCGTGCCGAGGGGTATGAACATGGTGCCGATTCCTACATCACCAAGCCGTTCCACAGCAAGGTGCTCCTGGCACGTATAGAGAATCTGTTGAAGCAGCGCAAACTTCTGAAGCATCTTTTCCAGGGCACTCTGGAGGCAGAGCAGGAAATCGCCGATTCTCATCTGGAAGATCGTGATAAGCAGTTTATGAAACAGCTTCACGCCATCATTCAGAAGAATCTCTCGAATAGCGAGTTTGGCGTCGAGGATATCGGTAAGCAGATAGGCTTGAGCCGCGTCCAGCTTTATCGCAAGGTGAAGGCGATGACGGGTTCTTCTGTCGTTGATCTGCTCCGTAAGGCTCGCTTGGCGAAAGCAAAGCGTTTGCTGGAATCCCGCAGTATGAGTGTCTCCGAGGTTGCCTATGATGTGGGCTTCTCTGCTCCTTCTTATTTCACCAAGTGTTTTAAAGATGAGTATGGTATGTTGCCGGGAGAAGTGGGAAATGTATAATATGACATCATATAATTAACGTAGTTTCTAATAATAACTAATTTTCTGAAGAAAATGAAAAGAAAATCACTTTTATTACTATTTGTATGTCTCACCTTGCTGGCACATGCTGTCAAGGTGAGCGTAAAGAATGCCGTAGATTTCGTCAATCCACTTGTGGGTTCAGATTCCAACCCCGAGCTTTCTACAGGAAATACTTATCCAGCCATAGCAATGCCTTGGGGTATGAACTTCTGGGTTCCTCAGACCGGAAAGATGGGTGATGGATGGCAATACACTTATTCAGCTAAGAAAATCAGAGGATTGAAGCAGACTCATCAGCCAAGTCCTTGGATCAATGATTACGGGCAGTTCTCTCTCTTGCCTACCGTGGGTAAACCGGTCTTTGATGAGGCGAAGCGAGCCAGCTGGTTCTCTCACAAGGCAGAGAAGGCTACACCTTATTATTATAGTGTCTATCTGGCAGACTATGATGTAACGGCAGAGTTGTGCCCTACGGAGCGCGCTGCCTTGATGGCTTTCACCTTCCCGAAGACTGATCAGGCAAATGTGGTGATTGATGCCTTCGACAAGGGAAGTTGCATCCAGGTGATTCCTGCTGAACGGAAAGTAATCGGTTTCTCTACCCGCAACAGTGGGGGAGTACCTGATAATTTCCGCAATTACTTTGTCATCGAGTTCGATCACGACTTTGATGCATTTGTCAGTGTGAAGGATGGTCAACTGATTTCAGCTAACGAACAGAAGGGAAACCACGTGGGTGCTATCATCACTTTCAAAACCAGTCAGCGTGGCGAAAAGATTCAGGCACGTGTAGCTTCTTCGTTTATCAGCAGCGCCCAGGCCATGCAGAATCTCAAGGAACTGGGACAGGCGGATATGGATCAGCTCAAACAGCAGGGCCGTCAGCGCTGGAACGAAGTTCTGGGAAAGATAGAGGTAGAGGATGAGAGTATCGATCATCTCCGTACTTTCTATAGCTGTCTCTATCGCTCGTTACTTTTCCCTCGTGCATTCTACGAGAAGGATGCTGCTGGCGAAATCGTGCATTACAGTCCTTACAATGGTACGGTTCAGAAGGGCTATATGTTCACGGATACTGGTTTCTGGGATACTTTCCGCTGTCTCTTCCCTCTTCTCAACCTGATGTATCCATCTGAAAACGTGAAGATTCAGGAAGGTCTTGCCAATACTTATAAGGAGAGTGGTTTCCTGCCAGAGTGGGCGAGTCCGGGTCATCGTGGTTGTATGGTAGGTAATAATTCAGCCTCTGTGGTAGCCGATGCTTATCTTTCCGGTTTGCGCGGCTATGATATGGAGACGCTTTGGCAGGCTGTGGTTCATGGTACCCAGGCTGTTCATCCTCAGGTAAACTCTACCGGACGTTTGGGATATGAGTATTACAATAAGTTGGGTTATGTGCCATACGATGTGAAGATCAATGAGAGTGTAGCCCGTACCTTGGAATATGCTTACGATGACTGGTGCATCTATCAGTTGGGTAAGGCTTTGGGAAAGTCCGCTAAGGAGCTGAAGCCTTTTGCCAAGCGTGCGATGAATTATCAGAAGGTGTTTGATAAGGAAACAAACCTGATGCGTGGCAGATTGAAGAATGGCAAGTTTATGTCTCCTTTCAATCCTCTGAAGTGGGGTGATGCCTTTACAGAGGGTAATGCATGGCATTATACCTGGTCGGTATTCCATGATCCTCAGGGATTGATCCAGCTGATGGGTGGTAAGGATGCTTTCAATCAGATGCTCGATTCTGTCTTTATCCTGCCTCCTGTTTTCGACAACAGTTACTATGGATATACGATTCATGAAATCCGTGAGATGCAGGTGATGAATATGGGAAATTATGCACATGGCAACCAGCCTGTTCAGCACGCTATCTATCTCTATGGCTATAGCGGTCAGCCTTGGAAGACTCAGTACTGGATTCGCCAGGTGATGGACAAGCTCTATACGCCAGCTCCAGATGGTTATTGTGGTGATGAAGATAATGGTCAGACTTCAGCCTGGTATGTTTTCTCGGCGATGGGATTCTATCCTGTTTGTCCTGGAAGTGGTCAGTATGTGTTGGGAACTCCTTATTTCAAGTCGATGAAACTTCATTTGGAGAACGGCAAGGAAGTAGATATCCAGTCGGAAGGCAAGGGATGCTATGTGGATGAAATGTTGCTGAATGGCAAATCTTACCAGCATAACTATCTTGATATGCGTTCTTTGATGCAGGGAACACAGATTACCTATCGACTTTCTGAGCAACCAAACTTGCAGCGAGGTATTCATAAAGATGATGCTCCTTACTCTTTTTCAAGGAAATAACCGATAGCGATTCAAAAAATCGTTCGGGAAAGGTGCAAAAATCGTTCATTTTCGATGAAAAGAGTGCAAAGTACCATTTTTTTCTAGTTTTTGAACGATAATTATCCATGACTTTCGCTAAATCTTTATACTTTTGCACCAGAAATTTGAAGTTAATAAATTGTTTCAAGTATTTGAGGTAGTAATATTTGCAAGTTTTTAAGTTTAGGTTTTAATGGTTTATAAAGTTTAAGATTTAGTAAGTTCATAGGTTTAGTAAGTATATAGGTTTTAGTTATTTAGGTTTATAGGATTGTTTTTCAGAGGTAATTAGTTTCTTTTAGGTAAAAGATTGTTTTGGGAAAATGTTAGTTAGTTGTTTAAGATAGGTTTATGTTAGTTTTGGGAAAATGAATAGTTAGTTTTGGGAAAAAACAGTAAAAATGAAAAAGCAGCTGCAGGAATATGCCTGTCAGCTGCTTTTCACTTTCTATTCGGGGCTTATCTCCTTTTCTTCTTTCATTTCATCTCCTTCTCATCACCTTTCTCATTCTTTCCATTCCTCAAACTCGAGTTCCAACTCCCGGTATTCAGGTTTCAGGGTACTGTTCTCCTTGTCTTCCTTCCGGGCTTCTTCTGAGGTGGCATTGCTTACGGATAGGCCCAACAGACGGATGGGACGACTCGAAGAGTAATTTACCAGTTGAAGCAGTCGCTTGGCAAGGGGAAGGATATCGTCCTTTTTCGTCAGAATCTTCTCCTGAGAGATGCTGCGAGTAATCTGGGTGAAATCCGAGAACTTCACCTTTAGGGTTAAGGTCCTTCCTTCAAAACCGCTTTTGGCGATTCTCTCCAGCAGTTCAAGAACCGTATGGTAGAGTTCGATAATCACTGCCGACTTGGCATAGATATCCTCCAGGAAAGTCTGTTCGCATCCCACAGATTTGCGTTCCCGATAGGTGATGACGGGCCGTTCGTCTATACCTCTTGCAAAATGGTAGAAGATATGTCCGGCTTTCCCGAATACTTCTACAAGATGTTCTTCGGATACTTTCCGTAGGTCGGCACCATTGTAGATGCCCATGAAGTGCATCTTCTGTAGGGTCTTCTTGCCTACGCCCCAGAAATCCTCTACAGGGAGCTGGGCGATGAAATCGAGAGCCTTATCGGGATGGATGGTGCAGATGCCGTCTGGCTTCCGGTAATCGGATGCCACCTTGGCGAGAAACTTGCAGTAGCTGATACCTGCCGAGGCTGTGAGACCTGTTGCCTCCTTGATACGGACCTTGATTTCCTTGGCGATATCCACCGCCAGTTCTATCCCTTTCTTGTTGTGAGTGACATCCAGAAAGGCTTCATCAATGGAGATGGGTTCAATGAAATCGGTGTATTCCTGGAATATCTGATGTATCTGATGAGATATTTCTGCATAATAAGAATGCCGGCACGGCACGATGATGAGATCTGGACAGCGCTGCTTGGCTTGAGCAATGGATTGCGCCGAGTGAACGCCCCATTTTCGAGCTTCATAGCTGGCTGTAGAAACCACACCACGAGGTCCGTCGAAGCCCACCGCTACCGGTTTGCCCCGAAGTTCCGGATTGTCTCTCTGCTCTACAGCTGCAAAGAAGGCATCCATGTCGATATGTATGATCTTTCGCTCTTCCATTGTCTGATATATTATGCTCTTATTATTAAAAGTTTGTTTTATGTATCTGCAAAATTACGAATTATTTCTTTTTTATGCAAATCTTTCTTCTTGTTCTTGATAATAATCGTTCATCAGCTAGCAATTATGTTACAATGAACGTTTTTTTTAATTCAATGATATGAATTTTAAAGCCTTTGATGATACTATTATATAATTTTGTAGCAGAAATAAAAAATAGGATTAACAAATTAGAAATTTTAAGTATGCACAACTTTTTAAATGGAAAGAGCGCAGCTATGATGCTTGCACTTTCATTGGTAAATGTTACAGCAGCTTTTGCACAGGATGATAATTCAAGTGCTAAGGAAGAGGGTAACCGTAATGTAATGCTTAATGCAGCCAGTGCGAATGGACCTCGTGAGATTCAGATAGGTTTGCCTTCTGCCGATGTTAACGTATTGGAGAATGGCTTACCTGTAACTTATGCAACCAATCCTCATTCTGTCAATACCATCTGGCGTGGCGATGCAAGTTTGAGCCATCAGGGATTGCTCAAGATTGCAGAGACAGCTATCACTACAGGTAATATCGGTTATGCCGTGAACTCTTTCACTCAGAAGGGTCAGAAAGGATTCAATGGTACTCTGAATTATAAGAGCAATCACTTCGGATTGCAGGAATTCTCTTTGAATATGAATGGCGATTTGGGAAGCGACTGGTACTACAGTTTTAACATGTATCAGGATTTCGACCCAGGAACCTTCAAGATCAAGTCAACTCCTTATCAGGACCGTACCCAGATTTACAAGGCGCTCCTTACCAAGAAGTATAACGGCAATCGTGGTGAGTTTACTGCCATGTATAGATATGCCAATAGCCATAGCGTATATAACTACGCTACTTCGGGTGCTCCATTCATCTATGTAGGCGATGGAAGTGTGAAGGAGTATGGAGATTTCAAGCTCGGAACTACCTCTTATCTTCCTGTAGATAATGATATGACCTATCGTGATATGCGTACTGGTGAGTTGAAGCAGACTTCTCTCTATGATGCCTGTCTGAACAAGACAAGCGAGGTAACCCTGATGAACAACTACCGTTTTGACAATGGCTTGAACTGGAAGGCTACCTTGAAGTACGATCATTCTCGCGGTGCTTTTGTATTCCAATCACCAATGTCTATCATCGATTTGAAGAGCGATGCCAACAAGGGCGTATATAATTATATGTATCGCGACATCGACGGACAGACTAAGGCTTACAATGGTCAGTATGTTCAGACCCGTATGTCCTGTCTCAATGCCGGTAAGATTGACGAGGCTCTTTTCACCACCGAGCTCAGCAAGAAATTCAGTACTTCCACCTTCCGTCTTGGCGTGAATGAGTGGTTCTACCATATCGATTATTGCTCAAATACAACCATGTATGACCAGAGTATACCTGCAGATGGCAGTTATGCCTTGCGAGTTTGGGATGCCAACCAGCGCAATGGCTATTTCTACGATTTCAACAAGAACGCCTCTGAGTATTATAAGGGAAGCGAAAACAAGCTGGCTCTCTACTTCACTCACGATTGGGATGTCACCAATAAGTTGAACCTCTACTATGGTGCTCGTCTGGAGTGGCAGAAGCTGAAGGGTGAAAATGCAGCAGTGAAGAATGCAAAGGGTGAATTCGTAGGCCGTTTTGCCGATTACTATCTCGGTGCTACGGCACCAGATAAGACTACTAAGATTGCTCCGGCAGACTTGAGTTACAACTGGTTGAACTATGATTTCTCTGTAGCAGCAACTTATAAGTTGACCGATAACTTCGGCTTCACTGGCGATTTCACTTACATCGTTCAGCATCCTAAGTTCGAGGCTTTTGCCCCAGCTACATTGCCAAATACGGATAAGATTTCTGTGCCACTCGGTCGTGCAGGTATCTACTACAATAACTCATGGTTGAGTTTGACATCGTTGTTCTCTTACATCTCAAAGACCAACAACAACTCAACTCTGAACTTGCAGCATGGCAGTGAAATCAAGGCAGCTCCTATGGCTTACGATATTCAGACATGGGGTTGGACAACCGATGCTGTGGCTCATCCTTTCAAGGGATTCGATTTCCACTTCCTCTTCACTTATCAGAAGCCAACTTACAAGAAATATGAGACATCGGTTACCTTCAGTGATGGTACCCCTGGCAACATCAATGCCACCGGCAACATTGTAGCCGAGATTCCTCAGATTCTCATCGAGTTGGATCCAAGCTACATGATTACCAAGGACATCAAGCTCTGGACCAGCTTCCGTTACTTTAGCAAGACCTATGCCAACATTAATGAGGCATATTACTTTAATGGTCACTGGGAGACTTTCGGAGGTTTGAACTGGCAGGCAACCAAGCGTCTGGCTCTCGGCTGCACCGTAGTCAACTTCCTCAACCAGACTGGTGCCAAGGGTAGTATCGCAGGTGCCGAGCTGATTACCAAGGATGAGGCCAAGGGAATCAAGAACCAGATAATGACGGGTAGTTATCTCCGTCCATTCACGGTTGAATTCACAGCTTCGCTGAAGTTCTAATTAGTTCAAACATAATAAGATAAGGCAGTACTATATAATAATGTATAGTGCTGCCTTTTTCTTGTTTTTGGTTTGGAAATGATTGGAAAAATATGGCTTTTGGTTTGGAAATGCACAAGAAATTATTAGTTTTTGGTTTGGAAATGAAAATAAAGTTGTATCTTTGCACTTGATTTTAAATGGATTAGATGTGTTTACACGAACTGCAATCAATTTTTATTACTGAGCCCCTTTTTAAAGTGGGCTCAGTTATTAGTTATGATGAATAAAAGCGGAGAAGTTTTAGTGTTTGTCTTCCTAAAAATGTCCGTAAAAGAAAAGTTTTAGGAATCAATTCCTAAAACTTTCTAAATAATCGTACTTCTAGTATGTAGATTCCTAAAAAATATGTATATTTGCAGCGTGACATGTAAAAATACGAAAATGAAGAGAATAGAACGACATAACTATCTGCAAAAGCTGATAGCTTTCAAGGATAAAAAGCTTATCAAGGTAATAACAGGCATCCGCCGTTGTGGTAAATCGACCATTATGGAGATTTATCGTGACTGGCTGATAGCTCATGGAGTAACGCAAGAGCAAATCATCTATCTCAATTTTGAGGACTATGACTATTTTGAATTGCGAGACCCAAGAAAACTGTATTCTTATGTCAAACCTTTGATACTGCAAGATAAGATGACTTACATCTTTTTTGATGAGATACAGCATGTCACGGATTTTCCGGATATCATCAATAGTCTTAATTTGAAGCCAACAGTTGATTTATATGTGACGGGTTCGAATGCCTACATGCTTTCTAGCGAGATAGCTACACTCTTGTCTGGCAGGTATGTAGAGATTGCGATGCTTCCGTTGTCTTTCAAGGAGTATGCGGAAGGTATCGGTGGTACGGATCATCTTCCGCAGACATATATAGAATATGTGAGCAAGAGCAGTTTCCCATATACATTGGAGTTGGATACGGCGAATGAGATTAGCGATTACTTGAATGCTGTTTACAATACGATAGTGGTAAAGGACATCATGAGTCGAAATAAACTTTCCGATGTGATGATGTTGGAGAGCGTGATACGTTTCACGGCAGATAATATCGGCAATATTCTCTCGACGAAACGTATTGCAGACTTGATGTCGGCTGATGGGCGAAAGATTGACCAAAAGACAGTGGAGAAATACCTGTCAACCCTTTGCGAGTCTTTCTTCTTGTATGAAGTGAAGCGATATAACATCAAGGGTAAGCAACTCCTCAAAACTTTGGGAAAATACTATCTGGTGGATATTGGTTTGCGACGTATGTTGCTTGGCTCTCGCTCTTTTGATGCAGGGCGTATTTTGGAAAATATCGTTTTTCTGGAACTCTTGCGTCGGCAGAAGAAAGTGTATATAGGCAAGATGGATAACTTGGAGGTTGATTTTGTTGCTATCGACGAGAATGACTTAACCTATTATCAGGTAGCTGCAACGGTAAGGGATGAGAAGACCTTGAAGCGTGAACTCGCTTCGCTTCAGCAAATCAAGGACCAATATCCCAAGTATATCTTGACGCTCGATGAAGACCCGACGGCAGATTATGATGGTATCAAGCGAATCAATGCGTTGAAATGGCTGATGGGGGAAGTATAGTCTTGTTGCCTCCAAGGAGATGTGAGAAAAAGAATCGTTCATGCACTGCGAAAGATGTTGCATGAACGATTTCTTGTATCGGGTGAAACGAAATTGATATGATAATTCCTGTTTTATCCTTACCTTTGCAGCAGAATTTAAACAATAGCACTAACAATTTAAAAAAGAACAGATCATGAAATCCAATTCAATGATTACAAAGGCTGCTTGCCTCATGTTGATGGCATCAGCTACCACTTCTGCCTTTGCACAGAAGATGAACATCGAACACAAGGGTGATACTACCATCGTCAAGGTGGAGAATCCTACCAAGTATCTTCTTCTCCCTATCCAGGAAGAGAAGGATGAGGCTCAGGTTTTGCTCGATACAGGTTCTAAGGATGATACCTGGATGGACGTTCGCCTGGCTCAGAATGGTTCTGATTACTATGTGCCTTTCGCTTTGGGCAAGGGTAAGACTGCTACCGTCAAGATTCTTGGCCTGAAGAAAGATGCCTTGGCACTCAACTTGCTCAAGCTCAGCGATACATTCGATACAACCAACACCGATTACTATCGTCCATCTTATCACTTCACTCCGCTCTATGGTTGGATGAACGACCCTAACGGAATGGTGTATAAGGATGGTGAGTATCATCTCTACTTCCAGTATAACCCATACGGAAGCAAGTGGGGTAATATGCATTGGGGCCATGCCGTAAGCAAGGACCTGGTTCATTGGGAGCATCTCGATCCAGCCATTGCCCGCGACCCTGTAGGTCATATCTTCTCTGGCAGTTCTGTCATCGACAAGAAGAATACTGCCGGCTTTGGCAAGAATGCCATCATCGCCATCTATACCAACAACAGTAGTGTAAACCATGATGAGGTGCAGTGCATCGCTTATAGCAATGACAAAGGTCGTACCTTTACCAAGTACGAGGGCAACCCAGTGTTGACTCCATTCGATGGCTTGAAGGACTTCCGTGACCCTAAGGTGTTCTGGTATGAGAAGGGAAAATGCTGGTATATGATTGTTTCTGCCGATAAGGAGATGCGTTTGTACAAGTCAAAGAATCTCAAGAAGTGGAATTATGTTAGTGCCTTCGGTAAAGGTATAGGTCAGCAGCCATGTCAGTATGAGTGCCCAGACTTCTTCCAGTTGCCTGTAAATGGTGATAAGAAGAAGATGAAGTGGGTGATGACGATGAATATCAACCCTGGCTGCTGGTTTGGTGGCAGCGCTACCGAGTATTTCGTAGGCGATTTCGATGGCAAGAAGTTTACTTGTCCTGATGCCAACGAAGTAAAGTGGCTCGATTGGGGTAAGGATCACTATGCTACCGTTACCTTCTCAAACACAGGCGACCGAGTTCTGGGTATCACCTGGATGAGCAACTGGCAGTATGCCAACCTTACTCCGTTTAAGCAGAATCGTGGTGCCAACGGTTTGCCTCGAGAGTTGAAACTCTACGAGAAGAATGGCAAGTATTATGTTTCTGAAAATGTAGCTCCTGAAGTATATGCTTTGAGAAAGGAAACCAAGGATTTGGCTGATGCTTCTGTAGCCGATGCCAAGAATCTGAAGGGTGTTGCTGCCAATATGAATGGTGCTTTCGAAATCGAAGCCGATGTAACTCCAGATGCCAACGGCATTGCCGGTATTGAGATTTCAAACAACAAGCGTGAGCGCACCCTGATTTATTTCGATATGAAGCAGGGCAAGGTGGTAATGGATAGAACAGAGAGCGGTTTGACCGATTTCGGCAAGCAGGCAGTTCCTCACGATATCGAGTTGGCTTGGGACAAGCAGCGTGCAGCTGAAGGCAAGGAGCCTGCCCGCATTGCCAATTCCATCAACTACAAGAACGATTTCGCTCTGGCTACCTGGGCTCCGTTGAGTCTTTGCGAGGATGGCAAGAAGACTTATCATGTTGATATCTTCGTAGATAAGTCATCAGTTGAGCTCTTCGTAGATGGAGGCCGTATCGCCATGACCAACCTCGTGTTCCCTGTAGCTCCATACGAGAATGTGAAGCTTTACACCCAGGATGGCAAGGCTGAATTCAAGAATCTGAAGGTTCACAAGCTTGGTTTGTAATCATGTAGATATTGTATAGTCGAATTGTAGGTTTTAATGTTAATAATAAGGAGTCGCAACTTGAATATATTTTGGGTTGCGACTCTTTTTTTGATAAAAAACGATGGGCGTTTCAAAAAGAATTAGTATTTTTGCGCTCATAATAAATACAACTATTGATGGAAAGACTTTATAAAAACTTAACTATACTATTTTGTATGATTCTTCTTCTAGGTTCTTGCACCCAGAAGAATGTGGTGATAGGTGTGTCGCAATGTTGTAGTGGAGTTTGGCGCGAGAAGGTGAATAATGAGATGCGACTGGCGCAGTATCAATATAAGAATGTGGATTTGCTGTTTACTACTGCAGAGAATGACGGGCAACGCCAGGCTCGGCAGATAGACAGTATGATAGCCAGGAAGGTAGATTTGATTGTTGTTGCCCCTGATAACGTAACTGATGTAACACCTGCCATCGAGCGAGCTTATCGTGCGCATATCCCGGTTATTCTCTTCGACAGAAAGGTAAAGACATCCCATTATACAGCTTCCATCGGTGGCGATAATGTAGAAGCGGGTAGGGAAGTAGCCCGCTTTCTTGTCAGGAAACTGGATGGAAAAGGTATCGTTGTTGAGATTACGGGCTTGAAAGATGCTTCTCCTGTCATTGAGCGCCATCGTGGTTTCCATGAGGTGATGAAGAATTATCCGGGAATCAAGGTGGTTACCCTGGAAAGCAACTGGAAGTTGGAGCGAGCCCAGGAGTTGATGAAACAATATCTGGATAAGTGTGGACATGCGGATGGCGTGTTTGGACATAGCGACCTAGGTGCCATAGGAGCCTTTCTGGAAGCAGAGAGACGAGGCATTGATAAGCAGATGCTGATAGTAGGCATTGATGGATTGCCTGGAGAATGGGAAGGAGTGGATAGAGTGAAGAGAGGACAGTTTGCTGCTTCTTATGTCTATCCTACCCAGGGCGAGAAGATTATGGAATTGGCGATGAATATCCTTCAGGGTAAACCCTATAAGAAGGATAATGTGATGAAATCATTCCTTGCTACCTCTGAAAACTGTGATGCCATCGCCCTACAATATCAGGATTTGGAAGTCAAGATGAAGAATTTGGATCAGATTTCTGACAGTCTTGATTCTTATTCAGAGGTATCCCGCATCCAGCAATGGATGATTATTGTTGCCGTCGTTATTGTCCTAGTTCTGCTCATTATCATCTTCTATATATATAAGGTATATAGAAAGAAGCTGCAGAAGCAGAAAGCCGTGGCTCGTGGATTCATTGAGAACAAGGAGGGCTGGGCTGCTGAACTGAATCACTTGGATGAGAGTGATCGTTATTTCATGGATCGTTTCAAGAAGAAGATTCTTGATAATATGGGCAATGCTGATATGAAGATGGATGATTTGGGAGCCGAGATGCAGTTGAGTAAAGTACAGCTCTATCGCAAGGTGAAGGCTATGACAGGAAAAACGCCTGTCGAGCTCCTGAAAGAGATGCGTCTGCAGAGAGCCTATACGCTCCTGATGCAGACTGATAAGACTGTAGCTGAAGTCTCGGCAGAAGTAGGCTTTGCATTACCGGGCTATTTCTCTTCATGCTTCAGAAAGCAGTTTGGCGTTCTTCCTACCGATTTCAGAAATAAACAGTTATCTAAAAGAAAATAGTTTTCTAACTCCTTTAAAATAAGTACTTTAAAATCTTAGCAAAAGATAAGAAAATCGTTTCATGTAACATAATTATTGTTGCAGGAACGATTTTTTTTATTTATATCACAGCTTTTACCCTAATTTTGCAGCAGATTCAAACAATCACAATTTTTGGAACTTAAAACGTTATAATAGTATGAACAATCTTTCAAGATTACTGATGAGCTCTGCGCTCTGTGCTGTTTGCACCATGGTTAGTGCACAACAGGTAAATGTAAATGGCATCGTAAAGGATGCTACCGGTGAGACTGTCATTGGTGCATCTGTTATGGTGAAAGGCACAAAGACTGGTACTGTTACCGACTTTGATGGTAACTTCCATGTAGAATGTGCTCCTGGTTCCACACTTGTTATATCTTATATTGGATATAAGACGCAAGAAGTAAAGGCTTCAGACAATATGGAGGTAACACTTCAGGAAGATGCCAACGACTTGCAGGAAGTAGTTGTAACAGGTTATACCACTCAGAAGAAGGCTGACTTGACCGGTTCCGTGGCTGTGGTTTCAACCAAGAACCTGAAGACAAGTTCAGAGACAGACCCGATGCGTGCTTTGCAGGGTCGTGTTCCTGGTATGACCGTCACTACCGATGGTTCTCCTATTGGTTCAGGAACCGTGCGTATTCGTGGTATCGGTTCTTTCAACTCTTCTCAGGATCCTCTTTATATCATAGATGGTGTGCCTACCAATATGGCATTGAATACTCTCAATACAAATGATATAGAGAGTATGCAGGTTTTGAAGGATGCCGCTTCGGCTTCTATCTATGGTTCCCGTGCATCGAATGGTGTCATCATCATCACCACCAAGAAAGGTAAGAAGGGTAGCAAGGTGGCTGTTGACTTCTCTGCCAACCTGACTGCACAGTTCTATTCCAACCAGTCGAAGATGAAGCTGATGAACTCCAGCCAGTATGCTACTGCGATGGCTCAGGCAGCCCTGAACGATGGACTCGATCCTGTAGCTTATGCTGCCAACTACGGCATCGACTTGAATGCGGCCTCTGGTACTCCAATCACCGTTTGGAATCCTGCTACCAACCAGTATCAGAACTATACTATCAATGGTCGATATGATGGCTACATCAATGCCAAGAAGACCATGCGATTTTCAGATACCGACTGGCTCGATGAAATCTCTCGCACAGGTTTCTCGCAGAACTACGACCTCTCTGTATCTCATGCCAATGACAAGCATAGCGCTATGTTCTCCTTGGGATACAAGAACAATGAGGGTGTCTTGAAATATACCGACTTCGAGAATATCTCAGCTCGTTTGAACACCTCTTGGAATTTAAACAAGATCGTAACCGTAGGTGAGAATGTAACATTGACTTATACCTCTCAGGTAGATTGCCATCCGATGGAGAATGCCTTGAAGATGCCTTCTATCGTTCCGGTTTACGAAGAAGATGGCAAGACCTTCGCAGGTCCTGTAGGAAGTATGGCCGACCGTCAGAACCCTTGTCGTGAGCAGTATCAGAACCGCAATAACCACCTCGACTACTGGCGCATCTTCGGTAATGCCTTCGTAGAATTGAAGCCTGTCAAGGGATTGACCCTGCGTTCTAACTTCGGTTTGGATTTTAAGACTTCGTTTATCAATTCGATGACGAATACTTATCATTCCGATATTGTCAACAATGACATCGCCAAGACAACGCTCTCAAATAACAATGAGACTAACTGGACATGGTCTAACACAGCCCAGTACGTTACTCAGATTGGCAAGCACAACATCGATGTACTCGGTGGTATGGAATTTTCCAAGCAGTCGGTTATCGATTTCTCTGCCTATTCAGAAGGCTATGCGCTGGAAGATAAAGATTATATGTGGCCAAATGCTGCCACGGGAACGATGCGTAACTCGGGTGCGAAGGTAGGCTATCGCCTGGCTTCTTTCTTCGGAAAGGTGAACTACAACTGGGATGATCTCCTCTTGGCTTCCTTCACTATCCGTCATGATGGTTCTTCACGTTTCGGTAAGGCTCATCGCTGGGGTACTTTCCCTGCTGCATCACTCGGCTTCAGATTCTCCAATCTTCTGAAGAAGGATTGGTTGGATGATGCCAAGTTGCGACTCTCTTGGGGTCAGACGGGTAACCAGGCTATCGACAACAATGCACAGTTTGGTCTTTATGTAGTGGATTACGGACTAGACCGTGTAACCTCTACTGCATACGATCTCTTCCTGCAAGGTTCAGGTACCTTCCCTTCTGGTTATCGTGCCACACAGTTGGCTAACCCTAACTTGAAATGGGAGGCAGCTACCCAGTATAATGTAGGTTTGGATTACACCCTGTTTGGCAACACCCTCTATGGTACAGTGGATGCCTATATTAAGAATGTAAAGGATATGTTGATTAATCCTGCTTATCTGGGTGCAACTGGTGAAGGTGGAAATTCATGGCAGAATGGTCCTTCGCTCCGCAACTGGGGTATGGAGTTCACCGTGGGTTATCGCAAGACCTTGGCTAATGGACTTGGCATCGATGTGAACGGCAATCTGGATTTCTTCCGCAACAAGGTTACTTATTTGCCAGCATCAACAACAGGTGCTTACGCTCACACATCTAAGGAAAACCTGGTGCAGAGTGGCAAGTCATACGGTTCTATCGTAGGTTATGTAGCCGATGGAATTTTCCAGAATCAGGAAGAAGTAGATAAGTCTGGACAGCCAAACGCACGTGTCGGTGGATTGAAATACAAGGACTTAGATGGTAAAAATGGAATTACTTCAGATGACCAGACTTGGATTTTCGACCCTGTGCCAGCCTTCTCTTATGGTTTGAATATTGCTCTCAACTACAAGGGCTTTGATTTCAGTATGTTCTGGCAGGGTGTCTATGACCAGGATGTGTATAACAACCAAAAGTTCCAGACCGACTTCTGGGCTATTACTGATGGTGGTTCTAACAAGGGTACCCGTTTGCTCGATGCTTGGAATACCAACAACACTGGTTCTTCCATCCCACGCTTGAGCACCATGAATACAGCCGATGAAGGTCGAGCATCTTCTTACTTTGTGGAGAATGGATCTTACTTGAAGTTGCGTACCTTGCAGGTGGGTTACACCATCCCAAGCAGCATCCTCTCTAAGTTGAAGATGACCAGTGCCCGTGTCTATCTCTCAGGTCAGAATCTTTTGACCATCAAGAGCAATAGCCTGACCTGTTCAGACCCAGAGAATCCAAACTGGAACTATCCACTTTCAACATCCGTATCATTCGGACTTCAGGTAGGTTTCTAAAATGTTTCATATTTTTAAAGAGAATTCTAAGATGAAAAAGTTATATACAATGGTGCTTGCAGCAGCACTGGTAGGAACATTCACCAGTTGTGATGATTTCCTGGATTACACCCCAACAGCTGTGGTTGATGAAGACAAGGCTTTCAGCGAGCCGGACAAGATGGTAAACAGTGCCTATGCGATGTTGGGCGACTGTTGGTATTCTTACCCATTCAACCTTTGGCCATACGGCGACCTTTCTTCAGACGATTGTTTGAAGGGCGGCGGTGGTACCGGTGACACCGGTTATCACGATGTGGAGATCTGGAGTACCTTGACCTCTACTAAGGGCGAACTCGACGAGTTATGGTATCGTCTCTATTGTGCTGTTTCCCGTTGCAACCGTGCCTTGGTTTCTTTGCAACAGAATGGTGAGAGCACACTGGGTGCTGAGCTAACCAAGCAGCGTGAGGCAGAGGTTCGTTTTCTCCGTGCTCATTTCTATTTCAAGTTACTTACCATGTATCGTCAGATTCCTTGGATAGACGAGAAGGTTTATGAGGATAAAGCAACAGAGAGCACATCAAACACTCAGTTTACTTACGAGGAATTGTGGAAGAAGGTGATAGCCGACTTCCAGACAGCATACGATGTACTTCCAGCTAAGCAGAAGGATGGCGGTCGTGTCAACAAGATTGCTGCCGCAGGTTATCTGGCTAAGTGTTATCTTACCATTGCCTGGGGTGATGGCTATGAGGCAACCGATGGTGTTGACCATATTAATAAGGAGTATATGCAGAAGGTTGTCGAATATACTGATGTGGTGAAGAATTCTGACTATGGTTACATGGCAGACTTCGGTGACATCTTCCTGCCTGACAATAAGAACAGCAAGGAGTCAGTTTTTGCTGTCCAGGCTTCCGACTATAGCGAGGACCATACTACCTTCGGACGTGGCAACTGGTCTAACGTGCTGAATGGCTGTTGGGGTATGTGGTCTTGCGGATGGGATTTCCACAAGCCTTCACAGGACCTGGTGAATGCCTTCAAGACCAAGAACGGACTTCCTGAGTTTGATGACTACAACAAGACTTGTGATTATCCTGTAAATGGTGAGCCTAATAGTCAGAAATGGGATCCACGTTTGTTCCATACTGTAGGAATGCCTACCTTCCCATATAAATATGAGTCAGAATACACGATGACTACAGCCAACTCTCGTACACCAAACGTTTACGGTTACTATACCTCTCTGAAGGAAGTACCACAGCGTTCAAAGGGTGAAACTTACAATGGCTCTTGGCAGGCGTTTGCGATGAACGACTATGTGCTCCGTTATAGCGACATTATGTTGATGCGTGCTGAGGCTTTGATAGAGTTGGACCGTCTGGCTGAGGCTCGTACCATCATCAACGATATCCGTCAGAGAGCCAAAAATTCTGTGGATAAGCATATTGAATATGCCAAGGATCAATGTGATATAGCCCTCTATCCGGAGTCTTATTTCCAGGATAAGGAGACCGCAAGAAAGTGCCTGCGCTGGGAACGTCGCCTGGAGATGGCTATGGAGAACGGCCGTTTCTTCGACCTGCGCCGCTGGGGCATTGCTTCTGAGACATTGAACAAGTATTTTGCATCAGAGCAGAACGATAAGTATGGAGAGCAGACATACGCTCAATACCTGAAGGATGCCAAGTTTACTCCAGGCAAGAACGAGTTCTATCCGGTTCCATATAACCAGCTGTATTACATTCCTGGTCTTTATAAGCAGAATAAGGGATACGAGTAATTACCATCGGTATTTTTAGATAATTAGATAATTAGACAATGAAAAAGATATTTATTTCAGCGCTTGTCGCTCTTTGCGGTTTTACCGCCAGTTATGCCCAGCAGGCTTCCTTCTTGAGCAATAACCACTGTCTCTATCGCATCAGCCAGGAGAGTCAGAACCAGAAGTGTCTCTTGCTCCCTGTGCAGGAAAATGCAGAGATAGCCAATATTAAGGTGATAGCTGACAACAAGCAGGTGAAAGCCTTCAATGTGAAGTTGGCTAAAGACCACGTAGATTATTACGTGCCTCTCTATATGAATGAGTTTGCCGGTTTGAAGGGCCTGGCTCTCGATATCCATGTAAACGGCGATTATAGCAAGGAGGGTTTGAACGCCCTCACTTGCTGGGAGAACATGAAGTTCTCTGATTCTTTCGATATGAAGAATCGTGAACAGTATCGCCCAGTTTTCCATCACACTCCTGCTTACGGATGGATGAACGACCCTAATGGTATGTTCTATAAGGATGGCGTATGGAATCTCTATTTCCAGTATAATCCTTATGGATCACAGTGGGAGAATATGACCTGGGGACATTCTACTTCCACCGACTTGGTACATTGGAAGTTCCAGGGTACTCCTATCCAGCCTGATGCTGTAGGTACTATCTTCAGTGGTTCTGCCGTGGTTGACAAGAACAATACCTCGGGTTTCGGAAAGGATGCTGTGGTTGCACTTTATACTTCGGCTGGTGAGAACCAGACACAGAGCATGGCTTACAGCACAGATAATGGCAAGACCTTTACCAAATATGAGGGAAATCCGATCATCACCAGCAATGTGCCTGATTTCCGTGACCCTCACATGTTCTGGAACGAGGACATCAAGAAATGGAATATGATCATGGCGGTTGGTCAGCACATGGAAATCTATTCTTCAGATAACTTGAAGGACTGGAAATACGAAAGCTCTTTCGGTGAGAAGTATGGCAACCATGGCGGTGTCTGGGAATGCCCAGACTTGATGAAGATGAAGGTTCGTGGCACCGGTAAGGAGAAGTGGATGCTTATCTGCAACATCAATCCTGGTGGACCTTCCGGAGGTTCTGCTACCCAGTATTTCATCGGTGATTTCGACGGTCATAAGTTTACTTGCGACAGTAAGCCTGAGGTTACCAAGTGGATGGATTACGGTAAGGACCACTATGCCACAGTTTCCTTTGATAATGCTCCAAACGGTCGCCGTGTGGCTATCGCCTGGATGAGCAACTGGCAGTATGCCAACCAGGTTCCTACCCAGCAGTACCGTTCAGGCAACTCTATTCCTCGCGACTTAGGTCTCTTCGAGTATAAGGGTGAAACTTATTGCAGCGTGGTTCCATCTCCTGAGATGACAGCAGCAAGAAGCAAGAAGGCAGGCAAGAAACTCACAGAATCTTGCGAGATGGTGGTGAACCTGAAGGGAAATGCTACTATCACTTTGAGCAACGACAAGGGCGAGAAGGTAGTGATGAACTACGATGCCAAGGCAGAGACTTTCTCAATGGATAGAACCAAGAGCGGTAAGATGGATTTCAGCAAGGACTTCGCTGCAGTCACCAAGGCTCCAACCTATGGCAATATCAGCCAGCTGCGCATCTTCATCGACAAGAGCAGTATCGAGGCACTGGATGCTGATGGCAAGATGTCTATGACCAATCTCGTGTTCCCAAGCAAGCCTTACAACAAGGTTACTGTAAAGGGAATGGGTAAGTATCAGATTTACGACATCAAGTAACCTCATCTGTTAAGAACTGAATCTATAAGATAATTGTTTCTAAGAGTGTTACTGATGTAACAATGCAACATAAATGGTAGCTGATGAACGATATTTTATGATATATTGTATCGTTTGTCGCTACCTTTGCACCTGTAAAAAGAAGCAATAACGCTAACAATTATGAATAAATCATCAAAATTAACAATCATCCCGGTGATGCTCTGTTTCTTCGCCATGGGATTTGTAGATTTGGTAGGCATCGCCTCCAACTACGTGAAGGAAGATCTCAACCTCAATGATTCGACAGCCAATCTGTTCCCTTCATTGGTATTCTTCTGGTTTTTGATATTCTCGGTTCCAACTGGAATACTGATGAATAAGATCGGTAGGAAGAAGACAGTAGTCCTGTCTTTGCTCGTTACCGTCATCTCACTCCTTTTGCCCATTTTCGGCGAAAACTTTGAGCTTATGCTCGTGTCATTCTCATTGCTCGGCATCGGAAATGCCTTGATGCAGACCTCCCTGAACCCTCTGGTATCAGTGGTGACATCAGGTCAGAACCTGGCATCCACATTGACCTTCGGTCAGTTTGTCAAGGCGATAGCTTCCTTCCTGGCACCATACATTGCCATGTGGGGTGCCATGGCAAGCATTCCAACTTTCGGTCTGGGCTGGCGCATTCTCTTCCCAATCTATTTGGTTATCGGTATTGCTGCCACCTTCTTTCTGGCTGGCACACCTATCACCGAGGAGAAGCAGGATGGAGGAGCTTCGGGCTTTATGGATTGTCTGAAGTTGCTTGGTAAGCCAATCGTATTACTTTCTTTCATAGGAATCATGTGCCATGTGGGTATTGATGTGGGTACCAATACCACAGCTCCTAAGATTCTGATGGAGCGCTTGGGATGGAGTCTTAATGATGCTGCTTTCGCCACATCGCTCTATTTCATCTTCCGTACCATCGGATGTTTCACTGGTACTGCCTTCCTCCGTATGATGAAGACCCGCACTTTCTTCATCATCAGTGTGGTGATGATGGCTTTGAGTATGATAGGCATGTGGGTAGGAACAAACCATATAGTGCTCTACATCGCTATTGCCCTCGTGGGATACGGCAACTCTAACGTCTTTTCCATGATTTTCTCTCAGGCGCTGCTTGCTTTGCCTGATAAGAAGAATGAGGTGAGCGGATTGATGATTATGGGACTCTTTGGTGGTACCATCTTCCCATTGTTCATGGGATTCGCCAGCGATACCTTCGGTCAGGTAGGTGCCGTGGCAGTCATGGCTGTGGGAGTTGTTTATCTCTTCACTTATATCAGAAAGTTATAATAATCTTCATTCGTAATCGTTTATACTATATATAGATAAGGTGTAATTATGGAAACAAAGAATTTGAATACAAAATATTGTGTAGGTTTAGGTGAGATTCTTTTTGACGTTCTCCCTACTGGTTCTCAACTCGGCGGTGCTCCTGCCAATTTCGCTTACCACGCTGGTCAGCATGGTCTGCATTCTGTAGCTGTCAGTGCTGTGGGCAAGGATGTCCTGGGCGAAACAGCTCTCCGCCTGCTCGATGAGAAGAAGCTGAAGTATGTGATGCCTGAGGTAGAATTCCCTACAGGTACAGTTCAGGTGCAGCTCGACAAGGAGGGTGTTCCTACATACGATATCAAGCAGGGTGTGGCTTGGGATAATATCCCATTCACTGATGATATCAAGGAGATTGCTGCCAATGCTGGTGCTGTTTGCTGGGGCTCTCTGGCTCAGCGCAGTGAGGTTAGCCGCAAGACCATCTATCAGTTCCTCGATCATACTCCAGAGGATTGTCTGAAGATTTTCGACATCAATCTTCGTCAGAACTTCTATACTCCTGAGGTGATTACCGAGAGTTTGAAGCGCTGCAATGTGTTGAAGATTAACGATGAGGAGTTGATTACCATCGGCCGCCTCTTCGGTTATCCAGGTTTGGATATCGAGAACAAGTGCTGGTTGATTCTCGGCAAGTACAATCTCGATATGCTCGTATTGACCTGTGGTGTAAACGGCAGCTATGTCTTCGCTCCGGGTGTGAAGTCATTCCAGGAGACTCCAAAGGTTGAGGTGGCTGATACCGTAGGTGCAGGCGATAGCTTCACCGGTACTTTCTGCGCCAGCATCCTGAAGGGTAAGAGCATCCAGGAGGCACACGAGCTTGCCGTTAAGGTGAGTGCATACGTTTGTACCCAGAATGGTGCAATGCCTCAGATTCCTGAGGAATATACATTGTAAGGCTCCCCATTTGGTCAGTAAGTATTAGTTTGAATTGTTGGTTTTTAGTGAATAGTTGATATAAAGGTTTAATGTTGATTGATTAGCTGCTATCTGCTTGTGAAGAGTAGATAGCAGCTCTATTTTTTTTAGGAAAACATGGAATTATGAAAAAGCAGTTTATCAGTGAAGAATAATTTAAAGGTAAAAAAGTAAAAAGGTAAAAGGATCTTTAAAAGAAATACAGATAAAGAAAAAAGCTCAAGGCTGATGGCCCTGAGCTTTTTTATATGATAATGTCTGCGTCATTACTTCTGGCATTCCTTGCAAGGAGTCCAAGGCTTCAACTGCTTGAAGAAGTCGTTGCCCTTGTCATCTACGAGGATGAATGCAGGGAAGTCCTCTACGGTAATCTTCCAGATTGCCTCCATACCGAGCTCAGGGTATTCTACACACTCGATGCTCTTGATAGAACTCTTAGAGAGAACGGCAGCTACACCACCGATAGTTCCGAGGTAGAAACCACCGTGCTTCTTGCAGGCCTCTGTAACAACATCACCACGGTTACCCTTGGCAATCATTACCAGGCTGGCGCCGTGATCCTGGAACTCATCTACGTATGGGTCCATACGGTTGGCTGTGGTAGGTCCCATAGATCCACATGGATAGCCCTCTGGAGTCTTGGCTGGTCCTGCATAGAGGATAGGGTGGTTCTTGAAGTACTCTGGCATCTCCTCGCCAGCATCCAAGCGAGCCTTGAGCTTGGCGTGAGCGATGTCACGAGCCACGATGATGGTACCCTTCAGGTTTACACGGGTGCTTACTGGATACTTGCTCAACTCAGCACGAACTGCGTCGATACCCTTGTCGAGGTCAATCTCGATACCCTTGGTACCCTCACCTGGGTTGCGGAGCTCCTCAGGAATCAACTCTGTTGGGTTCTCATCCATCTTCTCCAACCAGATACCGTCCTTGTTGATCTTAGCCTTGATGTTACGGTCGGCAGAGCAGCTTACACCCATACCGATAGGGCAGCTTGCACCGTGACGAGGCAGACGGATGACACGGATATCGTGAGCCAGATATTTACCGCCGAACTGTGCACCCAAGCCAATCTTGTGAGCCTCTTCGAGGAGCTTGTTCTCCAAGTCGATGTCACGGAAGGCACGGCCAGTCTCATCACCTGTTGTAGGCAACTCATCATAGTACTTGATAGAAGCCAGCTTCACGGTAAGGAGGTTCTTTTCAGCAGAAGTACCGCCGATAACGAAGGCGATGTGGTAAGGAGGACATGCAGCTGTACCCAGGCTCTTCATCTTCTCTACGAGGAATGGGAGCAGTGTACCCTCATTCTGGATAGTAGCCTTGGTCATAGGGTAGAAGTAAGTCTTGTTGGCAGAGCCACCACCCTTGGCTACCATTACGAAGCGGTACTCGTCGCCCTCTGTAGCCTCGATATCGATCTGGGCAGGCAGGTTGCAACGGGTGTTCACCTCATCATACATGTTGAGAGGAGCGTTCTGGGAATAGCGGAGGTTGTCCTGTGTAAAGGTGTTGTAAACACCCAGGCTCAAAGCCTCTTCGTCCTCGAAGTCAGTCCATACGCGCTGACCCTTCTCGCCGTGGATGATAGCAGTACCTGTATCCTGGCAGAATGGGAGAATGCCCTTGACGGCAGTCTCTGCATTGCGAAGGAACTGGAGAGCTACGTACTTGTCGTTCTCTGAAGCCTCTGGGTCGCTGAGGATCTTAGCCACCTGGAGGTTGTGCTCACGACGGAGCTTGAACTCTACGTCGTGGAAACCCTGCTGTGCCAGCAAAGTAAGAGCTTCCTTGGAAACCTTGAGGATAGTCTTACCCTCGAACTCTGCTGTGCTTACGCCTTCCTTAGAGATAAGGCGATACTCTGTCTTGTCCTCTCCAATCTGGAACATTGGAGCATACTTAAAATCTGGAGTTTTTGCCATAATGTTTTTTTGTTATTTTAAACTGTTGAAATATTCAATATATTCTTTTTCCTATTTAATAGCCGAAGATTTCCTCTTGAGAGAGACGCTTGATTGGCGCAATCTTCTCCAGGCTCTTCATATCGAGATTCTTCTCATCACCGAGGATCACCATGCGGTATGGCTTGCCTACGATATTCTGCTTCTCGAAGTTCGTGATGTCCTGCAGGGTGAGTGAAGGGAGCTGCTCGTAATAGAGCTTGGTTACATCATAGTCGATGCCCATCAGTTTGGCATTGAAGTATGCGTTGATGACGCCAGCCTTGGTAACGCGACGGCTCTGGATAGACTTCATCAGGTTCTGCTTGGCAAGATTGAAGGAAGCCTCGTTCTGTGGGAGATTGTCGGTAATCTCATCGAAGACGTGGATGCAGTCCATCATCTTGTCGTTCTGGGTGATGATGTGACGCATGAAGTAATCCTTCTCGTCCTTGCGAACTGGAGTGTAGTAGGCTGCACCGGCATTGTAAGCCAGACCGCGGGTCTCACGAAGCTCCTGGAAGACGATGGTATTCATGCCGCCACCATAATACTCATTGAAGAGAGAAATCAGGGCACCGTCCTTCACATCGCTCTTCTTTCCGGTGTTCTGGTAGGAGCGCAGATAGATGTTCTTGGCATCGTAAGGAGCGATATAAATCTCGTTCTGCTTGATTTCTTCCATCTTGTACTCCTTGCCCTCAGGAACGGCAGCAAGCTTCTTGGCTGTCTTGTGCTCCTTGGCGAGCAGGGCGTTGAGCTGCTTCTCGCTGTAAGGACCATAGTAGGCAACGGTGTGCTCTATGTTGTTCAGTCCGCCCAGAAGGTTGACCAGCTCCTGAGGATCCATCTTGCGCAGGTCAGCGGTCTTGATGGCGTTGCGGGTTGGGTTGTAGGCACCGTAGGTGCTGTAGTCCCAGAGATAGCTGAAGTTTGACATCTGGTTGGTCTTGGCATCCTGCTGTTGCTTCTCGATGAGGTCGATGAACTGGTTCCATGAGGTCTTGTCTGCCTTGGCATGGTGCAGGATTTCCTCCGTCAGCCGGAGAGCTGCAGGAAGGTTCTCGTTCAGACCGTTGAGGCTGATCTGCAGAGTCTTGGAACCCTGGGCGATGCTGAAGTTGCAAGCCAGCTTGTAGAAAGCCTGCTTGATGGCAGAAACGCTCTTCTTGTCGGTTCCGATATAGTCGAGATACTGGGCTGCATAGCTGTAGCGGATATCATCCTCATCGCCGAACTCGTAGCGGAATACGAGGTTGAAGAGGTCGTCCTGGGTGTTCTGCTTGTATACGAGAGGCAGCTTCCTGCTGGTCTTTCCTACGGTAAGGTCCTTCTTGAAATCGAGGAACTGAGGCTGGATTTCAGGCACCTGGGCGTTCTTGATTTCCTTGACGAAAGCACTCTCATACTCGCGGTTTGCCGGAATAGGAGTGATGGCAGGCTTCTCAATCTTCTTCAGGGTAGTATCCTCGCCCATTTGCTTGTAGACGCAGATGAAGTTGTCGTCGCGCAGATATTTGTTGGCGAAATCCACGATGTCCTGCTTGGTCAGCTTGCTCTGACGCTCCAGCTTGCTGGCTACGTCTTCCCATTTCTCGTCGTTGATGAAGGCATCTACCATGATGCTGGCACGGTTGTCATTGCTGTCGAGACCTCTGTAGAAGTTCAGCTTCTTGTTGGCGATGACTGAAGGCAGGAGGTCGTTGTCGAATTCTCCACGGCGCAGCTTCGCCATCTCCTGGAGCATGAGGCTGCGTACCTCTTCCAGCTTCTGACCCTTGTTAGGATTACCGGCAAGGATGAAGGCAGAATAGTCGTGCAGGCCGTAGACGAAGGCTCCGGCAGAAGCCAGCTTCATCTGTTGCTCCAGGTCAACCTCCATCAGTCCAGCCTTACCGTTGGAAAGCATATCTTCGATGACATCGAGGATATCGCTCTCCTTGTCGTTGGCACCCTTGAATTTCCAGGCGAGCATCACGTTTTCAGCTTCCTTGCCCACTACGGCAGTATCCTTGACGGCAGTAATGTCCGGCTGCAGGCTGAACTCAGGACGGGTGAGGTTGTCGCTCTTCTTCCATGAACCGAAGTATTTGTCGATGATGGCAATGGTCTGGTCTGGGTCGAAATCACCTGCCAGACAGATAGCCACATTGTTAGGTACATAGTAGCGGTGGAAGTAGTTCTGGATGTTGATGATGCTAGGGTTCTTGAGATGTTCCTGCTCACCGATGGTGGTCTGGGTACCGTAAGGATGGGTAGGGGTGAGAAGCTTCCAGAGGGCAGCAAACTCCTTGTCGTTGTCGCTAGCCATAGAGATGTTCTTCTCCTCGTATACAGCCTCCAGCTCGGTATGGAAACCGCGGATCACCATGTTTTGGAATCGGTCGCTCTGTACCTTTGCCCAGTTCTCAATCTCGTTGTTCGGGATGTTCTCCACATAGCAGGTCACGTCGTTGGAAGTATAGGCGTTGGTGCCCTGGCTTCCGATGCTCGACATCAGCTTGTCGTACTCGTTCGGGATGTTGTACTTGGCTGCCAGCTGCGAAACCGAGTCGATTTCGTGATAAGCCTGCTTGCGCTGTGCAGGGTCGGTCAGCTTGCGGTAGCTCTCATATCGGCGTGTGATTTCGTCGAGATAAGGCTTCTCCTTGGCGTGGTCGATGGTACCGAACTTCTGGGTTCCCTTGAACATCAGGTGCTCCAGATAGTGGGCAAGACCGGTTGTTTCGGCAGGGTCGTTTCTGGAACCTGTCTTGACGGCGATATTAGCCTGCAGACGAGGCTTTTCCTTGTTGACTGACATATACACCGTCAGACCGTTGTCGAGGGTATAGATGCGTGTCTTCATCGCATCACCGGGGATGGTGGTGTAATGATAATCCTTAGCTGTGGCGCTGATGCTGCCCATCAGGACAGCTGCCAGCAAAACGTGCTTGATCTTCATTTTAAATTATAAATTGTTAATTCTTCATTATGAATTAATTCTCGTATTCCACTTCCTGGTCCAGACTGTTGACGAAGTTTCTGTAAACCTCTTCCTCCACATCGCCCATGGCATACTCCTTCTCGGCATCCTTCTTGATTTCCGCAATCCAGGAACGGCGTGCCTTGATGTAGTCCTCGTGGATGCGGTTGGCATCCTCCAGGGTAATCTCGGAGATGTGGTAGTAGTCGCAGATCATCTTGTAGGTCCATGCCCACTGATATTCGCGATAGTTGGCATCAATCTCCTCGAAGCGGCTGATGAGCTCCTGGATGGTTTCGATGGTTCCATCCTTCAGGTCGGAGATGATGCGCTCTTCCTCGCTAACCGGCAGGAGGAGTCCGGAGAGGTCATCCCAGTCGCTGGTTCCTATCTCCGTGGTAGGAGGGGTGATGGAAGGGTCGCGCTTCAAAACTCGCTTCAGCACGGCACCCATATAGATTCTCAAGGCGATGTCGTAGTATTTGATGCCCTTGTGGAGCGATGTGGCAGGGATGATGTACTCGTGATAGAGATACTGCGATACGTTGTCGCCCGTTACCTCGCGGAGACTCTCCAGAATCTTCTTGCCCTTCAGAATTTCGCCCACGGAGAAAGGAGAGAGCCAGTCGAAGTTGACAATGCTCTTGCGGTTTTCCTGTGCACGGAGGTCGCGCTTCGGCCATTTCTTGATGTCGCGGTACAAGCCCACGGTGGTGATGTTTCTGCCTGGGATGAGGAACATCTTGTCGCCATCGGCTATCAGATAGGCGAATGGCAGGTTGCGGGTGTTAGGGTGGTGCATCAGCTTGCCGAAGCATACTGAGAACGAACCCAGGGTGGCTGGCATCAACAGGTAGGCACCGCTGGCTGTCTTCGAACCACGCTCCAGGATGCCCCAGTGCATAGGACCCATTTTGTAGGCATGGTTGCTGAAGTTGGTGGCTGAACCGGCATTATAGAATGAGAACATTCCGCCGATAAGCAGACTGCTCTTGTGATGCGATGCTGTGAATGGACCACAGAAGGCGGCGCACGCCTCACCGTTGCTCATATAGCTGTTGGCAAAGAATACGGAGGCTGAGGCTGTGAATCCGTTGCTCAGCTGGCAGGCTTCGCCTACGAAGCAGTCCTGTATCTTCACGCTGTTGATTACGCTGGAACCCTCGGCGATGATGGAGTTCTCGATGATGACTCCCGTGCCGATATATACGTTGCCGTGAACCGAACCGAGCAGCGTACAGTCGCTGAGTCGTGAAGCACCGTTTACCTCGCAGAGGTCGTTGATTACGCAGTTGGTAATCTCCTTGGTGTTCACAATCTTCACGTTGCTGCCAATCTGTCCTCTTTCCGGCGCCTTGTTCTCGATGTCGGTCTTGATGAGCTGTCGGATGTTCTCCTTCAGTTCCTTGTCGGAGGAATGCTTCACCATGAAGGCAGCCAGCTGACTGTTGAGGTCGGAGAAGAGAATCACGTTTCCTTCGCCCACCTCGTTGAGCACGCTCACCAGGTTACCCTCGCCGAAGGTAGCGCCCTCGGTGGTTTCCATCGTAGAGATGTTGGAGATGTAGCAGTCATCACCAATGGAGTAGTTATTGATGAAGTTGCCCACGTTCTCGATGAGACAGTCGTCTCCGATGGTTACGTTTCTCAGGGTGGCATTGTTGATGCCGGAATGCTTTACGAAGCCTTGGCTCACCTCCACATTCTTGTTGAAGGCACCGATGTTTACCTCGCCATAGAGCATCACGCGATGCATGTAGTTGGGCTTGAAGTCTTCTGAAACATTGATTGAAGTCCAGTCTTCTGCCCAGCAGTCGTTGCTCTTGAGTACCTCGATTTCCTCGGAGGTCAGAGATCTGTAGTCATTCATTGTTGATATGTTTTTAGGGAATTATTCGTAATCCTGGTACAGGAAGTCGTTGTATGGATACTTCTGTACGTGCAGTTCTCTTACCTTTTTATATAGCACCTCTCGGAACTCGTCGATGTTCTCCTTGTTCTTTGCAGAGATGAAGAGACAGTCGTCGTTGAGCTTTGCCATCCAGGTTTTCTTGAGATCTTCCAGCGGGATGTTCTCCTTCTCCATCGGAGTGAGGTCGTCTTCCTCCTTCTCCACCCAGGAGTAGTTGTCTATCTTGTTGAAGATGATCATCGAAGGCTTGTCGGAGCATCCTATTTCCTCCAGGGTCTTTTCCACTACCTGGATCTGCTCCTCGAAGTCTGGGTGGGAGATATCCACCACGTGCAGCAGGAGGTCTGCCTCACGGGTCTCATCCAGGGTGCTCTTGAAGGAATCCACCAGGTCGGTAGGCAGCTTGCGGATGAATCCTACGGTGTCGGCAAGGAGGAATGGCAGGTTATCTACCACCACCTTTCTCACGGTGGTATCGAGGGTAGCAAAGAGCTTGTTCTCTGCAAACACCTCGCTCTTGCTGAGCAGGTTCATGATGGTGGATTTTCCTACGTTGGTATAGCCCACGAGAGCCACGCGGATCATTCTTCCGCGGTTCTTGCGCTGGGTAGTCTTCTGCTTGTCTATTTCTGCGAGTCGCTCCTTGAGCAGGCTCATTCTGCCGAGGATGATACGGCGGTCCATCTCGAGCTGGGTCTCACCCGGTCCACGCAGACCTACCGATCCCTTTCCGCCACCGGAACCTGAACCACCACCCTGGCGCTCCAGGTGAGTCCAGAGTCGCTGCAGTCTTGGCAGCATGTAGCGGTATTGTGCCAGCTCTACCTGCGTCTTGGCAGCAGCAGTCTGGGCACGCATGGCGAAGATGTCGAGGATGAGTGAAGTACGGTCGAGAATCTTCACCTGCAATTCCTGCTCGATATTTCGGATTTGCTTGGCTGAGAGTTCATCATCGAAGATCACCATACCTACTTCTCTGTCTTCTTCTTCCTCGTCCTTGATGTATTGCTTGATTTCCTCCAGCTTACCCTTTCCCACATAGGTGGTCTGGTTTGGCGACACCACCTTCTGCGTGAATCGCTTCACGGTGACGGCGCCTGCGGTATCTGCAAGAAATTCCAACTCGTCGAGATATTCCTTGGTCTTGGCTTCGTCCTGTGTCTTGGTAATAAGACCCACCAGCACAGCGGTTTCCGCCTTGACTTCTGATATTACAAATTCTTTCATTCTTTACGTACGTATTATTATAGGTGCAAAGATAATAAAAAAAATGCTCTTATTATATATATAAGGTGAAAATTATGTTTTTTTTATGAAAGGGACCGCAAGGCTACGGGGCGGAAATCGGTATTTGCGAACGCAGGAATCGACATGTCTGAATGCTGAAACATTCAAAAATTCAAAAGCCTCGACGTGATGTCGGGGCTTTTTGTCATTAAATCCCTTTAAATTAGCGAAAAGTGTCAAATTTTTAATGATTCTTCTCCTCTTTCTTCTGGATTTTGCTTATCTTTGCAGGCATTAAAATAAATCAAACCTAAGAAGAAAATAATATGAAGCAAAAAATGAGTATCGCTGGTATTTTGTTGCTTGCTGCTTTGGGTATGCAGGCTAACAACTATACAGTGAAGTCGCCAGATGGTAAATTGGTGGTGAATGTTGCTTGTGAGGGAGGCAAGGCTTCCTACACGGTAGATTACAATGGCAAGCAGATGCTGGGAACTTCGGCGCTCGGTCTGGTTGCCAATTATGGTGATTTCTCAAAGGATCTCACCATGGGCATCCTAAAGGGTGGGGAAGTGAAGCCGCTTGCCTATAAGATGACCCGCATCAAGAAGAGTGATATCCAGAAGGATGTGGTGGATGCTACCATCGGTTTCCTCAACAGTAAGAAGGATTCCATGACCCTCCATCTTCATGTAAGCAACAACGACCTCGCCTACAAGTATGAGATGAGCCGTCCTAAGAAGGATAATCCTAAGTCGGTGATTATCTATAATGAGGTGAGTGGATTCAATTTCCCGGAGAAGACCACTACCTTCCTCTGTCCTCAGATTACTCCGATGACCGGTTGGGAGCGCACCAAGCCATCTTATGAGGAGGAATATACTCCGGATGCTCCGATGAACGTGAAGTCACAGTTCGGTGTAGGCTATACTTTTCCTTGTCTCTTCAAGGTAGGAAACGATGGATGGGTACTGGTCAGCGAAACCGGTGTGTCGAGCGCTTATCCAGGCAGTCGTCTTTCTGATTACGAGCCAGGCAAGGGCTATACCGTAGCCTTCCCTCAGAAGGGTGAGAACAATGGCATCGGTTCTGAATTTGCCGGCATCCCATTGCCGGGCGAGACTCCTTGGCGGACCATTACCGTAGGTTCTTCGCTGGCTCCTGTCGTAGAAACTACCATCCCTTACGATGTGGTAGAGCCTTTGTATGAGGCATCCCAGACCTACAAGCCTTCCCGCTATACCTGGAGCTGGCTCATCTGGCAGGATAACTCTGTCAACTATGATGATCAGGTGAAGATGATAGATGTTGCTGCTGCTCAGGAGTATGAAGCCGTATTGGTGGATGCCTTGTGGGACAAGCAGATAGGCAGAAAGCGCATCGAAGAGTTGAGCAAGTATGCCAAGAGCAAGAAGGTAAGCCTGATGCTCTGGTACAATTCCAACGGTTTCGAGAATGATGCTCCTCAGACTCCTCGTCAGATTATGAACAATTCCATCGCCCGCAAGAAGGAGATGGCTTGGATGAAGAAGATTGGCGTGGTAGGTATCAAGGTGGATTTCTTCGGTGGCGACAAGCAGGAGACGATGAAGCTCTATGAGGATATCCTCAGCGATGCCAACGATTATGGCTTGGAGGTAATCTTCCATGGCTGTACCATGCCACGTGGCTGGGAGCGTATGTATCCTAACTATGTATCGAGCGAGGCTGCCCTGGCTTCTGAGAACGTATATTTCACGGATTATCATGCCAAGAAAGAGGCCTTCGAGATGACGATGCATCCGTTCTCAAGAAATGCCGTAGCCAGCTTCGACTGGGGTGGTGTGATGATGAACAAGTATTTCTCTAAGGATAACAAGAGCCGCCACCAGCGTTATACCAGCGATGTATTTGAGATGGCTACAGCCATCACCAATCAGAGCAGCGTAAACTGCATCTGTCTCTATCCTAACAATTTGCAGGATGTACCGCAGTGGGAGTTGGATTGGCTCAAGAATGTACCAACAGCATGGGAGGATACCAAGTTTATTGCCGGTTATCCTACCAAGTATGCTGTAGTGGCTCGCAAGTCGAGTGTAGAGAATGGTTCAGGTGCAGCGCTTACTGCCGGCAGATGGTTCGTGGGCGGACTGAATGCTACAGACAAGCCTCTTGCTCTGACCCTGGATTTGCCGATGTTTGCTGGTAAGACGGTGACTTATATCACCGACCAGCCAAAGAAGAAGGGCGAGAAGTTCTTCACTTCTGTCAAGAAGGCATTGAAGGTTGGAAAGAATGGTAAGGCAAAGGTTGTGATTCAGCCTAATGGCGGTATCATCATCGAATAATCTTCATGTTTTAGGCTTCGGTTGCCTACGTGAAAATTTTACGGGCATCGATTGCCTACGTGAAAAAGTTTTTTTTCTCGAAAAAAGTATCAAAGTCTCATTTTTGCTTGAAAAATGAGGCTTAAATACTTGATATATAAGAAAATAATAAAAATGAGACTTCTCGGTTTTTGAGCCGAGAAGTCTCATTGAAGTCTCATTGAAGTCTCATTGGCTTTTTTAACCCTATTTCTTCTCTATAATGATGGAAAATTGGGAAAAGTGCAGATAGTGGTGCCAATATAATCAGGATAAGTCACGGTAATGTGTCTACTTTTTCAGTTCATCAGTTGGTCTCTCTATGCCCTCCGGTTGGTCTGTTTGTGCCCGTCACACGGGCATCCGCAGCCCACCACGTGGGCATCGGCAGACCGTGTGCTGGGCAACTATTGCCCATAGCGTGGGCAACGAGTGCCCAAATATCGGACTCGTTTTTGGGCAATATTCTTTAGGGTCTTTGCGCTGTTTAAACTATCTTTTTGCGCTGTTTAAACTGCTTTTTCGCGTGCATCGTGCAGTCTTTAATGATACTTCTATAGCATTTCATGATACTTCCATGATACTTCTTTCTACTTTTTGCGGGAAGTCTCATTGAATGTAAATATCAATATATCAGTAATATAATATGGATTTTCCAGCGAAAAATGAGACTATGATACTTTTTTGTAGAAAAAACTTTTATGTGCGCGTAATCGGATAGATGCTATTTCTTTGTTTGTATCCTAACCAGGAGGTGAAGATTAGTATGGAGAAGCTTCTTGCTGTGATTTATGATAGCACTCAGCGTACTGTCAGCGAGTGGATAATTAAGGAGGGATGATAAACTTATCTGTGTCTATGCTTTGTTTCTGTTTTTAGAATCTGGCAGCAGCTTTATGCAATATATTTAACTTCTGATAAGCCGCATTATCCGTTTGAACTGCCGAAGGGGTGGAAGTGGACGACATTGGGAGAAATCGGAGAAATTACTACAGGTAATACTCCATCTAAAGATAATAAAGAGTATTATGGTGGCAATATTCCTTTCTTTAAGCCTACGGATTTAGAGCAAGGTATTGATACAAAGTTTTCAAATGACAAACTTAGTCAATTAGGATTTGAGTCTTCTCGAAAATTGCCAGCGAATACTGTTTTGGTAACATGTATAGGTGCTACTATAGGAAAAACAGGTTTAATTTCCGTAGAAGGCTCATGTAATCAGCAGATAAATGCTATCGTCCCAACCAAGAGCATCATTCCTTATTTCTTATATTATGCGTGTGTGTCAGAATACATGCAGAATGAAATTAAGAGTAATGCTTCTGCAACAACATTACCGATACTGAATAAGGGCAATTTTTCAAAAATAGCCTTTCCTTTGCCACCATTAGAAGAACAAAAGCGAATCGTTTCAGAGATTGAGCGTTGGATGTTGTTTGTAAATGTTGTTGAAAGTGGAAAATCTGATTTGAAGAAAATAATTATTCAAGCAAAGTCCAAAATCCTCGACCTCGCTATTCATGGCAAACTTGTACCGCAAGACCCGAATGACGAGCCAGCCAGCGAATTGCTCAAACGCATCAATCCAAAGGCAGAAATCACTTGTGATAA
>NZ_NMPZ01000022.1 GCF_002224675.1 Segatella copri | reverse complement strand
TTCTTTTCTGATACTTTTTTCTATTTCCCACAGATTTCACAGATGTACACAGATTCTAGACCTGTTCGGTCTGGAATGATGCTGATCTTTTTCTCTGCTTTTCCTTTTTCACAGAATCAAAATAAAAAACTGGACCAACCTTAAAGGTCAGCCCAGTTTGATATGGAGAGATTATTTGTTTCTACGATGATTACGTGTCTTCTGCTTCGACTTCTTTGTTTTCTTGGAAGAAGTACTAGTTGCAGGCTTTTCCTTGCGTATAGGAGCAGAATCGCCGGCTAGGGCGAAATCCAACTGCTTCTTCTCCAGGTTGGCTTGAGCCACCTTGATGCGGATAGCATCACCTAATTGGTACTTGTTGTGATGACGACGACCAATCAGACAGAAGTTCTTTTCATCGAAGTCGTAGTAATCGTCTGCGATGTCTCGCATCGGAATCATACCTTCACAATGGTTCTCATCAATGGTTGCATAGATGCCGTAAGAAGTGATACCGCTGATGTGGGCATCGAATTCCTCACCGAGCTTATCGCCCATGAATTCTACCATCTTATATTTGATACTGTCTCGTTCTGCATTCTGTGCAATCTGCTCCATGTCGGAGCAATGTTCACAGAGTTCCTCGTAATGTTTCTCGTTGGCACTTCTGCCGCCCTGTGCATACTTGGTAAGCAGGCGATGCACCATTGTATCCGGATAACGGCGGATCGGCGAGGTGAAGTGAGTGTAGTATTCGAATGCCAGACCGAAGTGACCGATGTTGTGGACGGAATACTTTGCCTTCATCATTGCACGGAGAGCTACCATCTGGATGAGGTTGTTCTCAGGTTTGCCTTCGCAGTCAGCCATCAACTTGTTCAGACTTCTGGCTGTGGCGCCCTTGGTTCCCTCGGTCTTCATCTTATAGCCAAACTTCACAACGAACTCACGCAGGGTCTCCAGCTTCTGTGGGTCTGGATTGTCGTGAATACGATAAGGAAGCGTCTTTGGCTTCTTTCCCTTTTTCACCTTTCCGATACTTTCAGCCACCGTACGGTTGGCTAGGAGCATGAATTCCTCCACGAGTTTGTTGGCATCCTTTGAGCGCTTGTAGTAGCAGCTGACAGGCTTGCCCTTCTCGTCAACATCGAAATGCAGTTCCTCTCGGTCGAACTTCACGGCTCCATTCTTGAATCTTGCAGCACGAAGTTTCTTTGCCAGTCTATCAAGGGTGATAAGCTGGAGTGCATTTTCACCCTGGTATGGATGCTCTTTGGTTTCTGCCGGTGCAGGTTCGCCGGTACCATCAATCACGCCATTTGCTTCTAGGAGTTCCTGTACCTCTTCATATTTATATCGTCGGTCGCTCTCGATGACGGTATGCACGATGCGGTAGTTCTTGACCTCGGCATTGTTGTCGAGTTCAAAGATGACGCTGTATGCCAGTTTTTCCTCGTTAGGGCGAAGCGAACAGATGAAGTTGCAGAGACGCTCAGGGAGCATCGGGATGGTGCGATCTACGAGATAGACAGATGTGGCACGCTTCACAGCTTCCTTGTCGATGATGCTGCCCTCCGTGACGTAGTGTGAAACATCGGCGATGTGAACACCCACTTGCCAATTGCCATTCTCCAGTCTCTGGATACTCAAGGCATCGTCGAAGTCCTTGGCATCCTTCGGGTCGATGGTGCAGGTGAAAACCTTTCTGAAGTCTTCTCGCTCCTTGTAGTCCTGCTCTGTGATTTCTCCTGAAATCTTGTTGGCAGCATCCTCTACGTTCTTCGGATACTTGTAAGGCAATCCATATTGGGCGAGGATAGAGTTCATCTCTACATCGTTGTCACCCTTCTGTCCGAGGATATCCACCACCTCACCGATAGGACTCTTGTTTTCTCCATCCGGCCATTCTATGATTCGTACCACCGCCTTGTCGTCGGTCTTTCCGCCCTTTACCTTTCTTCTCGGAATGATGATGTTGTGAGCGAAGACATCGCTTGGTGTAACAAGGTAAGCCAGATCCTTATCCACTTTCAATCTACCAACGAAGGTATCTTTTGCACGTTCCAGGATCTTGTTTACCTGTGCTTCCTTGATGTGGTTCTTTCGGCGTGCGAGGAAAGTGAATTCCACGCGGTCGCCATTGAGCGCTCCCATAGAGTTGCGTTCAGAAACGAAGATAGGATTCTCTTCGCCGTCAGGAATGACGGAGTTCTTGCCATTTGCCTTTCTAACAAACTTACCCTCCATCACCTGCACGCTTTGGTTCAGGCGATACGAATTATCACTTACCTTTGCCAGATAGTCATCCCATGCCATTTCCTCCATAATGTCGATAGCCAGCATCTTGAGCGGATGCGTGGTGAGATGGAGGGAACGGAATATTTCTTTAAAGCTGAGCGTTTCGCCCGGCCTTTCGGCAAAGAATTGCTGCAGAATCTCAGTGAGCTGCGCCTTGTTCATTCTTTTGCCGCCTTTTTTACCTTTTCCCATAATTACGACTGTTATATGACTGTTTATAGTTTTATAAGGCAAAGAAACAAAAAAAATCGGAGAATACAAAGTTTCTTGGCATCTTTTTTTGTTTTTTATTAAATATGTAACAAAATAGGCCACTAATTTCTCCTTTCCTTCTATATCAAGAGTAGAAAAACGGTATATAATAAATAGTAGATAGAAAAGAGCGCTTTGTTTCTTTTTAAAGATGTTCATTGGTTTAGGATATTACAATGCTGTTACAATTTGAAATATCCTTGCTTAATATTTCGTAATAAGCGGATTTCTTATTATATTTGCAATCGAAACGTAACAAACATTTCCACAAAAACAATTAATTATGGATACAAGTCAATATCTTGTGATTTTTTTTCAGATTCTCGGTTCTCTGGCATTGCTCATCTATGGTATGAAGGTGATGAGTGAGGCTTTGCAGAAGATGGCAGGATCCCAGTTGCGCCACATTTTAGGAGCTATGACTACCAACCGATTTACGGGAATGCTTACAGGTACCTTTATTACCTGTGCTGTTCAGAGTTCCTCTGCAACCACCGTGATGACGGTTTCTTTTGTAAATGCAGGTCTGCTCACCCTGGCCCAAGCCATTTCCGTGATTATGGGTGCCAACATTGGTACCACCTTTACGGCATGGATTATGTCGCTGGGTTATAATGTAGATTTAACCATCGTGGTTTTCCCTGCGTTCTTCCTCGGCATTATGCTGATATATAGCAAGAAGCGCCGGTATTTTGGAGATTTCCTTTTCGGTATTGCCTTTCTCTTCTTCTCGCTCGTTCTGTTGAGCAGTGCAGGCAAGGCTCTCGATCTGGAGCATAATCCGGCAGTTATCGACTTCTTCGGTTCCTTCGATACGAAGAGTCATTTCACCATTGTCGTCTTCCTTTTGATAGGTACGCTTATTACCTGCATCGTACAGAGTTCTGCTGCGGTGATGGCGATTACCATCCTGCTCTGTTCTACGGGAGTGCTTCCTATCTATCTGGGTATTGCGCTGGTGATGGGTGAGAATATCGGAACCACTGCTACCGCCAACCTTGCTGCTTTGGGTGCCAATGCCCAGGCTCGTCGTGCGGCTTTGGCTCATCTGGTGTTCAATGTGTTTGGTGTCATCTGGGTTCTCTGCCTGTTCTATCCTTTCGTGGATTTCGTCTGCTCTATTGTGGGCTACGATCCTGATGGCGGTATGTCGGCAGCGCAGAAGGCGAAGTTATTGCCAATCGTCCTGGCGATGTTCCACACCTGCTTCAATGTCTGCAATACGGGCGTACTCATCTGGTTTATCCCGCAGTTGGAAAAGGTGGTCTGCAAGCTTATCAAGCCTAAGGCAGATAAGGAGGATGAGGATTTCCGCCTGCGTTTTATCCAGGCTGGTATCATGAAGACACCGGAGCTTTCCGTCTTCGAGGCACAGCAGGAAATCGGCAGTTTCGGTGAGCGCATTCATCGTATGTTTGGTATGGTGAGAGAGTTGATGGATACCCAGGATGCCAAGACTTTCGACAAGCTCTATGAGCGCATCGAGAAGTATGAGGGTATTTCGGATAATATGGAGATTGAGATTGCCAAGTATCTGGACCAGGTGAGCGATGCCCATCTGAGTGATGATACCAAGGCGAAGATTCGTTCGATGCTGCGTGCGATTTCCGAGATAGAGAGCATTGGTGACAGCTGCTACAACCTCGCCCGCACCATCAAGCGCAAGGGAGAGAACAAGGAGGAGTTCACTGCCAAGCAGAATGAGAATATCCATCAGATGTTCAAGCTGGTAGATGAGTCGCTTACCCAGATGAACTTTATGTTTGCTCACGATCGCCAGTCGATTAATATGAACCATACCTATAATATAGAGACGGAAATCAACAACTTCCGTACTCAGTTGAGAAACCAGAATCTGGATGATGTGGATAACCATCTCTACACCTATGGTGTAGGAACCCTGTATATGGATATCATTCAGGAATGCGAGAAGCTCGGCGACTACGTGGTAAATGTAGCCGAGGCCCGTATGGGAACGAGAGCATCGGCATAATTGGCTTTTTGATATAAAACGAAGTCGCCCTGTAAAGGCAAAAGCTTCTCTTTTTTAAAGCTTTTGCCCTTACAGGGCGACTTCCTTGCTTATGCGTAACCCAGGGCGCTGCCCTGGGCTAGGAGCTTCTGCCCTTTCAGGGCGTGTGGAGCTTACTTGTGAAAGTTTAGCGTCTTATAATTATATCCTCTTCTGCGTTTTATTTCTCCAGGATCTCCTTCAGTTCCTTCATTCCTTCAGAAGCCCCCTTCATGATATGTTCAATCTTATAGTAGCCGTTGGTGTTTACGGCACCTGGGTCTATCAGATAGATAGGAATGTTCGGCTTGGTGTATGCTATCAGTCCAGCGGCAGGATACACGTTGAGCGAAGTGCCGATGATGACGAAGATATCGGCTTGCTGTACCGCCTCGGCAGCAGGCTCTATCATCGGAACACTCTCGCCGAAGAAGACGATGAATGGTCGCAGCAAGCTGCCATCGCCTGCCTTGGTTCCAGGCTCCACCTCACAGTCATTCTCCGGCAACTCCTTGATGTATCGATAGTCGTAAGGATCGCGCGAAGAGCAGACTTTGGAGAGTTCTCCATGCAGGTGGATCACGTTTTTGGATCCCGCCTTCTCGTGCAGGTTATCCACATTCTGTGTAATCACCGTTACGTCGAAATCCTTCTCCAGATCCTTGATAAGTTTATGTCCCTCGTTAGGTTGAGCGGCATAGAGCTTATGGCGCAACATATTATAGAAGTTAGTTACTAGGGTAGGGTCAGCTTCCCATCCCTCGTGGGTAGCTATCTGTTCCACAGGATAGTTCTCCCACAAGCCATCATTTCCACGGAAAGTTTTGAAACCACTCTCCACAGACATTCCAGCGCCGGTTAAAAATACGAGTTTCTTCATCTTATCGCGTTTTATTTATTCATATTTTCTTAATCTTCTTATTAAGAATGCACAAATTTACACTTTTTTCTTTAAATATCATCGTTATCAGCGAGAAAAATGTTATCTTTGCACTCGTTTTAAGGACAATAAGTACAAAATAAAGAATATTAATACAAAGTTATAAGATAAATTTATGGATAAAGTAAGTTATGCTTTAGGCATTGGCATCGGTCGCCAGTTGGCTTCTATGGGTGCAGAGAGTTTGAACATTGATGATTTTGCACAGGCTGTAAAGGATGCGATTGCAGGCAAGCTTCAGCTTGATGAGCAGGAAGCACAGGAGTTGGTACAGAACTTCTTCGCAGAGCAGGAGGCTAAGGCTCAGGCTGCAGCTGCAGAGAAGGGCAAGGTTGCCAAGGAGGCTGGTGAGCAGTTCCTCGCAGAGAACGCTAAGAAGGATGGTATCATCACTACCAAGAGCGGTTTGCAGTATCAGATTCTGCGCGAGGGTAACGGCAAGGCTCCTAAGGCTACAGATCAGGTAGAGTGCCACTACGAGGGTACACTCATCGATGGTACTAAGTTTGATAGTTCTTACGACCGTGGTCAGACAGCTACCTTCCCATTGAACCAGGTAATCGCAGGTTGGACTGAGGGCCTTCAGTTGATGACCGAGGGTGCTAAGTACCGTTTCTTCATCCCTTATCAGTTGGGTTATGGCGAGCGTGGCGCAGGAGCAGCTATTCCTCCATTCTCAGCATTGATCTTCGATGTAGAGCTTGTTGCAGTAAAGTAATATAGAGAACAAAGAATAAAACATAAAGTAAAAAATGAAAAAGTTATTTTTCGGAGCCCTCGTGGCTTGTGTTGCCGCTACATTCGTAGCTTGTGGCAATTCTACTCCAAAGGCAGATCTCAAGAATGATGTAGATACAATGAGCTATGCCATGGGTATGTCTCAGACTCAGGGTCTGAAGGAGTTTATGGTAGAGCGCATGGGCGTGGATACCGCTTACATGGATGATTTCATCAAGGGTCTCAACGATGGTGCCAACGCTGGTGATGACAAGAAGAAGGCTGCTTACTATGCAGGTATTCAGATTGGTCAGCAGATCTCTAACCAGATGGTTAAGGGTATCAACCACGAGGTATTCGGTGACGATTCTACCAAGACCATCTCTTTGAAGAACTTCATGGCTGGTTTCATCACAGGTACTACCGGCAAGAAGGGGTTGATGACTGTAGAGCAGGCTGCTCAGGTAGCACAGACCAAGATGATGGCCATCAAGGCAAAGAACATGGAGAAGGAATATGGTCCTAACAAGGTGGCTGGTGAGAAGTTCCTCGCTGCCAACAAGAAGAAGCCAGGAGTGGTAACTCTTCCTTCAGGTGTTCAGTACAAGGTAATCAAGGAGGGTAACGGCCCTATGCCAAAGGATACATCTATGGTAAAGGTTAACTACGAGGGTAAGACAATCGACGGCAAGGTATTCGATTCTTCTTTCAAGCGTGGCCAGGCTGTAGATCTCCGTGCTAACCAGGTTATCAAGGGTTGGACTGAGGCTTTGGTTCACATGCCAGCAGGTTCTGTATGGGAGGTTTACATCCCTCAGCAGTTGGCTTACGGTGAGCGCGAGCAGGGTCAGATCAAGCCATTCTCTGTATTGATCTTCAAGATTGAGTTGATCTCTGTAGGTGGCAAGTAATTTTTGTGGGAACTCATTTTGAGTAGAGGACTTATAAGAAATGAAGAAATATTTAATGACAGCACTCGTCCTCGTGGCGAGTGCTTCTTTGTTTACAGCCAGTGCTGCAAGCAAGAAGAAGAATGTGAAGAAGGTAACTCCTGTGGTTCTTGCCAGCGAGGGTGATTCCTTGAGTTATGCGGCTGGTGTCTATGCCACCCGTGGTCTGGTTCCATTCATCCAGCAGAGTTATCAGGTAGATACTGCTTATATGGCAGACTTCATCCGTGGTTATGAGGAGGCTATCCAGCAGGCAAATACTCCTAAGGGTACTGCCTATATCGTGGGTATGCAGATTGCCCAGATGGTAAATCAGCGCATCCTGCCTGGAACCCGCGAGGAGCTGAAGAGCACCAAGGATTCTATCAATGCCGAACTGTTCAGCCGTGGTTTCGTGGCAGCTCTTGCCAATGATACCACTATCTTTACCGAGCACAAGGCTGGCGAGTTCAAGAAGGAAGCCTTGGCTGGTGCTGGCGAGAAATATCTGGCAGCCAATGCCAAGAAGCCAGGTGTCAAGGTCTTGCCTAGCGGTTTGCAGTATAAGGTGATCAAGGAAGGTCAGGGCGAGATTCCTCAGGCTTCTGATGAGGTGGAGGTTATCTACGAGGGCCGTCTCATTGATGGAACCGTATTTGATGCAACTTCCAAGCATGGCGGTGCTGCCACAGACAAGTTCCGTGCCGGCAGCCTGATCAAGGGTTGGACAGAGGCTCTCACCATGATGCCTGTAGGCAGCAAGTGGCAGCTTTACATCCCTTATGAGTTGGCATACGGCGAGCGTCAGGCTGGTCAGATTCCTCCATATTCTACATTGGTATTCGACCTGGAGCTCGTGAGCATCGTGAAGCCAGAGGTAAAGCCTGAGGCAGACAGCAAGCAGAAGGATGATGTAGCTGTAGGAGCAGAGAAGAAGGTGGCTAAGACTCCAGCTAAGTCTGCTGGCAAGAAGTCTGCTTCCAGAAAGAGAAAGTAACGACCAAATAGCAGGAAAAATCTGAAATTTTGGTTAAAATCAGTATAAAAAACAACAAAATGCACGGATATTGCAAAATATTCGTGCATTTTGTTGTCTGTTTCGATAGTTTTTATTAATTTTGCTATCTGGTATATAAGAATACCTTAAAATAGAACATAATAATAGAGAAGAAATGGAGAAAATAGACAATCTTGACAGAAAGATTCTCGGCATCCTTTCCAAGAATGCCCGTATTCCTTTCAAAGACGTAGCTGCAGAATGCGGCGTGTCTCGTGCAGCCATCCATCAGCGTGTCCAGCACTTGATGGAGGATGGATTCATCACCGGTAGCGGCTTTGATGTAAACCCTAAGAGTCTGGGTTATTCTACATGTACATACGTAGGACTTAACCTGGAGCGTGGTAATATGTACAAGAAGGTGGTAGAGCGCCTTCAGAACATTCCTGAGATTGTGGAGTGCCACTTCACAACCGGTTCTTATACCATGCTTTTGAAGTTGTATGCCCGTGACAACGAGCAGTTGATGGACTTGCTGAACAACAAGCTCCAGGCTATTCCGGGTGTAGTATCTACCGAGACACTCATCTCGCTTGAGCAGAGCATCAAGCGCGAGGTTCCTGTTCTTTTGGAGGAAGAGTAATTTTTTTGTATTTAGAAATAAACAAATGGAAACATTTGACTTGGAGTCGCATCTCAAGGGTGCGTACTCTTCTTTTCCCGAAGCGAAGCATCAGCCCGTAATCGGTCTTACTGCCAATTACGAGAACATTGATGCTACGCTTCGCGACCGTTATTACAAGCAGGTGATTGCGGCAGGTGGAACGCCTGTCATCATCCCGCCAGTTGCCGACAGTACTGTCATCATCAATACCCTGGAGCATCTAGATGGTTTGATCCTGACGGGTGGGGGCGACCATAACCCGTTGTGGATGGGCGAGGAGCCGTCTCCCCGTCTTCACAATATCAATCAGGAGCGTGATGCTGCAGAGCTGATGCTTGTCCGTCTGGCTTTCAACCGCCAGATACCGATGCTTGGCATCTGCCGAGGCATCCAGACCCTGGCGATAGCCTTGGGCGGAAAAGTGTATCAGGACATCAAGCAGATGGTGAAGCACAGTCAGGATGCCGACCGCTCCGAACCAACCCATAGTGTAGAAATCAAGAAGGATTCCACCTTATATCATATATATAATTCGGAAAAGATTCTCGTCAACTCGTTCCATCATCAGGCTGTGAGCGAGCCGGGCAAGCACATGCGCATCATCGCCAAATCTACCGATGGCATCATCGAGGCGATAGAGAGCAACGAGTATAAGCAGATACTCGGCGTGCAGTGGCATCCGGAGTGGCTGGGCGAGGAAGGCGGAAAGATCTTCCAGTGGCTGGTGAACCAGGCTGGCAATTTCCATGCAGCCAAGCAGTTGCACAAGCGTATCCTTACACTCGATACCCATTGCGATACCCCGATGTTCTTCCCGCAGGGCGTGAAGTTCGATCATCGCGACTCCCGCATCCTCGTGGATCTGCACAAGATGACCGATGGACATCAGGATGCTACCACCATGGTGGCTTACCTGCCGCAGCCTAAGATAGGCGAGAGCTTCAGCAGCAAGGTAGCCTTCGACGTGCAGGGACCTCTGCAGTATGCCGATCTCATCTTCGACAAGATTGAGGAAATCGTGAGCAAGAACCGCGACTACCTGAGTATCGCCCGAACTCCTGCCGATCTTTACAGCGACAAGCGAAAGGGCAGAAAGAGCATCATGCTCGGTATTGAGAATGGTCTTGCCCTGGAGCACGATTTGAGCAATGTGAAGTACTTTGCCCAGCGAGGCGTGGTATATATCACCCTCTGCCATAATGGCGATAATGACATCTGCGACAGTGCCCGTGGCTGCAATACCCACAATGGCGTGAGCAGTTTCGGAGCCAAGGTAATTCAGGAGATGAATCGCCACGGCATCATGGTGGACTTGAGTCATGCAGGCGAAAAGAGTTTCTATGATGCATTGGAAATCAGCCAGACTCCTATCGTATGCAGCCATAGCAGCAGCCGTGCGCTCTGCGATGTACCCCGTAATCTTACCGATGATCAGATGCGTGCCCTGGCAGCCCGTGGAGGTGTGGCTCATACAACGCTCTATCATGGATTCCTGCGCAAGGAGGGCGAGGCAGACATCATGGATGCCATTGCCCATCTGGAACATGCCATCGAGGTGATGGGCATCGACCATGTAGGTCTGGGTACTGATTTCGATGGAGACGGAGGCATCCGCGGACTTGCTGATTCTTCCGAGCTGATTAATTTCACTCTCCAGCTGTTGCGCCGCAAGTACAGTGAGCAGGATATCGCCAAGATCTGGGGAGGCAACTGGCTCAGAGTGATGACGCAGGTGCAGAACTTTAAACAATAATGTTATGACGAAAAAAATGAAGATCATATTAGGTGTGGTGGTAGCTGCCGGACTGGTGGCTGGTACCATCAGCTATAAGAATGCCAGCAGCGCAAGCTCGCCTGATGTTCAGGAGGTAGAGGAAGCGGAGAAGCTGAATCCCGTAGGTCCGGCTTTCAATGCCGATTCGGCATTGGCTTATTGTGCAGCGCAATGCGATTTCGGACCTCGCGTGATGAACAGCGAGGCGCACGATAAGTGTGGCGAATGGATTGTGAGCAAGTTCAAGCAGTTTGGCTGCGAGGTAGAGACCCAGAAGGCAGACCTGAAGGGCTATGATGGCACGATATTGAAGAATACCAATATCATTGCCCATTACAACCCGAAGGCTGAAACCCGTATCTTGCTCTGTGCCCATTGGGACAGTCGCCCTTGGGCGGATAACGATCCCGACAGTACCAATTGGCGCAAGCCTGTAATGGCTGCCAACGATGGTGCCAGCGGAGTAGCCGTCATGTTGGAAATTGCCCGCCAGTTGCAGGCAGACAAGAAGTTGAATCCAAGTATCGGTGTAGATTTCGTATGTTTCGATACCGAGGATTGGGGCGTACCGCAATGGTCTGATGCACAGGATGATGGCAACAGCTGGGCTTTGGGTGCCCAGTATTGGAGCGAGAACAAGCCAGAGGGTTACAATCCTCGCTATGGCATCCTCCTGGATATGGTAGGCGGTCAGGGAGCCAAGTTCTACCGCGAAGGAATGTCTATGCAGTATGCTGGTGGCATCGTGAAGCGAGTTTGGGCTGCAGCCCGTCAGGCTGGTTACGGCAGTTTCTTCCCTAAGAGTGATGGCGGTATGATTACGGATGATCATATTCCGGTAAACGAGAAGGCGAAGATTCCTACCATCGATGTGATAGCCTACTATCCTGATTGCCAGCAGAGCAGTTTTGGTCCTACCTGGCACACCGTGAACGATGATATGGCTCATCTGGATAAGAACGTATTGAAGGCAGTGGGTCAGACTATGATCCAGGTGCTTTACACCGAGGAATAAAAAGGAATGTCCCTAGAGGAAAAAGCAGTTACCTCTAGGGGCATTTCTTTTTTTCATTAGGAGAAATCTCCGTTCAGCGTCGTTGAACGTATGTTCAAAGCTTTTGAACGTACATTCAAAACTTCTGAACGCACATTCAAAACTTATGAACGGAGATTTCTCCTAATAGTATAGACTTTTTCTTCTAATAGTATAGACAAATACTCCTAATAGTATAGCTAAATACTCCTGATAGTATCCACAACTTTCCCTTGTTCCATCAAAAAATACCCTTAGGAATGGAAGCCGTTTCCTGCTATCAGATTACCCGTTTCGATGATGCTCTTTCCCATCTCCTTGGCTATCGGCTGTACCTTTCCTGTCTTTCACCATCGGGGCGAAGGTAGGGGCATCCATATCGACTTCCTTTAGAGGATGATACCCGCCGTCCCCATCCATTGTGGTAACTAAGAAATCTCGAGCTTAAAGCCGATTTTAGGAATTGTTATGATATGAATACTCTTATCGGCAGTAAATATTTTGCGGAGTTGCGAGATGTAGTTGTCGAGACTAGCATCCGAATCATTGCCATCTGGCCAAAGTTTATGCTTTAAAGTTTTACGTGGGATAGTTTCGTGGGGATATTCCAAGAAGAGACGAGTCACTTCAAACTGTTTTGTAGTTAATCTACAAACTCTTTCTTGTCGTAAGAAAAGTTCCCTAGTATTAATGCATAATGAATAATTTCCAAAAGAAACAATTGTTGAGTTATCTTGATGTTTTTCAACCTTTGCAAATCGTTGAATATATGCAGCAAGTTCTTCTATTTCAAAAGGCTTCTTAAGATAATTGACAGCTCCTTCACCCATCGCCCTTGTCAAATATCCTACATCTGCATGAGAAGACATGAATATGACAGGAATATTTGGCGCATAGAGTTTAAGTTGTTGCATTTGGTCGATACCATTATCTTCTCCGATTTCAACATCAAGGATTATAATGTTAGGATTTATTGATTGCACAACAGATTGTAAACCTGCCAAAGAAGTTTGATAGCTAGGCTGCATTCCAAGTGCATCCAAACCAAGTGTAAGCGTTGCGCCAAGTGTGGCATCGTCATCTACGATGAGAACTCTTATTTCGTCCATGATTTTTTGTGATATTTTTTATTTGAAAGGAATATTAAAAATGAATTTACTGCCTTTTCCAAGTTCGCTGTTGACGGTGATATGACCACCATGCGATTCGATGACATATTTTACGAGTGCCAGTCCTACACCATGTCCTCTAGGTCCATGTTCATGTGGAACTCGGTAGAACTGGTTGAAAATCATCTTTTGGTCTTTCTTGCTGATTCCCCAACCATTGTCAGATACGCAAACTTGTAGCTCATTGTTGTATCTTATAACGGAAATATGTACCATGACTCCTTTGTCGGCGTATTTGATGGCATTTTCGATGAGGTTTCTGATTGCGTTGAGCAAGTACATCTTGTCTGCATCAACGATTTGATTTCCTCTAGTTTTATCATCGATAGTAATTGTATGTTCTTTGCTTTCGTAGAGAATATCGACATCTGACTTAGCTAGACTGATTAGCTTCATGATGTTAACCTCTTCACGATTAAGAATCATTCTAGGTTTATTGTTGGCTGTAGATAGAATAGTCTCAATATCGTGTACTAATAGTTTTGCTTTGTCAATTATTTGCCTAGCTAGTATTTTAGTGCTTTCATCCGTAACCTTTAGCTTGATAACTCCCATGAGCGCAATGATGCTATTTATTGGAGCCTTTAAGTCATGAATGATGCTATTGACTGTTAATTCCCTATTTTTTAGTAATTCATCTCTGTTTCTAATCTCTCGTAATTGATAGCCTATGCAAATAGAGGCAATCAATACAAATAGAAGCGACAAGACTAAAGTCCAAATGAATTGGATGATAAACTGGGAAGGGGTGATAAAAACGGCAACTCGAATAAACCGAGGATTGGCGAGGTTGACGGCTATATCCTTGGAATATACCCAATAGCTGGGAATATTCTTTGTGCCAACTGTCTTTATTACATTCTTGTTTTTGTCAACCAATATCATGCTATGCTCATATTGTATGTTGAGATTTCTTGTAAAAATAGTATCAAGTATAGTGATGTCTAAAGGATGGCCTTTTTGTATTTGTTGATCTTGAGATGCAAGCTGGATAAGTTCCTCACTAGAGCTGATAAGCCCTTGTGCTTTTAACAGTTTTACATCATATCCTCTTAGGTCTGTAATCTCTTCTTTAGGAGTTTCCTTTGGAATTTCTTTTGCGATTTTGAAATAACAGTGTTGTTGTCCTAAAGTGTCAGGACTATAATCCCTTCTAGAACGGAGGCTAAGTTCTTCGTCTATTGAAGATTTTAAAGTTGTTGTTATATAATTGGCTTGTTCTTGTGTATAATTCTTGTATTGCAAGTATATATTATAGACTTGCAAACAATCTATCATAATGATAGCTATAATTGATATAAAAAATACTTTTTTCATCGTAATTTATACTATTTGAGTGCAAAAGTAACGAAAATAAATGGAATAGCCAAACTTTAGTAAGATTTTAACCTGAATATTGCGTATTAATTAAAAAATGAAGGTTATTTTGTGTTTGCCCAGTGTGCGTAAAACTTCTTTTGTATGAAATATGCAGGTTAAGCTATTATAATAATGTATAATTGCTTCTAATGAAAATGCTAATAAAATATTAGAAAAGCATTAGGTTTATATTAGAAATCTTTAGCAAAAATGTTTGTACCTTTGCAGCCGTAAAACAAAAACAATTAAAAAGTAGAAAAATGGAAGCATTGGACAAAGAAGGAATGGCAAACATCATGGGAGGTGGATGGTATTATTTACCAGATGGCACAAAAGTATATTTGCCAGATGATGAAGGTGATGATGACGATATTATATTCGTGTAATCGCTAGTTTTAAGAATAGAGTTAATGAACATTTATTAATTTAAAAATAAAAAATATGGTTAAAGAATTGAACAAGTCTATTGATCTAAAGTTCGAGGAGCTTGAGGATCGTTTAGAAATGGCACAGATTGCCGCTAGTGATGTGATCCGTTGCAACTTGGGTGACGTTCAGCGTTAATGTTAACGAAGTAAGTTGAAAGATATGGAAAGAATTTATGATATGATTGAGGTTTCTCATAGAGAACAGCAGTTTGTTGCAGTAGCTAATGGAAAGGCTTACGCTATTAACGAATGTTTCTATCTTATATTATCATCTTTGAAAAAAGATGCAACATTAGAAGAGGCTGTTGGTAATTTGGAGCAATTCTATAATCTAGATTGTAACGATAAGCAAAATATCGTAGATTCTTTCCAGTCTTTTATTAGAAAGATATCTACTACAGTTAGCACTGTGAATAATAGTTATATTAAGTTTCAGCATACCTTGTTGAGAAGTTCATTGGTGGTCGCAGTATCACGGTTGTTTAAGGTGCTATTTGGGGTAAAGATATTTTGGTTAGTTTTTGTACTGGCTTCTATCGTAAACATCCTATTCTTTGTATTGATAGATAAGGATGGGATTAGTTTAAGTTTATTGTCCTTTTCGTTAGGAGACTTCCTTATTTTGTTTATGTTGAGTAATGCCTTTGTCCTTTTGCATGAACTGGGGCATTCCACAGCCTCGCTTCGGCATGGAATACAACCTGGAAAAATAGGGTTTGGTTTTTATTTAATATTTCCTGTTCTGTTTAGTGATGTGACGAAATCTTGGTTGCTACCGAGGCGAAAAAGGCTAGTTGTAAATGCAGGAGGTGTATATTTTCAACTCATTGTTAATGTGCTGCTTATGAGTGGATATGTTTTGGGGGCAAACTCCGCTTCGGAAAACTATTTGAGATACTTAATACTGTCAAATACGTTGGTGATATTGTACTCATTGCTGCCATTTTTTAGAAATGATGGCTATTGGGTGTATTCTGACCTCTTTGACATACCTAATTTGATAGAAAAGGCAGATAATTTTAGATGGAAAGACAAGCAGGGGCGGTTTAGCTTGCCAATTCTGCAATTTGCCATTTTGAATTGGTTCTTTAGAGGGTATATTGCGCTAAAATTATTAGAGTATGTTGTGAGTTTTATTATGGACTTGCATTCTCCATATTTTACGTTGCAATATTTAAAATCTTTTATTGTGAGTGTGGCTTGTTGCTATGGTTTTTACAAGTTAGTTTTGTCAATGTTTAAATTGTGTTCTATGAATAAAATTAAAGAAGGTTATTAGTATGGAAATATTCGAAAAACTAGAATACCTGAATGGGGTCGACACAGATTTGAACCATGTTCAGCGAGAGAATTATTTGCTTTTCTGCTCTAATATAAAGAGGTGCGTAGGAAAAGAAGGAACTGTCGATATGTTTAAGCGGTTGTTTTTTGCAGAGCACGTGGGTGACATGTACGATGCTTGCCATGCTCCAATTATGACTTGTAAAAATGGAAATGTTGAAGTCGGTACGCCCTGCATTTTTGCAACTATGCATTATGGTCCTTACAAGGCTATAGGTCGTTATTTGCTTTCTAGGGGGATAAGTTTGTGTGTTCCTGTCACGCAAAGAGTGTATGATACACAAAAAGATAGTTTCGAGCAATCTTTGTCTGATTTGGTTGACGATAGAACGAATTTAGTATTTGTAAATGTCGAAAAACGTTCTGGGCTTATATCCTTATTTAAATATGTTCGGTTTGGGTATTCTTTGTTGATATACTTGGATGGAAATTCAGGAATAGGGGGAATGAGTCGGAATGATGAAAAGTTGGAGGATTTTCACTTCTTTCATGAGACCATAAAAATACGGAAAGGTGTGCAATTCTTGGCGGATAAATTGTCTTTAGATGTAATGCCAGTCTTGGCGACTTTAGGAGATGTTTGTAATAAAGAACCCTATATAGAACTCTTTCCTGCAATCTCTTCTAGGGAATGTGGAATAAGGAATATGTGGAGTTTTTTTTGTGAGTATATGAAAAATGACATTGCTCAATGGGAAGGTTGGTGTTATGTTAATTCTTTTTTCAAGTATAAGCATAATGAGACTAAGGTTACAACTAGCAGTGAGCCGATTAAGCGTTTTAATAGTGAGCGATATGATTTTGTGATTACAGATACTCAGTATTTATATGATAAGGCAAACTCAACAAAGGTTAAGTTGTCAAAAGGTCTTTTTGATCTGCTTTATACTTTACATAGTCATGATTGCTCAATTGATGTATCTAATATCGGCAAGCCGATGTTGGCACTTGATTTACAGAAAAGTCAAATTTTGATTTAGTTACGTTATGGAAAGTAGTATTAAATATAAAAAATCATTTGCTTTTAAGGGCCAATTAAAAAATGGTTCTTATGAGATGGTAAATGTCATTTCTGGCAAGAGTTTCCGCATATCTGCGTACTTGCATGATTTACTGGAGTTCTGTAGTGATTGGAGACAGAGAGAAACCTTAGTGGAAAGGATGTTGAAGGACTCTTTGGATAAAACGCAGGTAGAGCTAACTTTGCAAAACTTAGTGAATAGTAAGATGATTGTGTCTAAGTTGTCGGATGTTTTTTGTGAATTAGTACCTCAACATCCAACTTTCTTTGGAATAAAAAGTGGATGTTTATACAGCAAACAACATCAAATATCTCTGATAGGAATTCCTTTTGGAGGTGGTAATGATGTAGATGCAAGGTGCAAAGACGCTCCCCGCACATTAAGAAAGGCGACAAGTAGTTTTTTCCCATTAGGGATAAAACACAAAAAAGTCAATAGTTCGTTTTTCCATCAGAGTTTTCTTAGAGATATTTTCTACAACAATATGGAAAAAATGTATGATGTGGGGGATGTTTTTTATGCAACAGGAGATAGTTGCGTGAGTTATTATGATAGAATAACGAATGTTATTTCTAGAGTTGTAGAAATGGGGAATGTTCCTTTTTGTATAGGGGGAGACCACTCGATAACCTATCCCATATTGAAGGGCATTAGTACGAACAATCCATCTTTCTTGGTGCTGCATTTTGATGCCCATTCAGATTTGAGTGATTCTGACTATCTTCAGGTTTATCAAAGTTCTGAAAGTGAGATGTTGAATCATGCAACGGTCATGTCTTTTTGTGCAGGATTGGATAAGGTTAAGGAAATTATCCAAATAGGAGTTAGGGAGCCTTTCTTTGTGGAGAACCCAAAATGCAAGCAAATTTCTTTATCTGAAATGCGATCCGAGAACGCTGCTTGCCAATGTTTGATGGAAAGAAAAGATTATGTCTATCTTTCGTTTGATGTAGATTTCTTTGATCCAAGCATAGCTCCAGGAACAGCTTCTAAAATGATTGATGGAGGATTCTATGAAGAGACTTTTGCATTCTTATCGAAAATATTAAAAAACAAAAAAATATTAGGAATAGATATTGTTGAAACCAATTTATATCTAGATTCGTCATATATGACAACGCAGTTGGTGATGAAACTTATGCTGCATTTATTAGGATTGATAAAACTATAAAATAACATTTGAAATGGAAAAGCGAATTTTTGCAGTACTGTTGATGGCTGTTTTTGTATTACAAGCTATGTCTCAAAATCTGAAGGGTAAGGTCGTTGATAATAAGGGGATACCTATTGCTTTTGCAAATGTACTTCTGATATCCAAGGGTGATTCTGCTTTTATTGCAGGTTCTGTGACGAAAGAGGATGGAAGTTTTGAATTGCAATCTTCTAATAAAGATATGATGTTGAAAGTGTCTTCTATAGGGTATAGAACAATTTATGAAGAGCTGAAAAATTATCAAGGTAAGCCGATTTGCTTGGAAGAAGATGCCAAGATTTTAAATGAAGTCGTGGTGAAAGGTCTTCGTTCTCAATACAAAATGACCAATGAAGGCTTGTTGACCCATGTTGATGGTACCGTGCTCAGCAGAATGGGTACGGCAGAAGATGTATTGAAGCATGTGCCTGGAATTATCAAAAGAGGGGATGTTTATGAGGTGTTGGGAAAAGGTACTCCGCTCATTTATATCAATAACAGAAAAGTGCTTGATGTGAATGAATTGGACAACCTAAAGTCTAGTGCTGTTAAAAGTATAGAGGTTATCCAGGCTCCTGGTGCAATTTATGGTGCTTCTGTCAATGCTGTCATCAAGATAAAGACAATACCAGCGAAAGGTGATGGATTTAGTTTCGATACTCGCTCTCTTTATTCGTATAATAAATATAGTGGTACTATTCAGGAGTTGAATACAAACTATCGTCATGATGGCTTGAATGTGTTCGCAACCTATAAGTTTTCTAATACGAAGACCATACAGGATGCGACTTTTGAGCAAATTACCTATGTTGGTGAAATTTGGAAGCAAAACAATAGTAACTACCAGACACGTCGTTCGGAAAATCATCTTGTTATAGGTGGATTCAGCTATGACTTCAGAGCCAACCATTCTATTGGTGCAAGGTATACATTGAATAGTCCTGGATATAGAAGAACGCATAGTATATTTAATAGTAAAATAACTGTAGCTGAAAAATTCTATGATAACATAGCGACTAATAGTGCTATAGTGAACAAAGACAATCCTGACCATCAGTTGAATTTTTATTATAATGGTCGAGTTGGTAAGACAACCATAGACTTTAATACCGACTTGTATTTTGCAAAAAAACGCATGTATAGTTATTTTACAGAGATAAGCCAAGAGCAAGACTCTCGTCTGATAGATTCCGAGAATAAGGTAGATAACAAGATGGTAGCCTCTAAGTTGGTTTTGACATCTCCTGTATTGGGAGGATGGCTTACTTATGGTGCAGAGTATATCAACACCCATAGAAATGATGACTATGAAGTGAATCGAACGGATTTACTTGCTAATTCTTATGGTAAACTAGAAGAGCAAACAGTAAGTCCTTTCTTGCAATACTCACATCTAACTTCGATAGGTAATGTTACGGTAGGTTTGAGATATGAGGATGTGAGATTCAGATATTATAATGATGGAATCTATCACCCAGAGCAGAGTCGTTCTTTCAATAATATTTTCCCTAGCTTGACTTATGGTGCTAAAATAGGAAAGGCAATGTTGCAATTGAGCTACTCTATCAAGACCAAGCGTCCAACATATTCTCAGTTGAGCAACAACATTGTTTATATGAATCGTCTCACCCTACAAAAGGGTAATCCGCAGCTGAATAATGAAACGAACCATATGGTTGAGGTATCTGGAGTTTGGAAATTTATTCAGTTCATGGTCAACTACAAAGATTCTCGTGATGCCATTATTTATTGGGCAGAACAGATTCCCGACAATGAAGCAATCACTATGGTGAATCATAAGAACCTAAAGAGTGTAAAGAGTGCGACGGCTTATGTCAGTTTGGCACCAAAGTTTGGCTTCTGGTCTCCACAAGCTAACTTGGCAATGTTGAAACAATGGTTTACTCTTCATACAGATGTGGAGTCATATAAACTCAACCGCCCTATTTTTATGGCAACCTTTAATAATGCTTTTAGATTGCCTTGCGACATAGTGTTTAATGTGAATTATCGCTATCAAAGCAAGGGTAATGTACAGAATGTATTTATGGCAAAAGAACAGCATGTATTGGATGTTAGCATCAGTAAGTCTTTTTTGCAGAACGCTCTGACATTGGAATTGCAAGGTAATGATTTGCTATATAAGAATTGGGATGCGGATTTGCTGTATAATCAGAAAATGACTTTGCTGCAAGTTGCGAGAAGAGGAACAAGAAACTTGAATTTGACTCTTCGATATAAGTTTAATTCCACTCGTAGTAAGTATAAAGGTACAGGTGCAGGCAACTCTGAAATCAAACGTTTATAATGAAATTTCCAATAACTCTTCAACATGACAATATGCAATGTGGTATTGCTTGCATGCAAATGATATGTAAGTACTTTGGCAGGAAATACTCTTTGAATTTTCTGTCAAAGTTTTGTTCTGTTACACCGCAGGGTGTTTTTATGCTTGGACTGAATGAGGCGGCTAAAACGCTTGGCCTTCATACACATTGTGCAAGGGCTTCTGTCTTTGAAATGAAGGCTAATGTCCTTCCGTGCATCTTACAGTGGAACCAAAATCATTTTGTAGTATTATATAAAATAAAGAAGGGGCGCAAGTTTTATGTCGCCGATCCTGGCAAGGGGTTGGTAACTTATTCTCGTGCTGAATTCGAACGTCATTGGGCAAGTATGTTGACGGATGGCACGCTTAAGGGGATTGCCATTTTTGTGGAAACTACTCCTGATTTCTTGACTTACAAGATGCCAGAGGAGTGGGAGAATGAGGGGGAGCAGCACTTTTTCCGTTTCCTCTTGGGCTATTTCAAGAAGTATCGCAAGTCTTTTGCATTGATTTTCTTGAGCTTGGTTCTTGGTAGCTTCATTCAGTTGGCTTTTCCTTTCTTTACCCAGTTGATAGTGGACAAGGGCATTAAGTATAAGAGACTCGACTTAGTTTGGCTCATCTTGCTTGGACAGTTGATGCTCGCTGTTAGCCGTACGGTCATTGATTTTATTCGTAGTTGGGTGTTGTTGCGCATTAACATGAAGATCAACATATCCTTGCTCAGCGACTTCTTTAAGAAATTGTTGAAGTTGCCGATGTCGTTCTTCGATACCAAGTTGATGGGCGACTTGATGCAGCGTATGGGCGACCATGACTGTGTCAATAGCTTCTTGACCCAAAAGACGCTCAATGTGGCTTTCTCTCTCATCACCTTCGTGGGCTTCGGTGTGGTGCTCTTCCTTTATGATAAAGTAGTGTTCTTCGTGTTCCTTTTGGGAAGCATCGTATATGGATTGTGGATGCAAAGGTTCTTGCATCGCAGGAAGTTGTTGGATTATGAGTTCTTTGAGCAACAATCCATCAATAAGAACAAAACTTACGAGTTTATTACCTCTATGCAGGAAATTAAACTCCAGGATTGTGAACAGCGCAAATGCAGGGAATGGGAGCATGTGCAGGAAAACCAGTTGGGCGTTGAGGCTAAGTTGCTTAAACTTCTGCAGACTCAGCAGGTTGGAAGCATCCTTATCAACGAGGTGAAGAATATCCTTATTACTGTGGTGGCTGCCACCTCTGTCATCCATGGGGAGATGACGCTGGGTATGATGCTTGCTGTGCAGTACATCATCGGTCAGCTCAATTCGCCAATAGAGCAGTTGATGGTGCTCTTCTATTCACTCCAGGATGTGAATATCAGTTTGGAGCGCATCAATGAGATACATCTCAAAAAGGGCGAGGACGACAAGTCTGGACTTCTTACCTCTATAGAGGACAAGACTGATGGAATGGATCTGTATCATGTGGACTTCAAGTATGAACCTCACTCTAGCCACAAAACCCTTGACGACGTGAGTGTATTCATACCCTATGGACATACTACAGCCATCGTGGGAGAGTCGGGTAGTGGCAAGACTACGCTCTTAAAGTTGTTGCTGGGATATTATCCAGTCTCAAATGGAGAACTTTCCATCGGTGGTACCAACATCAATAGGCTCAACAAGAAGTGGTGGCGCCGTCAGTGTAGCGTCGTGATGCAAGATGGCGTTATCTTCTCAGATACCATCGCTCGTAACATTGCCGTAGGGGATGGTGACGTAGATATGGACAGGGTGAAGGTGGCTGCACGAGTAGCTTGCATCGAAGATTATATCGTGACTCTTCCGCTTGGATATGACACCAAGATAGGTAGGGATGGAGTGGGACTGAGTCAAGGACAGAAGCAGCGTATCTTGATTGCAAGAGCCTTCTACAAAGATTCTTGCTATGTATTCTTGGACGGGGCAACTAATTCGCTCGATACCTTCAATGAACGTATGATAGTTGAGAATCTCCATAGTTTCTACGAGCATCGTACTGTTGTCGTGGTGGCTCACCGACTCAGTACCGTAAGACATGCCCACCAAATCATCGTGATGAACAAAGGCAGGATTGTGGAAGTGGGTAAGCACGAAGAATTGGTCAAATTGCGTGGATACTATTACAACCTGCTAAGACAGCAAATTGAAATCGGAACTTGATTTTTCCTACTAAGATTACTGTTGGCATCAAGCAATGCTCATGGCTTCATGCTCGTGGGCTTTGCTTTTTTCTTTTTATATCTGTCCTGATTCTACCTGTCTCACCACTCTTTCCGTGAGCCTATCCACTCCGTTCGGATCATATTTCTTGTTGAGGCTGGCACCGAAGAGGGCGGCGAAAGCCTGATAGAAGCCGGCACGGATAGGGCCGAGGAATGCCTGGATAAGGTGATAGGAGGATGAATTGCACTCACGATACACCAGTTTGATGCAGAGCTTGCCCTGTGCATAGGTGAGTTTCTTCATTCTCGGTGTATATTCCTGCTTGATGCTTTTCTCCACCAGCTTCATGTGCGCATCCTTCGCCTTCTTGTTGGGCAGGGTTTCCAGATAGTCACCCGTTTCGATGATGATCTTTCTCACCTCCTTGGCTATCGGCAGAACTTTCTTGATGTTATATACCAGACGGTTGTACGCCATTCTTTCCTTGGCGTTCTTGAACACCGGCTGTGGATAAACATACACGTTGTTCACCTGTACATACTGTATGCTGTCGTGGTCGAGCAGCACCTTTCCCACCTTCACCATCGGTTCGAAGGTAGGAACATCCATATCGACTTCCTTGTTTTCAGGCTTGTCGTCATCCGTCTGTGCCATTGTCTGCAGCGTGATGCAGAAGAGCATCGCCAGCAAAAAGAATATCTTCTGTTTCATAAAAATCTTCTTGATCCAATTTAAATAATCCGCTCCCTGTCCGGAGCATCTCTTATATATATAAAGAGGTGTAATCCTCTTCTATTTCTAATTATGCCGCAAAATTACAGATAATTTCCCATTTAGAGAAAGAAAGTTACTCTTTTCTTACTCATTTTCAGAATTTCGCAGTATCTTTGTGGAAATTTAATAATTCTTTTGCCTGTCTATGAAGTATTGGCAACCTATCATCCGCTTTTTGTTGAAACTGTTTCTCATAGGCAGCTCCCAGTTATTCTATGACCCTTCTGTTTGTGCCCAGGACTCCTCTTCCCGGTCGGAAGAAGATAGGGAGAAGCATGTCTCTTCGCGTCCTTGGCAGGAATATCTGATGGAACTCTCGGAGATGGAGGATTTCGAACAGACTGCCTGGGAGGATTATGAGGAGGAACTGGAGGAGCTGGCGCAGCATCCGCTGAATCTGAATACGGCTACCCGCGAAGAGATGGAGCATCTGCCTTTCCTCACCCCTTCGCAGGTAGAGGATATCCAGGCATATCTCTATCGCTATCATGGGATGAAGACGATGGCAGAACTGGCTCTCATCCCCAGTATCAGCTGGTATCAGCGGCAGTTGATGAACAGCTTCTTCTATGTAGCCGACGAGACTCCCCGCCAGCAGTTCCCGAGCCTGAAGAATATCCTGAAGTATGGCAAGCACGAGGTGATGGGAATGGTGAAAGTGCCTTTCTATGAGCGCAAGGGCGATGGCAAGGGAGCCGATGGATACCTGGGATATAAGTATAGGCACGGGGTGCGCTATCAGTTCAGGTATGGCGACTATGTGAAGATGGGATTCGTTGGTGCCCAGGATGCGGGCGAACCTTTCGGAAGCGGCAGGAACAACCTGGGATATGATTTCTATTCCTTCTATCTGCAAGTCAGGAAATTAGGCAGATGGAAGAATATCACTCTGGGCAGGTATCGGCTGCACGAGGGAATGGGACTGATTCTCAACAACGACTTCAGCTTCGGCAAACTCTCGATACTGTCCTCGCTGGGCAGAACCACCAGCCAGATCAAGGTTCATTCCTCCCGCTCTTCTGCCAACTATCTGCAGGGAGCAGCAGCCACCTATACCTTGTTGAAGGGACTTGACCTTACCGGATTCCTCTCTTATCGCAAGATAGATGCCACGCTGAGTGATGAGGGTGGCATCAAGACTATTCTCAAGACCGGTCTGCACCGTACACGCAGGGAGATAGCCAGGCAGGATATAGCCTCCAATACGCTGGTGGGTGGCAATATCAACTATCGCCATCAGGGCTGGCATATTGGAGCCACCGGTTTCTATACCTCTTTCTCCCTTCCGCTGATGCCAGAAAAGGTGCAGTTGTACAAGCGGTTTGCTCCCGAAGGTGATGCCTTCTGGAATGTGAGTGTAGATTATGGCTATATTTCCCATCGCTGGACGATAGGTGGCGAAACGGCAACGGGTGATTGTGGAGCCGTCGCCACGCTCAATGCAGCATCTTATCTGGTTTCCGATCATTTCTCGCTCACGGCTGTGCAACGGTTCTATTCTGCCAGATACTATTCCCTGTTCAGCAACAGCTTTGCCGAGGGAAGCAGCGTGCAGGATGAAAACGGCATGTATGTGGGGGCTACGTGGTCGCCAGGCAGTCGCTGGACCATTACCGCCTATAGCGACTTTGCCTATTTTGCCTGGCCTAAGTATCATACCCGCCAGAGTACGCAGAGCTGGGATCATCTGCTGAATATCCTCTATCTTCCTGCCCGTTTCTGGACACTGGGAGCCCGGGTCCGCTATAAGGAAAAGGCGGGAAACGCTACCGGGCGTCTCCGTTTCTATGCCAGCGTTACCACGAAAAACTGGAGTTCCAAGACGAGTGTGGATTATACGAAGTACCGGGAAGGAAATGCGGGCAGCGGTACCGGGAATGCTTCCAGTAGCGGCACCCAGAATGCTTCCAGCAGCGGTTATCTGCTGAATGAAAACATCGGATATCATTGGCGGTGGCTGAGGCTGCAGGGCAGTTTCGGCTATTTTCACACCCAGGATTTCGACAGTCGCATCTATGCCTATGAGCCGGGCTTGCTCTATCAGATGAGTTTTGGCAGTTACTTTGGCGAGGGCATCCGCTATGCCCTGGTGGCGCGTTCGGAGATCAGCCATCATCTGCTGGTTATAGCAAAGCTGGGCAGCACCGATTATTTCGACCGCACCCACATCTCTTCCGGCTTGCAGGAAATCGCCGGTTCTCATCAGATGGATCTAGAGGTACAGGTGAAGTGGAAGTGGTAAAATCTGGGGTTTATCCTGCTTTCCCAGTCCTTCTTTTCAGGAATATGATGCAAGATTATAAAAAAACTGGCGTTTTATTTGTGTATGTAAGAAAATCGGGGTATTTTTGCAATTGATAAGTATCCATGCTAACGACGAAAAAAAGAAAAGTGATGAAGATATTCATAGTGATTCCTTGCTATAACGAGGAAGCGGTATTGCCGAAGACCCTGGAGGTGCTTGGCAATCTGATCAAGAACATCAAGGTAAAAACAGATGCCGACACGGAGTTGCTCCTTGTTGACGATGGTAGTCGTGACCGTACCTGGCAGATGATTTCCGATGCTGCCAAGGAGCACAGGTATGTACACGGCATCAAGTTATCTCATAACCGGGGACATCAGAATGCACTCTGGGCAGGAATGGAAGCGGCGGTAGATCATTGTGATGCGATGGTAAGTATCGATGCCGACCTGCAGGATGATGAGAATGTCATCATCGATATGGCTCAGCAGGTGCAGGAAGGCAAGGATATCATCTATGGTGTGCGCAAGGAGCGTAAGACCGATACCTTCTTCAAGCGATTCACCGCTCAGGCTTTCTATAAGCTGATGCAGAGCGTGGATAAGGATACGGTGTATAATCATGCCGATTTCCGCATGATGACCAACCGCACGCTGAAGGCTCTGATGCAGTACTCCGAGCGCAATCTCTTCCTCAGGGCCATCGTCCGCCAGTTGGGGTTCCGTGAGGGATTCGTCTATTACGACCGCAAGGCACGCGAGGCAGGTGAGAGCAAGTATCCGCTCACCAAGATGCTGAGCTTCAGTATCGATGGCATCACCTCGTTTTCCGTGGCACCATTGAAGTTTATCACTTTCCTGGGCTTGGCGATGACTTTAGTAGCCTTCATCATGATTATCTTTGCCTTGGTGGAGCATTTCCAGGGCAAGACCATCCAGGGCTGGACCTCCTTGCTCGTTTCCATGTGGTTTATCGGTGGCATCATCACCACGGGTGTGGGCATTACGGGTGTCTATATCGGCAAGATTTATACCGAGGTGAAGCGCCGTCCTCGATATTTTATAGAAGAAAGAGTATAATCTTATCGAAGAAAGAAAATAAGAAGAATATCAATTTGATAGATACAAAAAAGCATCGGGATTATGAGTTCCGATGCTTTTTTTGTATCTAATCACTAATAATTAATCACTACTCACTAATCATTTGTTCTGTGCGATGTTGGCACTTGTCTTCACAAACTGATAGAAGCCTACCGGATGATGCCATTCTACGAGTCTCTTTACTTCCCAAACCTTCTGTAAGGTATAGTCCTTGCCGAATTTCTCCTTGAAGTCTGGCATATCTCCTTCCGGAATCATCAGCACGCCATCCTGCGGCAATACCTTGTCAAACTGCTGGATCTTATCGCCCAGATAGAAGTTGAGGCTGAAGAAATGCATCATCTCTATCGACATATAGGAGTAAAGCTTACCTGTATCAAACTTCTTTTCGATAACCGGCGCCAGATGCTTGTCTGCCTTGGTGTTGAGCACGGCAGGCTGCAGGGTGGAGTCGAGTGTGATGAAAAGTGCGATAATCATCACCAATGTATATCTCATCATTTGGCTTGTCTCTTTTTTCTTGAGTGCCTTGAATATATGATAAGCTCCTATTATAAGAAACATATAGCATACGTAGAATAGGATACCATGAGTAGATTCCCTTATGGCATGGAGCATGGCGATGTTGTCGGCAGCATGCTTGCCATGGAAAATGGTATCTGGTATGCCGCCTGCTCGTATAACAAGCGTAGCAATCACGAGGATAACTGCCAGCGAGGCAATCACCCCTGCATATACCTTGATGGCTCCCACCTTCTCCTTCATCATCCAGACGATGTATTCAGCTATGAGATAAGCCATGAACGGATAGCATGGCAGCAGATAGACACTGCGCTTGCTCTTTGGGATGCAGTAGAAGAAGAGCACCAGGAGGAAGGCGAGCCAGGTGAACACCTGCAGCGGAGTAGCCTTCTTCGCATTCTCAAGGAATCGGGTCTTGGAGAACTTCTTCCAAGGCAGGATGAAGAGCGAGAACAGTAATAATAAGGTATAAGGAGCCCAACCCATCACGAGTGTGAGCAGGTTGTACCACGCCGGGTTCTCGTGCGATTCGTATGCCATCTTGCCCATGAATCGGTCGATGTTCTCTTCCTTCACCAGGCGCAGGAACTCGTCGCCACCTTGCAGGTAAGCAGCATAGTACCAGCAGAATGGGATGATGAGCGAGAGCAGGGCGGTTAGAGCCATGCGCCATACGATGCCCCAGAAGTTCTCGCGCTGGGTAAGCATGAATACGCCCATCACGAAGCAAGGCAGGATGATGCCCACAGGACCCTTGGTCAGCGTGGCGCCGCTCATGCAGAGGATGGCAAGCCAAGGCAGCTGGTGCTTTCCCTTCTCCCACCAGCGGTAGAGCAGATACATAGCTCCCACCATCAGGGCAGAGTTCACCATATCCACACGGCAGTTCATTCCGGCACGGTGCACCTCGAAGGCGGTGAGCGTGAGGATGGCAGCGATGAGGCTGGTCTGTGTATCCTTGCGCTTGGCATAGAATACGAAGCCGCCAATGGTCATCAAAACCAGCGATACGGCGGATGGCAGACGTGAGGTATATTCATTCACGTGGCCGGCGATGAGGCTGAAGAAGGCGATGCACCAGTGGAAGAAAGGTGGTTTGTAAGGGATGTCGCCACCATTGTTGATGGGCAGAATCCAGTTGCCATGTTCCAGCATGGTGTAGGCAACCACCGCCTCGCGAGGTTCTCCCTTGGTGTTGAAATCAGAGAGTCCGAGGAATGGAATCATCATCACGATAGCCAGGATGATGATGAGCCAGAATGCTTTCTTATATGTCTTGTCCATATTATTTTACTATCTTGTTGTATCTTATGAGTAAGTCGGATATGCGATGAGCCTCCGAGAGTCTTTTGATTTCTTGGTTAGAGACAATTCCAGTCTTCTCCACGTTCATATTGTCTGAGCCCACGGCGGCAGGTTGTTTCTTCGGGTCGAGAATGCTCTGTCCCATACCCTTCCATGTGTAGCTATCCAGATGCATCAGGTTCAGGATGGTAGGGTATTGGTCGACTTGCCCCATCACCTTATTATATATACCCCCTACAGGAGCATTGACCACGATGAATGGTGTGAACTGCTTGTCGCTCACGATGCCCTTGGCGGCAGGCGAAGCGCAGATAGGCTTGCGATCGGCTGCGAGACCCTCATGGTCGCCGATGAGCACTATCATCATGTCCTTATAGTCTGGTCGGCTCTTCAGATAGCGGAGCAGGATGCCCAGTCCGTGGTCGGTATAATTGGCCATCGTCATATAGTCGCACATCTTCTCGGGATAGGAACCCTTGAAGTGGATGCGCTTCAAGTTGTCTGGCAATACGAATGGGTTATGACCAGAATAGGTGACTATCTGGAGGAATGTGCTCTGCCCATTGCTGAGAATGTTGCTGCTTTTTAGCTTCTTGACGATTTGCTTCATAAATGAGACATCGCCCAGTTTCTTTCTGCTACCTACTTTCTCGTCATTGATCCAACTGTCATTGCAGAACAGGGTATCTATCCCAAAGTTGTGAGCCACGATTTCCTGGTTCCAGGTTACTGGCTTGTCAACCGTCATCAGATATGACTTAGCCTGATGTTGCTCTTTGAGCGCTTTGGCAAGCGATGGATAGGTGGTGTTCTGGCACTGCATAGCATAGCAACCATTCATCAGTGGCAGAAGTCCTGTGTTTACCAGTAGTTGTCCATCAATAGAGCGACCACCTTTCACCTGTGTCAGTACATAGGGGGCATATAGGGTATGGCTGTCAGCAATGGCAGCATTGAGGTTAGGGGTGATTTCTTTGCCCTCCACCTTCTTGTTGATAACCCAACTTTCCAGCGATTCGCAGAAGATAACGACCAATGTTTTTTTCTTATCGATGCTATCTGGCAGGGCTTTATAAGATGGCTGCTGTTTCTGCCAAGCCTCTATTTCCGCCTTCATTTGGGGCGTAAATGGAGTCTGAGTTTGCATTCCTTGGTGTATCAAGTTGCCAAAAATGGTATACATTGGCACGGCGCAAGTATAGTAATTGGCATTTTGCAAACGGGTAAATGCTTGCTGCCAACCGCCTCTTGTCATCACTTGCATTGCGGATACAAGGAACACCACGAGCAGGGTGCAGAGGTATTGCTTGAGTCGCAATCCATAGCTGGCTTGGGATGTCTGGGCTATTGAAGCCTTTCCTGCCTGCTGTTTTTTCACCTTATTATATATGTATAGGATGCTGGCGATGGTAGATAGCGGCAGCAGGATGTCGATGAGTCGCATGGAGTCTATGACGCTGGCGGTGAAGTCGCTCAGGTTGCCTGCCAGCAGATAGCTCTCCAAGGGTATCGCCGAATTATATGTGCGGCTATACATCAGATTGCTTATCAGCAGTCCGTCCACGATGAAGAGCAGCAGATACTCCGTCCATTTCTTGCCCGTGAGCATCAGTGGCAGGAGCAGGATGAGTGCTACCAAGATGGAGTTGACATACACCTCGGGCAGCGAGAACGAGGTAAAGGTGGTCTGTAGGCACCAGATGATGTCAAACAATATGAGTTTTCCGAAGGCGCATCCCCAGAGGGTTGTCGTCTCTCTGTTCCACAGCGTATGTGGAAATAGTCTATGAATAATCTGTTTCATGGGTGCAAAATTATAAAATAAGCTCGAAGGTAACTATAAATGAGCTGATTATTTATGAAACTTTATCATAATGAGAAATAATAGTAGTATGACGGTTTGGCAATTCCCCACCACGCTTTGGCTGCGTGATGGGGGATTAACTGTTTATATAGTTTTTCTATATCTTATTGAGGAAAAATGTTGCAGTATTCCCGTTTGAACCACAGTTCGAAAACGGGGTCAACCATCTTGAAGCCATCGCCCGATTTCTCAATGAAGTCTCTTTCTACAAGAGTCTTTTTGTTCTTGGTGATGGTGCGTGGAGCACCGAGTCCATATTCTGCTACAACCTGTTGGGCATTGAAATGAGTCTCTCCCATGCAGACGGCACGCAGGAATGCTATCTGTGAGGCAGGCATGCCATCAATATCGGTAATGAACATATCGGCATTGATATCCAGAAGTTTGGTAAGCTGTGACTGATAGATTTCCTCTGTCACCTCTGTTGCCGTACGTGTCCAGATGAGAAAGCAGAATTGCTGCATATACCAGGAGTGGCATTGCACGGCATTGCAGATTCGCTCTATCATATCATCGCTGATAGACTTGCCGTGATTGTAGAAACTGTCGTGAATGAAAGGCTTCCAGTATTCCTTGGCTATCTTCTTCAATGTCATCGTCTGTCCAAAACGGTAGAATGGATTCTTCGAGTTGCCGAATATATCCATCATCATGTGGCGTTTACTGCCATAGAGACAATAGGTCGTACTGTGTTGTCCCTGCCACACCGAACGCATGGTTCCTTCCAGGCGCTTCCAGTCGGGCAGGTTTGCCAATTGTTGGAACTCATCAATGCACACGATGACATGGATGCCTTTAGCCTTGGCAATCTTTTCTGGAAGATTGAGAATTTCCTCGGCACTTTCTTTTAGGGGCTTGAAGTTCAGATTTACTTCTAGGGCATTCACTGGATCGCTGTTGATGGTGAGGCTTGGAGATATGGATTGGATGAACTTTACGATGTCGGCCCATCTCTTTTCCATAGTGGAAGAAACGCCCTGGAGTACTGCACTTGCAAACTTGTTGTAGAACTCTTCCTCAGAGAAAATCTTGAAGGCATCCAGATAGCATACTCGCACATCCTTCTGTTCTTGCTTCAGCTCTTCCATTGCGGCTTTGACAAGTGAAGACTTGCCCCATCGTCTTGGAGAAATCAGCATCACGTTGATGCCTCCTCCAAGAAAAGTCTTGAGGTCTCTTCTATCTTCGATTCTATCAATGAAATATTCATTTTCAGCGATAGAACCATATTCGAATGGTATCTTGTTCATATACTTAAAGTCTTGATTCTCTGCAAAGTTACAAAATTATACCCAAAGGTATTATACCCTAGGGTATAATTTATGAAACTTTATGTTTTTATCAGACGAAGAATCGCTGTTTCTGCAAAAAAAGATGGCTTTAAACAACATTGTTTTAAACAACCTTGTTTAATTTGTTTTTTTTTGCTATCTTTGCAGAAGAAAAGCTGCACTCGGCAATTTGAAAGCCAGCTTTCATTGCGCTCGTTTGCATTTTTTTTGCAGAAGAAAAGCTGTATAGTATAAAATAAGGTAGTAATTATGAGAAAAAGTAAAGAAGCTCCGTAGCGTATGGCAATTGCAGAGCCATGTATCTTACTGCCTTTATGGAAGCAAGAAACACATGATGGAACAAATGTTCCAGAATGCCAGTTACCCATTTTATCGCTTTGGAGATTTCTTCTATCTGAACAAGATAAGCGAGAAAGACTGGGTGGAGTATATCTGTCAGCGATTCGAATCTACCGGCAAGCATATCTCGGAAGAGTTGGCTCGTGAAATCTGTCAGGTAATAGATAGGTATTCTTCTTATGTACAACAGTTGGCATGGTTTGTATGGTTGCGTGTACAGGATGATTCTGTAGCAACAGAAGAGGACTTGAAATATGGAATAGACCGGTTGCTGGATGCCAGCGAGCCTTTGTTTATTCAGCAGACCGAAGACCTTTCTGCCTATCAGATGAATTTCCTGCATGCCATCACCAATGGAGTACATACCGGTTTCACCCAGACGGCAATATTGGAAACTTATCGCCTGGGTACTGCCGCCAATGTAACCCGCCTGAAGAAATCCTTGATGGTGAAAGATCTGATTACGACTCCTGCTCCTAAGCATCTGGAAATGAGTGACCCCATTTTGGCGTTGTGGCTCAAGAGAAGAGTTTGGAAATGATGCTCCCTGGAGTACCAAAGCGTCCTAGGCAAAAATATAAAAGTATAGTAAACAAATGAAGATAAAGATAAACCCAAAATACGAAGAGATGAGAAGTTTCATCGAACGCATCCCGGATGTGTTCGAGAAGGAAGGACGTGTGATTTACACGGGTCGCAATCTCATTAAGGTGATGGAGGCTCCTGATGGAACCATTATTAATGTAAAGCGCTATCATGTGCCAAAGGGACCTAACAGTCTGGTTTATTCCCTAGGCATCAGAAAGCCTAAGGGGGAGCGTGCCTTTGAATATCCGATGATATTGGAGAAGAAAGGCATCGGAACCCCTGCGCCTATTGCGCTCATCGAAGAGCGTAATGCCATCGGACTCCTGGGATATACCTATCTCATCACCCTGCAGTGTGACAACCTGCATACCCTTTACGAAGTGGGTGATGCAGCCCCTGGTACTTACGAAAAGCTGGCTAAGGCGTTGGCACGTTTTGCCGCAGATATGCACGACAAGAAAATTCTGCATAAGGATTTTACGCCAGGCAACGTATTGTGGAAACAGGATGATGAAGGCTTCCATTTCATCATCGTGGATATCAATCGCATGAAGTTTGGAGAAATCAGCGTCAAGGAAGGACTCTATAATCTCCGAAAGTTCTGGGGACCTAAGGAATTTATCCGAATCCTGGTCTCTGAATATGCCAAGGTAAGAGATTACAACGTGGATGAGGCTGTGGATTATGTGATGAAGGAACGCGCCAAGTTCTGGACCCGCTATGGCAAGAAGCATCCTATCAAGTTTAAGCTGGAGTTATAGGAAACGAATTAAGTTTAAGCCATAAGCAATTTCTCAAGTTTAAGCCTGAGCTATAAGTAGCTAAACTCTTGCAAGTAAATTCCATACGCCCTGGGCTAGGAGCTTCTGCCCTTTCAGGGCGTGTGGAGCTTACATGCGAAAGTTCAATTATTTTATATATACAAATTTCAAATTACCTGGTCCTACGTCTCTTTTGCAACGTGCAAGAAGCATGGTTGGAGATTCCTGCATGTTTGCGGCAGGTGAGGCAACAATCTTATCTTTGCCGTAGTATCGGGCCATTCCCTGATTGATCCAATATCCTGGATAAATCATGATGTCATTGAATGCATCCGAAGGCATTTTTACCGTAAGAGGCTTCAATGTTATGGCACTTTGGGTATTCGTCTTCAGTGCCAGTTCACGCTCGTTCATTTCCTTGTCAAATTTCACGGCAGTTCCTTTCAGCATAAGTGAAACGGTTCTGTTGGTTGTCCTTTCCTTGAGACTTACGGATAATATCAAGATGACAATGGCACAATATGGCGCATACTGCAGCGAGTTGGCATATTTCTTCTTAGATACCGTTACGAAATCTATAATGGCAGAGCTTAATGGCGCTTTTGCCTCAGCCTTTCTCAGAACAGCTCCAGAAAGATAATAAATATTGATGCAGATGAGCCACAGGTGTATATACGAATAGATGTTCTGTACTCTGCCTGGTCCTCTTGTTCCCATGGCATAGCTGTGGGCGAAGAAGAATGAACTGTAAAGCGTAACGGTAATCAGGATGCATAGCCAAGGGTGAGAGAACTTGAATCTCGAGCTACTTGCCGCCTTGACAAGGGTAGGGCTAAGAAGCATCAACATCAGAATTTGAGCGATATTGATGGATTCTGATAAGAACTCGAAGCTCTTTCCTATTGCCATGAAGAATGCAACGACAACATTTGGCTTGCTTTCTATGGTAACTTGTCTGAACGCATTACCAGGAGCCAACACGCTGAAAAGGAAGGCGATGCCATAGATGGTGAGAATAGTAATATATAAACGTGGCCATCTTCTTTGTTCCATCTTCATGATGAGAATGGCTGCAAACAGAATCGCTCCCATGCCAAGTCCTGACACGAAGTTTCCGCCGGCAATGATGATGGATAGAACGATGGAAGCCCCTCTGATAAGGGCTTTCTTGAACTTGGAACTACTTAATTGATATCCTATGAGCAGAGATGCTAAAAACAGAGACATGCTATAGAATAAAGTGTAGTACATCGCCCCGTTATACCAATAGAATGCATCGTAGTATGACCATGTAAACTGGATGGTCATCAGAACGAAGAGGGTAGATACGAAGAGATATTCCAATCTGGACGAATGGAGTAATTTTCGCATAACCATATATAATAAGGTGTAAGTGGAGGTCACCAAACTGGAAATCAAGATGAATGTTCCAAGCCAATATTGGCCGAATACTCCTGGTTGTAGAGCCATGAGAAAGCAGGCGGAATAGGTGCCCTGCCATGTATGATACATCGTCATTGCTACATTCCAGGCTGTCTGAACGCAAGCCGGAAATGAATGGGTCTCATTCCAAATCTTATATACTTCTGCACCAAAGACATAATCATCCGCAAATGGATGAAGATACTGGCTTATCCATAACATGGGAATGATGGATACGATTAGAACTGCAATAGCTACTCCTGTTACAATTTTCAATTGCTTCTTATTCATAACTGCTTTTATCCTTTTATATTACTTTCTTTTGACTTTTTGTTCTTTCTTTACTTCTTACTTTCTATATATTATAACATCCTTGTTGCCATTATCTTGCATGCAAGATAAACAATAAATGTTAAAGCTTATATTGTGTATAGGTGCAAAGGTACTAAACATAATTGAGTATGGCAAATATTCCGGGATTTTTTTTGCTCTTTGGATAGTTTTTCGTACCTTTGCAGAAAAAGAGAATAATAGAGATGACACCAAAACTCATTCACCTTTGCTGGTTTAGCAATGACCCTTATCCTGTAGAGATAAAGGTTTGTTTGGATACATGGAAGTGCCTGATGCCCGACTATGTAGTTAAAGTTTGGGATTATGCTGCGGCAAAGTCTATTGGCTGTGCCTTTATCGATGAGGCCCTGGAGGCCCGAAAGTGGGCTTTCGCTGCCGATGTTGTGCGATTCTATGCCGTTTACAAAGAAGGTGGTATTTATATGGATAGCGATATCTATCTGCATCGTCGTTTTGATGAGATTCTTCCAGAGGATGGCTTTGCCACTTTCAACGAGAAGGATAAAGAGGAGTTTGGCTTGCAGGCAGCCTTCTTTATGGGTACTGCGGGCAATGCGTTCTGCCAGAAGATGTTTGAATATTATCAGAACCGCCATTTCAAGAATCCGGATGGCTCTTTCAATGATACGATTTCACCTTATACGATGTCGGCTGTGGCGAAGTCTTTCGGATGGCAGATGAAGGACGAAAAGCAGGTGATGCCTGGCTTGACGGTTTATCCTACGCATCTTGTTGCTCCCAACAATCATTATCCGGTGGATAGCGAGACGATAGGAGTGCATCGCATTGCGGGTAGTTGGCGAAAGAGAAAACTGGGACGATTCATCGAGATTAAGATCAAGCATTTATGGCATGTAGTAAGATATGCCCTTTTCAAAAAGTGAGAAGGGCATATCTCAGTACATGCCATATCTTATATGTCATATCATATATCTTATATGCCTAACATCTTCTTATACAGGTTGATGTAGGTTTGGGTATATTTGCTGTAAGTATAGCCTAGCGAATATTCCCTGGCAGCTTTTGCCTCTTCCGAGTCTTTGCTCCATTGGGCGATACCAGCCTTTACGGTAGCCGCCATCTCTTCCGGAACATAGGAGTCGAAATAGGTGGCATGGTTCTTACATACCTCTGGCAGACTGGTGAATCTGGAAGAGAAGACCTTGGCGTTGAATCTCATGGCTTCCAGTACCGGGAGTCCGAATCCCTCTAAAAGGCTAGGGAAGAGGAAGGCTTCACAGTGGGCATACATCCAGTTTTTCTCGGCATTGCTGATTTCTCCTGTAAAGATTACATTCTCCGTACCCCATTCTTCCTTGATTCTCTGCAGTTCGTAATAGTGCTTGCTATAAGGCTTTCCGCAGATATAGAGTTTATATTCCGGAAGGAACTTCATCATCGGAATCAGAGTCTTGAAATTCTTCTTGGCTCTGGTCTGACCGATGGTAAAGAAGAACTTCTTGTCGTCTTTGATGTATTCCGGCTTCTTCTGCAGCTCCAGATCCGTATCTTTGATGCCATTATAAATCACATCCAATGGTTTGTTGCCTATATCGATATGGTTCAGCAGGTCATCTTTTACATATTCAGAGATGACGGTGATATAGTCAGAACGTCTGATATGCCATTTCATCTTCCAGAGGGTTTTCAGGCGATGGATACCTTTCTTCTCGTGCAGGAAGTTGAGGTCATGGATAGTCAGGATGTTCTTCATCCCCTTTTTGTGTTTGCGCTTGATGAACAATTGGTCTGTGGAATGCCACAAATCAATTTTCTTGTTGAGCTTCCTTAAATCATGTGCCAGATGTTCCACTGATACATAATCCACGTTGTTTCCGGCAAATCCTTTATGCTTCTCCTTTACCAGGAAGATGAAGTGCATATCCTGTATGTCGGAAATGCTGATGAGCTGCTGGCTGTAGTTGTCTGCGATTTCACCAAAGCCGCACTTTTCCGCTAATCGTGTAAAGTCTATTAATATATTCTTCATTGTTCATCGACTTTTTATGTTAAAAACTTACTGTTGAGGATTTCTAAAGCGAACATTCCTGAATAGCGTTTTTCAGATTCTCGCCATTGTTAATAGCTATCGCCATCTGCTTTGTTTGGGCAAGCATACCGGCATATTCTTCTTCCGAAATGCCGGCTAGGCGCCCTGGAAGTTCTTTCAGGGAGTTGATGGCAAATCCCACTCCCCTCTCTTCTACAAGCGGAGCAATGGCAGATTCTTTCCATACGATGATAGGTAATCCGGCACGCAGGTAGAAGGATGCCTTGTGCGGGGTGTTGTATTTCAGATAGCTTCCGAAGTCGCCATGGCATTCTTCCAGGGAATCTCCATCCCATACCAAACCGAAGTTTCCATGCACTTGCTTGATGAAATCGTCGGCATTCATAAAGCCGTGCCATACGATGTTCTTGTCTTTTGCCACGGCATCATAATCTTCCATGTTTCCATAAAGATGAAACTTAAACTGGTAATCCAGTTCCTGCATCTTCAGGATAAAGGCGTTTTTGCGCAGGTTGAGTGAGCCGGCATATACGATATTCCATACCTTGTTGGGCTGGTGCTTCTTGTCTGCTGCAACGGATGGCGACAGATAATCATGGAATCCCAGGGCTCCGATAGGCTTTTCCAAGCCTTGCTGCTCAAGCCACAGTTTCATCGCCTGGTTGGTGGCGATGATATAGTCGGTGTGGCTCAGGCGTTTCAATTCCTGGGCTACGGTTAGTTTCTTTCGTCGAAAACTGCCCAAATCATGAATCAGGGAAATGGTCTTGGCTCCTTTGAGGTGTGCCATCTTGCAGATGAAGGAAAAATATTTCTTTACAGGATATTGCAGTACGATGACATCTCCTTTCTGTATGCGAGAGCAGGCGATGAGGGTACTCGCCAGGTTATAGAAGAAGGCCAGGAATTTATTGTTGTCGATTTTGCAAGGCAAGCCGATGCTTGCTGCCCCCATCGAGTGCAGCACCTTTTCGTAATCTGTCTTTGCCTTGTTGCCAGCACTTGTCTGATTGTAATAAGTGCGGCTGATATAACATAATCTTCTTTCCTTCATATAGCCTATTGATTAGATGTGCAAGTTTATACTTCTTCCATTCGTTTCATTTCCCATCCGGCAAACTGGATGATGATTTTATGCAATGTCGTGCCTTGGCGCAAGACTTCTATTCTTGGTGCTGCGGCATAGCGATTGATCTGTTCTACTGCTTCCTGCCATTGTGCCTCGGCTTTTGTCTCGAAATCCTTGGCTGGCAACATCTTCAGTTCGATGATGTAGCTATGCTTGGTAGGATAGTGGGTCAGGTCGGGTAAGAGGAAGAAATCACAATAGCCGTGATTCAACTCAAGCTCGGGAGCCGTAATGTAATAGCTGCTCAGGTAGAGATATGCCATAAAGAAACCTTGCAGGTTGCGCTCGGCTTCGATGCCATCTCTTACTGATGCCACTTCGGCGTAAGCCTTCGACATAAAGCCCAAGACATCTTCCCATTTTCCATAAAACGCCATGCAGGTGAGCATATAACCAAACTCATTCAGGTTGATATGGTTGATTTCCTGATATTGCTCCTGCAGATAGCCATAATATTGACGGCGGACGTTGTTGTTCGGGATTCCCAAGAGCAACTGGTCGCCGAAAGTATCCTTGATGGTAAGCATGCCGTAATAGAACAGCAGGCTTGGGAAGTATTCCGGCTTCACGATTTCACTGGCAGGGAAGGTTTCGTAAAGATTCGATACGATGCTGCCTTCCTCCGTAATCCTGCGGATGATGCCCTTGCGGTTGCCGTCTAGCTTGTCGAGCTGGAGCAGTCGCTTCATCTTGTTGTAGTCGGTCTTCGTGTTTGGGTCTATCATCTGTTTTGGGGCTTTACCATCGTCCATGTAATTACGGAGATAATATAACACCATATCGCAATTGAAAACCCTGACCTTGCTGTTTAAGCATGCCTCTGAGAAGCAATAGTTGTCATACCACGGCTTAATCTCTTCTATCATTGCCTCGATATCGCTATCTGCCGGTATCTGTCCCGCATCACGATAACGGGTAAACATGGCTCGCACATCTTCTGTGCTGAAGCCCAGCATCTTGTCAAACTCAGGCTTGGTTGATATATGCCAGCCGATGTTGAAGCCGCTGGTAACATCGTCTAGTGTTACAGGACTTACACCCATCATGAATATCTTGGCGAATGAACCCTTGAACTTCTTGAAGTAGTCGCGGTAGAAACCGCTGGCATGTGTCATCGCATGATACACTTCTTCGCCTTGCTCGTTGAGCACGGTATTGGTGAAGTTGTCGTATTCGTCAATGATGAGATACAGCTGATAATTCTGTTCTTTTGCGTATTTTTGGATAGTAGCAAGCTTATTGGATGCTACATCCTCTGCAAGAACGGCCTTTCTGGTTGCATCATCATAGAATTGTGCATATCTGTTGATGAAAGCGTCAAAGCAGATATTGCAATATGAATTGAAGCGCTCCTCCAGGTTGTCGATGTTTCCTCCTACCTGCGAGAAATCGAGTGTCAGTACTTGATACTTTCCCTGTAGAGGGGTAGGCTGCCTGCCTATCCAGAGACCTCCGAAGATTTCCTGGAACTGGTCTTTTAGCTTGCAATCATAGTAAGCTTCGAGCATACTGAGAAACAGGCTCTTGCCGAAGCGGCGAGGGCGAATGAATATCAGATAGTCGGGTTGAGCCTCCAACAACGGAATATACATAGTCTTATCTACGTAATACTGATTTTCTCTGATAACTCTCAGGAAATCAGTGACTCCATAAGGTACTCTTTTGGCTTCTATCATCTTGTAACCCTTTCTGTTATTAAGATAAACTCTAGTCTTTTGGAACAACTCTATTCTCTTGGCACAACTTTCCCCTTCACCACTTCATATCGCTTGTCAAACTCCTCCTTGGTTCGCTTCCATCTGTTATGCGTCCATAAATAATAAGGTGGATTCTGGCGAATGGTGGCTTCCAGCATCTGGAAGAAACGACGGGTAATCTCGTGCTCCGGCAGAGTGTTTGGCTCACGGGTGATGAGCTTGTAGGTTGCCGTATAGTAGCCTCGCTTCGGGCGCGACATCTCTACATAGAACACGGCATCGTTCATCTTTCTCATGATTCTCTCGCCGCCAGTAAACACTGGGGTTTCGGGATGGTTGAGGAAAGGAAGCCACAGGTGGATGTTCTCCCACTTGGGTCCCTGGTCGCTGATGTAGCCGAAGATGCTCATGATACCCTTGCGCTTGTAATCCACCAGATAGCGGAGGATTTCTTTCTTGGGCACCACCACGCCATTCTCCTCGTGAGAACGGATGCGCTTGAAGAGTTCGTCGAAGGCTTGGTTGCGCAGAGGATGATAGATGAGGCCTATCTTGCGTGACTTGGGCAGTTCGATACCCACGCATGAGAGCCACTCCCAGTTGCAGTAATGGCCCAGGATAGCTGCCACGTTCTGACCTTCCAGGAAACATTGCTCCACTTCCTCACTGTTGATGACCTGGAATCGCTGGTGCAACTCCTTGTCACTGATGCTGAGTAACTTGACTGCCTCGAAGAAGTAATCGCTGAACCAGCGATAGAACTTCTTCTCGATGTCGATAATCTCTTCTTCTGATTTCTCAGGAAAAGAGGTGATGAGATTCTTACGCACAATACCCCTGCGGTACTTGATGACGCGATACATCATGAAGTACTCGAAATCGGCAATGCAATAGAGCAGCCTGAATGGCAGCAGCGATATCGCATAAAAGAATGCATAAACAATCTTAACCATCTGTAAAACTATAAATTCTTAACTATTAACTCTTTACTCAATTACACCTGCTGCATGTCGTGCAACTTCTTGTAATATCCGTCTTTTCTAATCAGTTCATCGTGGGTACCACGCTCCACAATCCTGCCCTCGTGCAGTACGCAGATTTCATCGGCATGCTTGATGGTACTCAGTCGGTGGGCTACTGCCACAGTGGTACGGGTCTTCATCAATCTCTCCAGGGCATCTTGTACCAGGCGCTCGCTCTCTGTATCAAGAGCCGATGTTGCCTCGTCGAGGATAAGGATAGGAGGATTCTTGAGGATGGCACGGGCTATGCTCACACGCTGGCGCTGACCGCCGGAGAGTCTGCCGCCACGATCACCGATTCCGGTATCAAAACCATGTTCCGACTTGGTAATGAACTCGTAGGCATTGGCTATCTTTGCCGCATTGGTGATATCTTCATCGGTAGCATCGGTCTTGCCGAAGCGGATATTGTCCTTGAAGCTGGCATTGAAGAGGATTGCCTCCTGGTTTACATTACCTATCAGCTGGCGGAGATCGTGTACGGCAAGGTCTTTCACATTGATGCCGTCGATGAGCACCTCGCCCTCCTGTACATCGTAGTAGCGAGGAATCAGGTCGAGCATCGTACTCTTTCCGCTACCGCTCTGTCCCACCAGTGCGATGGTCTTTCCCTTAGGAATCACCAGGTTGATATCCTTCAATACATAAACCAGCTCATCGTTCTGATGGTCGGTATAGGCGAAGGAAACATGGCGGAACTCTATCTGATGCTCGAAGCTGCTGATATGTTCAGGGTTCTCCTTGTCCTTGATTTCGATCTCGGCTTTCAGAATCTTGTCGATACGCTCCATACTTGCCAATCCCTTTGGGATATTGTAACTCGCCTTGGAGAATTCCTTCAGTGGGTTGATGATGCTGTAGAGCATCACGAGGTAGAAGATGATGGTAGGACCATCGATTCTGCCGTAATCCAGAACCAGGATACCGCCAAACCACAATACTACCACGATGAGGATGGTTCCCAGGAACTCACTCATCGGGTGAGCCATCTGCTGACGGATGTTCACGCGCATGATGTTGTCGCGATAACTGCTATTCACCTGGTTGAAGCGCCAGTTCATCTTATCTTCAGCACAAAAAGCCTTGATGATGCGCAATCCGCCCAAGGTCTCCTCTACCATACTCATCGTATCACTCCAGAGCGACTGTGCCTCGGTGCTTTGTGCCTTCAGTTTCTTTCCCACAACACCCATGAACCAGCCGAATGGTGGCACAAAGAGGATGGTGAAGAGGGTGAGCTGCCAGCTGATGCAGATGAGCGTAATGAAATAGAAGAGAATGAGAATAGGATTCTTGAAGAGCATATCGAGCGACGACATGATGCTGTTCTCCACTTCCTGCACGTCACCGCTCATTCGGGCGATGATATCGCCCTTGCGCTCTTCGCTGAAGAAGCCCAGCGAAAGCGAGGTAATCTTCTGGTAGAGCTGGTTGCGGATATCGCGAACAATACCCGTACGGATAGGGATGATGGTGGCTGAAGACAGGAAATAGGCTCCCGTCTTGAGGAATGTCATGAAGGCAAGGAACAAGCCGATAACCAGCAGAGCCAGTGATGCACTGTGCGCCACGATGAACTCCTGGATGTAATAATACAGGTTGTTGGTTGCCACTTCCTTGATGCTGCCCAGCGTTCCGTCCCATTCCATATAGTCGTTGGCACGGATTCCGCCATCTACCTGGAAGAGAATCTGCAGGATTGGTATCAAGGCTGCAAACGAAAAGATGTTCAATACCGCAGACAGGATATTGAACAGAACAGAGAGCCCCAGATATTTCTTGTAGGGAGGGACGAATCGTCGTAAGATTTGCAAAAATTCCTTCATAGGTGCAAATATAGTGTTTTTAAGGAAGACCGCCAAACTTTTGGCGGTCTTTCTTGACTTTTATTCAGTTTTTTCTTATAGAAGAGTCGTTTTGGCTCCGTTTTTTCTTCTTCTGGGAGTAATTGGGTATATTTTCACTTCTTTTTCTAAAGAAGCATTCTTACTCTTTTAGAGGGAGCATCCTTACTCCTTTACTTCCTCTCCGAAGAGGGTAGCAGAGGTAGAACCGGTGATGCGGACCTTTACGAACTCTCCGATGTGGTGGTTACCCTTGTCGATGACCACTGCCTTGTTCTGCTCGGTACGGCCCATCATCTGCTCACGGCTGCGCTTGCTGAAGTTCTCGATGAGGATGGTGAATTCCTTGCCCTCATCCTTCTTGTTCTGCTCAGCACTCACCTCGGTCTGCAGCTTGATCAGCTCGTTGAGGCGGGCTATCTTGGTTTCCTCAGAAACGTTGTCTGGCAGATGCTTGGCAGCGTAGGTGCCAGGGCGCTCTGAATACTTGAACATGAAGGCGCTGTCGAAGCCTACTTCCTTCACCAGCGAGAGGGTTTCCTGATGGTCTTCCTCGGTTTCGTCGTGATAACCCACGAAGATGTCGGTGGTGATGCCGCAGCCCGGGATGATGCGCTTGATGTCAGCGATGCGCTGCAGATACTCCTCACGGGTGTATTTGCGGTTCATCAGCTTCAATATCTTGTTGCTTCCGCTCTGTGCAGGGAAGTGGATGTGCTTGCAGAGATTTGGCTCTTCGGCAATGGCGTGGAGAATGTCCTCGGTCATATCCTCTGGGTTAGAGGTGGTGAAGCGTACACGCATATCCGGCACAGCCTGGGCTACCATGTGCAGGAGCTCGGCGAAGGAAAGGCTGCCTTCCTCGCGCTTGCCCGATGGTGAGAGACCGTAGCTGTTCACGTTCTGTCCCAGCAGGGTAACCTCCTTGAAACCACGGTCGTGCAGGTCGCGCACCTCACGCAGGATGCTCTCGGCATCGCGACTGCGCTCACGTCCACGGGTATAAGGCACGATGCAGTAGTGGCAGAAGTTGTTGCAACCACGCATGATGCTTACGAAACCGCTCACTCTGTTGCCACCGATGCGCTGAGGCACGATGTCACGGTAGGTCTCGGTCTTTGAAAGTTCAATGTTGATGGCATTGGTACCCATCTCGCACTGCGCAATCATATCCGGCAGATTGAGATAGCTGTCTGGTCCACAGACCAGGTTGGCATAGTGGTTCTGGATGAGGTCATCCTTTACTCGCTCTGCCATACAGCCCAATACGCCGAGAATCACCTTTCTTCCCTTCTTCTGCTCAGCATGGAGGGTGTCGAGGCGATGGTAAATCTTGTTTTCCGCATTCTCGCGGATACTGCAGGTGTTCAGGAAGATGGCATCAGCCTCTTCTTCTTTCTCACAAATCTCGTAGCCTGCCATCTGCATCACAGAGGCAACTACCTCACTGTCTGCCACGTTCATCTGGCAGCCATAAGTTTCAATAAACAGTTTCTTCATTGTTCTAGATGAATTCTAATTTATGTTTGATGTATTAATATGATTTCTTTCCTGTATCTTCCATGCCGCATCATTTCATGTTCTTTGAAACTGCCATCAGCATGAAGTAGATGACTACGGCAGAGATCCATCCGGCGATGGCATCGATGAGATAATGTGCCTGGATATACACGGTTGCCATACACAGGAAGATGTAGAATGGCAGCATGGTGAAGAGCAGCTTGCGGTTTCTGCTGTGCCAGGCAAGGAGCATGCAGATGGTGCTTACGCCCACGTGCGAACTAGGGAAGGCGGCGGTAGGTCGCTCTCCTGCTTCCTTGGCATTCTCTACGAGCTGGTAGAAGATTCCGTCGGTATAGCCTGGGGTTGGCAGACAACTGGTATGGGTACTAAAGTAATCGCCCATTGCCGGGAAGATGCCCTTGGCAATATCCTGTACTCCTACGGCGTCGAAGTAGAACGTCGGTCCTACCACCGGCACGTAGATGTAGATGAGATAGTAGATGAAGAAGCTGGCAAGCAGTACAAAGCTAACCCGTTCTGCCTCATAGTATCTGCAGAAGAAATAGTAGAGTACTACCGCTGCTATCATCGGATAATACATGAAGTAGCCCATCGACATCAGTTCGCTCACCACCGCCCATGGCAGTGCCTTGGCAAAGAGCAGGGCGGGCTGGCATCCAAAGAAATCCTGTTCCCATCCCGCAAAGATATGGTCGAGGTTGGGGAACATGCGGTTGATCTCGTAAGTATCTGGATACCACCAGGCAAGCAGGGCAATCTGCGCTATGATGCGTACCATCTTCGTTATCCTGCATGGAATCATGCGATATACGCCCCAAAGGGCGAGGGTCATGACCAGAATTCTCAATCTGCCCCAAAGCATCGACTCCGGATTCACTACCTTGGTAAAGGTAAAGAGCATGGTGAAGACTGTTATCGCCATATAGCCCAGCATCACCCATTCCAGTGGCAGGAGTCCCTTCTTGGGGTTCTTTTCTATCTTAAAATAATCTTTTATCATTATTGATTTTTAATTTTATTACAGCCATCCGTTATCCTTGTACCACTTGATGGCAAGCTTTACACCTCTTGACAGAGGGTAGTGGGGATGATAGCCCAGCTCGTCCATGGCAGGCTCGATGTCACAACGCCAGTTGCGCTGTTTCAGGATGTTATACTTGTCATTGTTCAGTGCCGACATCCTACCGGTCATTCTGCCGAGATACTCGCCAAAGAAGGTTACGATGCGGAGCACCCAGATAGGAGCCTTGATGCGCAACATCCATGGATTGCCCAATTCCTTATGAATCAGGTCGCTGAAAGCTTCCGACTGGTAAACTTCGCCATCGCTGAGGAAGTATTTCCTGCCGTTCATACCATGGTCTAGGGCAAGGAAAACAGCCTGCACCACATCCTGAACATACACGAAGGTGATGTCCTGACGCTTGAATCCTACAGCAAAATCCATGTGCTGCCTGATGCTCTGCGCCATGAGGAAATAGTCTTTTTCTCTTGGACCATATACGCCGGTAGGGCGCAGGATGATATAAGGGAAGTTGTTGCCGATGCTGTCGAGATAGCGCTCTGCGGCAAGCTTACTCTTGCCGTATGCCGTGTTAGGCTTAGGCACATCGTTCTCACAGATCTCCTGATAAGGCTGCTCCTCGCGGATGGCTCCGAAGATGCTGAGCGAACTGACGAAGACAAATCGCTTGATAGGCATTCCCAGATGCAGGATGGCATTCACCAGGTGCTTGGTGCCCTCGGTGTTAACCTTATAGAAATCCTCTGCATGCAAACACTTGGTAGCGCCAGCTGCATGCACTATATAGTCGAACTCGTGCGGAGCGAGTTCCTTCTCCAACTCTTCCTCTGAAGAAAGATTGAGATTGATGAAATGGATGCGCTCGTCTTGCAGATATTTTCTGGAACTGGTAGGGCGAACTGCCGCCCAGGTTTCCATGCCTTGTCGCAAGGCTTCTTCTACGATGTAACTGCCGATAAAACCCGACGCACCCGTTACTAGAATCTTCATGAATTATATATAAAATTGCAATTTCGGCTGCAAAGATACGACTTTTTGATGATTTATCACCATGATTCTGTTCAAAAAGGAGATAAAATTTGAAAAAATAGTGTAGGTTTCTATAAAATGTTGTATCTTTGCATGCATGGAGCAAGTATCGGGTTTTTATTTCCCTCCCTCAGAAACGACTTCTGCGCAGTTCAGCAACATGACAGAAATCTCGGCTAGTGGCTTTAATATCCTTATCCGTGCCAAGCGTGATGGCAGGTGGTGGATCTTGAAGGCGCTCGCTCCCGCTGTGCGCAATAGCGAGGTGTATCAGAGCTTGTTTCAGAAGGAATTCGATATCATGAAGCATGTCCAGCATCCCGGAGTTGCCGAGGTAATGGGTATCGAAGAAGTGGATGGATATGGCAAATGCCTCGTGATGGAATGGATAGATGGAGTGACTCTGGAGGAGTGGCTCCAGCAACATCATTCCAAGGCGGAAAGGGTGCATATCGCCAACCAGCTGCTCGTGGTGCTTGAGTTTGTACACGATATGCAGGTGGTGCATCGCGACCTGAAACCTTCCAACATGATGGTTACCCGCAATGGAAGTGTGCTGAAGCTGATAGATTTCGGATTGGCTGATGCCGACAGTTATGCCGTACTGAAGGAACCGGCGGGAACAGATGGATATGTTTCTCCCGAACAGCAGAAGGGCGGACCTACCGATGTGCGCAATGATATCTACAGCGTGGGCGTTATCTTGGATAAGATGAGGCTGAATTTCTCTTATCGCCTGGGATTGAAACGTTGCCTCCGTCCGTTGGAGGAACGATATCCCAACATGACCGCCATGCGCCAGCATATTCATTCTCTGCATCGCAACCTGCTTGCCTTCTGGATTTCTTCGGGAATATTGGCTGCATGTACTACGGGAGTGGTTATATATAATAAGGTGAATGAGCCTCCTCGTGGATACGATGTGGTGGCAGATTTTAAGGTGGGGAACCTGGCTTATAAGTCGTGGGGTGGTGGAGTCGTATCGGTCAGGGCTGCCAATTCCAAGGATTCCTGCATCGAGGTACCTAAAACGGTGAACTTCCAGGGAATGACCTATAAGATAGATGAAATCGAAAAGAAGGCGTTTGCCAATCAGCCCGATCTGAGGAAACTGGTGTTCCCGGATACCAAGTTCCATGTGATGAAGCAGATGGTGGAGAACAGTCCGAATCTGCACAGCATCTGTTTCCGAAGCGCCTTGCCGCCAGTCATCGGCAATGCCATCTGGAAGACCAGGATTCAGGATGTCTTCAGTGAATCTGATTTCAAGCGTGTCATCCTGTATGTTCCCAAAGGCAGCTTCGATGCTTATCGCAATTCTGTATGGAATCAGTTTGAGAATATCATTGAATATGAATAATAATGAATAGCCGCATCTCATGTGAGATGCGGCTATTTGCATTATTATATGTATCAATACCATACTTCTATCTGAGGTGATTCCTTGGCATAGCTAGGCATGCACTTACCGATCTTGGCTCCGATGTAGGTTGGGTCGCAGATGTAGAACTTCTTGCCCTTGTACTCGTATGAGGTTCCGTTCTCTACCGGCTCATGGAAGGCTACGGCTGTACATTCGTGTCCTGGGAACTGGATGAGATGTACATCGAGTCCGAGTATCTCGTGTACCAGATAGGCATAGAAGATGGCGCGGTCTTCGCAGTCGTTCTTAGGATAGTAGAGACTTTCCTCGAAGTAGAAATACTTCTCGCGATGGAACTGCTCATCATCGGTAGCGTATGGGAATCCCATCTGTATGAATCGCAGGATGCGGTTGGCTGCTTCCTGTTCGCCGAGATCCTGTACCTGTGCTCTGATCTGCTTCACCACATCGTCGCGCAGACTCTTATCTACTACAGATGCGGCTACGGTAGGAATATCTATGATAGGGTATTCATCGAGCAGCGGCATGACGCCGGTTGGTACTTCACCCTGCAGGGTGATGCCCGCAGCTTCGTATCTGAACGGCTTGGCTTCATCGCCAATTACGGTCTTGCCGGTGAATCTCAGTCCCATGTCCTTGCCCAGTTCTGCGCCCTTAGGCAGTTCGCAGGAGCGGAAGGAACCTTCATCCTCTACATTTGGATAGATGTAGTAGCGCTTGCCGTCGATGTTGAGATAAGATTTCTCGAATACGTGCTCCACGTAAGGGATGAGCATCACCACGTGGTTGCCGCACAGGGCAAGGCGTACGTTGTAGCCGCAGTTGGCAAGCACATACTGCGAAGCGATGATCTTCTCATTCTGGCTGGCGTTTGGCATGGCGGTATCGATGTATTTCTCTACGAGCATGGCAGAACCCCAGTCGCTGAGTCCCATCTTGCGTGATTCGGTGGCGAAAGCCTGGGTTACTTCCTTGAGGTCTGATTGCTTGAGATTCTTCCAGTAGTTCACCACATCATCGGTAGAGCTGATGCTCATGGAAGCGAGTCGGGTTGCCTTTTGCATCTGCAGGGTTGCACCATAGAAGTTGACATCAATGGTCTGCTTGCTTGCCGGAATGCTGACGTGAGGCACGTTTGGCAGGGCAGGCATGACTGGCACGGCTGCTACGGCAGGCATCAGCGGCAGTTCGATACCCGAACCGGTATATTCGATGTCTGGAATATCAGGCTTTACCTCTGGCAGCTTCGGCTTCTTCACCGGTTCTATTTTTGGACGGACGGTAGGAGCCTTTGGATCTGGCTTCTTCGGAGTCTCCGGTTCTGCAGGAGTTTCCGGGGTTACCGGAACGGCAGGAACCTTAGCCAGCGGATCGTTTGGCAGGGCTGGTACCTTCGAGAGGTCGGGTCTGTTTACGAGATCTCCGAATCCGCCTTCCGGAATCAGGATTGGGCTTACCGGCATCTTTGGCTTCACGGTAACCGGTTTCTCTGGCTGTTTCGGAGCTGTATATGTTGGTGGCGTCTTAGGCTTAGGCACCTGCGAGCGCACATCTCCCTTAAACTTCTTGTATTCTTTCCATACGCCTTGCATATACTTATCGTAGTCGGTAAGTATGGTGTTGCGGAACTTGTTGTAATCATCCAGCATCGCCTGTCTTGACTGCTGGAACTGTTTCACAAAGTCATCGTTCTGCGAAAAGCTTGGTGTTGCATGCAAACCGAGCAGCAATATGAAACTGAGAGTAGGATAAATTCTATTCATAATCTGTAATTTTAAGATTTCTACTTTCCGTATTGATAGATATGGGGCAAAGATACGATTTTTTTCTTAATCGCCCAACTTTTTTAAGGAAAAAGGCTCTCCTACCTTAAAATTTTGGGAGGAGAGCCTATCTATGTACCGTTCTTAGCGAAGATTCTGTCCCGGAATAGGAGTTGTTTCCTATTTGGTTATGTTTGATAGATGGATTGTCATATCCTAGTTTTTCTATTTGTGCTGCAAAATTACGAAAAACTTTTGAGATAGCATTGGTTCAAATTGGTTCATTTTCAAAGACTGATGAAGAAAATGAAAAAAGAATGATTGAGAGTGGGAAAAAATGTGTATCTTTGCTGCAAAAAAAGAAAGGAATAGAAAATGACAGATAATTATAATCCAGAAGATTTCGAGCGCTTGAAGCAGGAAGTGGAAACCTTGGTGGGAAGATCCGTCAAGACACCTAAAGACTTTGAATTTCTCTCCCGCCAGATAGAGGGCTATACCAACGAGACCATCTCGGTGAGTACCCTGAAGCGTATGTGGGGATATGTGGCTTCGCCATGCAAACCGAGCAAGTATAATCTTAATTTGCTTTCCCGTATGATAGGTTATTCCGACTGGGAGGCTTTTTCGGGTGGAAACGAAGTTATGTCTTCCAGCCGCTTCTTCGTGAAGAGTAAGCTCATTGCGGATGCCCTGCAGAAGGGGGAACTGGTGAGATTGACCTGGTGCCCGGGCAGAGTGCTTACCATCATGTACAAGGGCAATGATACCTTCGAGGTGGTGGATAGCATCAACAGCAAGCTGGCAAAGGGGGATACCTTCACCTGCCCGCAGTTTGTTGAGGATCAGCCGCTTTATCTTTCCAACCTCAGCCATCCCGGCATCCCGCTCTGCAACTATGTAGCAGGTCAGAATGGAGGAATCAAGTGGAATCTGGGGGGGTGATTCTGGACCTTCCTGAAACATAAAGACAAAAAACAAAAAGCTTGGAATCACGAATGCGATTCCAAGCTTTTTTCATTAAATTCATTGGGGGTTAGCCTCATGCAGCTAATTTCATTGAGGGTTAAGCCTCATGCTGTCTTACGCCCATACGAGCCTCTACTACGTTTACCACGTAGTCGCCGAGCTTCTCGCATTCCTGGATGATATCCATGTACATGGTACCGATGGCATAGGTGTAGAGATGGTTGTTTACATCGTTGATGTTCTGACTCTTCAACTGGTTGCGATAGTTGTTGATCTCGTTCTCGATGTTGAAAGAGAGGTTGGCATCATTATCTACCTTATGACCCACCAGGGTGATGTTCATCTGGGTGAGGGCATTATCTGTAAGCTCCATCATCTGGTGCATGTGCTCATACTGAGAAGGAATGAAGTCTTCCTTGCCACGGATGCGGCGGTTGAGGGTGCGGGCTATGTTGAAACAGCTGTCGCCGATACTCTCAATCTCTGAAATCTCACGCAGCATGGCGCGGATCTTCGCCTTGGTCTCATCAGAAAGATGAGAATCGCTCACCTGGTCGAGATACTTCGCAATCTCAATCTCCATGTTGTCGGAGATTCCCTCGTATTTCTCGATGCGGGTATAGAGCTTGATAAACTTGTCGTCGTTGGTCTCGCCCAGGAGTTCCTTCACCATACCGAACATACGCTGGATGCGCTCGGCGAAACAGTGGATCTCCTTCTGAGCCTCGAGTACGGAGATTTCCGGAGTCTTCATGATACCACTCTGGATGAAACGCAGACGGAAATCATCCTCGTCGGCATTCTTCTTAGGACGGATAATCTTGCATACCAGCTTCTCTATCTGTGGGATAAACCATACCAGGATAAAGGTGTTGGAGAGGTTGAAGGTGGTATGGAAGGCGGCGAGTACGAACGACAGCTTTGCTGCATTGGCAACGAAGTGAGGATCATTCTTTTCCATGGCATCGTCGAAACCTACCCAGCCGCAAACCAGATGGATGAACGGACGGAATACGCAGAGTATCCACAGCACACCGAAGATGTTGAATACCATGTGCGCCATCGCCGCTCTTCGCGCCTGCGTGTTGGCGGTGAGTGCTGCCACATTGGAAGTTACGGTGGTACCGATGTTCTCACCCATCACGAGCGCAATACCCTGATAGATAGGCAGTACGCCGGTAGAACAGAGAATCATCGTAATCGCCATGACGGCAGCCGAACTCTGCACACACATGGTCAGGATACTACCAATGATCAGGAAGGTGATGGTGGTCTGGAAGCTGTGGGGGTCGAAGCTGGAGAAGAACTCCAGAACCGGCTGGTTATGAGCCAGATCCATGTCGATGCCGGTTTGGCGAAGTGTACCCAAGCCGAGGAACATAAAGGAGATACCGAAGATGAAGTCACCTATGATCTTGCGCTTCTTGCTATAGATGAGGATGATGGCGATGAAGAACGCCAGCCACACAAAGTCGGTGATGTTGAATGAGAATCCTGCACTCATGATCCAGGCGGTGAGCGTGGTACCGATATTGGCACCCATGATAACCGAAATAGCCTGGGCAAGGGTGAGGAGACCGGCATTTACGAATGATACCGTCATCACCGTCGTAGCAGTAGAAGACTGTACGGCAGCCGTGATGAGCGTACCCGAGAGTATGCCCGTCAAACGATTGGTGGTCATAGTTCCTAACACATGGCGGAGCTGTGGTCCGGCCATCTTCTGCAAACTGTCGCTCATGGTCTTCATACCAAACATCAGTAAGGCGAGTGCTCCGATAAGCCTAAAAAATATCCAAATCGACATATTATAACTTAATTAATGTTGTCAAAATCATCAAGTTTACGTTTTTTTTCGTAACTTTACGCTCTGTAAGCAATGCTCCGCTTGAGGGCTTGCTCAGGCCCGGTGAACGTCCTCCTGGGAGGTCTTCGTTAGGCTGTAGATTATTAACTTTGTAACATAGTTTTAACACAAATGAAACAGAAGATACAAATCCGTTGCAAAAATAATAAAAAATCTCAGAAAGTCGAAATCGGAAGCACACTTTTTGATGTTTTTTCTTCATTTGACCTTAAAATGACCCATGGACCGGTGTCTGCGAGGGTAAATAACAAGGTGGAAGGCATGCATTACCGTGTTTATAACTCCAAGGATGTAGAATTCCTGGATATGAACTCTGCGTCGGGTTCGCGTGCCTATACCCGGACGCTTTTCTTTGTATTGTGCAAGGCGGTGCAGGATATTTATCCGAATACGGATGTGGTCATCGATATTCCGGTATCCAACGGATTCTATGTGGATATCCGTCTGGGGCGCCCGGTAGTAGATGAGGATGTGAACATCCTCCGCCGCCGCATGCAGGAGATCATCGACTCCAAGATGCCGATACGCCGCTTCACGGTGCCTACCGAGGAGGCTATCGCCCTCTTCCAGGAAAAAGGCGATGTGGAAAAGGTGAAGCTTCTCAGGACTTCGGGTTCCATCTATACCACCTATTATAAAATAGGTGAATATGTGGATTATTATTATGGCACCCTGCTCACCAATACCTCCCAGCTCTATCTCTTCGGGTTGGAGAAGTACTATGATGGCATGTTGCTGCGCATTCCTTCGGTCAGCAACCCGGATGAGCTGGGCGAAATGACCCGACAGGACAAAATGTTTGATATCTTCAAGGAGCATCATCGCTGGCAGGAAATCCTGGGTATCAGAACCGTGGGGGACTTCAACCAGGCTATCGATGCGGGACATGCTACGGATATCATCAATATCAGCGAAGCGCTGCAGGAGAAGAAGCTGGCGAAGATTGCCGAGGAGATTGCCAGCCGCAAAGGGGTGAAGCTGGTGCTGCTGGCGGGTCCGTCTTCTTCGGGCAAGACTACTTCCTGCAAGCGTCTGAGCATCCAGCTTGCCGTAAACGGATTGAAGCCTCTGCAGATTTCGCTCGATGATTACTTCGTGGATAGGGATAAGACCCCGAAGGATGAAAATGGTGATTTTGATTTTGAGAGCATCTATGCCCTGAACCTCGATTTGCTCAACGAGCAGTTTAATGCGCTCTTCCGTGGCGAGGAGGTGGAACTGCCGAAATACGATTTCCCTTCGGGCAAGAGTGTGAAGAGTGGAAAGAAGTTGAAGCTGGAGCCTAACAATGTTCTGGTGGTAGAGGGAATCCACGCCCTGAATCCGGAGCTTACGGCGCATGTTCCTGAAGAGCAGATCTTCCGTGTGTATGCTTCTGCGCTGACCACCATTCTGCTGGATAATCACAATTATATCCCTACAACGGACAACCGTCTGCTGCGCCGCATCATTCGCGACTATAAATATAGAGGTGTATCTGCCCAGGAAACCATCCACCGCTGGCCATCGGTAAGATCCGGAGAGAACAAGTGGATCTTCCCGTTTCAGGAGAATGCCGATGCCATGCTGAATACGGCGATGCTCTATGAGTTGTCGGTTCTCAAGATGCAGGCAGAGCCGTTGCTCCAGCAGGTGCCGGAGAATTGTGAGGAATTTGCTGAGGCTTACCGCCTGCTGAAGTTCCTGAAGTATTTCAAGGGAATACCTTATAATAATCTGCCTCCAACCTCCCTCTTGCGAGAATTTCTGGGCGGCAGCTCATTCCATTATTAGGTACTTGTGTTTTTTGCCTCACTATGGCACAATATTGCCCTCTGCCAGGGCAATATCTTGCCGTGGTGAGGCAAGATTCGTTATGTCGTGAAGGAGTTTTGAAGATAAGCGCTACTGCTTCATTTTCTTGAGTATCAAGCGCCACTCTCGCTTTTACTCTTCACTCTTCACATTTTGAGCGTAAGTTACTGATGTTCAATGAGTATTGTGGGTGAAGAGTAGGGGTTGACTCTTCACCACTCTTCACCACTCTTCACCCTGACTTTTTTTGAGTGCGAAATCATTTCAGGAACAACGTTTGGTCTTCAATGATGACCTGCTTCTGTCTTCAATGATGACCAGCTCCAGGCTTCAATGATGGCTGGGCTTACTGCGATAAGGTGAAGAGAGGTGAAGAGTGGTGAAGAGTGAAGCTTGACTCTTCACCTGTTTAATGTATTGATAATTAATGGATTAATGCCAAAGTGTGAAGAGTGAAGAGTAAAAGCGAAAGTGGCTTTCTATACAGCCGTTTTTCGCTTTAGAGCTTGCTTCCGTAGCAGAGGTCTCCGGCATCGCCGAAGCCAGGAATGATGTATTTGTGCTCGTTCAGTCCCTCATCGATGGATGCACACCAGATGGTAGTCTTGTCTTCAGGGAAGGTCTTCTTGACATGCTCGATGCCCTGTGGAGCGGCAAGCACGCAGGCTACGTGGATGTGCTTAGGGGTTCCCTTGGTAAGGAGCGCCTTCATACCCATCTCCATGCTGATACCGGTGGCAAGCATAGGGTCTGCGATGATGAGTGTCTTGCCGGTAAGGTCTGGAGTTGCCAGATACTCGATATGAACCCCCACCTCGGTATGCTCCTTGTTGGTATATTCGCGATAGGCACTCACGAAAGCATTGCCGGAGTGGTCGAAGATATTGAGGAAACCCTCATGGAAAGGCAGACCTGCACGGAAAATCGTACCGATGACAATCTTGTCGGTAGGGAAATTAACCTGGGCTACACCAAGAGGGGTAGTCACGTCTCTGTTCTCGTAATTGAGGGTCTTTGAAATTTCAAAAGCCTCATACTCGCCGATTCTCTTGATGTTGTTGCGGAAGAGGAGTCGGTTCTTTTGATACTCGCAGTCGCGCATCTCAGCCAGATAGCGGTTGATGATGCAGTTATGCTCGCTCAGATTATTAATTTTCATAAGTCGTAGTATTTATTTTCTTGTTATTTCAATCGATGTTTATTCCTGCTGAAGTCATCTGTCGAGATGCAGCAAAGGTGATGCAAAGATAAGGCAAAATCCGGAAACCGCAAAATGTTTTCCGTTATTTTTTCCATCCGGCTTCTTCTGGTGCCATCCATGGGCTTTTATGTGCCTTCTGAACCCCTATATATATAATTAGGTGGAAAATGAATTTGGATGAAGCAGATTTGCGGCGAATATTTGCAAAGTCAATATGGCAAATTATAGATGAATGGGTCGATTTTTTAATTCTTTAACCTAAAAAGGCTTTAAAAAACAAGAATATTATCTAAGAATCTTTGCTATAAAACATATTTTTTGTAACTTTGCGGCGGTTTTGGAGAATGATGATTTCTTCTGTCAACCAAAGTAAAGAGAAATTATTCACAACTTAAATACATTTAAAATAAAATGGCAAAGTTTGATAAGTCAGTTTTAGCAAAGTACGGAATCACAGGTACAACTGAGGTTCTCTACAATCCTTCTTATGAGGTATTGTTCAATGAGGAGACTAAGGAAGGTCTCGAGGGTTTTGAGGTTGGTCAGGAGACTGAGCTCGGTGCAGTTAACGTAATGACTGGTATTTACACAGGTCGTTCTCCTAAAGACAAGTTCATCGTTGACGATGCTACATCTCACGACACTGTATGGTGGGATTCTGAGGAATATCACAACGATAACCACAAGGCTACTCCAGAGGCTTGGAATGCCGTTAAGGAGATCGCTAAGAAGGAGCTTTCTAACAAGAAGTTGTTCGTAGTAGATGGTTTCTGCGGTACACACAAGGATACACGTATGAAGGTACGTTTCATCGTTGAGGTAGCATGGCAGGCACACTTCGTAACAAATATGTTCATCCGTCCTCAGAACGAGGCTGAGTTCGATCAGGAGCCAGACTTCATCGTTTACAATGCTTCTAAGGCAAAGGTTGAGAACTGGAAGGAGTTGGGTCTCCACTCAGAGACAGCCGTTGTATTCAACGTAACTTCTAAGGAGCAGGTTATCATCAACACATGGTATGGTGGTGAGATGAAGAAGGGTATGTTCTCTATGATGAACTACTTCTTGCCATTGAAGGGTATGGCTTCTATGCACTGCTCTGCCAACACAGATATGAACGGTGAGAACACAGCTATCTTCTTCGGTCTTTCTGGTACAGGTAAGACTACATTGTCAACAGACCCTAAGCGTAAGTTGATCGGTGACGATGAGCACGGATGGGACGACGAGGGTGTGTTCAACTTCGAAGGTGGTTGCTACGCTAAGGTTATCAACCTCGACAAGGAGTCTGAGCCAGACATCTACGGTGCTATCACACGTGACGCTCTCCTCGAGAACGTAACTGTAGCTAAGGATGGTAAGATTGACTTCGCAGATAAGACTGTTACCGAGAATACTCGTGTATCTTATCCTATCTACCACATCAAGAACATCCAGCGTCCATTCTCTCAGGGTCCAGCTGCTAAGCAGGTTATCTTCCTCTCAGCAGATGCATTCGGTGTATTGCCACCAGTATCTATCTTGAACGCTGAGCAGACTAAGTATTACTTCCTCTCTGGCTTCACAGCTAAGTTGGCTGGTACAGAGCGCGGTATCACCGAGCCTACTCCAACATTCTCTGCTTGCTTCGGTCAGGCATTCTTGGAGTTGCACCCAACTAAGTACGCTGAGGAGTTGGTAAAGAAGATGCAGAAGTCTGGTGCTAAGGCATACTTGGTTAACACAGGTTGGAACGGTACAGGCAAGCGTATCTCTATCCGCGATACACGTGGTATCATCGACGCTATCCTCGACCACTCAATCGACGCAGCTCCTACAAAGACTATCCCATTCTTCAACTTCGTAGTTCCTACACAGTTGGAAGGCGTAGATCCTAAGATCCTCGATCCACGTGATACATACGCTGAGGCTTCTCAGTGGGAGGAGAAGGCTAAGGATTTGGCTGCTCGTTTCATCAAGAACTTCAAGAAGTATGAGACAAACGAGGCTGGTAAGGCTCTCGTTGCTGCTGGTCCACAGCTCTAATTCGACATTTCGAATTTATACTAAATATGGAATCCCGTCTCTCGCAAGAGAGGCGGGATTTCTTCGTTTTTACGCCTCGAAATCACTAAAAAACTTAAAAAATGCGCCTAAAATCAATAAATTGCATAATAATAAGGAGAAAAGGTCGAGTTTTTAAAGAATTCTCAGTAAATTTGCAGCTAAAAAGAAAAATTGGATAGAATGAAAAGTAAATTTTTAGCTTTTATAGCACTTGTTGCAGCTACTTTGTCGCTCTCTTCATGCTTGAACAGCGACGAGACGGTAGTAGAATATACAAATGATACAGCCATCACGAGTTTCTCTTTGGGAAAGCTCGGTAGATACACGAAGACTACTGCAGGCAAGGATACTCTGATCGCTGATAAAGTGAATGGAGCTAACTATCATTTTTATATAGATCAGGTTAACCGCCAGATCTATAACGTAGATTCCTTGCCTACCAAGACAAGGACCGCTGCCGTATTGGCTACCATCAGCAGCAAGAACAGCAGCCCTATCTTCATCATGCACAAGAATTGCCCTGAGAAGATCGACTCGGCAAAGTATTATTCAAGCACCGATTCCATCGACTTCTCTCAGCCACGAATGGTTCGTGTATATAACAACTCGCTCAATGCCTACGTTACTTACACCGTAAAGGTGAACGTGCATCAGCAGGAAGGCAATGAGTTCAACTGGCAAGCCAAGGCTCAACTCAATGAGCAGCTCGCTGCACTCAGCGACTTGAAGGTGCTTGCCCTGGGAAGCCATATCTATGTATTCGGCAAGACCCTCGGGGGAATGAAGATATACAAGAGTGCTGCAAGCGATGGTAACAACTGGGCGGAGATAACAGCCAACCAGACTTTCGCAGCTGTCGATTATCAGAACGCGGTGCAGATGGGCGATCAGCTCTACATCCTCTCTGATGGCAAGGTGTATGCTTCTGCCGATGCTGCAACCTGGAATCTGGTAGGCGAGGACAGCCAGCTCAAGCAGTTGGTAGGTGCCAGCAGCAAGTATCTTTATGCCTTCACCGCTACAGGTATCTCAGTGTCTAAGGACAATGGTGCAACCTGGGCTGCCCAGAAATTGGATGCAGCTTTCTCACTCCTGCCTACCCAGAACCTGAGCATGAATGTTTCTACCATCGCTTCTGTGAAGAATGTAGAGAATGTTCTCCTGCTCGGTACCCGTGATGCAAGCTATCGCGATACCATCGCTACGCTCTGGAATCATGTGGCTGATTACTCTGCCAATGCTCCAGAAAGCGCATGGAACTATATAGAATATGATTCTCTCCAGAGTGGCAAGATGCCAATGATGGATCAGGTGCTCGTCTGTGGTGCTGATTCTGGCTTCGTAGCTCTCGGAAGCAACGGCAAATGGTATAAGAGCAAGACCAACGGACTGACATGGGGTGTAGATTCACTCGTAACCATGCCAGCCGGATTCTCTGCTGCCACCCAGCGCTTCGGCTTCTGCCGCGACAAGGACAACTTCTACTGGGTAGTAAGAAACGGCAGCGTATGGAAGGGCCGCTTCAACAAGGATGGCTGGATCAAGGACCAGACTATCTTCGAATAAGACCCTCGGGAATCATATTCATATCGCGTAAGGTATAGACATGAGGAGAAACTTGTGTAAATGCTTGTTGCTGCCGGTCTTGTTCCTCTTGCCGTTGCAGGTGATGAGGGCACAGGACGATTACCAGTATCGTATGGAGATGGGTGCCGGCGTGGGACTGGTTGCCTACGAGGGCGACCTGAACGGCAATATCCTTGCCCACCAGCAGCCGATGGCAGCCATCGTGGGAAGATACAGCTTCGACCCCTACAAGGATCTGCGGTTCAACCTGGGGCTGGGCAAGCTGAAAGGCTCTAACGACAAGGTGAAGACCGATTATCCCGACCTGGATGGGAAAGCCTACTCCTTCAGCAATACCCTGGTGGATATGAGCCTCGTCTTCGAGTACAACTTCTGGCCCTATGGCACAGGCAGGGACTACAGAGGAGCCAGGAGGCTGGTGCCTTTCATCTTCGGAGGTCTGGGAGCCACCTTTGTGAAGGGAGATCAGAAGAATGTATTTACCGCCAACGTGCCTCTGGGCATCGGGGCAAAATACAAGATAAACGAACGGATGAACGTAGGCGTAGATTGGAGCATCCATTTCTCGCTGAACGATGAACTGGATGGGGTGAAAGACCCTTATGGCATCAAGAGCAGCGGACTCTGGAAAAACCAGGACTGCTATTCCATGCTGCAAGTCTCGTTCACCTACAGCTTCAGCGCAAAGTGTAAAACGTGTAATAAAGAAGAATAAGAACTCTTAATTAAGAAATAAGATATGAACAACTTGGATATGAACAGAATACCTGAGCACATCGCTATCATCATGGATGGCAATGGACGCTGGGCAACAGAAAGAGGTAAGGATCGCAGCTACGGCCACCAGGCTGGAGTTGACGCAGTGCGTTGCATTACATCAGAATGTACTCGCCTCGGTGTGAAGTACCTTACTCTCTATACTTTCTCTACTGAAAACTGGAATCGTCCTGCCGATGAGATTTCTGCCCTGATGGGACTGGTGCTGACTTCTCTGGAGGATGAAATCTTCATGAAGAACAATGTGCGGTTCCGCGTGATCGGCGACTTGAAGCGTCTGCCACAGGCTGTGCAGGACAAGTTGCAGGAGACCATGGACCATACCGCCAAGAACGATGCCATGACCATGGTGGTAGCCCTGAGCTACTCTTCGCGCTGGGAAATCATGAATGCGATGAAGAAAACCGTAAAGGAGGCTATGGAGAATGGCGTCAGCTATGAGGAGGTTGAGAAGATGCTTACCGAGGAAAACTTCGAGAAGCACCTGGAGACTAACTTCATGCCAGACCCAGAGCTCCTGATCCGTACAGGTGGCGAGTTACGTATCAGCAACTACCTGTTGTGGCAGATTGCCTATTCTGAGTTGTATTTCTGCGATACCTATTGGCCAGACTTCAACGAGGAGTGCCTGCATAAGGCTATCGAGAGCTACCAGTCGCGCCAGCGCCGTTTCGGCAAGACCGAGGCTCAGGTAGAAGCAGAGGAAGAGAAGTAAAAGGGGGAAAAAGGACGAAAAATAGATACTATATATATAATAAGGTATAAATGAACAAGCTAAGAAAGATTTTCATCCTGCTATTCGGCATCATGGCGAGTGTGCAGGTTATGGCACAGGACAAGATAGTACATCCAGATATCTCGTATGCCGGAACCCCTCGCACCTTGACCCTTGGAGGTATCAATGTGTCGGGTGTGGAAGGATACGAAGACTATGTGCTCACTGGTATCTCGGGCCTGACAGTGGGAGAAGAGATTGAAGTGCCAGGCGACGCTATTACCAATGCCGTCAAGCGCTATTGGAAACATGGACTTTTCTCTAAAGTCGCTATCGCTGCCGACTCTATCGTGGGTGAAAAACTTTATCTTCACATCTATCTCGCAGTAAGACCTCGTATCTCTGACATCCACTACGTGGGATTGAAGAAAAGCGAGCGTGAGGATATGGAGCAGAAGCTCGGTATGGTCAAGGGTACTCAGGTAACACCTAACATGCTCGACCGTGCCAAGATTCTTGCCAAGAAATACTTCGATGACAAGGGTTTCAAGAATGCTGAAATCCAGATCAACCAGCGCGACGATGTGGCTAACAAGGGCCAGGTCATCCTGGACGTGATCGTAGATAAGAAACAGAAAATCAAGGTTCACCAGATTACCATCGACGGTAACGAGAAACTCTCGGACAGAAAGATCAAGGGTGGACTCTTCTCGAAGGGAGCCTTTGCCAAGACCCACGAGGCTGGCAAGTTTGCTACTTTCTTCAAGTCGAAGAAGTTTACTCCTGAGAGATGGAAGGAAGACAAGCAGAAACTCATCGACAAATACTACGAGTATGGTTATCGTGATGCGCAGATCCTGGAAGACAGCGTAAGCAACTTCGACGAGAAGCACGTCAACGTGTATGTCAAGGTAGATGAGGGTAAGCGCTACTTTATCCGCAATATCAACTGGGTGGGCAACACCGTATATGCTACCGACTATCTGAATGCCGTGCTCGGCATGAAGAAGGGCGATGTGTATAATCAGAAACTCCTGGGCAAGCGATTGCAGGAGGATGAAGATGCTGTGGGCAACCTCTATTACAACAATGGTTACGTGTTCTCTAACATCAATCCTGCCGAAGTGAACATCGACGGCGATTCCATCGACCTGGAGATGCGCGTGACAGAGGGACCTCAGGCTTACCTGAGCCACGTACGTATCAACGGTAATACCCGTCTCTATGAGAACGTAGTACGCCGTGAGCTCCGTACCAAGCCAGGCGACCTCTTCTCTAAGGATGCCCTGATGCGTTCGGCTCGTGAGTTGGCTTCCATGGGTCACTTCGATGCTGAGAAGGTTTCACCAGATGTAAAGCCTAACTACGAGGACGGTACTGTGGATGTAAACTGGAACCTGGAGCAGAAGAGTAACGACCAGATTGAGTTCTCGCTCGGTTGGGGTCAGACGGGTGTCATCGGACGTGTGGGCTTGAAGCTCAACAACTTCTCTATGGCAAACCTCTTCAACAAGAACAAGGAGCATCGTGGTATCATGCCTATCGGTGACGGTGAGGTGCTGAGCATCGGTGCACAGACCAACGGTACCTACTATCAGAGCTATAACGTAAGCTACTCTACCAACTGGTTTGGCGGCAAGCGCCCTATCCAGTTCAGCGTAGGTGCATACTACAGTAAGAGTACAGACGTGTCAAGCAACTATTATAATAGTGCCTACATGAACAACTACATGAGCTACATGTATGGTTATGGTACGGGTTACTATAATAACTACGAGAATTATTACGATCCAGACAAGTACATCCAGATGGTGGGTGTGAGCCTCGGTTGGGGTAAGCGCCTCCGTTGGCCGGATGATTACTTCACCTTGTCTGTGCAGTTGGCTTACCAGCGCTACATGATGAAGAACTGGAGCTATATGCTGATGACCAACGGTAATGCGAACAACTTGAACTTGACCATCGCATTGAACCGTACATCAACCGACAACCAGCTCTTCCCACGTCGTGGTTCAGAGTTTGAGGCAAGTGTCAACCTTACTCCACCATGGAGTGCGTTCGACAACAAGGATTACAAGAATCTCGCCAACAACTCCCAGTCTCCAACCTACTCTGCAGAGCAGCAGGAGAAATACCGCTGGATTGAGTATCACAAGTGGAAGTTCAAGGCAAAGACCTATACCGCACTTACAGAGGGTCAGAAGTGCTTCGTATTGATGACCCGTGTAGAACTCGGTTTGCTCGGTGCTTACAACAAGTACAAGAAGAGTCCATTCGAGACCTACTATGTGGGTGGTGACGGTATGAGCGGTTATTCATCCTATTATGGTGAGGAAACCATCGGACTCCGTGGTTACGAGAACGGTTCCGTATCTTACGGCCGTACCACCGGTTACTATGCTTATGCATACGACCGCTTCTCATTGGAGCTCCGTTATCCATTCCTCCTGGGCAATACCACTATTTATGGTTTGACCTTCGTAGAGGCAGGTAACGCCTGGTATGATACCAAGGACTTCAATCCATTCAGCATGAAACGCAGTGCCGGTGTCGGTGTGCGTATCTTCCTGCCAATGGTGGGTCTGATGGGTATTGACTGGGCTTACGGTTTCGACAAGGTATGGAACGGTAGCCAGTATAAGAAGGGTGGAAGTCAGTTCCACTTCATCTTGGGTCAGGAATTCTAAAGACGGATTTTATGAAGAAAATAGTATTGATGCTGATGATGGCTGTAGCAGCCATCTCAGCACATGCACAGAAATATGCATTGGTGGATATGGAGTACATCCTGCGCAATATCCCAGCTTATGAGCGTGCCAACGAACAGTTGAACCAGGTGAGCCGCAAGTGGCAGGCCGAGGTAGAGGCGCTCAATCTGGAAGCAAGCACCATGTACAAGAATTATCAGAACGAGGTAGTATTCCTCTCACAGGAGCAGAAGAAGGCCAAGCAGGACTCCATTATGCAGAAGGAGAAGGAAGCCAGCGACCTGAAGAAGAAATACTTCGGTGCCGAGGGAGAGCTTTACAAGAAGCGCGAGGCACTGATGGGACCTATCCAGGAGGAGATTTACAATGCCGTGAAGGAGATTTCCAACCTGCGCGGCTACTCGCTTGTTCTCGACAGAGCCAGCAACAATGGAATCATTTTTGGTTCGCCAAAAATAGACATCAGCAACGAAGTACTCCAAAAATTAGGCTATTCTAACAAATAATAAGTGTTATTCCAGGAAATAATCTAGGTTATTTCAAGAAATAATTGTATATTTGCAGCCGATAAGAGAGGATGCGGCAGGAAAATACCGCCCTCGGCATAACCAATTAAGAATAATAATTAAAAAAGAATAAACAGAAATGAAAAAGCTTATTTTAATGTTGATGCTTTGCGCACCAATGACAATGATGGCACAGAAGTTCGGTAAGGTAAATACTCAGCAGATCATGCAGTCTTTGCCAGACGTAGCTAAGGCCAACGGCGAGTTGGAAGCTCTCCAGAAGCAGAAGGAGAACGACCTCAAGTCTATGCAGGATGAGTTCCAGCGCAAGGCAGATGAGTACCAGAAGGGCGCAAGCACAATGAATGCTACTGCCAAGCAGCAGAAGGAAACAGAATTGCAGGGTCTTCAGCAGAAGATTCAGCAGGCTTACCAGGATGGTCAGCAGGAGTTGCAGAAGAAGAGCAGTGAGCTCATGCAGCCTATCATCGCTAAGGTACGTACAGCTATCGAGGCTGTAGGTAAGGCTGGTAACTATACATACATCATGGAGGAAGGCACAGCTATCTATACTGGCGCCAACGTGGTAGATGTTACCAAGGAAGTACAGGCTAAGATCAAGTAATCAAACGTAAGTATTTCTATAAAAAGCTAAGGGCAGGCACAAGTGCCTGCCCTTATTTATCGTCTAGTATATTCATATCATATATAAAAGGTATCACGCATTATGAAAAAGAATCTCCTATTTTTGGCGCTCGCTCTTGTTGCCCTCTCGGCTTCTGCACAGCAGAACCAGACTCCGGCGGAACAACCAGCAGCCATCGTTGCACAGCCAGCACTGCGATTTGGCTACTTCAGCTTTGAGCAGGTTTTTCATACCATGCCTGGTTATGCAATAGCCAAGCATAATATGGATGAACTCCGCGCAAAGTATGATGAGGAAACCAAGCGCGTGGAAACTGAGTTTAATACCAAGTATGAGGAATTCCTTGACGGTCAGCGCTCGTATGCCAAGACTATCCTGGAGAAGCGCCAGGCTGAACTGCGTGAATTGATGGAGAAGAACATCGCCTTCAAGGCTGAGGCTGCCAAACTCCTGAGTCAGGCAGAGACCGATGCGTATGCTCCTCTCAAGACCCAGATCAACGAGGCTGCCAAGCAGATTGGCAAGGAGAAGGGATTTGCCTTCATCATCAATACCGACAACAACGCCACACCTTATCTGAGTGAAGAAATGGGTGAGGATATTACAGCAGTGCTGGAGGAGAAACTGAAATGATTCTGCCATCTAATCCCGGACCTATCGGAATCTTTGATTCCGGATATGGTGGCTTGACCATCCTGCATGGTTTGCGCCAGATGTTGCCGCAGTATGACTATATGTATCTGGGCGACAATGCCCGTGCGCCATACGGTTCGCGCTCCTTCGAGGTGGTGTATAAGTTTACCCGCCAGGCTGTGCTGAAGCTTTTTTCCATGGGTTGCCATCTGGTAATTCTGGGTTGCAATACGGCTTCGGCTAAGGCGCTGCGCTCTATCCAGCAGAGAGACATCCCGGAACTGGACCCTGACCGCCGCGTGCTGGGCATCATCCGTCCTACTGCCGAGGTGATAGGTACGCTGACCAAGAGTCGCCACGTGGGCATTCTTGCCACCGAGGGAACCATCAAGAGCGAGAGCTACAAGATGGAGATTGGCAAGCTCTGGCCGGATATTCAGGTAAGCGGAGTGGCTTGTCCGCTCTGGGCTGCTATCGTAGAGGCTAACGAGGCTGATAGTCCTGGTGCTGATTATTTCGTCAAGAAGCGCATCGACCAGTTGATGCGTATGGATGAGGACATCGATACCATCATCCTGGGTTGCACCCATTATCCACTGCTCATGAGCAGCATCGTGAAGAATCTTCCCGACGGCGTGAGAGTGGTGCCACAGGGACAGTATGTGGCCAACAGTCTGCAGGATTATCTGCAGCGACATCCGAATATGGAACAGATGGTGACAAAGGGTGGTAGCTGCAAGTATCTGACTACAGAAAGTGAGGAGAAATTCAAGGAGTCGGCGTTGATATTCCTGCATGAGCAGGTGGACGTTACACACGTGGACCTTGAATAGTTTATAATTAATAGTTTATAGTTAATAGTTATGCAAGAAACAAGACAAAACCGTATATCAAGACTGCTCCAGAAGGAGTTGAGTCTTATCTTCCAGTCACAGACCCGCATGATGCATGGTGTGATGGTAAGTGTTACTAAGGTAAGAGTAAGCCCGGATCTTAGCATCTGCACTGCTTACCTCAGCGTGTTCCCATCTGAAAAGGGTGAGGAAATTCTGAAGAATATCAATGCCAACGAGAAGACTATCCGCTTCGACCTGGGCAGAAAGGTGAGAAATCAGTTGCGCATCATTCCAGAGCTCCGTTTCTTCCTGGACGACAGCCTGGATTATCTGGAGCGCATTGATGAACTCTTGAAGAAGTAAAAAAGTAAAAAGACAAATGAATTTTCCATTCTTTATTGCTCGCAGGTATCTCTTTTCCAAGAAGAGTACACACGTTATCAATGTGATCAGCTCCATCTCTGTGATTGGTGTGGCTGTGGCAACGATGGCACTCGTCATCGTGCTGAGCGTATTTAATGGTTTCCACGACCTGGTGGCTACGCTCTTTACGAGCTTCGACCCGCAGTTGAAGGTGGTGCCGATGGAGGGAAAGACGGCGCCTGCCGATGACCCGATATTGACGCAGATACGTATGCTGCCACAGGTAGATGTGGCTACAGAAACCGTGGAAGACCAGGCGCTGGCAATCTATGACGACCGTCAGGCTATGGTGAGGATCAAGGGCGTGGACGACAACTTCTCTGAGTTGTCACATATCAACGACATCCTTTATGGTGATGGCAGTTTCTCGCTCCATGCTGCCAATCTGCAGTATGGAACCGTGGGTATCCGTCTGGCGCAGACCTTGGGTATCGGGGCAAAATGGGATGGTTTTATGAAGATTTATGCTCCGCAGAAGGAGGGACAGTTGGATATGATGAATCCGGATGCCGGCTTTGTGGTTGATTCGCTGAATTCTCCGGGTGTGCTCTTCGCCGTCAAGCAGTCGAAATACGACAAGAATTATATCATCACTTCCATTACCTTTGCGCGCAATCTCTTCGGTCAGCAGGGTATGCTCTCTGATCTGGAGATCCGCCTGAAGGAGGGTAGTGACCTGCAGGCAGTAAAGGCTGAGATGCAGAAGATTGCCGGCACCAAATATAAGGTGCTGGATAGATTTGAGCAGCAGGAAGATACTTTCAAGATCATGTCGATAGAGAAGCTGATGGCTTACATCTTCCTGACTTTTATCCTCGTAGTGGCATGTTTCAACATCATCGGTTCGCTCTCGATGCTCATCATCGACAAGAAGAATGATGTGGTGACGTTGCGGAATCTGGGTGCCAATGACAAACAGATTACGCGTGTCTTCCTCTTCGAGGGAAGAATGATTGCAGTGATTGGTGCGGTGATTGGTATCGGACTGGGTCTGTTGCTCTGCTGGCTGCAGCAGCAGTATGGCTTCGTAAGACTGGGCGACTCCGAGGGTTCCTTCATCGTAAATGCCTATCCGGTAAGCGTTCACTATTCTGATGTAGCCATCATCTTTGTAACGGTTATCGCCGTAGGCTGGCTTGCCGTATGGTATCCGGTGAGAGCATTGAGTAAAAGACTTTTGAGTTAATAGAAAGAAATAAGCATAAAAAATCCTGCTTGTGTATG
>NZ_NMPZ01000021.1 GCF_002224675.1 Segatella copri | reverse complement strand
CGTGAGCTTGTTATATTCCAGCTCCACATACTTAAGCATCTCGTCCACATCCAGCCACTCTATTCGCTTGAAGTCGAACAAGTCTGGAGAAACCATCTTGATGGAGTCGCCATAGATATCAATCAGTTTCAGGGCATAATCACGATAAACCGTCCCGATATCACTACGCAAGGAGGTAAAATCTTCGATGTTTCCACGAACGCTATCCTCAGCATAGTGATAAGCCTCCACCATCTTGGTATATTTATCAAACATGGTAGCCGCCTTACTTCTTACATCTTTCACGTCATTCGTACCCATGACAATGTCAGCCATCTTCGACGTTCCCTTAGCAAGAACCAGGTTAAGGTTCAATTCCACTTGCTCTTTCAACTGCTCCAAAGCAGATGAAGACAACGCCAGTTCCGTCTCAGCAATCTTCAAAGCCTCCTCCTTGTTGCCTTGTTCCAGGCTGTCATTCAACTTGTATTCAGCCACAAGGGTTGTACGTGAATTATTGGAAACAAAAGCAATGGCGATATTGCCATTATCATGGAAATATCTGTAAGCATCAAATACCAGCTTACTCACCTCCGAGGAATCGGAAGCTATACCATACTTCTTCAGTTCAAAAGCCAAATCTGCACGAAGATACGTCTTGTTCTCCTTGCAGAGCTCATCAGCAATCGTCTTGATTGCCTGATATACTTTTTGATTATCAGCCATACTATTCATCGTATTTATATTTATTTATTCTTTATCACTACCTACAAATACCGATGCCTTCATAAAAGAGAAGGTTGCATCAACGAGCCAACCGATGCACGAACCGACTGTAGCTACCCACCAGGCAACATGATAACCTGTAGTACAATTGATAGCCTTAAAAAGGACATCGCCGTCAAAGAGATGCCTCACCAGATTAGGCAGGAAGAACAATCCATGCGCCAAACCAGCTTGCCATCCATACAATTCCGTACCATTGATGTTGACAAACAATACTGCTGCCACTATTGCAACGATTGGTCGCCAGGGTAGGAACATGAAAACCATTACAAGAAGCCCTATAATTTTATTCATTTTTCGTTATACTTTATTTATGCTATGATTTCATCTATACAGACAATTATTTTTTAGATACATTTTGTTGTTCTTAATCTCAGTTGGAGTAAGTTTCTCTTTACGATAATCCTTCAAGGAATCCTTCTGCACCTGAAATCTACTCGTTTCCACAAAGATCAGGCTCTTGTGAATCCTCGTCTTGGCACGTTTCTCCATCCATTCTCTGCCTTTAGCGAGAGAAGACATATACCAATATCTCGTCTCAGCCCAAGCATTCCTTGTAGGTTGCGCAGTACCATGAATGAAGTCACGATAAACGGGAAGCGAGAGACCAGTTAGCCAACAAACCAGGACCGAATCCCCCTTAGCCATTAGCGTCATATCCGACAACATCTGTTGCATGGTCATTTTCTCCGACTTCCGCCAAAGCATCCTCCTATCCATATATTCATTCTTCTCTGCCTCCTTCTTCTTTTGCCAATAGCCATGAGGGTTCAAGAAGAACCAATAGCCAAATAATACTACCAGCACGGCACTCAATACCGCTGCCAATCTACATACTCTTTTCTTGATGTTCTTTTCCATTGTTACATTACCTTATATAGTTATACATTTGATTTCGGCTGCAAAATAACTATATAGATATGTCAAATGATGACAGAACATCAAGAAAAAAGTATATGAGGCTTACTTTTTCTTGGTAAACAAGCTTATCAACCAGCCAGTAAAGCCTCCAACTTCAGGAGCAGGATCTTCACAAATCCCACCTCTTCGTCTCAACTCCTCTAAGATTTTATTTTCATTCTTTGCCATAATTATTATACTTGAACATAATTACTCATCTACTTCTATAGCTTCAATGAAGTCTGCATATTCCGTATCCAACTCACTGATCTTCTTAATCGTAATATCATTCTTCTTAGAAGCTTCTATCAACTCCGTCTTAGATCGATCTGTCTCTTCCAATTTATTGTTATAATTGTCAAAGACCTGTGATAAATATTTTTCAAAATGTTCTACCACCTTATTTATCTCTGCCTGATAAGTAGAGACAAACTGATTCTTTGAGCTTTTTATCTGCTCCAAGCGCTTGTTTTCTTTAGAATCTTCTCTAAACTGCATCCAAATCTCAATACCAGCAGAAACTACCGGTATTCCAAACTTTGCGACTTTAGCGATATTACTAGCCCATCTTACTGCCTGCCAAGGTCCAAAGGACTTTCCAAAGAAATGTCCAACATCCAACACCATTTTATGGAGCGCTGATCCTGAAGCTTGGCCAATACCACCAGTAAATTTCGTTACATTAGGAGCCATATTTCCAATCTGTACTCCACCCTGCTTTAAAAGATCTAAAGCCTTTTTCTGCATAGATAGATTCTTATGCTCCTCAATACTGATATTAGGTGAAGCCAATTTTCTATCAATTTCTTCAGAGTATTTAACAAGCGAATCCTTACTACAGAAATCATTGACTTCATTCATCAATCGCTCATAATTATCGTTGATTGTTTTTTCTATCTCTGCAGAAGTATTAGATATATTGTTCTGCAATTCAGAATTCAATGCCTCTTGTTTAGATTTCCATTCAGTTTCGTCAATAGCACCTATATCATTAGATAATGAAATGACTTCACTCAATGCCGTAGATACAAACGAAGACAAAACGTTTCTTGTATCTCGTTTTAGTTCGGACAGACGATAACGTAATTTCTGCTCAAACTGATTATATTTGTCTGACAAAGTCTTGTCTACGGCAGTAACAGCAATATTTTTAAGATAACTTTGATAAACTCTAACAGGAGTATCAAATTGCTTTTTTATCATTCCCTTGCGAGCGACAAAGACGTTGAGCATATCTATAAAATGTTCAAAATTACTTAATTGAACAAACTCATTGTCGTTTTCATCAATACCATCCATATAGTCTGCCGCATCAATGAAGGCAAGAGGAAAGTTTTTCAGTTCATAGCCTCTTTCTGAGAATATTTTTTCCAACGAGATAGTATAGTTGTCTACAAGTTGGTCAAACTCTCCCGACTCCATTCCCATCTTATTGACAACAATAAACATCTTGTCTGCAAAATGTTGATTATATGCCAAGTCGATGAAATTATTGAATAATACATCATCAAAAAGTTGGGAGGTCAAGACATAAAATATCAAATCGCATTCTTTTAAAGCAGCTTTAGTACTCTCATCATGCGATTCTACTTTACCTGCAAGAATACCCGGAGTGTCCATAAGAACAATGTTGTTCCATTTATATTCCGATACATGATCTGTAGCGACATTTGCATCTATCTTGATATCCTTTCTACCTGTTAATGCAGAAATAATAGTAGATTTGCCGGAACTATATTGTCCTACAAACGCTAAGCGTAATTCTTTACGGTCTTGCAAGCCTGCAAGCTCTGAGTCCATTTTACAAGTCAACTCCGTATTGTTGGTTTCTTTCAACAACGCTCGAGTTTTAGCTTCCAATCTACTAAGTCTTTCTTGGTAGACTGCATAATTAAATTGTTGTGCCATATTATTTTGTTTTTATTGTCATCTGAGTTGCCTTTTCTATCTTTTGAATATTCTTACCTGTAAGCCCCGTGTCATATAGGAACTTGATAGATTGCTTTTTCCAATCTCTTTCAACAGGATATCCATCACATAAAACTTGGTTACTCATTTCATTTATACTTATTTCTTTAACAGGATTCTTGCCTACAAAATCAAGAATTCGAAGACTTACCAATGAATTGATTGCATTCTCGTTTTCTTGTACTTGCTTGACAAGTTTTTCCATATCCATTATTATATCATCGGCATTTTTAGTATAAGCATTAAATACCGAATCAATAGTTTTATATGTATCATTTATTGACTTTCTTGTATTCTCAAGAACTTGTTTCAAATTCTTATCAATACCAGAATCAATACTATCATATAGTTGCTTACGCAAGTTTTCTGTAGCCTTTCTGATTTTTTCTGATTTTGAAGTAAAAAGACTCGTAAATATAGAACCTAAAATACCAACAATTACAGTACCCACAGCAACACTCCATCCAAAAGGATTCCAAAAATTAGGAATTATAAACGGAGCTGCAGCAGTCATGATTGAACCAAAGACCCCTGCTGCTAATCGTGTATTGGTTACAGACTCACCTGATACATCAGAACCAATATTATTTGTAGCAAGAGATATGCGCATGTCCATAATCATCTCCTCTAATTCTGATTTTATCTTTTCATTCAAATCATTATATCTCTCCTGTATTTGTTGTTCAAGTCTTTTATTTATAGACTTTACTACTGCATCATTACTCCATGCTTTTCCTGCCTCTTCGTCATCATAATGCTCGCTTGCAAAAGTAGAAGCACAATTTTGGAATTCTTTTTTTGTATTTTTAAAGATATCCATTAAGTATTGTTCGACTTGAGCTAACTCTTTCTTGAAAAACATATGATTTTTCGCTTGTTTCTTCTTCAACACTTCATTACCTTCCTTTAGACTTTTCAAGTCAGCGTAAATCTTATGCCATATTGTATTTATCTGATAAGAAGTACCATCAATAACGCTCAAGCTTTTCTTCAAACTACCAGACAACTGCACTTCTTTTTTTACAGAATTTGTAAACTCAGATATATTAGAAGCATCAAATAGTATCTTAGAAGTCTTAGAATCTTGCTCTCCAGAAAGGGCTATTTGCGCAGCTAACAGATGAATAGGAATAATACGAACGGCATCCATGTTGTACTTACCATCAAGTTTATCATGAATGCGCTCTATATGTCCCTTAATAGATTGAGGACCATCACCAAGTCTCCAATCATCCGGATTTGCAATAAACCTTTTTAAACGAATAGCTTGATTAAGATTGCTTTTGACATTTAAGATTATGTATAACGGCTTATTTCTTTCCTTTATAGTTGAAAAGAAATCGAACTCTGTTTCTTGAATAGAGTCACTCGTCACAACATAGCAAACCACGTCAGCTTCATCTATAATAGACTTGGCTATCTCGGTATCAGCTTCACCACCAGGCGCACCAATGCCAGGAGTGTCAACAATACGAAGTTTGTTCCAATACCAACTTCTATTATATCGTGTAGTACGTAATTTGCCTACTCCTATATCATCATTTTCCTGCTGAGTGATGACTTTATGAAGAGTACTCTTTCCTGCCTTTGTCCTACCCATAAAAGCAATAGTAAAGTATCGAATATTCCTTCTTTTCTTATCCAATACCTCTCTATTACTAGTCAAACTGTTATCTATTATTTCATTAAAACTGCCTCTAATTCCTTGAATAATTTGTTCTATCTTCAAAACTTCCTTAGAAACTTTCTTCGAAGATGGTTTGATACTTGCTAAATGATTATACTCTTCATTCAACATGCAATTCAAGTCATCTATTATTCTAGTAACACGAGCAAGATCTTTCTCTGCATCTTCAGTGATTTGCGCTATGGATGCGGAATAACCAAGACCACCCAACATCATATCTACAACACTTTTCTTATCAGAATTGGCAAAATTCTGATAGATAGTATTCTCCATTTTTCCTACAAAACGCTTCAAAGAAGATAGTTGAGAAGACGCGATTCTTCCATTAGACTCAGATTGTGTCTCTTCAACGATTTTCCCTATATCGAGTTTTAAAAGTTTACCAACCTTATTTAGCAATTCTAATTCTGAAGTTGCCATATAATCATCACCATAAGCTATTCGAGCAAGAAGGGTGGCTATTTCCGTTTTCTGAGCTACAGAATAATTAGCCATAACCAACTTGTCAAGTATATCTTTTAGCTTCATGCGCTCTTCATCATCAGAGAAGATTTGCATCCTCTGATGATAAAGTTCATCTTCCTTTGATAATGGTAAATAATTATCAAGGACATCAACCTCCATCTGATTGATTTCCTTATCAACTATTACCATATAGCATCCTAACAAATATGCTATCTTTTTATATTCTACTTTATCCATCGCTTCGGTTATTGATATCTGTAAGACTATAATAGATTAATTACTGTTTAATCATATCGAAGTGTACAGCTTTTTGATTAATTCGCTAATCTCACCAATCATAGTAGTCTTCCATTCTTTACCTGGAAAAGGAAATGACTTTACACCATCCTTATATCTATAATAATCATTCCAACGTTTATCGAGAACATAATCATCAATATTAGAACAATTTTCGCTATTACCTTTAATCCAAATTTCAAACCTACTATAGTCAAAGAACCACAATTCAATCCAACATCCTGAATTTAAGCCTTCTTTACGGCCATCTTGGTTCCATATTTGCAGAGATGTGCTTCTTTCATTATCAAAGTATCTGTTATCTTTTCTTGAAAAAATCAACTCTAAAAAGCCTTTATTCATATTTTCAAGACTTGACCTTATTTCATTAAAGCAATATTCAGAAACTTCATCATTGTAAAATAATCTCGATAGGTCTCTAACTTTATCAAAGGTCTCGTTATCTAAAGAAAGTAGTTTTTTTACCTCCTCATTCATTTTTTCTTTAAGTCCCATATTCTTCAATAATGTTATATACGATTTTAACTCAAAACAATTACCACATACTTTATCTAAAAGTTCTGCAAGATGCATTATAGATAAATCAATATCGGCCCCAATGTCATTGGGGTTGCTTCCTTGTAAACAAACAGTCTTTACAACATTAAATCCTTTATAGTTTGATCCTGCCTCATAGTCTTCAAGCTGACGATATTGCTCTTTAGCATTATTGAGCTTATTCTCAATAATAACTACATCATTGTTATAATTATTAATGATGCAAATATCAATTCTTCGAGGTCCACTTCCATCTGTTAAAATCCTCTGAACAGGCATTTCTGTTTGTATTGTAACGTCTTCAAAAGTTTCATTACATTCTATCTCTTTAAGAAAAGCATCTAGAAAAGAACGCCCAAGACCATGTCGTCCTAATGGATTTAGCAGTTCTGCCAATATTGATGAGTGGCATATCTCTTTTTGCGAAACATATTCCACAAAAGTCTCCATAGGATTATATATAGACTTTGATCCTTCAAAAGTAGGTATCTTGTCCATTAATTCACAAATCTCTTTTTCGTTCATAAGGATTATAGTATTAAAACAAATACGTGTGCTGCATGGTTGTTACTGTCACTACCATTTCGGGAGTGAGAACTGTACCATTAGAGCGCTTGATGCGCTTAGGCATTATTTGAAATACTTTACTCATAGTCTATTTTGTTATATGAAAACCCAATTAGTTGTGAAAATCTTATCACAACTAATTGAGTTATCAGAATTATGCTTTACATTTTATTTCTTCCAATTCTTTGGCGCGTTCCTCAGAGATTCCCAATGATTTTCTTTCACGCTCCAATAATCTACGAACATTATCAGGAATTACTCCATCTTCAATAACATCATCAAGAGCTTCCATGTACTCTTTTTCTTCATCGGTAAAAGATACCAAAGAAGCCTTTACCATGTCCTCAATCTCTTGCGCTCTCGTCTCTGACAATCCGAGTTTCTGACGTTTACGTTCCAAGAACTTACGAGAATGAGCATCTATTTCAGACGCATCTTCCAAACAGAACTCTACTTCTTCCTTATATGCCAACTCGTCCTCTGACAATTCAGATTTCTGTGTTTGAGCAATCTGAGCAACTGCCTGACCATTAAGGGCATTAACATTATCGTCCTCAAAATCCTGCAAAGGCTTGAACTGCATATCTATCTCCCATTCTATCTCTTCTGTCTTACTAAAGGTCTTGTCTGTTTTGGCATCATAAGTTCCACTTACCTTTGTGACAAGGTATTCAAAAGATGCCTTGACAGACTGGACTTTACTTGAAGTCATGCTTACAGACTCCGAAGAAGACAGATGCAAAGAATATGACAATATATTTCCATTCAATCTTTGCTTTACCAAAGCTTGCCAAGAAGTTTCAGAGTCTAACCAAACCAAATCGTCTGGGCAATATGGCTGCTTTGTTGGTAAATACGTCTGAACCATCTCCATTCCATCCTTGGATGAATAACTATTTTGAGCAGCAGTATTTCTACCAAAACTTCCCCCCACATTAACGGCTTTAACATCTAATTCTCCGGATACATCCAACTGCTTTGCTTCTGAAGAAGCTGTATCTAACCCACGTAATCTTTTAATTCTTATTTCATTAGCTCCAAGACATTGTCCCAAATAACAAAGTTCATGTACTCTTTCCATAAACAACTGCTCTGTTGCATTCTCAAATGGAAGATACGTTGCTGGTTTGAACGGATGACCAATGTATAAAGTGTTGGCTTGCGGATGCCCAACAGGGAATTGGATTGATGTCGGAAGATCGTTTAATGTAAACACGAACTGTATGTTCCCATCTTTATCATAGCAACCAGGTAGTTGTTTCTCTGTTCCAAGAACAAATATAAATTTTCTCGTATTATAGTCTATTTGTGTAAAATAAGCAGGAAGATGTTTAGTTGTATTCATATATATATCCTTAGCTTCTTGCTTAATCTCAAAATCTGGTGATTCCATGGCTGCTAACGCCATTTGTCTTCCTTGTAATTGATTTAAGCAATACAAAGCATTAAGATAATATATTTTACAACGGAATTCATCATCTGTACAAAGTACAAGCGCCTCTCTAAACGCACTGTTCATAGCACCGTCATAACGATCTACTTCTTCTGAGAATTGCTCCGAGCCAGCTGCGATATCAACATCTAATTGTTCTGTCATTTTTTGTGCATACGCCAGTCCCAAATAATAATAATAAATTGATTTTGTCTCATCTTCATCTGTAAAATCGGTAGATGACAAGATTTCGTTTATACATTGAATTGCCTTATCCGCTTCATTATTATCCAAATAAGATTCTATTACTTCCAATGGGGTTGTCTCCTCTTCATGCCCTGCAACAGTAACCATCTTGTTTAACACGGCAGCTATTTTTTGAGCATCAGCTTTAACGGCAGAAGTCTCTCCATTAAAACTAAAGAAATGGTCCAATGGCAAAGGTACATTATCCTCGTCATTTCCATATCCCCATAGATAGATTTGCATCTCGCGATATTCAACTCTCTGTATATCATTAAATGCAAAAGAATACACGTCTCCCTCATCATTATCTGGAATGCAAGCAAGCCTTTTGTTGGTAATAACTAAGCCTTGATTTTTGTTTCCCAAAAATGAAGTATCATTAAAGAACAATATTTGTTCATCTATATCCAGATTGAAATTACCACGAATAGAAGCCTTAGCAGTATCAGAAATGTTTGTCATCATACAAACTATACGCTTGCCTCTTACACTATTCATAAAGGCTTTAGCCACTTCGTCAATTGGTGTCTCCGAGAAGTTCCAGTTTTTTCCTCCATTAAGATTTTTGTCTATTACATCCATAGACTTATCTACAATGTCAGAAGCTTGCGAAATTGCATTTATGACAGGCGAAGAAGAAGCGACCATATTGACCGCTTTCTTCAAATTTTTAGAATTAAATATTCCCATTAGTCCAACTTCTTAAATTCAAAATCATTCGGATTGCAGCATGCTTTCTTATAGTCGAAAGCATAGATGCGCATGTAGGCTTCTTGCACCTCCTTGGCTCCATTGTAAAAAGGGGTGGCGGTGTGCTGCATAGTTGTTACTGTCACTACCATATCGGGAGTGAGGACAGTACCATTAGAGCGTTTAAGGCGCTTAGGCTTGACTTGAAATACCTTGCTCATAAGCATTCTGTTTTTAAGTTCATTATATATAACTGCTCCTGCTTTTCTGCCGAAACAGCGAATCATTTACTTTCAAGGGGCAAAGATTATGCAAACGAGCGCAATGAAAGCTTGCTTTCAAATTGCCGAGTGCAGCTAATCTTCTGCAAAGTTAAGAAAAATCAGCGAACCAAACAAGTTCATAATAGGTCATAAGTGAAAAAAGATGGTGCGAACCCCTACTTTCTTCACTTCCTTGCAAGTTAGGCTCTGGTAAAACCCGTAGAAAAGAAAATGTGAAAGAGGAATCCACACCATATGACGGTGTAGACTCGCTCAAACAAATTCTCATTCTTTCTACGTTTCAATTTACCAGATTTCAACCTACAGAACTGAATAGTTTGCTCGTGTCCACAAGATTATCTTGTTTCTCTGCATCCATCATAGCGACTTCAAGCAAGGACTTTCACCTGCCCTGTCACTAATCCAATGGCAAATTTAGTAAAAATCTGATGAACCACCAAACTTTTAACAAGAAATCTTATGGATTCCTCTTATATTTCACTTTTCAGGGACTCCTAACCCTTCTTCTTTCTGCATTCATACCTTATTATATATAGAGTTATTGTAATTTCTGCCGCAAAAGTACAATCAGGATGCGTCAAAAACTGACATAGGAAGAAGAAAAGATGAAGAGGGAAGATTAAATTGCAGATGAAATACAATATGCATACTGCCCGGAAAGGAATGAAAGCTTGCTTTCAGATTGCCGAGTACTGCTTATCATATGCAAATATAGCATTTTTATCCGAGAAAAACATATCATTTATTCAAGTTTCGCAAGCTCAGAAGTTAAAGGAGTTAAGACAACAGTCTTTTTGGCGTAGTATTTTAAGCAGCAAGACATACGTCTTAACTCCTTAACTTCCTTAACTCCTTTAACTTCCTGATAAGCGAAAGTTCAGTCATTGAAATAACACCATCTATAAGTTATAAAAACTAAAAATAGATAAGTTTTATCACTTATAAGTGAAACTTTTCGTATATTTGCAAAAAGTTTCATTTATAAGTGATAAAAATATGGCAACTATTATTCGTCAATCATATATCGACAAGATAGAAAGGTATCTTGGAAAGGAGACCATCATCGTATTAGTAGGTCAACGTCGTGTAGGTAAAAGCTGCATGATGAAAATGATTCGTGACCGCAAGAAGGCAGATGACAGCAACAATATCATCTTTATAGATAAGGAGAAAAGAGAGTTTGACAACATTCAGACCTATCAGAATCTCAACGACTATATCGGACAGCACTTTTTATCCGATAAACATAATTATATCCTTATCGATGAGATACAAGACATCAAGGAATTTGAACGTTCCATCCGAAGTTATCGCACAGAACCCAACACCGACATCATTATAACTGGTAGCAATGCCCGTATGCTGAGCAATGAACTGAGCACACTCATCGGTGGCAGATATAAGGAAATCTATATCCAATCGCTGAGCTATAACGAGTTTTTGGAATTTCATCAACTATCAGATAATGACGAAGCACTTGCTCTGTACATTCAGTATGGCGGTTTGCCTGGTCTGGCAAAGATAGGGCTGGAAGAGGATGATGCACGTGAATACCAGATGGATATTTACCATACCGTTTTGCTTAAGGATGTCATCATGCGCAACCAGATAAGAAACGTGCCATTCTTAGAGAACCTGGTGCGTTTCCTTGCTGATAATACAGGTAAACTCATCTCAGCCAACAGCATCTCCAAATATATGAAATCTCAAGGAGAATCCATCGCTTCGGCAGCTATCACCAATTACATATCCTTCCTTTGCGAAGCCTATATCCTGCACAAGGTGAACCGCTATGACATCCACGGCAAACGTATCTTTGAAACCAACGATAAGTTTTATTTTGAAGACAACGGCATTAGAAATGCCATTGCCGGAGGTACACGTGAAGGAGACATTGAGAAAGTGATAGAGAATATCATCTATCAGCACCTCATACGATTGGGCTATCAGGTATATGTAGGACAACTGCAAGCTGGAGAAATCGACTTTGTATGTACCAAACCAGGAGGCGAACGCATCTACGTGCAAGCTTCCTACATCATAGCCGACAATGCAACCAGAGAGCGGGAGTTTGGCAATCTCCGTGCCATCAAGGACAACTATCCGAAATACGTTATCTCCATGACTCCTCTGCTCACCAAGAATGATGATGACGGCATCACGCACCTGCATCTTCGCAAGTTCTTGACTGAAGGAATATAAATGAGCCTATGTGGTTTATGATAAATCGTGCAAAAACAAAGGAACATACAATGATTGATACAAGACTGAAAGTTTTCAGGAGCGTGGCTACACTCCTGAGTTTCACCAAGGCTGCCAACGAACTGTTTATCAGCCAGCCTGCCATCAGCAAGCACATACAGGAGCTTGAGAAGGAATATGGGGTGCGATTGTTCGACAGAATCGGCAATCGCATCCAACTAACCCGTGCCGGACAGCTTCTGCTAGACCATGCCTGCAAGATTATCGATGCCTATCAGAATCTTGATTTCGACATGAAGAAGCTCACGGCGAAATCAGAAGGCGAATTGCGCATCGGAGCCAGTACTACCATCTCGCAATATGTTCTCCCCGAACTGATTGCTGGGTTCAGAAAACAATATCCCGACATTCGCCTTACCTTGCTCAGCGGAAATTCTCATGAGATAGAGGATGCACTCGCTACAAGAAGGATAGACCTGGGTATGGTAGAAGGCATGAAGCGACAACCCACCTTTAAATACACCCCATTTATGAAAGATGAGCTGGTGGCGTTTGTACATTGCTCCAATCCCCTTGCCCGGCAAGAGGAGATTTCCCTAAACCTTCTGAAGCAGACTCCGATAGTACTGCGTGAATTAGGCTCCGGAACTTTGGATGTCATCCAAAAAGCACTGCAAGAGAACGGCATCGCTCTCTCTGATCTGAACATAGAGATGAACCTGGGAACCACAGAGGGCATCAAGCATTTCGTAGAACACTCCCAATGTATGGGTATCATCAGCATCAGAGCCATCTACAAGAGTATCTACGAACAGGTATTCAAGGTTCTGGAAGTGGAGAATCTGAAGATGGAACGGGAATTTCAGTTTGTTGAGAAGAGAGGCGAGACGGCAAAACTCCACCAAACTTTCAAGAGATTCATAACCCAAGGTTATAACACATAGTTATTCTGTATATACAACATCTCATGATTTTTCGTACCTTTGCACCCGCTTTACAAAAAAAAGCATTTAACCGACAAAAAAGAAAATTATGAGATTATCAGAACAAAGGAGCAGTATGCTGCATGGTGTACTACTCATCACGCTCTTCGCCTGCGCCGCCTTCTACATCGGCAACATGGATTGGGTGAAGGTACTTTCGTTTAGCCCGATGGTAGTGGGCATCATTATTGGTATGATTTATGCCAACAGTCTGCGTAACAACCTGCCCGACACCTGGGTACCTGGCATCAAGTTCTGCAGCAAGCGAATCCTCCGCATAGGTATCATCCTTTATGGCTTCAAGCTCACCTTCCAGGATGTGATGGCCGTGGGAATCTCTGCCATCGTGATGGATGCCATCATCGTATGCGGCACCATCGGCTTGGGAATCCTGATGGGAAGACTCCTGAAGATAGACCGCAGCATCGCACTGCTCACCGCTTGCGGAAGTGCCATATGTGGAGCTGCAGCAGTATTGGGCGTAGATGGAGCTATCCGTCCGAAACCTTACAAGACAGCAGTAGCCGTAGCTACCGTAGTTATCTTTGGCACATTATCCATGTTCCTCTATCCTATTCTCTACAGAGTAGGCATCTTTGACCTGTCGCCAGAGATGATGGGACTCTTCACGGGTTCCACCGTCCATGAAGTAGCCCATGTGGTGGGTGCAGCCAATGCCATGGGAGCCGAGGTGAGCAACAATGCCATCATCGTGAAGATGATAAGAGTGATGATGCTGGTACCGGTTCTGCTGGTGATAGCATGGACTGTGGCAAGAGACGTTGCCAAAAGAGATAGCTTGGAAAACTCTGATGCCAACAAGCCTAAGATCAGCATTCCATGGTTTGCCATTTTCTTCCTGGTGGTTATCGGATTCAATTCCCTCGGATTGCTTTCAGAAAGTGTAGTGGCATGGATCAATCAACTGGACACCTTCCTTCTGACTATGGCAATGGCAGCACTGGGAGCCGAGACTAGCTTCGACAAGTTCAAGAAAGCAGGCTTCAAGCCATTCCTTCTGGCAGCCATTCTTTATTGCTGGCTCATCGGAGGTGGATATTGTCTGGTAAAGTTTGCTATTCCTTATTTATAAGATGGCAATCTGCCAAGAAACTATGTAAATATTATTCCAAACAAGTAAAATACTTCTCAAACACCCGTAAAATGGGGTAAGAAGAGATTCTATATTTTCCCTTAAGGTTTTTTGTATTTTCCCTTAAGGAAAAAAATATTTTTCCTTAAGGGTTTGAAAATATCTCCTTAAGGGATTTTTACGAAGCTTTTAACTTGTAAAGATAAGTACAATATGGCTCATTCCATACACTTCATTGAAACCATCAGTTTATCACCTTATCGGATACCTTACAACAGCTGGATTACGAGTGCACAACACCTGATGTGCGTCCGCACAACAGCTGATATGCAAGCGCACAACAGCTGTTGTGCGGTTTACAACTGCATCGTTTCCAAGAACAGACATTATATCTTCCAACAACTTCCATTATATACTTCGACAACTTCTCATATTGTTTTCAATCGCTTATCCTATTACTTACGACCGCTTATCCTATTACATATAATAACCGACGATACTTGCTGGCAGCAGTTATCCTATTTGCCTTTGTGTGGCATCAGGTGACATTAAGTGGCAATGCACCAATAAATAAAAAAGCTTAAATCAAGCTGCAAACAATCTGATATCCAATTATTCTTAGTACCTTTGCATTCGAAAACAACGTTTAAGAAACAGCAGTTTCGAAAACACCAGTTTCAAAAAACAAGAGGAAATCAATACTAAAAATAACAAATAATGAATTTCAACAAGACATTTCTTACCCTCGGTTTGGCTGCAACACTCTTGCAGATGCCAACCTCATCGTTTGCCCAGAATGCAGGCGGCAAGCGTCAGAACCCTCTCCTGGTAAAGAGCAGCCTTCCTTTCGGCGCTCCTGATTTCAGCAAGATTCAGGAGAGCGACTATCTCCCAGCCTTCGAAGCTGGCATCAAGGAGCAGCGTGCCAACATCCAGAAGATTATCAGCAACAAGAAGAAGCCAACCTTCCAGAACACCATCCTCGCTTACGAGAACAGCGGTATGTTGCTGGATCGTGTTTCCAATGTATTCTTCGGTCTTACCAGCGCACACAAGACTCCTGGAATCGCAGAGGCCCAGAAGAAGGTGATGCCTTTGCTCACCGACCTCGACAACGAGATTTCATTCAACCAGAAACTCTTCGAACGTATTAAATATGTTTACGACCATGAGTACAGCAAGCTCAAGGGCGAGGACAAGCGACTCACCGAAGTCATCTACAAAGGCTTCGTCCGCTCAGGTGCCCTGCTCTCTCCAGAGAAAATGGAGCGCATGAAGCAGATCAACACACGCATCTCAGACCTCCAGGAGCAGTTTGGCAATCTTCTTCCTGCAGCTACCAACAACGCCGTGGTTTGGGTGAACAGCAAGGAAGAACTTGCCGGACTCAGCGACGCCGACATCGCACAGTGCAAGAAAGACGCAGAAAGCCTGGGCAACAAGGCTCCATACTGCATTGTCATCGTGAACACTACCCAGCAGGCTATCCTCACCAATCTCCAGAACCGTGAGCTCCGCCGCAAGGTTTACATGGCAAGCATCCACCGTGCCGACGGTACCGACCCTAAGTTCAACACCTTCCCTATCGTAACCGAGATTGCCAAGCTCCGTGCCGAGAAGGGACAGTTGATGGGCTACAGCACCTATGCAGACTATTCACTGGAGAAGACGATGGCAAAGACTGCCAAGAACGTAAACAACTTTCTGCAGAGCCTCATCAAGGAATACGCTCCTAAGGCAGATGCCGAGACCCGCGAAATCGAAGCTTACGCACAGAAGAGCGAGGGCAAGGACTTCAAGCTCCAGCCATACGACCGCTTCTACTATTCTGCCAAGATGAAGAAGGAGATGCTCAATATCTCTGACGATGAAATCAAGCCTTACTTCAATGTGGATAGCGTTCAGATAAATGGTGTATTCTATGCTGCTCATCGCGTATATGGTCTGAACTTCAAACAGCGCAAGGATATTCCTACCTATCACCCGGACATGAAGGTATTCGAGGTAAGCGACAAGAGCGGCAAGCCTATCGCCCTCTTCTACAGCGACTACTTCCGTCGCCCTACCAAGCGTGGAGGTGCCTGGATGAGTGCCTTCGCCAAGCAGAGCGACAAGTGGGGACAGTTGCCTATTATCTATAATGTATGCAACAATGCCAAGGCTCCTGAGGGGCAGCCTACCCTGATTACATGGGATGAGGTTTGCACCATGTTCCATGAGTTCGGTCACGCTCTCCACGGCATGTTGTCAAAGTGCGGTTACAATACCCTTTCAAGTACAGCTGTAGCCCGCGACTTCGTGGAAATGCCATCACAGTTTAACGAGTCATTTGCCAGCATCCCAGAAATCTTCGATCACTACGCCCGTCACACAGAAACCGGTGCAGCGATGCCAGCAGACTTGAAGGAGCGCATGCTGAAGAGCATCAACTTCCAGCCAGCCTATGCTTTGGGTGAGAACCTGGCAGCTACCTGCCTTGATCTGGCTTGGCACGAGTTGACGCCAGATGAGATTCCATCTCCATATATGGCAGGTGCCTTCGAGAAGGAAGCCCTCAATAATGTGGGCCTGCTCAATTCCCAGATTCCTCCTCGCTACTCTACCACCTATTTCAATCACGTATGGGGTGGCGGTTATGCTGCCGGTTACTACAGCTATCTCTGGACAGAGGTGCTCGCCGTAAATGTAGCCGATTACTTTGCCAAGCATGGTGCCTTGGATCCAGCCATCGGTCAGGCTTTCCGTGACAAGGTCCTGAGCCGTGGTAACACCAAGGATCAGATGGAAATGTTCACCGATTTCACGGGTATGAAAGAGCCAGATGCCTCTGGTTTCCTGAAGGCAAGAGGATTGTAAGAAAGAAAATCATATAAGAAAAAAGCGTCCCCCAAAAAAATCAGGAGGACGCTTTTTTCTTTTATAAAGCTTTTACCCTTACAGGGCGACAGGCTTGCATCTACAAAAACCCAGGGTGTTACCCTGGGCTAGGAGCTTCTGCCCTTTCAGGACGTTTTGCAGCAAACAGGGCGTATAAAAGTTACATGCAAACCTTACTGCTTCACCGCTTTAGGAGTCCAGTTCTTCAGGAATCGGAGTGTCTTCTGCTCATCGTAGCCCTTGCCCTGCTCCAGGAAGCTGGAATCCTGGATATGGAGTACATTTCCATTCTCGTCCAGAACCACGAAGACTGGGAAACCGAAACGCTGAGGATAATTCAATCGCTTCATCAGCTGCGCAGCCTTCTCAACAGAAGCATCGCCTTCCTTCTTGCGAGGATTGTAATTCACGTGAAGATACACGAAGTTATCGTTCACCGCCTTGTTCACCGCCGTATCCTTCTCTACGAAATCGGCAAAGCGCAGGCACCATGGGCACCAGTTGCCACCCACCTGACAAATCACGAACTTGCCCTCAGCCTTCGCCTTCTGCAATCCCTCGTCTATCTGAGTCATCGGGTCGATAGTCTCATTATACACTCTCTTCAATGCTCCCTGAGCATGCGCCATCATCACGACAACCGTCATCATGAAGGCAATGGTAATCATTCTTTTCATACGATATCTCTATTTTTTCTAATTCATTATATACAATACATTTTATCAATCATACATCGCAGGACTTACATTTCGAATGGAGTCAACACATTCCGAAGCTTTTCGAAATCGGATTTCGAGATTCGTCTGCCCCGAAGACTTCTCACCTGCGGATAATCCTCAAAATAAGACTCCTGGGTGGTGTACCAGCGATGAGAACGGAGCTCGCGAACCAGAGCCAGTTTCGATTCGATGCGGCGGGCAAAGCTGGGATTCACACGCGAAAGATAATGCTTGCCATCCTGCATTTCGATGGCAAGCATCAGATAGGTTTGCGGTCCCTTCGCCTTCTGCCTCTCCTCAACCCGCTCACTCACCTTCCAGCCCTTGGTAGAAGTCATCACCCGGATATCCCAACCGTATTTCCTGTTCAGATTATCCATCATCCCCCTGAACACGATGCCGTGAGGAGCCGTATCCTTCAAACCGGTAAAGCCGATGATGTAGTGAATCATCTCGTGGAGCAGGACGCTCTTTGCCTGCCGGTCGGTCATATCGTAATACGTACTCATGGAAAGCTTGAAATCATAGAGTTTGGTGCGCCCCCATCGGGTGGCACGCTTGTAGGCAAGCTGTCCCAAACGGGTCTTGGCACGGGTCAGCCCCAACTCCGGAACGGGCAGTTTGCCGCCGAAGTAGTCGTGGTCGAAACGCCGAAACCACTCTTCCATCCATTCTACTGTTACAATCATGGCGGCAAAGGTACAGCATTTTGCTCATAAAACAAAAATAAATCACGAAAAACTGGTTCAAATTGTTTCATTTTGTTTCACTGCCAGCATATTAACACAAATACAGACTCAGTACTCTTCTGGAAGAGCGCTGAAAGCTATCTGGCCATTCCTAAGAGTTTCTTCTTCAAGACAAGATGGAAGAACTATGACTTCGACAGAAGCATAGAACAGCTTACCATGCTCCTCAATATGATGAGCGAGGCACATTCCCTGCATAACAACGCAGCCCATCTTGCATATATTACGAATAAATATGCAGAAGTTTAGACTTTTGTATCTCCATATCAAACTTTTTTAGCCTCTGCAATGCGATTGTAACTTGCAGAGACTATTTTTTTGTATTTTTATAGCATTTTCTTGTCGAAAATGAGTAACTTTGCAGCCAAATTTAAACGATAAAATGAACAAGACTGCACAGCACATCATTGACATACAAAATGTGTCGAAAAGATTCGGCGAGAAAACAGCCCTCAACAACATTAATCTCTTTGTGAGAAAGGGTGAATTCATGACCATTCTCGGTCCTTCGGGATGCGGAAAAACTACTCTTCTGAGACTCTTGGCAGGATTCGAAACAGCCACAGAAGGCGTGATAACCATCAGCGGCAACGACATTACCAACCTGCCACCCTACAAACGAAACGTGAACACGGTGTTCCAGAAATACGCCCTGTTCCCTCACCTCAATGTATTTGACAACATCGCTTTCGGCTTGAAACTCAAGGACACGCCGAAGGATCAGATTATGCCTAAGGTGAAGCGTGCCCTGAAAATGGTGAACATGAGTGATTACGAATACCGCGATGTGAACTCGCTTTCGGGTGGACAGCAGCAGCGAATCGCCATCGCCCGTGCCATCGTCAACGAGCCGGAAGTACTCCTACTCGACGAACCGCTGGCTGCACTCGACCTCAAGATGAGAAAAGACATGCAGCTGGAGTTGAAGGAGATGCACGACCGTCTGGGAATCACCTTCGTATATGTTACCCACGACCAGGAAGAAGCATTGACCCTGAGCGACACCATCGTGGTGATGAGCGAGGGAGAAATCCAACAGATAGGAACGCCTACCGATATCTACAACGAGCCAGCCAATTCGTTTGTGGCAGATTTCATCGGAGAGAGCAACATCCTCTGCGGAACGATGATCCACGACTGTCTGGTAAAGGTTGCCGGATCGGAGATTCCTTGTGTGGATAAGGGATTCGGATGCAACCAGGAGGTAGATGTAGTGATCAGACCGGAAGACATCGAGGTGAGCACCGACACAGAGCACGCCCAGTTTGTCGGCAAGATTACCTCATCCATCTTCAAGGGCGTACACTACGAGATGCTTGCCGAAAGCGACAAGGGTTGCGAATTTCTGATTCAGAACTACAAGCATTTCGAGGTGGGACAGACCATCGGTATGAGCGTGATTCCCGACAACATCCACATTATGAAGAAGGAGCGCACCACCAATACCTTCGAAGCAAAGGTGAATGGCGACGACACCATCGAGTTCCTGGGCTGCGAATACCAGATAGAAATTCCGGAGGATAAGAAGAATCTGATTCATACCGATGAAGACGGCAAGGAAGTGATCAATGTCAACGTGGATTTCGGAAAGATCGAACTCTTCGACAACGAGAGCGAAGGAACCTTTACGGGCGACATCAGCTTCATCCTTTACAAGGGCGACCACTATCACCTGACCATCGACACCGACTGGGGCGAGAAGCTCTATGTGGATACACAGGATGTATGGGATCTGGGCGACCACGTAGCAATCACCATTCCTCGAGAGAATATTACTTTTTAAATAAAAAAATTGTAGATCAGAAATTGAAACTCATTAAGTTTATCTCTTCGCGACAGAGTTGGTCGATTCCGTACGCCATCTTCGCGGCAATTTTCGTGGTGCTCCCCTTGCTGCTCATCGTGTTCTTCGCATTCACCGATGAGTATGGTCACATCACGCTCTATAATTTCCAGAAATTCCTGGCGCATCCCGAAGCCATCAATACCTTTGTGTATTCCATCGGAATCGCCTTTCTCAACACCCTGCTCTGTATCCTGCTGGGCTATCCGGCAGCGTATATCCTCACACAGACCAAGATGAAGTATGCCAACACCATCGTAATGCTCTTCATCCTGCCTATGTGGGTGAACATCCTGGTAAGAACACTCGCCACCGTGGCACTGTTCGACTTTGCCGACCTTCCGCTGGGCGAGGGCGCACTCCTGTTTGGTATGGTTTACAACTTCATCCCCTTCATGATCTATCCAATCTACAACACCCTCCAGAAGATGGACCGCAGTTATATCGAGGCAGCCGAAGACCTGGGCGCATCGCCTTGGCAACAGTTCTATAAGGTGATACTGCCCCTGTCGATGCCGGGCGTGGCAAGCGGAATCCTGATGGTGTTCATGCCAACCATCTCAACCTTCGCCATCTCAGAGCTGCTCACGATGAACAACATCAAGCTCTTCGGTACCACCATCCAGGAGAACATCAACAATTCGATGTGGAACTATGGTGCAGCACTCTCGCTCATCATGCTCTTCCTCATCGGTGCCTCTACCCTCATCGCAGGCGACGGCAGTAAACAGGAAGGAGGTATCAGATGATGAAATCACTATTTACCAGGGATATGATGAAGAAGATATTCTGTCAGGGTTATCTGTGGCTGCTCCTGCTGCTGCTCTACTCCCCTATCCTCATCATCGTCATCTTCTCGTTTACCGAGGCCAGGGTCATGGGCAACTGGACGGGCTTCTCGCTGCAACTTTACAAGAATCTCTTCGTAGAAGGTACCCACCACTCACTCACGGCGGCACTCATCAATACGATTACCATAGCACTGATCACCGCCACCGTATCTACGATTTTCGGAACCCTCACCGCCATCGGAATCTACAATCTGAGAAACCGGTATGCGAGAAATGCCATCCAGTTCGTCAACAATATCCCGATTCTGAACGGCGACATCATCATCGGTATTTCGCTCTTCCTGCTCTTCATCACGTTGGGCATTCCGCAGGGCTACACCACGGTGGTTCTCTCTCACATCACCTTCTGTCTGCCCTACGTCATCCTGAGTGTGATGCCTAGACTGAAGCAGATGAACCCGAACCTCTATGAAGCGGCACTCGACCTGGGTGCTTCTCCGATGCAGGCATTGCGCAAGGTGATTATTCCGGAGATTCTGCCCGGTATGATTTCGGGCTTCATGCTCGCCATCACGATGAGTATCGACGATTTCGCCGTCACCATCTTCACCATCGGAAACGAGGGATTGGAAACACTCTCCACCTTCATCTATGCCGATGCCAGAAAGGGAGGCTTGACGCCGGAACTTCGTCCGCTGAGTACGATCATCTTCGTATTGGTGCTCGTGATGCTGATTATCATCAATCGTCGTTCGGATAAAAACAAGAAGAAATAAGAATGAAGAACAAGATATTTTTAGGAGTTAAGACAATTGCTTTTCTCTTCCTGAGCCTGCTGATGATTCTGCCGCTCTCTTCCTGTTACAATAAGGAGAACAGAGAGGAGATTCTGAAGGTTTACAACTGGGGAGATTACATCGATGAGGATATTCTTGCTGAATTTCCGAAATGGTATGAGGAGCAGACGGGCAAGAAGATCCGCGTCATCTACCAGACCTTCGACATCAATGAAGTGATGCTCACCAAGATTGAGCGTGGTCACGAAGATTATGATGTGGTGTGCCCATCAGAATACATCATCGAGCGAATGCTTCGCAAAGACCTTCTGCTGCCTATCGACACCGCTTTCGGCAAGACGCCAAACTATCTCAAAAACGTGTCGCCATACATCGTGAAGCAGATTGATGCAACCTCGAATCATGGCAGAATCGCCCACAATTATGCCGTTCCGTATATGTGGGGAACCTGTGGTATCTTATATAATAAGGTACACGTACCTATAAAAGATGCGCAGACCTGGGGCACGCTGTGGAGTCCCAGATATCGTGGCAAGCTCCTGATGAAGGATTCCTACCGCGATTCTTACGGCACCGCCCTGATCTGGGAGCACCGCAAGGAACTGGCTGCCGGCAAGGTGACCGTTCCGGAACTGATGAACGATTATTCGCCAAAAGCCGTTGCCATCGTAGAGAAACAGCTGAAGGCGCTGAAACCGAGCATCGAGGGATGGGAGGCTGATTTCGGCAAGGAGACGATGACCAAAGGCAAGGCTTATCTAAATATGACCTGGAGCGGTGATGCGGTCTGGGCGATAGAAGAAGCCGGGAAAGTGGGCGTAGATCTGGGATACGAAGTTCCTAAGGAGGGAAGCAACGTATGGTTCGATGGATGGGTGATTCCGAAGTATTCCCGCAATCAGAAGGCTGCTTCCTACTTCATCAACTATCTCTGCCGAGAGGATGTGGCTCTCGCCAATATGGAAACCACGGGATATGTGAGCAGTATAGCGGGCAAGAAGGTCTTCGAAGCAATGAGCGACAAGGAGGCTTATCCTGAGACTGTGAATCTGGCTTATTTCTTCGGAGAGGAAGGCAGAAAGGCGCATCTCAACCCGATTATGTATCCTGACAGCACGGTAGTGGCAAGATGTGCGATGATTCATGATGCCGGTGATCATACTCCGGAAGTTCTGGATATGTGGTCGAAAGTAAAGGGTGACAACCTGGGTGGTGGCATTGTGATTTTCCTTCTTGCAGTGGTCTTGGGCTTAACCGTCTTCGTTTCTATCAAGAAAATCGAGCACTACAAGCACAGAAGATTGTCGAGAAAGCATCGCAGACACCACATTATAAAAGTTAAAGGGTAAAAAGTAAAAGGATAAAAGCTCATACCTCTCACGCCCTGAACCAACGGTCACCGGCCGAAGGGAAAGGTAAAGGGCAGAAGCTCTTAGCCCAGAGCAACACCCTGGGTATAATAGCAGTCAACATGACGCCCTGAAAGGGCAAAAGCCTTCTTTTTAGGGGGAAAATGAAGTTTTTTGAGAAAAAAGTGAAAAAAGATGCAGAAAAATTTGGTGGAATGAAAAAAAAGCACTACCTTTGCACTCGCTTTTAAGAACAAAGCTTTTATCAAATAAAGAAAGTTCGCAAATCAAAAGCTTTTGGGTAGTTACCAGAGTGGCCAAATGGGGCAGACTGTAAATCTGCTGGCTATGCCTTCGGTGGTTCGAATCCATCACTACCCACTTTTCCCAAAAAATAACTCAAAGATATAAAGATCCGGTTTTCATTATGAGAATCGGATTTTTTGTTTTTATATTATCCACAGATAATACAAAACGAAAAAGCGATGGATTTCTGCAATCCATCGCTTTTCATATTTCTCTACCAAAAGATTAGTCTTTCAAACTCTCCTGATACCAGTCGAAGAGCTTCTTCACACCATCCTCAATCTCAACTTTGTGAGTCCATCCAAGGCTGTGGAGCTTATCTACTGAGATGAGCTTTCTTGGGGTTCCATCTGGTTTGCTGGCATCAAACTCAACCTCACCCTCGAAACCTACAGCCTTTACTACAAGCTCAGAAAGCTCACGGATGGTGAGTTCCTTGCCGGTTCCCACATTGATGTGGCAGTTGCGAATCTCACCGAGAGATGGAATGGCTCCGCCACGACCCTCTGAATTGTTTCTATCCACGGCACCATCTACCTTGGCACCATAGAATACAGAACTGTACTTCTCGATACCGATGATGTCCTTGAAATCCACATTCAAGAGCACATGTACGCTGGCATCAGCCATATCCTCGCTCCAGAGGAACTCACGAAGCGGTGTTCCGGTTCCCCAGAGCACTACCTTATTATCATAGATACCATAGAACTCCAATGCCTTCAGAATGCGCTCATGAGAGTTGCTTCCATCCACATTGCCCTCGCCGATGATGGCACGGAGCTTGTCTGTAGGATTGATAGGACGCTTGTTCATATCTACCTCGATGCTGTGCCAGTCGCCGTCGTGGATGAGCTTGGCAAGATAGATCTTGCGCATCATCGCAGGCATCACGTGACTATTCTCCAAGTGGAAGTTATCGTTCGGACCATAGAGGTTGGTTGGCATCACAGCGATATAGTTGGTACCATACTGAAGGTTGTAGCTCTCGCACATCTTCAGTCCGGCAATCTTGGCGATGGCATATTCCTCGTTGGTGTATTCCAGCGGAGAAGTGAGGAGCACATCCTCCTTCATTGGCTGCGGAGCATCCTTCGGATAGATGCAGGTAGAGCCCAGGAAGAGGAGCTTCTTCACACCATGAGAATAAGCGTTACTGATTACGTTGCACTGCATCTTCATGTTCTGCATGATGAAGTCGGCACGATAGAGCGAATTCGCCATGATACCGCCCACGAAGGCTGCAGCCAAGACCACAGCATCCGGCTTCTCCTCATCAAAGAACTTCTCAACTGCATACTGGTCGGTCAAGTCGAGTTCTTTGTGAGAACGACCCACCAGATTGTGATAGCCTCTCTTCTCGAGGTTATTCCAGATAGCAGAACCCACGAGTCCATGGTGTCCTGCTATATAAATCTTTGAATCTTTTGATAACATTGATTATTATTGTAAACTATCAACCGTTAACTATCAACTGTTAACTATTACTTAACAATACCCTTCTCCAAGTATTCCACGAGGTTGCAGCGAACCTTCTCACCGGCAGCCTCGGCAGCCACCTTTGCCATATCGCTCTCTACCATGATCTTGACGAGATCTTCGAAAGAGGTGGTGTTTGGATTCCAGCCGAGCTTAGCCTTTGCCTTTGTTGGGTCACCCCAGAGGTTAACCACGTCGGTAGGACGATAGAAATCTGGAGAAACCTCAACGAGTGTCTTGCCAATGAGTTCCTCAGGACCCTCAACGCAGATACCCTTCTCGTTCTCGTTCTTGCCTTCCCACTTCAGCTCGATGCCTACATAGTGGAAAGCCAACTGAGCGAACTCACGAACTGAGTGCTGCTTACCTGTTGCAATCACGAAATCCTCTGGCTTCTCAGCCTGGAGAATCAACCACATACACTCTACGTAATCCTTGGCATAACCCCAGTCACGGAGAGAATCCAGGTTACCGAGATAGAGCTTGCTCTGCTTGCCCTGCTTGATACGAGCTGCAGCCAATGTAATCTTGCGGGTTACGAAAGTCTCACCACGGCGCTCACTCTCGTGATTGAAGAGAATACCCGAGCAGCAGAACATATTATATGCCTCACGATACTCCTTGACAATCCAGAAGCCATACTGCTTGGCAACTGCGTATGGAGAATAAGGATGAAATGGAGTGTTCTCGTTCTGAGGAACCTCCTCTACCTTACCATAAAGCTCAGATGTGGAAGCTTGATACATGCGGCAGGTATCGGTCAAACCGCACTGGCGGATAGCCTCCAGGATACGGAGCACACCTGTTGCATCTACGTCGGCAGTAAACTCAGGAGAGTCGAAGCTCACCTGTACGTGGCTCTGAGCTGCGAGGTTATAAACTTCGGTTGGTTTCACCTTGTTCATCACCTGGATGATGCTCATAGAGTCACCAAGGTCGGCATAATGAAGGTGAAAGTTTGGGGTACCCTCCAAATGTGCGATGCGCTCGCGATAATCGGTAGATGAGCGACGGATTGTTCCGTGAACATCATACCCCTTACTCAACAACAATTCGGCTAAGTAAGAGCCATCCTGACCTGTGATACCTGTAATTAAAGCTACTTTTCTATTTTCCATTTACTTCTTTATATATGATAAATTAATAAATTCGTTGCAAAAGTACGACTTTTTTCTCAGACTATCAAACTTTCTGCTATTTATTTGCCTTTTTCTCTAACATTGAACCGTCTGCGTCTCTGGCCAGTTCACCAGATACAGCATTTCCGTAGCTCGCGTAAAGGCGGTATAGAGCCAGTGGATATAATCGGGATTCAGCATATCATCCGTCATATACCCCTGATCCACATACACATGTGCCCACTGTCCGCCCTGCGCCTTGTGGCAGGTTACGGCGTATGCGAATTTCACCTGCAGAGCATTGAAGAACTGATCCTGCCGGATTGCCTTCATCCTATCTGCCTTGAGCGGAATATCCTGATAATCCTCTTCTATCTGATGGAAGAGCTGCTCCTGCTGTTCATGGGTCAGGGCAGGCGCCTCACTCGTCAATGTATCCAGCAGCACTGTAGCTTCCAGCTCATAGTTGCCGTAATCGGGAAACTGGAGCAGCAGCGTGGCAAAGCGGAAGCCATAGAGGTCAATGCGGCGGCGCACCTTCAGCACTTTCGCCCGATCGCCATTCGCCAGAAAAGCAGGAATCTCGTTGCTTTGAAGTTTATTATTACTCTTCCTCTCTTCTTCCATCCAGTAATAATTGTTCTTCACAATCATCAGGATATCGCCCTGCGAAAGCTCTTCCTCCCTATCCAGCACCATATTGCGGATGCCCTGATTGAAGATGTTTGCACGCTTGTTGCTGCGAGTCACCACGATGGTATCGTCCAGACCCACATGGTGATAGCTGTCGGCCAAAGCCTCTATCAGTTCGGCTCCAGGCATCGGCTTGATATCCGAATAGCCAGCGAAATGAATCTTCGGAAGTTGGGTAATGTCATCGTGCGTAATCATCTGTCTGATCATCGTGGCATTATAGAGAATACCCGATTCCTCGCTCTGTCGGAGCACCTCGTTCAGATCACATTCATACGCCTTCAGTCCATATCCCTCCAGCATCGCTGCATGCAGGGCTGGCGATTCCTCCTCGCCTACAGGAGGCAACTGCGCCTTGTCACCTATCAGCAGCAAGCGGTCGTTCCGTCCCTGATACACGAAATGCACCAGGTCATCCAACAGGCATCCGCTTCCGAAGCTCATCCCTCCCAATCCCATATTGGCAATCATCGACGCCTCATCTACCATGAAAAGCGTATCGGTATAGAGATTATCATTCAGATTAAACTGTCCCTCTACCCCTGAAAACGATTTTTCACGATAGATACGGCGATGGATGGTATAGGCAGGCGAACCGCTGTTCAGCGAGAAAACCTTCGCTGCCCTACCCGTAGGTGCCAGAAGCATCACCTTCTGACGAATCTCCTTCAGGGTCCTGACGATGGCACCCGAGAGCGTTGTCTTACCCGTACCCGCACTACCTCGTAGAATCATCACGGCATGCGGATCTCTATCGGTAAGAAACTCAGCAAACACCTCCAGGGCATGTGCCTGTTCCTGGGTTGGCGGAAAGCCAAATTGCTGCAATATCTTATATTTTAGCTCGTCTATTATCATCAATTTGTTATTTATCCTTTAATAATTAATAATTTCAACACCAAATATTTTGCGTTGTCTTCGTTTTGCATTATCTTTGCAGAAGATAAGCTGCACTCGGCAATGTGAAAGCAAGCTTTCATTGCGCTCGTTTGCATTATCTTTGCAGAAGATAATCAAAAAAGTTGTATCAGTCTAATAATCAGCATAGTTGTTTCGACTGGTTTATTTATGGTAACGATTTAGCGAAAGTCAGACTACTTCTGCCTGCTTTACTTTGCATAATGGTTCAAACAACTTTTGCAGTTGCAAAGATATGGTATTTATTTGATAACGCCAAATATTTTAGTAGCCATGTTCGCTACAACCATAAAATATCTTGTATATCAGAAGAAATAGAGCATGTTCAAAGTGAACATGCTCTATTACTATTTCTATTTCACCAAAGTCAATCATCGCATTAAAAAGACTTACCTTGTTGGCATTTCGCAAATCTTCCAATGTAATATCTGCTTTTTGTATCATTCCCTTGTCCAATAGTGCGGCTCTTTTTGTGCCTGGCAATAAGGGATGTCTGGGAGTCACCCAATGTTTGCCATCAAATATGGCAAGGTTCGTGAATGAGGTATCCGTTAAAAGTCCATGTTTGACGATGATGATGTCGTCACAGTTTCCTTTCTGTGCGACCAAGGCATTGAGGCGACTGCGGTCGGTACTTTTGTAGCCAACGTTATCGTGTCGTCTGCGACCACTTGAATTTACCATTGTTCTTGAAGGCGATAACATTAAGATACAAAGACATAAAATGGCTACTGATCTGTGATGTAACAATGAAAATTAGAAATATTTTACATCCTCAAAAACTCCGTAAACCGTTACATTCATTGGCAGGTGCAACTGTTATGGAGTAATACTCTACGCACTTACTTCTTTATCGTTAATAATGCATAAATATTGGGGGTTGTATACGTTTTTTAATGTATTGCACCTTATCTTTGCTTATCGGAAATAATCCATAACCAAAGTAATAGAAATAGAAAATGGCAAAGAGCAAAAAAGACTTTACATTACTTCTCATTGCGCTCTTTTGCAGTTCTTTGGCTCATGCACAAAAGCAAGTTCCTGCAGAACGGAAAGATTCCATTGACAATGGAAGTAATATAATAAAGATAGTTGGAAATCATTCCAACAAGGGTGCGGCCAACAACGCCCTCGACGTGTTGAGTGGTCAGGCTGCTGGTGTCAATGTGACATCCAACGGTCTGGATCGTATGGCTATGCTCAATAGTGTGCGAGTACGTGGTACAACCTCCATCATCGGAGGCAATGACCCTTTAGTGCTGATTGATGGTGTCACTTCTGACGTACTTACCCTATCAACCATCTATCCTGCAGACATCGAGAGTTTTCGTATATTAAAGAATGCTGCGGAGACCGCCATGTATGGTTCACGTGGAGCGTCTGGTGTTATAGAGGTGAAAACCAAGAAAGGCACAGGAAGAGGATTCCAGATCTCGTATGAGGGTAATGTGGGTTTTGAGCAGATGTACAAACACCTGGAGATGCTCAATGCTGCTGAATATGTTGCAACGGCAAAGACATTGGGTATCTATTGCAACAACGGAGGTTTCAATACCGATAACTACAAGGTGATAACACGCACGGGTTTGGTGAACAATCATTACCTTGCATTCAGCGGAGGTACGCCACAGTCAAACTATCGTGCATCTTTCGGAGTAATGGACCACAACACCATCATCAAGAAGATGGACTATAACGTTTTTGTTGCCAAAGTTGATGTAACCCAGAAAGCCTTCAATGACAGACTAACCGGAGAATTCGGAGTTTTCGGCTCTTCATTCAAGAACCATGACATCTTTGATACGCAGATGCTGTTCTATTCCGCAGCATGCCAGAACCCAACTTTCCCTGCAGGTACTGACGAGCATGGAAACTGGCTGAAAAACGAATCGGCAACACATGTCAATCCACCCGGGATATTGCTTGAAGAGAAAAACGACTCCAAGGATTTGAACTTTGACGCACACATAAAGCTGAGCTACGATTTCAATAAGAACTGGCGTGTATCCACCTTCGGCTCTTACCTGTATGGCTCTACCGAAAACGGACAATTCTGTCCAACATGGGTATGGGCACAAGGCAACGTGTACCGTGGAGAGTTCAAGAAAGAGGAATGGCTTGGCAATGTATCTCTTGATTTCAACAAGGAGTTCGGCATACATAAGGTCTCTGCTGGAGTAAGCAGTGAATACAGAAAACTGAGAAAAACTGCTTTCTGGGTGTATGCCAAGGGAATACCTACAAACGATTTTCATTACGACAATCTGGGTGCTACAGCAGCCCGTCCATACGGTGGAACAGAAAGCACTTACGAAGACCAATCTCTGGCTTCTGTAATGGGAAGCATCACTTATAATCTGCTTGACAGATATACCTTAGCAGTTAATGCACGCGGTGACGGATCGTCAATGGTTGGTGACAACAACACATGGGGATTCTTCCCATCTGTATCATTCACTTGGGACATGAAGAAGGAAAGCTTCCTTGCCAACATAAAACCGCTGTCAATGCTTAAACTCCGCACGGGTCTGGGACAAGCGGGCAATCTTGGCGGTATCTCCGCCTACACAACCATGAACACCGTAAGGCAGACTGGCATTGTTCCGGTAAAGAGTTCTCCAACAGTAACCCTTGGTATGGTAAGAAACAACAATCCTGATTTGAAGTGGGAAACGAAGACAACGTTTAACCTCGGTGCGGACATTGGTCTCTTTGCCAACAGGCTGATGCTTACAGCGGAGTATTACTATTCCAAGACCACCGACATGCTCTACGCCTATGAGGTTCCGGTTCCACCATTCGCATACAATACATTGCTGGCAAACATCGGTTCAATGTCAAACCGCGGATTTGAGCTGGGCTTGTCCGTGCAGCCAATCAGCAAGAAGGACATGGATCTTAACATCAATATGAACCTGTCGTTTCAAAGCAACAAACTTATCTCGCTAAGTGGTGATTACAAGGGAATGAGCATGTCGGCAGCAAACATCACCGCCATTGGTTCTTTGGATGGTGCTGGTCAAAACGGCGGCGACAACAACGTGGTCTATCAGATAGTTGGACAGCCGCTTGGCGTTTTCTACCTACCCCACTGCAAGGGACTTGTCAAGAACGAGAACGGCAGCTATTTTTACGACATAGAGGACCTTGACCATAATGGCAATGTGGACTTAAGCGATGGAGGCGACCGATACATTGCAGGACAAGCCACACCAAAGGTGATCCTTGGCTCAAACATCAGTTTCAGATACAAGAATTACTATGTCTCCATACAGATGAATGGAGCATTCGGGCACAAGATTTTCAACGGAACAGGACTGGCTTACACAAGCATGGCTTGCTTCCCAGACTACAATGTCTTGAAGGATGCTCCAAAGAAGAATATCGTAGATCAGAGAGTCTCAGACTATTGGCTTGAAAAGGGCGATTATCTGAACTTTGAGCACTTGACATTAGGATATAATGTACCTTTGAGGAGCAAGCTTATTCGTTCCTTGCGTGTATCATGCAACATTAGCAACATTGGAACAATCACCGGATATAAAGGTTTGACACCAATGATAAATAGCTATGTTGTCAACAGTACGATGGGTATTGACGACAAGCGCAACTATCCATTATACCGTACTTACTCATTGGGACTGAGTGTACAATTTTAAAACGAAAAGAGCATGAAGACGATTATTAAATACATATTAGCAATACCGTTAACGCTATGCTTCAGCAGCTGTCTGGATGAGCATCCCAAAGACCAGCTGGACCAGGAGGCAATCTACAACAATGCTGATAATATATACAAGAATGCCGTGGCTTCTCTGTACAACTACATAGGGAGCAATCAGGAGTCGGAAGGGCTTCAAGGAACTTGCCGGGGTATTTACGACTACAATACCTTGACCACTGACGAGGCAATGAATCCAATCCGTGGTGGAGACTGGTATGATGGCGGTTTGTGGGAGAACATGTATCAGCACAAGTGGAATGCCAATGATATTAATTTATATAATGTATGGAAATACCTCTTCAAGGTAATTGTTTTATCTAACCAGTCGCTTTCTATCATTGACAGCCATAAGAGTCTGCTTTCTGCAGAACAGACAAGAGATTTCACGGCAGAGGTAAGAGCTGTACGAGCCTTGTTCTACTATTATGCGATGGATATGTTCGGGCGTGTTCCTATCGTGACATCATACGACGTGAAATTGGAGCAGGTAACGCAAAGCGAAAGAAGTGAGGTATTCAAGTTTATTGTTGACGAGTTGCAGGATGTTACCCCACAGCTCGCCGATGAGCATTCCAACAAAGAAGGTGACTATTACGGACGTGTGACACGCCCGGTCGCAAACTTTCTGCTTGCAAAGCTTGCCTTGAATGCGGAAATATATACGGATGATAACTGGACCGACGGCAAGCGTCAGGACGGGAAAAGCATTTACTTCAATGTAAATGGCGAGAAAAAGAACGCTTGGGAAGCCTGCATCTGGTATTGCGAGCAACTGCGGCAAGAAGGCTATGAGTTGGAGAGCGACTACGCATCGAACTTTGCGGTTCATAATGAAAATTCCAAGGAGAACATCTTCACAATCCCATTGGACAAGAACTTATATTTGAACGAATACCACTATCTTTTCCGCTCACGCCACTACAAACATGGCGGAGCTTATGGTGGTTCTTCCGAAAACGGCACATGTGCAACTGTTTCAACCGTCAAGGCTTTCGGTTACGGAACGGACAATGTTGACAATAGATTCAAGATAAACTTCTATGCAGATACCGTGCTTGTTGACGGAAAGAAGATATATTTGGACAACGGGAAGCCGTTGGTGTATATGCCGCTTGAACTGAAACTGAACCTCAGCGACAGCCCATATAAACAGACGGCAGGCGCCCGTGTAGGCAAATACGAGGTTGACCGAACCGCCTATTCGGACGGACGGCAGGTTGACAACGATATCGTCCTTTTTAGATATGGTGACGCGCTGTTGATGGAAGCCGAGGCGAAAGTTCGCAATGGCGAGGATGGTTCTATAGAGCTGAACGCTATAAGAGACCGAGTAGGAATGCCTCATGTGGAAGCCAATTTGGACAACATTCTAAAGGAGCGTCTGCTGGAATTGGTTTGGGAAGGTTGGAGACGTCAAGATCTCATCCGTTTTGGCAAATATACCAAGGCATATGATCAAAGAACTCCATTAGAAAAGGAGTCTACCGGGTTTACAACGGTTTTCCCAATACCACAAAGATGTCTGGATTTAAACAAGAAATTAAAACAGAATCCAAGTTATTGATATAGTTGCCATAAGCTTTTCATTCACATGAAATCATTTTAAGGTAATAAGAGTTCAGGATTCTGGGCAGACAAATTATAATAGCTCATAATTTAGTCTGCCATGCCAAGACTGCCAAGGTGAGCGCACATCATTGCACAGCAAATTGGAACTTTTGATGTTTCAGCACTGCGTAAGCCTTTGTGCAGTCTTGGCTATAACTAAAAAGAACCTTCTGTAAATTGGTCTACTTCCTATTATTTGAGAACTGATACGTTACTATCAATTCCATTTTAATTCAAGTTCCTATTTCTTAATAGTTAGCAATAAACTAATTGTTGTTTTCCAGTCATTTTTTAACACACTTATAGCTCTTATTTGTTCCGCGATTCCAAGCGAATCAAAGCATTGGAATCACGCATAAAAGAATCTTCCGAGTTTTCTTGGCAATCTTCTAATTATTAGATACTTTTGCCTTTTAATTCTATAATTATCGCCCATTCATCATCGTCAAAAAGCAGTAACGTTATAGTAACGAAAGTCTGTCTTAAACTGGCATTTTCCTATCTTCTGATGTCTTTATGGAAAACCCCATTCACCGACATAATTCAGTCATCTTCAACAATTTTGCTTTAATTATTACTGATTTTCAACTTTTTGTTGTATCTTTGCAGAAGATAAGCTGCACTCGGCAATGTGAAAGCAAGCTTTCATTGCGCTCACTTGCATTATCTTTGCAGAGGATAATCAAAAAAGTTGTATCAGTCTAATAATCAGCATAGTTGTTTCGACTGTTTTATTTATGGTAACGATTTAGCGAAAGTCAGACTACTTCTGCCTGCTTTACTTTGCATAATGGTTCAAACAACTCTTGCGGTTGCAAAGATATGGTATTTATTTGATAACGCCAAATATTTTAGTAGCCATGTTCGCTACAACCATAAAATATCTTGTATATCAGAAGAAATAGAGAATGTTCAGAAGTGGACATTCTCCATTGCTATTTCTCTTTCACCAAACTCAATCATTGCATTAAAAAGACTTACCTTGTTGGCATTTCGCAAATCTTCCAATGTAATATCTGCTTCTTGTATCATTCCCTTGTCCAATAGTGCGGCTCTTTTTGTGCCTGGCAATAAGGGATGTCTGGGAGTCACCCAATGTTTGCCGTCAAATATGGCAAGGTTCGTGAATGAGGTATCCGTTAAAAGTCCATGTTTGACGATGATGATGTCGTCACGGTTCCCTTTCTGTGCGACCAAGGCATTGAGGCGACTGCGGTCGGTACTTTTGTAGCCATACGTTATCGTGTCGTCTGCGACCACTTGAAGGGAGTTTATGTTTCGAATAAAATACGGAGCATATTCTACTGCTTCAACACCTTGTTCGCCATACACCACTCTCGCCTTGTAAAAATCCATGCTTTCCGTTGGATTTATCAGTTTTTCCAATGAAGGCATAGACGCATTGCATAATGAAGGAAAGAACTTACAGATCGTTCTTTCCATTCTTTCCTGATGGTATGCAAGAGCTTGTGTCTTTCCATTCACAATCTTTATTGTCTCTACGAATTGCTGTGCCATATTAAAATCAGTTCTATTCAAAAGGAAGATACACTTTTTGTAACACTTCCTCGTATTCTTTTCTGCAATCACTCTTCGAAGTAATGCCTCCTCCTGCCTTGAAATACGTTCCTATACCGTCATTTTCAAGAAAGCGTATCATTACAGCCGAGTTGAGTTCACCATTATTATATATACCCATGACTCCTGTATAGAATCCACGGTCATAGCCTTCCGCCTCATGGATTATTTCCATAGTCTTGTCCTTTGGCGCACCTGTTATGGAACCTGCGGGCAACATTGCATCCAATATGTTTCCGATGTGCTTTTGATAACCAGTTGGCAACTTGCCGCTTATTTCGGAACTGGTCTGGAGAATATTCCCCTTATTGGTATGGAGCACATCAATATAACGGTATTTATCCACCCTTACATGCTCCGCCACACGGCTAAGGTCATTTCGAATCAGATCCACAATGGTAGCATGTTCGGCTGCTTCTTTTTTATCTCCCATCAACACTTGCTCTGCTTCGGGTAAGGACGCGTCAATCGTGCCCTTCATCGGATAAGAATATATCATTCCGTTCTTTATCTTCACGAATGTTTCCGGCGAGAAGCACACGAACCGTCTATTGCTATTATTGTCTATTAGTAGAATCTTATACTTGCCTTTAGCACGTAGGAAGATGTCCTCCAACGTAAGGTTGCAGTCCAAAGCAACCTTACAAGTAAGGTTGGCAAGATAACTGTTTCCACGCAGGATGTTGCTTTTGACGGTTTCAAAACTTTTCGTGTAATCTTCAAAATTTGGCTCAAACACTTTCCACGTCGGATGTTTGGTAGCCGAAGAGAGTGACTGCCGTTTTACATTGGTTATACCCTCAAAGTCATAAAGGCATTCATCGATAGCTATTTCAGACAGCTTCCGTATGTATGCTTCCGAACCTGCATAGTTGATGACAAAAAGGAAAGGCTCCTTTTCGTTAGCCAAATGATTGATACGGTCTATAATATTTTGTTTCATTGTCTTACATTTTAATGTTACTGAAACATCTGTCCATTATCTTATATCTTAGTTGAGCATTCTTGTTTGTTGGCATACTTATGCGATTTTATTATAAAATTGCAAAGATAGCTATTCCTTCGCAATATCATACTTTTTTTGCGATAAAAAAAGTAAAAAATGGAGAGATGTTGTTGAAAATCCAACTTCATCACTCCTTTGTTATTTATTGGTGTTCACTTTATATATAATACTAATGTTGTTGTAACCTTTAGGACTAACCTCCATGTATATAATCTTATGCGCCACAAAAAAGCATGGCACAAATCACTGCGCCATGCCACAATAAAAGAAAACCTTATAGTCAAAATAGAAATTAGCGATTCTAATTCTTATTCTGGTACTAATCTTTTTCTAGTACTTCGCATTCTGAGGATCAAAGTTGGTCCAACCATTCATCCAGTTGTTGCTGCCATCGAAGGCTCCGATGTAGGTTACAGTGTCGAAACCTGTCCAGCCAGCGAAACTTGCGGCACCAAGCAATGGGCTTCCTGCGATAGGAGTATAGCCATCTGCACCAACCAATGAAGTCCATGAATCAAAATACTTGTTGCTCTGCTCTGAGAAGAAGAAGGTGTTGCTGTATGACTTCTGATTCTTGTCGATATCCTGCTTCTTTGCAGCATCGTAGAGATAATCCTCATACTTTTTGTTGGCATCAGTACCAACGGCATCCATACCTGCGAAATATACATTCTGAAGCTTGAACTTGCCATCCTTGGCATCCTTCACGGTTTCACCCTTCTCACCATCAACAATCAAACCGATAGGCCAGCCTAAGGCTACAGAGTTGATGCAGTTGAGGTTAGAAGAACGACGAATCTGCATGGCTGACTGGAACTTGCCGAGAGCTGACCCGTTGTTTGGATTGTATGCTCCGGCAGTGATATAATCTGTGGTGTTCTGGAACTTGTCATCCAATACCTTAGGACCTACGAAGGTGATGTTAGAGAAGGTAGCCTTGGTACGAGGGTCCACGGTAGCACCATCAGCGCAGTTGTCGCTCTCGAAACCGTTGCTCTGAGAGGTATCGGCTATCTTGCTGTCGCGCAGAGAAAGACCATACTGCACCTTTCCTGAGAAACCGTTATCGGTATCGAAATCATCATCCCAGCCCTTGTAGGCTACGAGATACTTGCAGTTTACTGTACCGCCAAACCACTCGAAGGAATCATCATTGGAATAAGATACCTGAACGTGGTCAATCTCTGTGCCTGAACCTACAGAACCTAAGGTTAAACCATTAATCTCCTTATCCTTCTGGAATGGATAACCAGCAAACTCAATGCGTACATAACTCAAGGCTCCTGAGTTGTCAGCATCATCTGCGCCACCATGCTTGGTACGAGGACCACCCTCTATCTGCTGCTCAGTCTGGTTGTTCTTAGCCTTGCCGCAGAGAATGATGCCCCCCCAGTCGCCAGGCTTTCTGCTACCAGCAGCCTCTTCAGATGTAAAGACGATAGGCTCGGTGGCTGTACCCTTGGCGATGAGCTTGCCGCCACGCTCTGCGATGAGTGCCGCCTTGGTCTGCTTGTCGCCCTTGATGATAGTTCCCGGTTCGATGGTAAGCTCAGCACCATCTGCAATATATACCCATCCCTTGAGGAGATAAGTTCCTTTCTTCAAAGTCTGCTTGCCTGTGAAGACGAATTCCTGGTCGCCGTTGCCAATCTGTGTTCCGTTGGCGTTTTCCTTGTCATCTGTTCCGAAGAGGATGTGGTCGCAAGCCTTCAAGCCACCATTGGTTGTCCACTTGTAAACTACTCCTGATCCAGGATTTGGAGAAGGAGTTGGATCGTCATTGTCACTGCTGCAGCTGCTCAACATGGCAGATGCTGCAAGGATGCCCATGCATCCTAAAAAATACATCTTGTTCATCATTGTTTTCTGTTTTATTAAACAAATATCTAATATTATCTTTCTTGAAATTCTACGGATAGTCTCTAAAATTTATAGATTGCCTGCAAACCGATGTTTTTGCCCGGCTTGTAGCATCTTGCTATTTCTTCTACTTCCTTCTTGCTTCCGTCGCTATACGTTACATCGGCAAACTGCTTGTAATATATCTTTTCTGCTAGAAGATCCCTTACGTTGAGCTTCAGCTCCAGATGGTCTCCGAATTTCTTAGCCAGCGAGAAGTCGATGGTGTTGCGGGGCATCTCGTAGCTGTGAGGCACTCGGGCGTTGGAGTCATCGCCTGTGCTTCCCTCGCTTCTGCCCACACCGATGATTCGCTTGCCTATGCGGTTGTAAAGCAGGGCGATATCCATCTTTAATGGCTCGTTCTTATAGAAGATGCCGGTGTTGATAAGGTATGGCGACTGACCCTGCATCGGTCTGTCTTCTTCCTTCGCTCCCTTCTCAAACTGAACCTTGCTTTTGATGAGAGCACCGTTAAACGACCAACTGAAATCCTTCAATCCTATGAATCCGAGATTCTTTCTGATATCCAGCTCCACACCATAGTTGTTGGCACTCTTCGCATTCTTGTAAGAGTAAATCAAGTCAGTGCCACCTGCCACCGTATAGGTCCACTCGATAGGAGAATCGAAGTGCTTGTAGAAGACTGCCAGCGAAATGAGCTCTCCACGGGATGGATACCACTCATATCGCAGGTCGAGGTTATCGACATAACAGTTCTTCAACTCAGTGTTTCCCTGCACATTGCTGGCAAGGTCGAAGTCGTAATACACCGACGACGATACTTCACGGAATTCCGGGCGGTTAATACTGCGGCCATACGACAGTCGCACCTGGTGCTGGTCGTTGATCTTATATGTTGTATTGAGAGATGGAAAAACATCATCGGTCTTGTAATGACGGCTCGATTCACTCTTCTCGTAGTCACGGGAATTGGAGATGAGTTCCATATCATTATGCTCGAAGCGGACACCGGCGTGGATGCCGAGTTTGCCAAAGGGGAGAGACAACGCCAGGTATCCTGCGCCTAAGGTGTTGTGTCCGCGGTAGTTGTTGCGCATCTGCTTTTCCTCCAGAAGATACAGCTTGTCGTAACCCATGTTTGCCTCGCTGGAGAGCAGGGTTGGGATGTCGCTGTGGCGGAAGTCGGATGGCAGGTTGTTATCTGAAACATTCCAGTTGTAGATGAAGTTGCGGGTCTGGTATTCTCGGCTGCGATACTCCCCGTAGGCACCCACTTGCAAGTCTGGCTCAAAGTTGCCAAACTTGAAGTGGTGCTTGTCATTTACACCAAGAGAGAGAATGTGTTCGTCGAGTTGAGTCCACTCGCGGGATATGTCGTTGCCGGTGCTCAGGGCATAAACGCCCGATTCTAGAGCATCGTCGATGAGGTATCTACGACGGTCAGGCAAATGGCGGTTGGCATACGCATACCCGATACTCCAGTCAAGGGCATCGCTAGTGAAGGTGTGCTTACCGGTAAGCTGACCGTTATATGTAGTTCTACTGCGGTAGTAATACTCTGCGCTTCGCTCCAGGTTCGACTGGGCGCTCACGCCATCACGCCAGGTATATCGGCTGGTAGCCAACTGGTTGAAGATGTTCTTGAGCTGATACTTGTGATTGCCGTCCTTGGAAAGGAAGGTGAAGTTGAGCATTGCTCCGAGTCTGACGTTATTATTATACTGATCGTCAATAGAGTGACGAAGATAGTTTGGCTTGTCGTTTGCCGCATCATAGATGCCATAGAGATTGTTCTCCATGTTCTCGTAGGTGCGGTATTCGTTGGTATAGTTCAGGGCGGCAAGCATGCCGAGTGTTCTTCCGCCGAGCATCCAGCGCTGGTTCAGGCTGGCTGCCAGTTTCAAGTCGCCCAAAGGTTTCTTGTTCTTGATGAGCCAATCATTATTGAATCCGTTGCCCAGGAGCGAAGTAGCATAATCGCCCACTGGTTTTCCGTTGGCATCGAGCTGTGGATTCAAGTCAGCATGGATGCCCCCATTCAGATTTCTCAAGCCATTATCGAACCCAAGGAAATCGGTTCCGGAACCTTTTGAGTAAGAAAAGTCCTTGAAGGCAGAAGATGTATTCCAGTTTCCGCCCACGGCGATGTTGAAACTGTTTTCTGCCGGAATCTCCTTGGTGTTGACGATGATGAAACCGCCTGAGTAATCAGCGGGATATTCAGCCGTTGGCGACTTCACGATGGTAAGGTTGTCAATCTGCGAACTTGGGATGATGTCGAAGGAGAATGCCCTGGAATCAGCCTCAGAACTAGGCACTGCTCCTCCGTTCACCCACACATTGTTGTAGCGCTGTGACAATCCGCGAACCATCACGAATTTATCGTCGATGAGGCTCACGCCTGGCACTCGGCGTATCACCTCACCCGCATTCGTATCCTGAGTTCTGGATATTTCCTGTGCCGAAACATTACTCACGATGACGGGACTGCTTTTGGCCACCTGTATCATTGCCGCATCCGTATTACGCCTTTCCACTGCGGTAACGGTCACCTCTTTCAGCTGCTGTTCATCAGGTTGCAGCGCGATCACCTGGTCTGCGTCCTTCGCCTGAACCCCGTCAATTTTTTGAGTCTTATATCCTACATAGTTAATATATAGTGTATATTTCTTTTCTTTATCCAATCCATCAATCTGGAAGTTTCCGTCGATGTTGGTGATAGCCTTCACGTTGGTTCCATCCACAGTGATGACTGCACCGATGAGTGTCTCTTTCGATTTCTGATCGATAACCACACCCTTAATCTGTTGCGCCCACGTTGGCATGCTAGCCGCCGAGAGCAATCCTAATACAATAATTCCCCTTTTAGCATTCATAACCTATATCGTTTGATTACGGTTGCAAAGGTACGGCAGTATTATTACATTGCGATTGCGATGAGATTGAAAGGCATTGACGAAGCTGCGACAATGGTGTTACGGTTGCAATAACTAAAGATATTTAAATATTTAACCCGATATTTGGAGATAAATAAAGGAGTCCACTTTAAAAAGTAGTTTTTGGTTCTTTTTCCTACAAAATACCATTTGATTATCAGATGGTTACGTACATATAAAGATATACTATTTATGAGAGAATGCCAAAAATATCCGTAGCCACATTGACTACATTTAAAAAATTTCATGACTTTTACCATTATTCTTTAATACGATAACATTAAGATACAAATATATAATAATGGTTGCTGACCTGTGATGTAATAATGGAAAAACACATTTTTTTTTACATCCTCAAAAAACTCCACGAATCGTTATATTCTCGGGCAGGTGCAGCTGTGATAGAGATTTACTCGACGTGTTTCGATTTTTATCGTTAAAAATACCCGAGTCATAACAAAATCTTTTATTAATTGAATATCAGCGGGTTAAGTACTTTAAAAAGCGTAACTGCTAACGATTTAGAAACGAGCTATATTCTTTTTCTTTCACAACCTTGTAATATACAAAGAACGCTTTGATTACAGGTACAAAGATAAATTGAAATTCTGATATACAATTATTTTTGCTCATTTTTTTCACTTTCTTTAATGGATTCCCTTGGCAAGCCCTTTGGCACTTTACCTACTTTAAGGTATTGCAAATATACACCGATTTTCGTACCTTTGCAGCCGATTTTGAATATTCAAACCAAGATGAGGCTACGATATGCTTATGTGTCTGTGCTTTTGCTCATGTCCTTCTCAACAATAGCAAATGTATGGGCATCGTCTTCCCTTTCTCCTGACGGAAGGGCTTTCTCTTATGCTGTGTCGAGTGATACAGTAAGGGAGAGTCGTGCCTTGTCAGAGGGCGATGGCGACTCTGTGGAAACGCAAAAAGAAGATTCCATCTTTAAGACGCTCAACCTCGGCGAAGTGGTGGTTACTGCTGCCATGAAGGAGGTGGAGATGAAGGGCGATACCACGGTTATCAATGCCAATGCTTTCCAGACTCCCGAAGGAGCATACCTCGAAGAACTCTTGAAGCGAGTGCCTGGATTGGAATACGATAAGCAGAACAAGACGATGACCTATAACGGTCTTCCCATCCATGAAATCAATGTCAATGGCGAGAGTTTCTTTGGCGGCAACAGCACCCTCGCCCTCGAAAACCTGCCAGCCAAGTTGGTGAGCAAAATCAAGGTGTATGACAAGCGGAGCGAACTGGAGAAAATCACCAAGGTGCGCAAGGGCGGCGAAAACTATGTGCTCGACTTGCAGACCAAGCGAGAGTTCAACGGCACGCTGATTACTTCGGCTGGTATAGGCAGGGGCAACAACGAAAAGAAGGAAGCCGAGTTAATATCCAACCTCTTCCGCCAGACTGGCGATAACATCTCCGTGATAGCTCGAAGTGGCAACCGATACATGACTTCTCGCTATCCCGACAACCGACAGGACAACGTGGCGATGAACTTTGCCAAGAAGTTCTCCAAGCGATTCACCCTCTATGGCAACATGATGTACAACCATTATGCCAGTGGCAACGAGAGCACCCTATATAGCGAGCAATATCTCACCACAGGCAACCGTTACCAGAACTCGGCATCCACCAGCACCAATCGCAACACGATGGGCAATGGTTCGTTGGGCATGAGGTGGAGCTTGGATGACAAGACCTATTTTAATATAGGTGGAAACTTCAGCAAGTCGAAGAGCGACAACACCAGCGACAGCCAGCAATCCACCTCTTCAGAAGGCGATGAGCGTATCAACAGCATCACGAGAAACTCGGATTCGAAGAGCGACAGCCATTCGTTCTCCGTCAATGCCGACATCACCCGAGTGTTCAACGACAAGGGTACGAGCATCAGCCTCACGGGTAGTTACTCCGACAGCAAGAGTACCAACGAGTCACATTCCCTTTCCGAGACCACTTACTATCAGTTGGAGAGCAGTCTGGGTGGCGATTCCGTGCTTTATCGTAACCAATACCAGCACTCCCCCTCCACCAATCGTGCCTATTCCGTAGGCATCAACTTGACGCAACCCTTGGCTGAGAACTTGCGCCTGCAACTCGGTTATCGCTATTCCGCCAACCGACAGGTGAGCGACCGAAGTACTTACGAGAGCGAGGTGTATATGGATAGCCTAAGCAACCACACCCTGAGCAAGACCATTACCCACGACCTCAGCCTCTACCTCAATTATGATGGCAAGCGATGGGAGGCAAATGCAGGAGTGTTGATGCAGCCCGAGCGCAGGAGTCTTGACCAAAAGACCGGCTTGCTCCACGCCGACACGGTAAGGACGAGTGTGAACTGGAACCCACAGTTGAATGTGTCATGGCATCAAGGCAAGACTCGCTTCGAACTGAATTATGACGGTAGTAGCCGACAGCCCGACCTCGGTAGCTTGATGTCGCTCACCGATAATAGCGACCCGCTGCACATCACCCATGGCAATCCTTCGCTCAAAGCATCCTATAATCAGAATTTCCGATTGACAGGTAGGAACACGCGCCTCGGGCTTTCGGGCGATGTACACTTTAGCAACACCTATAACAGTCAGACGCAAGCCGTCTTTTACAACCTTGCCACTGGTGGCACGGAGACTTATCCTGTGAATGTGAATGGCAACTGGAATATGCGTGCCAGTCTTCGTTATCAGAAGCGATGGAAGAAACGGTTCAATCTCTCCGCTCGCACAGGTGCCAACTTTAGCCAAAGTGTAGCCTTGGTGAACGAGGGGAAGAGCGAGGAGCCAGACCGCAGCGTCACCCACAATACGTCGTATAATGCCAACCTTCGCTTGGGTTATCAGCCGAAATGGGGAGGCTTCGACTTGCAGGGCGATTGGCGTTATCGCCATGCCACCAACCAACTCCGGGGTACATCCAACTATACCCGAAGCTATAACTTTTCGCTGAATACTTACGCAGAACTTCCTCTTGGCTTCCTGGTCAAGAGCGATGCTGCATACTCTTTCCGTAACGGCACCAACATCAAAAAAGGCGAAGACGACCAAGTGGTTTGGAACTTGGAGGCATCTTGGCGATTCCTCAAAAAGAAGCAAGCCGAGCTTTCGCTCTATTGGTCAGATATTCTCAGCGACAAGAAAAACTATTATCGCAATGTTACGGCGACAGGATTGACGGAAAGCCGTACCTCACAAATTGGCAGCTACTTCATCATCAGTTTTAGGTATCGGCTGAATAAGCAACTGTGAAAAACATATTGAAAATCTTAGATATGTTATGATTTCTCAACAAGACAGATGAGAAACCCTATAAATCATAATAAATTAGTATTGCACATTATTTAATAAATATGTACCTTTGCAGCCACAAATTAAAGGTAATATTTTGATTAATTATAAACATTTAAAAGAATAATAAAACAATGAAAATTTTAAAGAATTTTATCGGTCTCGCTGCAATAGCTCTCTGCCTCGGCTTCGCTTCTTGCAGCAGCGATGATGATGCGCCTTCTTATAGTGAGGTGGCAGTTGACAATTCTCAGCTCAAAACCCTTCTCGAAAGCAAAGGATATACATTCGACGAGAACGGCAAATTGCTCCTTGACGACAAAGCAAACAGCACCACATCTCTCGACCTTTCAGGCACAAAGGTTGATACCGCTGCCTTGAAGGAACTTTCTGTTTTTCCTAATTTGAAAGAGTTGAACCTTAGCAGCAATGGCTATGGTCCAGTTTTCCATATCGCTTCACTTCCTTCACAGATTACAGGTCTTGACTTGCAAGGCAATGACATCTATGACTTCGACGGCTTGGTAACAGCCAAGGTTGAGAATGATGAGGTGAAAGCTACTATCCTTCATGAGTTTACAAAACTTTATCTCCCTGCTTCCTGCAAGTATAATGTAGAGGATTTGATGCCTTTCTATACAGAGAATGAGGCAGAGAATAAGACTGTTGACATGCAAATGGTTAATGATAAGGGTTCTTTGGAGAAGTATAATACTTTGAGAGAGATTCCAGATACTTACTTTGCAGCTTATTTGAAGATGAACTTTAGTTCGGTTTTCACTTCTGACGGAAAGTTGGACATCAGCAAACCTCTCGGTCTTGAAGACAGAGGACGCAATATTTTCTTGCAGTATGACACACAATATGCAGATATTGAAAAAATTGCTTCTATCGAAGGAATAGAATATTTTGTGAACAATCCTTTTTATGAGTCTTTTTATGTGTACATTGATGTTCAGGCAAGTACAGAAGAAACTAAGCAATTTGAATGTCACAGATTATCTCCAAGACAAAATGTCAAAGGCTTGGTCGTAAAAAAGACAAATTTTATTGGAGGACTAGATTTGAGCGACGCAACTGCTCTTTCTTCTTTAGGAATCAGTAACAATCCGTCTGTAACATCTTTGGATTTGACAAATACGGCTTTTCTTAATCAGGAAATAAAGGATTTTGATGCAACCATGTCAAACTTGTTAGATTGCAGAGATTGTAAGAATCTTGAGGAAATAAAAATCAACCTCAATAATAAAAAGGTTACATCTCAAATTATTTTGGCAAACTTGCCTAAATTAAAGGCTATTAATTTACAAAGTATTGAAGCAATAGGCGATTTGGCTCTTTGTCAATTACCAAACTGTGAAATTATTTATCCAATTAATTTGATTGCATATTATCGTAGTTCTAACAACAAGTTGTACGATTTTGAATCCAATCCACGCAGAAAGGTTTATTTCACTGTGTCACAAGATGTTTTAGACAAAGAAAGTACAAAGAACTTTGTCCAGACCTACTCTGCTCACTTGCAGAATGACAATAGTACATATTCAGAATATAATCCAGTAAACTGGAATTAATTTTAATAACAATTTAATTTTTTATTTATTATGTTTAAAAAAACACTTTTAATGGCGATAGCCTTCATCAGCATGATGGTTTTCGCAAGTACTGCATCAGCTCAGACAACTATCTATGGTTGCTTGGACAAAGTTTACATAAACAAGGACAAGAATCCTGTACATCAGAATGATGTTTCTCCTGCTCTTAACACAACCTTGACTCCTAATGGTGATGGTTCATACAAGTTGGAGTTGTCAGAGTTCAAAGTTGGCAAAATGCCTGCAAAGTTGAAGGTTGTTGCTAACAAAGTTGTTCTTGATGGTTCTACAGTTAACGAGTGTGACAATGCTATTATTTTGAGCTTTGGTGCAGGCTTGAAGTTTGACGCAACTATTGAGGGGTCTTATGATGCCTCTACAGGGAAGTTGGAATACACTGTAAAAAGTGTAGATGCGTCCTTCCTCGGTGTGGACTTCGATACTGAGGTTCATTTCACAACAGAATGTACAATAAAATAAATTAACTTAGGTCTTTACCTTAAAATATAAGGGAAGACCTTTGTTTGTTACATGATGAAAGCAAACTTCAAGAAAAACATCGCCTTCCTATCTTTGCTTTTTTTCGCTGTTTTTGCATTTTGTTCTTGTTCTTCTGATGAAGAAATCACTAACTCTGATGCAAATTCTGAACTTGTGAAAGAGGCAACAAACTATCTCAATGGCGAGATTGTACTTAGTACAAATGCAACGATGAATGGAGTGAACAAAACCCTTTTACCAGAGGGATGTCCTACAAAGTTTAAGTTTGAGTGGAGTAAGACTGACGCACAAACATTCACCATTTCTTTGCTTGACTTCACGGTCGGAAACATGGGAATGATTATCAATTTTAAGTGTGATGTCAAGACCATGGTTCTCAACTCTTGGGAGCAGAAAGAATATACAGGTGATGGTTGGATAAAGTTTAAGGGTGAAGATGGCTCTGTATGGGGTACAGATACAGATGGCTCTGCATCAAGTGCAAAAGGCAGTAGCGTGCAAGGCTATTACAATGCCAAAACACACGAAATTCAGTTCATCGTAAACTATAACATGATGAATGTACGTTCAGAATGTTTCTTGCAAACAATAGACAAGAATCGCATCAACAATTATGCAGCTGAATTTGAACAGTACGAAAAAGACTTGGCTGCGTATAAAAAGGAGCACGGAATCAAATAAGAGACTGTAGCTTATATATAAAAGGAAAGAGGGATATGCCCAGACATGTCTCTCTTTCTTTTTGCAAGTAAAAATGAAGGGAAGAGAAACAAACCATAGCGAGGCTGAAATCGTGTAAGAAATTGGAAAAAATAGAATAGCAATATAAATGAAGACAATTAGAAATGTAATGCTCATCGGCTTACTGCTGATACTCGCACTCCCTGTCGCTGCACAGCGAAAGGTGAAGTTCGGTATCTTCGACAAAGCCACTGAGCAGCCAATCATCGGCGCAGTCATCACCTACGCCGACAACGAGAAATTGAAGTCGCCACAGCGTGTTGTTACCAACATGGATGGTGAGGCTACCATCTCGGTGCCTCAGAGTGACAAGTGTTATTACCAGGTGGTATCCGTGGGTTACAACCCGCTGAAGGGAACCATCGGAAACGACAGCTCCCTCAAGCTCTTCATGACCGAAGACGTGATGAAGGTGAACGAGGTGGTGGTTACTGGTTCCCGTACTGCCCGACCTATCAAGCTCTCGCCAGTGAGCACGCAGGTGATCGGCGGTAAGGAACTGGTAGATGCAGGCTATGCCGACCTGACCAAGGCTCTGCAACAGGAGACACCGGGTATGAACATCCAGAAGGTGGGTTTCGGCAACGAAATCTCCATGCAGGGCTTGGATGCCCGCCACGTGCTCTTCCTGCAGGATGGTGAGCGATTGACGGGCGACATGGCGGGTAACCTCGACTACGAGCGATTCAACCTCCATGCCATCGACCGCATCGAAATCGTGAAGGGTGCCAGCAGTACCCTCTATGGAAGCCGTGCATCGGGTGCCGTCATCAACCTTATCACCAAGAAAACCACCAAGCCTATCGATATTCAGGCTGGTGTACGCTGGGGACAGATGAACGAAACCAACTACAAGAATCCATCCCAAAAGGATTTCCTGTATATGTTTGAGAAGAATGCCGACCGCCCGAACCTGCAGAGCTGGGTGTCGGCAGGATTCAATGCAGGAAAGGTAACTTCGCAGACGGATGTGTGGTATTCTTCGAGCGATGCCTTCTACATGTACCAGGCGGAGAACAACAAGAAGGTCTATACCCAAGAGGCGAATCCTTGGCTCGACCACGACGTGACCATTACCAGCGTGGCTTCCCGTCCGCCAATGAGCATCGAGGGTACAGAGCATATCTCGGTATCGCAGAAGGTATTCTACGACCCTTTCAAGAATCTGGAGATTCTTGCCTACGGTAGTGCGTTCTATATGAACACCTACGACCTCATTCAGGACATGACCTTCAGCCAGGCGCGTGACTGGACGGCTGGAACCAAGATTAAGTACTCCTTCAAGGATTGGTTCAAGATTACTGCCTCCCTTCATGGCGACTTCTACGACCGCTTCAAGCGCCACGAGCGCATCGACGAGCGTACCAAGGTGTATAAGAGCCGTATCTTCCAGCCTCGCCTCTCCATCACCTCGCAGAAGTTCGAGGGCCACGACCTCATCCTCGGTATCGAGCACCTGAGCGATGACCTGACGAGCGACCGATTCAACGGCGATGCCTCCCACATCATGCGCACCCGTTCGCTGAAGGAAACGGAGGCTTTCCTGCAGGACGAGTGGACGATGAACGACCACTGGATGGTTTCGGCAGGTGTGAGAACCAACTTCAGCCGTGCCTTCGGACTGATGGCGATGCCTAAGATTGCCTTCAAGTGGAGTCCTTCGGAGCACTGGGCATGGAGAGCCAACTACTCGATGGGCTACCGTTCGCCAAGCATCAAGGAGCTGTTCTTCAACTGGGACCACCTGGGCATGTTCATGATTAAGGGTAACGAGGACCTGAAGCCTGAGAAGAACAACTACGTGAGCCTGGGCACAGAGTACTCGAACGATAACTTCTTCATCTCGGGCAATGTGTATGGCAACTTCTTCCGCAAGAAGATAGAGGGCGTATGGCGCATCTACGACATGCAGTATAACTTTGAATACACCAACCTCGCCAAGCAGAACCTCATCGGACTGGAGACCATCATGCGCTGGCACTTCCTCAACCACTTCACGATGAATGCCACCTACAGCTACGTGAACGTGAGCAAGACAGATGGTATCCAGGTGAACACCACTTCGCCTCATGCGGCTACGGCGAGTCTCGACTATAAGTACAACAAGAAGAACTACCGACTGGGCGCCACCTTCTCGGCAAGCTACATGGGTGAGAAGAAGTTTGATGTGCAGGACCGACTCTCTGTAAACGGTGAGAGCCACGATGCCTACTTCCGCTGCCAGTTGCCACAGTATGTATTGTGCAACCTGTCGGTGATTCAGACCTTCTATAATAAGGTGAAGGTGACGGTGGGTGTGGATAACATCTTTAATTACGTGCCAAAGACCCTGGGTTCGGGCATCACCATGTTTAACGTGCCAGCCACGGCAGGAGCCAAGGCGCATGTGCAGGTGGAAGTGTTGGTAGATGAATTGGTAAAAGCATTTAGAAAGAAGAAATGATGAAGAAAGCATTACTATATATAATAGGTATGGCAGCTGCAATGACGAGCTGCGTATCTTATGAGGCAGAGGACTTCACAGGTCATACCTTGCCCCGAAAAACAGGTTATAGCACGGGTGTTACCAACGACTGGCTCTATTTTGACCTGAAGACGGGCCATCGCTATAATGTGCTGAATCCTAACCAGAGTGTCATCGCCTTTATAGATGGCAAACCAATAGAGGAGTATTTCCATTATAAAGGTACAACTAAACTCGTAAAGTATTGGAGCGAGGGCGTGCAGAAGAACATCTTCGAGGATGCAGAGCGTGATGCAAAGGGCGATACCATCTTTACCAAGAATCAAGCTACAGGCAAGTTAACCTATAAGACGGTGAAGCGCCAGGCAAGCAGCATTCTGGTGATGGAAAACCAGGAGGATGATCCAAAGACCATGGCTTATCCTGCTACGGAGTGGGACCTTGCCTTTGACGGCTACCAGCTACGAACCAACAGTGGAACAAGCGGCATAGGCAAGGGCGGTGCTGCCGACCTGGGCTATGGCGAATATGACAAGTGGACGAGCAAGGCGCAGGTGGATGCTTATCTGGCTGAACACAACATGACTTTCGCCGTGGATGATTCAGCAAGCGTCTATGTCACCATGTCGCGGGAAGACTGGAACAAGTATTGCATCGCCAACAAACTGGATATGAACAAGAACCCTTGGTTCGACCCGAACAATGGTCCTGCCAAGCAGTTGGTAAGCGGCAATCCGGTGCTCGAAAAGGCAATGACCTTCTCTGGTCCACCTCCAGTATATACTCCTTCTTTCCATACCTACGTAATCCGTTCGTGGGATGGCGAGAGATATTACAAGCTCCAGATCATCTCCTGGTATGATGCCAATGTGCAGATAGGTGATGAAGGAGGAAGAATCAGTTATTACTTAGATGAATTAAAGTAAACATTAAACATTATGAAACAATTGAATTGGTGGAAATCCATCGCTTCGTTCCTCGTGGTACTCTTTACCATGCCGTTGGGACATGCGCTGATGATGATAATGGATAAGACGATGACTCCTGAAGCTGTGCATTACTCAGCCTTCTTCATGGGGTTGGCAGGTCTTATCATGGTAGTAATCGGTGTCTTCGTAAAGGGAGACACCAAACAGACTCTTTGGGGACTTTTCGGAGGTCTGCTCTTCTGGACCGGTTGGATAGAATTTCTGTTCCAGTACTATGCTACCCGCTGGGGTACACAGCCGGAGATGGAGAATGGCGAAGTTGTGACTCGCCCTGAATACCTCATCCTCCCTGCCACCTTCGGCATGTGGATGATGGTGATGGTACTCTACATCTTCTCAACCAAAAACGGATGTAACTTCATCAACTGGTGGCAGCGTGTTCTTTTCCGTTCCAGCAAGAATAAGATTGCCGCCCGTCCGATGACACATCATACAAGTATCGTCACCTTCATGGAACTGAACATGATTCTCTGGACTAGCTATCTCCTGTTGATGTTCTGCTACGACAAGAATTTCCTCGGCGACCATCATCCTGTAACTTCGGTTGTTGCCGCAGCTTGTCTGATAGGTAGTTTCTTCATCTTCCGAAAGCAGTTGCGTTTGAGCACATGGGGAGCCAATATCCGTATGGCTATCGCAACGGTTGTCGTGTTCTGGGTACCTGTGGAAGTGCTTGGTCGCCTTGACTTTTTCAAGGAGATTTGGATTGAGCCGGAGAAGTATACTACCCAGATGATTTGCATCCTCGTTGCATTCGTGGCATTGCTCGTCTATATCATGTTTGCAGCTCACAAGAAGAAAAGCCATGAGTAACAAGAAACTATATTGGTGGAAATCCATCGTGTCGATGGGCGTGATATTGGGAAGCATGCCCATCGTTCATTTGGTGGCACGAGTATTGAAGGACAACTACGACGGCACGCAACTGTTGGGTGCTGGCATGGCTGTGGGATTCGTGGGCTTGGTGATGGTGGTGGTCGGTGTTTTCGTCAAGGGACAGACTCGCCAGACCTTGCTCGGACTTATCGGTGGCATGTTCTACTGGACGGGTTGGGTGGATTTCCTCTTCATGTATTATGCCCATCGTTGGGGCACACATGCTGAGATTGACCCAGTGACAGGAGAAGTGTTGAGCCGCCCTGAATATCTTCTGCTCCCTGCCACCTTTGGCTTGTGGGCAATGGTGATGTTGCTCTACATCTTCTGTTCCCGAAATGCCTGCAACTTCCTCAACTGGTGGCAGACGCTCTTCTTGGGGAAGAACAAGCGACTCATCGCCGCTCGCCCGATGACACGCCACACCAGCATTGTTACCTTCATGGAAATCAACACAATGCTCTGGACTTGCTATCTCCTGCTGATGAACCTCTACGATCCTCAATTGTTTGGTCGTGAGAGTCCAGTCACCTTCGGTGTAGCCTTCGGTTCCTTGCTTTCCGCCCCATACGTATTTCGCAAGCAACTCCACTTGCAATCGTGGGGAGCAAACATCAGAATGGGTACGGCAACGGTCATCGTGTTCTGGATAGCGGTAGAGGCATTTAATCGCACGGGCATCATCGGGAAGCTCATTGCACATCCGAGCGAATATCCTTGGCATTGGGTGGTAATGGTGATAGAACTTTGTTTCTTGGCAGGAAAGATTGTCAAGGATGCAAGGGCGAAGAAAGAAAAGAAATAAGATAGATAATCAGATAAGGAAATCAATGAAGAAAGGAACTTGGAGAAAACAACATAAATGGCTTGGTATCGGCTTGAGCTTCTTCATGCTGATGTTCTGCGTGTCAGGCATCCTGCTCAATCATCGTTCACTCATCAAGGATGTGAACGTGAGCAGGAAGTACCTGCCAAGTCGTTATGAGTTTCGGAATTGGAACGGTGGATTGCTACGAGGCACGCTTGACATTGGCAAGGATTTAATGGTAGATTCCATGAGGAATGTGGATTCTTGTCGCCAACTGTTGCTTTATGGCAATGGTGGCATCTGGCTCACCGACTCCAAGGCTTCCTACTTCAAGGATTTCAATGAGGGGTTGCCAGAAGGTGCAGACTATCGTCAAATCAAAAATGTCATAAGGCTTGATAATGGAAGGATATTTGCAGTCTCACCTTTCGGGCTTTATCGCTATGGAGTGCATAACAAATGGCATGAGGTGAATATGTCACTGGAGGATGAGGAGAAATTTACGGACATCGCTTCGCATGGCGACACCCTTGTAGTGCTCAGTCGTTCCTTTGTCTATACCTCGCTTCCTCCTTATAAGACTTTTAAGCGCATTCAACTTCATGCGCCAAAGGATTATGACGGCAAAGTAACTGCCTTTCGTACCGTTTGGCTACTCCATAGTGGAGAACTTTTCGGAATAACTGGAAAGATTGTGGTTGATGCCATAGCCATTATTCTTGTGGTTCTCTGTATTACGGGTTTCGTCTTTTGGCTGAGACCGAAGCGAAAGGCATTACTGCAAACCTCGCTTCATCTGCATGACAGAATCGGGCGATATACTATCATACTTGCGCTCTTGATTGCACTGACGGGTTGGTGTCTCCGCCCTCCTGTGATTATAGCATTAGTGTTAAGCAAGATTCCGTCTATCCCAGGCACAACACTCAGAAGCAAGAATCCTTGGAACGACAAGCTCCGCATAATTCGTTATGATGAGAACTGCCATGATTGGCTGTTATCCTCATCGGAAGGATTCTATTCATTGAATATCAAAAATGCTACAGTGAAAATTATTACTTCTGTTCCACCTGTCAGCGTGATGGGATTGAATGTATTACAGAAAGATGCAAATGGTAGATGGCTTTGCGGTTCATTTAGCGGCTTGTTTGTTTGGGACAGACGACAAGGAACTGCTACCGATTACTTTACGAACAAACCTGCACCGAATGAAGCAGGAGCACCATTCGGAAAGAAAGCAGTCGCAGGTATGAGCCAAGACTTTTCCACCCCTGTCGTAGCGGAATATTACGAGGGAACAAACTTTGCCCCTCAACCTTCGAGCATGAACCAACTTCCGATGTCGCTTTGGAATGTGGCATTAGAGGTGCATAGTGGCAGAATTTTCATTGGAACGATAGCCACATACATATTCATCTTTGTTATGGGCATTCTTGCGTTTTGGTGCTTGTGGTCGGGCTATAAAATTAGATTAAAAAAGAAATAACATTGCACAAAATCCAATTCTCATTAAATGCGAAAACAAACTGATGGTGGCGAGGTAAAAATACATAAATATTGGAGTTTATATACGTTTTTTAATGTATTGCACCTTATCTTTGCGTATCGGAAATCATCCATAACCAAAGTAAGAGAAATTGAAAATGGCAAAGAGAAAAAAAGACTTTACATTACTTCTCATTGCACTCTTTTGCAGTTCTTTGGCTCATGCACAAAAGCAAGTTCCTGCAGAACGGAAAGACTCCATTGACAATGGAAGTAATATTATAAAAATAGTTGGAAATCATTCCAACAAGGGTGCGGCCAACAATGCCCTTTACGTGTTGAGTGGTCAGGCTGCTGGTGTCAATGTGACATCCAACGGTCTGGATCGTATGAGCTATGCTCAATAGTGTGCGAGTACGTGGTACAACCTCCATACTGCAAAGATGTCTGGATCTGAACAAAAAGCTGAAGCAGAACAAGGGCTACGAGTAAGAGCTGACATAAGCATTACATAAACAAGGACATTTAATGTGTCATCTATTCAGGAACAAAGGGCAGACAAATCCGACTTTTCATAATTCTGTATGCAATGCCAAGGGTAAGCGTTGCCTTTGTGCTGTCTTGGTTATGCGAGAACTAACTTTTAAAGTTTGCACGGGCAAGTTCCGTGCAATGTTATCAATGATAGTGCAAATCGAGAGCAATGAAGCTTGCTTCAATTGCCTAGGTGAAGCCTATCTTATGAAACTATCAATAAAACACAGTAGAACTCAGAACTGTATTATTATATACATGTTCTACACTGCGATTAGGATTCCAGCCCAAAGTGAGGATTTTCTAATCGCAGTTTTTGTTTTAATAACGTTTGTGTTCAACCATGATAGTTTAATTTTATTCTCATGTGCAAAATGTAAATATGAATTTGAAAGATAACACTAAAGACCAATAGACAAAAGTCACGTTAGAACCGTATTTTTGTAATAAAAGACACAGTTTTGTTTAAGTAAGTATAATTTTGCTGTTTATAAGTTTAATTCAGTTTAAAATATCAACATAAAAGTTCTTCGTATCTGCATTTTTAGTACTTTTGCAAATGGAAAGAAAGAGGCTGTATACCTCCGCAATATGTATAACATTTAAAAAAGGAGAAAACTTGAGTTTTTCTTTCCTATGGCTAAGGCTTTAAAAACTATAGTTACCAAGTCATGCAAGGATAGCAGAAAATTTTCTCAAGCGGACTCGTTGCATTATTATGAAACTAAGGTTTATAATTATTATAGCATTATCCATATCGAATAATATGGCATTTGCTCAAGAATGGAATTTAACAGGAAGACTATTTGATAAAGCAGAAGGCTCTTTACCGTTGGAAGCCACGGAAATAATAGTAAGTCATCTTGATGGAGAAACTATCTCCAGTGGTTTTTCTGATAATCAAGGAAAGTTTACATTCTCTTTACCGTCAGGAAAGTTTGTCGTCAGATACAGACAATTAGGTGATATATTAAAAGCTGACACCATTGACGTACACAACAATGTTGATTTGGGCGATATCATGTTGACTGTGAAGGAGCACACACTGAATGAGGTGATGATTACCTCTCAGCGCAGACTATTTAGCCAGAAAGCTGGCAAACTTGTTTATCTTGTTCAAAACAGTCCCTTTGCCAGTGGTTTCAATATGCGAGATATGCTCCATAATATTCCTCGTATAGATCCGACAAGTGATGAAATAAAGATTATTGGCAAAAACGGTGTAGTTGTTTTGGTTAATGGCCATCGCATTAACTTAGATGGTAAAGATTTGGATATGTACCTACGCACCTTACCATCTGAAAATGTAAGCAAAATAGAACTTGTAACCAATCCTTCTGCCGAATTTGATGCAGAAGGCAATTGCGGAGTAATCAATATTATTCTAAAGAGTAAGCCTGTGGGGTTTGATGGGAATGTCCACACGGTGTTAACACAACGCTCTCACTTTAGCGCAGAAGAAGGATTTGGACTGTCTTTTTCTTCAGGCAATTTTTCTGTTGAATACAAAATAAATAATTCCAATGAAAAGCGCCGCCAAATAGTACAGAATACTTATTCTTATCCTGACTATATGCGCTTTACGACCGACAATACTTTAAATAGGTATGACATACTAGGCCAGAATCTAAATAGCAATTACCAATTAGGCGATTTGAATTTGGGATTTTTTGCAACATTAAATAATTCTCGCAGTAAAGCCCACCAAATAGGGCAGATGACTTTCAATGCAGACGCATATCCATCGAATTCTTATTCCGAGTCGAATCACGATAAATACCGTTTGGAGACAATCTCCCCCTATGTGGACTGGAAACTTGATAGCTTAGGAAAAAAAATAACGATAAATTACAACTATATCCATGTCATTGACAAAATTAATCAGAATTTTGATTCGAGTACAGCACACAGCTTCTCGAACAGCAATAATGATTATAGCTATATCGTCAATACCCTGAGCGCAGATTTAAACCTTCCATTTACTTGGCTAAATTTTGAGTTAGGTGGAAAATATTCCCATTTCAGGACCAATAATGTCTCTGAGTTTGGAATTAGAAATGGTTTTTTATATAAAGAAACGGTAACAGCCTTCTATGCAGATGTCAACCGAATGTTTGGTTCTTTTTACGCCAAAGCTGGTTTACGGTATGAACACACCAATGATGATGGAATAACCTTGGAAGGACTGTCCGTTTCTAATAAATATGATCACTGGTTTCCATTTGCAGAAATCTCATACAATCCTTCAGATAATCATTCCTTTGCCTTAAGCTACAGCAAACGTATTGACAGACCTTCTATGAATGATATGAATCCTACACGTGTTTTTCGTAACACCTACACATACACCGAAGGTAATGATAGACTTACACCATCGGTCATGGACAATTTGGAGTTTAACTATGTGTTTAAAGGGAATTTCTCTTTTAACCTGTATTATTATCACACATCTGATGCCATACAGAATCTGACTCAGGTAGTGAATGACTTGTTCACCAAGTATTCTCCAAAGAATTGTCTTACCATTAATACTTTTGGTACGGATGCTAGTTATAATTTCTCATTTGGAAAATTCAATTTGTATTCAAGTGTATCTATGTTCTACGTTAAAGCAAAATCTTACATTGACGAGCTGGATGACAAAGATTTGCGAAGTCTGAACACATCTTTTTCTGCCAATTTAAATTACCGTTACAAAGTCTTGAACTTTTATGCGAACTATTATCATGTGCTTCCAGGAATAGAAGAATCCTTTCACACTGGAAACATCGATTGTGTCGGCTTAGGATGCAAGATTGATATTATTAAGAACAAACTTCTTTTGAATATACAAGCCCAAGACATCTTTAGTGGTACTAAGAGCAATAACAGAACTGAATATAAAGATTATGTCTTTAGAAACAGAATAAACAATGACAACACCTCATTCCGTGTGGGATTGACTTATAATTTCGGCAAGCAAAAAGCTAAAAAGGCAGATATAAACATCAGCAACAATGAGACTAATCGCTTGCCTGATATAAAGAAATAAGAAAATGAAAATTATACAAAGTTTTTGGACCGGTAACAAGAACAGCCTGACCGATAGTTATGGATGGCTTTTACCTATATTCAACTATCTGAGTTGGATTATTAGTTGTAATCAGTTACGACGTTATTATGATGATGTTACTTTGGTAACCGACAGTCAAGGATATGATGTTCTTATCAACAAATTGCACTTGCCATATACGGATGTAATCGTATCTCTTGACTGCCTGAATCATTATAATCCGAACTTGTGGGCATTGGCAAAAATTAAGGCCTACCAGTCTATAAAGGAACCATTTATCCATGTTGATGGCGATGTTTTCATTTGGACAAAAATTGATGAAAGCCTAAAGAATCATGATCTCATTGTCCAGAATGAAGAAACCACAACTGACTATTATGGAAAGATGTGGCGTGATATCCGTCATGCTATCAGCTATATGCCAGAGGAAATGAAACGATATGACCTTCATATTGATAATAAAGCTTATAATATGGGCATTTTTGGAGGTACAGATATTGATTTTATTCAGCGATATACCTATAAGGCATTTGATTTTGTAGATAAAAATATCAAAATGGTAAATAAGCTGCAGGGAACTAATTTCAATATATTCTTTGAACAAGTTTTACTATATGAGATGGTGCTTTCCGAAGGCAAAACTACAGGCTGCTTTATACATGAAAACATTGGTGATAATCAATATCATGATTTTGCCAATTTCGATGAAGTACCTGACAAAAGAAAATACTTACATCTTCTTGGTTTCTATAAAAAGCAATTGCAGGTATGTAAGAAAATGGAGTCTTTCGTTATAAGATATTATCCGGAATATTATCAAAGACTAGAGCGGTTGTTTGCTTTGCCTGAGATATTTACAGCCTCAGACTATGAGTATACCACAGAATGTACATCTTTATTAGAGCAAGACTACATGAGAAAACTTGTGTTAGGTAAAGTACAATTACCCAAAAATACTTCTGTACTCATGCGAGAAGTGACTTCACTGGGTAAAAGTTGGGAACTTCAGCAACTGCTGTCTACTAATACGATTTTTTACATAATGCGAACTACTGATTTTCATCTTGAAGATGATAGAATCATCGTAAAAGGTTTGCGGAATAGCGAGTTGTCATTTCCTGCCTTGAGAATAGATAAGATTATTTTTGAGGCAGTCGGAAGAGCTTGCGAGCGTAAGGTGTTTGAAATTAAAGCTTTGACGTATCTTGACGAGTCTTTTCCTGACTCCGAAAAGCAGAATTACATCAAAGTTCTTTGGAAACGAATTTTCTTGCTCGTGGATATAGGAGTGATGCTTCCTGTAACGAAACAGGAATATGATAGGATATTGCTTAAGCAATAGAATAGATATAGGAAGAAGTGGATGCCTTAAAAGAACACATATTGTCTAACAATAAAAAAAGTATCAATGGAAAAAATTAATCTTTCCGAGTTTAAAGAGAACAGTCTTGCTATCAATGAGATGCTTCACACGTCAGGTGGCTCAAGTGATTCGTCAGGAACGGTCCATTGCCAGACCAGATGCAATGGCAGTGATGCAGATCACAAAACATGTGATGTAGATTGGTAATTAGTCCAATGGGAAGAAGTGGATGCCTTAAAAGAACACATATTGTCTAACTATAAAAAAAGTATCAATGGAAAAGATTAATCTCTCTGAGTTTAAAGAGAACAGTCTTGCTATCAATGAGATGCTTCACACGTCAGGTGGTTCAAGTGATTCGTCAGGAACGGTCCAATGCCAGACCAGATGCAATGGCAGTGATGCAGATCACAAAACATGTGATGTAGATTGGTAATTAGTCCAATGGGAAGAAGTGGATGCCTTAAAAGAACACATATTGTCTAACTATAAAAAGGGTTATCAATGAAAAAAATTAATCTCTCCGAGTTTAAAGAGAACAGTCTTGCTATCAATGAGATGCTTCACACGTCAGGTGGTTCAAGTGATTCGTCAGGAACGGTCCATTGCCAGACCCAATGCAATGGCAGTGATGCAGATCACAAAACATGTGATGTAGATTGGTAATTAGTCCAATGGGAAAGTGAAAGTCTCTCAGAGGACCATATATAAATTCATTAGATAAAAACTCCCAGAATCATAGAAAAAACTCCCTATTGGAGCAGGAATACCGTTAGCGACAGTTAAGTGGCTACCCTTTTCTTGGTCAGAACGGTCTAAGGCATAATAGGAAAATGATTCATGTTTGGCTTTTATCTAAGTTAATCATAATTGATATGGAAAAATTTAAATTAGCTGATTTTAAGGTATCTAGTATCAGAATTGATGATATGTTGAATGTCATGGGTGGAAGTGGTGGTCATACCCATAATGATACTGGTACTTGTGGTTGTTTAACATGTACGACAGGTGCAGATGGTGACAATAAAACTTGTGATATGGACACAGATTAATCTTGCATTCAATGGATAAAAAAATAGACTTATCAATTTTTCAGCATGATAGTCTGGAAGTTGAATCCATGTTAGCCATTTGTGGTGGTAGCACTGGTGATTATTCTGGAACTGTTAACTGTAGTACAACAAGCAACAACAGAGATGCAGACCAGAAATCTTGTGATGTAGATATTTAAATTTAGAAGAACGAAGAGGAGCCAATCCTCCCCTCCGCTCTTTGCTTAATTCAGAAGAAGATGATAGTAATTTTTTCTAATGAAAATGATCTCTCAACTATAGATGTAGCTAAGCGATTAAAACAGATGAAACAGGATGTGATTATCATAGAGCCTGATACGGCAGAAAATATGCTAATAGGTATAGATAATGAAAAAATTCTGTTTAAAAATATTCGTACAGGTAGAGTTTTTAATATTCTCAATGCTTCGGCTACCTGGTGGAGAAGAAGTGGGTTAGGAATGAAAAATTTCACAAAAAGTTTACCTGATAAGTTTATCGTGGACGAGCATGATCTTTCTGCGTTAATTCATGGCAGTAAGAGTATAGCTTTCATGGAAATGAACGACCTTCGCGATTATATCTTTACAACACTGTACAAACATTGTAAAATTAAAATAGGTAATCCTCACGCTATGAGCTTGAATCGTTTGGAAGTATTGGATACAGCACGAGAATTAGGATTAGAAACTCCTAATTTTGCAGTGATTACAAACTACAATCAACTTCAAAACCTTTACAATATCAGTGATCCATTCGTTACAAAAGCGATATATAATGGCATCTACAATGTGTTTGACAAGATATCATACTACACATACACAGAGGCTCACAATAAGGCGGATTTCTATGATAAAGATATACCACTATTTCCATCTTTGGTCACAAGTATCATTGACAAATCCTATGAAATTCGCTCTTTTTATCTTGAAGGGAAATTCTATTCTATGGCTATTTTCTCTCAAAGTAATGAGCAAACAAAAGTGGATTTCAGAAAATACAGTAATACCAAACCAAACAGAACCGAACCTTATCAACTACCTATAGATATAGAGACAAAACTGAATGCAATTTATAAGAAGTATGATTTAAATTGTGGTTCTGCAGACTTTATAGTTGATAAGAAAGGGCATTATGTCTTTTTGGAAATAAATCCTGTAGGTCAGTTTGGAATGACTAGTCAGCCATGCAATTATGATTTAGAACAGAAAATAGCAAACTATTTAGCTTATGGACATCAATAAAAAGATATTAACAGATGAGCAAATTAAAAATTTGCCACTCTTCTTCAAAGTCATTTATTATAATGAAATGGTAAGTATAGAGGCTGAAAACCGTCTGATGAAATACAACAATAATATACATGCGGTCGAAATGCGTCATTACAATCCTAATCGAAAAATATGTCTTCCATATGAACTTACTCAATTTGTAAAAAAATGAAATACAATAAAAATTTATATTTTATAGTATCTTCTTCTTGCCAGATGACTAAAGGATATAGCAAGACTCTTCTACAGGATTTCTCACGTAAATCGTGGGAATATATTCCTAACGATTATTACATGATTACTAAATTGTTAGATAGACATCAGATTGGCGAAATTGCAGAAAAAATAAGTGACTCATCGATGGGAAACTTTGAGAAGTATATAAATTTCATGATTGATAAGGAATATGCTTTCCTCACTAAGGATATTAGTCTCTTCCCTCCCAAGTGCCATGTGGTTCATGATTCACTTTTTCCTATAAATGATGCCATTGTTGAGTTTAATCCAATAGTATCGAACATGGAAGAAATGTACTCATATCTTAAGGAGTTGAATTCTATGCAATGCCCATATTTGCAAATCCGATTTAGCCCATCAAGCAACTATCCCTATATTGTGGATGTCGTAAATAGAATCTGCACAATGGATTTTGAATGCGTTGATATACATATTGCAGATAGTCATAAAACTCCAATGCAAGCGTGGAATAAACTTATTTTAAAAAATGCGGCAGTAAGCAGAGTGTATCTGTATAATCAGCCACAATCAAAGGTTTTTCCATTTAACGTTAAACCATCAGGAAACGAGAATCTGCTTATGGGAGAAATCATAGCAATAAAGCATCCACTAGATGCAAAACATTGCGGAAAAATTAGCAAATACACAATGCAATTTTTTAATGAAGAACTCTATGAAGTAAGCAAGTGCTATAATTCTTGCTTATATAAGAAGATTGCAATCAACGAATCTGGTTCTGTAAAAAATTGTCTTGCTTTAGATAAGGAATATGATGTTTCAAACGGCCTTGCTGAAATTGTATATTCTAAGGAATTTCGCCAATGTTGGAGTATAAAAAAAGACAATATCAAAGTTTGCAAGGATTGTGAACTTCGTTATAATTGTATAGATTGTAGAGCTGGTCATCAAGTTGATAATGGCAGCAAACCTGTTGGATGTAATTATGACCCTTATAAATTAATTTGGAATGATGAGCATAAATAAACTTGTAGACAAGGTAAATGGCTTATTAGGAAAGTTTCCATGCTATTTTCAATATGACCAAATGGATTGTGGTCCAGCTGCACTATCTGCAGTCTCGTCTTATTATGGCAAGAAATACTCCATCCAAGAATTAAGGGAATATTGTCATTTGTCTAAGGATGGAGTTAGTCTACTTGGTATTGAAGATGCAGCCAATGAAATAGGTTTTGATACATTAGCTGTTAGGGTTACAGCTGAAGAAATGATTAAAAAACATCCTTTTCCATGCATTTTGCATTGGGATAATTGTCATTTTGTTGTGCTCTATAAAATCCAGAAGAAATTTTTTAGTAAAAAATATTTATTCTATATCTCAGATCCAACTTTCGGCTTAATAAAACTAACCGAGAATCAGTTTCAAGAACATTGGTGTGGAATCGACAAAAAAGGTATAGGATTACTCTTAACTCCTGGCAAGATTTTTGTGAACCATCAGCCTCATAAGCAGCCGAATAAACTGAAAAAAAATGTAATAAATATCTTCAAAAAATTCCAAAAGGAATATCAGATTCTCTTCTGGGGAATGTTTTTTAGCAGTCTCTTTGCTATGTTTTTCCCTTTCTTAACCCAATCACTTATTGATGTAGGGATTGCAAATAAGAACATCAACTTCATTTTCATTTTTCTTCTGGCTCAATTATTTATTTTTTTAGGTTCTACAATTATAGAGATTGTCAGAAATTGGGTGTTGTTATATTGTAATTCTTTGATTGATATAGAGATTATTTCAAATTTCTTGTCTAAAATTGTAAAATTACCTTTCAAATTCTTTGACACTAAGCAGTTGGGTGATTTCACTTCGCGCATTCATGACCATAACAGAATACAAAATTTCCTTACATCGGAGAGCATAACTGTGATATTTTCTTTTCTAACATTCGTTGTGTACTTTGTATTATTGACATACTACAATACGGACATTTTGCTTATATACATCGGTATGACTGTGGTATCGATTCTTTGGTCTATATATTTTGTTGGAAAGGAAAAGAGACTTGATTACAATAGATTCCGCGTCCAACGTGACAACCAACAGGACATATTTGAACTTGTCAATGGTATTGCTGATATTAAACTTAATGGTACAGAACAATATAAGCTCGATCGTTGGAAGAATAGCCAGATTAAATTATTTAATATAGACTTCAAAACGTTGAAAGTTAATCAGCTACAGAGTATCGGTTTTTCTTCATTTAATAAACTTAAAGATATTATAGTAATCTTTATAGCAGCAAAGGAGGTTATATTGGGGAATATGACCATAGGAACACTATTGGCAATTTCTTACATCATTGGAACTTTGAATGAACCGATTCAACAGATTATTGAGTTTATTAGAAGTTTACAATATGCTAAACTTAGTTATGACAGACTCACTGAGGTGCAAGCAATGAAAAATGAGGATTTCGATGCCAACATTTCGTTGAAAAGAATGCCGACCGAGGACGGCAAGGCTATCCATTTAAATCATATTGATTTTCATTACTATGGACCGCGTTCTCCGAAAGTCCTTGACGACATAAGCTGTACTATTCCTTTTGGTAAGACAACAGCTATTGTGGGGGAAAGTGGTAGTGGTAAGACTACGCTAATGAAAGTGCTACTCAAATTTTACAATAATTATACAGGCGACATATATTACGACCGTATCAATTTAAAAGATATTTCAGCAAAAAGTCTGCGATTCTGTTGCGGAGTAGTGATGCAGGATGGATATATATTTTCAGATACGTTAGAGCGTAACATTGCAACAGGTGCAGAAACTATTGATAAAAAAATGCTTTGGCGAGCTGTGCAAATAGCCGAATTAGAGGATTTCGTCAAAAGTCTGCCTCAAGGTCTTTATACAATGCTGGGGGCTGGAGGTAATGGAATCTCTGGAGGTCAGCGTCAACGTATTTTGATAGCTAGAGCAGTTTACAAGAACCCTAATTTCATTCTATTTGATGAAGCTACCTCTTCATTAGATGCGGAGAATGAACGCAAAATATATGATAATCTTGACACTTTCCTTAAAGGTAAAACGGTCATAAAAATAGCTCACCGACTCAGCACTGTAAAAAATGCGAATCAGATTATTGTTCTTAAAAGAGGACGCATCATAGAATGTGGTACGCATATAGAACTCATCAAGATGAAAGGAGCATATTATAATTTAGTGAAAAACCAATTAGAATTAGGAAATTAGAATTATGGTAACGAACAACTTAAAGAAAAATTATTCATTTGTCAAATATGGGTTAGGTATCATTTTTGTCACTGCTGGTATAGTTTTCCTATCGTTGGCACTTCTCAAAACAGGTAACACCTCTATCCTCCAAAGAATTATAAACTATTTTATAAATAAAACTGCATGATGATAAATTCTCGAAACAACGTCTATTCTCTTTTATCTTCTCTGTTAGAAGAGTATCATTATAATATCTTTCGTAGTGACTGGGACAAGGAAGTTAAACGCATGAATTTCTCTCCAACATTGCCTATGATATCACAAATGTTGATGACTTTTGGCGTAGATAATTTCATAGCAAAAGTACCATCTGATAAAATTTCTTTATTACCAGATCATTTTCTTGCTTTGTTCAAGAATCAAGGTGTCTTTATGACCGTTCTTGTTTTAAAGTCTCCATCATTTGTTGAAATCACAGATATTCAGACGGGTAATGTCCAGAAGATAACCTATCAAGATGCTCTGGGAAAATGGACAGGCTATATAATTTCTATCAAAGAAAAGTCTGTCGTGACACAAGCACCTAATGTGTGTATTAAAGGAGAATACAGCAAGAAATTTTTGGTTGGAGTGATATCCATGTTCTTAATCTCATCCTTTTATTTATTTTATTCCTATCGCATACCAGTATCGGTCATTGCACTACTATTGATAGGCATAACTGGAAGTTTTATATCATGGCTATCGTTACAGACTTCTTTGGGATATTATAACCAAAAAGTTCAATCTGTCTGCCATTTAATAAAGGGAGGAGACTGTTTTTCTGTCATTCACTCTGTAGGCTCAAAATTACTGAGAAATATATCTCTATCTGATCTCTCTTTTCTGTTTATGGTCTATTCTACCATCACAGCTTATTGCGCAGTTTTTGATTATAACATATTATTTATCAATAAGTTACTAATCATTCCTTCTGTAGCAATAGTTGTGTATTCAATCATATATCAAGTTTACTTAAGGAATTATTGTGTCATCTGCCTTCTAACATCTGTGTGTGTGAGTCTTCAGGTTTGTGTGTTAGAAAATTGTTTTCCACTGGCTTTTGATTGTAATGCGTGTTCAATTAATATTTTAATAGGATTGATTTCCATTTGTATTGCCTTCTTTGTGAAAATGACTTTAAGAAAAATGATAATGTCACATATAGAAATAGATTATAAAGATCAAATATATTATAACCCCCAAGTATTAAAATATTTTTTTTCAAATCTTCGTCAAATTGATGCAGATGCTTGTACAAAATTACCCCTAATACCTTTAGGGGGAAATGGTGAGAAAAACATAATTATGGTTCTCTCATTATCCTGTAACTATTGTAAAGATACATATAAAAATGTACGTTTACTAAAGTTCTATCATCCTTCAGAATATGTGATAAAATTATTAATTGATACGAAGACTCTTGATGGTATTTCTAAATATGTTTTTCTGAAATTGATAGAGATGCAAGAAACTACAGATTTAGAGAAAGCATGTGATGACATCTTTATCTATGATATACCTATTAAAAGATGGTTAAAGAAATGGGGAATGCCTCAAGATTTGTCCATTGAATTATTGAATAAGAAGATACAAATAGTACAAAAATTTGAAGAGAAATATTGTTTAGATGATGTACCAGCGCTCATTATAGGGAATCAAGTATGGCCGACGACTTTTTACAGATTTGATGATTTATTACACAACATACAATTTATAAAATCTGAGTGAATGTATGGAGTTGCAAAAAGTAAGTCCATTCTAAGGGAGGACAAAAATGCAAAATGTTCTTATCTTATATGCTCTAGTATTTAGCATATACAATATAAAACTCAGTCGTCGTCGCTGAAAGACAGTCCTCGTACTCAGACTAACTTTCTCCGACTATGGCACGGCAAGGAAAAAACCTTGGCAGTATGCCTTGAAATTCTTCAAGACTATACAGCCAAGGTCTTTTCATTTTCTTGCCATGCTGACAACGGCTGACTTTTATAGCCACAACTCGCAGTTTCATTTTTATCGCACAATCCAAACGACATGAAACAGTGGCACGCCACCCTTTCATGTCTCAGTAGTACGGCATGAGGAAAAGTGCTTCTTTTTGTCGGTTGCAGGCTAACCGATCAAAAGAAACACCATTCCTTGATTTGCCGTACCATTTTGTTTGCATACTCCACCGCAAGAAAGAAGTCATTGATGTAAACCTCAACGACCACTTTCATGCTTGGCAGCACAGCCTTGGAGAAAACCCGATGCAAGAAGCATGGACAAGCCATACTCTTCTTTCACCGGAATTTCTCTGAAGGCTGTGCCATTCTTGTATGCGATTTCCATTTTCCTAAAAACATTTGCAAGACAGTAATTGTATCCATTTCTCAGAAATGGGTATGCGATAATCGTACAGTCCAAAAACTTCCGTGAAGTTTCTATTTTCATTTGCCGCTCTGATTTTCTTTCCTCCACAAGGTCTTTCCTTTTGGCATCAACCGTTATCGTGCAGGTGCAAAGGTATGGCAGTGGGCTTTGGAAATAAAAGGTCGAGCCTTCGGTTTTCGAAAAAATCTCCACACCGTTGGGTAGTATTTTTCTAAAAAACCTTGTATTTCCAGCCTCGCCGCCCTTGAAAGGCACCTGAAACGAAACGACCGATGCGACAGGAAGACGCAAAAAAAATGTCGGAAAAGGAAGCGACAAAAAGGTGAAGAAACGAGAACTTCCCTTCAGTTCCTGGAACCGCAAATAAATTTAATTCAAGGCTATATGACAACAAACATCAATATAACACAGACTTGGTGGAGATTACTCTCCGCAGTCGGCTCAACCCTCATCACTTTGGTGGCTTGGTTGGGATATATGGCTCTCTGCATGGTCGGTGAAGTCATATTGGGAATTGTGAAGTTCATCTTCGGCATCATCATTTCCATTCTTTCTATGGTGGTACTGATTGGAACATTCATTTGGTTATTAACACTTTAAAGTACAAGCGATATGAACAGAAGCATTGAAGCGATACCTACATGGGCACTCTGCTACATCATCAATGGCGATGCAAGCGGACTGACAGACGAGGAAATCCGTATGGTGGACGAAGCCATACGCAAGAACAATATTGAGATAGTAAGTCCGAGATACAACGAGGACATGTGCACAGAACCTTACTTCAGCCATTATCCGTTCTTCGGACTGCCTACAGAAGTTGAGGACTGCGACATCATTTATCACGAGTAACAACCCCTTTAACAACATCAGACATGAACACTACAGAATATTTCAAGAGAACCATACAAGCCTATTTGGAGGAGCGTGCAATGGAGGACGAACTCTTTGCAGCCAAGTATGACAACCCCGACAAGAACATAGACGATTGCGTCACCTATATCCTTAATTGGGTACAAAAGAGCGGTTGCAACGGCTTTTGCGATGACGAGATATATGGGCAAGCCATCCACTACTACGAGGAGAAGGACATCGAGGTAGGAAAACCATTGAACTGCCAAGTGTCTGTTAACCATCACATCGAACTCACAGAGGAGGAGAAGGCACAGGCAAGACAGGAAGCCATCCGCCAATATCAGCAAGAGCAGATGAACAAGATGCGTAACAGAGATACCGCCAAACGCACCTCACAGAGAACGGAAACAGAAGTACACCAACCATCATTATTCGACACGTTATGAAACCAAGAACGAAATATCAGAAGCAAGTCGTAACCTCAAACAAGGGGTTACGACCTATCAAGGGAGCGCAAATGCAATGGGCATTCCGTGAATGTCTTGACCACTATGCCTTTCAGTTGAAGCACGGACAGACCACCTGCATGGACTGCGGACACACTTGGACTACGGACGAGGATGCGGACAAATGTGTCTGCCCGAAGTGTAAGGCAAAGTTGGAAGTGCAGCGCACCAAGCGACAGAAGGCAATGTCTTCTACCTATTTCAGCGTACTCACCGAGCGTAAGGGACTGCAACTTATGCGAGCATATCAGATGAAAGCATACTACCGCAAGGGACAAAAGGCAGACATCTTTTGTTGGGAGGTGGCACGCTATTGGATGAACGAGAAAGGCAAGGTGGAGGTTATGGCACGCAAGCGCACAATGGGTATCTATATGGACACGTTCTGCTACGACTCCGACATTGAACTGCGCAAGGACAACACCACCTATCAGCATATTGCTTCATTTCCGGTCTGCCCCGATATGAAAGTCATTTCTCAGATATGGCGCAATGGCTTTGACGGAGCTTTTCACGGCATCGAACCGCTTACATTGTTCAAGGCAATGCTGACAGACCACCGCATCGAAACGATGATGAAACAATGTCGTTACGGACACGTCCGCCACTTCATAGACCACCCACGGCACTTGGAAACTTGTTGGAATGCCTACAAGATTGCCAACTGCAACCATTACCATATTACAGACATCGGCAAATGGGCGGACTACATCTGTATGTTGGTAGAAATGGGCAAGGACATCAGAAGTCCACATTACATTTGTCCCGACAACCTTGAAGCCGAGCACGACAGAATATCCGAGAAAATCAGAGCCAAGAAAGAAAAGGAGCGCACCGAGGAGGAGATACGCAAGGCATTGAAGAACGAGGACAAGTTCAAGGAAATGAAGAGCCGTTTCTTCGGTTTGATGTTCACGGACGGCAATATCGTGGTGAGAATGCTTGAAAGCGTCAGGGAGCACGTTCTTGAGGGTAAGGCGATGCATCATTGCGTAGGCAGCGGTACAAACTACTCACTCAATCCCGACTGCATCATCTTCTCTGCAAGAATAGCCGAACAAAGGGTTGAGACCGTGGAGTTTTCACTCGAACAGATGAAAGTCGTACAATGCCACGGACTACAGAACAAGGACACCGAGCACCATGCCGACATCATCAACTTGGTGAACAGCAATGCAAGACTTATAGAGCAACGAATGGTTGCAACAACATAAAATCCATATCGGCGGAGCGATGAAAATTCGTTCCGCCACTTTCTTTC
>NZ_NMPZ01000020.1 GCF_002224675.1 Segatella copri | reverse complement strand
TTCCTGCACGCTACTTGGCTGGTTCAGACTCTCGTCCATTGACCAATATTCCTCACTGCTGCCTCCCGTAGGAGTTTGGACCGTGTCTCAGTTCCAATGTGGGGGACCTTCCTCTCAGAACCCCTACTGATCGTCGCCTTGGTGGGCCGTTACCCCGCCAACAAGCTAATCAGACGCATCCCCATCCATCACCGATAAATCTTTAATCTCCTTCAGATGTCTTCTAGAGATATCATTGGGTATTAGTCTTACTTTCGCAAGGTTATCCCCAAGTGATGGGCAGGTTGGATACGCGTTACTCACCCGTGCGCCGGTCGACGCCTAGAAAAAGCAAGCTTTCTCTATCGTTTCCCCTCGACTTGCATGTGTTAAGCCTGTAGCTAGCGTTCATCCTGAGCCAGGATCAAACTCTCCATTGTAAAATATCATTTTTACTTCTTGCCTCATTGCTGAAGCAATCGGTGTTTGTTGTCTGTACTTAGGACGAATATCCTTTTCGTTTATTGAAGCTTAGTAAACCTGACTTGTCAATTACTTGACGGTTCGTTTCTTTTACCCAGTCAACTTTCTTATTTCTAAGAAGTTAACCGCTTCTTGTACTACTTGTCTGTTTATGTAAAATCTTTCAAAGAACTCTTTCTTTAGCTGCTTAGAGTAATACTTGATTTCTCAAAAGCGAGTGCAAAAGTACTAACTATTTTCCATTCCACCAAATTTTCCGAGAAGAAAGTTTCATTTTTCTCCAGAATTTAACATTCGTAAACACAATAAAGCTCTAAAACAGATCTTTCTCCTTATTATATATAGGCACATAAAATGCATTTGTGTTCGGACACACATGCACATTTCAATGCCAGCAAGACTAAAACCTTTACTATGTTTCAGCAAATTCCAACAACAAAAGATGAGATATCCTGATACTTTCCACAAAAAAGAGGCATATAATTTGGATATTACAGTATTTCTTCGTATTTTTGCCTTGTCTATTCAAGAGTTTTTAATTATATAAAAGGAGAAAACTATCATGAAGATAATCGTTTCACAAGAAATAGAATCCGTATGTCCTACTTTTGTAGGTGCATGTGTAGAAGCTTATGTTGAGAACTCACCTTACTGCAAGGAACTTTGGGATGAGATAAATGCGCTCGGAGAAAAGTTTAAAAGTTCTCTCACAACAGAATCGCTCAAGGAGATAAGCGGTATTGCTGCAACAAGAAAGGTATATCGTGCCTGCGGCAAGGACCCTTCACGCTATCGCCCGGCATCTGAAGCCCTTATCCGCAGAATACTGCAGGGCAAGGAACTCTATCAGAGAGATACCTTAGTTGATTTGGTAAACCTGGCAAGCATAGCCTATGGCTATAGCATAGGTGGTTTTGATGCCGACAAGTTCGAAGGCGACACGCTTACTTTAGGAGTTGGCAAAGAAGGCGAGCCTTACGAAGGTATAGGAAGAGGAATGATCAATATAGAAGGCTTACCAGTATATAGAGATGAAAGGGGAGGTGTAGGAACTCCTACCAGTGACCACGAACGTACAAAAATGACACTCGGCACCACTCACCTCGTGGTTCTCATCAACGGATATGATGGTGACGAACAACACGTACGTGAGAATGCCGAGTTCATTCTGCAGCTCTTAAGCAAATATTGCAAGAGCAGCGGGGGAAGTTATTTTATCTATCAATGACTTGCCTTCAACTCCTTATCCCATTTCAGGAGTCGCTGATACTCTTTCTTGGTAATTCGCATAAAGCTACCATGCTGAGGACCCGTTACGCCCTTGATATCAACAGGATCTGAGAAATTGCGGAGATACTTATCTGCCTTGCAGATACGATAGTGCTTAGGATGATCGCTATACTGGATATAAGCTACACGCCAGGTATCATCGCCCATCAACTGGAAGGCAGAGCTACCTTCGCAATTCTTCTTTCCTTCGAAACTTACGTAGTCGTTCTCTACCGGTTCGCCCCATCCGTGGTTCAAATGCTTGCTGGTAGCAGTATAGATACCAGGTTTTCCACCTTCCTTCTTGATAAGCATGTGGTAAAGACCATCGCTCTTCAAGAAGTTGATGTCAGCATCAATGGTAGCATATCCCCAATCGAAGAGAAGCTTTGGGGTAGTAATCTTGGTGAAAGACTTGTCTGCATAGCTATAATACATCCGATCATATTTTTCCTCCGCACGATTAAGCATAGAATAATAGATCATGTATCCACCCTTCTCACCATTTTGCCAACGATAGTCAGGATCCCAGAAAATCTGAGGAGCCCAGACACGGTTGATGGTACTCCAATCCTTGTAAGGAGACTGAGCGGTAGCTGCATCGCAGAAATTCTGCATACCCTTACGATAATCGAAAGTTACACTGGTCCAGTGAATGAGATCATCACTCTTCAAGAGATCAATACCATAGTTATCCCACTTATGGCTTTTTGCCACACACATATCCGTGGTCACCATAATATATCCCTTTCCATTATGGGTACGGGTGATATAGGCATCGCGGGTCCCCCCTTCGATACGCGCATGCTCAGCAGGATCGAAGATAGGCTTACCATCATTAATGTCCTGATAGTTGTAGCCATCACGAGATACTGCATACGCGGTCCACTCTCCCTTATCACTCATGTGACAATAGAGATAACCATAATCACCCTTTACTAAATTCTGTGCTGTCATTGGCATGAAAGCAGCCAAAGCCAGGAGTACTGTTGATAATTTCTTCTTCATTTATTTTTAATTTGCTAGTTGATAATTACAAGATGATGCTGCAAAATTACAACATTTTCCAGAAACTACCAAACTCTAAACCCTTATAGTCATCAAAATGTAGAAAAGTACTCCTTTTTGAACGATTTAGTACCTTCCATCCTATAAAATCGAGTAGGTGGTAAACACTAATCATAGATGTTTATCGGGGCACCAGCAGTTTTCTTAATAGGGTAAAGGTATTACTTTTTTATAAATCCACCAAATTCTAGGGGGATAAATTTGCAGAAAAAAAATAAGGTGGATCATAAATCTCCTTTCACGGAATGTGGATTATACTGAAAATAAGAGAGTTAAGTGTGAAAGGAAAAATCACTTAATTTTGAGATGGTAATTGATGGCTAAGCTTAAATATGGCGATGTGGATAGTGAATAGTGGGTGTTTTGATAATGAATAGTGGGTGTCTCTGTTATGAATGTTGGGATGAAGCATAGTAACCAGAAGGATGAGGGATAGATATTGGCAGGGGAAAAGGGACGATTTATCGACTGGATGACTAGGCTCATCTATATGGATGACTCTAGTCATCTATATGGCTCACTCCCGTCATCTATATGGATGACCCGGGTCATCCGATACAAAGAAGCCTTTTCTATTCCTTTTGTGATAGTTGCTTTCTCCTTTAGACTAAGTTGTCTTCACCTTTAGACTAAGTTGCCTTCTCCTTATATTAATAGTTCTTTCTGCTGATTATTATTGTTGCTTCCGAGAATTCTCCTTTCACACTTAAATAACTGATTATAAGTATACTATAACAATTGTGAAAGGAGAATGAAATTATAATTGCTGTTTTTGAGAAGCTATTTCTGAAGGTGACTTTATGTTGAAACGATACGTCGGGAGATAGAATTAGACAACATACATGCTATAGTCAAACAAAAAAAGGGGACCGGCCACTGCCAGTCCCCAAGACGAGAGAGATATAAGTGTTGACTTGGTCAACAACGAGGCAAATCACTTTGCCTTATATCTTTATGTACCTAATAACATAAAATCTAAATTAATCATCCTGTGTCAAACCAGAATAACGAATACCAGAAACTTTATACTTGTTTCCCGGTTCGTCATCATTGAATGACACATAGAAAACGATGCTGTCGGCAGGAGTTCCATGAGGAGTCAGACCTTGTCCAGGCAAGACCTTACCACCCTCAACATTCACCTTACAGTCATAAAGAGAACCATCCTTATTATAAGCAGCATTAGCTGCCTCACCATTAGTAGTGAAACTGAGATTCTGAACATCAGATGTCATTCTCACCTTAAAGTTCCAGAAATTACCATTGTCACTAATCCACATCTGGTCGCTCACATTAGCTGCAGTATTGAATGTATTGACAAGGAACTTACCCATACCAAAAGGATCAAGAGCTGTCACATTATTATTGGCATCAACCGCATCCACAGTAACATACCACTCACCGGCGAGAGCCTGAGTAGCAGTACCACCGACTTCATCCTTCTCGCATGAAGCAAAAGTCATGCAGAGGATAGCCATACATAAATATATTAATTTCTTCATAACGATATCTTCAAAAATTACTTATTCAAAACTACATGGAACTTCATGGATGATGCATATTCAGCATCCCAGGTGTAAGATGAAGAAGCTGTGTCAAACTTACCAGAGAAGCCAACCAAGCTATCACCCCAACCACCAATAAGGCTATTGAGAAGTGTCATCGTACCATCTTCGGCAAACTTCACATCACCTTCCATATTGTAATTGCTGCCATATCCAGCTTTCTGAGAATACCAACCACCCAGCAAATCGCTTACATGATAAGTACCATCACCATTGTTGATAATGATAACCTCGAAATTATCTCCAAATGCCTTATTACCGCTATAGTCACGATAACTGTTGGCTGCATCTGTATAGAAGACACCCTCCTTAGCATCCGCAGGATCGGTAACGATAACGGTTCGGGAAACCGAGGCACTGAATCCATCTGCATTGGTAGCAGAATAGGTCAATGTATAAATACCCGACTTGGAGGTATCCACCGTTCCTGTTACCTTCAGCTGAGAAGAAATATCCTCGCCATTCAGATCACCAGCACATCCAGGGTCTGTAAAGGCAGCACCCTTATCAGCGTACATGGTTGCATCACCCTTCAGAGTGAGCACTGGATAATATGTGATGCTTGTTACACCTGCAGAACTATCATCATCGCAACTGGTGAAGGAAACTGCCGATGTCAACAGCAAAAGCATGATATAAAATATATTCTTTTTCATTGCTATATTCATTTTATTAATGAAACACTGTTAGACTACTCACCCCAGAACACAGGCTTGGTATAGTCTGAATTGGTGAATGCAGGAGTGTTGCTATTACGAGAAGAAGAAGACTCTGCGTATGGGAAACGCTCCAGAAGCTTGTTAGCACCAACCTGACTGAATACATCTATAGGAGTATAGAGTGTACCTGCCTGATAACCGCTGTCGGTAAAGGAACCGTCATCACCCTTGGTATAGAAATCAGAACCCTTCTTGGTTGTATCGAAAGCAGGATAATCCAGACGGCGGAGCTCACACCATGCCTCGAAAGTATTCACACCAGCCAAGGCAATCCACTTCTGAACACCGATGCTCTTCTTGTAATTTGCCATATCGAATGGGAACTGAGCGATATGCTCAGCAGCACCCTCAACACCGGCAGATGCAAAAGATGCCTCAATTGCCTTGTTGTAATGAGCCTTGGCATTAGCCTCGTCGTTAGTACGGGCATAATACTCAGAGATGAAGAACTCGGTCTCAGCAACAGAAAGCAAACTGAGTGGAGAAGTTGCGGTCTCGATAGGACGGCACCATTTGGTAAGGCTTGTGGTACTTGGATAATTGGTACCAGAAACACCACCCACATACTTGCCATCTGCATTCTTCTCGAAGAAAGCAGCCAGACGAGGGTCGGTATAAACCACATCACCATTGGCATTCTTGATCTGCATAGAACCGATGATAGCTAAGTTTGCACATACATTAACCTGAGTAGAACCCCATGCAGAAGAGAATTCCTCTGAATAGAACGGGTTCATAGAACCACTCTCTGTTCCCCAGCAGCTGGTATAAGCAATATCCTTGGTTGGGAAATCATTCTCTTCAATCAAAGCCTTTACCTTTGGCAATACTGAAGAATCTACATTAGCCTCACGCATCAGGAGTTTCAACTTCAAAGCCTTGGCAAACTGAATCCACTGCTCTGCACTGGCATCAGGGAAGAGGAAGTTGGTGCAAACGGTGCTAGAAGCACTTGCCTTAGACAAAGCATTGTCTATTTCGGCAATAATACCATCATATACGGTCTTACCATCATCATACTTTGGTGAAAGATTATCAGCATCCAAAGCCTCTGTATATGGAGTCTCGCCGAAGCAATCTACCAATGTCTCAAAGGCGAATGCACGCAGAGTGGTGGCAGCAAGATAGGTTCCCCATTCTTCAGATGCCTCTGATTTCTCCAAGATGGTCTTCAGATTGACCAATGCGCTCTGATAGAGCTGAGTATAAGTACCACTACAACGGGTAGCAGACTGCTGGAACTCAGAATAATCCACATAGTTAGAAGTACCATTCAACTGAGCATAAACCTGCGAATGATATCCACCAGTGATACGCAAATAGTTACCGTATGCATTTGCAATCGCCATCTCAGCACCAGGCATAATCATGGAAGATGTGACATTTGCCTCAGATGGAGACTGTGGATTCTGGTTAATATCCAAATAGCTGTCGCAAGAGCTCATGCAGAGACCCAAAGCGAGAGCCGACATTACTATATATTTTTTCATATCGAATATCCTTTAAATTACTAATACCACAATGTGTTAGAATGTTACACTCAAGTTGGCACCGAAGGTGCGGCAAGATGGGTTTGAGTACATCTCACCAAACTGAGTGGCCAAATCACCATAACTACTCTGGCTGATAGTTGTAGTCTCTGGGTCAATGAAGGTATTGCTGCTAGCTGTCCAGGTGAAGACATTGTTGCAGAATACGGTCAAAGCTACATTGCTCAACGACAACTTGCTGGTCCAGAGACGTGGCAAATTCCAGGTAAGGCTGATGTTACGCAACTTTACGTATGAACGGTCAAGCAAGTAAGCCTCTCCAGCATTTCCATAACCATAATCATTGTAATACTTCTGATAGCTACCATCTGTCTGATAGATAGGAGTAGTATTCTCAACGTATGTATCACCGCTCTTTACTACAGAGTTAGGGATGATGAATGGACGACGGTCGTTATAGGTAGTGATCGTACCATTACCAGTAAACTGCATCAGGTTCTTGGTACGTGAGAACATGTAACCACCCTTGCGGACATCCAAAGCTGCACTCAGGGTGAAGCCCTTGTAAGTCAAGGCTGTAGTTACGCCACCCGTCCAGTCGCTATTCATATTCTTACCGGTATCCTCTACCTGAGTACCGATAACAGGCTGACCATTTGCATCAACAATCACCTTGCCATCCTCTGTATATTGTGGAAGATAAGTATAGAACTCACCCATTGGCTTGCCTTCCTCAGCATACATATAGACTGCATCATTACCAGAAGAGTAATCATAAATAGAGACACGACCACCCTCAAGAGATGCAGGCATCTCAAGTACCTTGTTCCAGTTCTTTGAGAAGTTGAAGCCCAACTCCCACTTGAAATTCTTGGTCTGTACAGGAACTGTGGTGAGCAACAACTCAACACCACGGTTGCGGACAGAACCGAAGTTTGTTACCTGATAATAGTATCCTGTAGCAGGATCCACCGGCAAGGTAAAGATCTGGTCATCTGTTGTTCTGTTATAGAAAGAAGCATCGAGACCGATTCTACCCATAAAGAACTGCAAGTTCAAACCCACTTCAATCTCGGTAGTCATCTCAGGCTTCAAAGAGTTACTACCCTTTGTATTACCCAGGAGGAATGAGTTCTTACCGTTCATAGGGAACTTAGAGATACCTAAATCATAGTAACCTCTGATACTAGCCTGACTATAAGAGGCACCTGTGAGGTATGGATCAGCATCATTACCCGTCTTACCATAAGCCACACGAGCCTTACCGAAAGTCAAAACCTTGTTTTCAGGAATCACCTTAGTGAAAATCCAGCTCAAGGTGGCACCAGGATAGAAGAAGCTATTCTTGTCGATAGGCAATGTAGAAGACCAGTCGTTACGGGCTGTCAAGTCGAGATAGAGCATATCATTCCAACCCAAAGTTACATCACCGAAGGCACCTATCAGACGGCGTTTGGTCTGATATTCACTCAAAGTCTTCTTGGTTGCACCATTGCTCAACTGCCAGAAACCTGTCTCGAAAGTCAAGTCATCGGCTTCACCTGTCATGTGAGTATAGCTACGCTCATTCATGTTCACACCAGCGATAACAGCCAAATCGAGCTTGTCATCAAAGAACTTCTTCTTATAGTTTGCCATGAAATCATGGTTAAACTCATAAGTTCTTCCATAACGTGACCAGACATAACCACTCTGGTTCATATTACTAGGCGCATAACCCTTGTCGTCAGTAATCAGCTTATCATCAAGAGCAATCTGAGGATAACCTGTCTTGGAATCATAATCAGTATAGTCGAAACCGAAGCGATAAGTCAGGGTCAAATCCTTGATAGGGTTAATATCTGCCTGAATCTTACCATTTATCTGCTTGGCATCGGTATGATTATAGTTATTCGCCAAAGCCCAGTATGGGTTGGTGATTCCATAAGGAGTGAAGTAAGCCTCAGGAGTATTGAATGGGCTGTTCAAGTCCTGCTTGTCAAGCAAAGACACATCACGTGGCAACTCATAGAGACCATCTACTACAGATGTACCCTGATAAGTACCCACTGCATCGGTTGCACTACGGGCAAAGTTGAATGAAGAAGACAACTTGCACCAGTCGTTAGCCTGATAAGTATTGCGGAAAGCCAATGTATTACGCTTGTAAGTATCCTTGTCACCAGGCATGATACCATCATCGCCCGTATAAGAATAAGACAGGTAATAAGTCATTTCACCCGACTTGGAAACACCGCTCAAGGAAACATTGTGGTTCTGTGACCAGCCTTCCTCGAAGAAATCCTTCACGTTGTTCTTCAAAGCCTTATAAGGGTGAAGCAACTGCTGATGGTTCCACTCCGGACCATACACCTGGAGAGAGCCGTCGAGCGCAGGACCCCATGAACCATTCTCGATGAATGTCTGGCGACTATTCCAACCCTGTCCGAAACTATTCTGCATATCTGGCAAGCAGGAAACCATGCGAGCCTGGACACTACCACTATAATTGATAGTATAGTTGCGAGCCTGTCCCTTAGCACCCGTCTTGGTAGTAATCAAGATGACACCATTGGCAGCACGGCTACCATAAAGAGCGGTAGCAGCGGCACCCTTCAATACGGTCATGCTCGCAATATCTTCAGGCGAGATATTAGAAATACCACCAGTTGAGATATTCTTACCCTGACCGGAAACCATGTTATTCTGCAAAGGCACACCATCAACCACGTAAAGAGGCTGGTTGCTACCATTGATAGAACCATAACCACGAATTACCACGTTGCTGACAGAACCTGGGTCTGCGCTGGTAGCGTTCACCTGAACACCAGCCACCTTACCAGAAAGGGCATCAGCCACATTGGTAGTACGTGCACCAATAATTTCATCGCTTTTTACTGTTGTTGCAGCATAACCGAGGGTTTTCTCACTACGGGAAATACCCATCGCTGTAACAACAACTTCATCAAGATTCTTGGAATCGGAAACTAAAACAATCTTCATTTTAGCAGAAGCCTTCACTTTCTGGGTTTCCATACCAAGATAGGTGATTTCGAGAACAGCATCCTTACTTGCATTTGGCAGAGTAAAGTTACCATCCACATCTGTCACTGTACCAGTCTTTGTTCCTGCGATTTTAACAGATGCGCCAATCACTGGCTCACCGTCTTCCTGAGAAACAACTTTACCTGTAACAGTAGTCTGTGCGAGAGCCATTCCTGTTGAAAGAACAAGCCCCCCCATTAACATGGTTAGTCTTTTTGTCATAATTTCTCTCTCTTAAATTAAACAACTTACAAATATCGGGTGCAAAGATACATACTTTTTATAAAATAAACAAATTTTTAGCTAACAAAATGCAATTAAAAAGCTATTTTCTTATTCCTTTTGTATATTTTCTGCATATTTCCCAACTTTTAGACAGATTTTTATGACTAAAGACAACAAAATGTTAGTTTTCATCAATTATACCATACTTGATGAGGGCATTCTTCACTCCATCCTCATCCACATGAGTCGTAATGTAATCGGCTACCTGCTTCAATTCATCACCAGCATTGCCCATTGCTACACCTACACCTGCCTTCTTGATGATAGAGATGTCGTTGCCGCCATCGCCGAACGCCATGGTTTCTTCAATGTTCAAGCCCAGATAATCAGCCATTGCCTGGAGTCCCTTTCCCTTGTCGGCTCCACGCGCCGTGATGTCGGTAAAGGCAGGATGCCATCTGCCGGAAGTGCAGTTTTCGAGCGTAGGCATCAGGAGCGCCTCCTGCTCCACGGTGCAGAATGGTGTAACCTGCAGAATTAGCTCATCACCCAATTCATCCACATCGGTAATGAAGATGCTGCTATCCACTCCCAATCCCTTGCAGAATATTTCATAAACCTCGTCGGTATAATGATGAATGGCAAAACGGGTCTCGCTTACCACGATGGCAGGATAGTTGTCTCTATCAGCAGCCTCGATGATTTTCTTCACGTCTGAAGGAAGGATGGCGTGCTGGCTCACCAATGTATCCTCCACAAAGCAGCGGGCACCATTGGCTGTGATGTAACCATCGATGAGATGCTCTATCTGACCGAGGTTATTAATGATCTGCTTGGGGCGTCCCGTAGAAATATACACCTCTACCCCATTCTTCTTAGCCTGCTCCAAAGCATCCACAGTACTCTGCGGAATCCTGTGAGACTTGAAACTCACCAACGTGCCGTCGATGTCGAAAAACAATGCTTTTATCTTCTTATCCATAAATATATCTTGTTCCTTATTATTTAAACCCAATTCCATATCATGTAAATACCATGCCATATTTACCCATTTCTCACGCGCGCACCTTATTATATATAGATACAAATGATTCATCTCGCTGAAAAAACGGGTGCAAATATACGAAAAAACAGATAATTAGCCAAAAATATGCATTCTTTTTTAAATATCCTTGCCATTTTCGCAGAAAAACCGTATATTTGCTGCGACTTTCATGCGCAAGAAAACGTCTTGCATCACGCATAGAAAGCAAACTAAAAACTTAGTGATATGAAGAAGAAGACCTATGTCTGGCTGGCATCCCTCTTGCTGATGCTGGTAGCTACGCTTACTTCATGCGAAAAGTTTGCACTCGATGATTCGGGTACCAATTCACATGACGCAAACGCCAACGTAATCATCCATGCGTCCGTGGCAAAAAACAATTCTACGGGAACAAGAAGCGGAGAAGAAGATGAGGAAATAGAGGGAAAGCCTCTGGAAGATTACTGTTCCCGGCTTTCCATCGCCATTTTTGATGGAGAGGAAAAGGTGAAGACCCTGAATCTGAAAGCAGAAGATGGCTACGATGATATCGGGTTTAATCTGGATGCGGGAAAATACCGAATGGTTGCCATCGGCCATAACGGAAGCGGAAACTGTACGATCAGTTCTCCTGAGAAAGTGAAATTCTACAAGAACAAGATGACCGATACTTTCTTCTATTACGGCACTTTCAATGTGATAGATGGAGAGGATACAGATGATTACATCCTGTTGAATAGAGCCGTAGCACAGTTTAAGGTCCATATCACCGACGCCACCATCCCCGCCGAGGCGCACAGCATCAAGTTTTACTATACCGGAGGCAGCAGCACCCTTGACGCCGTAACGGGTTATGGATGCGTACAGAGCCGGCAAACCGAAAGCTTCAAGCTTCAGGAAGGCAAAAGGGATTATTCGGTCTATACCTTCCCACGCGAAGAGAACAAGGGCTTGAAAATGACCATCAACATCCTGGATGCAGATGCTCAGAGCATCAAGGAATATTCCAAGGAAGTCGTCCCGGTGAAACGCAACAACATCACCCAGACCAATATCAGCATCAAAGACCATACTATCTCCGACCCCGACCAGAAAGAAGATGGTGATTCCGGAAAAGGCAACCTGGGATTCACCGTAAATCCCGACTGGGAAGGAGAAATCGTTGTTGAATTTGAATAGAAGAATGTTCCATTTTTCCATAATGTAAGGTAATTTTCGATTCTTAAAGATTTGATAATAAAAAATCCTTTGTGGTTTGCGAATATTTCCATAAATTTGCACCGATATTATAATATTATAGTAAAGGAATGAAAAAAATATTAACTCTTATCATGCTGATGGGAGCAATGACTGCAGCCGAGGCTCAAACGATGGTTCTGAACCTCGACAGTTGTCGTGCGATGGCGCTACGCAACAACAAGCAGATCAATGCCTCTAAGCTCAAGAAGGACGTGGCGACCAACCTGAGGAAATCGGCGCGCACGAAATATTTGCCAAAGGTAGATGCCATGGGCGGATATGAATGGTTCAGCAAGGAGATCTCTTTGCTCAATGATGGTCAGAAGTCAGCATTCAGCAATTTGGGTTCCAATATCGTAGGTGGAATCACCGGAAATGCCAACGACGTGATGGCCGATTTGGTAAGCAAGGGAATGCTCACCCCTGAACAGGCACAGAAAATCGGAGGATTGCTCAACGAGAAAGGAAGCGTTATCCAGCAGCAGGGCAATGCCATCGGACAGAGCGTGGTAGATGCTTTCCGCACCGACACCCGCAACATGTGGGCTGGTAGCGTGATGCTCCGCCAGCCTATCTATATGGGCGGCGCCATCCTGGCAGCCAACAAGATTGCAGACATCGGTGAGCAGATAGCAGACAATGATCTGGACATGCAGACCCAGAAGACCCTCTACAGCATAGACCAGGCTTACTGGCTTGCCGTTTCGCTGAAGCAGAAGTACAAGCTCGCCACCAGCTACAGAGACCTGGTGAAAAAGCTCAACGACGATGTTCACAAGATGATTCAGCAGGGCGTAGCCACCAAGGCAGATGGCCTGAAGGTAGATGTAAAGGTGAACGAGGCGGAGATGAAGATTACCCAGGCAGAAGACGGTCTGGTGCTCTCCAAGATGCTTCTCTGTCAGCTTTGCGGCATTCCGATGAACCAGGAAGTGACTCTTGCCGATGAAGACAAGGAGACGCTGGCTCTTTCGGGAACTCCTGTGGATACAGAGCAGCAGCGAGTAGCCGCTTCTGATTCTGCGATGAATACCCGTCCGGAATTGCGCATGCTCCAGAATACGGTCGATATTTCCAAGCAAGCCACCAATCTGGTTCGCGCCGTCTATCTGCCTCATGTGGCATTGACCGGCGGTTACACCATTTCGAATCCAAATGTGTTCAATGGTTTCCAGAAGAAGTTTACCGGTGTATGGAATATTGGTGTCATCGTGCAGGTTCCGGTATGGAACTGGTTTGACGGTGCCTATAAGGTGCGTGCATCCAAGGCTGCCACCAACATTGCCCAGATGAACCTCGACGATACCCGCGAGAAGATCCATCTCCAGATTACCCAGAGCCAGTTCAAGGTGAAGGAAGCCGAGAAGAAGCTCAACATGGCCATCAAGAACATTGACAGCGCCAACGAGAACCTGAGATGCGCCAACCTCGGATTCAAGGAAGGAGTGATGGAGGTAACTGATGTGATGGCAGCTCAGACTGCCTGGCAGCAGGCACAGAGCCAGAAGATCGATGCGGAAATCGACGTGAAGCTTACCCAGGTAGGGCTTAACAAGGCGCTCGGTATTCTGCAGTAACAAAAGAAACATTTTTCAAAATTCAAATTCAGATAAAAACATGTCTAAGAAATCACAGCATAACAATATACTGCTTGCCGTTATCGGTTTTACGGCAGTTGTCATACTCGTGGGAATCATTGGCTTCTTCACGCTTGAGCAGAAGGACGACACTATCCATGGCGAGGTAGAAGTATCAGAATACAGAGTATCCTGCAAGTTGCCAGGCCGCATCGTAGAACTGAGAGTCAAGGAGGGCGATTACGTTCACGTGGGCGACACCCTCGCGATCCTCGAAGTTCCGGAGATGAAATCGCAGGAGCAGATGCTCCAGGCAACCAATGCCGCAGCAGAGGCCATGAAGGATCTTACCGATGCCGGTGCACGCAAGGAGCAGATTCAGGGTGCCTTCCAGCTGGTTCAGCAGGCAGAAGCAGCTGCAACCATTGCCAAGAAGACTTACGACCGCATGCAGAACCTCTATAACGACGGCGTGATCAGCGGTCAGAAGCGCGACGAAGCATTTGCTGCCTACAAGGCTACAGAGGCTCAGGTGGCAGCAGCCAAGAGCCAGTACGAGATGGCGAAGAATGGTGCCCGCGAGCAGGAGAAGCGCATGGCTGCCAACAACACACAGGCTTCCAAGAGCGCTGTAGATGTAGTGAAGAATCTCTTGAAGGAGACCGTTCAGGTGGCCCAGTGCGAAGGCGAGGTCAGCAATGTCTATCCTAAGGTAGGCGAGCTGGTGGGTCTCGGTTCTCCTATCATGAGCATCTCTATCATGAGCGATATGTGGGGTACCTTCAATGTCCGCGAGGATCATCTCCATGGATTGAACAAGGGCGATGAATTCACCGCTTTCGTTCCTGCCTTCAACAAGGAAATCAAGATGAAGGTTTACTACCTGAAAGACCAGGGTTCCTATGCTACCTGGAAGGCAACTAAGGATAATGGCGACTACGACCGCAAGACTTTCGAGGTGAAGGCCCGTCCTATCACCAAGCTCGAGGGATTGCGCCCGGGAATGTCACTCATCATTAAATAGCTTTGAGATTTTCAATGTTCAAGAAATTATATCATATTGCCCGTAGAGAGTGCGGTATCATGCGGAAGAATCCCATCTATCTCTTCTGTATGGTCATCTTCCCCATCGTGGTGGTGATTTTCTTCACTACCCTGATGCAGGGAGGTGTGCCTACCGACATGCCTGTGGGCATCGTTGACCAGGACAATTCTCATACCTCCCGCCAGCTGGTGCACAAGCTCGACGCTTTCCAGACCACCAAGGTGGTGGCTCACTATGAAAACATAGCCGAGGCAAGACATGCTATCCAGAAGAACGAAATCTATGCCTTCCTGGTGATTCCTAACGGAACGGAGGCAGGACTGATGGCTTCCCGCCAGCCGAAGATTTCCTTCTACTACAGCAGCGTTTCGCTGGCAGCAGGTTCCCTGCTCTTCCGCGATCTGAAGACCATTTCCACCCTGGGAGGAGCAGCAGCAGGTATGGCGAAGCTGTCGGCACTGGGAAAGACGAACGATGAAATCATGACCTTCCTGCAGCCCATCGCCGTGGATCTGCACATGATAGGCAACCCTTACGCCAACTACAACTATTATCTGTCGAGCGTGATGGTGCCGGGACTCATCATGCTGTTCATCTTCCTGATCACCCCTTATTCCATCGGAACGGAACTGAAGTTCAACAGAGCCAGAGACTGGATGCGAATGGCGAACAACAATCCTTATCTCGCCATCGCGGGTAAGATGTTGCCTCAGACGCTCATCTTCCTGAGCATCTTCCTGCTCTTCGAGTTCTACATCTATTATGTATTGGGATTCCCGCATCCGGGAGGTGCAGCACCCATCATACTGCTGGGCATTCTGAGCGTATTGTCCTGCCAGTGCTTCGGTATCTTTGCCTTCGGACTGATGCCTTCCCTGCGCATGTCGATGAGTATCTGTTCGCTTTGGGGCGTGGTGAGTTTCTCCATCTGCGGAGCCACCTATCCACTCTTCTCCATGGATTCGCCAATCCAGGCCATTGGACAGCTCTTCCCTATGCGTCACTATTATATGATTTACCAGATGAACATCTTCAATGGGTTCCCGATGAGCGATGCTGTGCTCCACTGGGGCGCGATGGTACTCTTCTGTGCCCTGCCAATGCTCACCGTCTGGAATATCAAGAAGGCAATGTTAGTATATAAATACCTACCATAATGAAGAAAAGTAGTTTATTATATAAGATCATCAATGGAATCTGGGATATGTGCTTCATCTGGAAGACGGAGATGCGCAATGTGTTCCGCGATGAGGGTGTGCTCATCTTCTGCATCCTGGTACCGCTGGGCTATCCGCTGCTCTACTCGTGGATTTACAACAACGAGGTGGTGAGAGAGGTGGATACGGCGATTGTTGACCTGAGCCACAGCCATACTTCCCGCGAGTTTATCCGCGATTACGATGCTTCTCCGGATGTCAAGGCCACCTATTACTGCAACAGTCTCGACGAGGCAAAGCAGCTGGTGCAAAGGCAGGCTGTGCATGGAATCGTCTATATTCCAGCCGATTTCGACACCAAGCTGAATCGTGGTGAACAGGCGCATGTGGGCGTATATTGCGATATGAGTCTGATGCTGACCTATAAGGCGATTTTCCAGACTGCGCAGGGTGTGGCAAGCCAGATCAACTCGGGAATTCAGATTTCCAAGGGAGGAGGATTCACGGATCGGGATGATGAAATAACCGCCCATCCGCTGGAATTCGATGAAGTTCCGATTTTCAATACCACCGGAGGATATGGTAATGCGATTCTTCCGGGTGTACTGGTACTCATTCTGCAGCAAACCATGCTGCTGGGCATCGGAATGGCAGCAGGAACATCGAGAGAGCTGAACAGAAACCGCGAACTGATACCGGTAAGCGAGCATTATGGCGGCATTTTCCGAATTGTATTCGGCAAGTCGATGGTTTATTTCATGGTTTACGCCGTGATGGGAATGTACCTGACGCTGGTGGTTCCGAAACTTTTCGGATTTGTCAGCATAGTAACCTGGACCACCATTCTGGGTTTCCTCCTACCTTATATTCTGTCGTGTGTTTTCTTCGGATTGATGCTATCGTGCCTGGTAAGATACCGTGAGAATGTAATGCTTCTGGTGGTTTTCACCTCTGTGCCATTGCTCTTCATGACGGGTATTTCGTGGCCACAGAGCAATATTCCAGCCTTCTGGCAGGGATTTGCCTGGGTATTCCCATCTACCTTCGGTATCAGAGGATTCCTGAGAATCAGCAGCATGGGTGCATCTCTTGCCGATATTCTGCCGGAGTTCAGAGCGCTCTGGATACAGACGGGCGTATATTTCCTCGCTACCTGCCTGGTTTTCAGGCAGCAGTTGCGCTCAGCAAGACTCAAGGCCAATCTTACAGCCGAAGTTGCAGAAGAAGAGGATGAGGCAGATGAGCTTCTGGAGACAAAGAATCAATAGCTTCTGGTGGCTAAAGAATCAATAGCTAGAATTCAAGAATCAGGGATTGACCATACAAAAAACAGCTGTTAACTGTTAACCTGTTAACCCCTGAGATAAAAATAAAGCTAGGACTGCTTGCGGGCAATCCTAGCTTTTTTATTTTATAACCTTATCGAATAGGTTATTTATTAGTGCGTACTGACAATCTTGGTTGGAGCCTTCTCCGCATTTCTGCGGTTCACTACCGTCACGATGCTCTGGGCGAGGCTCAGGAAAGCCTGACCGGTAATAGAATCAACCTTGGTAGCAGCAGGCGCACCATCATCACCACCCTCGCAGATGCTCTGAACGATAGGAATCTGGGCGAGCAATGGCACATTCATCTCCTTGGCGAGATTCTTGCAACCCTCCTTACCGAAGATATAATACTTGTTCTCCGGCAACTCGGCAGGAGTAAAGTAAGCCATGTTCTCGATAAGACCGAGGATAGGTACATTCACTTTATCATTCTGATACATGTCAATACCCTTTCTTGCATCGGCAAGCGCCACCTGCTGAGGAGTACTTACGATCACCGCACCCGTGATGGCGAGTGTCTGGAGCAGGGTAAGATGAATGTCACTGGTGCCAGGAGGAGTATCAAGGATGAAGTAATCCAACTCACCCCAGTCAGCATCGGCAATCAGCTGTTTCAGGGCAGAGCAAGCCATACCGCCACGCCACAAGGTAGCCGTGGTAGGACTTACGAAGAAACCGATACTCAGGAGCTTCACGCCATATTTCTCTACAGGTTCGATGAGATCTCTGCCATCCTTGTGAACTGAATAAGGACGTTCTTCCTCTACACCGAACATCTTAGGCATGGAAGGACCGAAGATATCGGTATCGAGCAAACCCACCTTGTAACCCAACTTGGCAAGTGCAATGGCGAGATTGGCAGAAACCGTACTCTTACCTACTCCACCCTTACCCGAGCTTACAGCGATGACGTTCTTCACCTGAGGAAGCATTTTTACTACTTCAGGACGAGGAGCCGACTTGAACTCAGTAACGATCTCCACCTCTACCTCCTTGGAGATATGATAATGGATGGCAGCTTCAGCTGCCTTCACCGTACTCTTCAGGAAGGGATCGGTATCTCTAGGGAAGAGCAGAACCACCTTCACCTTCATACCATTGATGCTAGGCGTATCTGCCAGCATCTCACTCTCTATAAGGTTCTTCTTGGTACCAGGATAGATGACGGTAGCAAGAGCCTCTTCAATTAATTTTGGATATAATGTCATAATTATTTTTTTGTATGGTGCAAAAGTAACAATAAATAATGTAATAAGCAAATAAAAACTAAATAATTTCAGTTATTAAACACTTTTATGTATCTTTGCAGATTGGAGAAGATGATGAAGCGACATCAGGAACTTCGGATTCCCCCTCCACCTTCAAAACGACAAAACTGAATAAAAATGAATTATAAGAAAATCATAGTAGGTTTCGCCCTTTCTCTGGCTTGTTTTTACGTGCAGCAGGCAGGCGCTGAAACCTTCAGCAAGAGTAAGAAGAAAGAGAATGTGACTGCAGCTACCAGCATCAACTGGGCGGATGCTTCGGGCAAGGTAAGCTACTCTATCAACGCCACCACTGCGCCTGTGGTGAAGATTGCCCTCAGAATGTTTTCCAACGACATGAAGGCTGTAACCGGCAACGAGGCGAAGGAGAAAGCCAGTGCCAACATCCAGATTTACCAGCTCAACCAACTCACCAACAAGGAGTTTTCTGCCGTAGAAAAGCTCGGCGCTCCTCTCCACAAGTTCATCACAGCCAAGGATGCTTTCTACATCGGAACCCGAAAGGGTAAGATCATCGTGATAGGAAGCGACGCCCGAGGCACTGCCTACGCTATCATGGAACTCTCGCGCATGGCTGGCGTTTCGCCTATGGCAGGATGGAACGACCTGAAGCCGCAGCCACGCCAGAATCTCTCTACCCAGGTGGGAACGGAGAAGATAGAAATCCCGAGAATCGAATTCAGAGGTCTTGCCCTGAACGGAAGCAAGTGGATGAATCAGAAGAACTACAGTCAGCTGGCGCGACTGATGCTGCGACTGAGAGCCAACACCCTCTGGCAGGTGGACGGCAAGCACGAGGCTGCCTACAACAAGGCGGTGGTGGATAGCTTCGACATCTGCATTGCCGAAAACTACAAGGTGACGGAAATCACCGGCAAGAAACACAAGAAAAAGCATAAGAAGACCCTGGAGAACGTGAAGATGATCTGTGCCGGCAACCAGATGCAGCTGGAGAATGTTTCCCCTGCCCTGGTGCTCGAAATGCTCAACAACAGAGATTATCTGGAAACCAAGTCGGAGCACCGGGAGAAATCCCATCGCTCGGAGATGCATCATGATGAAGACTGCGCATGGATTGCCAACGTAACCAATCCGAAGATGGTTTCGCTGCAGCTTGCCATGATTTCAGACCTTGCCTGGAACGGCGAGGCGCTGCAGGGAGGCATCAGCAGCTACCTGCAGAACTGGCTCGGCAGTCTCTTCGGCAACGTGGCAGCCAAGAAAATCAAGCCTCTGATGGAGGAATACTATCGCCTGACCAGCATCCGACAGCCAGCCTTCATGGCAATGCCATACGGCGATACAGAGTTCCATTCGGGCGAATTCGGCAATGAACTGGAGCGCTATCTCTACGCCTACGACCTGCTGAAGACCAAGACTGCCAATCTGGAAAGAACCCTTCCTGCCGATCAGCGAGACGGTTTCTTCGAAATCGTGAAATATCCTATCTTCTCTGCTGCCCTCATCGCCGAAAAGGAGCTGGAGGCACAGGAAGCCAGAGACATCGCCCGTCCGGGACTGTTCCCGAATGATGATGAAGCCAAGGCTTCGGCTGCCGTGAGCCTCAATGCCTTCAACACCCTGAAGCAGCTCAACGCCTACTATCTGAAGCTGGGCAAGGGCAAATGGAGCAGCATCATCGCTACAGATGGGGCAGAAATGCAGGCTCCGCAGTTGCCGGGCACCCTACCTGCCAAGGATATCAAGCTTCTGATGCAGGATGCCTTCGACAGAAATCAAGATCTCCAGCCGCTGGTGACATTCACCAAGAACATCACCGCCAAGAATGCATACGACTGGACGAATGCCTTCCAGGCACCTGCTGCCAAAGATGGAACTGCGGAGAAGATCCAGCTGAAACCGCTGCTGGGTCATAGCAGCAACGCCGTGAAGCTGCCAAAGGGAGCCATCCTGAGATACAGATTCGTAAGCAGCAGCATAGGAGATGCGAGATTCACCCTCGCCACCATCCCGAGCTATCTGCCATACGAGAAGAATATGCGGGTAAGCGTAAGCATTGACGGCGCAGAGCCGGTAATCTGCCAGATGAAGGAGGATTACAACTCCAAGGAATGGAAGATGAACCATTGGCGCGGACAGGCGCTCAAGAGCTTCTACGTAACCCTGCTCGACGGCTACCATACAGTAGAAATCAAGGCGCTGGATGACAATATCATCGTTGACCAGTGGGTGCTTGATTTCGATGTAGATAGAGAATACTACGTATTCCCGGTTACGAGATAAAGGGAAATACAAGGATAAACAAGCGACACGAAAGTGACACGAAAGAGGCTTAATAGATGGCAAGCAGGAGGCTTAATAGATGACCGATCCTTGCCATCTATGAAGCCCGGAAAGTGTTAAAGAAGCATATAAAAAAAAGCACTCCAAGAAGCGAAAACTCCTCAAAGTGCTCTGAACTTAATATTATCTCTTATTGGTTTTTACTCAATAACTACGGTTGTCCAACCGTGCTTGTCCTCTACAGTACCATACTGAATGCCACGGAGGGTATCATACAGATGCTTAGAGACAGGACCTGGCTTCTCGCCGAAGTTGTAGCGCTTGCCTGTATCCAGGTCATCAATGTAGCTGATAGGGCTGATAACGGCAGCAGTACCGCAAGCACCAGCCTCCTCGAATGTATCCAACTCATCCTCAGGAATCTGACGGCGCTCTACCTTCATACCGAGATCCTCAGCCAACTGCATCAAGCTCTTGTTGGTGATAGATGGGAGGATGGATGTACTCTTAGGAGTAACGTATGTATTGTTCTTGATACCGAAGAAGTTGGCAGCACCACACTCATCCATGTATTTCTTCTCCTTGGCATCGAGATAGAACTCGCATGCATAACCCTTCTCGTGAGCGATATTGTTGGCTCTGAGGGAAGCAGCATAGTTACCACCTACCTTATAGATACCTGTTCCGAGAGGAGCAGAGCGGTCGAAATCACGAATGATGACGTATGGGTTGGTAGAGAATCCACCCTTGAAGTATGGACCCACTGGGGTTACGAAGATGAGGAAGCAATACTCCTTAGAAGGATGCACACCCACCTGAGGACTTGTACCGATGAGCAAAGGACGGATATAGAGCGTAGCACCACTCTCGTAGGTAGGAATCCACTCCTGGTTGAGGCGAACCACCTTCTTCACCATCTCCTCGAACAACTCTGTTGGCACCTCTGGCATCAGGATACCACGGCATGTGCTCTGCAGGCGGGCAGCATTCTCGTCCATACGGAACACGCGCACCTTGCCGTCTGGGCAACGATAAGCCTTCAGGCCCTCGAATGCCTCCTGACCATAGTGGAGACAGGTTGCAGCCATGTGCAATTTCAAATACTCATCAGAGCAAACTTCTATTTCGCCCCATTTGCCGTCGCGATAGTAACAGCGAACATTGTAGTCAGTCTGGCGATAGCCAAATGACAAATTAGACCAATCTAAGTCTTTCATAACATCTTATTTTTTAATGTTCTACTAATATTTTGAATGCAAAAGTACAAAATATTCTATTAATCTGCAACTATTTTGCGATAAATTTAGTAGAAACGTTATTATTTTACGTATTTCTGCCGTTTTGAGGCATTATTTTACCATTTTATGGGTACTTTTTCGTTCTTGCGCCGTTACTTGAAGCGGAATCAATCCTCGCTGAGAAGCTTTTTGATTTCCTCATCGGTCTTGGTGAGTTTGTCCTTGCAGAGCTTCACCAAGGTTTTGGCACGCTTCAACTGCTCGGAGAGCTGATCAATATCCAGTTCATCATTCTCCATTCTTTCTACAATCTGCTCAAGCTCTCTTACAGCTTGCTCGTATTTCATTTCTTCTTTTGCCATAATTTTATTGTTTTTGGAGTTAACAGAGTTAACAGTTAACAGTGGATATTTTAAAGCTTTTGCCCTTTCAGGGCGACAGGTTTGCGTCCTTTATTACCCAGGGCGTTGCCCTGGGCTAGGAGCTTCTGCCCTTTCAGGGCGTGTGGGAAATTCCTATTGCCTCAGGGCATGTGGGGAATTATTTCACTTCCGATTTAATATTGCCTTCGGCGAATCTCGTTTCGATGATGTCGCCAGCCTTCAGCTGCGAGGCAGAACGGATGCTCTTGCCATCTTTCAGCGTGATGCTGTAGCCACGCTTCAGCAGCAGCTCCGGATCCTGCGCCTGGATGCGCTGCTGGAGAAGCTGCAGTCGATGATTCTCATTGAGCATCTTACGCTCCAGTACCGGCTGGATATTCTGCGAGAGAATCTCTAAACGGCGCTGCGCATCCGAAACCTTCGACTGCAGATTCGTCGTAATGCGAGTCATCAGACGGTCGAGATACGCCCCCTGCTTCGTCTTCACCAGCGAGAACTGCACGGGGATGGTGCTGCTCAATCTCTCTAGCCTCATCTTCTCCACCTGCAACCGGTGCTTCACGTTCTGCACGATGGTTTCCTGTGCATCCATCACCCGGGCATAAACCTCGGCGAGATGATTGATGAGGAAGGCGGCAGCGGCAGTCGGTGTCTTCACCCGCTGGAAGGAAATCATATCCAGTACACTCTCATCCCTCTCGTGTCCGATTCCCGTGATGATAGGCAGCGGGAAGTTAGCCACATTCTCGGCAAGCGCCAGGGTGTCGAAACCGGAAAGGTCACTGGTAGCACCACCGCCACGGATGATGACTACGCAGTCAAACTCCTCATATTCGGCATTGATGCTGTCCAGGGCAGCAATGATGCTCTGCTCCACTCCCTCGCCCTGCATCGTGGCAGAAAAGAGGCGGGTGGTGAACTGCAAGCCGTAATCATTATCGGCAAGCTGATTGCAGAAATCGCCATATCCGGCTGCCGTGGCACTCGAAATCACGGCGATGCGCTGGCAGAACATCGGGAGCACCAACTCCTTCTGCAGCTCGAAGACGCCCTCAGCCTTCAACGTATTGATGATTTCCAACCGCTTGCGAGCCATATCACCCATCGTATAGTTGGGGTCGATGTCATCTACAATCCAAGAGAAACCATAGTTCTCATGGAACAGGGCGTGCACCTTGAGCAGCACCTTCATGCCGGCATGAATGCGCTGTCCGGTGATGCGTTCGAAATTCGGCTTGATGAGCATCCAGCGGTTTCGCCAGCAGTTGGCATGCGCCTTGGCTATCGGCGTATTGGAGCGTTCATCCTTCTGGATGAGTTCCAGATAGCAGTGGCCGCCATAGCCCTCGCGAGCCTCGGAGAGTTCCGCTTCCACCCAATAGCTGTCGGGTAAGGACATCGAAATGATTTCGCTGACTATCGAGTTTAATTCAAAAAGGGACAATCGAAGTCGTTCCATACTGTCTATAGTTTAAAGTTTACAGTTTATAGTTTATAGCTAGCAGAGCAAGTTTGCCCTATAAACTATAAACTACTTAATCGCTTTTCCCGTCTGATAAGCTTTCCAGAAATCCGGCACACCGTATCCGAAGACATTGTCGGGATGTTGCTGGTTATCGCCTGCCAGTTTTACGAGCTTGATGATCTGCTTGGCAGTCTTGCCAGGCAGCGCCTGCCAGAGGCAAGCCACCATACCCGCTACCAGCGGAGAGGAAAACGAAGTTCCATTATCATTGATGATGCTGCCCCTGCCGGTAATCACGCAGGTAGGACTTCCGAAGGCCATCACATCAGGCTTGATTCTGCCATCCGCCGTAGGTCCTACGGCACTGAAGGCAGCATTCATGCCATGTTCGTTGATGCTTCCCACCGTGAGGATATCCGTGGCATCGGCAGGGAAATTGATTTTCTTCCAGGAACCCATACCGTCGTTTCCGGCAGAGTTCACGCATACGATTCCCTTGTCGGCACACATCGATGCGGTTCGGGAGATGAGGGCGGTGTTGCCATCCTGCTCATAATAGTGATGATCCATCGAGGAATCATCGAAGCCATGATAGCCGAGCGAAGAATTGATGACGTCCACGCCACAGCTGTCAGCATATTCCGCAGCACTTGCCCAGTAATCCTCCTCGGCAAGGCTCTCGGTGCGTTCATCCTCGCATCTTATCAGCAGATACTGCGCCTCAGGAGCCACACCCACATAGAAGTCGGGCGCATTGGCAGCCATCGTAGAGAGCACCATCGTGCCATGTTCCATCTCTCCGAAGACATTCTTGGATTCAGGAACCACGAAATCCTTCACACCCGCCAGCTTGATGCTGTGCAGGGCAGGAATCTTATCCACATTCATGAATCCGCCATCGAATACGGCTATCATCATTCCCTTGCCTCTATAGCCACTTTCGTGGAGTCTTTTGCCGTTCAGCGACTTCAGCTGAGCATCAGCTGCGCCATAGAATCCATCGCCCTGACTCCACTCGTTCAGTCCATTGCGCACATTCGAGCGCATACGCTGACTTACGGAATCGGGAGCCTGGAACACCTTCTTCCTCTTGGTGATGAATTCCAGGCCTTCCAGCTTGCGAAGCTCCTTGTCCTTATGGATGCGGATGAGCAACGTATTGTTCCACTTGCTCTTCCCCACAATCTCGATGCCTGCCTCAGCCACCTGCTTTTCGTAAGCCGGAGCCACGGGAAGGTCGGTCAGATCTACAGGAATGCCCTGGCGCTTACGTCGGTCGATGGAGCGCTGGGAGAGGAATTCCGAAGGGCGGTTCACCGAAAAGGGCGTATGGTCGAGGTCTTTATCCTTGAGGTAAAGACGATACATCTGGCATTTTCCACCTGGGAAAGACACCATATCGGTCTCCAGAATGCCAGTTACCTTGTCATCGTGAGCCAACAATGTCAAGGTGGACAGAATAAATGCATAAAGCATCAAATATCTTTTCATCATTTATCGGTAGTACGATTGTTATATTGTTACATTCTCGTCTGACTGCTGTTGCCCAATCAGATTATTATTGTTTATACTAAGCTGCAAAAGTACAGTTTTTGTACGAGAATGCCAAAAGAAAAGGGAAGTTTTTATCTGGAAATGCAAGTTTTTCTTATATATATAATAAGGTATCAGATATTTTTTGTAATTTTGCAGACAAGTAGCCGCCGCAGTTGCTTTCTGAAAGAAGCTGAGCGAGCGGCTATGAGGAAAAAACAGATATAAATGGAAAATAAACAAGCGACATTAGAATTAGGTACGAAGCCTGTGGGCAAGCTGCTGGTTCAGTATGCCCTGCCAGCGATGATTGCGATGACCGCCTCTTCGCTCTACAACATTGTTGACCGCGTATTCATCGGTCAGGGTGTGGGAGCCATGGCCATCTCGGGTCTCGCCATCACCTTCCCCTTCATGAACCTCACCACCGCTTTCGGAGCCGGTGTGGGCGTAGGAGCATCTACAGCCATCAGCGTGAAGTTGGGACAAAAAGATTATGCCACAGCGCAGAACATTCTGGGTAACACGATTTCACTGAATCTCATCATCGGTATCGGACTGAGCATCATCTGTCTGCTCTTCCTCGACCCTATCCTGAGATTTTTCGGAGCCAGCGACCAGACGCTCATCTATGCCCATGAGTATATGGTCATCATCCTGCTGGGCAATGTGGTGAGCCACATGTATTTCGGCATGAACGCCCTGCTCCGAGCAGCGAGCAAGCCCAAGCAGGCGATGTACGCCACCATCTTCACGGTGGTGATGAACGTGATACTGGATGCCCTCTTCATCCTCGTCTTCAAATGGGGAATACAGGGTGCCGCCATCGCCACCATCCTATCGCAGCTGATGGCGCTGATGTGGCAGTTCAAGCTCTTCAGCAACAAGAGCGAGCTGCTCCACTTCAAGAAAGGAATCTACAAACTGAAGAGAAAACTCGTAGATAACATCCTCGCCATCGGCATTTCGCCGTTCCTGATGAACGTGTGCGCCTGCATCATCGTCATCTTCATCAACAACCAGCTGGTACGTTTCGGAGGCGACCTTTCCGTGGGTGCCTACGGAATAGCCAATGGTATTGCGATGGTGTTCATCATGTTCGTATTAGGCGTCAACCAGGGAATGCAGCCTATTGCCGGATACAACTATGGTGCCCAGAAACTGGATAGACTGATGCGCGTGCTGAACCTGAGCATCATCGCCGCCACCGCCATCATGGTGACGGGCTGGCTGATAGCGATGTTCCTGCCTTACTATTGTGCGAGAATGTTTACTACCGATAAGCAGCTGATAGACTTGGGCATCAAGGCTATCAGAGTGGTGATGTTCTGCTTCCCGATCATCGGGTTCCAGATGGTCATCACGAACTTCTTCCAGTGTATCGGAAAGGTGAAGATCAGCATCTTCCTCTCCTTGTCGAGACAGTTGCTCATCCTTCTGCCGCTCCTGGCTTTCCTGCCGATGATATGGGATATTGACGGCGTATGGTACAGTATGCCTATCTCCGATTTCTCAGCCGCAGTCATCGCTGCCATCGTAATGTCATGGTACATGAACAAGTTGAAAAGACAACATAAAGAAAACATGAAAGTTAACAGTTAACAGCTAAAATTTTAAGCTTATGACCAAGATTATCATAAACGTAGGTCGCCAGATAGGTAGCGGCGGCCATATCATCGCCGAGAAACTGGCGGAGGATTTCGGTTGCAAGTGCTACGACCGGGAACTGCTGAACCTTGCCGCCAAGGAGAGTGGATTCTCTGAGAAATTCTTCGAGCAGAACGATGAGCAGAAGGGATTCTTCAAGTCTCTCTTCCACACACATCTGCCCTTCCTGAGCGACAACAGCTTCTATCACAACGACTTCTCGCAGGAAGGTCTGTACAAGTTCCAGAGCGACGCCATCAAGAAGGCTGCCGACCAGGGCAACTGCGTGTTTGTGGGCAGAACTGCCGACTATGTGCTGCGTGACTACAAGAATGTAATCAACATCTTCATCACCGCCAACATCGACGACCGCATCAAGGCAGTGTGTAAGCGAAAGAACATCGACAGAGCCACCGCCCGCAAGTTCATCGAAAGCCACGAGGAACAGCGCGCCTCCTACTACGATTACTACACTGGCAAGAAGTGGGGACACAGCGAGAGCTACGACCTCTGCATCAACAGCAGCCATCTGGGAATAGAGGAGACAGAGAAGTTTATCGCAGAATTTATCAGAAAGAAATTCGGACTTAGTGATTAATTATTAGTGATTAATTATTAGGGATTAGTGATTAATTTTAGGGACATAAAATATTAAACATCATATAAATGAAGAAGATTATGCTTTTGGGCTCAGGCGAACTGGGCAAGGAATTCACCATCGCCGCAAAGCGAGCAGGACAGTATGTCATCGCTTGCGACAAGTATGACAATGCACCAGCCATGCAGGTAGCCGACGAGCGAGAAGTGTTCTCAATGCTCGATGGCGACGCATTGACCGCAGTGGTTGAGAAACATCACCCAGACATCATCGTGCCTGAGATTGAAGCTATCCGCACAGAGCGCCTCTTCGACTTCGAGAAGGAGGGCATTCAGATTGTGCCTTCGGCACGTGCCGTGAACTACACCATGAACCGCCGTGCTATCCGCGACCTGGCTGCCAAGGAACTGGGTCTGCGCACAGCCAAGTATTTCTATGCAAAGACTTTCGAGGAGTTCAAGAACGCAGCCGACGAAATCGGTTTCCCATGCGTAGTGAAGCCACTGATGAGCTCCAGCGGCCATGGACAGAGCTATGTTCACAACGACGATGAGCTGATGGAGGCTTACAAGGAGGCGATGGAAGAAGGCCGTGGCGACGTGAAGGAAGTGATCATCGAGGAATTCATCGACTTCGATTCAGAATTCACCCTCCTCACCGTAACCCAGAAGGATGGGCCTACCCTCTTCTGCCCACCTATCGGACACGTACAGAAGGGAGGCGACTACCGCGAGAGTTGGCAGCCATTCCAGCTTCCAGAGGAGGCTTTGAAGAAGGCAGAGCATATTGCCGGCGAAGTAACCAAGGCGCTGACCGGTGCTGGTCTCTGGGGCGTAGAGTTCTTCCTGAGCAAGCAGGGCGAGGTAATCTTCTCGGAGTTGAGCCCTCGTCCACACGATACAGGTATGGTTACCCTCGGTCACACCACCAACCTGAGCGAGTTTGAGCTCCACTTCCGTGCCGTGATGGGCTTGCCTATCGCCGGAATCCATCTGGAGCACATCGGCTGTTCTGCCGTCATCCTCTCTCCTGAGGAAAGCACAGAGCCATTGAACTACAACATGCTCGATGCGCTGAAGGAGGATCATACCCGCATCCGCATCTTCGGAAAGCCAGAGGCTCACGTAGGTCGCCGCATGGGTGTCGTGCTCTGCTACGGCGAGAAGGGCGATGACCTGAATGCGCTCCGCGACAAGGCAAAGCGCCTGGCAAAGACCGTTTTGGGAACCGACCCATATATGAAGAAATAAGATTCATGAAAGAAATAGGAAAAATCATCCGTTTCCAGAACACGCATCAATCCGAAGACTTCCAGGCTACGAATGTGGAGGATTTCAAGGATGTGCCCTTTCACATCAGGCGCACCTACTGGACTTACGATATTCCGGCAGGTGCTGCCCGCGGAGGGCACGCCCACAGGGAATGCCTGGAAGTAATCATCGCAGCCAGCGGTTCCTTCACGGTTACGCTGGATGATGGAAACCGGAAGCTATCCTATCTTCTCAACCGCCCCGACCAGGGACTACTCGTCAACACAGGCATCTGGCGAACACTGGAAAACTTCTCTGCCGGTTCGGTCTGTCTGGTCCTGGCTTCGGAATTGTACGAAGAAACTGATTATATCTATGATTACGACGAGTTTCTCAAATACGCAAGGCATCATGCTTGAAACTATCCAATACGCAAGACATCATGTTTGAAATCATCAAATACACTCCCGAATATCGCCAGCAATGGGATGCGTATGTGGCAAAAGCCCGAAACGCTACGTTTCTCTTTTACCGCAACTATATGGATTACCATTCCGATAGGTTCAAGGACTATTCTCTCCTGTTCTTCAAGAAGGGAAAGCTCCATTCCATCCTGCCAGCCCATCAGGTAGGCAAGACCCTCTGCTCGCATTTCGGACTCACCTATGGCGGACTGATCATGAACATTCACGTCACGATTTCAGATGTCTGCCAACTCTTTGAGGAACTGAATGTCTATCTGCGTCTTCAGGGTTTCGAGAAGGTACAGTATCGTCCTATTCCCTGGATCTATCATCTCCATCCTTCAGAAGAAGATCTCTATGCCATCTTCTGGAAATGCAAGGCTCATCTTTCGCTCCGCAATATCGGCACAACCATCTTCATGCAGCAGAAATTGCGCTGGCGCAAAGACCACCTACGCCGTCTGAAGAAGGCTCATCAGAATGGAGTGACCGTAGTGAGAGATGCAAGTCTGTCGGAATTCTGGGAGGTATTGAATGAGAACCTGGAAAAGCGATTTGGTGCCAAACCGGTACACACGCTTCAGGAAATGGAACTTCTGAAAAGTCGATTCCCCGAGAATATCATCCAATACAATGCTTATCGCAACGGGCACATTATAGGAGGCCTCACCTTTTATATTACCCAGCAAGTGGTACACGGACAATACAGTTCTACCAACGATGAGGGAAAGGAATTCGGAGCCATGGAGGCTATCTACGAACAGATTATGTATCATGATTACCCCGATTATCCCTATCTGGACTTCGGCAGTTCTACGGAACAGCAGGGAGCCTGGATCAATGAGGGCCTCATCGCCCACAAGGAAGGTTACGGAGGAAGAGGCGTGGTTTACGACACCTATGAATGGACAGTATAAAGAGAAATCCCGAAGTTCACACGATAGTGAGCTTCGGGATTTCTGCCTTTTACAAAAGTATAACTGTCACACCACGGGCAGCTTGCGCACCCATTACCAGCGCCTGCTCGATATCGGCAGTCTTGGAAGGACCGCTGATGAAAATACCGAAATTATACTTCGGATCCATCTCGATACGGGCATAAGCCTCATGCATATTGTTAACAACCTTATCTTTCTGAAGGAAAATCACGAGATATTCGGAGATGAAAAGCACCGCCTTCTCCTTCATGGTCTGAGGAATCCAGACGCAGCCATTCTCGGCAACACCCACTTCTCCACGTACAATACCCACATCGGTACCATTCAGGTCGTTGGCTTCAGCCACGGTATCAGGATTCTTCTGCGCGATGGTAATCTCAGGCAGGTTGGAAGCAAAGACCTTCGCCTCCGGATAAGCCTTCTTCACCAGCTCATCCAGGCTCTCGCCCGCCTCAGCCTCTATCACGTGTCCACCCACAGACTCAGTCATCTCAATAAACTGCTTCAAGGTATCCTCATACTGGATTCCCTTGACATCTACGGCAGGCATATCGAATTGAACGTGCGTATTCTTACGCAACTTGTTCAGGAAATCTTCTTTATTCATTGAACTTTGAAATTTGAACTTTGAACTTTATGATTAGCCACTACTTCACCTTTCCTTCTTTCCAAAGCTGGTGGAAGCTCTTCTTCGCAAACTCAGGCATGGTGTGACCGATACCCCACGCATTCCAGTTGCTGAAGTGCGTGCAGCACTCAGGAATCAGATTGACAAGTGGCGCAAACTTCAAGGCTGTGGTGTAGAGCGCAGGACGATCGAAGAGATATTTCATGCCATTCGACATCGCCTTCTTCACAGGATTAGCCTTGCCCAATCTCTCCAGACTCTGGCGCCAAGCGTAAATCTGCGAACCAGGACCTACCTTGGAAGGGCATACATTGTCGCAAGACAAGCACAAGGTGCAGGCTGAAACATTGTCGCTGTACTTCTGAGGATTCTTCAGCATTCCCAGGTTCACACCGATAGGACCCGGAATGAAATAGGTGTAGCTGTATCCGCCTGAACGGCGATAAACCGGACAGGTGTTCATGCAGGCTCCGCAGCGCATGCACTTCAAGGTCTGCCAGTGGTCCTTGTCGGCGAGAATATCGCTTCTGCCATTATCCACCAGAACCACATGCATCTCAGCACCCGGACGAGCCTGGCGGAAATGAGAGGTAAAGGCGGTGGTAGGCTGACCGGTTCCGCAGCGGCAGAGCAGACGCTGGAATACAGCCAGTGACTTATAGTCAGGAACCAACTTCTCGATACCCATCGCCACGATGTGGAGCTTAGGCATGGAAGTGGTCATATCGGCATTACCCTCGTTGGTGCAGACCACGCAATCGCCTGTGGCAGCCACGCCGAAGTTGCAGCCGGTCATACCTGCTCCTGCTTCCATAAACTGGTCGCGGAGATGATGGCGGGCGCAGCGGGTCAGATAAGTAGGATCGTAGTTACCGATTTCCTTGGAGATTCCCTTCTCCTCGAACATCTGTCCCACTTCCTCACGCTTCAGGTGGATGGCAGGCATCACGATGTGGCTTGGCTTCTGGTGCAGGAGCTGGATGATGCGCTCACCCAGGTCGGTCTCTACCACATCGATTCCGTGCTGCTCCAGATAAGGATTCATCTCGCACTCCTCGGTAAGCATCGACTTTGACTTCACCATCTTCTTCACGTTATGATCCTTCAGGATACCGAGCACAATCTCATTGAATTCCTGCGCATCCTTTGCCCAGTGCACCTTCACCCCACGGCTCTCCAGGTTCTTGGAAAACATATCGAGGTAATCGGCAAGATGGGTAATGGTGTGCATCTTGATTTCAGACGCATGTTCGCGGAGGTCTTCCCACTCAGGAAGTTCCTGCGCCATCTTATCTCTCTTCTGACGAACAGACCAGAAGGTAGCGTCGTGCCAGGTGGTCTTCTCTACGTTCTGCGTAAACTTCGCAGCTCTCTTGGAATGTTCTGTACTCATAGTCCTGCAGCTAAAATTTGAACAACATGGATAAACTTGATCGGCATCTTCTCCTTCTTGGCAATACCCGCCATGTGCATCAGACAGGAAGAATCCGGTCCGGTGACATATTCGGCACCCGTAGCCATGTGGCGCTTGATCTTATCCTCTCCCATTCGGGTAGAAACGGCAGGCTCCTCGATAGAGAACATACCGCCGAATCCGCAGCACTCATCCTTGCGTTCCGGCTCGTGGATGGTAATGCCTTCCACCATATTCAACAGGTCGATAATCTTGTTGAATGGCTTGATGTGTCGCTCAGATGGAGACGACAAACCCAGTTCTCGCACACCATGGCAACTGTTGTGCACACTCACCGCATGCGGGAATTTTCCCGGCACATGATCCACCTTCAGCACATCGTGAAGGAACTCCACAACATCCATGATCTTCTTGGATGAAATACACTCGTGCTTACCCTCCAGAATCTTAGGGTAATACACCTTAACATAAGCGGCACATGAAGCTGAAGGAGCTACGATGTAATCGTAATCCTTGAACAGCTCATCAAATGTCTCTATGACCTTCTCCGACTTGTCCTGAAAACCCGCGTTAGCCATCGGCTGACCACAGCAAGTCTGCTTTTCGGGATAACCGACATCCAGTCCGTAGTGCTTTAGTAACTTGTATGTAGCCACACCCGCTTCAGGGTATAAAGCATCCACATAACAAGGGACGAATAATCCGACTTTCATTGTTTTATAATACTCTTGTTATCTATTGTTTTATTATTATCGAAACTTTCTGCTACATTTTCTGTAGGCGCTGCAAAAGTAACAAAAAAATAGCAGAAATGAGACAATCCCGAAAGGATTTTTAAATAATTGATGTTATTTAACTGTAAAGAATGGCAGAAAATTTGGATGATTCAGATATTTAGCGTATCTTTGCTGCCCGAAATAGTGTATCTTCCGTAGTAATCTGACTAAGAAACTAAATAGATACTAAACAAGACATTTTCAGAAGAGACTTTTTATTATTAAGAATAAACTTATAGTTAAATAACATGATGAAGAAACAGCTTAAGAAAGTCCTCGTTCTGGGTTCCGGTGCTTTGAAGATCGGCCAGGCAGGTGAGTTTGACTATTCCGGTTCGCAGGCTCTCAAGGCGCTGCGCGAGGAGGGTATCAGTTCCGTCCTTATCAATCCTAATGTTGCTACAATTCAGACGAGTGAAGGTATTGCTGACAAGGTTTATTTCTTGCCGGTGACACCTTTTTTTGTAACTGAAATTATCAAGAAGGAGCGCCCAGACGGCATTATGCTGGCTTGGGGTGGCCAGACTGGTTTGAACGTGGGTACAGAGCTTTACCTCAGCGGTGTGCTCAAGGAGTATGGTGTGGATGTATTGGGTACCTCGGTAGAGGCTATCATGAACACAGAAGACCGCGACCTCTTCGTAAAGGAGCTCAACAAGGTTGACCTCAAGGTTCCAGTAAGCCACGCTTGCGAGAACATGGAGGAGGCTGTGGCTGCGGCACGCAACATCGGCTACCCTATCATGATCCGTTCTGCCTATGCGCTGGGTGGTCTCGGTTCTGGTGTCTGCAAGACTGAAGAGGAGTTCAAGGAGATTGCTGAATCTGCCTTCACTTTCGCACCTCAGGTACTCGTTGAGGAGAGCTTGAAGGGATGGAAGGAGATTGAGTTCGAGTGCATCCGTGATGCGAACGACCGTTGCTTCACCGTTGCCTCTATGGAAAACTTCGACCCACTGGGTATTCACACCGGTGAATCTATCGTTGTGGCTCCTACCTGTTCTCTCACCGACGAGCAGGTGAAGATGTTGCAGGACATCGCCGTAAAGTGCGTCCGTCACCTCAACATCGTGGGTGAATGCAACATCCAGTATGCTTTCAACGCTGAGACCAACGACTACCGTATCATCGAGATCAATGCTCGCTTGAGCCGTTCTTCTGCCCTTGCTTCTAAGGCTACAGGTTATCCTTTGGCTTTCGTTGCAGCTAAGATTGCCCTCGGTTACACACTCGACCAGATTGGCGAGATGGGTACTCCTAACTCTGCTTATGTGGCTCCATCACTCGACTATATGATCTGCAAGATTCCTCGTTGGGACCTTACCAAGTTTGCTGGTGTAAGCCGCAAGATTGGTTCTTCCATGAAGTCTGTAGGCGAAATCATGTCTATCGGCTGCTCATTCGAGGAGATGCTCCAGAAGGGTCTCCGTATGATTGGTCAGGGAATGCACGGTTTCGTTGGCAACGACCACACCAAGTTCGACAACCTGGATGAGGAGCTTTCTAACCCTACCGACCTCCGTATCTTCGCCATCGCCCAGGCTCTGGAGGAAGGTTACACCATCGAGCGCATCGAGGAACTGACCAAGATTGACCCTTGGTTCATCGAGCGCATGAAGAATATCGTAGATTACAAGCACAAGCTTTCTGAATATAATACTTTGGAGGAGATTCCAGCCGAGGTATTGCGCGAGGCTAAGGTATTGGGCTTCTCTGACTTCCAGATTGGCCGCTTCGTATTGAAGACCAAGGATACCAATATGGAGAAGGAGGTTCTCGCTGTTCGTGCCCTGCGCAAGAAGCTGAACATCCTTCCTGCCGTAAAGCGCATCCCTACAGTGGCAAGCGAGCATCCTGACCTTACCAACTATCTCTACATGACATACGCTGTAGAGGGTTACGACATCAACTACTACAAGAACGAGAAGTCTGTCATCGTTCTCGGTTCGGGTGCTTACCGCATCGGTTCTTCTGTAGAGTTCGACTGGTGTTCAGTAAACGCTATCAACACAGCGCGCAAGTTGGGTTACAAGTCAATCATGATCAACTACAACCCGGAGACCGTATCTACCGACTACGATATGTGCGACCGTCTCTACTTCGATGAGCTTTCATTCGAGCGTGTACTCGATGTCATCGACCTGGAGTCACCACGTGGTGTGATTGTTTCCGTGGGTGGTCAGATTCCAAACAACCTGGCTATGAAGCTCCATCGCCAGTCTGTGCCAATTCTGGGTACATCTCCTGTCAACATCGATCGTGCCGAGAACCGCGGTAAGTTCTCTGCCATGCTCGACAAGTTGGGCATCGACCAGCCTAAGTGGAGCGCCCTCACATCAATGGAGGATGTTCAGAAGTTCATCGACGAGGTAGGCTATCCTGTGCTCGTTCGTCCATCTTACGTTCTTTCTGGTGCAGCCATGAACGTTTGCCACAACGATGACGAGTTGCGTCGCTTCCTGGAGGCAGCATCTGAGGTTTCTAAGGAGTACCCAGTGGTTATCTCTCAGTTTATGACCGAGACCAACGAGATTGAGTTTGACGGTGTGGCTCAGAACGGTGAGATTGTTGAGTATGGTATTTCAGAGCACGTAGAGTATGCAGGTGTTCACTCTGGTGACGCTACCATGACCTTCCCTGCTCAGCAGATTTCCTTCGCTACAGCCCGTCAGATCAAGAAGATTTCACGTGCCATCGCCAAGGAGCTCAACATCTCGGGTCCTTTCAATATCCAGTACTTGGCTAAGGGTCGCGATGTGAAGGTTATCGAGTGTAATCTCCGTGCATCCCGTTCGTTCCCATTCGTGAGCAAGGTGTTGAAGCGCAACTTCATCGAGACTGCTACCCGCATCATGCTCGATGCGCCATATCAGAAACCAGACAAGTCTGCCTTCGATATCGACCGTATGGGTGTGAAGGCTTCACAGTTCTCATTCGCCCGCTTGCAGAACGCCGACCCTGTTTTGGGTGTAGATATGAGTTCTACCGGCGAGGTAGGCTGTATGGGTGATACTTTCGAGGAGGCATTGCTCAACTCATTGATTGCCACCGGCTACAAGATTCCTTCAAAGGACAAGGGCATCATGCTTTCAAGTGGTGGTGCGAAGGAGAAGGCTTCCCTGCTCGACGCTGCTCAGGCGCTGGTGAAGAACGGTTACACCATCTATGCTACAGCCGGCACAGCGAAGTTCCTGAACGAGAACAACGTGAAGGCTACAGCCGTAGGATGGCCTGATGAGGACCACAAGGATCTCCCTAACGTGATGCAGATGATTGCCGACCACAAGTTCGACCTCATCGTCAATATTCCTAAGAATCACACCAAGCGTGAGTTGACCAATGGTTACAGAATCCGTCGTGGTGCCATCGACCACAACATTCCTCTGATCACCAATGCCCGTCTGGCTTCCGCCTTCATCGAGGCATTCTGCACATTGAGCCAGGACCAGCTTCAGATCAAGAGCTGGCAGGAGTACGAGTAATCGCACGCAGATTTATACGAACACGCCCTGAAAGGGCAGAAGCTCCTAGCCCAGGGCAGCGCCCTGGGTTAGATAACAATCAGCAAGGTCGCCCTGAAAGGGCAAAAGCTTTGAATGCAAGAAGCTTTTGCTCTTTCAGGGCGACCTTTTTTGTGGAATATTTTATTCCCCGCCATGAGAAAAAGAAGCTGAAATGATGGCTATTTCATTATTTTATTGTACCTTTGCAAACAGAAATAAGAATAAAGAATGATAGTTTGTATAGCAGAGAAACCTAGCGTGGCTAAGGATATCGCCCGAATCATCGGAGCTACCACGGCACGCGACGGTTATATGGAAGGTAATGGTTACCAAGTAACATGGACTTTCGGCCACCTTTGTGAGCTGAAGGAACCGGATGATTATACTCCAATGTGGAAACATTGGAGCCTTTCGGCATTGCCGATGATTCCACAGCGCTTCGGCATCAAGCTCATCAACGATGAAGGCATCAAGAAGCAGTTTGCCACCATCGAAAAACTGATGCAGGCTGCCGACAGCATCATCAACTGCGGTGACGCCGGACAGGAAGGAGAGCTCATCCAGAGATGGGTGATGCAGAAGGCGCAGGCAAAATGCCCCGTTAAGAGACTGTGGATTTCATCCATGACCGATGAAGCCATCAAGCAGGGCTTCCAGGAACTGAAAGACCAGGGGGAATATCAGTCGCTCTATCTTGCCGGACTTTCACGTGCCATCGGCGACTGGATTCTCGGCATGAACGCCACCCGACTTTACACATTGAAATACGGTCAGAACAAACAGGTGCTCAGCATCGGCCGAGTGCAGACCCCTACCCTTGCCCTTATCGTAAACCGCCAGAAGGAAATCGACAACTTCGTTTCCGAACCTTACTGGGTACTCGCCACCATCTATCGCGACACCCAGTTTACAGCCACCAGCGGCAAGTTTACCAGCAAGGAGGAAGGCGAGAAGGCTTTCAGCACCATCGCCGGCAAACCCTTCACCGTTACCGATGTAAGCAAGAAGAAGGGAAACGAGGCACCCCCTCATCTCTACGACCTCACCTCGCTGCAGGTGGATTGCAACAAGAAGTTTGCCTACTCTGCCGATATTACGCTGAAACTCATCCAGAGTCTCTACGAGAAGAAATATACCACTTATCCTCGTGTAGATACCCAGTTTCTCACAGACGATATCTATCCGAAATGTCCGCAGATTCTGAATGGTGTGAGCCAGGCAAAGATAGCGAGTCAGCAGAAATATCTGCCGCTCATCCAGCAGCTCGCAGCCACCGGCAAGAAGTTGCCGAAGAGCAAGAAGGTTTTCGATAACAGCAAGGTAACCGATCACCACGCCATCATCCCAACCGGAGTTCCGCCAACCGGACTCACCGATATGGAGGCAAACGTGTATGATCTCATCGCCAAGCGATTCATCAGCGTGTTCTATCCGGATTGTAAATTCTCTACCACCACCGTATTGGGCGAGGTTATCAACGAGGACGGACCCAAACCGGAAAAGATAGAGTTCAAGGTGAGCGGTAAGGAGATTCTGGAACCAGGCTGGCGAGTAGTCTATGCCAAGGATGCGAAGAATGCCGATGACGACGATGCAGATAACGCCAACGGAAACGATGGCGGAAATGCAGGCGACGGAAACGGAAACGGCACCAAGAAGGAAGTGGTAGAAGAGCGAACCCTCCCCTCTTTCGTGAAAGGCGAATCGGGCAACCATCAGCCTACCCTGACGGAGAAATGGACCACGCCGCCTAAGTATTACACCGAGGCAACCCTGCTCCGTGCGATGGAGACAGCGGGTAAATTCGTGGAAGACGAGGAACTTCGTGCGGCTTTGAAGGAGAACGGCATCGGCCGTCCATCATCCCGTGCCGGCATCATCGAGACTCTCTTCAAGCGCCACTACATCCGCCGCCAGCGCAAGAACCTGATGGCAACACCAACAGGTATCGAGCTCATCGACACCATCCACGAGGAACTCCTGAAGAGCTGTGAGCTGACCGGTATCTGGGAGAAAAAGCTCCGAGACATCGAGCACAAAACCTACGACCCTGCCGAATTCATCAACGGCCTGAAAGAGCAGATCAACCAGATTGTCATCGATGTTCTATCGGATAACAGCAGCCGAAGAGTCACCATCATGACGGAAGAAGATCTCAAGAAAAAACCGGAAAAGAAGAAAACGGCAGCAAAGAAAGCACCAGCCAAGAAAAAGGATGAAACCCCTCAGCCAGCTCCAGCCGACCCAATGGTAGGCAAGCCATGTCCGCTCTGCGGAAAGGGCGTCATCATCAAGGGCAAGACCGCCTATGGTTGCAGCAACTGGAAATCTGGCTGCCAATATCGCCAGCCATTCTCGCAGATGTAATTTTCCGGAAAAATATACAGACAATAAAGCCCTAATTATAATAATTGCGTAACCCTTTCGTTATTATCATAATTAGGGCTTTCTATTTCTAAATTATATGAAGCAGATTAGATATTACCAAATCATAACAGCCTTTTGCTGCCTCCTTCTGATAAGCTGCGGCATTGACAAGAACCTGAAGAAGGGAGAAAAGTTCCTTTCTTTAGGCGAATACTATGATGCTGCCGACCAATTCAAGCAAGCCTACACCAAGACACCTCCCAAGGAGCGTGAAAACCGGGGAAAGCTTGCCTTGAAGATGGCACGCTGCTACAACAAGATCAATGCTACCCCCAAGGCTGTGAATGCTTACCGCAATGCCATCCGCTATAACCAGGCTTCACTCGATGACCGTCTGGCTTACGCCCGTCTGCTCCTGAAAAACGGCGAATACAAGCAGGCAGAAAAGGAATTCAGAATCCTCGTGGATTCCATGCCCGACAATATCCTAGCCCAGAACGGATTGAGATCTGCCCAGATGACTCCCGGCTGGAAAAAAGCCGGAAGCAGATATCAGGTAAAGAAGATGGATGTCTTCACCTCCCGAAGAGCCGATTATTCACCGATGCTCCTGGGCGATGAATACGAACAGATCTACTTCACCTCCACCCGCAATGACGCACAGGGAGATGAACTCAGCGGAATCACCGGCACCAAGGCTGGCGATATCTTCTATTCAGAAAAAGACGACAAGGGAAAATGGAGCAGACCGGAAGCCATCGCCACTGGTCTGAATACCGACTATGATGAGGGAGCCTGCTGCTTCACTCCCGATGGCAAGGAGATGTATCTCACCCAATGCGTCACCGATCCAGCCTCTCCCCGATTTGCCCAGATCGTCACCTCTTCCCGTTCGGATGCTGCCTGGGGAAAGGTTCAGAAGCTGGAAATCACCCAGGATACCTTGAGCACCTACGCCCACCCTGCCATCAGTCCTGACGGTGAATGGCTCTATTTCGTTTCCGATATGCCGGGCGGAATGGGCGGTTACGATATCTGGCGTGTGCGCATCACTCCTTCAGGTCTGGGAGGTGTGGAAAACCTCGGTGCCCCCATCAATACGCCGGGCGACGAGATGTTCCCTACCTTCCGCCCTAACGGCGACCTCTATTTCAGCAGTAACGGACATATCGGAATGGGTGGTCTCGACATCTACATTGCCCGAATAGACGAAAAGACCCAGCAGTATAAGATAGAGCATCCCGGCTATCCCCTCAATTCTGAAGCAGATGATTTCGGAATGACCTTCGAGGGACCACACAACCGTGGCTTCTTCTCTTCCAACAGAAAGGATGGCCGCGGCTACGACCATATCTATTCTTTCAATAATCCGGAGATTGTCACCACGATGAAGGGATGGGTTTACGAAAAAGACGGCTACGAACTTCCTGCCGCACAGGTGATGGTAGTAGGCAACGATGGCACCTACAGAAAACTGCCGGTCAAGAGTGACGGTTCGTTTACGCTGCCTATCCATCCTGAGGTAGATTATCTTGTGATGGCTTCCTGCAAGGGATTCCTCAACCACAAGGAGGAGTTGCGGATAGATTCGGCAAAGGAGAGCAAGGAGTACGTGCTCCAGTTCCCGCTGGCTTCCATCTCAGCCCCAGTACTCATCGACAACATCTTCTATGATTTTGACAAAGCTACCCTGACGCCAGCCAGCACCCAGGCTCTGGATAAGCTCGTAGCCTTGCTGAAAGAGAATTCCCACGTAACCATCGAACTGAGTGCCCATTGCGATTACAAAGGCAACAGCGAGTACAACAAGCGATTGTCTCAGCGCCGCGCCCAGTCGGTAGTGGATTACCTCATAGCTCACGGCATTGAAAAAGATCGCCTTACCCCTGTGGGATATGGCAAGGAACGCCCGAAGACAATCCGCAGGAAGCTCACGGAGAAATATCCCTGGCTGAAGGAAGACGATGTGCTCACCCAGGATTTCATCCTCAAGCAGACCAGGGAGCATCAGGAGATATGCAACCAGCTGAACCGCCGCACCGAGTTTACGGTTCTTCGTACCACCTACAAGATGTTCGACAATAAAGGTAACCTGCAGAACCCGCCAAAGTCAAAGCCAAGACAAGAGAAAGTATCCGAAGACAACGGATATAAAACATTCTTCTACTAGCAGAAAGAGTTTTTTCTTATCTGGCATCCGCCACTTCATTATATCCCCAGACCATCACGAGGACTACGATGCCAGCGAGCATCATCAGGAGATTCTGCGTCTGCATGATTGCATCAAGCATATGGGTAAGGGCACGGGAACCAGTAAGCAGGAAATCTATCTTCATAGAGAAGAGCCAGCCCTGTATCTGCTCCCATCCCTGGCAAACCACAGCAGCCACTACGCCGACAGCCACACAGGCTGCCGTCCACAGATGTTCCAATCGGAGACGCTTAGCCAATGCCTGCTCCTGCTCAAGAGACAGCACGGTCTTTTCCGGCTCAAGACCCGGCAATGCCTGCATCACCCTATCAGAGAATCCATCATCCGGAATCTCCTCCATCCTGTTATCAGCAAAGAAAGCCTGAAGGAGCTGATCGTCTGTGGCGCTCAGCGGTTCAAGCTCCATACCATTTCTATTATCAATCATTTTATCGGTCATAACCATTATGCTTTAAGTAACTTGCAAGTTTCTGTTTTCCACGAGAGAGATGCGACTTGATGGTGCCTTGCGCCATCCCCGTCACTTCTGCTATCTTATCTATAGAGAGACCATCCATCAGCTGCAGCGTGATGCATGTCCGTTCGTTCTCGCTCAATATCCGTAGGGCATTGAGCAAATCCATCTTCAGTCCGGTATTCACTCCCTGCGCATTCTGCCGGGCAACCGCCGGTGTATCAATATCCTGTGTTTCCTTATGACTGCGGGTATAATCATACCACACATTATAAGCGATACGATAAAGCCAAGTGGAGAAGCTGGCTGTACCCTTGAAACTTGCCAGATGGGTATAAGCCTTCACAAAGGTATCCTGCGCCAAGTCGTCACTCAGCTGCGCATCCCCCAGCGTCTGCCGTAGGAAGAACCCACGAACAGGTGATTGATACTTCTTGACCAGCAAGTCGAACGACTTGCGGTCGTGAAGCATCACCACCTTCGTGACGAGAGAAATATCGGATAACTTTTCCACTATATATATTAACTAATAACTGTTGTTTGATTTTTACACCGGAGTTCCATTATAACCTGTGCCCTGATCGCCATGGCGGTTTCTCCACCAATCCTTGATGGCTGGAAGTGAACCTATCAGGGTCTGTCCCAATCCATAGAAGAAGACCAGGGCTCCGATACCAGCCAAGAAGTCAGCTTCCCACCAAGCGAACATAGCGCACAAGCCAGCGCCCAGAAAGGCATTTCTCAATCCTCGCTTCACCAGATATTCATCGCTCTGTTTGTCAATCGGACGGTCGCTTTCCGGAACATTGATGCCCTTCTCCATCGCCATCTCCGCCAACTTCATCCGGTCATTGTGGCGGCGAATCAGATATCTGATAACCAGGAACACGATGATCAGCGGAGCAAAGACAAACAGCAGACCGAAGATGATACAGAAGATGACGATAACAGACAACGCCCCGCCACCAAATACCGAACCGATGAAATCGAAAGGATCATCATAGTTGCCCAGACTATACTTGGAATGATAAGCATGGTTGTCATTGTCATCTACATCAGCATAGTCGGAAGTATCCGTTGCGGTTGTATCAGAATAGGCAGCAATAGCCTCATCATCCTGAGCTGCGGATGCCTGCTCAGCTGCAGCCTGCTTATCTTCCTGCTTTGCAGCGGCAGGAGAAGCCTGCTTATCCACCTGTTGGGTAGTTGGATGATAACGATGTTTTGGAGCCGAAGATGCCAGAGATACCTGGGTAGCTCCGATGCTCATGATGAGCGCCAATGTTAATATCGCTTTCTTCATATCTAACAATATTTTTATAGTTTTACCTTGTTATTTATTATTTTTTCTATGTCTTAGACGCATCTCTTGGGAAATTAGTTGCAAAGAAACGAAATTTTTCTTATTTTTGCAAACAAAATCAAGAATAAAGGCATTATATGAAGACATTACCAGAAGATTTCATCCAATATTCCCAAGAGTTGATGGGCGATGAACTGTTCCAGCAACTGAAACAGGGCATCATCGAGGAAGAAGCACCTACCAGTATCCGCCTCAATCCTTTCAAATGCAAGGAGGGAGAAGATGCTGCGGGCGAACCGATTCCATGGTGCCCTTCCACCGGTCGCTATCTCTCCACCCGTCCTAACTTCACCTTCGACCCATGGCTCCATGCAGGAAAGTATTACGTGCAGGAGGCTTCTTCCATGTTCGTGGATCTGGTGATCCGACAACTCGTTCACGCCCCCGTGATGATGCTCGATCTCTGTGCGGCTCCAGGTGGAAAATCTACCGCTGTACGTGCTGCCCTGCCGGAAGGTAGTCTTCTTTTCAGCAACGAACCGATGCGCACCCGCTCGCAGATTCTTGCAGAGAATATCCAGAAGTTCGGTCATCCCGATATGATCGTCACCAACAACTATCCACGCGACTACAAGAAGTCGAAACTTCAGTTTGATGTCATCCTCACTGATGTTCCCTGCTCCGGCGAAGGTATGTTCCGCAAGGATGATGGCGCCATCAGCGAATGGAGCCTGCAGAATGTGGACAACTGCTGGCATCTGCAGCGTGAAATCGTAAGCGATATCTGGAACTGCCTGAAACCAGGCGGTCTCCTCATCTACTCTACCTGCACCTTCAATGCCCACGAAGACGAAGAGAATATCGCCTGGATCTGTGAGGAGCTGGGGGCTGATGCTATTGCACTCAACGATATCGATGAAGCATGGAATATCACGGGCAATCTCATAGGCACAGACATCCCTGTCTATCGTTTCCTCCCAGGCAAGACCCGCGGAGAAGGCATCTTCCTCGCGGTACTCAGAAAAGAGGGAGAACCGGAAATGGAGAAGGAAGATAAAAAGAAGAAAAAAGACAAGAACAAGGATAAAGGAAAGAATAGAGGAAACAAGGGAAAGGGTCTGCAGGTTCCAACAGACTGGCTGAAGTCTTCCGACTATGAAACGATAGCCGAAGACGATAACTTCTATGCCATCCCAAGCCGATGGAAAGCCATCTATGAGGATGCTGCCAGAAACCTGAAGGTGATACATGCCGGCATCAAACTGGGAACAAGCAAGGGCAAAGACATCATTCCCGACCAGAGTCTGGCACTCTCCACCGAACTCAACACTGAGGTTTTCCCACAGGTAGAACTCTCCTACGAGGATGCCATCCGCTACCTGCGCAAAGAGGCTGTGAATCTTCCTGCTGACACCCCCAAAGGCTACGTGCTCGTAACCTATCAGCAGATGCCTCTGGGCTGGGAGAAGAACATCGGCAACCGTGCCAACAACCTCTATCCACAAGAGTGGAAAATCAAGAGCAGCCACGTGCCGGAAGAACCCTGTGTAATCAGCAAGAAATAAGTATCAAGAAACAAGATAAGAATTCATCAAGAAGAACCAGACATCAGGAATGAATATGCTCAGCATCATCGCTTGTATCTCTAAAGACAATAGAGCCATCGGCTACCAGAACCGACTGCTCTATCATTTACCATCAGATATGGTCCGCTTCCGTGAACTTACCACGGGGCATACCATCGTGATGGGCAGAAAGACATTTGAATCTCTCCCTAATGGTGCTCTTCCACATCGCCGCAACATCGTTGTCTCTAAAAGTCTGAAAGAGATAGATGGGGGCGAAGTATATCCTACCCTGGAAGAAGCACTCAGGGCTGCTCAAGGCGACACCTTGTCTGCCCCCAAGGAAGATGCAGGAATAGCCAGTCCGGAAGAAATCTTCATCATTGGCGGAGAAAGCATCTATCGCCAGGCTCTTCCTGCAGCCCGGAAACTCTATCTCACCATCGTAGATAAGGAGCCGGAACAGGCAGATACCTTCTTCCCTGCCATCGACAGTTCTGCCTGGGAAGTGACGGAAAAAGAAATGAGGAATGAAAACGGATTGTCGTTCTCATTCCTCACCTATATCAGAAAATAAATTCGACCAGTACGGTTGAATAAATTCTTATTCTTCTGTTGTTTCATCTTCCTCATCAGAAACCTGCTGGATATCCTTCAGAGAGAGCTGACGGTCGATGGCTGCATTGAAGGAGATGATGGTCTCGCTTCTGGAAAGACCCAATGGCTGCAACTTATCGTGGATAATCTCCAGGAGATGGTGGTTGTTGACTGCATAAATCTTGATGAACATATCAAAACCGCCCGTAGTATAATGACACTCTACTACCTCAGGAATCTTCTTGAGTTCCTCTACCACCTGATCAAACTTTTCTGGTTCCTTGAGGAACAGTCCCATATATGCACAGGTTTCGTAACCAATCTTCTCTGGATCGATAACAAATTGAGAGCCTTTAATAATGCCAAGGTTAGTGAGTTTAGCTACACGCTGATGAATGGCAGCACCGCTTACATTACAAGCACGTGCTACTTCCAGAAATGGAATTCGGGCATCCTGAGAAATCAGCTTCAGAATATGCCTATCTAATGAATCTAATACTTGTTTTGCCATAATTAATTATTATTTGCCTGCAAAGGTAGCATTTTTCTAATAAAAAAGCAACTTTTCTAATAAAAAAAATAATAAATTAATATTATTTTTCCTTTTAGAGCATATTATTTCCTTTTTTCAACAGCAGAATAGCTTATTTTCAATGCTTTTGCCTGGCGCAGTGCCTGCTTCACATCGGTAATCACTCCCATCTTGGTGTCCTGGTCTGCCTTGATGGAAACGGTCATCAGTTTCTGGTCTTCAGGCGACATCCGCTTCTTCTCGGCAGAGATATAATCCTGCACATCAGAAGCACTGGCAAACTTGTCATTCATCTGTATCTGGGTACCTGAGCCGTATTTGCCCTGCAGATCCTTGGTTGGCTTTCCTATATAAATATGACTTACCGCCGACTTCTTGGTCAGGCGTGTGAGATTCTTTCCTTCCGGCATACGGCATTCCACCTTTAAGGTAACCTGTCGCATGTGGGTAACGATCATAAAGAAAAAGAGTACTGAGAATATCAGATCCGGCAAAGATGACGTATTCAATTCCGGAACCGAATGCGATTTTTTACGAAAATTCATCATTTGGCGCCTCCTTTCTCCTGAGCAGACTGGGCTTCCTGTTTCTCTTCCGCATCAGCATCTACACTCTTGTCTTCATGAGTCATCGCATTGGCATACGACTCCGTAATGCGCTGAGGACAGAGCTTACGCACCTGCTCCTTCTGATCATTGTTCAAAAGCGCAAAGTCTCTATGATATTTCTTCTGGGCTGCCTCATTGCGAAGTTGCGCATAGGCTTCCATCAACTCATTCTGCATCTGGAAATAGAGGTTGTAGTTGGCATCACGGTCGCTCTCGATGGAAATCAGATGTTTCTTACCCAGGCGATGTACAAAGCGGACGGTTTCCTGCTTCAGATCTTCCAGCTTCATCGGCTGGTTGTTCACCAGCAACGTATCTCCAGCCGTAAGATGAATCGCCATCAGACTGTTCTTATCCACCACCGATTCCTGCTGTTCCTTCTTCTGAGGTTCAGGCGAAGGCAGCTGGCGCAACAATCCCTTATCCACATCCATGGATGTGGTTACAAGGAAGAATATCAGCAGCATAAACGAGATGTCGGCTGTTGAGGTGGTATTCAATCCCGGGGTTTCGTTACGATTCCTTCTTATCAGCATTGCTTTATGATATGATACTAACTATTTTTTGATTGATAATTACAGGCTGTTACTGCTTCTTTCGGATATATCGGGTGGCACCGAAGCAAACGGCTCCAATGCCTGCCAGCAACATCAGCAGCGAGGTGATGACAAACATATCTGAAAGTTTCAGCCACAACCAGTCGGCGTAGTTCTCGCCATTGATGAGCATCGGATCGGAACCTCCCAAGAGGAAGGTAAGAATCAGAACTGCCAGCAAGGTAAGCCAGGTGATACGGAAGATACGACGCACCGGCACACCATTCACCACAGCCTCCGACCTGCTGCTCCGGTAATCCTTCACCATCGAATAGACCGCCAAGCCTATTCCTCCTATCAGGAAAAGCCACATCAGGAAGATGAGCACATCGGTAAAAAGAGGGGCATTGAAGTCGGGGTTCTCATCGAAAGGCAAATCATAGCCTATCAGATAGAACAGACCGAAAACCAGCACAGCCAAACCTATCATCAGACGGAAAACCTTCTGAGATATCTGTTCGGCAGACTTGTTTTTCGCCTTTGAATTCGATTTTGAAAATTGAAATTTAACCATAGATTCAAAGATAAAGCTATTTTCTCTTGGCAATGATATCCATCAATGTAACAGCCGATTCTTCCATCTGACTGGTGAGATGTTCTACCTTGGAAAGGATATAGTTATAGAACACCATCAGAATCAAGGCAACAATGATACCGAAGATGGTAGTAATCAGCGCCACCTTCATACCCGAAGCCACGATGGTAGGACTGATATCTCCCGCCTGCTGAATCTGGTCGAAAGCCATCACCATACCAATCACCGTACCCAGGAATCCGAGGGAAGGAGCCATGGCGATGAAGAGCTTGATCCAGGAACATCCCTTCTCCAGGTTGGCAGCCTGCACGGTACCATATCCACTTACCGAGCGCTCGATATCATCGAGATGCTCATCCATATGCATCAATCCCTGATAGCAGATAGAAGCTACAGGTCCACGGGTATTGCGGCAAAGTTCCTTGGCACCTTCCACATCGCCTGCTTCTACCTTCTGGTCGATATCCTGCATCAGCTTCTTGGCATTGATTTCAGAAAGGCTGAGATAGATGATGCGCTCAATACAGAAAGCCAGACCCACAATGAGAGCGATGGCAACGAGCGACATAAAGCCGGCATTACCCTCTATGAACTTCGTCTTAAGAGCTTGATGAAATCCGATATTCTCGTCTTGCGCCATGACAGGCAAAGAACACATTACTGTGAAAATGAATATTGCGAAACGCGCAATAGCTGTATTTTTCTTCATAATCATATATACCTTATTATATATATAAAAAAGCGGAAAGAGGGGGATTCGAACCCCCGATTCCCTTTAGGGGAATACACGCTTTCCAGGCGTGCCTCTTCAGCCACTCGAGCACCTTTCCAGTTTCGGAGTACAAAATTATCACTTTTTATTCGAAAATCCACATATTCGTTTGCTTTTTACATTTCTTTAACTAGAGATGACATAAAACAAGCGCCCTGAAAGGACAAAAGCATCTATTTTAAAGCTTTTGCCCTTTCAGGGCGACTTGTTGGTTGCATATTTAACCCAGGGTGTTGCCCTGGGCTAGGAGCTTTTGCCCTTTCAGGGCGTATGGCGTCCCGGCAGAATTGCAAATTCGGCGAGACACCTAGCGGACTTCACCACTTGCGAAAGTTCTGTCCTTTACTTTTCAGGAATTATCTCGAAGATTTCGGCTGAACCATCCAGCTGAAGCTTGGCAGCCTTCTTCACCAATTCTATCTTGCAGAATGACTGGTCGATGTTGGTTGTTGCCAATACCTTGCCCTTGGCATTCAGCTGGCGACATACCAATGATTTGCCTGGAGCCAACTTCAACAGCAGGGTGTAACCCTTTACATTCTTTTCTACACCCATGGTAAGGGTACCCTCGTTGATGAATGAGGTGCAAGGGTTCTCATCGAAACCATACATCGCTGCCTGCATATCCTTAGCCTCTACAGTAAAGCTCAAACGCTCTGGGGTAGTTGGGTTCACCTCGAAGGTACGGACTGCAGCCCAATTGCGCTTGTCAGACTTCAACTTCTTGATGCGGATATAACGAGCCTCAACAGGAGAATCTGTCTTCCAGTTGATGACATACTGCTTCTTCAACTCACCGGTCAGCGCCTTCCACTCCTTCTTGTCAAGAGAATACTCCAAAACGGTGTTGTCGAAGTAATCCACATCATCTACAGAGTTACGTCCCTGAAGGATTCTTACCTCAGAAACAGAACGAACACAACCTAAATCAGCACCAATCCAGTCGCCAGTGTTCTGACCATTACCAGATGTATAATAGGTAGTAGAATCGTTGTCAAACATCGCCTTGCTCTGGGTAGTTCTCAAGGTAGCATAAGTACCGATACCCTTATAGAAAGCAGGCACCTTGCCAGTCAACTTCTTGAAGAAGCCAGAAGCCATATCATCCATAGACTGCTCATAGAATGGCTGCAATACCATGGTTCCAGACTTATGCTTCTCGTAAGCAGCCACATCTTCCTTGCTCATACGGTTGTTTACATAGCCATCCCAGAATGCCTGGTCATTACCAGCCTTGTACTCCTTGATGAGCTGCATGGTCTTCAGACCACGGTTACCCAATTTGCCAAACTCGGTCAACCAAGGACGGAGTTCCTTCATCAACAAGGCATTCTTGCAGTTTGCCTCCATCTGAGCAGGTGCATTCTTCACCTTTTCAAATTCCTTCTGCAAAGCATTGAACTCAGCATCTGTAAAGTTGTCGATGCGGAAGCTCTTGGTTTCCCATGATTCGATACGGCGATAACCGGTTTCTGTATCGCATGAGTGCATGGCGAATGTACGATAAGCATCGTGTGCCTCTGGAGTGAGATCTACCAGACCACGCTCCCAGTTGTCGAGTGGATTATAGTTGGCGATATTCCATGCATAGTCAGCTACACCGTAGAGAGCCAGCTTGGAAGCTTCACCATGCTCCATTGGGTTGCTCACGAAACCACAGAGATCCTTGTTGGTCAGGTCGGTCTGCAAACCGTAGGTAGGACCCTGCATGATGATATGGCGTGCATAATCAGTAACTGGGAAGTTCCACCAGTAATAAGCAGGGCGCTTGATACGGGAGTTCACCCAGTCGAGCGTCTCGCGGGTCAAGTCACTACATACCACATCACCTGTCCAGAATACATTGATGGATGGATCGAGGGTATTACCGAAGATAGCCAGGGAACCAGTTGGTTTTGGATTTGCCCAGAGACGGGTATAATCGGTAGGACACATCACGAGCGGTGTAACATCGCCCTTAGCCTTCACAAACTCCTTAGCCAGGCGGTTCAAGAGTTCTGACTGCTTCACTGGGTTGGCACCCTCGCCGGAAATATCATCAAAGAAGATAGCGAAAGAACGTACACCGAGGTCGTACATCAAGTCAAGCTTGTGAACCAGGTTCTGATAATCTTCCTCGTTCCACTTGATATCCTGTCCCGGATGGATCGCCCATACGAAATCTACACGGTTGCGACGGCAAGCCTGTACGAGTTCGCTGATGTTCTTAGCCTCTTTCTCAGGATAAGGCAAGCGCCAGTTAGGGCAACTATGATAAGGATCATCCTTTGGACCATAGAGATAGGTGTTCATCTTGTTCTTTCCATAATAATCGATGAGGGAAAGACGCACCTGATGAGACCAAGGCTCACCATAGAAACCTTCTACCACACCACGGTTAGGAAGATCAGGGTAGTCGTTGCAAGTGGTATAAGGCATCTGGCCCTTTGCCATCTCGCTGTTTACAATCTGGCGCAAGGTCTGCAAGCCATAGAAAGCACCACGCTCATCGTATCCCACAATCTGGATACCTTTGGCATCAGCCTTCAGGCTGTAAGCACCCGATACAGGCTTCACTCCTGCTTTAGCAGCAAGCTTCTCACCGAAATCGATGGTCAGGCGAATGCCCTTGGCGTTAGCGGTCAGGAATTTCACATCATCAGCAAACTTACCTTTCTTGTCAATCACCTTGACACCCTTCTGCAGGTCGAGTCGGTTAGCAGCATCCACATTCAGGAGATGTGGTGTAGGACTCACGATGAGTCCGTGATGATCCAGTTTCTTACCAGGAATCATGTGCACGTCCTGCTTTTCAGAACGCTGGCCGCTCAGGTCTTGTGCCTGAGTGCCCTGTGCAAATGCTGCCATCAACATAGCAGCCAAAATCACTTTTCTAGTCATAATGAATAGTTTGGTTTTAATATTAAGCTTATAATTTTTATTATTTCATAGGGGAAAGACGCTTTTCTGATTTAATTCAGCTGAAAGACGCTTTCTACATTCTTATTCGTCTGTTCAGCGAATTTCTCCTCACTCACTCCGTATGCCTTCGCCAGAGTCTTGAGCACTTCTATCACGAAAGCGCTTTCATTGCGCTTGCCACGATAAGGCACGGGAGCCATATAAGGACTGTCGGTCTCCAGGATGATGCGATTCATCGGAACCGCAGCCGGAAGGTCTTCTCTGAGATGACTGCTCTTGAAAGTAGAAACACCGCCGATACCCAGCACGAAGTTATCGAAAGAGAGAAGCTCTTCAGCCTCCTTCTGATTGCCGGTGAAGCAGTGGAACACGCCGCCAGGCAGGTCTTTCTGATACTGACGGAGCAAGTGCACCATCTCGTTCTGTGCCTTGCGGCAATGAATCATCAGGGGGAGTCGGGTTTCTACCGACCATTTCACCTGTTCCTCGAATGCCTCCAACTGCTCCTGCTCGAACTCACGGCTCCAGTAGTAATCCAATCCGATTTCGCCAATGGCGATAAAGTCAGAAATCTGCATCTTTCGGAGTTCAGCCAGCTGATCCTTCCAGTCTGCCTTCACCTCTTCAGGATGCAAACCGATCATCGGATAGGCATAACCCGGATATTCCCGACTCAATGCCAGGACAGCGTGCGTGGTCTTCACGTCAATGGCAGGCAAGAACACCTTGCCTACCCCCGCTTCCCTGGCACGAGCGAAAGCTTCCGCTCTATCCTCATCAAACTCTTCTGCATCGAGATGAGTATGCGTATCTATTACTTTGAACATTGAACTTTAAACTTGATGATTAGTACTGGCGCTTCATCATTTTCTGTGCATACTTCGCCAATTCTTCCTTGCGCTCAGCAGGCACATTCACAGCATCAAGATACTTCTTGCTCTGCTCGAAGTAATAGGCAATCTTATCCTGTGCCATCTTGTCGATACCGATCTCGTTATAGAGACGGGTAACAGCAGCCACCTTCTCATTGCGGTCGAATTCCTTGGCATCCACCCATTTCTGGAGTTCAGCACGCTGGGCATCGTTGGCATGGTTGAAGGCATTGATGAGCATGAAAGTCTTCTTGTTGGAAGTGATATCACCACCAATAGCCTTACCAAACACCTTGGAATCACCATATACATCGAGGAAATCATCCTGCAGCTGGAAAGCCAAGCCGATCTGCTCGCCAAACTTATAGAGATTGTCAGCATCCTCAGCAGAAGCATCAGCCAGGATGGCACCAATCTTCAGGGCACAAGCAAGAAGCACACTGGTCTTGAGGCGAATCATCTCGATATACTCCTCTTCCTTCACATCATTGCGGTTCTCAAACTCCATATCATACTGCTGTCCCTCTCCAATCTCAAGGGCTGTAGTAGTAAAGAGCTTCATCACCTTGGCAAGATGCTGATCGTCGCACTGTGCCATTCTCTCGTAAGCCAACACCAACATACTGTCACCAGAGAGGATAGCAGTATTGGCATCCCACTTCTTGTGTACAGTCTCATGACCACGACGGAGGTCAGCATTATCCATCAGGTCGTCGTGCAAGAGCGTATAGTTGTGATAGGTCTCAAGAGCTATCGCATTCATCAGAATTTTCTCAGGATCATTCTTGAAGAGATTGTATCCCAAGAGCATTAAAACAGGGCGAATACGCTTTCCACCTAAAGAGAGTACGTACTTCACCGGTTCGTAAAGCGACAATGGTTTACGATTGTATGGGAGATTTGCCAGGAAATCATTCACCATTACCAATAATTCTTCTGATGTCTTCATATCTATCATATTTCTAATTTATAATATCTGATTTATAATCTGTCTTAAAATTGAGTATGTAGTTATTTTATCTTTTATAACTTGAATACCACCGGAATAGCAATCATGGTACGGCACACCTTGTTCTTGTCCATACCCGGTTTCCATTTGGGCATCATCTTCATCACGCGGAGCGCTTCAGCATCAAGGGCAGCATCCACCGAGGTACTTACCTTGGTATTGGCGATGCTTCCATCCTTGTTCACGATGAAGGTTACCACCACCGTGCCCTGTACCTTGTTGTTCTGCGCCACCTGCGGATACTTCAGGTTCTTGGTGAGCCATTGCATAAATGCCGACCAACCTCCCGGGAACTCCGGAATCTTCTGCACCACGGTAAACTTGATAGGAGCCTCAGCCTGTGTATCTGCCGGATCCACCGCTGTCTCAGGAGCCGCCTCCTTGACGTCAGCCCCTTCTACCACGCCCGAACCATCACCGATTACCAGCTTGCTGGTAGTAGTGCTGATCTTTTCCGGTGTCTTCTTGACCATTTGCTGCTCGGTAGGTTTCACCTCCTGAGTGATAGCCTGCGAGGCAGGTGCCTTCGCCACAGCCTCCGCACTCACCATATCTTTCTGATCGGGCGGAGTTGACATTTCCATATCTTGCGAAAGATCTTCAAAGTTCTCAGCCCAGTCGTCATCTCCCTGCGGATTTCTGGAATACTGCAATCCTACAAAAAGAAGCGTAAAGGCAATAAGGAGTCCCAGCAGGAAAAAGGTTACCCGCTTGTCCTCCAATTGTGCACGATCTGATTTCTTTATTTCCACAATATCTATTATCTACTATTTGCAGACTTGTTCACCCGTTTTTGGGGTCCAAACTGCAATATTTTACATTCTCTTTCGTTATTTTCTACGAAAACATTGCAAATTTACGTCTTATTTCTCAAAAAAGCCGTATCTTTGCCAAAGAATTAGATATTTTAAATGAAAAAAGTTGTTTTTTCCATTATATTGACGCTTTTCGCGACAAAAATGGGGGCTCAAGAGAGTCAGACGGGGTATAACTTCCTCCGACTCCCCGTCAGTGCCCATGCTGCTGCGTTGGGAGGCGATAACATCACCTTGATAGAAGATGATGCGGCACTTGCTTTCCATAACCCAGCCCTGCTAGCGTCGGTGAACGACCGTACCCTCAACTTCAACTACATGAACTATATGAAGGGGGTGAATATGGCATCAGCTTCATTCAACCGCATCGCCGGAGAGAAAGCTTCGTGGGCGGTATCGGCCCAATATGTGGATTATGGCAAGATGAAGCAGACCGATGAGAACAACATCCAGATGGGGGAATTATCGGCTAAGGATATCTGCCTGGCGGGTACTTTCTCCTACCTGCTCAGCGAACGACTCGTGGGTGGTATCACCGCCAAATTCATCACCTCGTATATCGGTGACTACAACTCCATCGCCATGGGGGTGGATCTGGGACTCAACTACTACGATTCGGAAGAAGAATGGTCGGTTTCAGCAGTAGCCAAAAACCTGGGTGGACAGCTCAAGGCTTATGATGAAGAATACGAGAAGATGCCGATCGACCTACAGGTGGGTGTCAGCAAGCACTTCATCAATACTCCCTTCCGCGTTTCAGCCACCTTGGTGAATCTGAACCATTGGGATAAGGGAATCAGAAACCATGCGGTATTAGGTGCCGACCTGCTTTTGAGCGAAAGTCTCTGGGTGGGAGCCGGCTACAATTTCCGACGCCACGATGAGATGAAAATCGTAAACGGAGAAGATGAAACCAGCAGTCATGGAGCCGGATGGTCGTTGGGTGGCGGTATCAATCTGGAGCGCTTCCATCTCAACATCGCCTACGGCAAATACCATGTCAGCAGCAATAGTCTGCTGCTGAATATCGACTACAGATTATAGAATACTGATTATTGAATACAGATTTATAGAACAGATAAACTTTTCAGATTTAAAGATATGAAGAAGATTACAATAGCAATTGACGGTTACTCTTCTTGTGGAAAGAGTACCATGGCAAAGGATCTTGCCAAGGAAATCGGATATGTGTATGTAGATACAGGTGCGATGTATCGCTCAGTTACGCTCTACGCCCTGCGCCACCAGCTCTTCGATGAGGATGGCAAGGTAAAGGTAGCAGCGTTAGAGGCTGAGATGCCAAACATCCACATCTCTTTCAAGTTCAACGCCGAAACCGGTCGCCCAGACTGCTATCTCAACGGAGAGTTGGTAGAAAAGGAGATCCGCTCGCTGGAGGTTTCCAATCACGTAAGTCCAGTGGCAGCCATCCCATTCGTAAGAGAGGCATTGGTAGCCCAGCAGCAGAAGATGGGCGAAGACAAGGGCATCGTAATGGATGGCCGTGACATCGGTACCACCGTTTTCCCTAACGCAGAACTGAAGATCTTCGTTACGGCAAGCTCTCAGGTAAGAGCACAGCGCCGTTTCGATGAGCTCAAGGAGAAAGGAATGCCTGCCGACTTCGAGGCTATTCTGAAAAACGTAGAGGAGCGTGACTATATTGACACCCATCGTGAGACCTCTCCTTTGCGCAAGGCTGATGATGCCATCACACTCGACAACAGCGAGATGACAATTCCGGAACAGAAGGAATGGTTGATGAAACAGTATCAAAAAGCCGCAGAAAAGTAACAAAAAGCTACTTTGTCGTAGAATGTCCAAAGACGATTGCAAAAATATATTAAAATTTCAGTTTAATATAAAAAAACTGCCATTTTAAAGAATTGGCTTTGCAAAAAAACGTTGTTTTATTTATCTTTGCAGACATAATGACAAGGTAGTAATGATATAGATTATAAATTTTGAGTTAATTACTGTTTTTTGAAGGTGATAAGTCCTCGTGAGAAGATTTATCACCTGTTTTTATTTGATGAGATGAATCATCAGATTACCTGTTTCTCTTTATGATAAGGTATCCTTGATGATTTTCTCCTTGCATTCTTCCATCAGCCATTTAGGAGTACTGGTAGCACCACAGATGCCTACGGTATTCACGCCCTTCAACCAATCCATATTGATTTCTTCGGCACTCTCTATCTGATAACTGTTGGCATTCACGCTCTTGCACTCCTTGAAGAGCACCTTTCCATTGCTGCTCTTTCTGCCACTGACAAAGAGGATGACATCATGCTTGCTGGCAAAGGATGCAATGTTTGGCATTCTGTTAGCCACCTGGCGGCAGATGGTATCAAAGCTCTTGAAGGTTGCGCCCTCTACGATATGCTCCTGGCAATACTCGATGATGCGATGGAACTCATCCAGACTCTTGGTGGTCTGGGAATAGAGATAGATATCACGGTTGAAATCCAATTTACCTATTTCCTTCAGATGCTCTACATCCTCAAACTTCTCTACCACGAGGGCATGACTCTCGGTCTGTCCTACCAGTCCCAGCACCTCGGCATGTCCCTTCTTTCCGAAGATGACAATCTGCGCCTCCGGATTGCTCACATACTGCTTCTTGATGCGGCGCTGCAACTGGAGTACTACCGGACAGGTAGCATCAATAATCTCAATATTGTTCTTCTCTGCCAGCGCATAAGTCTCAGGCGGTTCACCATGTGCACGAAGCAGCACCTTCACACCGTGAAGCTCCTTCATCTCCTCATGGTCGATGGTAATCAGCCCTGCCTCATGCAGGCGCTCCACCTCCATACCATTATGCACAATATCACCCAGGCAGTAGAGTGTACTGCCCTTTTCCAACTCTTCTTCAGCTTTCTTGATGGCAGTGGTTACGCCGAAGCAGAAACCACTACCATGATCTATTTCTATCTGCATTACTTTACATTTATTCTAATTACAACTTTGGCATTCTCCGGATCATTGGTAATCATGAGAATACGAGGATGCTTGGCACGCGACTTCTTCAGATCGGCAGCCACGGCTGTCACCTTCATCTTCACGGTCTCTCCCGGCTGAATCTTACTCTTCTTCAGCTGTACCTGCAAGCCCATGGTAAACATCTGCATGCTTCGGATATCCAAAACTGACTTACCCTGGTTGCTAACCAGGATTTCTCCCTTCCGCTTCTTCTTGCCGTTGAAGTTACCCAGATTCAGATCGGTAGTAGAGAGTTCAACCTTCGGAGCCTGTTCCTTCTGCTCGGCAGTCAACTTGTCGAAACTTGGCAGGAGGACGGCAGAAACCACGATTTCCTTCTCTGGAGCAATCTTGTCGCCAGGACGCTCCCCCAGATAAACAGAAGTCTGATTCAAGCCGAAATCACGCAACTTCTTCGAATCCAGCACAAAGGTAATCTCTGCGGAACGGTGAGGAGCCACCCTGGAAGGCGAAACCGCCGCCTGGAGATAGTTAGGAAGATGCATGACCACTGGTTCCATCATCTCCTCTGTAGGATTGAAGATATGGATGCGCTGTACCGGACGGTCGCCACGGTTTACGTCATCAAACTCCACCTCCTGGACATCCGACTTGAGTTCGCCAAGCAGTTCATTATATGGACCTGCGAAATCTACCACATTGCTCACTACCCTACCACGCATAGAGAGGATAAAAGGTTCCTCCGATGCATTGCTATAGAGGCATATCTGCTTGTGGAAGGTACCCATCTGCTTCGCATCATACACCGCCTTGACCAAGAAGCTGCCGCCAGGAGCCACACTGTTCTTCGGATACACCACTTCTGTACATCCGCAACTCTTATACACCTGATGGATGATCAGCGGTTTGCTGCCCTCATTCTTCATCAGGAACTCAGCGGTTACCGGCTTGCGGAATACTACCTGTCCACAATCCACGATCTCGTTCTGAGTACTTATCTTCTGTGCCGACGCAGACACCGCCAACAGCGATGAAAGCATCAATATATTCATTCGTTTCATACTATTCTATTCGTAATTATCAATCCTTATATTAATTATTAACTGTCATCTTATATGCCTCCGTACGACCTCCAAACTCCGGACTGTAGGTACACTCTGCCGTGCAGGAGCCCGACTGGTAATCGCCCTTACGGTCAACATAATATTCCATTTCTACGAAATGCTTACCTTTAGATAAACGATCAAAATAGAAATTTGTTGTATTATCCTTAGGAGAAACATAACATTCCATACCCCACTGGTAACCGCTCAGCTGATTGACAGGCTCCAGACAGGCTGCCCGTTTGTCCACAATCTTCACGAAATCGTAGTCACGGTCGGCGGTGATGATGAGTGTTACCTTCACCTTCTCTCCCACCTTCGCCTGAGCCTTGCCCCTGCCCTGCGATTCAGCAGGAACGATGACACGGCGCACCTTGATGCCCGATTCGGCAGAGGCTATTTCGCTAAGCGGCTGCTTGAACTCTGCATACACGGCACCCCAACTGGTATAATCGCTTTTCTTGTTGATGCTCAGGGTAGATGCCTTACCCGCCTTTTCGGTCTTGACATAACCCAACGTAGTAGAATCCTGCGGCATTGGCAACAGCTTGCCATCCAGTTTCAGCACGGCATTCTCAGCCCGTTTGTTCCAGTTGCTCTCATTACCCTTCATAAAGGCATAGACGGCATCCACGGTGTTCACCGGCGTATCCCAAACCTGGGTGCGTTTCGACATCAGGAGCCAGCGCTGCATCTCCTCGATGGTCTGCTGTTTGCTAATAGCAGACGATGCTGATGAAATAGCAGCTATAGACTGAGCATCCAAAGCCTGCAGAGCCTCGATGGCAGCCACCTCCGTTGGAATCTTATAGTTTCTCCAACTATAGTACGCCTTGCGAGTATCATAATATCTGCCCATATCCTCACGATAGACGGAATATTCCTCCATGCTCTTCAAGTAGTCGGCAGCCGTCTTGTAATCGTAGTTTAGGGCGAGTATCACAGCAGCCTTCGCCTTGCCATAGATGGTCAACGAACCCGTCATCTTCTTCAGTTTTCCGAGGAGATAATCCATGTCATTCAAAGCAGGAGCTTTGAGTTTCACACAAGTCCCATCCATTGCGACAATATAGAGATAATGCAAAGCCATCTCGCTTGGCGTAGCCTGGTAAGCCTTGCCATTCCGAGCGGCTTTCTGCGCAGCCTTTGCCTCATCCTCCTTCATCGCCTTCACCTCACGAGCCGTTTGCTGACGCAGATAGTCGATTGCTCCCGAAAGCATACTTGCGGTAAAGGATTGTCTGCCCACGATGGCATTGAGACGAACCATCATCTCTGCCACAGCCGTGGTCATATATCTGCTACCGCTCATGCCCTTCCACCAAGAGAAGGAACCATCCTTGTTTTGGAGTTTCTTCAGGAGAGCGACATACTTGTTCACCTTCTTTTGCAAGGTATCAGAAGCCGATGCCAAGCCCGAAGCATCGTCGATGTCCTTGGCATTCACGTTCAAGGTCTTCTGGATATGGCGGCTGAGGGTGTTGGCATAGATGGCAGCCATCAAGGAGAGTGCATCCTCCTCGGTAGGATTACTGATAGCAGGCAGCGCCTTCACCATCAGCCAACTAGGATTGTTGGTGTACTCGATGGTTACCTTTGCCTCTTCAGCGCCCTTCGCCTGCTTGCCCTCCTTGTTCAGGAAAAGTTTGCTCAGGTCGAAGTTCTGCTCACCCTTCTGATGCAGGGTGATAGGCAGGGTGTTCACCACGAGTTCACGGTCGCTCAAAACCGGCAGATAGTGCTGTTCACCATCGCTGTAGCCATTACCGGCAGCCACCACCTTATTAATATATACACCCTCTTTCAGACCTTGAACATCGAAGGAGATGGTAGCAGAGCCCTCGGCATCGATGCGATAGCCCTGGGTCTTCTGCCAAACCACCTTCTGGGTTTCGGCATCCAGAATCTGCATACGGGCGTTGCCGCTCACCTTCTTGTCGGAAGTATTGAAGAGTTTCACCACGATGGTGCTCTTATCGCCCTCACGCAGGAAGCGAGGCATGTTAGGCTGCACCATCACGGTCTTCTGAGCCACAGCCTCATCCACCAGCAAACCGTTGCGCATCTCCTTGTCATGAGCCAATCCCATGAACTTCCAGGTAGTCACGCTCTCTGGTAGGGTAAACCTGATGGCTACGTTGCCATTGTTGTCACTCTCCAAGGCAGGATAGAAGAAGGCGGTCTCGTTCATATTCTCACGCACCTGTACCTTGTCGAGGAACTGTCCTGCGTCTGAGCCAGAACCGCCAGCAAACTGCGGCATCTCCTCTACTACATCAAAAACCTTGTTGACAGATGGAGCAAAAGCACCGACACGAGCCATCTTAGAACCACGAATTCTCATGACTTTCGCTTCTTCTCGTACCAGCTCGTCTTTCTGTATACGAACAGCCTCAACGGTTCCGCCAGAAGAACGTTCCAACTTGCTCAGCTCCACCGCTTGCATATAAGCATAATAGCTAAAGAATTTGCCATCAAACTGATCCACATCCAGCTCCTTTTCATCATAATACTTGGTAGGATAAGTACCCGACAATCCCATCTCATAATACTTCAGATTGCTCTTCCAATAGCAGTCTGGCAACCACTGGCTGAATCCCAGCGACATTTTCCAGGTGTGGTCAGCCAACTGGTCGAGCGACTTATCATAAAGTACACTCATCAGCTGTGCCTTGGCTGGCTTGCCGTCGGGAGTCGTAATCTGCAAGGTCCACTTCTCCTTCTGTCCCGGAGTGAGACGGTCGCGGAAAGTCTTCCAGGTGATGTTCAACTTCTTCTCCGGCAAAGGACGGGCGATGCTGATTTTTCTGGTATAGCATTCGCCGTTCTTCACGAAACTATAATTAATCACCACACCCGAAGCATATTCCGGCTTGTAGGTGAATGGCAGGGTAACGATGCTGTCGCCCAACTCCCAGGCACCCTTCTCCAGCAGTTTGTTGCCAGCGATGATGGAATAAACAATGTGCGCTCCGTTTTCAGAAGAACCCACCTGCACATATACCGGTTTTCCATCACGCGGGAAGGTCTTCGCCGTCTGATAATACCATTCAGTGGTTGGCTCCATCGGATGGGTATCCTTGATGCTGAAGAGGGTGAACTTCTGCTGCAGGGTGTCTTGTCCGCAGATTGCCTCCATCTCATGCACACCTGATGGCAATACAGCCATAGAAATCGGCGCATTCGCCTCGGCATCCTTCCATTCGCCCTTGTCGATGCGGTACTTCAGGTTGCTGGATATCTCCATACCGCTGGCATTGCGGTAAGCAAAAGTCACCGTCTTCAGACTGTCTGCCTCAATACGCTTAGGAAGATTCACCGTGAGGATGGTTGGCTTGGTGCCCAGAGGCAGACTCATCACGCCCTCGTGGCTCTCGCCGCTGATGTCGGTAACGATGGCTGAGACCTCGAAGTTGAAGAAACGGGCGATGCGCATGAAATCGCTCATATCAGCCTCGTCTTTTCCTGACAAGGAAGCCTCCAGCGGAATCTCCACGTCGAAGGTTCCGTCCTCACGAGTCACGCAACTGTCAGTCTTCACCAACTGTCCGGCAGAACCTGCGCCCCACCACCAGAGCTGGTTTCTGCGGATCACCTGATACTCCACTTTGGCGCCCTGCACTGGTACACCGGCGTAGGTCTTTGCCGAAGCCTTCACCACTACGGTGTCGCCCCAGTTATATTTCTCGTTCACCTTCGGGAAGGTAATCTCGAAGGTTGGACGCTTGTATTCCTCCACACGGAAGGAACTGTTAGCTCGGTTATTCACGGATACATGATACATGCCTGTCTGTCCACCTTGAGGCAATTCGAAATCCACAGATGCCGTACCATATTCGTCGGTTGTAGCCTTCTGCTCAGCCACCTGCTTCCAGTTGGCATCCCTCAGGATAAACTTCAGTTCCATGCTCTTTCCCGGCACACTGGCATCCAGGCCTTTCTTCACGATATAGGAAACGGCAGTGGCATGCACCTTCTGTCCCGGACGATAGATGGCACGGTCGGTAAACAGCTGATATTTCGTTTCATCATCCTTCTTCTCGTAATAGCGGGCACGTGAGAGGTAGATATCCTTAGCAGGCGTAAACTTGTCATTGCTGGTGGAAATCAAGACGTTTCCATCCACATTCTTGAAGTAAGCCTCGCCGTTCTCATCGGTAGTCAAGCGGGCATGAACCAGCCTCTTCCACTTGCCCGTCTTCACATCATAATCCCTGTCATAGAGCATGATTTTCGCACCCGGTACTGGCTGTCCGTCGGTAGCATTCACCACCACATAACGATGCCTGTCATCAGGCAACTGCTGGATCATCACCGCCAGATTGCTGACATAGAAGAGTTCTCGCTGCGGAGCAATGCCTGTATTATCCGAAGTCACCTCCATCAGATAGGCGCCTAATGGCAGATTGCCACCGATTTCGATGGAATCCTTTACCTCTTCGTAATCCGGGCGACCATAGTAGTTGCGGCTGAAATCCTTCTGATGCAGCTTCGTGGTCTTCTTCAGGAGCATCTTATAGGTTGCCTCATTCTGGGCATCATATTCATTATCCGCTGTGATATTGAGACGGGAAAGCCGAATGTTCAGATTCTGGAGATTGCGCACATTCAGATGCACCCACTTCTTTTCCGAAGGGCGAAGCACCAATGGCATATCCTGCACCTGGAACATCGGTTCGGTGAGTCGCTTCTGCGCATTCCTCAGCACATTCATTCTCGACCATCCGCCCCATCTATTCAGTGCATAGTTGATATAGTTGAGCTTATCCTGCGGTTTGGCATCGGTGGCACCTTCCATGAAGCGGAAGTGCTCCACGGCAAGTTCGCCTGCCTCCGGAATATCCTGATATACGTGGATGAGCGAGTCGATGGTATTCAGATACTTCGACTTTCTGACCTCTCTTACGTCATCCTGGCGGTATTTCTCGATAAGCTTGTAGGCACAGAGACAGGCTGCACCCCGATTTTCCACCTTATTATAATAGGTGTACATCAGCAGATACGCCTCCTTGCTGTCAGCTTCGAAACCGATGAGATGCAGCAAATCGTTGTTGAAGGAACTGCCATCCACACCCTTCAGCGTCAGCGGCACATACCCGGTAGAAGCATTTCTGGCAAGAAGTTCAGGCTGCTCCAGGGCTTTCTTGAAGAACTCCTCGCTCTTCTTCCCATTCACCTCCCTATACACCTTGCCGAGCACGGCATATCTCACAGCCTTCAGCACGGGGTCTTTCGCTTTCAGTGCTTCCGTTTCCATCCGCTTCACATTGGGTGTCAGCGAGTCGGGCGAAATCTCTCTCCAGAGTATAGCTTGCCTTATCTCAGCCGCCAGCAGCTGGCCGTAGTCTTTCGCCGCCGTAGCCTTGGAGATGATTTTCTTCATCACCCCTATCTCGCTCTTAGGCTGGTCCTTCTGAGCGATGATATCAGCTTGTTTCCACAAGTTGTCGTAGGTTTGAGCCGTTGCTTGCAGCATGGCAAACACGGTTATGAGGAGTGTTATAATGTTTCTTTTCATAAGCCAATTGTATGTTATGTTAATCGCAAATTGTTAAACATCTAACTTTTCAATGCAAAAATACAAAAAATATCTGTTTTCTAACCTATAAACTGAAACTTTTTAGTATCTTTGCACCAAATTCATGCAAAAATCCTAAAAATAAACATTAAAAAAACAATGGTAGAGAAAAAGTATGGTCATTTTGATGACGCCAATCGCGAGTACGTGATTACAGATCCAAAAACTCCATGGCCTTGGATCAACTATTTGGGTAACGAGGATTTCTTCTCGCTTATCTCCAACACAGCAGGTGGGTATTCTTTCTATAAGGATGCAAAGTTCCGTCGTCTCACCCGCTATCGCTACAACGGGGTACCTATGGACAACGGTGGTCGCTACTTCTACATCAAGGATGGCGATACCGTATGGAATCCAGGCTGGAAACCATGCAAGACGCCACTCGACAGCTATGAGTGCCGCCACGGCATGAACTATACCCGCATCACGGGCAGCAAGAACGGCGTAGAGGCAAGCGTTCTCTTCTTCGTTCCACTCCACACCTGGGCTGAAGTCCAGAAAATGACGCTGAAGAATCAGACTGCGGAAGCAAAGACCCTCAAGGTGTTCTCCTTTGCAGAATGGTGCCTTTGGAATGCCGCTACCGATATGGAGAACTTCCAGCGCAATTTCTCTACAGGCGAAGTGGAGGTAGAAGGCTCTACCCTCTATCACAAGACGGAATACCGTGAGCGCCGCAACCACTACGCTTTCTATACTGTAAATACAGAGATTCAGGGCTACGATACCGACCGTGAAAGCTTCATCGGACTCTACAACGAGTTTGCCGAACCGGAAGCTGTACTCGAAGGCAAGCCACGCAATAGTTTTGCACATGGCTGGAGCCCTATCGCATCACACTATATAGAGGTAACCCTGAAGCCGGGCGAAAGCCGCGACCTCATCTTCCTCCTGGGATACGTAGAAAACGAACAGGACAAGAAGTTCTCTGCCAAGAAGGTGATCAACAAGGAGAAGGCACATCAGCTCATCCAGAAGTTCGATACCACCGAAAAGGTGGATGCAGCCTTTGCTGAACTCAACCAGTACTGGGATAACCTGCTGAACATCTTCACCGTGAAGAGCGGAAACGACAAGCTCGACCGCATGGTGAACATCTGGAACCAGTATCAGTGTATGATAACCTTCTGCATGTCGCGTTCTGCAAGCTTCTTCGAGAGCGGCATCGGCAGAGGCATGGGCTTCCGTGATTCCAACCAGGACCTTGTAGGCTTCGTCCATCAGATACCTACCCGTGCCCGCCAGCGCATCATCGACATCGCCAGTACCCAGTTCCCAGACGGCGGCTGCTATCACCAGTATCAGCCACTCACCAAGCGTGGCAACAACGACATAGGTGGCGGTTTCAACGACGACCCATGCTGGCTCATCTTCGGAACCGTAGCCTACATCAAGGAGACGGGCGACTTCTCCATCCTCTCCGAGCAGGTACCATTCGATAACCAGCCAGGCAGCGAGGTGAGTCTCTTTGAACATCTGAAGATCTCGATGAACCACGTCATCAACAACCAGGGTCCTCACCAGCTTCCACTCATCGGAAGAGCCGACTGGAACGACTGTCTGAACCTGAACTGCTTCTCCTGGGATCCGAACGAGAGTTTCCAGACCACCGAGAACAAGGGCGAAGGCAGCAAGGCAGAGAGCCTGATGATTGCCGGACTCTTCGTTGTAACCGGAAAGGACTACGTGGCGCTGTGCAAGCAGCTTGCCAAGGAGGCATCCAATAGCCGTGAAGGAGAGATTGCCGGACTTGCCGAGGAAGATTACCTGGTAGAAGCCGAGCGCATGCAGCAGGCAGTAGATGCGATGAGCGAAGCCGTGAAGCAGCATGGCTGGGACGGCGAATGGTTCTTGCGTGCCTACGATTTCTTCGGCAACAAGATAGGCAGCAACGAGAACGAGGAAGGCAAGATCTTCATCGAGAGTCAGGGCTGGTGTACCATGGCTGGCATCGGACTGGAAGAAGGCCTCTGCGCCAAGGCACTGGATAGCGCCAAGGAGCGCCTGGAGTGCGAGCACGGAATGGTGCTGAACAACCCAGCCTACACCACCTATCATGTAGAGATGGGTGAGATATCATCTTATCCGGAAGGTTACAAGGAGAATGCCGGCATCTTCTGCCACAACAATCCTTGGGTCATCATCGGCGAAACCGTTGCCGGACGTGGCAATGATGCCTGGAACCATTATACCAAGATTCTGCCAAGCTATGTAGAGGAGAAATACCAGACCCTGCACAAGGTGGAGCCATACGTCAACTGCCAGATGGTAGCCGGCAAGGATGCCGCCAAGCCTGGCGAGGGCAAGAACTCGTGGTTAACAGGCACTGCCGCCTGGATGTGGTACACCGTGTCGGAGTTCATCCTCGGCATCAAACCGGATTACGAGGGATTGAACATCGACCCATGTCTCCCAAGCACCGCCCATGAATACGAGGTAACCCGCAAGTTCCGTGGTGGCGAATACCACATCGTGGTGAAGAACCCAGAAGGAAGGGAGAAAGGCGTAAAGCAAATTACGGTGGATGGCAAAGCCATCGCAGGCACCATCGTTCCTTGCCTGGAAGGCAAGCACGAAGTGGTGGTTGAAATGTAACTGATTAATTCAAAATAATAATGAAGAAAATTTTATGTTTTGTGGCAGCTCTGGCTGCCACAACTTTTATCACAACAACCAGTACAAGCTGCAAGTTTGCACCCGATCAGCACGACGGTGACACGGTAGCTGCCAGTGAGTTTTATCCGATAGATACATCAGCTATCCACGCCAAGAAGATGGCGAAGATGGCGGCAATCAAGGCCGGAAAGGATAGTGTGGGCATCTACTACATCGGCAGTGGTTCCACCAAGGACATCATCCAGCTCGTCTCCTATCCATCCCGCCGCGATACAATGATATACAGCAAGACCCGCCACATCAAGGTAAAGGGTAATGCCGATATCAACCACGTGGTCCGCGTAGATTACTACCTGCTCAACGGCAAGGATTCATTAGTGAAATATGTGGAGGAAGTGGAGCTCAAAACAAAGGAATAAAGCACCCCAAGCACTAAAAAAGGCTAGCATGCAAAAACGCACGCTAGCCTTTTTCATATTTCATTCAACCAGGATTTCAAATCACTTAACTGAACTTTCGTAATATGCTAAAGCCTATCAACTAATCATAAAATCCCGTTTGGCGAGTAAGGGATGATGATGAGAGGGGATGGTTTGTGATTGTTTGGCGAGTAAGGGATGATGAGAGGGGGATGGTGCTTTTCATTGTTTGGCGAGTAAGGGATGTTGGGAGGGAGGGGATTCGGAGGGATTCGGGGGGATTAATTCTTTGAACCGCCTGGTGACGAGAAGTTCTTCAGAACCAAATCCTTCAGGGGAGCACTGAAGAGATTACGGTGATGATACGAGATGTGCTCACTGTCTGACAACAACGCATCCAACAAAGATAACAGCAACTCTACTCGCTGCTTCTCATACTCCTTCTCCTCTCGCTCCGTCGGATGATCCGTCACCGGAAAATCATGATCCAATAACCAGACCGTCATTCGAATCGCATCACTCAACAAGGGGTCGAAATCGTCGTTCATGCCACGACGAATGAAACCTCCCGATACACCATAGGCAGCTGGAAGATCCTTGTTGTTCAACACCCAGGTGTGATGAGGATCCTGAAGACTGCCGTTGTTGACGCCTTTCTGTACCCCATCATATACCAGACGGAGTAAACGGTTGAACACTTCGAGGGAACGGGCTACGCCTTTTTTTTCCCTGCAAACTGAATGGCTGACGCCATTGCTTTCTTAACGAAAACTAAAACTTTCATTTTTATTTAAATTTAATTTAACGGTTTCCGATATGCGGAAATCGCGTTTGGTTATTTCAAACCTTTGTCTTACCTTTGTGCCCAGTTGACAATCACGTCAAATCATACGCTTATGTGAAGGGGGTGGCTTAACATCTTTGATATAACAGCGTACGCGAAAGATAAAAGAAATGAATATCAACTAGTTAGATACTGTTTTTAACAGTGCTTTAACGCTAGTTTTTTCATATCCCCCCTTCACACACCTGTATCCTTGATGCCTTTATCAGCATAAACACTTACAATTTTAAACAATAGTAATGATGATACCTACAACATCAAACAATCAAGAGAATGCAGAGGCTATCTTGCCCTCTTTCTTCTACGCTATCGCATCAAGTGAAAGTCGTCCTCTCACCAGCTGGGAGGAGTTAGAGAGAATCATCACCAAGGATCCTCTCACCCAGGCACGTACCCTGGAGTACCGTCAGCGCCTCGCCATCAGCAAGCAGCTTGCACAGGAGGTGAAAATCCAGATGCCGGGCATCACTGTGGCTGCTCTGATGGATGGTTACGGCAAGGAGATGCGAAACATCAAGAAGGTGCTTCGCAACATCGCCCTGGATTACGACCACGTGGACGCACAGCTCATGGAAGAGTGCATCCGCAAGGCGAAGGCGGATCCGCACACCAAGGTGCTCTTCGTTACGGCAAGCGGCCGTGGATTCCGCATCATCGCCAGCTACGACAGCGTGGATGATGATGAGCTCTCGGCTCTGGAACTCTTCGAGGCCAACCTGCAGAAGGCGATGGAGTACTACAATGCGCTGCTCGGCATCACTGCCGATGACAAGTGCACGGACATCACCCGCATGTGCGGACTTGCCTACGACTCCCATGCCTATTTCAACTGGAATGCCCTGACCTTTAGCCTGAATCTGAAAGACCTGAAGAAGCTCTATACCAAGAAGGCGCTGCAGGCGAAGTATGCGAAACGCACCCGCAAAAAGCCATCCCAGAAAATGATTCTATTAGCAAAAGGTGTGCCTAGTATGGAACAAGCCGCTGAAAAGATCCTGAAAATGATGGATGAACAGGGTTATATCTTCCAAAGTAACAGCCACAACGAGTATGTCTGCCATTTCGGCAACATCTGTCTGAGATACGGCATCGACCAGCAGGAGGTGCTCAACTATGCCACCGAGCACTTCAGCAAGGACTACCCCGATACGGCGAGCGTAATCAACTCCTGCTACAAGCACGTGGAGAGAAAAGGCACCTGGCACTTCTACGAGAAGGGTGAGACCTACGGCAAACGCCCTTCTGCCAAGGTAATCAAGCAGTGGCTCAGCATGCGATATGAGTTCCATCACAACATGGTGACCGGATACTATGAGATCCTCAGCCTGAGCCTGAAAGGCAAGTTCCATCACTGGACGCAGATAGACGACAACATCGAGAACTCCATCTGGTCGAAGATGGATGAGGAGGGGCTGGCGATTACCCCGCAGAAGCTGCACTCCGTGATCAACAGCGACTTCAGCGAGCCTTGGGATCCGATGTACGACTATCTTTCGAATCTGCCCAAATGGGACGGCAAGAAGGATTACATCTCTGAACTTGCCGACAGAGTGACAGTGGCTTACTGTCCGGGCTACGGTCATACCCAGGAGCGATTCAGATATTACTTCAAGAAATGGCTTGTGGCGATGGTGGTGGCATGGGTAACGCCGAACGTGGTGGCGCAGACCATGCTCATCTTCGTGGGCAGGGGCGGCATTTTCAAGACTACCTCCTTCTACTACACCCTGCCTCCTATCCTGCGCAAGTACTTCATCAATGAATCTACTGCCAACTATACCGACAAGGATGTGATGGAAGCCTTCGCCAGCAAGGCGCTGATGTGCTGCGATGAGCTGGACCAGGTGACGGGCAAGAACCAGAGTGCCTTCAAGAGCAACGTCACCAAACTGGTGTTCTCCATCCGTCGCCCCTACGACAAGTACCGCTCAGAACTGATGCACCGTGCGGCGCTCTGCGGCACCAGCAATACGATGCACCTGATTACGGACCCTGAGAACCGCCGCTACTGCCCTTGGCTGGTGGAGAACATCGTGAGCCCTATCAGCAACCCGATCGACTATACCCACGTATATAGTCAAGCGGTGGCTCTGGGCAAGGAGGTGACGGAGCGACAGAAGAAGAAGGAGGATGGTTGGGTATATTGGCTGACCAACGAGGACATCCAGGAGATGAAGGCGCACAACGAGATGTTCATGGGCGTGAACCTGATGTCCGACCAGATCCTGCGCTACTATCGTGTACCTCAGCCTGACACGGATCCGAGTCTCATCAAGTTCCGCTTCTCTTCCGAAATCATGGAGCGCATCGGCTGCTGCAATGCGATGAACCACAATCTGGCTCAGCAGAACCTGGCGAGCGTGATGATCAGTCTGGGATTCAGGAAGATTCACCGCTCTTACGGCAACGGATGGGCGGTGATAGAGAAGCAGCCGGGCGAAATCAACATCGAGGCGATCATCTCGCCATCGGAATGGGACGGATGCCAGAAGAATAGTTATCTGATGGATCTGACTATCAAAATGCAGGATGATAAGAAGAAGAAAAAGTAAGTGACGTTCTGAGAGGTCGCCGGAATGCTTCTGACGATGCGTCAGGATGCTTCTGAGGGGTGCTCAGTGACGTTCTGACGACCTCTTGGAGACGTTCTGACGACCTCTCAGTGACGTCTTGAACAATGAAGAGTATCATTTCAAAAAAATACCTATCACATGAAGATAAAAATATACAATAAGTTTGAGCTGGCATGGCTCTACTATCCTCTGCAATCCAAGCATGTGGCTGTGAATCATCTGATGAGACTCATCAACCACTGTACTCCACTGGTAACGGCGCTCAAGAACGAAGGCTATCATCCCAGGGACAAGACTTTCAGCCTACGGATGGTGATGCTGATCTACGAGTATCTGGGCGAGCCATAAGGGGGCTGACCACCCTTAAACCGTACTCAGAAAAGTGGTTTTGCCCATTTCGGTGACTATCGTACTACCATCGTATATCCATCGTACTTTGGGGGGTTGGCAATGTTGTATCTTTGCATCGTGATTCAGAAATACTTCGCGGACCGGGCCCTTCCGCCGGTACTCTGTCTCATAGCGCAGCGCTTAACAGAAACACAACAACAACCCAAACCTTTAATGCCTTATGATCGAGTACGATTTAAAGAAAAACAACAACAAGAAGAACGAGAAGGCTTACGGCAAGTATTATGCCAAGCCTCACGTTATTGAGACGATTGACCTGGAAGCTCTGGCAGAACAGATGCACACCTTCAATTCGCCTTTCTCTGCCGGCACCATTCAGGGCATCCTGACTGATGCCGTGGTACACATCAAGGAGCTTCTGCTCGCTGGTAAGAACGTGAAACTGGACAACCTCGCCATTTTCTACATTGGCATCAAGAACAAGGAGGGTGCAGCTACTGAGGATGATTTCTCGGTGCTCAAGAATGTTCTGGGCGTGAGAATGAGAGCACGTGCTACCGGCGACTTCCGCTTCGTGAATCTGAACTTGGATGCTAACCTGAAGAGACATGCACCTAAGAAGAAGAAGAAAAATGCCTCTGATGATGGTGGTGGCGGTACTACTACCGATCCGAACGGTTCGCAGGGAGGATCGGGAGGTTCCGACACCCCTCAGCAGGGCGGCTCCGAATCTGGTGATAACGTAAGTCTCTAGATTTACTAACTGATTGATTGAATGAATCTTAAAGAACTCTAAACGATGGTAACTGAAAAATTTCCTATGACCATTGGTGATGAGGAGGTGCTCAATGAGCACCTTCTCCTTGCCTACAACGAAGACGGCAAAATGATGGATTCTCCCCAGAGTGTCCGTTTTCTGGTGATTCACTGCAGTGCAACGAAATGCAACCGCAACTATACGGAGAAGCAGCTTCTCCGTGACCACAAGGCTCGTGGTTTCCGCACCGTGGGGTATCACTTCTACTGCAGAAAAGATGGCAGCCTGACGCAGTTCAGAAAACTGCTGGAGGTGGGTGCTCATGCCAGACCTTACAACAGATGTTCTATCGGTATCTGCTACGAGGGTGGCTTGGATGAGGAGGGTCGCCCTGCCAACACGCTGACGCATGCTCAGTACAGGGTGATTCGTCATCTGCTGCTACAGTTGAAGATTCTGTTTCCTCAGGCTGAAATCGTTGGGCATAGGGATTTGCCGGGTGCCACTCCTAAGGAGTGTCCGTGCTTTAATGCGGCAGAATTGTTTCCTTTCTGATTACTTTATGATTCTTAATGATGAATGATTATTTTCCTATAAATCTGATTGTGCCTATGAAAAAAGAAACTCTTAAAAAAATCATTGATTTGATTATTACGGTTTTAACCGCAATTGCTTCTGCAGTTTGTGTCCAATCCTGCAGAGGATAAAAAGAAGAGGGTGTGTCATAAGTCTATGGCGCACCCTTTTTTACTTTTTCAAGAACGCAAATCCGCCGGGGTTACGTTCTTTGAGGCACCTAGGTACTTGGGGGCTTTTAGCCCGTCCTCGGCTGCCATTTTTACTCCAATCGCGAGAGGCGGTGGAGATCGGTGCCTACGAAATCATACATCTGCCACTTCAGAAGCTGACGGCAACGCTTCTGAACTCGCTCTCCATACTGCCCCTTCAGACTGAACAGGTTGCGCTGGAACTTGATGCCCTGAGACTTCAATGCCTCGTAATCCTCTTTCTTCATATACAGATAGCGCTCGGGATGAGCAAGAATCGGGGTATAGCCTTTATTCTTGATGCGCTCCAACAAGCCTCGGAAATTCATCGGTGGGGCGAATATACTAGTCTCTACCAAGAGATACTTTTCGGCTAACGGAAGAAGATCGTTCGCCTTTAATCTACGCTCGAAAAGAGCATCCAACATATTCTCGGCTGCCAAATGCAATTGCAACGGCTCTGCATCGGTCGCAGAAGATTGCTTCGTTCCTTCAGCTCCTGATGCCTGATATCCAGGATGTCGCTGGGCAAAATCCTGAAGATACTTCTCCTGGAAATCTGCAAAGACACGGCGGAGTTCTTCCGGCTCATTCGGTACATCCTCCATAATATGTGGGGTGAACCACACTTCCTTCATGCCGCTCGCCTCATAGATTCTCAACTGCTCCAGACTCTTTTCCGGATCCTGAAATCCGTCATCTACCCCTGGAAGGATATGACAATGAAAATCAATGCCACCAGGGAGAAGCTCTCGCTCCCCTGATGGCATACTCTGATTAAATATTTTCTGGAAGAATTTAAACATTTGTTTCTATTATTCTATAATCCAATTATTTAAGATTTTGCCCCCCCCATTCTTTTCCTTATTATAGTTATAGCCATAACCATAGCCGTAACCGTAACCGTAGTGACTGCCATATCTGCCGCCATGCGCCTTGGTTCCGTTCAGAATCAATGTCATGTTCTTGAACTTCTTCTCCTTGTAGAGGGCATTCACCTCAGGCAACATACTACGCTCCATCAAGCCGGCACGAACCACGAAGATTGTACGATCGGCAAACTGTTCGTATATTGGGGTATCTGCGACGACCTCGATAGGTGGACAGTCGATGAATACATAATCATACTCCTCGCGCATGGTCTTAATCATCTGCTCAAGCAATGGAGTGAAGAGAAGCTCGGTTGGGTTGGGAGGAATGGTTCCAATAGGAATCACATCAAAATTCTTAACCAATCCGTTTTCTTCACCCTTATAGAGGATGTCGTGGATGTCGGCGATTCTACCATTCAGGTAATCGCTCAATCCCTCGCCCGGACTATGAATCAACATAGAGGTTGAACCATGGCGGAGGTCACCATCTATCAACAAAACTTTCTTTTTCTTGATAGCGAGCGACATCGCCATATTGGCAGCAATATGACTCTTACCAGAACCTGGATTAAATGAAGTGAACACGATGACATTCTGCTCCGGATGGGTTCCGATGGTGAACTCGAAGTTGGTACGCAATACGCGGAAAGCCTCGTTGACGATATCGCGCTTGCCTGCCTTCACCACAATCATACGAACCTCTTTAGGTTTCTTCCAGAACTTGATGCGCTGCTCGAGAGTTGGACGGTTCTTGCGGCTGATAGAGAATGGAATCTCGCCGAGGAATGGTACGTTGACCTTCTTGAGATCCTTACGGCCACGAACGGTGGTATTTGCCTTCTCACGGATATAGATGACTACCATTGGAATAAGGAAGCCCAATACCAAAGCGATGAGCAAGATCTTGCGACGAACCGGCTCCACAGGGGTGTTGTCTCCTGTTGGAGGGGTGATGATACGGGTATTGTATGCGGTAAACGCCTTAGACAACTCGTTCTCCTCACGCTTCTGGAGAAGGAAGAGATACAACGCCTCCTTAACTTTTTGCTGACGGCCAACAGTCTGCAGGTACTTCGCCTGGTTAGGATTGCTGGCAATCTGAGAAGTAGTAGCAGCCTCGTTAGCCTGAAGGGTGCCCAACTGAGTCTTCAGGGTTACCACGAAGTTATCGAGACTAGCAGAGATGCTCTTGCGCATAGAGGTAAGGCTCTGATCATAATCTGCTACCAATGGGTTCTGCTCGCTGGAGTTGGCGACGATATTGTTGCGCTCCAACTGACTCTTATTGTACTCGGTAATCTGCTGTTCGATACCAGGGCTCTCGATACCGGTATTAGTTGGAAGAAGCTGGTTCTTGCCAACCTTACCAGTAAGATAATTTCGGATATACTGAGCGATGGCGAGACGGGAATTGAGATCCATAATCTGTTTATCAACCTCGGTGCTCTTCTGCATATACTGCTGTGCGGCAGCCTCTACATCAGGCAGGAGATTGCTGCTCTTGAAGGCTGAAATATTCTTATCAACATCGCCCAACTCACGCTCGATGACGCCCAATCGCTCAGTGATGAAGTGAGAGGTGGAGATGGTCATCTGGTTCTTATCCTCCAACCAGTTCTTGCGGTAAACGATGATGATGTTGTTGATGACATCTTCTGCACGCTTAGCAAGCACATCCTTATAAGTAAGGTCGATGACGGTAGATTTCACATCGCTCAGACTAGCAGAGAGTGAACCCTTGATGCGGTCGGTCATTGCATAAACATTGGAACGTGATACATAGAGTACCGATTCGTCTTCACCAGAAACAAACTGTGTGAAGGCAGGAGCCTTATCCACCTTAATCTTACCCAATGGAGTGCGAATGATCTGTCCGATTCTACCGGTGATTTCATCACTGTCATCTACTGGGAGATTATCACGGGTAACTCCCTTGAGCTTACTGATAACATAAGAGCCATCGCCCTTGAGCTGGAGCTTAAAGCTTCCGCTCTGCTCATCGGTGAATCCTACGAAATCTACTGTGACTGGGAGATCTGCGCCATAGAGTGCCTCCTTATGGAAACGTCCATCGATGGCATAATCCACATCAAGTTTCAATCTCTTACCAGTCTCGAGGAGAACGGCTGGTGACTGAATGGCAATGAGTTCATTGTTTACATTGCTCTTCATGTTTCCCATACCCATATCGGAGAACATGGAAGCTACATCGCCGCCAATGCCCTGCGCCTTGCTCTCATCCTTGATCATCAGGGATGCAGTACGCTGATATACATTAGGGGTGGTGAGGTTGTAATAAATGGCGATGCCGCAGGTTACAACCAGTGAGAGGATGAACCAACGCCACTGTGTCAGACAGAGATAGAGGAGATCCTGAATACGGATGAAATCCTCTTCCTGGTTAGGTCGAGCCATCGGATTTGGCTGTGCTGGCTGATTCGCCGGAGTTGTATTCTGTATCATTTTTTGTTGATATTAATTAACTTTCAAGAATGTGAGAATGGTAACGATGAGAGATGAGATGCTCATCCAGAATCCCGTAGATTGCACAGTATTTCCATTGAGAGTAGAGCTTCTCTTCTTGGTATCGTTAGGTGTTACATATACCACATCGTTCTGCTGGAGATAGTAAGCAGGAGAACTGAAGATATCCTTGCCGGAGCAGAGGTCGATTTTGTAAACTTTCTGGTGGCCGTTTTCCTGACGGAGTACCATCACATCGTTTCTGCGTCCCTGAATGGTGAGATCACCTGCCTTACTGATAGCATCGAGGATGGTTACCTTTTCTTCATCAATGGCATACTGACCTGGCTTTGCCACTTCGCCCATCATGGAATAATGGAGGTTGCTGAGACTTACAGTCACTGTTGGGTCCTTGACGAGACTTGCGTCGAGGAGTGATTTCTTCACCTTTTCTGCGATCTGCTCACGGGTTAATCCTGCTACCTGAATGGTTCCTACTACAGGGAAATCGATATTTCCCTTGCTATCTACAGTATAGTAATAGGCATCCTGCGACATATTGTAAGTACCACCGCTGTTTGTACCGCCTGTAAGATTGAAGAGCTGTGAGATCTGCGGATCCTTGCTCTTTACTCCGATATAGATCTTATCAGTAGGCTTTACAGTAATCACTTTGTTCTGCAGGGTGATAACGGTATCAGGATTGTTGTTTAAATCCTGAAAGTAGGCTACATCCTTCGGTGTGCCGCAAGAAGTAGCAGTTAAGAGCGCTACCCCTAGGGCTCCTAACAGCATAAATTTACGAAATTTCATTTTTTTATCTAGATAATGCATTTTTTTAATCATATACCTTTATCCTTTTCTTCATTTATATATTTCTATTTGTAAATGATAGAAGATTATCCCTTCCCAAAGGGAGCTCCACATTCTAACCAAACCTTCCTTTCTCTGAAGGGAAGGATGTAGCTGGCTCTGCTATAGCGCCGCCAGGATTCTGAGCGGGTTTGCAGCCAGAATGCTTTTTCCGGCTGCAAAATTAATGGTTTTTATTGATAATAAAGAATATATCACTTTACAAAAGTGATTTTTAACAAAAAAAAACAGTTGATTTTAAAATAATTATTGAGGGGGAGAACAGGAGGGATTTGCGGAGGGAAAAAAGATGGGGAAAAGTTTGGGGAATTCAGTTTTTATTGCTAACTTTGCGGTCGAATTTACGAGGAATTTATATTCTAAGAAGAGAAATCGAAAAATTTAAATTACATATAATTTCTTATGGAAAAAAACATA
>NZ_NMPZ01000019.1 GCF_002224675.1 Segatella copri | reverse complement strand
GTATTGAAGATTAGTGGAAGTGAGTCTATTGGTTTTTCAATGCTGTGATACATATCACAACTCTCATAACTCGGGAAGAGCCATCTTCTCAGGGGAAGCGGAGCTATATCCGGCAGTTGAGACCATTTAATATATTTTATAAAAAACTCCCCATCTGTTTTCAGATGAGGAGCATTTTCTAGAGATGGAAGTCGATTTCCTTCAGCCATTCCTGCAATGAGGAACATTCAGGCGGTCCCATCCCGCACAACCTGGCGAGACCTTTGATTGGTCCGCCAACCTTATAGTGTAGTGGCTCTGAGCACCGGAGGGCGGTTTTCCTCTTCTTCCCTGAGGGGAAATGCTTACGTAATGAAGTTTTTTTATTTAATTCCTTGGTGTTTACGTCAGAAAGTAGTATCTTTGCAGCAGTCTTTAAATATAGGAGGTTATACAATGATTGAAATTAAAGAAACATTAGTTATTAAAAGCGATTCCCCAAAGGTAGCAGAGTGGGTGAAGCGTATGAAGGCATATAAGGCAGCTCAGCTCCAAGATATGGCTAAACGAGGTTGCGAGGTTTGTGAAATAGCTATGTAATGGATGCATTTGAATATAGATTTACAAGCAAGACGGGTGATATATATATCGTGCGAATTCTGAATGATGGAGCGAGATTTTTGTCATCTGAAATGATTTCCGCCTTAGAAAAGTCTGATGTTGAGGTATGGGGAATATATCTCAACAGAGTAGGTAGTTATAAACATGTGACAGGGATTCGGGATTTATCACTTATCTCTAATCAAATTTATAGCTTCTTCAGGTCTCATGACAATGCGATATTGTATTATGTATGCGATGATATAGCCGATGTTCCGATGAATGCTCGCAAAAAGGCAGAAGGCTTTTCGGTACAGTATTATCGTAACAGACTTTTTACTAGTTTGTTTTATAAGCTTCAAGGGTTATTAGATATGAATGTTGTTGATTTACCAATTTGCATTGATGCTTGTGGTAACGATATGTATATTCATATAATGGTTCGCGAAGAACAATTGGATGTTGCTAAGAGAATCAAGCAAGACGTGCTTGATGGTTTTAGCAAATAGGGCAGACTTTCTTACCCGCATGAAAGATGGGGATAAGGACTATAAGTCTATGTTTCCATGTTACTATGTTGAAAAAACAGATGAGGTGAGGGAGTGTGATTAGCAATCCTTCACCCTAAAAGATAACGCAAACGAGCGCAATGAAAGCTGGCTTTCAAATTACCGAGTGCAGCTTATCTTCTGCAATAACGATACAAAATAACTTTTTTCAAAAAACTGATAGGTGTAACTACTTGTAATATAGTGGAGTGAAGTTGTATTGTTGGTATACGTTGTAATGGTAATAATGAGATATTATGGAAAAATTTGAATTGACAAATCTTTGGAATTCTAGTTTGGGGTTGAAAAATCAACAAGATAATTCTCAAAAGCAAATAGATTTTTTGTGCTCTTCATTTTTTCGAATGAGAAATAAAGCCAAATTATTAGCTTCAGAGATTAATCGTAGTTTGCCTGATTTTACAGTGCATGATATAACCCATGCAGATACTTTGTGGGGAATAGCATCTTTGGTTCTCCAAGAAAGTCAAGCTCTAAACCCAGCAGAAGCTTTTGTTTTAGGTGCAGCTTTTCTCATTCATGATTTAGGTATGGGAATTGTTGCATATGAAAATGGTATAGAAACGCTTTCTGAGTTGGATTTATGGAAAGATACATACGCTTCCCTCAAAAAGAAGTATGGTGAGTCTTTTGGAGATGATGACATTCGTTCTTGGTCAAGTCAGATTGTCTTACGAGAATTGCATGCTCAACGTGCTTCGGCTTTAGCTACATTCTCTTGGAAAGATGCTGATGGTAGACAAACATATCTTATAGATGATCAGGATCTTAGAGATTCTTATGGTGATATTATTGGTAAGATTGCGGCAAGTCATGGTTCTACCATTGAAGATATGTTAAATTTATTGGGAACAAATCTTTGTGGTGCACCAGGTTTTTTACCTTCATCTTGGACAATAGATCCGATAAAGTTGGGAAGTATAGTTCGTGTTGTAGATGCGATAAATGTAGATGATACGAGGGCTCCTAGTTTCTTGTTTGTACTAAGGAATCCTAAAGGTTTATCAAAAAAACATTGGACCTTTCAGAATAAACTAAATCAGCCGATATTAAAAAAAGACAGGCTTCTTTTTACTTCCAAATCTCCGTTTACTCTAACTGAGTGTGATAGTTGGTGGCTTTGTTTTGATACCTTGCGTATGATAGATTCCGAATTGCGTAGTGTTGATTCTCTTTTGTCCGATTTAGGTAAAGAAAGATTGGCGGTAAAAGGCATTGCTTGCGTTGATTCTCCAATGCGCTTGTCTGAGACTGTAAAAGTTGAAGGATGGGAACCTGTTGATACAACAATCAATGTGTCTAATGTTCCTAAACTGGTTGCGACTTTAGGTGGTGAGGAATTATACGGAAGAAATATGCTTGTTCCCCTTCGAGAATTAATACAAAACGCTTCAGATGCAATTCGAGCAAGAAGATTGCTTGAGGATGAACCTAATTTTAATGGGAAAATTAAAGTTTCTTTAGGTAATGATGGGGACGATATTTATATTGATGTTGAAGACAATGGTGTTGGTATGACAACATCAGTTATGACAAAGTCTTTGTTAGATTTTGGGGAATCTTTTTGGGGAACCTCTTTGATGCATAAGGAGTTCCCTACATTAGAGGCAAAAGGTTATCATTCGACAGGGAAATATGGTATCGGTTTCTTTTCAGTCTTTATGTGGGGAAGTAAAATAAGTGTCTATTCGAAAAAATACATGTTAGGTAGAGAACAAACTAATGTGTTGGAATTTTCGACAGGTGTTACAGAAAGACCTATTTTAAGAAAAGCAACAAAAACAGAATATATAAAAGATGGTGGTACAAAAATTCGTGTTTGGTTAAAAGATAAAACCATATTACATGATATTTTATTTGATTACGATCTTAATAAAGAGGTAACTTTAGAAGAGATATTAGGAAGGTTATGTCCTAGTTTAGATTGCAATTTATATTTAGGAGAAAGTAATGAACCTCTAGTTCGCAGAGATGATTGGGTAACTTTACCCCCATTACAATTATTATCAAGACTATATGGTAAGTCAAGATATACTGTATTAGAGGAACAGCAGAAAGATAAGTTGAATCTTATATCCCAAAATATGAGTTTGTTATACGATGATGCTGGAACTCCAATTGCTAGAATAGCATTATATAATGATGAACAGTTCTTTGTAGAAGGTCGTTTTTCTATAGGTAATGGTGCTCTGACTTTAGGCGGATTAGTCTCTAGTCATACAAACGGATTGGTTGGTATCGTAAAAGGTGAAAGTATTAATGCCTCACGGCATTGTGGTTATCCTTTTATAACAGAAAAGCAAATATCTGAATGGGCGACAGAGCAAGCAAAACTTTTATCAGAAAGTTCTTTGAGTTATGATTGTCAGGAGGCTTGTGCAGAAATTGTTTGTTGTTTAAGAGGTGATACTCAAGGGTTAAAATGTTTTGGCCATCGGGATTGTAATTTGTCTTATTCAGAATTGGTAGACAAGATAAAAAGAGATAAACTTGATAAATGTATTTTTGTTTCAGAATCATCTATTCATTATAGATTCAATAATATAGTTGATGGAATACGTTTTGAAAGTAATCCAAATGTCTTTTGGGGAGAAGCTGGCAGTTTCTCGATCCTTGGTTATTGGGGATTTGATGATCAACTTAATCAATGGCCAAATCCTGATGGATACCTTTATGAAAAGTCTATATCTGATTTGTTTATTAAAGCGGTTGCCGAAGCATGGGATATTGGAATTGAAGACTTAAAAAGCCAGTCTCAGTTTTCAAGTGATGAAACAAGGTATAGAGCTGAGATAGGAACTTTTGCAGGCAAACCTGTAATTGATGATTTTGTAGATATATTAAAAAGGTAACATTGTGAAAACGTTCTATGGATTCTGCTAAGCGAGCAAGCCTTGCCTTAATAATAGGTAGGGCGGTAAATCAGAACTATCAATCTGTTTATGATTTTGGAGTTGGTAAGCTTTGTATGTTTACAAGTTCTGGTAGCGTTGATAACATCCATGTCTTGGATTTTCAACGTAACTGCATAATTACAGGCTCTCTGTCAAACTTGTATGATATGGGTACCAATTCATTTACTACAGTTAATATGAACGGAAGTTCATTCAGTGGATTTGATTATGGTACAACCTCTTACTTTTCTGGTAATGTCAATGGTAATATCGTAATGATATATGATGGTCAAAATTCATCTTATAATACGTATTCATTAATGTAGGTTATGAGGATAGTTATATTCAAGTTTGTCCTGCCATCGTTGTTTTTGGGTGTCTTTATCGGACTTTGTGTTCCATATAGCTTGTTTTCAAGTATTTGTCCAGAGCCATTGCTGCAAGTTTGTCAACATAGCTTTTGGGACTGGTTCTTACGAATAGTGCAAGTGGTAGGTTCAATAGCTGTTGTCATTGTTGCATTGTTTAAGGAAGACTGGATGGCTTATTGGTACACACCATCTTTGAAACTTGAAACATCATATGATGATTTGACAGAAAATCTGGTGCATGATGGCAATTCGGATATTGTTGATTCCTATCGAGTCAAGTTAAGACTGGCTAATGAAGGGAAATCACCAGCTAACAATTTACGGGTTTATGTAGATAAAATTGTTTTCCGAGAGTCTTCTAAGAGTTTGACATCAGAAGATATACTGAAAGAGCCTTTTGCTATATTTCTAGACAAGGGTAATGATACGGTTTGTTTGCCTAAATATGGTGAGCTATCAACAGAATGGCTCTCTATGATGATGGTTACGCCAAAATCTCCTGTTGATGGGGCTGAACTTCCTCCTCAATTATCTATGTTTATTGGTAGGAGTTTTGAAGTTGATGCAGAACATCAATCAGGCTTATTAGATATAACTTTTAAAATAGTATGTGATGGAATGAAACCACAAACTAAAACATTACGTGTTGAATGGAATGGAAAGTGGCGTTCTAGAAAAAGTGATTTGGTAAGCGTTTTAGGTTATGAATGGATTGATTTCATTAATAAAAAATAGGAAGCGGTATGATAGCAAAAGAATATTGTATAGCCTTTTGTGAAGGCTACTTCTACGCCCAATTAGGCGAGAAGCTAACAAATGGCAAAGTAACAGAACATACACTGGACTTAGCTAAGGAAACGGCTCAGACATGTATGGAGCAACAGATTGCCTATTCTAGTTTTGATGAAAAGCAAAAGCAGGAGATGAAAGAAAACCTTCATGAATGGGCAGATACTGTGATGCAGGGTTTCAAGAAACGTTTGCGTGAGAGTGGCAGATTGATAGAATCTTTATGATGCGCTAGCCGACAAACAATCGCAACTTGTTGCGTAGACACTTATCGGCAGCCCTTTAGGGCACAGGCTCCGCTGACGATACCAAAACTCTGGCGGCGCTATAGCAGAGCCAGCTACATCCTTTCCCTTAATGGTTAAGGGAAAGGCTTGGTTTAGGATTAAGGACCCTCCCGCAGGGGAGGGACAGGTGGGGCATTTATAGCACTGGTGGGCGGTTACATCCTCTCGTTCCTGAGGAAAGAGAGGCTTGGTGAGAAAGGTGGAGCTCCCTTTGGCTAAAGGGAGACGGAGGGATTCGAAAAGATGACTTCTTTAATGGTAAAGAAGGACGGGATGATTTTAGAAAAACTGATATCCGCCAAAGCTTCCCTGAGCCTTATGCCAGTATGTATTGTCAGCAGTTTGATAAATTCAAGAATGTTGCAGATTTCTTTGAATTTGCAGCAAAGTTAATGAGGAGATAACAATATATTTATTACTAGTCTTTGTTTTTCTCAGACTTGTGTAAATATGCATCAAACTTAGGCATATAGTATCGTTATCCCCAGGCGGTCCCATCCCGCAAAATATGGCGAGACCTTTGATGGTCCGCCAACCTTATAGCGTAGCGGTTCCGAGCACCGGAGGGCGGTTACATCCCTAATCCCTATGGTAGGGATTTAGGGCTTGGGTATAGGGTAAGGACCCTCCCGCTGGGGAGGGACAGGTGGGGCAGATTATAGCACTGCAGGGCGGTTACATCCTCTCGTTCCTGAGGAAAGAGAGGCTTGGTGAGAAAGGTGGAGCTCCCTTTGGCTAAAGGGAGACGGAGGGATTCGAAAAAATGTATGATTATGGCATACGAAAATAACAAAATACAGGCAACCACTGATAAATCTCAGATAGTGCTCTATCAACCAGATGAAAGCATTTCTCTTCAAGTAAAAATAGAAGAAGATACGGTATGGCTTACGCAAGCTCAAATGGTTGAACTTTTTGGTTCTAGTAAAGCTAATATTAGTGAGCACATTACTAATATTTATCAGCAAGGAGAATTGATGCAGTCAGCAACTGTTCGGAAATTCCGAACAGTTAGAAAAGAAGGCAATCGTATGGTTACACGTAATATGGATTACTATAATCTTGATATGATTATATCCGTCGGCTTTCGTGTAAATAGTCATCAAGGTATTCGCTTTCGTCAATGGGCAAACAATGTTTTGAAGGAATATCTTCTTCGTGGATATGCAGTACATCAGCAAATGCTTCAACTGGAGCAACGTATTGACAGCAAACTTATGTTGCAGCATGATGAGATGCAACGAATAAAGGATACCCAAGCCAAGCAGCAACAGCAGCTCGATTTCTTTATTCGAACCTCCACCCCTCCTGCCGAGATGGTCTTTTTCGAAGGTGATTTCTATACAGCAAGAGTTGCTTTGGAGAACTTGGTTCGTACAGCCAATCATCGAGTAATCATCATAGATGGCTATGTTTCATCGCTAACTCTTCCCCAACAATCATATAGATATTAGAAAATGGCGTAACGAGTCTCATGATCGCTGGCTTATCATAGATGACAGTCTCTATCACTGTGGTCATTCATTAAATGCCAATGGCGGTCATAAGATTTCCGCCATAACCCTGATGGACACCTCTCCAGAAGTAATCCTATCAAGAGTAGAATAAAACTTATTCCTCATTCGAGCGACGACCAGTGCAGAGCGATACTGCAATGGGGAACAAAATATAAAATCATGAAATCTTATTTCTCAATAAAGCCAGGAGCAACCTTCTTATTAGGTAGCTCCCAGATCCTCGTCTATCATAAAGACGATGCCAACACCTACGTAGTACGCAAGATGCGCAAGACCCAGTACAAGCTTCAGAAGCTATTCTTGGTAGCAACTTACGAGGATAAGGAAACCCAGGAATGGCACATGCTCATGGCTGATGAACTACGTGAGACTTTGTCTAGTAACTATAAGTTCTATCTCGACTTGGCAGAGAAAGGTCAAAAGGGTCCTACTGCCAAACGACTTCGTATGATGGCAGCGATGAAGAGGATAATGGGAGAATGAAATTTTATATAAACTGTTATGGCAATAAATATAACTTTACTTCCTGCCGAACATGGTGATTGTATATTCGTTTCTGCATACGATTACAATATTCTCATAGATGGAGGTGTCGCCCAAACTTATCAGGATTTGCATGACAGAAGAAATCCTGATAAGCCATTGAAACTATTGGTAGACAAGTTGCATGAAGAGAATAAGCATATAGATTTACTTATTGTTACGCATGTTGACGATGATCATATAGGAGGAATCATAGAATGGTTTGAAGATGAGTTTCCTAAAGAAAATTTTGTGAGAGAAATCTGGATGAATGACGATGTTATTCTATCAGATAAATCCAGTTTGCAAAATTCTCCAACCCAAGCTGGGAAACTACTTGAATTGTGGAGAGACAAAGGACGGTGCTATAACAACAACATAGTGCAAGGAGAAGAATTTGATAGAGGACCCTTTCATATCAAAATATTAGCTCCATTGTCAAAATATCGAAACAGCATTGCCGAGAAGATAAGTGCTTCATTGCATAATACAGGCACAGCCAATGGCGCTGATTCTGTATCATTAAAAGAACTGGCAGCAAAACCATGGAAGAATGGAACCCTCACAAAAGAGAATAGAGCTTCCATTGCTTTTGAACTCTCTACCAAAGAAGGTGATAAGGTATTGTTGCTTGGTGATGCTCATATTAAAGATATTCTGAATGGGCTTGATTGCTTTTATCCAAATCAAGAACATCCCATCAAATACAAAATTATAAAACTCTCACATCATGGTAGTAAGAACAATTTTTGTCCAGCCTTTATACAGAAGGTACATGCAGATATTTTTCTAGTTTCTACCAATGGAGATTTCTTTGGGCATCCAGATAAAGAGGTGATTGCTCAAATAATCTGTAATACAGATTCAATTATAGGCTTCAATTACGGAGAACGTAAGGATAGCTTGTTTACCAATCAGGACTTTATGGATTTTCCCAATTTGAAGGAACGTGTATTTACCACTATATCATGCTTGGAATAGACGATATAAAACAGAAACTTACAGTTAGGGTTAATGATGGAACAGGTGTCCTTGTTTCTCCATTAGATAAGGACATCTTGTATGTATTTACATGCAGACATGTTGTGTTAGATGAAGGTAAAAACATATTGCCACTAGACAAAATTACCATCAGCTATGATGAGATAAATAGTAAACAGGCACATGTCTTTACCATTCAAAGTATTGAAGTCTCTGATCGAGGAGACAGCGATATTGCTGTATTGGTTGTGAAACGTGACATAGATATTCCTCATCTTTATATATCATCTGAAAGAATAGAATGTTTTCATATAGGCTTTCCTAAATGTCGAAAGGACGCAGAAAATAAAATAGGAAATATCTTGGTACTGCATATTGCACATTTTGATAGTAACAGTGAAATAGATATTGTAGAATATCAATATGATGTACAGAATAGCAAAAAGGAAATCAAAGGTATGTCTGGAGGAGGCATTTTCAATAAAGATGGTAAATTGGTTGGTATTCATACTCAGTCTGCTATGCATGACAAGCAGGAAATGCTTGGCAAGAGTGGAATGCTTCCAGTATCTCTCTTTTTGCAACTTATTGCTGAAAAAAAGTTACCGCCAGTCCTTAAATTTGATTTAAGTTACTTTGGCAAGATGGTTGGATGGGTGTTTGACTTCAGTCGTGAGCGCTTTGTAGACGATAGAACTGCTCAATTTACATCTGATTTAGACCAATATAAAGCCATAGTTGAGCAATGGTCTCCTATTCGGATATTTGATGTATTGATAAAGAATGGTAAAATCAATGAAGGAACAAAATTGGAAGGCTTGGACCAAAGATATTGGCAAGCATTCACCTTGTTTATAGTTGGTGTTATAGCCTTGCTTGACTTGAATGAGCCTGATGGCGAAAAAGCAATAGTCTCTTTGTATGAGAAATTCCACTATTGCTATTCCAACGAAGAATTGGATGTATATGATGTAAGGGAAAAACTTGAAGCCAAGTTGGTTGTTGGAAAAATTAAGGGAGCATATCTTGTAGTGGGTGGACTCAATAAAACCGTATTTTATGGAAACTATGCTGCTCCCAAAGCACAGGTACCCGACCTCAGAAAGGCGGAAATCATAGAAGAAAATGATATTTCAAGGTCTCGTTCAAATGTATTCAATCAGATGACAATTATCAATAATAACATCTTTGAGACTGCTGTCAAGGATTGTGCCAATACAATAAAGGAAGTTACGATAGAACATTATCGTAACAAGTTGAAAGAAATTATAGAAGTGTAGGTATGGAAATCACTCTTGATGTTTGGAAAAAAGACTGCTTTGGAATCGGTCGGGAATTTGTAGTTGCAGTAACCCCAGTTCTAACAGAAAAAGAACTGCGCCAGTATTGGAAAGATTTCAGGAATCTTCTTATTCATGACTACCAAATTGAAGATATAGATGAGTTTACTCGTTGGAACTTCTATCTTTTTTATGTTGTTCCAGACAAAAACATGATAGACCGTTCGCTGAAATACAAAATAGAGCATGATACAATATCCTCTCGTAAAATTATAGTCAACGAAAGTGACATAAAAGAAGGTGCGGACAATTTAATAGACCTATACATAAGGTATATTATAAAACCTACAGAGCAAATGAAAAAGGGATTTGCAATGTATGACAGTAATCCAGAACTCTTAAAGATATATCAAAGCAATGAAGATAAATAAGGTGAACATACATGCTTTCCGACTTTTTGGAGATGAGTCGGTTGATTTTTCTGCTAAAAAAGATAGCAGAAAAACAGCAAACTTTGTTGCTCTTTATGCTCCGAATGGATTTGGCAAGACAAGTTTCTTCGATTCAATGGAATTCTGTATGACTGGAAAAATTCATCGTCTTGATGATAATCTTCCAGAAAATGCCAGTGAGGACAAATCTCATTCTGGCAATAAATCTTTTATACATAACAAGGATTTACCAGGAGAGCATATAAAAGTCGAAATGGATTTCGACGACAGAAATTCTATTGTTAGAACTTGCAATCCAGATGAAGAATATCAGATATTACAAGGTGATGGAGAAAACGCATTTTTCACAAATGCCATTCTGTCACAGGATTTCTTCTCTGAATTTATTTCAAACAAGGATGCCAAAAGTCGTTTCGAGATATTTACGAAAAGGTTTAAGGAAACTGAAGGATTGTTGGATTATAGGCTTTGGTTAAAAGAGAAGTACACAAGCAGTGGACGCCAAATCACTTCATTGGGCAGACAAATAAAGGATAAAACAGCCCAATTGAATCAAGAAATTGTAAATGTAGATTTGAAGGCAAAACTATCAGATGTCTTAGTCTCTTTAAAATCTGTGGGTATCTCTGTTGATATCAAAGAGTCTTTCTCTGACAAATACTTGAAGGAACTCATGTTTCAAGCAGAGATTTGGCAGGAACAATCTACTAAACGTCATGAAGGTTTGACCTCATTAATTACTGCTTACCAGAAAGCGAAAAGCGGTACAGATGAACTAACCAGTATCTATCAACTCCCAGCACTTGCAGAAAGAAAGAACTCTATCCAAAAAGAAGTTGATGAAATTCAGCATAGTCTTTCCTACATTAAAAGGTATAGAGAACTGTCCGAACTGTTGTGCAGATTGCAAGAACAGGAAGTAGCATCTAAAGAAAAAAGCGAAAGACAGGCATTCTTGATTGAGCATTATGCACAATTCTGCGAGATTGATAACGAATTAGCAAACAAGCTGTTATATGTAGAAAAGCAAAATGCTCTAATCAAAGAGATTTTAAAAAGCAAAGAAATAACCGCCAAACAATTGTCTCTTTTCCAAGACGAATTGTCAACCCTTGCGAGAAAACGAATTATAGTGATTGAGAAACTGGAGCATCTTCATAAAAATTATGAGGAAATGAACAGGTTAAGAACATCACTTGATGATGTGTCAAAGAAGTTGTCGATTACTCTGTCAAAAAAAGAAGATTTGGACAAGGAGCTATTATCGCTACGCATCCAGTCAGACAAACTTCATTCCTTGTACGAATCTCTATGCGAACGAAAGGTAAGTTTGGCAGATGGCTTTTTCGTGAAAGAAATGAAGAACATTGTTGATGTCTTGCATGAGATTGGAAATAAAGATAAAGAAATAGCAGATGTTGATAAAGCGATAGTAGAAAAGAAAAGCTATCTTGGAGATATAGAGGCATTAGTAACCAACTTACGTGTTATTCTTTCCAAAATAGAAGGAGGCGTATGTCCTTTGTGTGGCTATGATTATCATTCGCATGAAGCTCTTTTAGAAAGTATCTCAACGAATACAATTGTAGAGGAATCCCTACAGCTGGATATTGAGAAGAAAGAACAACTTGTATCTTCCAAGGAAGAACTCAATACTAAAAAAGAACAACTTTTCACGGATTTAATAGCTTCAGTTGATGAACACCTGGAGAAAGCAGAAATTCAAATTAAGGAAACAAAATCCAATCATGACAAAGTTGTTAAAAGTATATTGGAACAGACTATTAGTATAGAAAAAATCCAAAGTCGCTTAAAGGAAGCATATACAGAACTGGCAGAAATGCCAGAGGATAAAATGCGTCGAGTTTTAGAAGATAGCAAGAAGCAGTATTCTGATAGTATAATTGAAAAACAGAATCGTTTGAAATCTATTGAAGAGGAGCATACTAAAAAAGATTTGCAGCTTGTTGTTATCAACAAGAGTTTAGAAACAGCGTACAAAGAAATCTCAACCATCAAATCTGGCGATTTTTATATTGAATATATTAGTAAATCAGAAAATGCTCGTGTGACAGAAGAAGTGCTATCACAATGGAAAAATTCGATTAAAGAAGAGAATGTAAAACAAAACAAGTTCAAAGTACAAATTCAAAATTTCAATCAAGAATTGAATGAACTGAAAGAACGAAATGTTGCTATTGAGCAAACTGAAGTTCTACAAAAGCAATATGATGAGAAAATAACACAAATACACCAAATAGAGTGGCAGCGAGCACGGATATTGGATTATCTTGAAACAGGATGCAGTTTAAACGAAACGATTACTCAGAGTTGTGACCAAGATGTCATTCTAATATTTGAGCAAAGTCTCAAGGAACAGAAGTCATTGAAGGAAGAACAAGAGAAACGTCAAACGGCATTAGATGATTATATATCGGTTCTGCATCTTGTTGAGAAATTTCTCGATAACAGACGCATTGAGGCAGAGCTTTCTAATTTGAAAAAACTGGAGGAAGAGAAAAGTCTTTTAAGAAATGCTTGCAAGAAAGAGATAGAGGGCATCGAACTACACCTTGAAAAATTCGTGGATAGTTATTTTGAAATTGACCTTATCAATAGGTTGTACAATGCCATTGATCCTCATCCCGATTACAAGGAGATACAGTTCAAATGTGATTTCAAGCTAAAAAATCCACGATTGAAAGTTTTAGTAAATAGCAGGGAAGATGGAAAAGAAAGTATTGTGCCAAACTTGTATTTCAGTACTGCCCAAATCAACATTCTTTCTTTTTGCATATTTCTAGCAAAGGCATTGTTTGCAACCGATGATGAAGGAAAAAGCATGGATTGTATATTCATTGATGATCCTATCCAAGCTTTGGATGACATCAATATTCTTTCCATCATAGACCTTTTGAGAAATGTAGCCTTTTCAATGGACAAACAGATTGTTTTGACTACACACGACCGCAACTTCTTTGAGCTATTGCAAAAGAAAGTTCCTGATACACTTTTTAACTCTCGGTTCATAACGTTGCCAGAGCGTGGAAAGTTTGCGTATGTGTAACTTCTAAAAAATACAATATGACCACATATAAATATGAAGATGGAGATAAAGAGCTTTTTGCTAATGAAATGGATGAAGTTGAGAACGTTTCTTATAGGGATACGATGATTAAATTTCATGCTTCATCAACAGCTCCAGTTTTAAAAGCATATCTTGATAAAGATAAGAAATGTAGGCTTCCATACAATGACGATATTGTTTATCGTGCAGCATCAATAATTGCAGAGAAGACATATGAAAACTTTACAAAATGTAGTTTTGATAGTTGCTTTGAAAGCCTTTTTAAGAAAGAATTGAGCAAAAAAGAACAAATACGTCTATTAAAGGGGGCTCAACTCACCGAAACTCAATTATTTTCTTTGTTCAACTTTGCTGAAGAATGTGGGTATAAGTTTAGTCATTATAAATGGCAAGGCGATCCTAAAAGTGTAAAAGAAGAGAAATTACCTTCATTTATGCATATGAAAGATGATGGGAGCATAGAATATATTGGCGAAACTACTCTTACTGAGGGACAAATGCGAACAATTATAAACCAAGCAGATGTGCTGATTGTGAGAATTTTCGATAATGGTAGTCATTGGCATTGTTTTTTGCAAACATATAAAGGTTTGAAAGGGATGGAATCTGGTGTACAAGGAAGCAGGCCTCACTTGCATTACCTTTCTGATTCTTTCGGCATATCAAAAGCCGATTTGGTGAAAATGATAAAAATTGGAAGATACCCAAATACCCCAGTACATATTCCTTTATTAAGTGATAAATCTGAAGACTAATTTTAAAATGTCAACTCAATCTTTAGATAATGACAAACCAGCATCGCATTTAAGGCGGTCCCATCCCGCAAAATCTGGCGCAGACCTTTGATGGTCCGCCAACCTTTATAGCGTAGCGGTTCTGAGCACTGGAGGGCGGTTACATCCCCGCTTCCTGAGGAAGAGGGGCTTGGGGAGAAAGTGGAGCTCTCCTTGCAGGAGAGACGGAGAGGTAGAAAAAACTCCTTCTTTAACGGTAAGGAAGGACGGGTAGGTTTTCGAAAAAGAATAAGAAAAAAATAATATAATAATAGAAAAGTAGCCCTTATTACGGGTATTACAGGTCAGGATGGATCATACCTGGCAGAGTTATCATATCATAAAGTTTATGGCAAAAAAAGTATTTGTAAGTGGATGTTACGATTTACTCCACTCCGGGCATGTTGAGTTCTTCCAGCAAGCCTCACATTATGGCGACCTGTATGTGGGTATCGGATCGGATGCTACTTATCTGGAGTATAAGCATCGCAAGCCTATGTTCCCACAGGAGGAAAGGCTATTCATGGTCAAGAATATCAAGGCGGTGAAGGATGCGTACATCAATGAGGGAAGCGGAGTCATCGACTTCCTGCCAACTCTTGATAAGGTGAAACCGGATGTGTTTGTGGTGAACGCTGAAGGTGGATCTGATGAGAAACGCAGGATTTGTGCGGAAAGAGGCATCGAATATGTCGAACTCCAGCGCACGCCTCATGCGGGTTTGAAGGCACGGTCTTCTTCTGACCTGAAGAAGGCGTTATCGAACGTATCTGATAATTCGGCACAGGAGGCGGGGATTCCTACCCGTCTGGATCTGGCTGGTACTTGGATTGACCAGCCTTATGTAAGCATGTATCATCCGGGATGGGCGATTACCATCTCGCTGGAACCGACCTTTGAGGTGCGCGACCGCTGCGGTCTGTCTACCTCTACCCGTAAGATGATTCAGAAGATATGGCCGGTGAAGTTGCCGAAGATGGATCCGGAGGTGCTCGCCCGACTGGTATTCTGCTTTGAGAACAATCCGGAGCGTCACGATGGTATCATCTCTGGTGCCCAGGATTCTATCGGTATCTGTGTTCCCGGTCTGGTGCGTCATTATTATGACAACAACTTCTGGCCGGAGAAGATTGAGAGTACGCAGGATGAGATGACCCTCCGTTTCCTGGAAGACCATCTGGTGATGATTCCGATGGAACCGAGAAGACCGGGATGCAGTGTGGTGGAAGGTAAGGATATCACGCCTGAGAAGGTGAAGGCGCTGGCTGATGCAGCAGATGCTTGCTGGAAGGCGATTCTGGCGCACGACCTCGATGCCTTTGCTGCCGCATACAGGGTATCTTTCGAGGCCCAGATAGCGATGTTCCCGGGTATGGTGAATCCATCTATCAACGGTGTGATAGAACCGGAGGCGAGTGTGCAGCCGATGATTGACCGCTACAGCAGCATGGAGGAGGTTCTGGCATGGAAGATGCCGGGAGCCGGTGGCGGCGGTTATCTGGCACTGGTAGTAAAGGACAGTCTTAAATTTGCAGAGAATCATGACGAAGCCATCCATCTTCAGATACGAAGGGCATAACTATCTGGTGCCCTTCCTCATCATCAGCAGCCTCTTCTTCATGTGGGGCTTTGCCCATGGCATCCTGGAGGTGCTGAATCCGCATTTCCAGGAGACGTTCCATATCAGCAAGACGATGTCAGCCTTGACGCAGGCTGCTGTCTATGGTGCCTACTTTCTGATGGCACTGCCTGCCGGATGGATTATCCGGAAGTGGGGCTACAGGAGGGGAGTGATAACAGGACTGGTTCTCTTCGGTATCGGTGCCCTGATGTTCATACCGGGAAGCAGGATCAACAGTTTCTACTTCTTTGTTCTGTCGCTGTTTGTGATTGGATGCGGACTGACCTGTCTGGAAACAAGTGCGAATCCTTATACTACGGTACTGGGACATCCTGACAAGGCGGAGAGCAGAATCAACCTGTCGCAGTCGCTCAATGGTATCGGATGGATTGTGGGACCGCTGGTTGGCGGTCAACTTCTGTTCTCGGGTGTCAACATCGCCATTCCTTATGCCCTGGTGGGTATCTTCGTGCTTGCTGTGGCACTGGTCCTGTCAAGGATCAAGTTGCCGGACCCAAGGAGAGCGCATGAGGCGGATATGAACGAGATGGTGGAGGAGAAGCCGATGCGAGTGATGGCATTCGGTTTCGGTATGTTGACCTTGTTTCTCTATGTGGCAGCCCAGACGGGTGTGAACAGTTTCTTTATCAACTATGCGGAAGAGAGCATTCATATAGAGAAGCAGACCGCCAGTCTCTATCTCGCTTTTGGTGGAATGGGCTTATTCTTTGTCGGAAGACTGGCTGGTGGTGTGGCTATGAATTATATCCAGCCGAAGCTGGTTCTTCTAGCCTGTGCCATCCTTACGTTTATCGCCACATTGATAGTGGTGGTATGTAGTGGAACCTTATCCCTTATCGCATTCTTCGCCTTGTATTTGGGAGAGAGCATTATGTTCCCAACGATTTTCTCTTTAGCATTAAGAGATGCGGGAACCCAGACTAAGTTAGCATCTTCCTTGCTCATCATGACGATAGTGGGAGGAGCGATAGCTCCGGTACTGATGGGATATATAGCTGATACTACAGGCAGTATGGCGATTGCTTTTTTGATACCGCTCGTATGTTATGCCGTGATTGGCGGTTATGCCGCAACACGGAGAAGATGAATGTTGGTTGTCTTTTTGAACCTTTCCTTGTCATATAAAAATGGGATAGGGACTATAAGTCTATATTTAATGTTGCAATAAAAAATAATGTAAAGGAGTATGCTTGGCATTCAAATACATCAAATCCGATAAGATTCTTTCTAGTAACGGATAAGTGTAACTACTTGTATGTAGTTGAGATGCTATATTGATGCTTATAGCGTAAAGCAGTTTTAAACATTTTTTGATTTATGTGCAAACTATTGACGTTTTATATAATTATAAAAAAATAACATATGCCAGAACAGTCACAACAAAGACTCAAGTCTCTTTCGATTACCGGATTGAGACGATTAAAGAACTTGAATATTTCTTTTGAAGATAAAGAAGTTACTGGTATTTTTGGTGTAAATGGGTGTGGGAAGACAACCTTGTTGTATACTCTCCTATGTCTTTATAATCAAAAGAATCCAGTTGCTCAGTTTAATTTTGGTAATTTTTTCAAAAAGTGTTCTGCTAATGAGTTTGAAGATACAGAAATTGCAGCTGATGTTAGTTATCGAATAGGTAGAGACATACATGAGCCTACTGTATATTATAAAAAATCTGCAGGAAGTGATCGTTGGACACCGAAAACATCAAGACGCCCTGAAAGAAAAGTGTATTTCTTAGGCATATCGTCAAGTGTTCCTTCTATAGAAAATGAAAGAGAAACTACAGTAAACTATAGATTCGATGGCGATAATGATTTAGAAAACGGAATCTTAGGTTTGGCTAGACGAATACTTGGTATTCAATACACCCAGATTTCAAGAACAAGAAGAAATAACAAGGATTACTATCATGCAACAGTACAAGATGGAGCAAATTACTTTTCAATATCGATGGGGGCTGGTGAGCAGCGAGTTCTTCGTTTGTTAGAAGTCATAGAGAAAGTAGAAAACTATTCCTTAGTTGTAATAGATGAGATCGACTTGACTTTGCATAATGCAGCCTTAATGAGACTGATAGATTATTTGGTTGAAAAAGGAAGAAGCCGTCATATTCAGTTTATATTTTCATCACATTGTGAGGCTTTGACAAAGCGTAAGGATATAAATGTTCGACATTTATTTCAAACTCCAGTAAAGACTTTGTGCTTTAATGAGAGTAATCCTGAATGTTTGGAAAGTATGACAGGTGAAATTCTACGTCCTGTTGAAATTTATGTTGAGGATATTTTGGCAAAAACAATTGTAGCCCATGTCGCAAAGGAATTAGGGATTTCTAAAAGAGTAGTCATTAAGCAATATGGTTCATGTACTAATGCTTTTGTTGCAAGTTGCGGAATGCATATGTTGGGACATTCTTTAGAACATAAGCTGTTTGTTCTTGATGGAGATCTATATCGCACAGAAGAAGAATGTAAAAATCAGTTAAAGAAATTTTATTCTGGTACAGAACCTGATAAAGAGCAAAAACGAAATGAGGTATTACAACATATATTGCAATTAAATTTGCCTGATGGAGAGCAGCCAGAAAAGTATATTAATCATATATTAACGAACGAGATTGAAAATCAAAATTCAGAAATTGTAGCATTAGCAAAAAGTATTATTGAACCAGATGATCCTCATAAATATCTTGATGACATAATAGATGGTCTTGGAGACGAAGAAAATGTCGGGTTGTATAAGGTCGTAGATGAACTTGCGAAACATCCAGAATGGAGTTCTTATACGGAGTCTGTACGCAATTGGCTAATAAACGAAAAATATAATTTAGGATTATAACAAATGTTAAATCAAACATCAAATAATAATAGTCGAATAGCAAAGAATACGCTGTTTCTTTATTTTCGAATGATTTTTCTTCTTGTGATAAGTTTATTTACAAGTAGAGTTGTTCTGCAGACATTGGGAGTAGAAGATTATGGAATTTATAATGTTGTTGGTGGTGTCGTGTCAATGTTTGCATTTTTAAATAGTGCAATGGCTGGTGCTACGCAGCGTTTTATGAATTTTGATTTAGCTAAAAATGACGGAGAAGCATTGAAAATTACTTTTAGTACAGCTTTAATAATTCATTTTATTATTGCTGGTGTTATTGTAATACTCTCAGAAACTATAGGCCTGTGGTTTATGTATGAGAAAATGATTATACCAAATACAAGAATGAATGCTGCCATGTGGGTTTTCCAATGTTCTATTCTTGTTATGTTTGTAAATATAATTAGTGTTCCGTATAATGCGGCAATTATAGCTCATGAGAAAATGGGAGCATTTGCTTACATAAGTTTGTTGGAAGCTGCTCTGAAATTAATAATTGTATATTTGCTGTATGTGTCGCCTATTGATAAATTGGTATCCTATACAATTATGTTGTTGGCTGTAAGCATTGCAATACGCTTTGTATATTCTTCATATAGTAATAAGCACTTTACTGAAACAAAGTTTAATTGGATTTGGAATGTTGAAAAAATAAAGGAAATGGGTACTTTTGCAAGTTGGAGTTTGATAGGAAATTTAGCTTTGATGGGAGTGACACAAGGTTTGAATATGTTGCTTAATGTGTTCTTTGGTCCTGTTGTAAATGCTGCTCGTGGAATTGCTGTTCAGGTACAAGGGGCAGTTCAGCAATTTGCCAATAATTTCCAAACAGCAATTAATCCTCAAATAACGAAAAGTTATGCTTCGAATGATTTAGATTATATGCATACTTTAGTTTGTAGAGCCGCTAAATTTTCTTTTCTTATGGTTTTCTTGTTATCTCTGCCTGTGTTGATAATGACAGATCAAATTTTGGAATTATGGTTGAAGACACCTCCTATGTATGCAGCAGGTTTTATAAAAATTATGTTGATTATTACAATGGTAGACAGCCTTTCTACACCATTGAATACAGCCATTCATGCATCAGGTAAGATTCGTTTGTATCAGTTGGTTAATGGTTCCTTTATGCTTTTAGTTCTGCCTATAGGATATATTGCATTATTATTTAAAACAGATCCTAATATGGTTTTCTACAGCCAATTGCTAATGACGATGATTGCACTGTTTTTGAAACTTTTTTTTGCTAAACAACAAGTACGGATACCGTTTAAGGTGTATCTAAGGAATGTATTGTGTCCTATTATATTGGTTTCAATAGTTTCTTTTGTATTGCAGTATAATATATATGCAATTTTAGAGTATAATATCTTTACTTTTGTGGCTTTTGGCTTCTTGTCATTAGTATTAACTTTAATAGCAATATATTGTTTGGGTATGGATGCTAAGGAACGATGTTTAATAAATATGAAAGTAAGAAATGTAATAAAAAAGGTAAATGTATGACTAGAGCTATTTCTGAAAAAATAGTAAGTGCAAATATTATATGTACAATACTAATTATATGTCTACATACTCGTTATGAATATGATGGATTTTATAATATTATAGGAACTTTATCGGATGCAGCTGTTCCAGTTTTCTTCGCCATATCATCATATCTTTATTATGAAAAGTTTGACTGGAATAGACCTCTCTATTCTTATGGAAAAAGTATTCAAAAAAGAGTCTTTTCGTTGTTAGTTCCTTATGTGATTTTTAGTTCTTTTGGTTTTTTGGTTTTTACAGGTAAGGCTATATTTAAAAATGAGATATTACCATGTGATATAACTTCATTTAAAGAGGTTTTTGCTTATATTTGTTTATCGAAGGGAAATCCCCCATTATGGTATTTAACCTCTCTTTTTGAATTTGTTCTTTTAGCTCCGATTATAGGATATGCAGTGAAAACAACAAAGTTTTCTTTATTGTTAATGCCTATTACTATTTATTATTGCCATAATCTTAGTTATTCAAACATATTCTTTTGGCTTCCTGTACTGATATTTGGATGTTATTGTAGTATATGGTGGAATTTTATACTTAAAGTTTTTAGAAATGTAAATCTTTTGTGTCTTTCCATTTTAGGAGTAGTTCTTTGGTTATTTATTTGTTTTTCTTTTTATGATATAACAGATAGAAATAGTTTTGTATATTATGTTTATAGAGTAATGACTCCTATAATATTTTTGGTTCTGATGGGTAGGATGCCCCCCCCAAGCACATTTGGATTAATATGAAAAATTATACACTTTTTGTTTACTGCTCTCATAGTCTCATTCTATTCTTCCTGTTTTCAATTATAAAAAAGCTTCCATATAGTTTTTATATATATATTGTAAGTATTGGAATTGTGCTGTTGATCTCAGTTGGAATAGGATATATAGTAAAAAAAAGATGTTTTAGATTATGGAAAATTCTTAATGGAGGAAGATAATTTTTTAATATGAGTACACTTTTTGTATATTTTTGTTTTGCTATAATGGTATTGGGTAATTGTTGCCTATATGGTAATGAAAATATTCCGCTTTATTATGACCATTATTTGAGCATTTTACCAGTTCTTTTTTTCTGTTTGTTTTATAAACAACAGTATTCTCTCAGCCTGGATAAAAAATGGATACTTCTTACGGCCGCATCCTATTTATTTATGTCGGTTATTTTTCAGCGTGATTCAGGTAATTCTAGTTTGACATTATTATGTTACATGTTGATACCTATGTTTTGTTGCTCTGTATTGCCTCATTACAAATATATTAGATTTCTTATATTTGGTATTTTAGGTTTCGAAGCTCTTTTATGTATATGTGAGTATTTTACTCAATCTAATTTGTTTTATACAATTGAAGAGTATGGTCGCTTTAGGTCTTCAGGTATTTGGGGGCATCCTTTACATAATGCTTCAATAGTTAGTGTTATTATTTTGTTGGTTGTAATGAGCTCGATACGAAGTACATATAAAGTGCTGATAGTATGTGTAGGTTTTGTTGTCTTATTTACTTTTAATGGACGTGCTGCTATTATTAGTACTATATTATGCCTTATATTATTGGGCCTTATTAATAAAAGAAAAGTATTCGCTTTTATTGTGCATACCCCTTTAGTTGGTGCATTGGCGATATTGTTGGTGTTTTATTTGTTCGGTTATATATCTACTAGTGAACTTGGAGGAAAATTATTTGTACAAGACACTAGAAATCTTCAAGATGGAAGTGCTATGACCCGTTTCTATTTATACGATTATGTATTGAATATGGATATAAATGAATGGTTGTTTGGTATGAATAAGATAGAGGATGTGTTTAAAAAAAATGAATTTTCTTATATTGAGAGTACTCCTATATCTTTAATTCTTAGTAGAGGTCTTATTATTGCATTACCACTTATGTTGTTTCAATATAAGGATTTGTATAATTACTTTAATAAGATTAATAGTAATAATAGATTAGTGATAATACTTGATATTATAATTATTGGTTTAAGTTCTGAAAGTTTTATAGGTATAGCCCCATGGGTAATTATCTATTTAACTTATGTTGCATTATTTGAAAACAAAACATATTATGAAAATTGGAATTCTAACATTTTCAGCATCCCATAATTGTGGGTCAATGCTTCAGGCTTTTGCTTTGCAATATGTTATAGCAAAAAAGCTAAACTATGAGTGTGAATTAATTAATTATGCAAATGATGTGTCTAGAAATATGTATGGCCTTTTTGATCATCGTATTGGTAGAGGTTCATTAAAGAGAAATGTTAACACGTTGTTGCATATTAAGACTTTTAAAGAGTCTGCTCGTGCATATCAGGATTTTTCTGATAAATATCTTGTTTTATCAGATGGTTATTATCGTAATAAAGAAGATCTTGCCCAGATTGCAAATCAGTATGATATCATAATAGCAGGAGGTGATCAAGTTTGGAACGTATGTTGTCCTGACGCAGGAAAAGAGTTCTATCTGTGTTTTACACACAATGTTAAGAAAGTAGCTTATTCTCCTAGTCTAGGTGGTACTAACATTCTTAAAAATGCAGATAATCTTGAAGAATATCGTAAATTATTAAATGAGTTTTCTTCTCTTTCTGTTAGAGAACCGCATGGAAAATTGTGGTTGGAAGAATTATCTGGCAGAGAAGTGAAAATCGTTGCCGATCCTACATTGCTCCTTTCTCCTGCAGAATGGTGCGAGGCGCTCCCTGTTCCTGAAATTCCAGGAAAATTCATTTTCAATTATGCTTTTTATTATGACCGCCCTGAAACAAATAAAATTATTCAGCGGATTTCTGAAGAAACAGATATGCCTGTATATACATTAGATTTGAAGTCTTATGCTATCCAACATCTAAATAAGTATGGTATAAAGAGATTTGATTATACGGGGCCTTTGGCATTTTTAGGGTTGATGAAGAATGCATCTCTCGTTTTGACACAGTCTTTCCATGGAACTCTTTTCTCTTCTTTGTTTAATAGAAATTTTTGGTCTTATAATTGGGTAGGGATGCATAATCCTGATGATGACCGTGCTACTGCTATCTTAGAACAAATGGGATTAATGGATAGATATCAAATGATAGATGATTTAAAGAATAACAATAATATAATGGCACCAATAGATTTCAGTCCTGTAAATAAGAGAATTAATGAGATGCGTGCTTACGCTATGGACTATCTTGTTGATAGCTTAAAGTAAACAATATGGTGAATATTTCAATTATTGTTCCAGTTTTTAATGCTGAAGCATATTTGTCAGCATGTCTTGATAGTATAATGTCTTCTGAAAATCAAGATTTTGAAGTCTTTTTAGTAGATGATGGAAGTACTGACGCATCACCAGAAATTTGCGATAAGTATGCTTTGGCAGATAAACGCTTTCATGTTATCCATAAAGAAAATGAAGGTGTAAGTGTTGCAAGAAATACAGCTTTGGATTTGGTAACTGGAGATTATGTTTGTTTCGTAGATGCGGATGACACGATTTCTAGGGATTTCTTGACAATACCTCCGCAATTTAAAAATATGGATGTTTTGCAGAAATCATATAAGTGTATAAAACAAGATGGTATCGAGTCATATATAGTTCATACTCATTTATATGAGAATTGGGATGATATCGCTTTCCTTTGGGTTAATAAACCGCAAAGAGCTCTATGGGATAAACTTATTGCTAGGCGTTTAATTGGAACATCTCGTTTTTTTCCAGGAATTTCAATTTCTGAGGATTTTTTGTTTTTTACTTCTATATTTCATAACATAAAAAGATATGCATTGTGTGCTGTGGGACATTATAATTATTTCATTCATGATGCTTCTGCCATGAATAAATTTTATAAAAATCCGCGTGAAAGAATAAGAATTACATTTGAACACATAGCCATAATTGAAAATTATGATAATGAAAATAAGATGCATGGCGTATGTATGGGATTAAAATATGGTTTTCTTGTATATTCTTTATGGGATAACCGTTACTTACTCAATGAGAATGAAAGAAAAACTATGAAATGTTTCCTGTATCAAATGCAGTTTAAAGATTTGAGATATATACGACTGAGGTGGAAAATAGAGATGATGTTGTTAAAACTTAAAAGTTTTTTGTATGGATAAGGTTTCTATAATAGTGCCGGTGTATAATGCGGAAAAATCATTGGCAAAATGTTTGAATAGTATAAAGCAACAGATTTGGAGTAATTTTGAGTGCTTGTTAATTGTTGATGGGGCTACGGATTCTTCTTTGTCAATTTGTAATGAATTTGTTGCGTCCGATCCGAGGTTCATAGTGTACACTCAGAGTAATATGGGAGTAAGTGCTGCTCGTAATAAGGGACTTGACGTATCCGTAGGCGATTGGATTATTTTTGTTGATAGTGATGATTGGATTTCTCCTCAATATATTTCATCATATTTCGATGGTGAATTAGGAGATGTTAATTTTCAAGGAATATGCAGATGTTCAAACTCTAGCAAACAAAAACTCCTTTTAAAAAACTATAATGGTAAAACGCTAATTGATAAGGTATTTTCAATTGAGAAAGAGGACTTGCTTGGATGGACATTCAATAAGATGTTTAAGGCCTCGATAATTCGTAATAATAAAATCTACTTTCCTGTAGGTATTTCATTAAGGGAGGATATGATTTTTACGTTGATTTTTTTAAATGCAGCTAATTCTCTTCAATATAGAAATGTTGCGTTCTATAATTATATTGAATCAGAAGGCTCTCTTATGACTAGATTAAGATCTTATAAAGAGCTTAAAACGGCGAATGATGCTATCTTTCAATTACGTAAAGCTTTAGAAGAAAAACACCCATATAATCATTATTTTGAGTGGTTTCTTTCTGAGTTTTGGAAATATAAAATATCAATTATTAGATATGCATATTATAAGAAGAATCGCTTGGCACGAGGTCTTCGCTACAAAATTCTATGCGATGCTAAGAATGTAAAATTAGATAGAATGGATTTAGGTAATACGGATAAGTTAATTTATAGAATTGTAAAATCTTGTATGCCTCTTTTCATAAAGGACGTTTTTATAAATATTATATCTCAATTTCATGAACGAAAATATTACAAAACATTCTGATAAAATAATTCTTTCTATTATTGTTCCAGTATATAATGTTGAACAATATGTTTGTAAATGTGCAGAAAGTTTACTGGCGCAGACATGTTCTCCAGAACTCTTTGAAGTTATATTTGTTAATGATGGAACTAAAGATAGAAGTGTAGAAGTCTTAAAAAAATGTGTGGATTTTGATAGTAGAAGAAACTTTCATCTTTTAGAAAAAACAAATGGTGGTTTAAGTTCTGCTCGCAATTATGGAATTAATAATTCTCTAGGACAATATATTTGGTGTATTGATTCTGATGATTGGATTGAACCTGATAGTGTTAGGTATTTAATGGAATTACTAAAGAAAGATCCGGAAATCTTATATACCTCTACATTGTTTATAAATAAAGTTGACGGTGAGTCTGTAAGTGCTACTGATATTCCTTTAAATGACAGTGATGGAAAACAATTGATGGGGTTACATCCGATGTTTATGGCTCCAGTTTATGTCTTAAAGAGAACTTTTTGGTTTGAAAATCATTTTGAGTTCTATGAGGGCATTTTGCACGAGGATTATGAATTGATGCCAAGGGTTGTTTATAAGGCTGATTCTATAACGGTTTGCCATAAACCATTATATCATTATTTGCAACGAGAAGGTTCAATAACTCAGGTAAAAAACCCAAAAAGAGTTTATGATATGATGAAGATTATTTGTCATTACTCGCTTTTCTTGAAATCTAAAGTACAGCAGAAGGATATCAAACTTGTTTGTGCGTGTTTGAGTGATATCGTTTTAGGTTTCTTTGAAGCCTCACGTAATATGGATAGAAAAGTTTTACACGATGTGAATAATTTTTGTCGAAGAGAGAGGACTGTTAGTTACATATTGTGCAAATCACGTAAAAAGCAATCCGTATTATTGGGATGGTGTATGTATTTGCCATTCAAACCAATTGTGATATATTCTTTTCTCAAAAAAATTAAAAGTATAATACGATAAGTTATGATTATATGTAAGCTTAGTGATCAGTTAGGCAATCAGATGTTTGCTTATGCTGCGATAAAGTCAATAGCCCTAGATAAAGGCTATGAATTTCGAATTCTCGGAGAATATAATAATCAATTTCTCAAGAATGACACAGATAAAAAATATGGAAATACTCTGACTTCTGTTTTTGCAGATATCGCAAAGGAAACTATTCAAGATGTGCCAGAAGGATATTCTGTTTATAGAGAAAATATAACTATAGATAGTAAAAGTGATGTCGAAGAAGAGGCTTTAAAGGTCGGCGATGATACCTTAATGCTTGGGCATTATATTTCTCCTAGATATTTCTCTCATAGGCTTAAAGAAGTACAGGGGTGGTTTAAAATGCCGGCAGATATAGATGAAAAAACAGATAGAACAATGGATTTATTGCAAGATAAATATCCAAATGTAAAGTTCTGTTCTGTACACTTTAGAAATGCTCTGGACTATCGTGTAAAAGGCTATATGCTTTCATCTGATTATTGGCAGAATGCTGCAAAAAAAGTATTAGAGAACTATAAAAATCAAAAAATAATATTTTTGGTGTTTTATGACAGATATAGTAAACTTGTGTCAAAGTTTGAAAACAGTTTTGATTGTGAGACCTTACATGCATCTCTCTTGGAGGATTTCTCTTTGATTTCTAAATGTGATTATCATATTGTATGTAATAGTTCTTTTAGTATTATGGCTTCTTTGATGGACAAAAAAGGTATTGGTAAAAATACTTATTGTCCATCTATATGGCCAATTCCGCATGGACACTATAAATTTGAGATATGTCCAAAAGAATGGGTTAGAGTAAAGACTGGGCATAACAAACTTTCTTTTATTCTGGGTTATGTTGCTCCATATTTGTCAATATTTAAAAAAGTTGTTTATAAGTATTTTAATTGAAAAAGTATTATTTTTTAATACTCTGTTGTTCCAAATAATCAAGATTAAACGACTTTGGCTGAGCTATTGAAAAGTTATGCTTTATGTTAAATAAAAATGTTTTTGTATGAAAAACTTGTCTTTAGGAGTCTTGCTTGCACCCTATCGCTTGGATTATTATAACTATATATCTGAGCATATGAATTGTGATATATATTTTCAGTTAAGAGGTTTTGATGGTCAGCTTTTCTCCACGGAAGAATTGGAGAAGAAATGTACTTTTACTCCAAAATACTTGAAAATTACTCGATTAATGGGAGACCGTCAATTGGTTTGGGGACTTCGAAAACTGATAAAGGAAAACAAACCGGAATTTATTATGGTTCCGGAGTTTTCTTTTCTTGCTATGCAGGTAATATTGATCAAGAAGCTTTTTGGTTATAAATATAAGATAATATCACAGTGTGATGATAGCTATGCTATGTTGATAGGTAAAGGCTTTTCTCGCTTTCATGCATGGTCTCGTAAATTATGTATGCCTTTTATGGACAATTTGATTTTGTTGGATTCTCGTGCACAGAATTGGTATCAGCAACATTATCACAAAGGAATATTTATGCCTTTATTGACTGACGATAACACGGCTTGTATTAATGACGATGTAAGAGCAAAAGCTGAACAATATAAAAGACATTATAAGCTTGATGGTGTGAAAACGCTCCTGTTTGTGGGACGTTTGGTTGACGTTAAAAACTTATCCAGCCTGTTAAAGGCTTGTTCGTTGCTTTCTTTTAAATACAAGTTGATAATCGTTGGTGAAGGCTTATTGAGAGACTGTCTTGAGAATGAGGCAAAAGAGCTTAATGTCAATGTTGAGTTTGTAGGTCGCAAAAATGGTGTTGATCTGACCGCTTGGTATTGCTGTGCTGATGTATTTGTGCTTCCAAGTATTTTAGAAGCTTTTGGTGCAGTAACCAATGAAGCTTTACTTTGTGGTTGCAATTGTGTTATCTCCAAACTTGCTGGATCTGCTTGTTTGATAGAAGAAGGCATAAATGGATTCCTTGCAGATCCAAATTCTGTGGAAGATATTGCTAAACAAATAGGCAAAGCTTGCCGGTTATCAGTAGATTCTGCCAGGACTTCTAAAATGTCCATAACATTTGCTGATGCGATAAAGTCCATGGAAGAAGAAGTTAATAGGCAAGTGCTAAGAGTCTTTCATTGATATAGGGGGCGCAGAAAGAATTGCTTTTAACATTGCCGAATCTTCTAATAAAGATTATAGAATACCACATTGTAGAGGTATCAAAAGGTAAATCGGAATTCTCTGTGAAAATGAAGCGTGAATTGGAGGTACATGGCATTATGTATCATACTTCTCCTATATCTCATAGCAAGTTGGCCATTTTGTTTTTTCCTTTGTGGTTCTCTTTTATTTATCTGAAATACAGACCGAATATCATTCATTCACATACGGAAATTCCTGATTTGGCATTGTGGCTGTTTAGAAAGCTGTCTTGGCTGTTTTTCTGGATAAAGACCAGATATGTGCGAACAATTCATAATACAGAGTTGTGGAATGATTGGAAAGGAATAGGTAGTATGGTGGAACGTTTCTATTTGAAACATAAGTGTAACGTTGCCATATCCAAAGCTGTACGTAATGTTTATGAAAAAACGTATGGGCAGCATCATATTCCGTTGATATATAATGGCGTAAAAGAAATGAAGCAGAAAGCTTTTCCTCATTTAGTTAAGGAAAAAGTAAATGTTTTGTTTGCGGGGAGATTGGAAGACCAAAAAGGTATCGACCAGTTGATTGCTGTTGTTACCGCATTGAAGGATGATGGACGCTATTATTTTCATATTGTAGGTAGTGGGTCTTTAAAACAAAAGGTAAAAGAATCATTGGGAAGTTTGGAATTTGTATCTTTATATGATAAGGTATATGGTTTGTCTCAATATATGGGTTCTTTTGACTTTTTATTTATGCCTTCAAATCATGAAGGCTTTGGCTTGATTTCTGTTGAGGCATCATTAACTCGAACACCAGTTATTGTAAATTGGTGTGCAGGTGTCAATGAAACTCTCCCGGAGGATTGGCCTTTGAAGGTTATGGACAATAATGTTGCCGATTACATAAATTTGTTCAAGAATAAATTGCTATCTTTTGATTATAAAGAGTTAGCGGATAAGGCATATAAGTATGCTCAAGAGCATTTCTCATTGGAGAAGATGCAAAAGGAATATGAAATATTATACAAGAATATTTATTTAGGTTGGTAATATTGATGAAACCAAAGATTTTATTTATTATGCACATGCCGCCTCCTGTACATGGTGCAGCGATGGTGGGGCAATATATCCATGACAGTAAGTTGATTAATGATAAGTTTGATAGTCATTACATCAATCTTACCACGGCAAAGAATCTGCAAGATATTGGTAAGGTTGGAATCCGAAAGTTGGTTGATTTTTATGCGTTGCTGCGTAAAATCCGTAGGAGTTTGAAGACAATCAACCCAGACTTGGTGTATGTAACACCTAATGCCTGTGGCGGTGCCTTCTATAAAGACTATATCGTTGTTCAGATGATTAAGCGAATGGGATATCAGGTGGTTGTACATTATCATAATAAGGGTGTGTCAACTCGCCAAAACAGATTCTTGGATAACTTCCTATACCAGCGATTCTTCAAGGGAATCAAGGTGATTCTCCTGTCGGAGTGCTTGTATGATGACGTCAAGAAGTATGTAAAAAGAGAAGATGTATTTGTTTGTCCTAACGGAATACCAGAAGAATGAAAAATAATAAGATGAATGTACTCTTTCTTAGCAATATGATTGCTGAAAAGGGTGTTTGGACTATAGTGGAAGCTGCAAAGATCCTGCATGAAAAGAATTTGCCTGTAGAGTTTCATTTCGTTGGAAAATGGAGTGATATCACCGAAGAGATGTTTAAGCGTGCTTTGATAGAGTCTCATTTGGAAGAAGTCTGTTTTGCCCATGGTGGCAAGTATGGCAGGGAGAAGGATGATTTCTGGGCTGCAGCCGATGTCTTTGTTTTCCCTACTTTCTATCACAATGAGTGTTTTCCTCTAGTATTATTGGAGGCTATGCAGCATCATCTGCCTTGTATTTCCACAACAGAGGGTGGTATCCCTGGTATCATAGATGATAAAGATACTGGCTTCCTGATAGAGAAGCGTGATTTCCATACTCTTGCAGATAAACTGGAATACTTCATAGAGCATCCGGAGGAATCCGAGCGTATGGGAGAAAACGGTTATCGCAAGTTCAATGATAAGTTCACCCTCAGAAAGTTTGAGGAGACGATGGTTGATATCCTGAATGATTGTCTTCATTCTGAAACTTAATCGCATTTTTGTTAGAACTAACTTTCATTCATTAAAGTTGAACATATATAAACAATGGAACAGGTAGATTTTAGACAAAAAATCATAGAAGAAATGGATCAAACTTTCGTTAGCGATTGTCTCGTTAGCCCAGAGAATCCTTTTTCTATTGATAATCCTGATGCTTTGGTTCGAAAAGGCACAACTATTTATGCAATATTTGTTCCAATGTATCATGAGAGAATCAATTTTGATCATCTGCTGAGAAGATTATTTTCTTCGGAATTGGCGTATGGTAGCAAATTGCATACTCTTCTCATCTTAAAAGAGGATGAGAAGTTGTCAGAATATGGCGAACGTGTGTTGAATGCTGCATTTTGTCATATATCTTGGGGGAAAATAGATGCCATAAGTTATTTATCTTCGCGTATAAATAATGGTAGGAACTGGAGTCTTATTGGAGATATGAAACAATGGATGTTCCAACAATATGATGCCAATAATTTAACTGTAGATTTTGCTGATAAAACATTTGAGAAATATAATTGGGATGACAATTTCCAATTAGATTTAGGGAACGTATCCTCTCCTAGTTGGACTGATAATAAGAGACGGATTATAAAAAATGTGGCTCGTTGCGGTAACATTGATATGTGCATTAAGAGAAAGGGTAAAAGGCAAACTTTCCGTGATGGATTTGAGAATATCATGACCCAGTCTTTTTTAAAAAGCTTTCGACTAACAGATGGTTATCTCGAACCTTATAATATGGTAGTAGATAATATTTTTGGCATAGCTACTGATTGGAATATGTTTACCGATGAAGGCTATCACAATATGTATCATCGAACATTGGCTTTTGCTGGTGTGCTTCCTTTGAATATCCTTGATGAAGAACGATTGGAATGTATTCATGGTTTCTATATAGATATACAAAATAAACTGTATCATGGGCATCGCTAAGCAAATAAAGACATTATGTTTTCAGCTGGGAACTTTTGTTGGTGAGAATCAAGATTTTCAACGAAAGGCATCTATTATAGAGCAGGAGTTTGAACTTTGTGAAAACTCTAGCAAAGTTATTAGTGAAGCTAACAGAGCGCAACTTAACAGAGTTTTGCACTCTACTAGGGCTTTTGATAGCGGATTGAGATTGTTTATAGAAAAGCATGGGCGATTTGGGAATATTGCGACTCCAAGCATCGGTGGATATGTTCATGAGTTACAGCAAAAAAGACCTGGACAGACATTTAAGCAGTTAAGTGGTATGGATGCTACCAATATCACGAACTTAATTACTAATGAGAGGAATAGGTATATGCATTCAGCTGGTCAATTCCCTACTAAAGCTCAAGCTGATATCATTGTTGGAAAAATCTTAGATTATTACCAGAGAATACTTAGCTTAGAATTTTAGTTCTTCCTAGAACCTTATCAGGGCTCATTATATAATTGTCGAGTTAGAATAGTAATCTGTAATTAGTAAGTTATTGGTAGATTATGGGTAAAGAAGAATATGTATCGAGGCTTGTTGACTCTATGCAAGCCACTGTTGATACATTAAGTAAAGAAGTCTTGATAGCGATAAATAGAAATGAGTTGATGTTGAAGAAAGAAGCCTTTAATACTCATGTCTTTAATGCTTGCCTTATGGGGATAGACTTTGTCTATATCAATGTCTGCATAAGTGCCCTTGCAGCATTGAAGACTGATAATGTGCATGCCAAGCGATATCATTGGAAGAACGTTGTTGCAGGTATTTCTGAAGGTATTAAGTACATTTACACCTTTAAAGAGGGCGAGAAGAAAACTCTGGTCGGGTATTTGATAACTATCTTAAACGACTCCGGTATGGTGACTCCTGAAATCTCAAACTCTCTTTCTGTTCTTCAGGATTTGCTTGAAAAGTTTAGGGTAGGTTGGGATGGCAAGGTTATGAGGGATATCGCTCTACATTATGACAAATCAGCAGAAAAACTTATCAAGGAAACTATGGCTATTACAAATGAAGAGCCTTATGCCTCCTTATTGTCTAATTATTTGCTGATAATGAATATTCTTCATGCTATCTGTACAATAGAATACCTGCAGAGCCTTATTGGAAATAATCAGGGTCTTAGTGATGTCAATCTTGATGAAACTGGTCTGCTGGGTAATGATGGAAGGCATATGCATGCAATCCAGGCTTTACTTGAAGGGAAGAAGTTTAAGGCTTCTACTGAAAAATATCTAAACGAGTATGGTAAAAGGTTTCTGGATAGTATTGCATTATTTGAGAAAATCCAGAAAGGTTATGAATTCTTGGGTATCAAAAAAGGTGAGAAATCTTCTAATGGGCAACTGGATAGGTTCTATCAGTTGAATAATCTTTATTCATTAGTGATGTACTCTATGTTGGATCTCCTTTCTATCACGGATTCCTATTTGTCTTCTGATACAGAGTTCGAAGCCGCCTTGAATATGCGATATTTCTTGATTATAAAGACATCTGTCTTAACTCAGATAGTTGGATATACAGAGGAAGAAGCTCGTGAATCGCTATGGAATGAAATGAAACAGCTTATTCCCGAATCAGACGTTCCACTCCATAATATGGCAGACAAGTTGGAATCTTGTTTGAAGGAGAGTGTACAGGACCAAAATGTTAGAATGGTCAGGGCAAAGCTGGTTCATCTGAAATTCTCTAAGAAAAGACCAGGTGATGTAAAGGGTATTTTGTCTATACTGAATACTTTAGATCCTCTTAAGGAATTTTATAAAGTGATTGATTTGATTGAACTTTTGATTAAGGTTATAAGATTCTTAGATAGTCTGTTGGCATCAATAGGTGAAGAAATTACTCTTGAACAACAGAAGCTACAAGATAAAATCAGCAATATGTTTTCCTCTTTAAAGGGCATGATAGAAAACAACATTACGGATAGTACACAGAAAGAAAAAATGCTGGCTTCAATGAGTGAAGAAGAAGATACTCTGAAGATGTTATTGAAGTAGAATTTACTAATGAAATCAAATAAGAAAATATAGATATGTTTAAATTAAAAACATTAACAATTTTGGGTAGTAAGGCGGAATTGGCCTCATTACCAGAGGGCAAATTGCTCATAAACACAGTAAATGCTCATTCTTTTAACACGGCAAAGAAGGATCAGCTCTTTGCTGATGCTCTGACTAATGGCGATGTGCTGATTCCGGATGGAGTGAGTATCGTGAAGGCGTGCAAGTGGATTAAGGCGAAGAGTCAGCCGAAGGAAAGAATAGCTGGTTGGGACTTATTCTTCTTCGAGATGAACAAGCTGGAGAAGAAGGGTGGTACGGTGATGTTTATGGGTAGTTCACAGAAGGTACTCGACCTGATAGTGAAGCGTGCTGCCGTGGATTATCCTCACCTGAAGGTGGTGACTTATTCGCCTCCGTATAAGCCTGAGTTCTCGGATGAGGACAACAAGGCTATCATTGATGCCATCAATGCTGCCAACCCTGATCTGCTTTGGATTGGCATGACGGCTCCTAAGCAGGAGAAGTGGACTTATTCTCATTGGAATGAGTTGAACATCCATTGCCATGTGGGTACCATCGGTGCCGTCTTCGACTTCTTCGCTGGAACTGTGGAGCGTGCCCCTATCTGGTGGCAGGAGCACGGTCTGGAATGGCTCTATCGCTTGATCAAGGAGCCTAAGCGTATGTGGAGAAGATATATCATCGGTAATAGCTTATTCCTCTGGAACATGGTGAAAGAGGCGTAGGGTTCTAAAATCATCCCGTCCTTCTTTACCATTAAAGAAGGCTCCACCTTTCTCACCAAGCCTCTCTTCCCTCAGGGACGAGAGGATGTAACCGCCCTCCGGTGTTCAGAACCGCTACGCTCTAAGGTTGGCGGACCATCAAAGGTCTGCGCCAGGTTTTGCGGGCTGGGACCGCATGGGGGAAGGTGGGAGTATTCATGAGGATAATAGGGGTAGCTAATAAAAAGAAAAGCCCCAAGGAAACAATTCCTTGAGGCACATCCTAATAAAAATCGTTTAATGTTAGAGATTGCTTGGTACTGGAACCAAAGTCTCGTCAACATAAAACTCATCGGTGCGAGTGTTGCAGCCTCTACAGAGAGGCACAATATACCAGCTATTATCATAGCCGTATACTTTTTGTACATGAGCACCGACCAAATTCCATCTGCCAGTCTGGTGACAGTCTGTGGCAGAACATCTACTTGCGGTTTTACCGCTTTTAGCTTCCCAATAGTCCAACCAAGTATTATACCCTGCAGGACTTGAAAAACGGCTTGAGCCGTTCACATTTTTAATTTTTGTCATATTTATGATAAATTTTATGAGCATTCTTCGTTGAGTGCTCGTCTTTATACCAAAACCGTTAGTTTTGATAGAAACAATGAATAAAAAAGATGAATGTTCTCTTGATGGTGTCCAACTGTTGAAGATAATTGCTCGTAAAAAAGAAGATGAAGAGGCGGCAGCCAAGGCTTTTCGCTTATTCGTAGAAGTCTTTGAGAGCAAGATCAATAAGCAAGTTGACATTATTGCAAATAAAAATGGCTATGATGAAAAAGTTGCTTTTGAGGCCATTCAATGTGCTTTCAATAAGGTTTGGCTTTATCCCACGTTTGACATGAACAAGTCTTATTATAAGGATCAGGAAAAAGCAATTGTTGTCTGGCTTATCAGAATAGCAGTGTCACAGATGTATCATTTTGCAAGGCATGGTGTGTGCGCACAGATTAAATCCGATGAAGACTTGTCTGTTATCGAAAATGCTGAAGATTTCGTGGACTCTTTTCATTTGTCATATTTAACACCTGAGCAAAAAATACAATACGTTAGCTGTATGGAAAAGAAAATATCAGCTCTTGATGAGAAGCATCGTATTATCTATTTGACATATAAGGCGTATCAGACGAGTGGTAAGAAACTCCCAAGAAAGTTGTTGGAGAAATTACGGAAGCGTCTTGATGTGACTCAGACAACGATTAGGGTATATAAGAAAGAGGCATGTGAAACTCTTAATGATTTAAACTTATTAAAGGCATGAAAGATTTGACAATTGAAGAATGGGATGTACTACTGTGTTCAACAGGTTACCTTCCTCCTCGCAATGAAGAAGAATTGGATTTCTTCGACGAAATGTACGATGATTACAAATCTCGTATAGAAAATCGTTATGTTGATGTTGATATGATTCTGAGAGGTGCATGTCATGTGGTGACGGATTACCAATATGTTGAAAGCAATCATATTCTTGAACGGGCAAAAGTTGCAGAGGATATAAAGCAGGAGTATTCCATGGCAGCTCGTAACTTTGACAAATTGCCAAAGGATGTATTGGATAAAATGAAGAGACAGCATAATAAAGACAATAAAAATGAATAAATCTTGTCAAGTTGTCATAGAAGACATTGGCTCGTTCTATCCCATTCCTATCCCTTTGATGGAAATTGCTAAAGACGAAGGTATTTGTGTCATATTTGATGACTATGGAACAAACACCTTTGATGGAATGACATGGTATGAGGCAGAGCAAGACATGTTTTACATGCATATCAATACGGCAAGACACAATGCCGAGAATAATACTAAAGGGCGTTTCACTCTTGCACATGAACTTGGTCACTATTTTATAGATCATCATAGGCGAGCTTTGCAAAATGGAATCATGTCACCTCATATTCATCGTTATGAACCTTTTGGTAAAAATGAGGATTGGTTGGTGGAGCGGGAAGCTGATGAGTTCGCTGCGAACTTACTCATGCCAACAACGCAGTTTAAATCTGATTTTGCAGGTAAAGTTTTATCAGGCGATTTGGTCAAATCTGTTGCAGACAAATATAATGTAAGTTTCTCTGCGTGTGCTTTACGATATCTGAAGTTCAATATTGTTCCCATCATGTTGGTATTTTCTCAAAAAGGAAAAGTCAGGTGGCAGATGAAGAGTGATGACTTTCCATTTTATAGGCTTAAATACGGCACGAATAAAGTTCCTGAGAATACTGTTATGGGGGATTATTTCTTCAATCATGATGAAAGTTGTTGTAAGCAAGACGAAATTGTTTATGCTGGAGATTGCTTTGATACATATGAAGAAGAACAAAACAGATTGGAGTTTTATGAATATTGTATTGCCTATAAGGATTATGCGTTTAGTATGTTATGGCAAAAATGACGTTTACGCTTGTTTTACGTTAAAATAAAACAAGAAGTTTGGCATTGTGAGGGGAAAAATGTATTTTGCAACCTAATTCTGTTAAACGCTTAAAAGGAGAAGATTATGGTATTAGAGATAAGAAGCATTCCTGTTTTGACAGGTGAGACTGCCGAACGATTTGTTCGTGAGGCAGAGGAAAATGAACGGTAAGTCTTCGGTGAATGCCGTATTGTGTGCCTAGAAAAAGTTTCGTACCTTTGCACCGTGATTTTAAACTGTTCAAATTATGGTACAAGGCAAGAAACAATTAAACGGCAAGCCAAAGTTCGCCGAGGTTGTAATCGGCGACAATGAGGCGAAGGAGATGCGTGAGTCTGCAAATGCTCGCAACCGTCGGTATATCACCATTACAGCGTAAGGTTTTAACACATTAAGTATTTACCTTTGCATCCGAATTCTTAAAAATCAGGATTATGGAAACAAAGGAATACTTCGAAAAGGAGATGTTTTTCGAAAACCTACCCGTCCTTCCTTACCCTTAAGGAAGGCTCCACCTTTCTCTCCAAGCCTCTCTTCAATAGTCTTTACGCCCCCTTCGGTTCCCCCAGTTCTGGGGGACAGAAACCTCAGGGACGAGAGGATGTAGCTGGCTCTGCTATAGCGCCGCCAGAGTTTTGGTCAGCCAGCGGAGCCTGTGCCCACAAGGGGCTGGCTGGGAGGGCTTACGCAATAAAATTGCGATTGTTTGGCGCAACAGAGTTGCGAGTGCTTGTCGGCTGGCGCATTTCGTAATTTGCTGATAGCTTGCAGATTTTCGGCTTTTTTCTTGGTGGTTTCAATAAAAAAGCGTACTTTTGCGGAAAAGTTTAACGTTTAAAATTATAGGTTATGGCAACATTAACTATACAGGTGGAAGATAATAGTGTTATGGCTGGAATAGAAGAAGCAATGGATGATATTCGTCATGGTAGAGTGACGGAGTATGAAAGTGCTGATGATATGTTTGAAAAGTTGGGAATGTAGTATTATGCCAGATTGGCTGTTGATATGGAAACAATATAATGATGAGCTGGTTTTAGTGATGACTAATACTGGTTCTCATAGTAAGGAAGGCTCCACCTCTCATCTCGGTCTTCTCCCCTCAGGGAAGAAGAGGGAAACCGCCCTCCGGTGCTCAGAACCGCTACGCTCTAAGGTTGGCGGACCATCAAAGGTCTACGCCAGATTATGCGGGCTGGGACCGCCTGGGGAAAACTTAACTTGACTGATGAAAATTTGAAGAGGTTTGTCTTGGGAACATATAGTGAAAGTAAAGAAATACATAAACGTCCGTTGAGCAGATTGATGCAGGACATTCGTATTGGGGGATGAGAATGTATATGCCAAGTGTGATGAGAGTGCTGATGGGGGAGAGAAATGATGTGAATAAACAAAGAAAAAATCCCAACCCATAAGCTTTTTAGGACTTACAAGCTGGGATGATTTTGAACACGAATAACTCGAATAACACGAATTTCAGGACCTGTTCGGTCTTTTTTCTTCTTTTGCTTGGTCGTTTCAATAAAAAAATGTAATTTTGCAACCATAAAAATGTTTTTTTAGTGAATACAATCAGAAAAAGTATATGAAGGAATATATTACCATACACAATGTTGGACCGCTTCGCCATATTGAACAGTTGGAGATTCTTCCTCTTACAGTTCTTATAGGTGAGTCTGCCATCGGGAAAAGTACACTGATGAAGGTACTTGTCCTAATGCGCTATCTATATAAGCGAGCTAATATTCGATCTTTTTTAAAACATTCGAAAATAACAAACTCTCCTTTCAGAATACGCTTCGAGTCTTTGGTAAAGACTACTAATCTTGTGGCTTTCTTTCAGAGTAATTCATATATACGATATGAGGTGCATGCAGATTCTGGTAATGTGTATAGCATAGAGTATGGCAATTCCAAGATTAAGCGTACGCTCTTGCCTGAGATAAGTGAAGAAGATTTGACCTTTTGGAAAGAGTCTTTTGTCTCGGAGAATAGAAATGTCATCCCTTCATGGACGGCTAATGCCTTGACGAATAAGAATGCGTCTTTGGGATTTTATTTTCATGAGACTATGAATGACTTTGCCCAGGCGGTGAAGGATGACAAGGAATATGATCTCTCTTATTTGGGACTGAAACTTTCCGTGAAACATCCTAAGGGACGTCCTGTTAAATTAACTGTTATGCCTGTTAACGATGCCTATGCTCCAATAGAGCTTACCCAGGCTTCATCTGGTATCCAAACATCCACTCCTCTTTCCGTCATCGTGCAGCATTTTGCCAAGGATTATTCCTTTAAGGAGGCTTTCCGTCGGTCTGTGCTTGACTACCTTTATGACAACGAATTGTTGACTAAGTTTTCTCCGGTTATCGAGCTGGCTGACTTACCAAAGTATGTGCATATTCATTTAGAGGAGCCTGAACTTAGTCTTTTCCCAGATGCTCAGTGCCGCTTAATAGATGATTTGGTGAAGACAGTTAATGCAGCTTCTTCCAATGACCGTAAGATGGGAATTATAATGGCTACACATAGTCCTTATATCTTGAACTACTTGAACGTTTTGATTCGTCAAACGGCTGCGGATCGTGCGAGAGTTGAGCCTGAGGATTTGGCAGTATATAGAATATACGATGGAAATGCTCAAACTCTCATGGCAACGGATGAGGAAGGAAAAGCTCTGGTTGATACATACGACTTGACAGAGATGATGTCTGCCATATATAATGAGTTTAACGAGTTGAGCAGATGAGAGACGAATTGTTGATAGACCGATTGCTGCAAGTGCATTATCCTCAGGAGTATGACTTGGATACCCATGGGGTGGTTGTTGATATGACTATCCATAGGGGGCTTGTCGAATTGTCAGACTCCAAGGCTTGTGATGATTGTCAAGGACACCGTCCACGTCGTGCTCAATGTGACAGGGTTAATTTGAGACTGGATACATCTGCCAGTCCTGTAGCCATTGTGGATTTTGAGAAGTATGTCAATCAATTTGATAATACTGTAGCTGCGATGAGGGATAGGTGCGATTACTTATTGGTCGATGCAACGGACGAGCATAACAAAATTGCCTTTTGTGATTTGACTTGCTCCGAAGAGAAGTATGTCAATCCCAATGATGGCAAGTATCCTTTGGGCAAGAGAGCCAAGGCTTCTGCACAGATGAAGAAATCCTTGGAACGATTATTGTTAGACCCATTGATGGCTCATTACATATTGACTTTTCCAGAGAAAATCTGCCTGTTTGGTTGGAGAGATTATTATGCTCCTGACGTAACTCCTCTACGTGGAGATGCCGCTAGAAATATGTTGGCGTTTATGAGGACTCCCTCTGCGAATAGTGGAACTTTAGCCAAGGAGATTTCCATTATTGGGCACAATTTCAGATTTGTCCAAGTAAAATTTCCTTCTGAATATAAGTGGTGACGAATGATGTGAATAAACAAAGAAAAAATCCCAACCCATAAGCTTTTTAGGACTTACAAGCTGGGATGATTTTGAACACGAATCTCACGAATTTCTGGGGTCTGTTCGGGCTTTCTAGAGATGGAAGTCGATTTCCTTCAGCCATTCCTTGACATCGAAGCAAGGACAGCTCTTGCGGACCCAGGGGAGGTCGCGATGGCCTAGGATCTTGGCATCGGGATAGTCGAGGGAGAGACCGTAGAGGAGGTCTTCCAGAGAATCCTTCTGGGCTGGAGTGCGAGTGTCGGCAGGCTTGCCTTTCTCGTCGAGACCACCCTCGTAGCAGATTCCGATGCTGTGGGCGTTGTAGTGGCGGGCGTGAGCACCCACCTCGGTTTCTGGACGGCAGGGATAGACCATGCCATCCTTCGTAATGTAATAGTGGTAACCGATGGAGTGGAAACCACGTGCCTTGTGGCAGGCTTCCAAGGCTTCTACTGGGAAGTCCTGGTTTACACGTGTGGCACTGCAATGTACCACAATCAGATCGATTTTTCTTGGATTCTTCATTGCTTTCTTTGGATTATTAAGAATTAATGTTTAATTTTGCACACGGATCTCACAGATCTCACGGATTTTCCGTTTAAGATGGGTGTGAGTCTTTTTTATGGCTTATGTTATTATATGGCGATTTGACTTATAAGATTCGCGGTGCAATCTTTGAAGTTTACAACTATTGGGGACCAGGTCTTTTTGAGCAGATTTATGAGGAGTCTTTGGTTCATCAGCTTCGCAAGGAGGGCTTGAAGGTAGAACAGCAAGTTCCGCTTCCAGTCATCTATGACGGAGTAAAGCTTCCGTGTGATTATCGGTTGGATCTTCTTGTCGAAGACAAGGTGATTATTGAACTGAAATCTGTAGAAGAATTACATCCGGTACATTATAAGCAGTTGATGACGTATCTCAAAATCGCACATAAGAAAGTTGGCTTATTGGTAAACTTTAATGTTGATGACATGGCAAAAGGTATTCATCGCCTAGTGATGTAAAGATCCGTGAGCGACTTAGAGGTTGGCGCAGCTCTGCATGCAGAAAGAGCTGAGGACGGCGGTGAGGACAGTGATGACGAAATTGATGACGGATTTCCAGTTTACTTTCATGATGATTAATTTTGAATGTTAAATGTTGAATTTTTCCCACACGGATCTCACGGATCTCACGGATTTTCGACTCCTTCGGAGTTTTTACTGTGAGGCAAGGTGAGAACCGTTGCTTGCAACGAAAAAGAATCCGTGAGATCCGTGAGATCCGTGTGGGAAACCAAGAAGGAAGCGGGCAGGATGAGCAAGCATCCGTTCAGGGCGATGAATTGACAATGTTGAATGTTGAGTGATGAACTCATTCCTGATGTGCCCTCGGATTACTCCGGACTGCATCCTGCCGATGCGCTTTCTCTTGTTTCAGATGCCAGGAGGCTAGGCTTACTACAAGCTTACATTATCGTCTCCTGTGGTTCCGCTACCGCCCTGGTCGGTGTTGTCACCTCCTGTGGTTCCGCTACCGCCTTGGCTGGTGTTGTCTCCACCAGTGGTATCCTTCCCGGTATCCGGGTTGGTATCCGTGGTGGTGCCATCCCCTAACAGAGCAGAGGCCTTCTTCAGCGTAGCATCGAGGTTGATGGTCTTGGCGCTGAACTCACCGGTGCCACGAGCACGGAGACGGAAGCCGTCGATGTTCTTGGCGATGGTGAACTCCTTCTCCGAGGCAGCTCCCTCCTTGTTGCGGATGCCGATGGAGAAGATGGCGAGGTCGTCGATCTTCACAGCGATACCCTGCAAGGTGAGTTCCTTGATGCACGATACCATATCGGTAATCATGCCCTTGATGGCTCCCTTGGAGAAAGGAGTGTTGTGGCTAGCCATGTGTCCGGCCAGGCCGTCGGTACCTACCGTCTGCGTGATGACTGGATAGGCGTAGTACTTGCCGTATGCCTCTGGCATCTTGGCGTTCTGATTTAGTTTTAGTACGTAAAGCAACATAGTTTTTAAATGTTAAGTGTTTTTGTTTTTTCACACGGATCTCACGGATCTCACGGATTTTTACTCCTTCGGAGTTTTTCCATTGAGACCAAATGAGAATAATCGTTGCTTGCAACGAAAAAGAATCCGTGAGATCTGTGAGATCCGTGTGGGACTTCTCTTTCTGAATCACAATGCAAAGATACAACATTTCTCATTCCCAACTCACCGATGCTCAATGTTGCTCCACGATACTCACCGATTATCACTGATAAATATCAGGGCTCTCCCAAATGGAAGAAAATATAGGATACTTGCAGGGGATTGAACTCCTTGCTGTTCTTGGTGTATCCACTCTTCAGCAGCTGCTCATAGAGCTGGGTGCATCTTACTATCCATCTCATCAGATGAGATCTTGCCACGTCCGGGTCGGAATCCGGAAAATAGAGCAGGGCTAACTCCTGCTTGGTGTAACTTCGTAAATCCATTGACTTTATTATTAATGTTGAATTTTTCCCACACGGATCTCACGGATCTCACGGATTTTCGACTCCTTCGGAGTTTTTACTGTGAGGCAAGGTGAGAACCGTTGCTTGCAACGAAAAAGAATCCGTGAGATCCGTGAGATCCGTGTGCGACTTAAATACCATCCGTAACTATGATACTTAGCCATCGTAACCATGATACTTAGCTATCGTAACCAAGATACTTAATCCTCCATGGTATCGCTGGGATCGATGAAGGAATCGCTGTTGATTTCGCTACCTTCCTTCTCTATCACAGCCCAGCCGTTGCCGTTCTTCTTGTGAATCTTCTTGAATCCAAGACGCTTCATCACGTTACCGATATTCTGGTTGTTCAGGTTCTGGCGAAGGGCAGGGTTCACACCTATCCTCTCCAGTATCTCGGCACTGTAGCGGAACTTGATAAACTGTAGCGGCGTATCTGGCTCCGGTACCCGGTAGAAACGGAGTATCTGCTCCTCAGCATAGTTGGCTACCATGAAGAGGCGGTTGTGGCTGCGCATCAGTTCGATGTCATCCCTCGTCAACCAGTATGTCCACTCCAGGGGCTCGCCCTTAGGATGGCTCATCACCTCCTGACCCAGTGCTACTGCCTCGGCAAACACGTGGTCGTAGTCTATCGGGTGGTCTATCGGACTCTCGATGCTCTTTACCAGCCAAGGACAGTAGCGGCGATTCTCCTCGTCGGTGATGAACTGCTGGTTGTTGGTGGTGCCGCAGAGCGATCCGCGGTGGGGCATCTCCGAACGGTACTTGTCGTAAGGCCGGCGGATGGAGAATGTCACCTTGGTCATGTTGCTCTTGAAGGCGCTCAGGTTCTTGCCGAATACCATCTCAAACTCGTCGAGACAGAGCAGAGCCTTGCTGCTGAAAGCCTCCATGAAATCCTTGTCGGTATAGGCTCCCGTCGAGTCGTTGAGGAAGTACTGGCGCAACTGTGGGGGCAACTGCATCTGGAAGAACGTGGTCTTGAAGATGCCGCCCTTGCCCACGAAGATGAGTATCATCTGGTTCACCACCTTCGGTGTTACCCACGCCACTACCATCGCCACTAGCCACTTCTTGAAGAAATAGCGGAAGAGTTTCTGCGTATGCTCGTTGGCGGGCAGGTTTTCCACCTCGATGCGGTCGGCAAGCTGTTCGATGTAGTCGGGATCCTCTCCCTTCTTCCATTTCGGCAGACTGCGCAGGTAATCGACCAAGGGGTCGAAGGGCTCGCTGAAGTCGCTGTTGATGATGTTGTGCAAGGTCTTCTCCGAGAGATGCTGCCCCGACTCGTCCATCTCGCTCCAGATGGAGTTCTCGATGTTGTCGTCGATGCGGATCCAGTCTGGATACTTGCCGTCTAAAACGATGCGGCTCTCCACCTCGTAAAATCCCGTCAGCACGTTTCGGCGGAACAGATAGTGGGTGAGTAGCCACTGCTTGATGCGTCTTACTGATGGCTTGCCGCTGCGACCCTCGCCCTGGCGATAGAAATGCCAGATGCCAAACTTGTGCAGATGCTTGTAGCGAGACTTGACGACGGAAGCCGTATCCTGGTAACTGGAGCCAAACTCACGGTCGGCGTAGGACTGGGCTTCTTCCAGCGGGATGCCATAGTAGATGCAGATGTCGGCAAAGTGCCACACGTACTCGTTGTGATGCTCTGGTTCGAATCGGTAGCCCCACAAGTCGAGCAGTTCCTTGATGTGGGAAGCCGCCTCCTCGATGGTAGGCGCCCCCTGGTCGCTTGACTTCGCCTCCTCTTTCACCTTGATGGTTCGCTTGCCGCCCTTGGCGTTTCGCCTGGCAGAATACTTCGCCTGCAACGCCTTCTTCATATAGAGGGGCTTCAGGTCCTTCGGTCCCATGGCAAAAGGCTCGGCATCCCAACGGAAATAGGCATCCGGGTCGTAGGCAAGTCCGGCGCATCGGGTGATATCTATACACTGCTTGTCGGGAGCGATACCCAGGAGCTGGGTGTAGTAAGCCATCGCCTTCTGCAGCACGGCATCGAAGAGTTCCAGTACGCTGATGTCGTCATCATCCACAGGATGGTAGGCGCAGAACACTCTGAATCCCCTGCCGCTCACGGTGATATACTCTACCATCGTATGGTTGTCGCCTCTCACCAGTTGGATAAGATGCTCCATATCTTCCTTCTTCACATGGTCGAAGTCGAGCTGGAACATGTAGGTCGGTTTGAGGAAGTTGGCAAGTTGTCTGCCGTAGCCGTCCATAAGCGCCGAAACCGTGATGGCAGGCATCTCAGGCTTGTACTGGTCGGCAAACTGCTTGCTGATGGCGAGGCGCTTGCGGTAAGTTTCGGTCATCATTCGAAGCTCTGTGCCAGAGGTAATCATGCTCTTGAAATACAGCCAGTCGACGAGTCGATGGCTCTCCGAAGATTTGATGCAAGGGAAGTACGAGGGCATCGTAGCTGTCTCTTCCATGCAGTTGGTGTTTGATTCTTCTTCCATATTGATAAAATTATTAGTTGTTTATACTATTTTCTTGTTTGCAACGTTCTCTAACTAAGAGTGTGGGTGAACACTTGGCGATGAAGTCGGTGAAGGGTGAACCCCGATGCCAACCTTTAGCGTTAATAATGTGTTAAAAACACCCCGTAACCCATTGTAATAGAGACTCTTTATATTTCTAGCATGCGCTGTATATACAAAGTTCTTTTTACTAGGGTTCACCCCGGAGCCGAAAAGGTGAATGCTTGGGGCAAGTGTTCACCCCGCTGTTCACCAATCGGTAACTGTCGGCAAAGTTACGACAAAAGGGCGATATAGGAAATCGGAATTTACCACATTGTGGTAAAAATAAATAATTTAATTATTAATTTTATTTAAAAAGGAACGATGGAAAAAAGAATTTCCTGCTTTCTGCCGCTGAGAAGTTGAAGCTCGCGGCTGAGATTTCGTCGAAGACTGCTGAGCAGCGTTTCGACAAGTTTTCAAACCAGTTGGTGAAGTCTGCCAAGCACATTTATTCAGAGAAGGCGACTTATCATGAGTTGACCGAAGACATGCGTGCCTGGGTGTTGAAGAAGAGTGACATCAAGAAAGAGTTTCACCTGAACCGCACTTTCTTCACTCATTTGAACAAGGGCGATCATATGTTGCTCTCCGAGTTTGTTCGTTTCACCAATTGGATTTTCACCCATTATGATAGCGAGGAGGTTCGCCTGGAGGCATTGTTGGAAATTTGCACGGTGTTGTTCTGTCACACGAAGGAGAACGCCGATTACGGTTGGCATCCATTCTCCCGTCCTCTCAACCAGATTATTGAGGACAAGATAGAGAAGGAGGTGAAGAAGCGAGTAGAGAAGGAGTTAAGAATCCGCGCCTTGAAGAAGGCCCAGGACGAGATTGGAAAACAATAATTGATGTAGATTTTTGAACACGAATCTCTCGAATTTCACGAATTTTTGACTCCTTGCGGAGTTTTTTGTTTTCTCACACGGATCTCACTGATCTCACGGATTTTTACTCCTTCGGAGTTTTTCCATTGAGACCAAATGAGAATACCCGTTGCTTGCAACGAAAAAGAATCCGTGAGATTCGTGAGATCCGTGTGGGCCCTTCAATGATACCATACGAAACACACAATAGATAGTTAAGATTATTTTTAGAACTCGATAAGTACCGAGGCTAAAGGGAGACGGAGGGATTCGAAAATCTCCTTCTTTAACGGTAAGGAAGGTTTCTGTCCCCTGTAAGGGGAACCGAAAGGGTCGCAAAGACTATTGAAGGTAGGTTTTCGAATAATGTTATTGATCAATAAATAATAATTATATGAAAGGAATTGTATTAGCAGGAGGAAGCGGAACACGCTTGTACCCCATCACCAAAGGTATCAGCAAGCAGCTGATTCCTATCTTTGATAAACCGATGATTTATTATCCTATCTCGGTTTTGATGCTGGCAGGTATCCGTGAGCAGAATAGCAAAGCTACCGTCTTTGGTTATCGGGTAAGCGATCCCTGAGCGATATGGTGTGGCTGAATTTGATGAGCAGGGCAATTGCCTGAGCATCGAGGAGAAGCCTGAACATCCAAAGAGTAACTGTGCTGTGGTAGGCTTGTACTTCTATCCTAACAAGGTGGTGGAAGTAGCCAAGCATATATCGAAGTCTTGGAGAAGCGCCAGGGCTTGAAGGTGGCTTGCTTGGAAGGTATTGCTTATCAGCCATCAACAACATCCGTCATCGCAAGCCATTGCCGGTATATGGATATTCGTTATATCGTAGAAAGTATAAAGAGGCGATTTTGTAATCGCCTCATTTATTACTTTCTTTCTAGAAAGGGATGTTTTCTGCAACTCTGTTTCTTCTGTAAGAAGTGTGTTCTAAAATCATCCCGTCCTTCTTTACCATTAAAGAAGGCTCCACCTCTCATCTCGATCTTCTCCCCCTCAGGGAAGAAGAGGGAAACCGCCCTCCGGTGCTCGGAACCGCTTCGCTTTATGGTTGTCGGACCATCAAAGGTCTGCGCCATGTTTTGCGGGCTGGGACCGCCTGGGGAAAGCAGTTTATAGTTTACAGTTTTTTGTAGTAATTTGCTGATGAGTTGCAGATTTCTTTTGATTTTCTTGGTGGTTTCGAGAAAAAAACGTACTTTTGCGGCAGAAGTTAAACGTTTAAAATAGAGATTATGCCAACATTAACTATACAAGTGGAGGACAAAAGTGTTATGGCTGGAATAGAAGAAGCTATGGATGATATTCGCCATGGTAGAGTGACAGAATATAAGAGTGCTGATGACATGTTTGAAAAGTTAGGAATATCATATTATGCCAGATTGACTGTTGATATGGAAACAATATAATGATGAGCTGGTTTTAGTGATGACTAATACTGGTTCTCATAATGATGTTTTCTAAAAACAAGTGAAAATGGCATGGAAAGTGCCGCAATTCATTCAAGCGAAGTTTTCGAAAACCTACCTTCAATAGTCTTTTCGACCCCTTCGGTTCCCCTTCTAGGGGACAGAAACCTTCCTTACCGTTAAAGAAGGCTTTTTCGAAAACCTACCCGTCCTTCCTTACCGTTAAGGAAGGCTCCACCTCTCATCTCGGTCTTCTCCCCTCAGGGAAGAAGAGGGAAACCGCCCTACTCGGTGCTCGGAACCGCTACGCTATAAGGTTGGCGGACCAATCAAAGGTCTCGCCAGATTTTGCGGGCTGGGACCGCCTGGAAATAGCAGTTTATAGTTTACAGTTAATAGTTTATAGTTTACGGTTGATTTTGTAGTAATTTGCTGATAACTTGCAGATTTCTTGTGATTTTCTTGGTGGTTTCGAGAAAAAAAGCGTAACTTTGGCGGCAAGTTATATAAACTAAATAATAGGAGATATGAATTATGGCAATAGCTATTAAAACAATTCCTGTATTGACAGGTGATGTCGCAGAGCGCTTTATTGAGATTGCTGAGAGTAGTAGGAATACGGCCACAACAGTAATCCCTGAAGGTGCACAAGATGCAATCCGTCGTATGATGGAACGCTCAAAAAATGTAAAGATTAAACTTCCTCATTAATAGATTATGTAAAGACAACTTTTATTCCAAAGCCTTCTGCTAATAAGGTTCAACGAACTATACCAGGTCAAAAACATCTTCGTACTTATCCTGCCGTATTATTGGGAAGACTAGGGGTTAATAAGAAATATCAAGGACGAAATTTCTTAGTTGGGCAACAGGTAATGAACTTTATCAAAACTTGGTTTGTTCAGGAGGACAACAAGACTGGATGCAGATTCTTGGTTGTTGATGCGTATAATCAGTCAAAAGTTCTTAGCTTTTATGAGCGCAACAAGTTCAAGTATCTATATGCCACAGAGGAATTAGAAAGAGCAGAACAGCATTTTCCGGAAACATCTCCTGTTTATACCAGGCTCATGTTCTTGGATTTATTGCATACCCAGATTTTGGAATGTCCTATGGCTTAGATGATTGTTGATGGCATTTGTTTCATAATACGCTAGGTAGTGTGGTAGGATATGGAATAGGTATGCCACATCTCTCATCAATCCTTTCTCTTGCCCGAAGGGAGAAGATGTAACCGCCCTTCGGTGCTCAGAACCGCTACGCTCTAAGGTTGGCGGGGCATCAAAGCCCTCGCTATGTTTTGCGGGATGGGACCGCATGGGGAAAGCTGTTTACAGTTAATTGTTTATAGTTTACGGTTGATTTCGTGGTTATCTGCTGATAACTTGCAGATTTCTTGTGATTTTCTTGGTGGTTTCGAGAAAAAAGCGTAATTTTGACGGCAAGTTATAAAAACTAAATAATAGGAGATAAGATTATGATGTTAGGTATTAATGCACCAAAGCCATTGGTTAAAGGTGAATTTGCCAAGGCTGTTCGCAAAGCTGTTCACGATTCGATGGTTGCAAAGGAAAATTGGAAGGAGCCTGCAACAAAAGGTCCTTGGAAGATTAAATTTATTGTGCGCTAGTTATGAATAAAGATTCAGAACTGATCATAGAGGTGGCTGATGAATATGAAAGTTTGAAATCATTCGAAAGTGGTAATCAGTAGATGGATGATTTTGATGAGAAGAATCATTTTGCTAAGTTGACTCCTGTTCCACAATTTGATGTGTGGCCTATGTATAAGACGTTGTGGTATTGAAGTAATCTGATTCACCGATACGATCCATAAAATAAAGTATCATATTGAAAATATGAAGTTTGATAAATCTTATACGCCTCTAGTGAAAATGCAATTGAAAGATATTGATGAGTATCTTTTTGCCATCAGTCAGATACAGATGGCAACTACGGGATTTTTCTATGCTTGGGATTCTAATTTGTTTTTCAATGAGGCTTGTCAGTGTTTGAAAAATTCGATAAATCTTTTTCAGCAGGGATTTTTTGATTGTGCATTTTATCAGATGAGGCAATCATTAGAGACTTCTATAGGTACTCTCTATCTGACTTCTCACCCAGAGGAATTGAAAAGATGGAAGAGTTTGGAGAAAGGTTTTGAAAACGGACGAATGGTAAAATGGTTAGTTGACAATCAAGATACATTTGCCCAAATGAAGGTGTTGATGGCTCCTTTCTTTGATAGAATCAGAAGAGATCAACTTGTTATGAATAAATATGTTCATAAACAAGGTTATCAATCATTTTATTTAAAGCAGAGGAATGAAACAGAATTATCTGATTGGAAAAATATGATTCAAACTGATTATGAACGTATTTTATGTGATTGTATAGGGGCTGTTGCAGTATATAGATTATCGCTAGACGCTTTTCCTGTCGTATTAGCTGATGATGATTTAGTATTGCGTTCTCCGGATCTAATAACTCAACCTTTTTCACCTGACTTCATTTCAAAATATATTGGTTATGATGTAATAGAGGGATATAAACAGATACAAATCTATAAGGATACTGTTTCGTGGCTATTGTCTCAACCAAAGCAGAATGAATCTGTATATTGGCTTATCCATTATCAATGTGTTGATCGTAAAATGAAGCAAGAATATTTTGCCCAATGGAATATTCTGTCTTTATATGATCAAATAGCAGTAAAACTATTCTTATTGAATTCAAAACTTTCAAATGTTTATGTTGATGGAAATTTTCTTTATTGTTCAGAAGTAAAATCAAGGAATTCTGGTTTTACTGTTGGTTCTGCATTCTTTATTGAAAAATTTGAAAAGTCTAATTCTGATTTTAATTTGTCTTATAAGAAAGCGTACTTGTCAAGGGTAAAGTTTGGATTTAATTATACTTATTTAGAGCATAATGAACTTTTGGATGAGAGTGAGATGCAATCATTGAAGTATTATGGTTGTGAAATCAGTATGAAGTATAAAGAACTTTTTGAATTGAATAAGTAAAATAAATGCAAAGGTCCTTAGTCACACGAATTGATGTTCTTCGCTATGTACATCTCTTGAAAAGATAAAGATTGCTAAAAAATAGGGAGATAAGTTGTACTGTATTGGTTTTTATCGTATATTTGCAGGAATAATAAAAAACGTAAGCTATGACGGCAAAAGAAGATAGGGAAAAAGAAAAGACCCGTAGAGAAAACCTAAGCAAGTTTATATATCAACTTGCAAATACCTGCTTTACTGCAATGGTTGTTGTTGCTGCGGTAGGTTTGGTACTTGGTGTAGATGATGCTAAACCATATGCTTTTTTGCTTGGTGTGGGATTGTTTGCTACTGTTTTCTTAGCGCTGTTTGCTGATAACATATTAAAAAAGAAATGATTATGGAAGGAATGTACATTGTTTTAGGTGGGGTAGGTATCATTGCATGTTGCCTATACCTGTGGTCTGCTTTTACGAAAAGTGGGAGAAAATGGGTTGAAAATCTATAGGTAAATTTTAGGCAGTAACGGAATCCGAAAGGATGCGTTACTGCCTAAATTGTTTTTATCAAGTTGTGCGTGTTTACCCGATGCTTTCTTCTATCTCAAATCACACGCAGCCTACTCATAGTCGATGAGATGATCGATGGAAGGGTGGTCGCCGCAGATTTCGCAGGATGCACGCTTCTTTAGCTTGATGGTGCGGAAGTTCATCGTCTTGGCATCGAAGGTGAGCAATCGGTCGGTGAGCAGTTCGCCCACACCGAGGAAGTACTTCAACGCCTCGGCAGCCTGGATGGTTCCGAGCATACCAGCGATGGCACCCAGGACTCCTGCCTGGCTACTGGTAGGAACAGCGCCTGCTGGAGGTGGCTCCTTGAAGAAACAACGGTAACAAGCCGTGCCTGGAAGATGGGTGAAGGTCTGCCCCTGGAATCTCAGGATGCCGCCATGCGAGAATGCCTTGCCCAGTCGCACACAGGCGTCATTGATGAGGAACTTCGCCGGGAAGTTGTCGGTGCAATCAATGACGAAATCCCATGGCTTGATGATTTCCTCGGCATTGTCTGAGGCGAGGAAGGTATGGTAGGTTGTTACCTCCACATCAGGATTGATGGCAATCATCTTCTCCTTGGCGCTTTCCACCTTAGGGGTGTTCAAGTCCTTGGTCTGGTGGATGACCTGTCGTTGCAGGTTGCTGAGGTCAACCACATCGGCATCCACGATACCGATATGTCCCACGCCAGCCGCAGCGAGGTAGAGGGCAACTGGAGAACCCAAGCCTCCGGCACCAATGATGAGCACCTTGGCATTGAGGAGCTTTTCCTGTCCCTCGAGGCCTACATCCTGAAGGAGGATGTGGCGGCTGTATCTTTTTATCTGTTCTTCTGTTAAATCTATCATTTTATTGTACTTTATGTCTTTTTTCTTTGGAAAAAAATACTTTGTATAGCAGTTTATGCTCATACAGCAGTATAGAAAAAGGTCGCAAACTATCGTAGCTTGCGACCTTTGATATTCTTTATAAATTCCCGAATCATAAATTCCCGAATCAGGAAGTATAATTCTCGAATTCTCAAATTACTCGATAACCACGAGAGCATCCTCTTCGAGTACAGCCTGACCAGGCTTTACGCAGATAGCTGTAACCTTGCCATCCTTCTCAGCCTCGATGTTGTTCTGCATCTTCATAGCCTCGAGAACGACAACTGTATCGCCAGCCTTAACTTCCTGACCAACAGCTACCTCGATGCTGGTGATAGTACCAGGGAGAGGAGCCTTTACAGCGTTGGCTGTATTTACGTTGGCAGCTGGAGTAGCCTCAGCATCATCAGATGCAGCAGGCTGACCGAGCACTACCTTCTTCTTCTCTGGTTCAGCTTCCTGTTCCATCTCAACCTTGTAAGCTTCGCCATTTACGTTCACGCTTGCGATGTTACCCTCAACAGCGTCAATCTGAACCTTGTATTCTTTTCCGTCAATTGTATATTTAAACTCTTTCATTTCTTTATCTTTATGGTTTGGCTGTTAAACTCAAGAACTTGGCGTTCCACATCGTCTGACGTGGCTTGATCGTAATGATGCCAGGCTCCTTGTCGTGTACGTTATTGCCCTGGTACTCATAGAGTGCCATGGCAATCGCAGCATAAATATTCTTATCCATTTATTCTAATGTTTAATTATATCATTACATTGGCATACAGCCATGCTTCTTAGCTGGCAAGCTCTGGCGCTTGGTTGCGAGCTGAGCCAAACCACGGCAGATGCGGAAACGGGTATTGCGTGGCTCGATGACATCATCGATGTAGCCATACTGAGCAGCCTGATATGGATTAGCGAACTTGTCGGTGTATTCCTGCTCCTTCTCAGCCAGGAATGCCTTTACATCCTCGCCAGCTTCCTTCTTAGCCTTAGCTTCCTTACCGCAGAGAACAGCAACGGCACCGCTGGCACCCATTACGGCAATCTCTGAAGATGGCCAAGCGAAGTTCAAGTCAGCACGCAACTGCTTGCAACCCATCACGATATGGCTACCACCATAGCTCTTACGCAATGTGATAGTGATCTTTGGCACGGTAGCCTCGCCGTAAGCGTAGAGCAACTGTGCACCGTGGAGGATGACAGCGTTGTACTCCTGACCTGTACCTGGCAAGAATCCTGGTACGTCAACCAGAGATACGATAGGAATGTTGAATGCATCGCAGAAACGGACGAAGCGGGCTGCCTTGCGGCTAGCGTTTACATCGAGTACACCTGCGTAAGCTGCTGGCTGGTTGGCTACGATACCCACGCTCTGACCATTGAAGCGGGCGAAACCGGTGATGATGTTCTTGGCGAACTTAGGCTGAACCTCGAAGAACTCTCCGTTATCAGTTACAGCGCCAATCACCTTATACATATCGTATGCCTGGTTAGGATCCTCAGGGATAATCTCGTTCAGAGTATCGTCCATACGGTCGATAGGGTCTGTGCACTCTATGCGTGGAGCCTCTTCTGTATTGTTGCTTGGGATGTAAGAGAGCAGGCTCTTGATCATCTCGATAGCCTCTTCCTCTGTCTTGGCAGCGAAGTGGGTAACACCACTCTTGGTTGCGTGAACAGATGCACCACCGAGGTGCTCAGCATCGATGTCCTCACCAGTTACGGTCTTTACAACCTTAGGACCTGTCAGGAACATATAAGAAGTCTGCTCCTTCATGATGATGAAGTCGGTCAAGGCTGGAGAGTAAACGGCACCACCAGCGCAAGGGCCCATAATAGCAGAGATCTGTGGGATGACACCAGAAGCGAGGATGTTGCGCTCGAAAATCTCACCATAACCAGCGAGGGCGCAGATACCTTCCTGGATGCGGGCACCACCTGAGTCGTTCATACAGATAACAGGTGCACCCATAGTCATTGCCATATCCATTACCTTGCAGATCTTCTGTGCCATAGTCTCAGAGAGAGAACCACCATTTACGGTGAAGTCCTGAGCATATACGTAAACCAGGCGGCCGGCTATTGTAGCACTACCCGCTACCACACCATCACCGAGGTACTGCTTCTTCTCCATACCGAAGTTGGTGCAACGGTGCAGCTTAAACATGTCGTACTCCTCGAAACTGCCAGCATCTACCAACATTTCGATACGCTCACGAGCTGTATATTTGCCACGTGCATGCTGCTTCTCGATGGCCTTCTCACCACCGCCAAGACGAGCCTGTTCGCGCTTAGCGATCAGCTCCTTAATCTTTTCTACTTGTTTGCTCATAATTAATTATTATGTATAATTTCTTTTTTCGTTTATAGTGATTTGAGATGATGGATATGAACCATCATCGCATAAATCGGGCACAAAGATACGAAAAAAACCGCAGATAGCGAACTATCTACGGTTAAATATTTAGAATAATGTGAAAAATCACCATTTTTGAGTGCTAAAACTCCCCGCTTTTAACTTCTTACTCTCTGCTTTTAACTCCTTAACTGTCTGCTTTTAACTTCTGACTTATCAGAATTCCATCAACACTCTTGCATTGAGCTGTCTGCCGGTGAGATAATTAGGCACGGCATACTGCTGATTTGTGACATCCGTTACCCAATAGTAGCTGTTTACATTGTCAATGCCGAAGAGATTGAGGCAATCTATGCCCACTGTAACATTCTTGAGGAATGTTCTGTGCTCATGATGGCGGTTGTCCAGTAACTGATAGCTCATTCCGATATCTGCTCGGCGATAGGCGGTGGCACGGAAACTGTTGGTTTCCAATTCTCTATGAGGTGCAGCGAATGGAAGTCCATCGGCAAAGGCAAGCTTGAGAGACAGGAGCCACTTCCTGCTGCCTGGGAAGTAATCGGTGAAGAAGAGGTTCACTGCATACCGCTGGTCGGTAGGAAGCGGGATGCTCTTGCCGTTGAGTTTCATCCTGGTATCCATCAGCGACAGGCTGAGCCAGGAATCCGTGCCGGGCACAAACTCGCCATAGAGCTTGAAGTCGAGACCTGCTGCATGACCGCTGCTTTCGTTCTGGCCGTAATAAACTACCTTTACATTGCTGACAGAGTAGGGCACCAGATTGCTCAATGCCTTATAGTAGGCTTCGGCAGAGAACTTGTATCTCTGTTCATTCACCTTGAACCGGTAGTCGTAACCGACAATGAAGTGGATGCTTCGCTGACTCTTGATCTTCCGGTTGAGCGAGGCGATGGTTACTCCATTGATGGTGGATGTATCTCTCAGCTCCTTGAAGAAAGGTGCCTGATAATAAAGTCCTGCAGCGAAACGGAGCGTCGTGTTCTCATGGTTTGCCGGAATGATGGCGAGGGAGACGCGTGGGCTCAGGATGGTTTCCCTGTTGAAGTTCCAATGGCTCAGACGAAGACCATAGTTCAATGTATAGCGTGTTTGCCTGATATCGCCAGACTGGGTAGAATCTCCTCCGCTAGTGAAATGGTAAGTGTCTTGAAGATAGGCTTCTATGCGGTTGGCATTCAACTTGTTTCTAGCCTTCATGGAATAGTACATATAGAGGTCTTTCCCGGTGTGAGGAATGCTGTATCCGGCAGAATCTCTCATCTCGTATTCTACGGAATTTTCTTCAATGTGCTCCCGTTTCAGCGTGACTGCAGTCTCCAAATCATGCTTCTTTACCTTATGTTTCAGCATCAGCTTGGCACTCATCACACGAGCCGTGAGATAGTTGCGGGCATGTTCGAAGTAAGTTCCTACACCCAGGTTTTCGGAGGTCTCGGTCTGGTCGAGCCAATACTGTCCCTGGATATCGTATTTTTCCTGTTCCCTGGTGTAGAAGGCACTGCCCAGGAGCGAGATGCTGGTGTTGGAAGTGATGTTGCGGGTGATGCCCAGTGTTCCGAAATAGGTGAGGAAGCGATCCTTCTCCTGACCATCGAAATATACTCTAAAGTTCTTGACGTTTTCCATTGTTCCGAAGGCGGTTTCACGGTCGGATGGTTCGAAATTGTAGTGGTTATCAGAAATGTTTCCGATGAAATCAATCTTCCAACGCTTGTTGGGCTGATAGCTCAGATAGGTCTGATAATCGAGATAGTTCGGCTTGTATTCTCCCTTGGTTTCCATCGAACCGAGCAGATAGGCTGTAGTCTTATATCTCACACTGTTGAGCCAGGACAGCTTCCGGGTTCCCAATCCTATGTAGGCGTCCGCTCCGAGCAGGCTGGCAGCTACGCTTCCTTCCAGGATGGGGTTCTTTCCCTTTGCCTTTAATGTCTTGTAGGTGATGTCGAGTGCAGAACTCATCTTGTCTCCGTATTTGGCTGCATATCCACCCGTAGAGAATCCGATTTTATCTACCATATAGGGATTGATGATGGAGAGACCTTCCTGCTGACCGCTCCGGACGAGATAAGGACGATAAACCTCCACATTATTTATATATACGGAGTTCTCGTCGAAAGCACCGCCACGCACATTGTATTGCGATGAAAGTTCGTTGTGAGTGCTTACGCCGGCTTGCTGCTGGATGATGCCTTCTACGGCATTGCTGTTAGCAGAAGGGGCCAGTCTGGCATCCTTGAGCTTGATTTCCTGCGTCTGGTCGGTCTGGATCTTTTCTCCCGTTACATTCACTTCTCCCAGCATGGCTGCATCGGTATGGAGGACGACTTGCAGGTTTTGCTTGCCTCGAGGTTTTCTCAGCACTCTAACCTTGCTCTTGTATCCTATCATGGAGAACTTGACCATCACGCTATCGGCAGAATGAAGGCGCATGCTGAACTCTCCCTTCAGTGAGGTAAAGGCTACCTTTCCCTGGCTTGCCACGGATACGGTGGCAAGCTCTATAGGATGGCTGTCTTCATCAGTCACCCTGCCGTGCAGTGTAAATTCCTGTGCCATCATCTTCAGGGTGGCAATCAGGCATATCGTGAGTATGAATAATCTCTGTTTCATACATTATCTAACGCAGAAACACCTTATTTATTATAATAATGAAGTAGAATAATGGAATGGATGAAAATAAAAAAGGTGAGTCATTTCTTTGATGACTCACCTTTTTCATATAGAGTAGGGTAGTATTTTACTTGTTGCAAGCTTACTTGTTGCAAGCAAAATACAAACCGTCGTTAACAGCCATGCGGAGCTGGTAAAGACCAATCTCGTTCTGCTCTACGTTCATCTTCTGTCCGTTAGGCAGGCAAGCCTGGATACTGCCATCCTCGTTGAAGCTGAAGAGCTCACGGATGTCGCCATCCTTGCTGTAAGACCAGCTCTTGTTCTTCTTGTCGAACACGAAGTAAGACTTCTCGCCAGCAGGGTCGGTAATCTCGTAGCCATTCTTCAGAGTCTTGATGGCATACAATCTGCCATCCTTGCCAGTAACTTTCTGAGTCTTGCCAACGTTGGCAATCACTTTGTCGCCAGTCCAGAACTCGATAGTGTTGAGTACAAGCAAGTCAGCTGCTGAGCAGACTGCATAAGCAGGGCTGATGACAATGAAAATCAACTCGTTGATGAACTTGTTGTCTGTTGCACGCTTGTTCCAGTTGAGCACATTGTTTGTCAAGCTGAAAGAGCCGATGCAAGAACTTAAGCACATTGAACCCAATGCGAGCGCAATGATGGTGTTAACTGTAATTTTTTTCATGTTGATTCTTATTAATGAATTACTTTGCTGATTCGAATTCACGCAGGAAGCGGGTATCGTTCTCAGAGAAGAGACGAAGGTCGCTCACACGATACTTCAGGTTGGTGATACGCTCCACGCCCATACCGAATGCATAGCCGGTATATACGTTGCTGTCGATACCACAAGCCTCGAGGTCGTGAGGGTCAACCATACCGCAACCCAGGATTTCAACCCATCCTGTATGCTTGCAGAAGTTACATCCCTTGCCACCGCAGATGTTGCAGGAGATATCCATCTCTGCGCTAGGTTCTGTGAATGGGAAGTAGCTAGGGCGCAGGCGGATCTTGGTATCTGCACCGAACATCTCGCGAGCGAAGGTGAGGAGCACCTGCTTGAGGTCGGTGAAGCTTACGTTCTTATCTACATAGAGACCTTCTACCTGGTGGAAGAAGCAGTGAGCGCGTGCGCTGATAGCCTCGTTGCGATATACTCGTCCTGGGCACAATACGCGGATAGGTGGCTCGTGGGTCTCCATATAGTGAGCCTCGTCGTTAGAGGTATGGCTACGGAGAAGTACATTCTTGGTAACATCGTCGGAGTCGGTCTTCTCGATGAAGAATGTATCCTGCATATCGCGGGCTGGATGATCGGCAGCGAAGTTCAGCATGGTGAATACGTGCTTGTCGTCATCTACCTCTGGACCCTGATAGAGAGTGAATCCCATGCGGCCGAAGATGTCGATGATCTGATTCTTCACCACGGTCAATGGATGGCGGGTTCCGAGCGCTACAGGATAAGCTGTACGGGTCAGGTCGATGTCATCGCTTGAAGACTCTGCCTCCTCCATCTGTTCTTTCAGACCATTGATTTTCTCAAGGGCTGCGTTCTTTAATTCGTTGATCTTGATACCAACCTCTTTTTTCTGGTCGCCTGGCACATTGCGGAAGTCGGCCATAAGGGCATTGATTTCACCCTTCTTGCTGAGATACTTGATGCGAAGCTGCTCTACCTCCTCTGCGTTCTGGGCAGTGAGAGCGTTGACTTCTTTCAAGAGTTCTTCGATTTTCTCTAATAACATATCTTATTATTTGTCTGTTTACAAAATTGAAGTTTAAGCGATTTGTCCGCCATAAATGGCTCGCAAAAGTCACTATTTCATCTATTTTGAGTGCAAAGATAACATTTTTTGCTTAAAATATGAAATATCTCAAAAGAAAGTTGTACTTTTGCATAGAAAATTTGAGAAATTTTATAAGTTTATGAAGAAACTCTCTTTGATAACAGTTATGTTGGCGGTGCTTACCATAGTTTGCTTCACCTCTGTAGGATGCACAGACAAGAAGCCGGCACCTGCCGTTGATTCGACTGCGGCTGATACTGCCGTAGCCGACACACAAGCTATGGACTCAACTGAGAAATTGATAGAGGAGACTCCGATGCCGAAGGCAGCTGATGAGTTGTTTGATGATTTCCTGTTCAATTTCGCAGCCAGTCGCAAACTTCAGATGGAACGCATCCATTTCCCTCTGGCAGTATATCGTAATGATAAATTAAAGAAGCACATCGCGAAGCGACATTGGAAGATGGAACATTTCTTCATGCGTCAGGATTACTACACGCTTATTTTCGATAACCGTAAGCAGATGAACCTGATGAAGGATACCACTATCGATCATGTGGTGATAGAGAAAGTATTCTATAGTAGAAAAGTAGTTCAGCAGTTCCTCTTCAACCGCATCAACGGTCAGTGGATGATGACCAGCATCAATTACAAGCCGATGTATCAGAATATGAATTCCAGCTTCCTGAAGTTCTATGGATCCTTTGCCACGGATACGGCTTTCCAGTCTCGCCATCTGCATAATCCGGTGAAGTTTACCGGTCCAGATCCTGATGATGATTTCAGTACGATGACGGGCGAGATTGAGCCTGAGACCTGGCCTGCTTTTGCTCCGCAGTTGCCTCATGGCATGATATATAATATCATCTATGGACAGAAATATACGGAGAGCAGCCAGAAAATCTTTGTGATTCGCGGTATTGCCAATGGAATGGAAACCCGTCTTACCTTTAAGAGAATCGGGGGTAGGTGGCAGCTGATGAAGCTGGAGATGTAGTTTTTAGTTCACTGTTAATAATTTGACCAGATATGAAGGATATCCGAGACTATAGCCTGTTGGCTCACAATACGTTTGGAATTGATGCAAAGTGCAAGCGATTCCTGGAATACTCATCGGTAGAAGAGGCACAGCAGATTGTGGCTGGGCTTACGGCTGCCGATCAGCCGCTGCTCATCCTGGGCGGGGGCAGTAATCTCCTGCTTACAGGTGATTATCAGGGCACGGTGCTCCATTCTGCCATCAAGGGCATTGAGGTGCTTGAGAATGGCGACTTGGCTGCTGCTGAGCATGATGATGCCCTGCTGAATCCTGATTGGGTGTTCCTGAACTGTGGTAGCGGCGAGGTTTTTGATGATGTGGTTGCCTATGCGGTTGAGCATGACTTCTATGGCGCTGAGAATCTGAGCATTATTCCGGGCGAAGTTGGAGCAAGTGCTATCCAGAATATCGGTGCCTATGGAGTAGAGGCAAAGGATATTATATATAAGGTGGAGGCTGTGGAGATTGCTACCGGCAAGTTGGTAGTTTTCGATAACAAGGATTGCCGGTACAGCTATCGCCAGAGCAAGTTCAAGCATGAGTGGAGAGATCAGTATCTCGTTACCCATGTCATCTATCGCCTGAAGAAGACTTATGCCCCAGATCTGGACTATGGTAACATCCGTGCATCTCTGGCGACTAAGAATATCGAACATCCTACAGCGCAGCAGCTTCGTGATGTCATCATCGAAATCCGCAATGCCAAGTTGCCTGATCCTAAGGTGCAGGGCAATGCGGGCAGCTTCTTCATGAATCCTATCGTAGAGAAGGCGAAGTATGATGCTTTGGCAGCCCAGTATCCGGGTATGCCTCATTATACCATCGACGAGGAGCATGAGAAGATTCCTGCAGGATGGATGATCGATCAGTGCGGATGGAAGGGCAAGAGCCTGGGCCGTGCCGGTGTGCATGACAAGCAGGCATTGGTGCTTGTGAATCGTGGCGGTGCTACGGGTGAGGAGATCGTCAATCTCTGTGAGACCATCAGGAAAGATGTGAAGCAGAAGTTTGGCATTGATATCCATCCGGAAGTAAATGTAAAGTGAAAAGTGAAGAACGAAGAGTGAAGAATTCGTTTGTTTTTCAGAGAAAGATTTGAATATTCATGAAGATAACAATATTGGGAACAGGAACATCTAGCGGTGTTCCTGTTTTAGGTTGTGATTGTGAGGTATGCCGCAGCAGGGATCCACGGGATAACCGTTTGCGCTGTGCGGCGATGATTGAGACCGAGCGTACCCGTATTCTGATAGATGCAGGACCGGATATCCGTCAGCAGCTCCTGCGGGTTCCTTTCCGCAAGCTGGATGGTGTGCTGATTACGCATATCCATTACGACCATGTGGGTGGTATCGACGATCTGCGTGGTTTCTGTGTGTATGGTGATATCAATATCTATGGCGATGAAATCACCACAGAGACATTGCCGCATACGATGCCTTACTGCTTCCCTAAGGACGCAGAGAAGCTCTATCCGGGTGCTCCCAAGTTGAAGCTGCATACCATCGTACCCCATCATTCCTATCAGATTGGAGATGTCGGGTTTATGCCTATCCGGGTGATGCACGATCAACTGCCTATCCTGGGCTATCGTTTCGGCAAGTTTGCCTACATCACGGATATGAAGTCGATGAGTGATGAAGAGTATGCTTATCTGGATGGCGTAGAGACCTTGGTAATCAATGCGCTGCGCTTCGATAAACCTCATCATAGTCATCAATTGGTGGATGATGCCATCCGTGTGGCGCGCAGGATAGGAGCGAAGCAGACCTACCTTACTCACGTTACTCATCAGATAGGATTGCATGATGCCGCCAATGCCCAGCTTCCTGCTGGTTTTTGCTTTGCCTACGATGGTCTGGAGCTGGAAATTGACGAAGAATAAGTCTTAATGAAATTGAAATAAATAAAAATACGCAACATGTAAAGTTAAAGAGTTCTAAGAAAAAGCATTTTTTTGAGAAAAAGCTTGTGAGGTTCACAGATTCTTTCTACATTTGCATGTGTGTTTTTCATAGTATTAGATTTAAGGTTAACAAGGTATTGGGTCACGGCGGTGACCCTTTTTTGTTTTTATACCCTAGTAAAGAGCCTAGTAAAGACACAAAAAATGCGGTCTTTTGCAAGGCCGCATTTCTTATGATGGTTTTCATTCATATCTTTCTCTTGAGATAGAAGGATTCTCTTATTTCTTTTTCTTGAATTTCCGGTAGAGCTTCCACGCCAGCAGAGCTCCATCGAAAGCTCCCATACCAATAGACATCATACTTTGCAGTCTCTTGCCTCTGCTTGCGTCTTTCTTGAAGGCGTCAGGCTTGGTGAAGAGAGAGTTCCACAAGGTCTTGATCTTCTTGTCGTCTGCCTCTATGCTTTTGCGAAGTGCTTCCTTGCGCAGTCTGATGTCGTTGAGGCTGTTATACTGTGGGCAACTGTTGTCGTCGTCCAGGTACCTGTTGTCATTGTTTGGCTCATTTGTCATCATCATGCTCTTTATTTATTTTTGCATAAGCAGGCTTGCTAAGAATTTCACGAGTGGTTTTTCAATCCATTGATGTCGGAAAAGGATGAAGAGAACCAGTATCAATAAGTATGCTCCCGCCACGATGCAGAATGCAGGTGCCAAGCCTACGTAATCAGCCATGGCGAATGCGGCAGCAAACGAAAGATATATCAGAGCCAAGGCGAGGAGAGCCAGCAGCAGTGATCCCATGATCAGTGCAGCGAGCAGTCTTACCACCTTGTCAGCTACATCGAGTTTCATATACTCAGATCTGAGCCCGATGTAATGCTTGAGCACCTCTACGAGTTGCCCGATGGTTTCTACATTCTTATCGCTCGAAAACATTCTTATCGCTTATTCAAGTAATAATATGTTGTACTTGTCGAAATCTCAGGGTAGTTGGGTGGGGCTTAAACCTCAGGGGCAACATCCTTGATATCGTCAACCAGGTCGTCAACGTCCTTGCGTGTCAACTTGATGTCGTGCTTCTTGCAGAAATCTTCTACAGCTCCAGCAATCTTGCTGCGAGTATCTTCACCCTTCTCAGGAGCAAAAATCATACCGAGTGCTGTACCAGCGATAGCGCCACCGAGGAATGCGCCAATGTAACCTAATGCCTTCATAATCTAAAAGTTTTAAATGTTATACAATATATTGATGTTAATTGTGTGATAGCGATGGCATTTTGGAGTTTTTGCGTCCAGATGCACTTATTTCGCTTATCATTTGCAAATATACTAATTATTCTTCAAAAAACAAGCTTTTAAGTCTTAATATTTCGTTAAAAATGTTGTTTTACGTAATGTTTAACAATCTTTATGCTGAAAACGTTTCTTTCTTTGGGATATATTTTGTATTTTCGCAGAATAAAAGCGTAAGGCTATGTATTGCCCCTATATATAATAAGGTGTAGGCTGAACTCAAGTTGAGACGGCACCTATATATAATAAGGAGAAGCAATATAAAATATTTAAGTAAACACAAATACAATTTTAGAAAAGATTATGAAGAAATTATCAGTTTTGAGCTTAGGATTGTGTGCTGTTCTGGCACTCGCAAGTTGTGGTACATCTAAGGAAAGTGCCTACAAGAAGGCATACGAGAAGGCACAGCAGCAGGAGGCTCAGCAGGAACCAGCTGTTCAGGAACCAGTAGTTACTCCATTGGAAACAACAACTCCTACAGAGAGCACAACTACAGAAGTTGATAATGCTACTGTTCGCCAGGAGAATGTAGATCTCATCTCAGGTTCTGGTCTGCAGAACTTCAGCGTAGTAGTAGGTTCTTTCTCTCTGAAGGCTAATGCTGAGGGATTGGCTAGCACTCTGAAGAGCGCTGGTTATGATTCTCAGATCGTTTACAACAGTGCACGTAACATGTATCGTGTCATTGCTTCTACATTCGTAGATAAGGCTGGTGCAGTGAAGAGCCGCAACGAGCTCCGCGCTGGCAAGTATCCAGATGCTTGGTTGCTTTTGAAGAAGTAATTTTCACGTTTCACATAGAAGATTAGAAATTTCGTAACTGAATGCGAATTTTATCTATAGACTACGGTAAGAAACGTACCGGACTGGCAGTTACCGACCCATTGCAGATCATTGCTAATGGGTTGGCAACTGTTGCTACGCCCGAACTTTTCGAATTCTGCGAAGCCTATATCCAGAAGGAGCAGGTGGAGCGCATCGTCATCGGTAAGCCTACCCAGCCCAATGGGCAGCCTAGCGAGAACCTGGCGCGTGTGGAGAATTTCTTCAACCGCTGGCGCAAGGCTCATCCCGATGTGCCTATCGAGTACTACGATGAGCGCTTTACGTCGGTTTTGGCGCATCGTGCCATGATAGACGGCGGCGTGAAGAAGAAGACGAGAAGAGAAAACAAGGGATTGGTAGATGAGATAAGCGCTACCATCATATTACAAGACTTTATGCAATCAAGAAGATGATTTTACCAATTTATATTTATGGTCAGCCAGTATTGAGAAAAGTGGCTGAAGATATCACCCCCGATTATCCTGAGTTGAAGGAATTAATCAATAATATGTACGAGACTCTCGATTCGAGCAATGGCATCGGTCTGGCTGCGCCTCAGATAGGCTTGGCTATCCGCCTGGTTGTCATCGATCTCGATGTGCTCAGTGATGATCTCCCTGAGTATAAGGGATTCCGTCATGCCTTCATCAATCCTCATATCCTGGAGTATGATGAGGAGGCTGAGAAGGATTCTTCTGATGAAGGATGTCTCTCTATTCCTGGCATCAATGAGAAGGTGGTTCGTCCTACCCGCATCCATGTGAAGTATATGGATGAGCAGTTCCAGGAGCATGATGAGTGGGTGAGCGGCTACTTGGCTCGCGTGATGCAGCATGAGTTCGATCACCTGGAGGGCACGATGTTCGTTGACCGCGTGTCTCCTCTCCGTAAGAACATGATAGCTGGCAAGCTCAAGAACATTATCAAGGGTAAGTTCCGCTGCAGCTATCGTACCAAGATTCGTCGATGAAAAAGTTTATTTTCACTTTTGTGCTGGTGCTGGCGGCTTTGTCAGCATCGGCGCAATATAGAGTTGACCGCCTCGTTACGGCGGGCAGAAGTGCGCTCTTCTACGAGGACTTCGTTCTTTCTATCAAGTATTTTAATCTAGCCATCGGTGCCAAGCCTTATCTCTATGAGCCTTGGTATTACCGCAGTGTGGCCAAGTTTAATCTCGATGACTATATGGGTGCCGAGAGTGATGCCTCCGAGGCGATCAACCTCAATCCGTATATCAACGATATCTACGACTTGCGTGCCATCTGCCGCATCCGTCAGCAGCGTTATGATGATGCCATTGCCGACTATAATTCTGCCATCCGACTGGAGCCTCGCAACCGCAACTACTGGTTCAACCGTGCGCTCTGCCAGATGGAGGCGAAGAACTACGACAAGGCGCAGCTGGAACTTGATACGGTCATCACCAAATGGAAGGATTATTCAAATGCCTACTCCCTGAAGGCTGAGGTGTATCTGCATCAGAAGGATACGGTGCAGGCTGAGAAATGGCTCGACCAGAGCCTGAAGCTGAATCCATACGATGGTGATGCCTGGATTACACGTGCCTATATGGCGCTTGCCCGGAAGGAATGGAAGGTGGCTGATGAGGCACTCACCAAGTCGCTTCACTTCAAGCCGAACAATGTAAACAGTTACATCAACCGGGCATTGGCTCGTATCAACATCAATAATTTACGAGGTGCGATGAGCGACTATGATGCCGCTATCGACCTGGATCCGCACAACTTCCTCGCTCACTACAACCGTGGATTGATGCGTGTGCAGTTGGGTGATGACAACCGTGCCATCACCGATTTCGACTTCGTCATCAAGATGGAGCCGAAGAACTTCATGGCGATATTCAACCGTGCGCTTTTGCATGACAAGACGGGCAACCTGAAGGCGGCTATCCGCGATTATACTACGGTAATCAATCAGTTTCCTAACTTCTGGACGGGTCTTTCCGCCCGTGCTCATTGCTATCGCCGACTGGGTATGACGGCGAAGGCTGAGCTGGATGAGTTCCGTATCTTCAAGGCACAGATGAACAAGCATCTCGGTATCCAGCCTCGCTGGAGTGCGAAGACCAAGAAGGAGATGCGCAAGCGTTCGGAGATAGACCCAAACAAGTTCGCTTCCATTGTGGTGGATGATGAGCCGAAGTATGAGCATAACTACAAGAGCGAGTATCGTGGAAGAGTCCAGAACCGCCAGGTAGAGACTGCCTATCTGCCGATGTTCCAGCTTTCTTACTTCCCTAACACTCAGAATGTGAGTGGGGTACAGGCTTTCGACAAGGATGTGGAGGCGCTGAACCAGAAGATGAAGGACAAGGTTTATATCGTATGTTCCAAGGAGCAGTTGGATGAGAACAGTTCTATGAAGATCTTCTCTCTCATCGATAAGCTTTCGGCAGAACTGAGTGTGGCGAAGGATATTGAGCAGAAGAAGTCGATATTGATGCGTCGTGCCATCGCTCATAGCGTATTGCGCGATTTCGAGGCAGCCATCAGCGATTTCACCTATTATCTCTCGCTGGATGATAAGAATGCGCTGGCTTACTGGCAGCGTGCCGTCTGCCAGGCTGAGATGGATGAGTTCAACAAGGCTCAGGGCAAGGGAGTGGTGAATATCCATTCTGCCGAGGCTGATTTCAGCGATGCCATCCGCCTGAACAGCAACAATGCCTACATCTATTATAACAGAGGTAATCTGCATGCCGGAAGAAACGAGCTTTCCAAGGCGATAGATGATTATACCATTGCGCTGAAGATAGACAACCGTCTGGCTGAGGCGTATTATAATAGAGGTATCGCCCGTGCCAAGAGTGGCAACAAGCAGGCTGGTATCCAGGATCTCTCGAAGGCTGGAGAGCTGGGCTTGTATGATGCCTACTCGGTAATCAAGCGGTTGAATAAGACGAAATAAGTGCTTGAACAAGATGAAATAATAATAAAAAAATCCCGCAGATTGATAGTCTGCGGGATTTTTTTGTAACATTGATTTTTATGCTTTCCAATACGATTGGTTTTATATTTTCTTTAAACCAATTTATATTCTCGTAACCTGCTTTACGCCCTTTACGGCGCTCAGTTTCTTGATGAGTGCATCCGTCTTGCCGGCATCATCAATCATCACCGTAACATTGCCCGAGAAGAGACCGTCCTTGGACGAGATGTTGATGCCTCTCATTACGAGCTTATCCTCTTTCGAGATGATGTTGGTGATGTTGCTCACGATACCGATATCATCGTTTCCGATGATTCTCAGGGTGATGGCATACTTCGATGTACCCTTTCCGCTCCATTTCGCCTTCACGATGCGGTAGCCGAAGCGGCGGCGCAGCTCCTTGGCATTCGGACAGTCGATGCGGTGGATCTTGATGCCCTTGCTGATGGTTACGAATCCGAAGATAGGGTCGCCGTAGATAGGGTGGCAGCAGTGGGAGAGCTCGAAGTCGATGCCCTTCAGGTGCTCGTCAATCACCAGTACGTCGTCGCTCTGCTTCAGCAGTTCCTCGGTAGGGTTCTCGAACTCGAAGTTCTCGGCACTCTCGGCAGGCTTGTTGGTGTTGCTGAGGTTGAGGTCGTGGTCACGCTCTTCGATGTATTTCTCCACCACGGTGTTTACGTCGAGTTTCTCTTCCGCTACATCCTTGTAGAAATCAGAGTTCTCCTTGTATCCCATCTTCTTGATGATGCGCGCCATGGTGCTTTCATCAATCTCAATCTTGCGGTTCTTGAATCGGCGCTCCAGCAATTCCTTGGCATAGAGTCCGTCCTTCTTCTGCGTTTCCTTCAGGGCGAGTCGGATCTTGGCCTTCGCCTTCGATGTCTGCACGATGTTGAGCCATTCTCTTCTAGGCTTCTGGTTGCTCTGGGTGAGGATTTCCACCTGGTCGCCCGAGTGCAGTTCCTGTCGGAAGGTTACCGCCTTGCCGTTGATTTTTCCGCCCACGCAGGTGTTTCCGATGCGAGAGTGGATGTAGTAGGCGAAGTCGAGCACCGTGGCACCTTTCGGGAAGTTCAGCAGGTCGCCCTTAGGGGTGAACACATAAACCTCGTCTTCCTTCAGGTCGGTGGTAAACTGGTCCATCAGCTGCAGGTCGTCGTTGCTTTCCAGGGCGGCACGGATGTTGGCAAGCCATTCGTCAATGCCTCCTTCTCCCTGTTTGATGCCCTTGTAGCGCCAGTGTGCTGCCAGTCCGTGTTCGGCGATATCGTCCATTCTTTCGGTTCTGATCTGTACCTCCACCCATTTCTTCTCCGGTCCCAGTACGGTGGTGTGCAGACTCTCATATCCGTTGCTCTTTGGCACGCTGAGCCAGTCGCGCATACGCTTTGGGTTCGGCTGATACATGTCTGTAATCAGGGCGAAGGTCTGCCAGCACTGCATGTATTCCTTCTCTCTTGGTGCGTCGATGATGATTCTGATGGCAAAGAGGTCATATACACCCTCGAAGGCGCACTTCTGCTTCTTCATCTTCTGCCAGATGGAGTGGATGCTCTTGGTGCGTCCCTTCATGTGGTATTTCAGTCCGGCAGCATCCAGTTTCTCCTTGATAGGCTGGATGAATCGGGCGATATAAGCATCGCGCGAAGCCTTGGTGGCATTCAGCTTCTCCTTGATCATATAGTAGGCATCGTGCTCCAGATACTTCAGGCTCAAGTCTTCCAGCTCGCTCTTCAGTTTGTAGAGACCCAGCTTGTGGGCGAGTGGGGCATAGAGGTAGCTGGCTTCCTCGCTCACCTCGTGCTTTGCCTCCTTCTGGTCGGTATCACGTATCTGTCGCATCACGTTCACGCGGTCGGCTATCATGATGAGGATTACGCGCATGTCTTCTGAGAAGGAGATGAGCAGGTTGCGGAAGTTCTCGCTCTCGATGATCGGGTTGCGCTTGTAGAGATCGTGAATGCGGAGCAGTCCGCTGATGATATGCGCCACGCTGTCGCCGTATTTCTTCTGGATGTCTTCGATGGTCTGATAGCCGTCGATGACGCTGGTCTGCATCAGGATGGCGATGATGCCGTCTCTTTTCAGACCGATTTCGTTCACTGCGATTTCTGCTGTCTGCAGGGCTGCGAGTATAGGGTTCATGCCGAAGACGTTGCGCTTGATCTGGTGGTTGATGAAGGCATGCTGTATGTCTTCACGCAGATGCTGCTCATCGCCCGGCTTGAATGTGTCGCCCACGGCGGTTCTCAGGCGCTCCAGGATTTGGAGTGTCTGTTCCTTTTCTTCGGATGTGAATTTAAAAGGTGTTTCGTTCATTGTCGTTCCCTCCCGTTGATTATATATTATTGAGTTGTTATAACTCGTCTATCCATTTCTGGCCAGACTTTGTGTTGAGCCAGATGGCGAAGCTGGCACCTATAACTGTCATGATAAACATGAATAATGTTATTAGTTCCATAACTTATATTATAAATTATCAATCCACTTCTGGCCCGACTTTGTGTTGAGCCAGATGGCAAAACTGCTGCTGATAATTAGCCCCAGCGAAAAAATAAACATTAATCCATCCATAATAATATTATTTATCGTTATACTTCATAATTCTATTAGCACAATATGCAATGATAATTGCAGATAGCGTACCTATGAACAAACACAGTAAATTGTATATGTTCAATTCTTGGTTTGTTACTAGTGGCGATAAACCGCCAATTCCTACACCACTTAAGAATAATGTAGATACCCCATAGAGGTAATGTGATAGCCCCGACCTTCGGTCGTGCTCCTTTGATAATTTACTAACCATGTCGCAATATTCCATTTTAAATTTGACAAACAATGGCGTTTCAGCGTTAAAAAACGCGTACTTCGTTAAATTTTCAATGCAAAGGTACAAAAAAAAGCGGAAATATTTCTGATTATCAGAAAAAACTATTATCTTTGTAGCACATATAGTGTAAATTTAACATAAATATGGTATTATGAATCAGCAAGATCTAAACCAAATCGCTGCTCGCGGCATCTCCGAGCAGCAGATTGAACACCAGTTGGAACAAATCAAGAATGGCTTCCCATTCCTCAAGCTCGAGGGTGCGGCTGCCATCGGTAAGGGTATCATGGCTCCTACAGCTCAGGAAGTAGAGGACTACGAGAAAGCGTGGAACGACTACAAGGCTGAGGGTCACAAGATTGTGAAGTTCGTACCTGCTTCAGGTGCGGCTAGCCGTATGTTCAAGAATATGTTTGCGTTCCTGGATGCTCCATACGATGTTCCTACTACTGACTTTGAAAAACAATTCTTCGAGAATATCAAGAAGTTTGCTTTCCGCAAGGCACTCTGCGATAAGTGTCATGTAAACAACGAGAAGGGCATTATGTGCCTCATCAAGAAGGGCGATTACAAGGCTGTCGTGGCTAATCTTCTCAAGCCAGAAGGATTGAACTACGGACAGTTGCCTAAGGGATTGCTCCAGTTCCACGAGTATGAGGATGAGGTACGCACTCCGATGGAGGAGCACCTGGTAGAGGCTGCGCTCTATGCAAGCAGCAACGGCGAGGCAAACGTTCACTTCACCGTTTCTCACGATCATCTGGAACTCTTCAAGCAGATGGTAGCTGAGAAGGCTGATAAGTATGCACAGCGCTACGGCATCAAGTACAACATCTCTTTCTCAGAGCAGAAGCCTAGCACCGATACCATCGCAGCCAATCCGGATAATACTCCATTCCGTAACGAGGATGGCTCATTGCTGTTCCGTCCAGGCGGTCATGGCGCTCTCATCGAGAACCTCAACGAGATTGATGCTGATGTAGTATTCATCAAGAATATCGACAACGTGGTTCCTGATCGTCTGAAGGCTGAGACTGTTACCTGGAAGCAGGTGATTGCAGGTGTATTGGTTACTTTGCAGAAGCAGGCATTCGATTACTTGAAGGTATTGGATTCCGGACAGTACAACCACGAGAAGCTGGAGGAGATTATCCGCTTCGTTCAGCGCGACCTCTGCTGCCGCAAGGCTGATATCAAGGAGCTGGAGGATGCCGAACTGGTTATCTATCTGCGCAAGAAGTTGAACCGTCCTATGCGTGTCTGCGGTGTCGTTAAGAACGTGGGCGAGCCTGGTGGTGGTCCATTCCTTACCTATAACCAGGATGGCACTGTAAGTCTTCAGATTCTGGAGAGCTCACAGATTGATAAGAACAACGAGGAGTATATGAAGATGTTTACCGAGGGTACTCACTTCAACCCAGTAGATCTCGTCTGTGCAACCAAGGATTACCAGGGCAATGCCTTCGATCTTCCTAAGTTCGTAGATCCATCTACCGGTTTCATCTCTAGCAAGAGCAAGAACGGTAAGGATCTCAAGGCCTTGGAGTTGCCAGGTCTCTGGAATGGTGCGATGAGCGACTGGAATACTGTATTCGTAGAGGTTCCTCTGGGCACATTCAACCCAGTGAAGACCGTGAACGATCTGCTCCGCGACCAGCATCAGGCTGTAGAGGGCGGCATCAAGCACGAGCATCATCACGGAGAGGGTGGCTGCTGCGGCAAGCACTAATCCCACACGGATATAGATACGATAAAGGCTCAATCTCCGATTCTTCAGTCGAGGATTGAGCCTATATTGTTTTGTTAAGAGTAGAGGTTTAGAAATCGTAGAAACTTATCTAGCTGCGAGATAACAAACCTGCAAGGACTAGATCTTGGCGCTTCCTTGATTTCACTCTTAAAGGATTCTTGATGTACATGCTATCCAGGATAGCTGTACCAGATGATTGATTGAACCAAAATTCTTGTTTCTTTTCTATTATTGGATTCTAGCTTTTCCGGGAGATTTCCTGGAGTTTGGCTTTCCGATAATACTTTTTTGCTCGAATTCTAGTTGTACCAGATTTCTCCGCCCAATAAAGTTGGATACTCTTCTGATGTTGTTCTTTCTACAGGAGCTGTAATCTCTACATACTCACCATACTTCTTTGCTTTACTCTGCATAATTTAAAAGGTTTTTTGTTGATTTATTAAACTTATTATTTGATTGATTGAATGAGATAGATTATCGTGGGCATTGCTGCCCATTCATAGTCATTTCATCTTTCCTTATCTTTATAGTCGTATTTTATTTCTGTTTCTTACGGCTGGGGAAGTGCAATCGATTGCAACAAATTTTGCTTTCTTGCTCCCAATAGCAACTTTTCACACTACAAAGATAAGAAAAATATCGGTACGATGATTTCTTTTGCCCCAAAAACGTCTATGAATTAAACTTTTTTAATTAAAACCGAATATTATCTGCAAAAATATGCGCTTTTTTCGTAACTTATTGAAAAAGAGCACCTACCTTCCGAAGAGGTAAGTGCTCCTGAGTAAAAGAATTAAATTTTACACATCTTATACCGTAATCTCGCCTGCAAGCGATTGCTTCAGCATCTCCCTTACCTTGCGGTTGTCATCATATCTGCCTTGCAGATACATCATCTTCGTTACCATCGCCTCTACCGTAGAGTCGTGGCCGCTGATTACGTGAGAAGTCTTCAACTGGAATCCGGCGCCGTATCTCTCCATCTCCACGCTACCTGTCAGGCACTGGCTGATGTTCACGATGTTCACGCCTCGGTGGGCAGCTTTGTCCAGCAGTCGCATGATCCATGGAGAATGAGGGGCGTTTCCCGAACCGAAGGTACGCATCACGATGCCTCGCAGATCCGGCGATTCCATCACGTGGCGCACGATGTTGTCCTGGATGCCCGGAAAGAGACTGAACACGATCACGTTCGGGTCGAGTCTCAGGTGGGGTATCATCGGCTTGTCGTAATCCGGAGTGAGGATGTGGTGTTTGTGATACTGGAAATTGATGCCCACGTCGCAGAGGTGCGGATAGTTGAACGATTCGAAGGCGTGGAATCCCTCGGCATTGATCTTGATGGCACGGTTGCCTCTGATCAGCTTGCCGTTGAAGAAGATGCATACCTCCGGCACCATCGGTCTGCCGTTCTCGTCCTTTGCCGATGCTATCTCGATGGCAGTCATCAGATTCTCCTTGCCGTCGGTACGCAGTTCGCCGATAGGCAGCTGGCTACCGGTCAGGATCACCGGTTTTGTCAGGTTCTCAAGCATGAAGCTCAGAGCCGATGAGGTGTATGCCATCGTATCCGTGCCGTGCAGGATCACGAATCCGTCGTAGTCATTATAGTTGTTGGCTATCATGCTCACGATTTCTGCCCATCTCATTGGGTCCATGTCGCTGGAGTCGATGGGTGGGTCGAATTTTCGCACGTCGATTTCTGCCTGGATGAGTTTGAACTCGGGCATGGATGAGACGAGATGGTTGAAGTCGAGCGGTTCCAGCACGCCTGTCACCGGGTCTTTTCCCATGCCGATGGTACCTCCCGTGTAAATGATGAGAATCTTTGGTGTTGCCATTTTCTTTGTTTCTTTACATTTTGTCACTTTATCGGCTGCAAAGATACGGAAAATATTTGTTTTTCCAAAACTTATCGGCTAAAAAAGCACTTTCTTTTTGCAAAGTGTTATGGATTATCGCTCAGAAAGCCGATGAAGACTTCAATATGTCACCGTTTTCACCCCGAAAATCCCCTTATATAAATAGGTATTAGCAAAGTTTAGCAAAATAAATGCATTTTTATTCGCTTGTTACAAAAAGAAATAGTACTTTTGCACACGATTTAATAAAAATACTAAGTTGTTATGGTAAAAATCACATTCCCAGACGGATCTGTTCGTGAGTACGAGCAGGGCGTTACTGGCTTACAAATCGCCGAGAGCATCTCACCGGCTCTCGCTCGCAACGTTGTATCTTGCGGTGTCAATGGTGAGACAGTAGAGTTGGATCGTCCTATCAATGAGGACGCAAGTGTAGAACTTTACAAGTTTGAGGATGAGCAGGGCAAGCATACCTTCTGGCATACTTCAGCCCACTTGCTCGCAGAGGCTCTTCAGGAGCTTTATCCAGGCATCCAGTTTGGTTTCGGTCCAGCTGTAGAGAGTGGTTTCTTCTACGACGTGATGCCTGCTGAGGGTCAGGTGATCTCAGAGAATGATTTCGCTAAGATCGAGGCTAAGATGATGGAGCTCGCCAAGAAGAACGAGCCTGTGGTTCGCAAGGAGGTGGCTAAGGCTGATGCGCTCGCTGAGTTCAAGGCCGACGGTCAGACCTACAAGTGCGAGCACATTGAGCAGGACTTGGAGGATGGTACCATCACCACATATACCCAGGGCAATTTCACCGACCTTTGCCGTGGTCCTCACTTGCTGAACACTGGTCTTATCAAGGCTGTGAAGATTACAAGTGTGGCTGGTGCTTTCTGGCGCGGTGATGCCAAGCGCGAGCAGATGACCCGTATCTATGGTATCAGCTTCCCTAAGAAGAAGATGCTCGATGAGTACCTGGTTATTCTCGAGGAGGCTAAGAAGCGCGACCACCGTAAGATCGGTAAGGAGATGGAACTCTTCATGTTCTCTGAGCGTGTAGGTAAGGGTCTTCCTATCTGGTTGCCAAAGGGCACTCAGCTCCGCCTCCGCTTGCAGGAGTTGCTCCGTTCGCTTCTGAAGCCTTATAACTATCAGGAGGTTATCTGCCCTGGTATCGGCGGCAAGAGCCTCTATGTTACATCTGGTCACTATGCTCACTATGGCAAGGATGCATTCCAGCCTATCCAGACTCCGGAGGAGGATGAGGAGTATATGCTCAAGCCAATGAACTGTCCTCACCACTGCGAGGTCTACGCCCGTAAGCCTCGTTCTTACAAGGATCTTCCTTTACGTATCGCTGAGTTCGGTACTGTGTTCCGTTATGAGAAGAGCGGTGAGCTCCACGGTTTGACTCGTGTTCGTACATTTACTCAGGATGATGCTCACATCTTCGTTCGTTCAGATCAGGTGAAGTCGGAATTCGAGAATGTAATCGACGTAATCCTGAAGGTATTCAAGATCTTCGGTTTCGAGAACTACGAGGCACAGATTTCTCTCCGCGATCCTAAGGATACCGAGAAGTATATCGGTTCTGATGAGATTTGGGAAGAGAGCGAGAATGCTATCCGCGAGGCTTGCAAGGAGAAGGGTCTTGAGACTCATGAGGAAGTTGGCGAGGCTGCCTTCTATGGTCCTAAGCTCGACTTCATGGTAAAGGATGCCATCGGCCGTCGCTGGCAGTTGGGTACCATTCAGGTGGATTACAACTTGCCTGAGCGCTTCAAGCTGGAATATACAGCCGAGGATAACTCAAAGAAGACTCCTGTGATGATTCACCGTGCACCATTCGGTTCATTGGAGCGTTTCACAGCCGTTCTCATCGAGCACACAGCCGGTCACTTCCCATTGTGGTTGACTCCAGACCAGGTTGCTATTCTTCCTATCTCAGAGAAGTTCAACGACTATGCTCAGAAGGTACGTCAGTACTTCGACAAGCAGGGTGTTCGTGCCTTGGTTGATGACCGTAACGAGAAGATTGGCCGCAAGATTCGCGACAACGAGTTGAAGCGTGTGCCTTATATGGTTATCGTAGGTGAGAAGGAGAGTGCTGAGGGCCTCGTTTCCATGCGTAAGCAGGGTGGTGGCGAGCAGGCTACCATGAGCATGGAAGAGTTTGCTCAGCGCATCAACGCCGAGGTTGCAGAGCAGCTGAAGGCAGCTGAAGAGTAAAAATAAGATATAAATCCGCAGGTTTCTTTGGAAATCTGCGGATTTTTTTAAAATAACCCGCTGAAAATTTGGTGGTTTCACGGAAAATGCGTAACTTTGCAGCCGTTTAATCAAAAAACGTTGAATATATCGAATAGTTAATGAAAAATGACAAAATGAAAAATCAGTACCGCGTAAACGAACAGATACGCGTACGTGAAGTGAGAGTAGTAAGTGAAGGCGGAGCTGAAGTGATGCCTACACGTAAAGCGTTGGACTTGGCACGTCAGCAAGAGCTTGACTTGGTCGAGATATCTCCTAATGCCCAACCACCAGTTTGCCGTATTGTTGACTATTCTAAGTTCCTTTACCAGCAGAAGAAACATGCTAAGGAAATGAAGCAGAAGCAGGTGAAGGTGGAGACCAAGGAGATCCGTTTCGGACCTCAGACCGATGAGCACGACTATCAGTTCAAGCTCAAGCACGCTAAAGAGTTCCTCAATGAGGGTAACAAGGTACGTGCCTACGTGTTCTTCCGTGGTCGTTCTATTCTCTTCAAGGAGCAGGGTGAGGTTCTCCTTCTCCGTTTCGCCAATGATTTGGAGGAATGCGGTAAGGTAGAGCAGATGCCAAAGCTCGAGGGAAAGAAGATGTTCCTCTACATGAGTCCTAAGAAGGCTGGTACAGCTAAGAAGAGCCAGCAGAAGATGGACCGTGAGAAGCGAGAGGCTGAAGCTAAGGCTGCTGCTGATGCAGAGCGCGCTGCCAATGCCGAGAAGAATGGCTTGCTCGCCAATGCCAAAGGCGGCGATGCCCTGAAGAAGCTCGTAGAAGGAACAGAGGATTAAGAAAAAAAAGATGCGTAACGCCCTGGTATATGCGTTGCCATCGCTATAATAAATAACAATTTAAAATTAAAAGTAAAAATGCCAAAAGTAAAGACTAATTCCGGCGCAAAGAAGAGATTCCGTTTCACCGGTACAGGTAAGATTAAGCGTCATCACGCTTTTCACAGTCACATCTTGACTAAGAAGACAAAGAAGCAGAAGAGAAATCTCCTCGGCGAGACTCTCGTAGACCGTTCAAACTTGAAGCAGGTTCGCGACTTGCTCTGCCTTCGTTAATTATTAACTTTTTAGTCGAACTTTTAAAGAAAAAAAATTATGCCAAGATCAGTAAATCACGTTGCATCTAAAGCAAAGAGAACAAAAATCTTGAAGCTCACTAAGGGTTACTATGGAGCTCGCAAGAATGTATGGACAGTAGCTAAGAACACTTGGGAGAAGGGTCTTACCTACGCTTATCGCGATCGTCGTAACAAGAAGCGCACATTCCGCGCATTGTGGATCCAGCGTATCAACGCTGCTGCTCGCCTCGATGGTATGAGCTACAGCCAGTTGATGGGTGCTCTTCACAAGGCTGGTATCGAGATCAACCGTAAGGTTCTCGCTGACCTCGCTGTTAACAACCCAGAGGCTTTCAAGGCTATCGTTGCTAAGGTGAAGTAATTTGAAAGATTTTTAAAGGAATCCTCAGTTATCTTTGATAGCTGAGGATTTTTCTTTTCCAGGGATGGCAAACTGGCCCCACACGCCCTGAAA
>NZ_NMPZ01000018.1 GCF_002224675.1 Segatella copri | reverse complement strand
ATAAGCAAGAAAGACGCCCTGTAAGGGCAAAAGCTTCTCAAATACAAAGCTTTTGCCCTTACAGGGCGACTTCTTTATCCCATTATATACCCAGGGTGTTACCCTGGGCTAGGAGCTTCTGCCCTTTCAGGGCGTATGGGATGTGGCTTATGACACACCCTCGCTTATTACATCCAAAAACAAGTTATATCCTGACTAGAACTTTGTCATGAACTCCACAACAATCTTATCCTTTTCTGAAGTCTTGGCAATGCCACCCTTGCGATAGAAATATTTCTCGTAGTTGATACGGATATCGGAGATAAATGGCTTGGCAAGGCTCAGGGTTACACCACCCGTTACACGATGGCGCTTGTAATCATTGATCTTCAAGGCACCGAGTTCGGTATCAGAACCACCATATCGGGTACCATCGCTGTGGTCGCTCATGAAATCATATCTTGCCAAAGGCGAAACCTTCCTGATGATGCTCTTCTGATTGCGAACCGGAATGTCATAGCATACGAAACCATCGAAAGCATGCACATCGTGGAAGGCATCCTTGCTGTAATGCTTGTAAAGATACTCTGCCTCAGCAATGAAACCGCCCTTGTGGAAGGTGATACCGCCATCATACATCGTTACCGTAACATCAGATGGCTTAATCTTCTGGGTACTCAACACCAGATTCACATTCGGAAAGAGGAACTGAGCCTTGGCAGAATAGTTAACACCCTTGGTCCAGTAATCCTTCTGGTTGGTCAAGCCCGAACCGTTGAAGATACCGGCATTCACCACGATAGGGAAACCTACATTCCAGGTGTATCCTATTTCAGCACCCACATCGCGCACGTTACCCACCTGCTTGGCGATGAACGAACGGTTGGCAAAGTACTGCTGATGAGGAGAACGGTGAGCATCGATGGTGAATGGCACACGCTCCTGACCGATGGTGAACTGCAGGGTCTTCCAAGGCTTGATGCGTGTATAGGCATCGAGCATCTTGATCTTACCCTCGTCGCAGAGGTCGATTTCCGCCTTATAGCTTACCTGAGGTGTTACATTGCCAGTCACGTTGATGCGGGCTGTACGCACCTCGAATCGTCCCTCCCCCTCTTCGGTCTGGTACTCATACTTAGAGCGGATGGTTCCACCAATGGTCATCGACTTGGCGAAATTCTCAATGCCCTTCTCTACAGAGCTTTTTTCTGTATTCTGGGCATTCATTCCCATCGACACCATCGAGAGTGCCATCAACAAATACGTTTTCTTCTTCATTTCTTACCTTATTATATATACACGTAAATCTGATTTTCTTTATTCCGAATGAAATCTTTTCCTACTGATGCAGAAAGACATCTTCTTCATTTCGACTGCAAAGGTAAGAAGAAGATATTTCTACCGTAAAACATAAGTATTACAAAGCTGTTACATCACTGATTTTCTGCACCTGTAATATCATTGTAATGATGGCAAAAACAGAGGAATAAACCACTTCATCCACAAATAAAATAAAAGATATGTCTATATCTCAAATTTTTATGCTATCTTTGCACGGAAATGTGCGAAGGTAGCATTTTTTTTGTTTACCTTTCGCCTCTTCTTGCGTCATACACATAAAAAGGAACAAATGGAAGAAACAGAATTTGAACATATCGCCCAGGAAATGCGCCCCAGGTTGACGGCACATTGTCAACGCTATCTCTCGGCAGGAACCCTTGCCGAAGAAGCCGACGACATCGTGCAGGAAACCCTGGTGAAGCTCTGGAAGATGCGCGAAAAGCTCTCTGAATACCAGAGCATCGAGGCCCTAGGTATGACGATAGCCAGGAATCTCTGCATCGACCATCTGAGACGCAACAAAGCCCAGACGGCATCGCTGGAACAGATGAAGCATCCCGCAGAAATCTGTACGGCTGCCGAGCGTACCGACCAGGCCATCATCGGCGAAGATACGCAAAGGCGACTCAACAGGGCGATGGACAGGCTTCCGGATACGCAAAGAAGAATGCTGCTATTGAGAAGCGAAGGAAAGAGCCTCGATGAGATTGCCGAAATCTGCGGAGCCAACAAGACGAGCACCAAGACGATGATTTCTGCAGCAAGAAGATCATTGTTGAAAATGATGAAGTCATAAACTCTAAAAATGAAAGAAATGAAGAAACTAGAAGATATAACCTATCGCCACGAGCTGATAAAACGCTACCTCGATGCTGATACCAGCGTGGAGGAAGAACAGGCATTGGCTGATTTCTATCGCCATTGCGAAGATAAGGATTTAACGGATGAGGATCTCGACATCAGAAACCTGATGCTGGGAATGGAGAACTATACTCCGAATATTCATCAGGTGGAAGAAGCTGATGGACAGCCGCAAATGAAAGAGATGTCCCTTGCAGCTTCAAAGAACCACGAAACAAGATGGGTACGCCTCTCTGCGATACTTCTCGCTACGGCGATGCTGGCAGGCCTCATCTTCCTGCTCTTCCCTATCAAGGATTATTTCTCATCCTCTTCTGAACAACAACCTGGCCTTGCCAACCTGGTTCCTACAGAGCAGGTGGTTCGCTCGCAGCCATCTTCTGAAGATGAAAACGAGAACCTGGACGCATACGAAAAGATGGAACGTGCCGACTCCCTCTTCCTGGCTGCAACCCAGGATATCGTGACTCCACAGGAAATGAAGACAAGCAAGAGGGCTCTTGCCAAAAGAAAGAATATCGCAGAAAGAAGCGAGAAACATGCAGGGAAGACTGCAGAAAATACAGAAGAAACCTCTTCCGGCAATGCCGGGAAGACTTCATCTGAAACAGAAAGAAGCATTCATGAAGATTTCAATCAGATTTATGAAGTAGCCTCTGCCGCCCTGCCTTCTGCCGAGCAGCTGACCATCAACCGCCAAGGCGATAACATCGTTATCTCAACCCTGGACAACGACGGCAACATGCAGCATTACACCATCAATATCGCAGAAACACAAGATGGTAGTTATCAGCTACTTCCATTGGCACAGTTAAACGAATGATAAAACATTTCACGCTGAATTATAAACATTTCACGCTTATGAAAAAGTATATTTTCACCATTGCATTTGCCCTGCTGGGCATAACCAGCAGTATGGCATCGAAGGCAGATACCCTGCGTATCTACAGCATCGACGGCGAGCGCATTCCAAACTTCACCGGCAAGGAACTCATCGGTAAAACCATCAAGAATTACCAGGTAAACACCAACGTCCTGCCGGCACCCAAAAGAGATGTGATAGAGATTCATATCATCACCACTACCACACCTCCTACCCCCAAGCCAGCCCCTCACTATCTGATCAAGGGCAGAGAGCAGGAGCTGACTAAAGAGGAATTCTACAAGATTTCTCCCAGCAAGATCAAAGCCATCGAGGTCTTGAAAGAGGGCACCAAAGCCATTCAGGAAAGAGGTCTGAAAGAGGATGGCAGAAGCTACATCATCGTTACTCTGGAGAAATAACAGACAAAACGTATCCCTTTTTCTTCAGCGACTCAATCTTAACGGTCGCATCATGCTGAAGAGCATGGCGAAGATACGTCATCTGCACATTCACAGCCAGGGAGTTGGCATAGCTTACGGTACCCCACACCGCCTCCTGTATCATCTCCTTGCTTACTACATTGCCGATATTCTTCGCCAGCAGACGGAGGATGTCGGCTTGTCGGCTGGTAATGAGCACACGAGAGGAACGGGTACGAAGCTCATTGTTGTTATAGCAGAAGGTGGTTTCTCCGAAATGATACACCTCCTCTTCTATCGTCTCACTCTCATTCATGGAGAACCGCTCCTCTATTCTTGCCAGCAACTCTTCCGGATAGAAGGGCTTGGCAAGATAATCGTTTGCCTTCAAGGAGAAACCTTTCAGTCGATCGTTCTTCTCCGTACGGTCGGTGAGGAAGAAGATAAGCACCTTCGGGTCGATGGCTCTGATGCGCTCAGCCACCTCATAGCCATCCATCTCCGGCATATTGATGTCGAGCAATACTAGGTCGGGCTTCACCTCCGGGAACAGCTCCCATGCCTTCATGCCATTGCCGGCATAAGTCACATCGTAGCCATGCTGCTGCAGGAAACTCTTCAGCAACATAGAATACTTCAAGTCATCGTCTGCAAATAATATCTTGATCATTTTTTCTGTTGTTTATAGCGTTAAACCGGATGCATCAGGAGTGTTGCGGGATGACGATTGAAATTCTGGTTCCCTTGCCCACTTCGCTCTGCATCATTTTTCTGCCCCCATGGGCCTTCACAATCATATCCACAAAACTCAAACCCAAGCCGATGCCCGGCTGCATCATATCCGGGTAAGCATTGCTGCGATAGAACTTCGTCCAGACTCTCTGCTGCTCGTCGGGCGAAATTCCGATACCATTATCAGATACAGAAATCATGACTTCCTCCTTCTCGGTATCTCGGCAGGCAACATGGATATTGACAATATCGCCGGAATACTTCACCGAGTTCTCCATCAGATTGCTGACCACATTCAGAAGCTGGTCTCTATCTCCCATCATCCTATCGGAAGTGCGCTGGTAATCGAGCGAAGCATTCACCTCCTTCTGCTTATTCTTTCGATAAACTGCCACCAGATTCAGCAAAGCGGCATGGATATCGAAAGAAGTTATCTGCAGCGGGATATGTTCCTCTGCCCTGATTACTTCACGGAGTTTGGCGAGATAGGCGGTCAGGTTATCGCTCTCCTCTCTTACGGTCTCCATGATAAGGGCATTCTCATCCTTCTCATCTGTCTTTTGAGCAGAGAATACAGATACACACATCTTCAGCGTCTGCACGGGGCGCTTCAACTCGTGAATCATCGTATGCACGAAGTCGCTTCGCATCTTATCCACCTTCTTCTGCAGGAGCATCACCTTGATGAGATAAGCTATGCTCAGGAGAAGCATGATGGTAACCAGCAGACTTCCTATCATCTGCCACATCATTCCCTTCAGGATGGGCAGCATCGGCACCTGCATCCTCATCTGCATCGACTGATACTGGATAGGATTGAAAGGCACTTGCACCAGCATTTCGTGATGAAACAAGGTAGGAGGCTCTACGATTCTTGTCTGCCATAGACGATGCTTTCCCGTCTTCATCTCTGCCCCGATGAAATCATTGCCCAGTTTCCTACTGATGAAACGATCAAAATGCGCCTTGTCAAAACGGGTAAGCTGGTAAGTGATGTAAGTATTCAGACAATCAAAAGAATTGTTGGAATCCGTCTCACGCAAATCGAAAGTATCTCTCTTCTCCATCACGTTACCGAATCCCGGCTTGCGATACACCACTCCACCAATGATTGTATCCGTATCCAGCGGAGAGCAAACCGTAGTACAGGGACCCTTGAAGTCTGAAAAATATGCCGAGACGACATAACCGATATGTGATTTTTCTTTTACCGCCGCTCCGATATTTGTCTGATAAGTGACTATTGCCTGTTCCGCCTTTTCGGCATTTTTCTTCCCCATCTCTCCCATCGAATAGGTTACGCTATTATAGAGCCAATAGGTCTGCAAGCCTATCAGCAGGAAAGAGGAAAGGATGGCGAGCAGCCAGACTTGTTTGATTCTTCTATTCATATCATTTTTTCTTTTTTCGATGCAAAGGTACGAAGATTTCACTATATATAATAAGGTGAAGTCCGATTATTTTGCCAGCGTAATGTTTCAGTAATGATTATTTGCGATTTTGAGCCCGAAAAGCAGTTCCTTTGCAAACGAAAACAAAAAACAAGGAAGAATATGAAGAAAGAAACAGTTATATGTGCGATGCTAGCCACCGCCACCTGTGCAACAGCACAAAACGGGAAATTCCCGACATCCGGAGTTTCCGCGGACTCGGTACAGACTGAAAAAGATTCGATCAAAGCTAACCAAGAAGCTGAGATCAAAGCAGACAAGGAAGCCGAGATTCAAGCCGTAACCGTAACAGGTCATCGCCCGATGTACAAGATGAGAAACGATGCCTTGGTTACCCGTATCCGCAACACTCCCTTGGCAAAGGAGCCAACGCTGGAAGATGTATTGAAGCACATCCCCGGCATGAAACAAACCTCCGATGGAACTCTGGAAGTAAACGGACTGGGAGCACCCATCATCTATCTCAACGACAAGAAGGCTACTTCAGCCGAACTCGCTCATCTCGATGTGAAGCTGATAGATGAAATAGAACTCATTACCACTCCTGGTGCAAAATATGATGCAACGACGGGAGCCGTACTGAGAATCCTGACGAGAAGAACAGACGAGGGTATATTCGGCAAGATGCAGGTGTATGATAAGTTGAGCGAGGTGAACACCAACCACGAGGAATTGACCCTGGGTTGGGTAACGAAGAAGATTTCGCTCACAGGATTTTACGGTTATACAGACAACCGATACAATGTGCATCAGCCACAGGAAGCACTCGTAAGAGCCAAAGATGGCGAATATCTCTTCGGAACCGATCGCCATGGCAAGAACAAGGCAAATTACAACGCTACGGAACTCAACTTCGACTGGTTAATCAGCAAGCAGCACGAAGTGGGAATACAATGGGAAGGGCTTTGGCTGAATGGCGGTAGAAGCGAGAAACAGCAGCAGTACTATCGCTATCCTAACCCAACAGAAGACACAAACTGCGAGATGAAGTTTTCTGAAGCGGAGGGCAAGATGAAGTATTTTGATTCGGAGAGCCAGCAATGGGGACACCAGCGCAGCCACCACTTCAACCTCTTCCATCTGGCTAAATGGTCGAAACATCTCTCATCACAGATTTATCTGGACTATGCCAGGAACAAGAATTCTGACAGCCAGCCTATCACGGAGAAAGAAGGTAGCGAGATGCAGGAAACCCTCAACCGTTCCAATTCCAACTACGATATCTATAGTGGAAGATTCGAAGTCAAGCAACTCATCTCTGACAAACATTCCATCAACTTCGGTGGCGAATGGAGCCTGATGGATGGCAAGGGTAGAACCGAAAGTTCTGCCGATATGCTTGGAACTACGGAATACAAAAACCATGATACCAAGACGGCTGCTTACCTGCAATATCAGGGTGAAGCTGGCAGATGGAGCTGGTGGGCAGGCATCCGATACGAGCATCTCACATCCCGATACACCAATCTGTCGGAGAAATCTCCCGACAATATGGAGTGCCATTACGACCAGTGGTTTCCATCGTTCGGTATCACTCTCAACGAACCATCGTGGCATCACTCGCTCAGCTTCCGAACTACCACCGCCCGACCTTCTTTCAGTCAGCTCAGTGGGAACATCTACTATATCTCGCGCTTTCAATATCAGATCAGTAATCCGAAGCTGCAGCCTGTCAACACCTATCGTCTGACCTACTCCGTGCAGTGGAAAGATTTCATGGGAATGCTGAGATATACCCGTATCGACCACTCCATCATGTACGTGCATGAAGTGCCGGAGGACAAGCCCGTAAGATACGTGAGTACATTCATGAACTTCAACAAGATGCAGAAATACATGGCCTATCTCAACTGGGGTCACGTCTTCGGCTGCTGGCGTCCGAATGTCAATGCAAGCATCACTTACCAGCGCTTCTCCGTAAATGATCATGGAGAGCTAATCAGTTACAACGGAGCAACTTGGAATGCATCATTTGACAATTACTTCACGCTACCAAACGACTATCAGCTGTCGCTCTCCTACAGTTTTGACAACGGAGGACAAGTGGGCAAAACGAAGTTCAGCCCCACTCAAAACTGGAGTCTTGGTGCCAACAAATCGTGGATGGACGGCAGATTACAGGTTGCCTTCAGTGCCAACGACCTCTTCCATCAGCAGCTCTTCAAGGAGCGAACCCACGAGCATGCCGTTGACTTCTCCCAGACTGAGGATTACAAGCTATGGAGCTACAAGTTGACCGTAACCTGGAAATTCAACAAGCGCAAGGGAAGATACAACGGCATGAACAGTGCGGAAGATGAATTGAACCGACTATAGCCGGACAAGACTCTCTTATCTTAATGATCTTTATAATTTCAAGTATCCGGGTTATCCCACTCCCAGCAGTTCTACTTCGAATATCAGGGTAGAACCGCCTGGGATGCCCGGCTGCGAGAACTTGCCGTAGCCCATCTCGGCTGGGATGTAAAGTTCCCACTGGTCGCCCACGTGCATCTGCTGCATGGCAACAATCCAGCCATCAATCAGGTCGCTCAATCGCATGGCGAACGGCGTACCGCCACGGCTGGAATCAAACTTCTTGCCGTTGATGGTCCAACCGGTGTAATGAGCCGTCACGATGCTGCGTCGGCTAGGCTGTGCTCCCTTCGGGTCGCCCTGCTTCAACACCTTATAATATATACCACGAGGCAGCGCCATAACGCCCTCCTCCTTTGCCTTTTCCTCCAGCCAACGCTTGTTGGCCTCAACATATTCTCTTTTTGCCATAAATCTATTTGATACTTTATATACTATGATTTTTGCGCAAAGTTACAAAAATCTATCGTATCTGCAAAAGAAAAAGGGGAACTTTTCTTCTTTTATCAAAGAAAAGCAGTACCTTTGCACACTAATCAACCAAAAATACGATATGCCACAATCACTACATATTGCAATTATTGGTGGGGGTGCCGCAGGATTCTTTGCGGCGATAGAGGCCAAGCGCAACTTCCCTCACGCCGACATCACGATTTTCGAAAAGAATTCGAAGGTTCTCGCCAAGGTGGAAATCACGGGAGGAGGAAGATGCAATCTTACCAATTCCTTTGAGGAGATTTCAGACCTGAAACAGGCGTACCCCCGCGGACATAAACTGATGAAGCGACTCTTCAAGAGATTCGACTACCAGCATGCCTTCGATTGGTTTGAGGAGAACGGCGTGCCACTGGTTACACAGGGAGACCAATGCGTGTTTCCGCAATCGCAGGATTCGCACAGCATCATCGACTGTCTGGTGAATACCGCCAAGCGACTGGGGGTGAAGATACAATGCAACCACCAGCTCACCGCCATCACCGAACTGGAGGATGAGCGCCTGCTCCTGGATTTCAAGGTTTCAAAAGAAAAGGGAAATCTATCGGGTGCATCTTCTGCCTCTCATCCCGTTTCCGAAATCAGGCAGATTGCCTTCCACCGGGTAGCCATCACCACGGGCGGTCATCCGAAAATAGAGAGCTTCAAGCATCTCTCAGACCTGGGACATGCGATAGAGCTGCCTATCCCATCGCTCTTTACCTTCAACATTGCCGACAAGGCTTTCAAGAATCTGATGGGCACGGTGGTAGAGCCGGTATATACCTGCATTCCGGGCACTAAGCTGAAGGCAGAGGGTCCGCTCCTCATCACCCATTGGGGCATGAGCGGTCCTGCCGTGCTGAAGCTCTCATCCCATGCAGCCCGCTATCTGCACGAGAACAACTATCAGATTAAGATTTCCGTAAACTGGGTACACGAGAGCAACCGCTCGCTGGTGGAAGAGAACATCCAGGGCATCATCATCGCCAACCCGCAGAAGCAGTTGGCTAGCATCCGCCCTTACAATCTCCCATCCCGCCTCTGGCTCTTCCTGATTCAGAAGATGGGATATGCACCCGAAAAGAAATGGAGCGAAATGGGAAAGAAGGGTTGCAACCTGCTGATAGAAACCCTCACCAACGACCTCTATCAGGTGAACGGCAAGGGAGCCTTCAAGGAGGAGTTTGTTACCTGCGGCGGCATCAGCCTCAGCAACATCGACCTGCATACCCTGGAGAGCAAGGTGTGCCCTCACCTCTTCTTTGCCGGCGAAGTGCTCGACATCGATGCCATCACCGGCGGCTTCAATCTGCAGGCCGCCTGGACCACAGGGCATGTGGTGGGACAACATATCGGAGAATAGCCTATTCTTCTTTAGAAACAAAATCTTTTACGATGCGGGTGTATTCCTCGTGATGGTCGCGATATGCCATGGCATGAACGGATCCTTTAGCGATGAAGATGGCTTTACGGCCCTTCGTCTTTGCCTCATAAAGTGGATGAAGCATGGCGTAGGGCACGAAGGCATCCTTATCGCCATGGATAAAGAGCATCGGTTTGGTGCTCTTGCGAACCTGCTCTATCTGCTGCGCCTCGGCAAAAGACCAGCCGTAGCGATACTGGCAAAGAGCAGAAGTAGTATTCATCAGCGGGAAGGCAGGCAAGCCAAACTGGTCTTTGAGCTGAGCGGAAAACTCATCCCACACGCTGGTATAGCCGCAGTCCTCCACAAAGCACTTCACGTAATCGGGAGTCTTCTCTCCCGATACTGCCATCGTGGTTGCCGCACCCATCGAAATGCCGTGAATCACCTGACGGGTATTCTTCACTCTTTGTTCTTCACTTTTCACTTTAAATATCTCATTGGCGATTTCCGACCATCTGATCACATCCCATCTATCCTTCCATCCCATCTGGATATGGTCGCCCTCGCTCTCTCCGTGTCCATACAGATCGGGCAAGAGTACATTATACCCCATATCGTGATTATAGAGATAGGCGATGTGCAGCATTCCCTCGGAGCGCACCTGATAGCCATGCACCACCACGGCAGTCTTTTCCGTAGTTTTCGGTGCATAGAGATAGATGGCATGGGCCTTGTAGCCCGATGGCATCGTGACAAAGGTATCCTTCACGCAATGGTGCTGATACACTGAGTCCATCCAGCCAATCATCCAGGGGCACTCGTTCTTCATTCTGTTCTTCCAATGCTCAGCCGTCATTCTCTCCTCCTTCGGATAGTTGAGCGAATAATTGAGCATATAGTTGCTGGCGCCATACAGTCCCAGCACCACGAGCACCACCAAGCCCAGAGCCGAAGCGATGCCTATCTTTCTCATCTTTTCCTGTTTCATCTTCATTCTTATTTCCATTACAAATATCTATTATTGAGTTTCCGCTGCAAAATTAAGGAAAAAGATGGAAATAGCAAAGAAACAGAGGGAAAAACCCTGTTAAATTGAAGCATAAAGCTGCATTTATAAGGGTATATGAACTACGACAAACAATCGATAAGCATATCCCAGAATGGATAGAGTTTAAACAGTTACAATCTATCCATTTCCTTTTTCCCTGCCCCTTTACCTTTATATTTTGTTTTAACTGTATTAAACTTATATCTTACGATACATTCCACTGCCCTTACAGACGCAGCCTTTTCAATATAGACATCATTCATTCCGCTGAAAATGGTAAAAGTATTTTTGCGGGCAGTATTAAAGATGTCATTTGCAGACAACTTGACATTCCATTTTTTAGATAAGTCCTTAGCCAAAGAAAGATTTATCTGTCCAACACTCCCCATCTTAATATTCTCACTATTTCCCGCACTACGCCAACTGTAATTTACTGTCGCCATATAGTTGTTATGGAATTTGAAAATATTATTGAACTTAACTACAACCAAAGGATTGTCCACGTGCTTTATATTTCCTCTGTAATCAATCTTGTAAAATTGCGAGACAACACCACATGCCAATACGGGATAATAGCATTTCCAAAGGAATCCGGGCATAAAAGAAGCCATTATCTGTAAGTTAGACAGACTGTTTCTAGAATTTTCCTTTTTGAGCAAAGCTATAGTCTTCGCATCATCATAATATGTATATGATGTTATTATTTGGTTTTGCACCTTTTTATAATTAGCAGTTAATGCCAGCCAGCGATACCTCAAATTCAAAGTGATGTTGTCGCTATAGGATGGTTGCAAATACGGATTTCCACTTTGATAGAGATATTTGTTAACATAGTGAACCGTGTTGCTCAACTGAGAGTACAATGGACGATAGCATTGCTTAGAATAGCTCAGCTGCACCATAGTTTTTCCAATGGGCAGAGACAATGAAGCAGTCGGGAAAAACTTATCATAAACATGTGACTGTTCGTGATTTTTTCTGCCACCTATAAAATATTCACTGTTCACATGCTCATACCTGCCACCGATACGGAATGTTACATTGCCTAGATGCTGCATAGTCTCAACGTAATATGCCATATTAAGCTCCTGTATTTTATTGTTCTCGCCTGCCATAATGCTATTTTCACTTTCTGAATTTTCCTCACGGCTACTATTGGTGAAATCTACTCCAAAGCTAAAATTTCCTTTAAGAAATGGGTGTGACGCATATAATTCCGTTGCCATTAACCTAGCATGCCCAACATCTTTTATTCCGAAATCCTGATTGATGCCAGTTTGCTCTATAACATTTTGATTTTCACGTGTTTTTTTCCACATTAAATCAAAAGTCATTTCCAAATTCCATTTTCCCCAAACCCCATAGCAATATCCATCTAACAAATGTTCCAAATCTCTTAATTTGATATCCTTGTATGCAGAAGTTTCACTTTCAATTACATCATCAGAATATAATGATGACATAATGCTCGAATTGGTCTTTATTGGAGCATAAGACACTTGGTAAAATGCGCCAAATGAGAGTTTTGGAGACGAGGAAAAATCAAATCCCCATTTACCATCAATCAACTTTGAGTGCTGTGTCGATTTCATAGTCGTATTCTGCTGATGATGTGACGAGAGCCATGAATTCTGAACATTTTTGCTAGAGTTCGTATCCTTGCCTTTCTCAAATCCCAACGTTCCAAAAACATCCAAATTGTCAATTCTATAGTTCAAGTCCAAATTGTCTTTGCCATACAGATAATTACGATAACCAATAGTAGCGATGTTATCAAAGGAGAAACCATCCCCAACCTTTTTAATGGTTGTTATCTTTATGATGGAACCTACGGTTGATGCATAACGTGAACTTGGATTCGTTATAACTGTTATCTTATCTATTTGGTTAGCCTTCAATTGCTCAACTTCTATATTATTGCGGACAATATGTCCATTGATATAGAAGACTGGTTTTCCCTTGCCAAAAACTTCAATGGAACCATTATTATTCAGTACACCAGGCAACATACCCATAACATCTTTTGCAAAACCAAGTTTTTCCAAAACGGTACCTTTGACCTCTGTCACAAAGCCTTCGCTGTTCAACTTTGCCAAAGGGCGGGTTGCTCTAACAACAACCTCCCTTAATTGCAAAGTATCCTTTCCAAAATTTTGGTTAGCGATACCAGTCTGAGCTAAACAGATTTGAGCTAAAATCAAATGAAATATAATACCAACAAATCTTTTTACCTTAAAATCTAACATTTTCATCCGTTCCTATATCTTTTGTTTTATAAAACTCTATTCCACTCTTAACAAAGAGCTGTTTATGTTCTTATTAACATCCTTCTTTACTTTTTGGGTCTTCCTGCCAAAGTCGAAGGAGTAAGCAACCTTGATGCTGGCATATTGCGAAGCCGTCTGGTCTTTGATGCTCTTACTGTAGCTGTAGATAGGCAAATCCAGCCAATATCGCTTCTCCTGCTTTTTGAAAGGCGATACTGCCTGAAGTTCTACATAGAGGTTGCCCCTGCTGTAAGAACACGACATTCCATAGTCGATAGGAGTCTTGCTTATCACCAAAGCTGCTTCATCCAAAGACTTCTTGCCAAAATGCAGATAAGGCTTCAAGGCAAAATCACCCATGAACATATTCAACCCAAGATTACCCGTCAAATTGTTGTTATGCTTCGACCAGGTAGTCTTCACCTCCGCATGGTTATATCTGATATCTCCCGACAGATTGGCAAACTTACACAGTTTGTACTGCAAGGCGAGGATAGCAGAATAATATTGAGCATTTCCACCATTCGAGTAAGTCTTCACTATTTTCCCGTTTGCCTCATCCAGGTAATAATCATCAGTTACAGGATGATGATTGTAACGGAATTGTCCGATGGCAGAAACACTCAACCTGTTGAAACGCCCCATATAATATAAATAGGTGTTGATGTCATGCGATTTCTTCAGTTCGGGCATTCCCTTTTCCATCATGTGGGAATTGACCTGAATCATAGCCCGGTTGATGACATCCATACCATGATTGGAGTTCACAAAGTTGAATGACCACAAGAGCATTCCCTTATTCAGCTGGTATTGCACATTCGTATTGATGCGAGGAGACAGCTGGCTAAAACTGTTGTCTCCATGCAGATGATATTGAAGCCAATCCAATCCGATGCGGGTTTTCAGGCTCAAGCGCCTGCTAGCCTGAAAATTATAAGAGAAGAAAGCCAACGACTCCCCTTTCCACAGATGCTGCCAAAGTTCGCAATTGCCGGAATAATCGGCATTCCAGACATCGTGGTAATGAAACAGTTCCACGGATAAGGAATGCTTTTGAGAGAAATAATTATAGATGGCAGACAGCTGGAACGACAGCGCTTTCTCGTCTTCATCGGTCATTGCCTCGAAAGGCTGTTCCTGATAAAGACGATGATAGGAGTTGGCAGAATACTTGCCATGTACTCCCAAGATAAGCGTCTGATTCTTGCTTAATGGTAAGTTGGCGTTCAGATCAATCTTAGGAGACAGACTCTTCTTCCGGATATTTGAGAAGATGTCCGTCTCTGAGCTTTCCTTCGCAAAACCAGAAGATGCATTTCTTGGAGTAGAGAGGTTGACGAGCGTAAACTTGCCCACCCAATATCTCTTTCCCTTCTGGTTCTGATAGCGGAACTGCATATATTCCTGATGATTCCGGTAAGAATTCTTACTATAGCTCTCCCTATCAAATAGGGATTGCGGAAACTGATAGTTCTCATTGTTCCAGGTCTCAGTACCATCCACATGACTATAGTTTGCACCAGCAAACACAGTATAGGAATTGTTACCTTTTACATAATTGGTGGCAACGTTATAGTCGCCATGGTCATATCCTATCGTCTGCAGTCCGTCAGCCTGCACATATCCTCCATATCGGTATTGTTTGGTGATGAAGTTGACGACAAGCTTATCCTTGGCGTATTTTCCCGATGGAGCATCATGATATTCTATCTTCTCGATGTCACGAGGACGGAGCATCTGTATTTCCCGGATGTCGCATTCCTGCCCATTCAGATACAAGGTGGCTTGCAGTCCCATCACATCCACCTGATTCGATTTTGCATCGATGATGAGTCCTGGGATATTCAGGTTTTCCAACACCCCGAATCCATTAACCGCATGTTTTCGTTGCTGGCTGTTGGGATAGATGACGAGATGATCACCCACACGACTGATATTGGAGGCTGATACCACCACATCATCCAAAGCTTTAGTAGAGACAATAGAGTCCTTCCCTGTGTTCTGAGCGAACACGGGCACAGCAGCCATCAGCAGTCCCAAAGAGCAAAAAACCGTCTTCATTCTTACAATATGTTTTTATTTCATCATTATCAGCCACAAAAGTACACATTATTATCCAAAACCATTACATCTCTTCCGTTAAATTTGTATAACTGCATCAAATTACCAATTCCATCCAGTTCTTCATCCTTCCTAGCCTGAAGCATAGAAAAAATAACACGGACAAATTCAATTTGTCCGTGTTTTAAAAAATAGCTATAATCTGCTCTTTTCTGCATTACCAGCACCTGTACCCTTATACTTACTCTTGGTGGCATTGAAGTTATAAGTTACATTGACCAAGAACATGCGGGTATTATCTATACCGGTTCTGGTGAAGTGCGCATACGAATTATGATATTTCCAACTCTCGTTCTGTCCATGAAGCAAATCCTCAGCTTCCAGTCTCACAACCAGTCGGTTGTTCAGGAATGACTTGGAAATAGACGCATCCAGGGAATTCCATGCATAGTTGACACCCAATTCGCTATAATTACGCGACTGGTAAGCGTATTCCAATCGAGCCTTCCAATGATGTGGCAATACCCAGGTATTCTCCAAATCCAGATAGAGAGAAGGACGGTTGGCATTATAGTCGCTGACGTATTTGCTGGCATCAAAGAACTGATTGACCAGACCTACCGTATAGTCAAGATGCCATAAGCCTATCACCGGAGTAGCCTCAAGATAGAACTTCAGGTTCTGAATTTTATCTACATTCTCGTAATATGACAGGGCTATATCCTTATTGCCCTGGAATGGCTTCATCATATATACCGAAGCATTCTTGTTGTAAATATATTCTGCAGAGAAACTCAGCCAGGAATATTGCGCATCCCATTCCAGATGATAGGCATCCGTTGGTCGCAAGTTCGGATTACCGCTTTCATAGGAATGACGACTCGTATATCGGGTATAACCGGAAAGACGGAAGTAACTTGGTCGATAGGTCTTTGCCGTGAAACTCAACGAAGAATGCCACTTGCCCTTGTCATATCCCAAGGATACATTAGGAAATACATTATCATACTTTCTGCTCATATCCGGGTTGAGCACTCCCTCGGCATAATAGTCTGATTTCACATGCTCATATCTCACACCGGCATTCAGAGAATAATCTCCCAACGACCATGCTGCCTCAGCAAAAGCGGCTATGTTCTGTTCCTTGATTTTGGAATCATTGGATGCAGCCACACCACCCTCGTTCTGGTTGTTGGTATGACTATCAGAATTTGTGTATTCCGAACCAAAGTCTATGTTCAACTGGTCGGTCAAAGGATAAGAGACAACCAATTTACCGGCAAGCAACTTTCCTTTGGTATGACTATCTGAACATACTATCTGGTCGCCCAACTCAGTACTGGTTTCTGTGGCTTTCTGTATCTGGTCTTTCGTCCTCCACAACGCTGATGCATTCAGGTCTATACTCCACTTGCCTATCTTACCATCATAATAAAAGTCAGCCTGATGAATAGGAGTCTGCTTGGAATCTGACTCATCGTTGAGATAATTCACATCTCCCTGGTGAACTCCATCCTGAAAGATGGAATAGTTATTCTGATCAGTAAAATACTTGGTATAGCCAGAACCAAACTTATATTTCAGACCGATGGTATGATTTTCGTTGAATTCATAATTGAAACCCAGATTGGCATCAGGTCCATAATTTCTAGCATCTATGCGCCCTACTGATTTTTGATATATCTGATGCTGATTTCCATTGATATATTCATCCAATCCCAACTTATCATAGAAATACGAATCTGACCACATCAATCCACCGAATACATCCAGTCCACCCACACGGTAATTGAGATTAGCCTGCTCTTGCCAGGCATTCTTCATGGCAAAACCATATTTTGCCTGGAAATTACCACTCCATCCATAACCTTGCTTCTTGACCGTAGTAATACGAATCACAGAATTGACCTGGGCATCATACTGAGCACCGGGAGTCGTGATAACCGTCACGTTCTTCACATCCTTGGAAGATATGGTTTGCAATTCATTTTTGTCGGTCAGCTTTCTGCCATTGACATAAATCTCCGGTGTGCCTTTTCCGAACACCGAACAGTTTCCATCCTTATCCACACGCACTCTTGGAACCTGCTTCAACAAGTCGGCAACCATACCTGCATCACTCAGTATTGTACCCTGCACCTGGGTCTGGAATCCCTCGCGAGTCAGTTTTGTCTTAGGGCGAACCGCCTTCACAATCACCTTCTGCAGGTTCATCGTTGCCTCCTTCAGAGTAATTGAACCAATCTTACCTGTATTATAAGTATCAACAGCGGTATGATAGCCCACGCAACTTACTCTTACTATCACCTTTCTGGCTCCGCAGGGAATCACAAACTGGCCATTCTCATTCGTCACACCGCCATTTATCAATGAAGAATCACGAACATTCAGCAAGGCTACATTGGCGAAATCTACAGGGCGATGATGCGCATCTACAATGCGACCTATCATCTTGGTGGGAGTCTTCTGCGTACACTCCACAAAAATGTTTTCGCCATCTATCGTCATCTTCATCGGATAGAAGCCCATAATCTGGCGGATGGCATCCGGAGCGGTTCGCTTCACGATACTTGTGGTTACCGTGAAATCTTCCAGTTCATCATACATAAAGTTGATATGGTAATCCTTGGTGCTCTTGGCAAGGATGGTGAGTGCTTCTGACATAGAAGTGTTGCGGAAGCTGCGGGTGATGCGTTGGGCATAGATGGTCTGAAGAGAAAGGCTCATCAGACCTGCCAGCAGCATGATATATCTAAATCTTTTCATCTTATTCCACGATTAAAGTTTGACCTTCATGACGAATATTCACTTTCTCGAAATGATTCAACAGTTCGATGATATCATCCAGACTCATGTTCTTCTCCAGTTGCAGGAAGAGACGGATGTGGCGAGCCGACTCGTTCTGATAAGTTACCTGGAGATGGAAATGCTCGGCAATAGGAGTCAGGATATTCTGAAGCTCAGCGTTTTCATAAACCAATGGGAGCTGGGCAAGACTTGCAGAATCTGCCTTTTCTTCTATGTTGGATTTCTGAGGAGCCGAAACCTGCTGGATAGAATTCTTATGGGATGCCACGAGTTCGGTATTGCTGTTATCTGATGCCTGATGAGAACGGGTTATCAGATGAATAGCAGCAAAGGTGATGCCGGAGACGACAAGGACGGCTGCAACGGCAGCCACCTTTCTCATCGGGCTCCAGAGAGGAAGCTGCTTGGCGGTTTGCTGGGTTTCTGCATTCTGACTCATCTCTTCTTTCTGCTGCATTTCTTCTTTCAGCTTCATCTCATCTTTCAGCTTCTCCCATTCTGCATCAATAGAAGGCATCTTCATTTCTTCCTTCGACTTGGCGAAATCCAGAGACTGTCGGGTCTCTACCAACTGCTGATAGAGTTCATTCACTTCCTCATCGCCCAGAAGTTCATCCTTCTGGGTTTCGGAGTACTTTTCGGGATGCTCCAGGAGATCGAGGAGCATATCCCATTTCTGAGAATCCATCTTCTGAGGATCTATATCAGATAATTCATGTTTCATTTTCTTTTCCTTTCTTCATTTTAGGGTTCCATTGTAAGGACGTCTTCAGACAATAGAATCATGGTTATGCTATTTTCCTTTCAACTTTTCTCTGAGCGTTCGCAAACCTTTTACGATATGCTTGTTCACTGCCGAGACGCTGATGCCCAGCTCCTCCGCCGTATCCTTATACGACATTCCTTCCCGATAGCACAATCGGATGACGGAAGCAGTCTGGTCGGTCAGGTCATGGTCGATGCAATCTACGGCAGCCTGCCATCGCTCTTCCAGGCGAGAAGGTTCTTCCTCCGTCAATTTCTCTTCCGAGAGAGGAAGAAACCGTTTCAGTCTTTCATCTCTCTTCTTTCTGGCTATGAGATTGATGCAGGCATTCTTCACGCTCCGCATCAGGTAAGCCCGGTCTGGAACCAGCTGTTTATCCCACAATCTGGAGAACACATCGCTCACCACATCCCTCGCCTCCTCATTATCATAGAGCAAGGCAAAGGCGAAGCGATACATCTGCTCGTAATGGTCGTGGAACAGCCGTTCCATCCGCTGTTCATTTTCTTCTGTCATCACGTCATTTTCTTCTTGTTTCTACTCTTATATACAAGCTTTTCTGAAATCAATTACCCCTAAAATGAAGAAATCTTCTACTTTTTTTGGAAAAACCGATGCAAAGGTAATAAAAAACACCCTAAAAACGAGTTATTTGAACTATTATTGCAAGAAACCCCTGCAAAAACTTGGAGCATAAAAAATAAAATCGTATATTTGTGGCAAAAATGAAAAGATAATGAAAACGACAAACGATTATATTACCATACTTCGCAAATACCTGAGCACCAAAGCAGATGCTTATGGCATTACAAAGATTGGAATCTTTGGATCTGTGGCGAGAAACGAACAGACCGAAGACAGCGATGTTGATGTTTGTGTAGAAATGAAAAAGCCAGACTTATTTACAATGGTTCACATCAAGGAAGAACTGCAAGAGCTCTTTGGTAAGCCTGTAGATATTGTCCGACTTCGCAATAACATGAATCCGATGCTTTTGAAGCAAATTAAAAGAGATGGAATCTATGCATGACGAAGAACTAATCATCACTATTTTGACATAGATGAATCTATTGTCTTTGATGTAGTCAAAAACAAACTCCCTGGAATGTTAGAAACAATCAATAAGATGATAGAAGAATTATAAAAAACATCGGTCAAGCAAAGAGCAAACCAATATGGTTTTGCTTTCGCTTGACCGATTGTCATATATTCATTGTTTATTAAGAGAGTTTCTTCCTAACAAAAACTACAAGCGGCTCTTTTCTGCATTACCAGCACCTGTACCCTTATACTTGCTCTTGGTGGCATTGAAGTTATAAGATAAGCTCATACCTACACAACGCTCATAGCCATAACAGTCTTTTTCCATTACAGTATGGCTGCCATACATTGTCCATTGTTCCGTGTCGGTCTTGAACAAGTCGTTGGCATAAACGCCTATTACAAGAGCGTCGTTGAGGAACGACTTTGTGAATTTCATGTCCACACGAGCAAATGACTTTGTTTTTTGCAGGTCATTAAGCCTACCCGTCTTATATCTCATATTGAGAAAAGCCTTTAGTGTAGACGTTATGTTGAAACGATTGTTTAGACGGAAGTTGAAGCATGGTCTGTTTGACAGTTTGTTGACATCAAAACCGTCAGTACACAAGAACGACTGTGTGTAGTCTATCTCTGCCATAGGATTATACCAACCAAAACGGGGCGAAGCCACTATCGAAACATACACATCCTGACTATTATTGAAGTTGACATTGCGTAGAAAAACAATGTCTTTGCCTTGATAGAGTGTGGCTACCCACACCATCGGCTTGTCTATATAGTTGTAGCCAGCATTCAACGACAACCAGTCGTACGCCACATTCAAATCAACATTATTTGTTATACATGGACGGAGATAAGGATTTCCCCCCTCATAAGTATAGCGGTTGTCATACTGCACCTCATCTCGCAGACTGTTATAGCTTGGGCGCCGTGTCTTGCAGGTATAGGCAAGTTGCAATGCCCATTTGCCACTGTTCCATGACATAGAAGCAGAAGGAAACCAATCGGAATATCTACGACTCGGCTCAGTCTGCAATTCCCCGAAATAATAATAATCGGACTTTACATACTCGTATCTTACACCTGCATTTGCAGAGAATGCTCCAAACTTCAAACCATACTCAGCAAAGCCGGCTATGCTCTGTTCGTTAATCTTTGTATTCGATGCATCTACATATTGCTCGGCATTGGCATATTCGCCACGAATACGGGATGAAATAAATTCGGAGCCTACACTTAGTGCTCCCTTCCAAACGGGGTAAGACAAAATGAGTTTGGCAGCAGCCATGTCACTATGCTGTCTGTTACGTGTATGAACGTCGCGACTCTCAATATCTGCGCTGCTTTCTTTGATTGACATAGTCCTGCCGTTCTTTTTCCAGAAATAAGTGGCGTTGAAATCCACACCCAATTTACCAATCTTACCCACATAATAGGCGTTAGCATTATGCACTGGACTAAAGCAATCACTTATATTGGTCGCTTCGTTTACGAATGCTGTTTGCACCCCGTCTTCCATTATCTTCTGATAAGAGTCGGTCGTTCCTCCATTGCCCGAACCATACTGATTCTCATAGCTCAATCCAAATGTATTGCTATCATCTATAGAATAAGCAAAAGCAACCTTTGCGCCAGTTCCCTTTGAGCGATACTTAATCGGTGAAGTCTGTTCTATAAATATATTCTTCGTGCCATTGATTTCGGTAGACACTACATTATCCTCACCGCCTGGTGTCGTTGTTCCCCAAAGTTCGCCAAACACTTCTGCTTTTCCTGTGCGATATGTTGACGATAGGTATTGCGAACCACCCCACCACTTGTTGAACTTTGTAGTAGTATAGTTCTCGCCACTCCATCCTTCGCCTTGACGGCGAATTGTTCTGATACGAATTACAGACTTAATCTCCGCATTGTATTTGGCACCAGGAGCGGTTACTATCTCTACATTCTTAATATTATCCGACTTCAGTTGATGAAGCTCTTTGAGATCGTTCACCTGTCGGTTGTTGATATAAATAAGCGGTGAACCTTTGGCAAACACATTCACCGTTCCATCCGAACTGACATCAACGCGAGGCATTTCGCGCAACACATCAGTTGCAGTACCAATTTTGTTTAGCTCTGAGTGCTCTATATCCACAAGCATTCCCTCTTTGCCCAACTTTATATTCTGGCGCATAGCTTTTACCTTCACGCCTTTAAGGTTTATCGTATTCTCATGCAACACGATAGTTCCTATCTTACCTATATTATATGTATTGCTTGTCGTAATATAGCCCACGCAACTTACTCTTACGATCGCCTTTCTCGCCTCGCAGGGAATCACGAACTGGCCGTTCTCATTCGTCACACCACCATTAATCAATGAAGAGTCACGAACATTCAGTAGGGCAACATTGGCGAAATCTACAGGGCGACGATGCGCATCCACTATGCGACCTATCATCTTGGTGGGAGTCTTCTGCGTACACTCCACAAAGATGTTTTCGCCATCTATCGTCATTTTCATCGGATAGAAGCCCATGATCTGGCGGATGGCATCCGGAGCAGTTCGCTTCACGATACTCGTGGTAACCGTGAAATCCTCCAGTTCATCATACATAAAGTTGATATGGTAATCCTTGGTGCTCTTGGCAAGGATGGTGAGCGCTTCTGACATAGAAGTGTTGCGGAAGCTGCGGGTGATGCGTTGGGCATAGATGGTCTGAAGAGAAAGGCTCATCAGACCTGCCAGCAGCATGATATATCTTAATCTTTTCATCTTATTCCACGATTAAAGTTTGACCTTCATGACGAATATTCACTTTCTCGAAATGATTCATCAGTTCGATGATATCATCCAGACTCATGTTCTTCTCCAGTTGCAGGAAGAGACGGATATGGCGAGCCGACTCGTTCTGATAAGTTACCTGGAGATGGAAATGCCCGGCAATAGGAGTCAGGATATTCTGAAGCTCAGCGTTTTCGTAAACCAATGGGAGCTGGGCAAGACTTGCAGAATCTGTCTTTTCTTCTATGTTGGATTTCTGAGGAACCGAAAACTGCTGGATAGAATCCTTATGGGATGCCACGAGTTCGGTATTGTTCTTATCAGATGGCTGATGAGAACGGGTTACCAGATGAATGGCTGCAAAGGTGATGCCGGAGACGACAAGGACGGCTGCAACGGCAGCCACCTTTCTCATCGGGCTCCAGAGAGGAAACGACTTGGCGGTTTGCTGGGTTTCTGCATTCTGACTCATCTCTTCTTTCTGCTGCATTTCTTCTTTCAGCTTCATCTCATCTTTCAACTTCTCCCATTCTGCATCAATCGAAGGCAGTTTCATTTCTTCCTTCGACTTGGTGAAATCCAGAGACTGTCGGGTCTCTATCAGCTGCAGATAGAGTTCGTTCACTTCCTCATCGCCCAGAAGTTCATCCTTCTGGGTTTCGGAATACTTTTCGGGATGCTCCAGGAGATCGAGGAGCATATCCAATTTCTGAGAATCCATCTTCAGAGGATCTATGTCAGATAATTCATGTTTCATTTTCTTTTCCTTTCTTCATTTTAGGGTTATTGTATAAGCGGATTGCAAATCCGCAAAATAAAGAGGTCGAACCTTTTTTAACGACGGATTGCAAATCCGTCGGAACACCTGGCGGATTATTTTCCTTTCAATTTTTCTCTGAGCGTTCGCAAACCTTTTACGATATGCTTGTTCACTGCCGAGACGCTGATGCCCAGTTCCTCCGCCGTATCCTTATACGACATTCCTTCCCGATAGCACAATCGGATGACGGAAGCTGTCTGGTCGGTCAGGTCATGGTCGATGCAATCCACGGCAGCCTGCCATCGCTCTTCCAGACGAGAAGGTTCTTCCTCCGTCAATTTCTCTTCCGAGAGAGGAAGAAGCCGTTTCAGTCTTTCATCTCTCTTCTTTCTGGCTATAAGATTGATGCAGGCATTCTTCACGCTCCGCATCAGGTAAGCCCGGTCTGGAACCAGCTGTTTATCCCACAATCTGGAGAATACGTCGCTCACCACATCCCTCGCCTCCTCATTATCATGGAGCAAGGCAAAGGCGAAGCGATACATCTGCTCGTAATGGTCGTGGAACAGCCGTTCCATCCGCTGTTCATTTTCTTCTGTCATCACGTCATTTTCTTCTTGTTTCTACTCTTATATACAAGCTTTCCTGAAATCAATTACCCCTAAAATGAAGAAATCTTCTACTTTTTTCGAAAAACCGATGCAAAGGTAATAAAAAACTAGAAAAAAGCTTGCTCTTTCGAATAAAAAGTGTACCTTTGCAGTTAAGAAACAACATCATTACAATATGGGTAAACGAGCCATTATAGAGAACGTGATAAAATCTTAGTATATGAGAGAACGAAGTAGAGATAAAAACCGCTTAGAGCACATGCTCAGAAGAAGAAGTAAGATTTTAGAAGAACGCCGCAAACATGTTGATCCTGAGATTCGCAAGTCTGTAGATTTGTCTTTCCAAATCGTAGATAGGATACATGACATTCTGGTTTCTAAAGGGATGAAGCAGAAAGACCTAGCCCTTCTACTCGGAAAACGGGAAGCGGAAATAAGCAAATGGATGCGAGGAACACATAATTTTACAATAGACACTCTTGTATCTATTGAGGATGCTCTCCAAGCTCCGATATTAAATGTCGTCCATCAGGATTTAGAAATATGTGTATAAAATTTTAATCGGTCAAGCAAAGAGCAAACCAACATAGTTTTGCCTTCGCTTGACCGATTGTCATATATTCATTGTTGTATTGAGAGAGAAATTTATTTAATCGGCTCTGCATGGATACAATAGTAATTCTTTAAGGGATTTTCCTTATTCTTTTTCAAGATTAAAGCAACTAAACATCCCTCATAATCAGAGTTCCATTGCGCAGGCGTATAGCCCTTCCAATACATCACAAGGTCTGCATCGGATGGCAAAGCCTTGAAACGATTGCGGTACTTCTCTCTGTTCGAATCATCTACCACAACACCCTTGCCATACTGACCATAATACATATCCATCAGCTCAACCAACATCCTCTTTTGCTCAGACAGCACAGCCTCATGCTTCTTCATGCTTTCCGGATCCTCAGAATCCAACAGCACCCCTGATACAATGTATTTCAACTCAGAATATGGCTTTTCCGGAAAATCAGGAGAATAACGAGGAGAGACTATCCGGAACCGCTTGCTCCGGTCGAAGATGCAATACAAATCATAGTCTTCATTAGATGGATTCAGCAAATCAGAAGAGCCGAAATCGTAACCCATGAAACCAGTATTATAGATATTGAGATAGATGCCGGAAGAATAAACCACACGTCCACCCTTATAGCCATCAGCAACAATCAATGTTCTATCTTCCTCCGTCATAGAAGTATTACGGTTGATCTGAAAAAGATAAGTGGTAAGGTTAATTGACACAACACTCCAATTGTAATCATTTCTGAGACTCACTTCCCTATCTGGCATTCCCTTACAAGACCATACAATGGAATCATAATAATGATAATAAGGGTTAGCTGATGAGTTATTGTTCTGATAATCGGTCAAATCAAAACTCAATAGTCTGAATGACTGAAATTTACTATGTCCATCACCCATTCCATGGGCATCCTTAGAATTGGCATATACACACCGAATATAATAACGGCAATCATCCGGTACTTTTTCAGTTTCATTTGGCTTGTCTTCTTCATCACTCTTATCAATAGTATAAGTATTCTGCACATCAATCAATTCTAATGAAGATAAACGCTGATATACCACCAAGCCATAAACAGTTTTTTCCTGATTGTCAGCTACTGTCACCGAACCAATCTTCTCCATCACATACAGGTAAGCTTCATCTTCATGAAACTTCACATCCAGAATTTGCATATAATCATCAACCTTACCTGCCTTATTCGTTTTGATGACAATGCCCGTCGCATCATCATACGACCAATCCTGCTTCTTGAAACAGAATGTACGTGTATCTTCATCACGATAATAAGTCATCAACTGATTCTCAGATAAGAATTCATAGACCTTCGGACTATAATCCTTGATACCTTCACGATAATCAGTTTTCGCAAGTTTACCGTTTTCCTTCACCTGATAGATGCCGACAGGTTGCCAGCCATAACTTACAAGCCAAGAATTCAGAACATTCCTATCTATATCACAGACAGGAGCCTTTCCATCTAAGATGCAATACCCATCCTGATTTAAAACAAAAGACTGGTTGAACAGTTCCTTGTCATTCCAAGGAAGGCTGTCCAACTTATCATCATCACTACTACAGCCAGTTAGCATCCAGATGCCAACCACCATGAATATCATCCATAAACAACGCTTCATATACTTTCTGTTTTTTTATTTTACAATCTGTTCTTTTCTGTATTACCGGCACCCGTACCCTTATACTTGCTTCTACTAACATTAAACTTATAGCTGAATGAGCACATGAACATTCGGGTATCCGTATATTTTCTGGTATAGATATCGCTGGTACCATATACCAATCTTGTGGAATTGCGCATCGTCGCAAAGAGGTCATTGCCCGCCAAAATGACATTCAGGCGATCGTGAAGAAAACTTCTACGCAAAGAGACGTCCACTCCTCCTTGTGCCATATAAAGCAGAAGCGCAGAATGGCCCTGCGTGTTCCAACTCATATCAAGATTAAGCGTCCAACCGTATGGTAGTGAAAACGCATTATTGAAAGAGCCGATGAATATCGGTTTGCTGTATGCCTTACCACCAATGGTCAGGAACTGCTTTCTCATACCAGCGTCCAACGTAGGATGCCACCATCCTATCGTCGGCGATGCCGTCAGTCCCACGTAACAAACCTGAGTATGATTCAAATTACGAAAGGTGTACATACTGATTAACTCATTGTCATGATACGGTTCTATCACCTGATAGCAAGGATCTACAAGATAACGCCAGTTGGCAAAAAACTGGAACCATTTATATCCCAGATTAATCCCTATGCCATGTTCGAAGGTTGACGTGAGCAATGGATTTCCACCCTGATAATAATAGCGACTATTATATTGCACGTTACTACTTAACTGACTATAGGAAGGACGACTTACCGTCACCTTATAGACCATATTCATTTTCACATTCCCGATAGGAAAGGTTAAGGACACATTCGGAAAGAAATGGTCGTACTTACGACTCTGGTCGGGTACGAAATAATCCTTATTCTCCTCGCTCCAATAATCACCACCTGTATTATAGTAATTGGAAGAAACATGTTCGTATCTGAGGCCAGCATTCAGTTCTACCTTGTTCAGTCTCAATCCATAAGAAACAAAGGCTGCAAGATTACTTTCCTTCACCTGATCGTCCGTCTTGCCTGGCAAGTCAGTTCCCTGTTCATCTATAGTATAAAGATTGGCACGGCAACTTTCGGTAAACTCATTACCAACCTTCAGAGTACCTTTCCATACCGGAAAGCTCAGTACCAGCTTAGATGCATGCATCCAACTATCAGCCGTGAAATCAGATTCTATCGTACGAGAATCTCCACCCTCCATTCCTGTTTCTTCAGAATATTGAGTCTGTCCTGTTTTACGAAGATATATTTCCCCATTCCATTCTATGCTCACCTTTCCTATCTGTCCGGCATAATAAGCCGTAATATCCTGCGTAGGTCGGCTTTTGAAACGACAATACATATCATTTGTATAGCTTTCTGTCTTGGAGCCATTCTTCCAGACATCCATCAGCGAATTCCATCCACCCCGACTATAAGGATTGATGTTCACCTCGTAAGTGGCACCCACGGAATGCTTATCATTGAAAACATAATTAAAACCAAGACTTCCACTGGTATAGTAACTCTTGTTTTTGATAATCAAGTCTTCGTTGATACTCATGAGCGTCTTGCCGTAGAGTCTGTTATCATTATGCTGATTCTGATAGCCCTGAGACAAACCGCCATACAAATTGGAGAAGATATCCAATCCCCGATAACGATAATTCAAATCGAGTACTTCACGATGATTGTCCTGATGATTGCGCTGATAGACCTGCCGATAAGTCAATCCCAGTCCTTCTCCCTTCTTTCTTGTCGTCTTGATTCTGATGACAGCCTGATAGGTTGCATCGTATTCTGCACCCGGCTCGGTTATCACCTCTACATGTTTGATGTCAGAAGAACTCAATCTGTCGAGATCAATGGTTCCCTTGATTTTCTTGTTATCGATATAAATCAAAGGTTTACCTTTGCCCAAGACTTCTATTTCTTCATTCTTCTGCATCACTCTCGGAAGATGTTTCAAAACATCTTCTGCCGAGCCCATTTTCTCCAAGGATGTACCTTCTACCTGAGCCACCAATCCTTCAGAAGTCATTCTGAAAGGCTGTCGATGTCCTTTCACTACTATTTTCTGCAGATTCATCGTTGCCTCCTTCAGAGTTATCGTCCCTATCTTACCTATATTATATGTATTGCTTGTCGTAATATAGCCCACGCAACTTACTCTTACTATCGCCTTTGTGGCTCCACAGGGAATCACGAACTGGCCGTTCTCATTCGTCACGCCGCCATTTATCAATGAAGAGTCCCTAACATTCAGCAAGGCTACATTGGCGAAATCTATAGGGCGATTCTTATTGTCTATGATGCGGCCTATCATCTTGGTGGGAGTCTTCTGCGTACACTCCACCATGATATTATCCTCCACCTGCGTCATCCTGATGGGATAGAATCCAATCAGCTGCATGATGGCATCGGGAACACTCTGGTTTCTGATGCTTTTGGTCACCCTGAAATCCTCCAGTTCATCATACACGAAGTTGATGGTGTACTTATGCTGGCGGGCATTCAAATCCTTCAACGCTGCAGAGAACGACACATTATTATATTGTCGGGTGATGCGCTGGGCTAATGCGGTTTGAAAAACAGCCACACAAGCACAAATCATAATCCATTTTTTCATATACATCAGTCTTTCTTTTTTCTGTTACTTATTATATCTATACAGTTGAGCCAAGCAAAAAACTAAGCAAAACATAGATTATTTTCGAAAAACCTATGCAAAGGTAATAAAAAACACCCTAAAACCAAGTAATTTGAACTATTATTGCAAGAAACCCCTGCAAAAACTTGGAACATAAAAAATAAAATCGTATATTTGTGGCAAAAATGGAAAGATAATGAAAACGACAAACGATTATATTACCATACTTCGCAAATACCTAAGCACCAAAGCTGATGCTTATGGTATTACAAAGATTGGAATCTTTGGATCTGTGGCGAGAAACGAACAGACCGAAGACAGCGATGTTGATGTTTGTGTAGAAATGAAAAAGCCAGACTTATTTACAATGGTTCACATTAAGGAAGAACTGCAAGAGCTCTTTGGTAAGCCTGTAGATATTGTCCGACTTCGCAATAACATGAATCCGATGCTTTTGAAGCAAATTAAAAGAGATGGAATCTATGCATGACGAAGAACTAATCATCACTATTTTGACATAGATGAATCTATTGTCTTTGATGTAGTCAAGAACAAACTCCCTGGAATGTTAGAAACAATCAATAAGATGATAGAAGAATTATAAAAAACATCGGTCAAGCAAAGAGCAAGCCAATATGGTTTTGCCTTCGCTTGACCGATTTCAAACCTAAGAACTCTACTTTTTCAAAATAGAGATACCCTCTTCTGTGCTATTCAAGACTTTGCCGAGTTTATGTTTCTTCTCAGCATTCTTGCGGAAAGTATATCTTAGAATTACCCATGGACGGAATTTCTGGTCCTTGTAATGATTCTCTATTACAGAATGGAAAGATCCGTCAACCGTCGTCACCTTGCTTTGATATTCACCCGTAAGATGCTGTAAGCAGACACCCATATAAAAATCTGGCGTAAAATTGAAATTTACCTGAAGATTGGCAACTGACGGATGCTTATATCTGGTACAAGCCAATGCCGTGTAATCTCTTGAATTATAATCTACATCACCATAGAATGAAAAGTTTTTCACTTGTGCGTTAAAGCCAAATGAAGCATAAGCAGAGTTTTTGGCATCTTGCCCCATATAATGATCGGCTTTCCAGCCCCCACCGGCATAGACCCGTCCCCACTTAAAACGATAACTCAAATCTGCGCCTGCTGATACTCGGGAGAAATGCCCAGTGTTGGCATAAGTGCTATAATAAATGCCCCCATCGGAATAACCGTAGTTTTCTATCACATCACTTACGTATTTATACCCAACAGTAGGGATAAAGTAGAGTTTTCCAACATTCAAAGTATATGACATAGAGGCGTAATGTGTCATCTGAGGTCTCAGATTCGGGTTACCTAAACTTACAAACAATGAATCTGTTGATGTATTGTAAGGATTCAGATAGGCGACATTCGGAGCCATATTTGTAAGTTGGTAACTTAAGCGAACAGAGTTGTGTTTGTTGGCTATCCATGTCATACTAACATTGCCCCTTGGACGGAAATAACTGTAGCTGGCTTCGCCTGCCTTTGCCCATATACCCTCCATTCCTATTGATGCATTATAGCGTAATTGCTTGAAAGAACCACCATAACCTACATACACATATTGATTATAGCTATGATGTTTGAAAAGAGGATTTTCACCAATGGCATTATCGATGTCATCCATAATAAGCGTACTATGACTTCCCGCTATAAGAGAGCTATTGTTGGCATATTCTTTGGAATAGTCTATATTAAAACTTCCAGAATGACGCTTGTTGTTATATAGAGTATTAGCATCAACCTGCTGCTCGTCGTAATAATCTACACGATTGGCACAATAATCGTTTTTATTGAAATTGTATGCTAAGCGCAACTCCAAATCACTACTTTTTGAAAATGAATGTTTGTAATACAGACTCGTGGTGAGAATATTACTCTTATTCTTATCAAAGAATTGAAAGCCATACAACTGCGAAATATCCGTAAGATAATTTCCATGTGCCAAGCTTTTTCCTTCCGTAGAATTATATGAGTCGTAGAACTGAGCCGCAAAGTAATCATTAGACGTAATCAGATACTTTAGTAACAATTCCCCTATCCATTTGTGAGTGTCATTACGAGTTGACTGGTCATAAGTCTGTTTATAACCTGTGTTCGTGCGATTAACAGAAGATTCCACATCTTCATGATATTTATAGTGATAGGCAGCTCTACCATAAAGACTTATCTTATGGTTTCCCACTTCAAAATACCCCACACCAAAACCATTGCCAACAGGAATTTCATGACGTGTTGCCCCTTCAAGCCATAAATATGGTTTGGTATGTCTTTTTAGCTTTATGTTCAAAATACTCGTAACACCTTCTTGCAAATAGCGGGCAGATACTGAGTTTACAACCTCAACAGACTCAATGTCTGCTGGAGAAATCGGTCCGATACCCGAATTGACCATATTGCCATTGATGAGAATCAAAGGAGCTTTACCGTCAAGTGTCTTTACAGACGAAGTGTTAGCATCTGATATGATGGCAGGAATCTCCTGCAAAGCCCTGAAAGGATTGCTCATTTTCTTGGCTGCAGACGACAGATAGAACACTTCACCATTAGCTGTCCTTTTTACTATTTGGCTACGGTCTGCAACAACTGTCACTTCTCCCAATTCCTTTGCCTCTTCTATTAACTGAAAATTACGACGGGTTGAACCTTTTATTTTAAGAGAATCACTTACCGACTGATAACCCAAGCACGTCACCTCTACAATATAATTACCGTCAGGAACATTCTTCATTGAAAAATGCCCTTTTTTATCAGAAGCGGTGGTTTTAAATATCTTTCCATCTAGTATAAGCAGGACATAGCCATCTGCAATTCCGCCATTTCCTTCCTTCGACACAATTTCTCCATGAAAAACATTCTGCTGTGAAACTCCAGAATTGGGCTCCTGCGCTTTTACTATGACTAATGATAGCAAGCTGATTATAACGAATAAAAATCTCCTCATATTTCTTTCGAGTTAGTAAAACCTTATATTTCGCTTACAAAAGTACAAAAAAAAAGCAACAACACAACAAAACGACAGAATTTAACCATATTTAATTAAAATATAACAAAACAACAAAGGGGCTTAATAAAAAACATCGGTCAAGCAAAGAGCAAACCAATATGGTTTTGCCTTCGCTTGACCGATTTCAAACCTAGACAACTTTTTCAAGTGGACTCAATGAACCATCAATAATCCTTGATAAAACTCTTTGAATTGGCAGACTTGAAAACCTGGTCGCTATGATTCTTTTTGTCCTGCCCATTAAAGTTATATCTGAAACCCAACATCACCAGATTCTGTCTTGTACTGAAGTTGTTGCAATAGGATTCCTGGACTTGCGCAGTCTGTACGGTATTCCATATATGCTTATGGGTGAACAGATAACGCATTCCGAGACTGATATCAAAGCTTTTCGATATGGAATAGGATATAGTCAACTGAGATTCCGGAGAAGTCTTATACCTTGCCTCTGGCGTTGAATTCTTTACCTCATTCGTATCAAACATTAAATTGACATTGACTCTATCATTGTAATATTGTCCCTGCAGCATCCCGTAGAGATAGTTATCAGAATAGCCTGCACATTTCACCCAATTCTGTTGTATCATCCCCAATAAGACAAAGTGAGGAATCATATATCGGACAGTTGCGCCACAGTTATACAGATTGTAGCTGTTCTTATCGTTATAGTAAGACATCACCACTTGCTGCATATTCACCTTGCTATACTGGGCTATGCGCTGTCGGATATTCTCATATTGAGCAAAAACATCTATGTACAGAGACTTAATATTGGCTGTGTAATCCAATTGCAAATCATGAGTATATGCCGGTTTGATGTTCTTATCTCCTACATTCACAAACAGAGGATTAGTGGCAGAGTTTACATCACACAACTGGTCTATCTCCGGATTCGAACTTGCATATTCATAAGAGAATTCCAAATTGTGATTGGTTCCCATATGATATGACAAGTCTAAGATCGGATGCCAATTGACAAAACTGAAATGGTCGTTCCCCATACTCCTATACGCGATGTTTATTCCCGAGGAAGCAGAAACATCAAGATTCCCCATGTTCTTTTCTACCTCAAGATAGCCATAATTGTTGCACTCATTATATTTTGACAGAGTATGGTCAGCCTGCGACTGGATGTTGTGCCACAGGAATACGGAATTGGCTCCTATCTTCCAATTAGCTGCAACCCATGGAAAGGCATAATCCAGTCCACCATTCACTTCTTTTTGTCTATACTTAGCAGAGTAAAGATATTCGGTTTGATTCTCCTGACGCTTAGTGGTATTTGTATTGTAGGAATAGATGCCACTAAAATGGAATGTCAAGGAAGATGCTTTGCCGAATGAAGATTTATGATACAAATTCATTTGATACTTGTATAAGTCATCATCATATTTACGATGATAATCCAAAATATTATTTCCGAGCAAGTCATCTTCTGATGAATATTCAATCTTACCTGTATCGAACGAGTTTTGAGGAATCAGTTCAAATACAAAGCCTAAGGAAGAGACCGATTTGTCTGTCCACCGGTAATCTCCTCCTACCATGGCTTTCCAATCTTTATAATAATTGGTTCGTTCGGTTTCTGTATTTTGATTCTTGCCAGACACGGTTAATGCATCTGTTGTCTTCGACTTATTATCCAAAAAGGCGAAACCGGTCAATCCGGAGTAGATAGAAAATCTGCTTTTATCGTAGGAGAAGTTTGCATCAGCCGAACCAAAAGCCACGACGGGATGAGACAAAACTCCCATGTTGAAGTATCTGCTCGCTTCCTTATGCTTTTTGGTTATGATATTGACTACACCAGAATATCCCTGTCCCATATATTCCAAAGGAACGCTGTTTGAAACTTCCACCTTGTCGATCATAGCTGGTGAGATACTTGCCAAGGAGTGAGATTTGGGAATACCATCTATCAAGACCAATGGCGCACCACCTTTGGCAAGACTGATGGTTTTCATCGTCGGATCAATACGCAGATCTGGGACTTCTGTCAAGGCTGTATAAATATCCTTGGTTTCATTGGCATGGTGACTGAAAAAGAAGGTCTTGACATTTCCCTTCTTCTTGACGACATGTCCTCTTTCGGCTTTCACAACCACCTTCTGCAGGTTCATCGTTGCCTCCTTCAATGTTATCGTCCCGATTTTACCAGTATTATAAGTATCTACAGCCGTATGATAGCCCACACAACTTACTCTAACTATCGCCTTTGTGGCTTCGCAGGGAATCACGAACTGGCCATTCTCATTCGTCACGCCGCCATTTATCAATGAAGAGTCCCTAACATTCAGCAGGGCTACATTGGCGAAATCAACAGGGCGTTTCTTATTGTCGATGATGCGGCCTATCATCTTGGTGGGAGTCTTCTGCGTACACTCCACCATGATATTATCCTCCACCTGCGTCATTCTGATGGGATAGAATCCAATCAGCTGCATGATGGCATCGGGAACGCTCTGGTTCCTGATGCTCTTGGTTACCCTGAAATCCTCCAGTTCATCATACACGAAGTTGATGGTGTACTTATGCTGGCGGGCATTCAAATCCTTCAACGCTGCAGAGAACGACACATTATTATATTGTCGGGTGATGCGCTGGGCTAATGCGGTTTGAAAAACAGCCACACAAGCACAAATCATAATCCATTTTTTCATATACATCAGTCTTTCTTTTTTCTGTTACTTATTATCTATACAGTTGAGCCAAGCAAAAAACTAAGCAAAACATAGATTATTTTCGAAAAACCTATGCAAAGGTACAAAAACAAATAGAGATATGCTAAACTTCTGCCTTTTTATTTCGTTAATATACTTATTTCAACCTCCAAAAAGAGGAAGTAACAGAGATAAAAGACATATCTATGTAAACAATATTCCAGGAAATACATATTCGCCTGAAATGCTAGAAAAACGGGGCATAACGAGATTTAAAATTTTCCCTTAAGGAAAAATAAAAATATCCTTAAGGAAAAAAATATTTTTCCTTAAGGGAAAGAACAAATCTCCTTAAAGGCTTTTTTGGCTCACGCCACACCTGTAAAGATTCCATCACAAGACAAAATTTTAATCGGTCAAGCAAAGAGCAAACCAATATGGTTTTGCTTTCGCTTGACCGATTTTCATATATTCATTGTTGTATTAAGAGAGTTTCTTCCTAACAAGAGCTACAAGCGGCTCCTTTCTTCATTACCGGCTCCAGTACCCTTGTACTTACTGCGCTTGGCATTGAAATTATACGTAACCTGCAAAGAGATGCTACGAGTATAGTTGTAGCAGTCTTTCATGGTACCCGAACCCTGTCCATACATCGTCCAACGTTCCTTTGTAGTCTTGAAGATGTCATTTGCAGAAAGATAAATGATCCATGTGCGATTGGCAAACGACTTGTCGAACCGCAGATCGACGCTGTAATTACTCTTCATCATAAGAAATCCATCTGCATTGGGGGTTTCTGCATTCAGGCTGATAGCCGCGTTCATGGTTTCTGAAAGAGCGAAATTATTGTCGAGCAAGCACAACAGCAAAGGTCTGCTTAATGCCTTGCTGGCACCATACTTCCTGGTATCGAAGAACTGCTGTTTATAATAGAATCCCCACCTAGGACGGAAGATGCCAAGCTTTGGCGAAACATGGACAGAAGCATAAAGCAGCTGCTTATGGTCGAAATTCAACGACGTACTATAAGCAAATTCCTTTCCAGGATAGATATACTTGGTCCACTCTATCACATCCTTCAGATATTTATAACCTGCGGAAACATTCAGCCACTTATATGTCATCATTGCCTCAACATTGAACACCTTCTCCGGTTGCAAGGTAGGATTTCCGCCTTCATAAAGGAAACGGTTGTCAAACTGCATGAAGTTGCCTAACTGTCGATAACTTGGACGATTTATTTTCTCGTTGACATTCAACTGCCAATTCCAATTACCTTTGTTCCATGATAAGCTGAGGTTAGGAAAGAAGTTGCTGTATCTTCTGCTCACATCATCCTGCTTGACTCCACCAGAGAAATAGTCGCGAATGATATTCTCGTAACGCACACCAAGACCAATGGTCCACTTGCTGAGGGGCAGTTCATATTGTGCAAAGCCAGCAACATTTCTTTCATGGATATCCGTCTCTGTGGATGGCACCAACTGCTCTTCATTCAGGAACGTTCCATGAGAGTCGGTCTTCGACAGCTCTGTTCCTACAGAAACATTTCCTTTCCACAGAGGAATATTCACAACCAACTTGCCTGCCCACATATCGCTATTCTGACGATTGCTTGAGTGTACCTCCTGATTGCCCAACTCCTTGCTGCTTTCAATACTCTCGTCATTACGTCTATTATTGACCGTATAGTATGTGCCATTGAAATCGATGCCTACCTGTCCTATCTTTCCCACATAATAGATTTCTGCCTCATGTGAACTAAGGTGAGGCTTTGCAACCTCATTCTGCCCAATGCTTCCCTGTGCCACACCGTTCAGAAACACATCCTGTTGGCTTGCACTATTCGTCCTGCCATTCAACATGCCATAGTAGCGATAAGAGCCACCAATAGAATTGCTGTCGTTGAGTGAATAGTCGGCCGAGAGATATTCCGACAAGAAGCGGTGTTTGGTATCCGAATTAAAATGCTGGTCGTTGTGATAATGCTTGTCGGGCAAATTGATATCTGTGTTCAGGTGATTATCCTCGCCAATATGATAGCCCTGCGTCCATAAGCTATTGGCTATCTCAAATTTCTTGGTCTGATACCGGGTGCTGATAAGCTCGTAATCCGACATCCATTTATTGTATTTACCGTAAGCATCCGCACGCAAGCTGAACCCATTGGCACGCCGCTCTTTGGTGCGGATACGAATTACCGATTCTACCTCGGCATCATATTCTGCTCCAGGACTTGTTATCACCGAAATCGACTTAATGTTGTCGGGAGTGATGTTTACAATCTCATTATTGTCATTCACACGCTTGTTGTTGATAAAAACAATCGGTGTGCCTTTACCAAACACGGATATCTTTTGTCCATCAACAGAGACACGGGGCAACAGATTCAGGACATCAAAAGTGTTTGCCATCTTAGAAAGCAAGGTATGCTCTACGGCAACCTCCACTCCTCCAGGCGACATTTTATACTGAGGCCTTTCACCCTTCACTACAACTCCCTTGATAATCATCGTTTCGGGCTGCAATGTGATGATTCCCATTTCCGGATTGCTGTATATACGGCTGATTGTCTTATAACCAACGTATGTGATACGGGCTAAGACTTTCCGGGAATTACAAGGAATGACAAAACTTCCATTCTCATTGCTCACACCATGTCCTACTATTGTGGAATCTATGGGCGACAACAAGGTTATATTTGCATATTCGGCAGCATTGCCACTCTCATCTATAATACGTCCCTTATAACGAAGGGTTGTCTTCTGCGTACACTCCACCATGATATTATCCTCCACCTGCGTCATTCTGATGGGATAGAATCCTATCAGCTGCATGATGGCATCGAGAACGCTCTGGTTTCTGATGCTCTTGGTCACCCTGAAATCCTCCAGTTCATCATACACAAAGTTGATGGTGTACTTATGCTGGCGGGCGTTCAAATCCTTCAACGCCGCAGAGAACGACACATTATTATATTGTCGGGTGATGCGCTGGGCATAAGACTGCTGAACCCCAAACAGCAGGAAGAGAAGAAGAAACTCTCTGATAAGCTTGCCGCTAACGGGCATTGGTTTCCAAAAATCTCTCATAAATATATCCTCCTATCTTATTTCACCATCAATGTTCCGTCAATATACTCTATCTGTATGCGGTCGAAAGCATTCAAAATCTCCAGGTTCTGCTCCAAAGTCTTCGTCTTGTTCCAGTTGAAGAAGAGACGGATGTGCTGGGCACCGGCATCCACATACTCCACCTTGACATGATAGAAACCGGATAACTGAGCCAGAATGGTTCCCAATTCAGCATCATCAAACACCACGGGTTTCATATCAAGAGAATCCTTGTTCTCTACTGTTGCAGCACGAAGACTGTCATTCGGCACCGCCTGGGTTGTTGCCAGTTGTTCTGTCGCAGCCTTGTTATCCGCTGTCTGATCAGAAGCCGGGAATCCCAACCAGCCATTGTGAATCGCAGCCAAGGCTACCCCCGAAAGGAAGATGATGCCAACGATGGATGCGGCAATCTTCATCCGGTTGCGATAAGCGCCCTTGGATTTGCCGGCATCTATCGCCAACTTATCCTCGTGATGTGCCTGAACAAACTCCTTCCAAGCCCCATCCACATCCACCTCCTTCGGATTGGCTTTCTTGCCAGCCATTCTCGCCATCGCCAGTTCATGGAAGAACTCCTTCACTTCCTCATCGGCAAGCAGGTGCTCCACCTGCTCGTCGGTATATTTCTCGGGATGCTCCTGCATATCAAAGAGCATCATCCGCTTTTCTTCTTTACTCATGTTTGTCATTGTCTTGCTCATTTAAATTGTTTCTTAATCCAGTCCATCGCCTTCGAGAGATGGTTGAATACCGTCACCTTGCTCACTCCCACTTCATCAGCCACCTCCTGATAAGATTTCTCCTGAAGATAGCGCAGACGGAAAATGAGTTGCCGGATAGGCGGTTCCAGATCTTCGATGAGAAGCATCAGCCGGTCGAGCCGTTCATCGGTCTCTTCTGAGAGAATCACGTCGGCATCATCCAGCAGCAGCTTCGCCACCCTTTCCTTCACGCTCTTATGAGCTATCAGGTTGAGACAGCGGTTGCGTACGCTCCGCATCAAGTAACCATCCTCACTCCCAGGCACCAGAACCACATCATCGGCAAGAATCTGGGCGAATAATTCGCTCACCACATCCTTGCTCTCGTCATCATCCGAAAGAATGCATCTGGCCAGATTGTACATCTTCGCGTAATGCTGACGGAATAACTGTTCTATGTCCTTTTTTCTGTTCATATACTATCTATACAGTTGAGCCAAGCGAAAAACTAAGCAAAACATCAACTTTTTTGTTTTTTTCTTTAAATCCGAATCGAAATCTCCAAGATTCTCCCCGGATTGGAATGCAAAAGTACACAATCTATCGGAGATAGAAGACAAATGGTAAGGATAAATCGATTTTCTGTTGATTTATTTGTTCATTCCAACATTTTTTAGTACTTTTGCCCACCAAATTACAAACAAGTAAATAAGATTGGTATAAAATAGGTATTACCAAGATAAAATAAAGAATAGATTAGATAAAGGAGAATAAGATTATGTCAACGATTATTTATCCATCACCGATATTCGGTCCGGTAAACTCCCGCCGTCTGGGAGTTTCACTGGGCATCAACCTCATGCCATCTGATGGCAAGGTCTGTTCATTCGACTGCGTTTATTGCGAATGCGGATTCAACGCCGACTTCCGTCCTAAGAAGAAGCGCCCTACCCGCGAGGAGGTAAGAGAAGGATTGGAGAAGGTTCTGAAAGAGCGCCACGACAACAACCAGCCTCTGGATGACATCACCTTCGCAGGAAACGGTGAACCAACGGGGCACCCTGACTTCAAGGGAATCGTGGAAGATACGATGGAACTCTGCAAGAAATATTTCCCTGAAGCACAAGTATCTGTACTCAGCAACGCCACCTATATATATAAGGAGGAAGTGAGAGAGGCGCTGATGCTCGTGGATAACAACATCCTGAAACTGGATACCGTGGATATGAATTACATCAAGAAGCTGGACCGCCCTCAGCAGCCTAACTACGACGTGAAGGATGTGATCAAATATCTGAAGATGTTCAAGGGGCACGTCATCATCCAGACCATGTTCCTGAGAGGTGACGGTTTGGACAATACCAGCGAGCATTTCGTAGCTCCTTGGCTGGAGGCAGTGAAAGACATCCAGCCTCAGCAGGTAATGGTTTATACCATCGCCCGCGAAACACCAGACAAGTTGCTGGAAAAGGCACCAAAGGAAGTTCTCGATGCCATCAAGGAGCGTGTAGAGGCATTGGGCATCAAGTGTACAGCCAGCTATTAAGAGATAAGCAGGATAAGAAAGAAAAGCAAGTAGAAAAAAGAAAGAATGAAAGCGAAAAGTAATATCCTTATTATCAGCGACATGTGTGGCTACGGAAAGGTATCTGCCGCAGTTCAGATGCCTATACTCTCTTATATGGGACTCGACGTGTTCAATCTGCCCACCATGCTCATCAGCAACACCTTCCCATACGGCAAGTACGCCATTCTGGAATGCACTTCGTATATCGAGGAAGCCTTGCAGAAGTGGAACGAACTGGGCATTCACTTCGATGCCATCACCACGGGTTTCATGGCTTCGGAGCGTCAGGCTAAGCTGGTAGCACGTTATTGCAGAGAACAGGCTGAACTGGGCACCGACATCTATGTGGATCCCGTGATGGGCGATTACGGCAAGCTCTATGGTGGAGCCAGTGAGAGTACCGTGAGATGCATGAAGGAGATGCTGAGCGTATCGCATCTCTGTTTTCCCAACTATACCGAGGCTTGTCTGCTGACGGATTCGGAATACAAGGAAGAGGGAATCTCGGAGAAGGAAGCCTATGAACTGATAGATAAACTGAGAGCCATCGGTTCCCACTCCGTGCTCATCACCTCGTGCATCGTAGAGGGTCAGCATGCCGTGGTAGGTTTCAATCATCTTACAGAAGAGTATTTCCTCCTGCCCTACGAAGAAATCCCAGTTCAGTTCCCGGGCACCGGCGACATCTTCTCCAGCATCATCGTGGGCAGACTGAAGGATGGCGATCATCTCCGCCATGCCACCCGCATCGCCATGGATACCCTGCGCAACTGGATAGACATCAACAAGGATGACAAGGACAAGAACCGAGGAATTCCTATAGAAAGGCATCTGGGGGACTTGTAGAAGAAATTGAAAGGTAGAAAAACAAGGAATTGATAAAGAGGAAAAAGGGGAACCTGCAAAAACAGATTCCCCATTTTTTATAGTCGATTGATAATAGAGTTATCATTCTGAATCTGACCTTTACGAGCCTTATACTTATTGTGGAAGCTATAAGTCAATGTCAGGCTATAACGGGAGTATGCCTTCTGATAGAACTCATAGTCGAGGACTGGATTGAGCTGATAGCCTTTCTGACGAAGCGTATGGAAGACATCAAATACACTGAAACCCAGCGACAAGGCATCCTTCAAGAATGTTCGATTATACCCTAAACACACGTAGCCAAGAGGATGACTTTTATAGTTTGCATCTATCGTGCTCGTAGAATAATTTCCCTCCACAGAAAAACTACCTATCTTCTTGAAGGTGAAGTAATTGACGCAATTGCCTCTTACCACCCAAATGTGCTTTACATTATAACTCTTTGGGATATCGTCATAATAGCCAGCCAACCCCACATTGAGATTCCACCAAGGCAAGATTTTCCCATTGAAAGCATAATCAGCCCCCACGATGGTCTCTGAGCCAAAATTGGTTATATCACGATAAGTCTTGTCACCAATCGTCTCAAAATACTCAGCTATCACATCTTTCCTATGCTTATACGAGAAAGACAGAGAATGGTTACCATGGGTCAACTCCCATATAAGGGAGTTACTGATAGATGGCTGCACATTCGGATTGCCAGTTGTATAAAGAACGGCTGAAATACGTTCCTTGTTATTGGTAAGATCACCAAACGAAGGACGGCTGATACTGCTGCTATATGTAAGACTCATACTGCTCTTGTCATTGAACTTATAAGACAAGTATGCATAAGGAAACCAATTGGTATATCGCTTATCCACCTCTGTTTTATCAGTCAAGCGATTGATGCCCTTCTGCCAAGTATTCTCCATTCGCATACTTAGATAAGCAAACACCTTCTCTCCAAAGTTCTTCGACAACCCGAGATAAGCAGCCGCAACCTGTTCCTGATACTTCCAATCGCTTGAAGTCAAATCTCCCTCCACGAGATTGTTCCTGATGTTCAATCCTGTGGTTCTGATATTATTCTCATATTTAGAACCTAAGCGAAGCGCCAAACTGCTAGGGAAATTATAACGGAAATCCGTCTGCAAACTTCCTGTATTGGCATTCGAGGTTGATTGATTATACTCATCCGTATGCAAAGGCTCATAATCTTCATAAGATGCTACGAAACTATTACCCTTATTGGCATGCTTATAATTATAGTTGCCTAATACCTTTAGATAACTGTCTTTCTCATCTATTTTCCAATTGTAAGAAAGCACCGCATTCAGATAATCCGTATTATTACGGTCGTTCATATCAGAAACACCTTGATACGTCATCTTATTGGCATCAGTAAACTTACAGTAATCACCCGCACTAACAGCATGCCCATTATTGATATTTCCATTCAACTCAGCGCCAAAGAGATGATGATGCTTCTTATCAATGGCATAGATACTACCCACACGATAGAAATATAACTTTTGCCTATTATCATACGTTTGAGCAACAAGATGATGGGTATCTGTCTCCATAAAATGATGTTGCGTCTCACCATATAGGGCATTTCTTGCCCAGATATAATAAGTAGAGGCATAAACATTCCAACGCTCAGTTCCCAAGTTAAGATTCAACAATGGATAATAGGAATAAAACTTACTCGATTCTGGGCTTAGATTTCCCACATATCCCGTGATACTTCCATTAAAACCAGCCCGAATCCTTGTCCTGATATGAACAATGCCACCCTTAATGTCGGCATCATGCTCAGCACCATGCGTATCTTGTATCTCAATACTTTGGATATCATCAGCCTTGATGCTTGAAAGGAAAGACTTCAGTTCCGTTCCTGCCAGTTGTCTGTCATTTACGAAAATGGTTGCCTCTGTATTATTCACCTTGATATTCACTCCTCCGGAAGCATCATCCTGCACCATCACCTTTGGAGCATACTTCAACACATCCGTGGCATTCATAGCCCCGATATTCTTCAGTTCACTCACATTGAAAACGGTCTTGTCTTCCTTGCGTTGGAACAAAGGCTTGTAGGCTTTCACCACCACCTTATTTAATGTATAGGCATCACGGAACAACCGGATACTGCCCATCTTGCCCACATTCACCCGTTTATACAGGGTCTTGTAGCCAACATAGGAGAAACGGGCGATGACCTGCTTCTGATGAACAGGAATCACGAAGTCGCCAGAAAGATTGCTCACACCCCCATTCACATAGCTGGAATCCCTGACATCCAGAAGAGCGATGTTGACAAATTCCATCGGTGTGCCCTTATCATCCAACACCCTTCCTATCAGCTTCTGGGGTTCCTTCTGGACACACTCGAAATAGATCTCATCTTTGTCGAAGGTGGCACGGATGGGATAAAAGCCAATTACCTGGGTTACGATATCACGGACATCCTTGTTCTTGAAAGAAGTACTGACGGTGAAATCCTCCAACTCATCGTAGATAAAATTGATTTTATATTGGGGTTGAGCCTTGTCTAGCCAGACCAAGACCTTACTGAACGAAGCCTTGTCGAAAGTATGCGACAAGCGTTGTGCATAGCCTGCCATAAGCGCCATACACAGAAATATCATAAATATGATTCTCTTCATAGTTTCTCTCTTTTTCACAGTTCCTGACGGATAGGAACAAATCATGCGTATTTACTCTACAATCAACATCTGATTAGCCTCATCAAAGGAAAGATGTACCTTATCAAAGTGATTGATTTTGTCGATGATATCTTGCAGGGAATCCTTGCTATCCCATTGCAGATAAAAACGGATATGTGCTGCTGCCTGGTTGTGGTACTCCACCTTTACCTGCATCTTATCGGCAATATACTCCAAGATGCCAGACAACTCAATATCCTCAAAGACAACAGGGGCTTTCTGGGTTGGTTCTAGCTTCTGCCAAGCGTCATCTACCGCAACCTTTGCCTTCTGTTTTTGCGGTGTTTTCACGCTATCTGTCACCAAAGCCGTCTCGTTCTTTTCTGCACGGTTCACAATATGATAAGCCGCATACGAAATGCCCGTAAGCATCAGCAATCCCACAAAGACGGCTGCTATCTTCAACCAGGAAGATTGCGCTATCGGATGATACGCTTTTTCGGAAATATCCAAAGCCTCATCCCCTTGCTTGGAATCAGTATCAGCAAGTTTTGTCTCAAACTCTTTCCAAGCTTTATCCACATCCACAGAGTCTTTCGCCTTCTCATAGGCAAAAGCCCGCTTCAGCATAACTAACTGATCGTCATTACTCTTGTTGGTCATAACTCTGAATCTTTAAATTGTTCTTTAATCATCTTCGTAATGTTGGAAAGATGTTTCCAGACTGCCACTCGGCTGATACCCAGTTCCTCTCCTATCTCTCCATACTTCATCCCTCCCAGGAATCGCATCTTGAAAATGCACTGCTGTTGTGGGGTGAGATGGGTCTTGGCAAAATGCAGCATCTGCTCCAACCGGAGTTCATCTTCTTCTGGAGATGCAGCCATCTGTTGTTCGCTGGCATAAAGCATAGCGATACGCTGCCGGTTCGTTTTTTGTGAAATGCGCTTGAGGCAACTGTTTCGAACACTCGTTAGCAGATAGTGCTCGACGGTATCTGGCAACAATACGGTATCAAATTCGAGCAATCGTTCAAAGATGTCGCTAACCACATCCTTGCTCTCTTGCTCATCGTAGAGGATGCTGACAGCCATCCCATACATCCGCCCGTAATACTGCCTGAACAGTGTTGATATTTCTTTCTTTTCCATCACGATTTTTACTAGCTATTACCCTCGAGTAGAGAAAATGCTAACCTATGAATCCAACTTTTTTGCAAAAGTACTCATTTTATCCTAAAAAAGAAAAGATAAGGAGGATATTTATTTTGCTGTTTCAAATATTGCACTTGATTATTTGCATATATCAAATAATAATTGTAAATTTGCGGTGGAAATATAAACTTCGAAGATTATGGCAAAGGAAAGAATCTATCCCGTTGGGGTGCAAACCTTCAGCGACATCATAGAGGAAGGTATGATCTATGTAGATAAAACCGCCCTCATTTACAATATGGCAAAGAAATACAAATATGTGTTTCTTAGCCGTCCACGCCGTTTTGGTAAGTCCCTGCTAAGCAGTACGCTGCGCTCTTACTTTGAAGGAAAGAAAGATCTTTTCAAAGGACTCGCTATCGAAACTTTGGAAAAAGAATGGATAGAATATCCTGTACTCCATTTCGATCTGTCAACCTTCAAGAACTGCGATTTATCTCTCTTTCCTGAAAAATTCGACATGCAATTACGCAGGTTCGAAAAGCAATTCGGAATAGAAGATATGAGGAAAAGTGCCGGTAACCGCTTAACCCAGCTCATAGAACAGGCAGAATCGATGACCGGCAGAAAAGTCGTTATCATTATTGACGAATACGATGCTCCTCTACTTGATGTGTTGCATGATGAGACCAAACTGGAAGCTGTAAGAACTATCATGCAGGAGTTTTATGCGCCTATTAAAGCCAACAGTTCGCATATTCATTTTGCCTTTATCACGGGAATCACAAAATTCTCTCAACTCAGCATCTTCAGCACCATCAATAATCTTACCAACATCAGTATGGATCCGGAGTTTTCTACCATCTGCGGCATCACCAAGGATGAACTGGACACCGTTCTGAAAGAAGATATTGCTTTGCTGGCTAGCAAAAATCATGTATCATTCGAAAGAATGAGAGAATTGCTAAGAGAAAACTATGATGGTTACCACTTCAGCCGGGAAGGTGAAGATATCTTCAATCCGTACAGTCTCATGAGAAGTTTTGCGGCAGGATTCATCGACAACTACTGGTATGCTTCGGGTACATCAACCTACCTGATTCATCAGATGCAACATTTCCATACAGATGTCACAACACTTGACGATATGTTTGCCTTTTCCTCATCCTTCGACCGTCCTACGGAAAAGATGAGCGATGCCTTGCCTTTGCTCTACCAAAGCGGCTATCTTACCATCAAAAAGTATGACCCGCTGAGCAATGGATATTATCTAGGCATTCCAAACAAAGAGGTAAGGGCAGGATTAATGGAGAATCTCCTTCCCATCTATTCCGGCAAGAGCGATAGCCAATCCTTAGGTTTTGCAGCACTCTTCTATCGTGACCTGCTGACGGGTAACATAGACCAAGCCATGGAACAGATGAAGGCTTACTTTGCTTCTATTCCATACCCAGAGGGAGGAAAGAGCGTATTGGAAAATATGCAAAAGAGCGAATATTATTATGAGACTATTCTCTACATCGTTCTTTCAATGATGAATGTGGCAACCTATACACAAGTAAAAAGTTGCAGGGGAAGAGCTGATGCAGTTATGTTTGCTCCTACAGCAATCTTTGTCTTTGAGATAAAGATCAACAAACCTGCCCAAGAGGCTTTGGAGCAAATAGACGAGAAAGGTTATATGATTCCTTACTCCGCAGATGAAAGAAAAATATATAAAATAGGTATCAGCTTCAGTACTCAAACCAGAACCGTAGAAGACTGGGAATTTGAAGAGGTAAAATAACCCTTCAATACTCCTACAATAAATATAAATGGAAAAGAAAGAAACAAATACACTCAGTATATTTCAGCGCCCGGTATGGGTAAGTCTGTTCGCCCTTACGGCTGCAATCTCGTGGGGATGGGCTTACCCATTGATCAAAATGGGAATGGAAGAATATCAGATTACAGCAGACATGACCGGAAGCAAGATGCTTTTTGCAGGCATCCGCTTCTTCATCTCCGGCATCATCATCCTTGCCATCGCCAGAAGCTCGCACCGTAAATTCGGATTCAAAAAGAATGCTGTCCAGAAGGAGAATCATGATGTTCAGAAGAATGGAAGTTTCAAATTCCTGACGAATACAAATGTCTGGTTCCTTCTCCTCTATGCACTCCTCAACACCACCCTTCATTATGCTTTCTTCTATTTCGGACTCTCGCATAATGCAGGAGCACGTTCGGCGATACTCAATTCGATGAGCGTCTTCACGGTGGTTATCTTTGCCTGCATCTTCTTCAAGAGCGACAGGATGACGTGGCGAAAGGCATTAGGCTGCATCATCGGCTTCCTGGGCATCCTTGCCTTGAACCTTGGCGGAAAGGAAAGCGGAAGTTTCACATTCCTGGGCGATGGTATGATTATCCTCAATGCCCTGTGTGGAGCCAGTGCTTCCCTGCTGACCCGAGGCTTGAGCAAGAGGGTGGATGTTTTCGTAGGAACCGGTTATTCGCTGAGCATCGGTGGAGCCTTGCTGGTGATTCCTGCATTGTTAATGGGTGGCTATCTGCCAGTCATCAGCCTCTGGGGTATCACCATCCTTCTGCTGCTCATTGCCATCTCAACCATCAGTTTCGCTCTCTACAATAAACTATTGAGCTGCAATCCCGTAGGAAAGGTAGCGATATACAATTCGCTCATCCCCGTAGTAGGAGCCATCACCTCCTGTCTCTGTCTTGGCGAAACCTTCTACTGGAAGTATCTGATAGCAGGCGCATTGGCTACTGCCGGAATTTATATCATCAATAAAGGGAAGAAATAAATTCCGGCTGTTGCCCATGCAACCCATATAGAAAGCAAAGCCACCTATTTCAAGATACCCGTTTCACGCTCCTCATTGTTGATATTCCGCTGTATCTTACGGTATTCCTTTCCCCGATTGATATTCCAGGCAACACCGATACGGAACAAATTACCTTCCGAATTGTCATAACCACAAACCTGCTTACGGAGTAATGCGTTGACGATTTCTGCTGAATAGGATTTCGGATGAGCCATAAACGGATTATGCATATAGAGAGTAAAATCGAAATCACCCATATGATAACTGGCTGAGGCTGCCAATGAAGGAGGATTATGCCCGATGTTCTCTCCCTCCATAAAGTTCCAACCGTTATCAGCATACAGTATCACAGTCCATTTTCCCCAATATCCCTGTAATGTTCCACCATAATTATAAGCGGTATAACAATGACTGTACTCATCGCCCTTATTGAAAAAACGGTAAATACCTGCGTTCACAGATAATATAAGGTGGTCGGGGATAATGTCAAACCGGGTATCATTCGTAAGATACAACATATTACAATGGGGCTGATTCGCCTGGGTATAAAGAAACTGATCATTTTCCGTGCGGGTGTATTTCGCCAAATTACAATGACGATTGATGCGATAATTCAAGGTAAAATCAGTATTTATCCTTGGTTTACTGAAAGAGAACGCAACCCAGTTCTCATATATACTGTTAGGCTTAAGCGAAGGATTACCCACAGTCCATTCCATACTGTTCTTTCGAATACGGGTATCCGAAATCATAGCTATCTGCGAAATATGCTGTGATAATTCACTTCCCAAGCGGATCTGAAACGAAGAAGAAAGGGAATAAGCCAATGTGAGTTTCGGACGACAAAGCCAAAAACTAAATTCCTCATCTCCCTGTCGATAAGACTGATTACTCAACCCGAAGCCAGCTACATAAGTTAAACGGGATGTTCCTTCCTTGAATTGCCCCAAACTTCCCTTGATTTGTGCAAAACCATAAATACCCAATGAACGGATACCATTCTCGCTAACCACATCACCCAAATACTGATTATCCATATATTTCCAGTTCAAGTTGGTTCCTGCAGAAAAAGTAAAGGGTTTCAACCGGTTTTCATAGATAGCCTCGGCTATGAGCGAATAAGTCTTTCCATCTACCTGATATTGATAGGGTTCGCCCTCACCTTCATAATAGGCTCCTTTGGTGTGGATATAAGTACCCAAAACATCTGCCGACAAAGACTGATGCTTGCCCAACTGATGATAGAAATACAAATCGAGAGCAGGAGTAAAATCCCTACCCTTGCTGGTTCTGCAAACAGGATACGCAGGCTTTCCAGATTCAGAAAACCACATCTCATTCGATGTATAAGGCTGATTGCTGAAATCCGTGGTAAGCGTTGTTTGGAATACATATAAGGCAGAATCAGCCAGATTATACTTCAACTGCAATGTATTATCATAATTTCGAGTTGCCCCATGCATGATTTTTCGAGATATCTGATACTCAGAACCATCATGTAGAAGATATTGAGCATTCTCATTATATTCGGATGCCTTATTATCCACATAAGTCTGCTCATATAAAATATTCAATTGGCTCTTGCCCCTATTGACAGATGCATAGACATCGTTCGAACCGAGCTTGGTAGTTAGCGCATTGGTCAAGTTGAAGCCCAAACTGCCACCCGATGAAGCCCTGCGGGTATGAATATCTATCACGTATGCAATATTCTTTCCATATCTTACGCCAGGGCTGTCGATATAATCTACACTCATAATAGAAGCTACATCCAGCATCTGCACGTCATGCATATTGGCGAGAATGCCATTGATACGAATCTGCACTTCTCCCTTATGATCGGTAGCAGAAATGGAACGGCCAGCCTCATCAACCCTGATATGAGGCAAAGCCAACTTTCCTAAAAGCGAAAAACCAGAAAAAGAACGCTGCTTCTGAATATCGCTTGGGAATATCAACTTGCCATCTTCCTTGTTGACTACTCGTGCCGCCTTCACAACAACCTCTTGCAAGGCTATAGAATCATTCGATACCTTCTGGATCTCCTGGGCACGTATTTCTACACAAGAGATCAATGCCCACAGCATCAACATAGCTGTTAACAATTTACTTTTCTTCATTGTCATCATATACTTTTTCTAAAACTTGTTTTCTGCTGCAAAGATATCAAAAAGAGAAGACCGAAGCGAAAAATATGACTGACATGAGTCTGACATTTATCAATTAACGAATATTATATCTAGTTTTATTCCATCTTTCATAGAATTTCTGTACTTTTGCATTTGAATCTTTAAACAGTATATCATTTAAACAGAATAGATAATATGAAACTGAAAGCATATCATTCCATCCTCATCTTCGCCATCCTTGTGATGTCTGCGGCATTCTCCAGCGTGAGTAACTACCGCAAGGCACAGTATGCCATTGTACAAGATATGAACAAAGCTTTGGCTCTGACTCTTCAGGAAAATAAATATCAATGGATTACGCCTGATACCATCCAGAGCTACCGCTCACATCTCAGCATCGACCTGCTGAAATCGACCAGTAATCTCTGCTATGTGATGGAAGACAGAAGAAGAGGCAAGAACAATTCCCAATTGGTAAATAGCGCCAACCTGCTCAGCAGCAAAGAGATGCTTCTCAACGAGCATTCTATCCAAAGTTATGCTAACTGTTCGATGGCAGATGTTTTGAGTATGAGCAACCAGCGGACATCTTTGACGCTTACCCTCATGGCTATGATTTGGGCAATTGCATCGCTATACTATCATCGCAGAAAACAACCCTGGAATCATGAGGCTGATATGTTCGGCACCATGTGCTATTCTCAAGACGAGGATTCCTTCTACAATCAGGAAAACGGACAAGCCATCAAATTTACTCCGATGCAGCACCAGCTGATGCAACTCTTCTTCAACAATACGCATCATCAACTCTCCAAACAGAAGATTTGTGATGCTCTTTGGCCCAAGAAACCGGATGCCAGCGAAACGCTCTATACCTTGATTCGCCGTATCAAACCGGTGATTGAGCAGAATAGCAACCTCATGATTGAATCGGAAAGAGGCAAGTCTTACCGACTGATAATCAGATAAGTACAGAAATGTCAGCCAAATGTCATACTTATTATTTGGCAGTTTCTCATCTTCTTCATACCTTTGCAGCTATAATACAAAAGAAGCAAAGATATGAAGAAGATTTTTTTGATAGCAGTTGTCTTGCTGATGATGATAAACTTCATCATCAACTATCACCATGAGGTTACGAAAGAGCAGCATACACCGATGGCGGATTTCAAGACCAAGGTAGAGATGGCGCCCATGAAGGAATACAATGATCCGGACTTTGGCTACGTTGTCAAATATCCTTGCTTCTTCCAGCAGGAGGATACTTCGGTATCGGGATACCAGGGCTATGCCCGCTTCTCATTCACCAATCATGCCAACATCATCCTGGAGAGTTACGTTACCCCCAACTATAGCAACACCCTTCAGGCTTGTGCCGATTCTCTAGCCCAGAAGCTTCATTCGGAGCGGACGATGCAGGCATCGAATAAGGCATTCATCCTCTCCGGTCCTGTCTTTGAAAACGGAGTAAGAGTAGATGGCTATAGTCATTACGATAAATTCATCAAGAGTGGCAGAATACTCTTTGTCTATTCCCTCACCTATCCCGACAGCTACAAGCCAGCCATGCCCCGATTGTTCAAACTCATAGACGACTGGAAGGTTTTAGGGGCATATTAATCAGCCTTGAAGGATATCCTCACGAGCCTCTTGGGATTGTATTAATACAACAATCCCGAGGAAACGTTTCTTTAGAAATCTTTCCTCGGGATTTATCCACAAAAATATTACAAGAAACACTCTTACTTATTTGTCCGGCTCCAATTCCTCTATTGCACAAATGGCTTGTAGCTCGACCTTTTTAATGTGAGGATAAGTCTTCTTATAATTATCTGTCACATCTTTAAAGATACTCTCACCGTCACTATAGAATGTAGCCAAGACAACTGCTCTATAATCTTTGAAAGGCAACAAATACCAAACTTCTGTATTATCAGCATTTTGTTGGATGTTAAGAACTCCCTCCATACGAGTATTTCCTTCACTGTCAGTTATGGTAAGTCTTTTGGTTATAACACCAAAAGGATTATTAGTAGGAGTACGGAAAGTATAATATTTATAGAACTTGTCGTTCTCTATGGCATCGGCTGCGATAGCTGCGGAATCCTCGGAAGAAACGCCTTCAACTAAACATTTTCTATTTACCACATACATCGTTCTATATATCTTCCAACGGGCAGTCCAATTTTTTACTTCTACCTTTAAGATAGCAGAGTTTCCGTCTGAGTCGGTTACGGTTATAGTAGCATTTCCCTCAGAAACGCCACTTACGTATATCTCCCTCTCAGACTCATTTGAAGAACACGAAACCTTGGCAACACTATCATCAGAAGAAGTTGCTGATACTTTACCTTTAGCTCCATTAACATTCACCTTGCTGCCACTATCGGTATAGGTTGTAAGAGTGTTAATAACAATCTGCTTACCAGTAATTATATCACCGGTTACTTCGTCTTCAGTGAGCTGGATTCCAGAATCATCATCGCTACAACTTGCCAAACAAAGCAAAGCTGCTAATGCAATAAAAATCATTCTAAATTTCATACGCTTCTTTATATTAAAGGGTTATAACTAATTAATAAACGCAACTCGTTTTCAAAACTTGCATGAGATTTCTCTTTTTACTTTTTTTATATTCTATTACTCTACAAGAGAGTATTACTTTTACGTATTGCTCAAATTCAATATGTACCAACAAGAAGTAGTGAAGAAATTCCTTGCATACTTAATTTTCCAAGCAAAACGAGGCAACAGCGATGGAGTAAGCTTGAACTTCTGCTTATAATGAGGATTGATAAACCAAAACTTCTTGTCAACAATAGAAAATTCACATCTTTTTATCAATTTTTCAAATAACTCTATACTTGTTCTGCACTCTTTTATGCTCATCAGCTCGCTTATTGTACCCTCTTCCTCTTTGCACAGTTTCAATAATGAATTATACATAGAGTTTGGTAGCAGATGTATGAACGGAAAGTGCGAACAGAGTTTGCTTCGGCAAATCTGTTGATGTCCACCAAACGGCATCTGCCATGCAGGGAATCCGACAAAGAGAACGCCTGTTGACTTTAGAAAACTTTTAAGGTGTAACAGAAATTTTCCTTTCGCTGGAACATGTTCTATTACATCATGTAATAGTATCACGTCAAACTTTTCCTCTTCATTGATTGGCGCATGGTATTTCATAAAGTCGCAACACACGAATGTGGCATTTTCGCAGATTTCCGAAAAGTATGCTTTCGCATCTATTATTCTGCATTCTGCTATGTCTATTCCTGTAACTCTACAGCCAAGTTGGGCAAAGGGGACTAAATTGCCTCCTTCGCCACAACCCACCTCTAATACTCTACTTTTCGAAGTCAACTTTTTGAAAGTTGATAAGTAGCTGACGTAAAACTCTTTAGATGTAATTTCCAAGTCATGGAAGTACATTTTTCTATCTGTATGTCTTTTCTGCATATCTATATAATGTTTTGACCTTTTATCATATAGATACAAATTTGCCAAAAAGACTGCATGCGAAAAGAGACTTTTTACCAAGAGAACCTTATTCCAAACGGAACGGTAAATGTGAATGGACGTTCTGTCCAAGCATTCTTAATACAGCTACCATTCGGAATGTACCAATTCATGGTTGGTTCTATAAACAGATTCAGATTTGGTGCAAACTGATATTGGATTCCGATGTTTGTATTTACAGACCACTGTATCGGGAGCGTCAGTTTCCAATCTGTTGTGTATGCAGACTTATCTCCAACGATATAATCTGCATCAGTTTTTCCATATATAGGAATCAGAATACCAGTGCCTACAGAACCATAAGTTGACAATCTCTTGAACTTCATAAATTGATAAGACAGCTTGAAAGGAACACCAAGATAGTGGAGCTTTTGTTCCTTGTCAACACGATAGCTGCCAGTACCAAGAATGAGATATGATTTCAGATAAGAATATTGAAGTCCTGTCTCTAAACTCCATCTTTTACCTATGTTTTTATTTACAGCAATGCTCAATGTTATTGGCTTGTCATGATGTTCTACTTCTACTATTTCTCCACTATTGTGGTCTGCAATATCTGCCATGGCTACATTTTCTGTAGTAGGGTCTGCCTGGGATATGCGATGTAGCTCTTTTGCATAGTCTTCCCATATCGTGAAATACTTCTCAGAAGGGTTGGTTGGGTCTGTTGGCTGGTCCGGACCAGAAGGCAAATCATTAGTAATATCGTTACTTTTCATAAACTTACATACACTCTGTACAAGAGTCGTACCCAAAGAACCTGCAGCCAGTAATTGCCACTTATTCCTTTTGTGAACCTCAAGATTTTCTGTAATCCATGATTCCTTATAGAAATTAGGGGCGATGATAGAATCTTTTACCAAGATACTATCAGTTCTATTTACAGCAAACTGCTTTTCATCTCGCAATGTATCTGTTATATTTGCAATTATATTATGTTTTATTTCCGTTGTGTCATCACGCATTGCTGCTATAGTCTCTATGGTTAGTATCTTGTGATAATGAGTACATGGATTCTGCTTTGGGGTACAGTTTGTAGAGTCAACATCGTTCTTTGATGCAGGACTAACTGGACCTTTTATTTTACGTCTGCGTGTTATATTGGTATCATTTTCTGAAATAAGCTGTTTTTTGGTTATAAGTTGCTTATATACAGGAATAATGATGAGAACCAATACCATAATTAGTATTGTTCTCTGGCTCAATTTGTTTCTCAACAAAGCCTTAGCTCTCGCTAATTGCGAAGAAGAACTGTGTGGAGCTATATCAAGCAACTTTGCAATTTCCTGATGAGACAAACCATCTAGCACAGAAAGCTTGAATACCTTTTTGTATCCAACTGGTAATTTATCGATTTCAGCCATAATATCCTCGTATTGGATAGAAGATACTGTATTTCTACAATCATCACAGCTGTCAATCACACTTTCATCTATGTCTGATAAAGAAATATATCTAAATGTATTACCCTTTTCTTTGTATTTTAATGCAAGATTAGAAGTTATACTTGTAAGCCATTGACCGAATCTGTTAGGATTCTTCAAATCTTTCAAAGATACAAGCGCTAGTATAAATGCATCTTGGACAAGGTCATCAATGACATCCTTGTCCTCTTTAAGAATATTGATACATATACCTTTCATTTTAGGATAATATATCTGATACAATGTGCTGAAAGCACTATTATCTCCTTGTTTTGCTTTAAATACTAAAGTTTGTATATTTGAATCCATGAGTATATTATTTTGCACAATTTATCTATATATAGATATGAAACCAGCATGAATACTGCACGAAAAATTGTTAAAGAACATAAAAGCGCTTGATTATTTGCATATATCAAATATTAATTGTAAATTTGCGGTGGAAATATAAACATCGAAGATTATGGCACTTAAGTTATATCCATTAGGCATACAAACTTTCGAGCGAATCCGCAAGGAAAACAAGCTCTATATTGACAAGACGGAATACGTTTACCGCCTGACGCACACCAGCGGTACCTATTTCTTCTTGGGACGTCCACGCCGCTTTGGAAAATCCCTGTTTCTCACCACCCTCCAGAGTTACTTTGAAGGCAAGAAAGACTTATTCAATGGTCTTGCCATCGAAAAGCTGGAAAAGGAGTGGACAGAATATCCTGTGCTCCACTTTGATTTGAGCGGAGGCAAACACATGAATAAAGAACAGCTGGAGAGATATCTCGCATTCATACTGGAAACAGAAGAAAAGAAATGGGGTATCACACAGCCACAAATTGATGCCAATAATCGATTGACAGAACTGATCAATACTGCATACGAGAAATCCGGAAAACAGGTAGTCGTGCTTATTGATGAATATGATGCGCCCATGCTGGATGTGGCTCACGAGCAAGAGCAGTTGGATACCTTGCGCAATATCATGCGCAACTTTTTCAGTCCTTTGAAATACAGCGAAGCAAAACTACGTTTTGTCTTCCTGACAGGCATCACCAAGTTCTCGCAAATCAGCATCTTCAGCGAACTGAACAACATCACCAACATATCCATGAATGATGACTATGCTGGTATCTGTGGCATCACCAAAGAAGAACTTCTGATGCAGATGTCGGAAGATATTGAGGAGCTTGCCCAAAGAAGAAACATAACGAAAGAGCAAGTAATCGACAAGTTGAAAGAGAATTATGACGGCTATCATTTCACAAGATTCTCACCCGATATCTTCAATCCATATAGCCTGCTGAATTGCTTTGCTGAAAACAAGTTCGGATCCTATTGGTTTACTTCCGGCACTCCAACTTATCTCATCAATATGATGCGCAAATATCAGGTAGTTCCTACAGACATCATCACACGAGTGGAGGCTGATGCCAGTGAGTTTGATGCTCCTACGGAGAATATGCCAACCATCATGCCGCTGCTTTACCAAAGTGGATATATCACCATCAAGGAATATCATGAAGACTACAACTATTACGTTCTTGATGTTCCTAACAAGGAGGTGAAAATGGGACTGACCAAGGCACTGATTCCATCATACGTCACACAGAATACGCTTGCAACAACCAATACAGCCCGTCGTATCGCACAGGCATTGGATAAGCAGAATATGGAGGAGGCATTAACCTTACTCCAGACATTTCTGGGAACAGTTCCTTACTGCAACAACGCTCATTATGAGGGACATTACCAGCAGATGCTCTTCATCATATTCTCTCTGCTTACAGACTATCAGGTGGACGTTGAAGTTCATACACCCAACGGCAGAGTTGACATCGTATTGCTCACCCATACAGACCTTTTCCTATTGGAGATTAAGTTAGACAAGAGTGCGAAGTCTGCAATGCAGCAAATCAACCTGAAGAACTATCACAAACGATTTGCGCTAAGCGGCAAGCCAATAACCAAGGTCGGCATCAACTTCGACAGTAAAACTGGGAATATCGAAAATTGGATAATCGAAAAAGCATAAGATAAAAAATGCTTTTACCTTATTTATCCCCTATCACCAAACGCTATTTATCCTTTCTTTTTATACACAAAAGTGTAATTCTCAAGCCACATTCTTGAGAAATACACTTTTGTGTCAAAGGCTTTTTCCTATAAAGCTATACTTTTGCAGCAGAAAAATAAAAAAACAAGCAAAACTGTAGTAATATGAAGGAAAAAGTAATTTTTACCACAGCGTTGTGCCTCTCGGCTATGACTCCGATGATGGCGCAGAATATCACCGGCAAGGTGATGAACACCAAGGGAGAACCTTTGGCGTTTGCCAATGTAGTTTTATTGAATAGAACAGACTCGGCTTTCATCAAGGGCGCAGTGAGTGGAGAGGATGGCAGCTTCTCCATCGACTCTTCATGCAACGGTGGAATCATCAAGGTGACATCCGTAGGCTATAAGACTATCTGCAAGGATTGCACAGGCGAGAATGTGGGCATTATCAAGATGGAAGAAGACAGTAAGATGCTCGGCGAAGTTGTCGTGAAATCATCCCTGCCTAAGACTATCCTGAAGAATGGCGGAATGACGACAACCATTGTCGGATCCGTACTTGAGAAGGCAGGAACCATGGAGAACCTGCTTGACCGCATCCCTAACGTGTCTGCCCAGAATGGCAGCATCAAGGTATTCGGTCGCGGCGAGCCTGTTATCTATATCAATGGACGACAGATGAGAGACAAGAGCGAGCTGGACCGTTTGCATTCCGACAACATCAAGTCAGTGGAAGTCATCACTAACCCTGGTGCTCGTTATGCAGCCAGCACCAAGGCTGTCATCCGTATCACAACGAAGAAGATACAAGGCGAGGGCTTCGGGTTTGATGCCTCAACCACAGGTGAATATGATGAGAAAAAAAACTTCGGTGGATTTGGCCAATTGAATATGAGCTATCGCAAGAATGGCTTGGATTTGGGCGCATACGCCTTTGGAGCAAAGCAGTACCAGCCAAACAATCAAGACTTACAACAGAAGACTTATCTTGACAAGACCTGGAACCAGAAAAGTGAGATAAGACAAGTAGGTATTATCGAAGCTATGAACTTTCGCTTGGATGCCAGCTACCAGTTGGATGCCAACAACTCTATAGGTGCCAACTTTGGTTTTCTTAGAAATCCTAAGCAAACATGGAACGGCGATATGAGTTCTTCTATATTGCAAGACGAAGAATTGTCTGAAAGTTCTGATAGTCATGCTGATTTCTTTTGGCAGAAGAATAATCTTTCAAGCAACATTTACTATGTGGGAAAGATTGGCAAACTCGGCATCGACTTCAATACCGACTGGCTATGGTCGAAGGAATACCAGAACGATGTTACCAAAGAGCAATACCAGGAAGTGGGGATGAATGCACAAAGCCAGACGGTTCATAGCTTGACTAACAAGAACTATCATTTGCTCGCTTCCAAGCTGGTTCTTTCTTATCCATTATTAGGTGGTGAATTGTCTTTGGGTGGCGAATATTCCAACACCCATCGTACCTCAAAGTATCAGGTTGTGCCAACCAACTTTGTGTCGGATGATGACAGCCGTATTACAGAAAGCATGACTTCTTCATTCTTGACCTATTCAAGAGATTTCGGAAACGTGAGCATGGAGGCAGGATTGAGATACGAGTACATCGACTTCAATTACTATGAGTATGGCAAGTATGTGCCAGAGCAAAGCAAGTCGTACGGCAATTGGTTCCCATCGCTCAGCGTGTCGCTGCCTGTGGGCAAGGTACAGATGCAGCTGAGCTATGCAGCCGACATCAATCGCCCTTCCTATCAAAATTTGCGCAGCGGCATACAGTATGACAACCGCTACACGTATGAAACGGGAAATCCATTCTTAGTGTCTGAGATAAGCAAAAATCTCAACTACGAATTGGCTTACAAGTGGTTGACTTTCGACATGACCTACAGTCATACTTCACATCCAATTATGTCAACAGTGGAGACTTATAAGGATAATCCAGCAATAGGCTTGATGAAGCCTGTGAATGGGAATTCGTATAATGACGTAGAGGCATCCATCAACTTGCGCCCTTCGTTTGGCATCTGGTATCCTTCGTTTACCGCATCCGTTGACAAGCAATGGTTTGATATGGAGACGCACGATGGGAAATCGCTCAATAAGCCAATGGCTTCATTCCGTTTAGACAACACCCTCAACACCAAATTAGGAATGTTTACGTTGATGATGTCGTATATCACGAAAGGTCATGAGAAGAACCAGTATCTGTACAAGCCAATGTTTTGCACGAATATTTCCGCGTATAAGGCTTTCTTGAAGGATCGTTTGTCGCTTCAGCTCTTCATCTATGATTTGTTCGGGACAAACGATAGCCATATGATTGCTCATTTTGGCAAAATAAAGGAAATGGTGTATGATGGACTGTCAACAAGCAAAGTGTCGCTTACTGTACGGTATAAGTTCAACACTACAAGAAGCAAATATAAGGGTACGGGTGCAGGAGAAAGTCAGAAGAACAGAATGTAATCTGTCTGCAGCATCCGGTAATGGTGTAATGACAATAAATCTCTCTATAAATGAACAACCCAATAAAATTGTTGATTAGTGGCGCAGACTTGGGAAGCTTGATAGCTTCCTGTGCCTTGCGCCATGACTTCCATAAAAGCCCTCGGCAGGAAGATAGATTTCATATCTATCGCATAGAAAAGGATACGCTGACGATGGAAGATGTGGATGCATGCGACTTGTCGGGCATCCGATATGCGGTGAATGCAACCTTGCATGACAACGAAGCCTCGTTTGCTTTCGATGAGAAATGTAAGGAGCAGGGCATCCCCGTTATCCATGCCGTCAATCTTGGCAAGGCTGCCTTTCTCGCTGTAGAGAAACCGAAAGGCTATCCATTCAGCGAAGTAGTGAAAAAAGGAACGGATGATTTCCGATGCTCACTGGGCAAGTATATCTCGCAGTACGGTATGTTCTGGCAGATGCCTGTGCCTTGGATAGATGAAGCCATCAGGCATTATTCCAATGAGTCTTTCCCGCAACTGGGCATCGGGGCATACATTGCTGCCGGCTATTGTGCAAACATTCTTGCGAACCTTGCGGAAGGCAAGGAGGTGAAATACTTCCCCAAGTTCTATCTCTCGCCATTGTTGGAAGAGATATGATTGCGATTATATCATCTGATAGTTCGTGGCATGAAACAGCGCCTCAGCAATGTTCTTCACGCCCATCTTAGCAAAAAGGTTGCGCTTGCAAGCCTTTATCGTATCCACCGACTTGCATAGTCGGTCTGCAATATCATTCATCGTGTAACCTTGGGCAGACAATCTCAAAACATCTCTCTCTGTCTCGCTCAAGGTTATGCCTTCTTTCTTTTCCCACTTATGGCGCAATGTGGAATATTCAAAATAGCTACGCTCACCATTCTTCTGCATGATGATATGTCCCGGTTCATCGGTTGCTGCCAATGATACGGTGCAGAGGGCAAGCCAGATTCTTCCATCATCAGAAAGAAGTATCGGAGTAAGGTGATGATGAATCAATCGGCTATGCCTGCCATTGGTAAGATGAAAGTCGTACGAGATGGTATAGTCCAGGCGGTCGCCCACAGGCAATTCATTGAAAAGATCAAAACCTTTCTTGTTCACTTCGAGCAGCATCTGCAGGTCAGCATCCGGAACATGGTCTATATACATCTGATAGCCTGCGTCCATCAACTGCTCCGGTTCCAATCCGCAGAGATAAGCGAGGTTGTCTGATGCATAGATGAAGTCCTGATGAAAATAGTCGATGATATAGACGCACTGGTAGGTGCTGCGGGCAAAGGCCTTTGCCGCATTCACCAATAATTCTATCTTGTCGTAATCTTCTCTGTTGATATGATTCACCTCGTTGGAATGGAGGAAGAAATCTTCTTTTTCTTTATTCATAAGCTATTCTGAATATTACTCTTTCTATCTGTTCTCCGATTCAGCAAGCCATCGGATCTCTTTTTAAATACGCAATTCGGCTACAAAAGTACATAATTTTATTTGATTAAAATTCTATTGGATTGTTTATTTACAGATAATTAACCGTAAAAGCAGATAAAGCCACAGACACCACAGATATAAAAAACTCACCAAACACTTATTTTAAGATATTCAGAACATCTTAAAATGAGCGATTTATGAGTGTTTTACATCAATAGAGGTAATAATTTAGCAACGGTTCTAATTTCTGCAATGTGCATATGTTTGCTTGTCAAACAACTCTTTTCGTTTGCAAAAATACACCAATTTATTGGATACACAATAAAATGTATGTTTTTTAACGATTGATATTGATAAGTGAAAATTCTGTGGATGAACATCTCAGTTAATAATTCCTGAGATATTCATCACACAGAATTTGGATATTGTATTTTAGAGGTTGATTTGAAAACCTATATTTTTCTAAAAACGATTAATCTCATCCTCAGCAGAACCGCTTCCGTTGTATTTATCTTTGAAACTATTGAAGTTGTAACTGATGGAAGCTATGATGCAGCGATTGAAGTTATTCACTTTTCTGTTCTGCACCACAAAATTAACCCTCTTTACATCGTTCAACTTCGAGCTATCAAACAAGTCCTCTGCTTTCAATGTTATCGTCAATTTCTTTTTAAGTAACTGTTTCTGTACCATCATATTGAATGACGAATAACCGTTTTGCTCGTAGATGCCATGATGTCCCTTAATGTTCCAATAGAAATCACATAGAAAAAGCCAATCGTTCCTTAGTGCCACTACATTTTGGAAAGCGAAGAGACCGTATGGATGATTGTAGTCTAATTGCTCTCCATTATATGATAGCGTGAAATACGGTTTATAGACACCCACCGTCAAAGTAGGTCGCCAACAACCAAAAACAGGTGAAACAACACATTGCGCTCCTAGTTGCTGGAAATCCTTGGCGTTGGTTGACATCCAAGTTACCGTTCCAGGTTTGCCGGATACGGCAACGACAGTCGGATGGATGTAATCCTTGATATACTGATAATCCAACTTGAAGTCGAATATGCTATAATTCACACTAAGTTCTGTATCATACACGTATTGCGGTTTCAGATAAATGTTGCCTTGCTCATAATGGTATTGATTGTTGTAGCTCACACTGTTGTTCAACTGACGAAACGAAGGACGGTTGACCCTGCTACTGAAATCAAGATTCATCCCCACTCTCCCAAACATTGTGGAAAGAGAAAGGGATGGAAGTAAGTCCGAATAATTGGTCTTGTTCTTTACTTCTCCTTGGTCTGTGTTGATGGCATGAATGTACTCATAGCGAAGCCCGATGCTTCCTTTCCATTTGGAGGCAGACAAACGAAAAGTGGCAAATCCTGCATACTTGGTTTCCTTATTCTTGAATTGGTCATCGGCTATCTTCCCTTCTTCGTTTACAGACATACCCCATGAACTGATTTTACTGAAATCCGTTCCGAAATCAAGCCTATTATTCTTATTTATGTTCCAAGCAAACACCCCTTTGAGTGCAGTCGCACGATTTCGCTGGTCGTTTTGCATATGCGTGATTTCTGAGACAGCATCTATTCTACTTGTCTCGCTCACTTGTTGCTTATGTTTCAGTTGAGCATAAACATAGTCGGCATCCAAGTTGAGCTGTAGGTCGTCTGTTAGTTTGCCGATATAATACAGATTGACATTGTGAAACCTTTCCTTTTCAGATTCTTCAGTCTTGTTATCTGTAGCTGTCAGCAGTTCATCATTCTTGTACGTCTGCATATAGTCGAAAGGAGAGTCGAGCATCTTGTAGTTGGAGATGCTTCCCAAATATCTTCCGCCGATAGTGTGATTCTTGTTTATGGCATAATTCATACCAACATTATAATCATGAGAGCGAGAGCGGTCGGAATATTCAGAAGCAGAAATCTCATGAAATGTATCTTGCCCGTAATTGAACTGGTTAACATCATATCTGATGTCACTTCTCGTATTGTCATATTGATATGCGAGGAATACATCCAAAGCTCCCTTGTGGATGTTGAGGTTGACCTCCTCGTTGTTAGACAAATTCTTATGTTTGGAGATTTCCGCACCTACGATACCAGAAAGTCCATCCAAGGAATGGTGTACGGTAGTGATGTTTATGATACTCCTTGTTTCTGCATCGTATTCTGCCCCAGGGTTTGTTATGAGCTGTACAGACTTCACGTTGGTAGAAGAAAGGAGTGACAACCCTGAAGTATTAGTCTGCTTTCTTCCATCTATATAGATGACAGGCTCACCCTTACCAAAAACCTCATACTTTCCATTTGTATAGAGCATCCCAGGAATATATTTGATAACATCTGTTGCCTTGCCAATATTTTTCAAATTGGAATTTTGAACGTCAAGCGTAAGTTTTCCGTTTTCTCTTGATATGTATTTGCGATGACCTTTAATCACAACTTTTTGCAGATTAATTGTTGCATCCTCCAAGGTTATGGCACCAACCTCACCGGTACGATATGCATTACAGTAAGTTTTGTAGCCCACACAACTTACTTTCACAATCGCCTTTTTCACCTCGCAAGGAATTACAAACTGACCATTCTCATTTGTCACACCACCCGTGACTAAACTGGAATCACTAACATTGAGCAAAGCGACATTGGCGAAATCGACAGGTTGATGACGAGTGTCCACAATGCGCCCCATCATTCTGTTAGAAGCCTTTTGAATACATTCTACAATGATAATATTATCCACTTGTTTCATCTTGATAGGGTAAAAACCTATCAAGTTCATGATGGCATCTGGAACACTTTCATTCTTGATGTTCTTTGTCACCTTGAAATCCTCCAACTCGTCATACACAAAGTTGATGACATACTTATCCTGTTTGGCATTCAAATCCTTCAATGCCGCAGAAAATGACACATTATTATATTGTCGAGTGATACGTTGGGCAGAAACGTCCATACTTATCACCGAAAGCAAAATCAAACTTATCAGATATTTACTCATAGCCTATTCCCTGTTTTATAGTCCATATACTGTATATACAGTTGAGGAAATCAAAAAACTAAGCAAAACAACAACTTTTTTCAAAATTTACTGAAAAACATTCAACGACTCCTTGTCTTCCACAAAGCCATTGGATGAAATTTGATTCTATTGACCATCTCTTTATCCTCGAACAGCAGATTTAGACAGCAAAGGACTGTCATGGAAATAGTTGAGTATCTCCACCAGTCGCATCACCTTTTCGAGGTTGTCGCGAAATAGGTATTGCGCCGTATAGCCACAATCCACCCTTGTTGCTTGTATCGAGCGAGCAACGCTTCCACCGATTTCACCTTGTCTTTCAGAGCCTCAGAAAGTTCATCCAAAGTGAATATCCGCAGCTTGTATAATATACTCAATAGTTCTGTCATTGTTTCTAATTTTGCGCAAAGATATGAAATCTAATTTGTCTATGAGAAAAATCAGAAACTTTTTATGCTTTTTTATATGTTCTTTCCATCTTAATTGTCCGACTACGGAGGAACAAATGCTCTATTTCACTATTTTTTGCCTTTTTAGGCATTCTTTTATTCTAAAAAATCTGCCCAAATATTCAGAATAGCTTAAAATGAGCGATTTATGAGTGTTTCACCTCAATTGAGGTAATGATTTGGCAATAGTGCTAAATTCTGCAAATTGCATACGTTTGCTTGTCAAACAACTCTTTTTGTCTGCAAAAATACAATAATTTATGTGACACACAAAGAAATATATATTTTTTAACTAGAGAATCTCTAAAAGAAATTCTGTGGATTAAGTTTACCCATTAGAAAAATATTGGCAAACTTCATCACACAGAATTTTATTTTTCCGCTTTGTTGCGGAATCATGTATTGAGAGAGTTTATAGTCTATCTATTTCTTCACTTGCAGCACTTTCGCCCTTATAGCGTTTTTTGTCTTTGAATGTATATCTTACCAAGAGGCTGATGCGGCGACCATCCTTGAAACTGCTTTTGTCGAATATGTAATCTGAGGCATATCTTGTCTCTCGTTCTTTTGTGCCGAGGATATTGTTAAGACTCAGCCTTACCAACCATGCATTGTCAGCAAAATGCTTGGTTACTCCTAGGCTAAACCATAATGCCTGTTTAACCAGATATTCCCTCATGTTTCCATCAGAATTGTAACTTAGCAGTACGTAAGGCATCCAATGGTGGCGCAAGTTGAAATAGCTGTTGAACGACATTGATATATAAGGCTTGTCATTCTTGATTTTTCTTCCATCCGTATTATAGAGTGACATATAAGTTCGCATCATGTTAAGGTTGAAATATGGTTCCCAAACACCCACATTCGTATGATAAGCCAAACTTGCATTTACTGCAGAATAATGTGGAAAATTTTCAGGCTTTGACATTGCCACCAATGGGGCTGCCTGCTGAATGATATTCGTTGAGATGATGTAATCTTTTATCCTTTGATAATCGACTGAGAAACGCAATTGATGCCATTGCAACGAATAGGATATATCTGTCGTATATTGTGGAAGTAGCCATGGATTACCTGCCTCGATGGAATAACGGTTAAAATATTCTTCGCTGTTTCTAAGTTCGTAATAGCTTGGACGTTTTACCTTGGTTGTCATACTTAATCCCATTTCGACATTCTTTACAGGCAAAGACAATGAGAAGAAAGGATAAAAATGACGATAAGTCTTATCCACCAAGCTATTTTGGGAGATGGCATCACGATACAGCATACGAAATGACTCAAATCGCATTCCCAGTTGGGCAGACAATTTGGCGATAGATACATTGCATCCGGCAAAGGCGGCGAGTTTTGTTTCTTCTGCATGAAGACGACTCGTTGCGCTTGACTTCTCGTTTTCAAGGCTCTGATAATCTTTTTCTTCTTCCACATAACTTGCATCAGCACCTATGTTAAAAGTCAAGTTTTTGTTGGCTTGATAATTGATTTTCATATTCCCTGCATAGATGTCGTGAGTAGTCTCATTTTCATTTTTCACCTCATGCGCATCCGTCATGCTTCCAGACTCTTGATTAAGACGGCTATCTGCAGCTTTTCTGCTAACATAATCAGCATTCAACGTCATTTTCCATTTTTGGGAGAATTTTCCATCGTAGAAGATGTTTCCTATCCATTGATCATAGTTTGCATGAGAATGGATGTTAGAGGATAAATCTTCAAACAGAAGATTGTCATGAAACATTTGGCTGGCAGAATGTCCTCCCCACTTGTCCGTTTCCTTGGAGTATGACAAACTTGCGCCAATGGTATGATTCTTTGCCAATTCTGCACTGATACCTCCGTTAATGGTTTGATTATAATAATTGGAATTCCATTTAGGCATATCACTTTCCATATTCCAGACAGAATGATCAGCCAAAGTCTGTTCCTTATTGGTTTGGTCTGTTTTATATCTACTGCTTGAATTGGTAAAAGAAAGGAATCCATTTATGTTCTCGGTATCGTAAGTGAGCTGCACCTGTTCCGAATCAGAGTTTTTTCTACCTTGGCTGTCAAATACAGAAGTTCTGATGCCTAATCCTCCATCAACCTTATGTTTCAAGTTGATTTTAATGACAGCGTGGGTGTCTGCATCATACTCTACCCCAGGATTGTTGATTACCTCTATCGTAGAAATATCCTTGGAATTCAAGCGGCTCAACTCACTTTTGTCCCTCATCTTACGATTGTCGATATATACATCTGCAATTCCCCGTCCAAAGACAGAATAGCTGCCATCGCTACCTGACACTGTTGGTAATTGCGCAACAACATCATCGGCACTTCCAAAATCGCTTAATACAGATTTCTGAACATCCACGATAAGCTTTGTTCCGTCTGACTTATAAATCTTCCGATGACCTTTCACGACTACCTTTTGTAGATTTAGCGTAGCTTCGCTTAAGGCTATTGTACCTATTTTGCCAGTACTAAAGATATTGCGATAAGTGTTATATCCTACACATGTTACTTTTACAATAGCCTTTTGAGCATTGCAAGGTATTACAAATTGTCCGTTTTCATTGGTCACACCACCAGTAATAAACGAAGAGTCATTGACATTCAGAAGTGAAACATTGGCGAAATCGACAGGTTGATGATGAGTGTCCACGATGCGTCCCATCATTCTGTTAGAAGCCTTTTGGATACATTCAACGATAATAACATTATCCACTTGTTTCATCTTGATAGGATAAAAGCCTATCAAGTTCATGATGGCATCTGGAACACTTTCATTTTTGATGCTCTTCGTCACCTTGAAATCCTCCAACTCGTCATACACAAAGTTGATGACATACTTATCCTGTCGAGCATTCAAATCCTTCAATGCCGCAGAGAATGACACATTATTATATTGTCGGGTAATGCGTTGGGCAGACATACCCATGCTTATCATCAACAACATTAAGTTAAAAACAATCTTCTTCATAACTTACTCCACTTTTAAAATCCCATCCACTTCCGTTATCTGTATGCGCTCAAAAGCATTCAATATTTCGAGATTCTGCTTCAATGTCTTAGTCTTGTCCCAATTGAAGAAGATACGAATATGCTGTGATTCAGCTTTGCCGAATTCCACCTTGACATGATAGAAGGCAGCAAGCTGCGACACGACATCGCCCAACTCGGTATTGTCAAAGACAACAGGTTTGAGGTCGAGACTATCAGCCTTCTCCGTAGCACTCACCTTGATGTTATCCATCTTGTTAAAATCAGAAGTAGAAGATACTTGCTCCGTCTTGGCTTGTTTAGCCTCATCCGAAGAAGAGAAACGGAAAATGCCTGAATGAATTGCAGCGAAAGTAATGCCTGAGAGGAAAACAATGCCAATGATGGATGCTGCTATCTTCCAGTGATTGCTGGATGTTTTATCAGAAGCTTCGTTGGCCTTTAATCCTTGCTTATCAGCAAACTTCTTCCACGCTTCGTCTACATTCACTTTCTTTGGATTTCCTTTTTTCATCGCCATCCTAACCATCGCCATATCGTGAAAGAAATCCTTTACGTCTTCATCGGCAAGCAAACGTTCCACCTGCTCGTCGGTATAGCGATCGGGATGCTCCTGCATATCGAAGAACATCTGTCGCTTCTCTTCTTTACTCTTGTTAAATTCCTTGTTTGTCATTGTCTTGCTCATTTAAATTGTTCCTTAATCCAGTCCATCGCCTTCGAAAGATGGTTGAACACCGTCACCTTGCTCACTCCCACTTCATCAGCCACCTCCTGATAAGATTTCTCCTGAAGATAGCGCAGACGGAAAATGAGTTGTCGGATAGGCGGTTCCAGGTCTTCGATGAGAAGCATCAGCTGGTCGAGTCTCTCGTCGGTCTCTTCCGAGAGAATCACGTCGGCATCATCCAGCAGCAGCTTCGCTACCCTTTCCTTCACGCTCTTATGGGCTATCAGGTTGAGACAGCGGTTGCGGACGCTCCTCATCAGGAATCCTTCCTCACTCTCAGGCATCAGGACTACATCATCGGCAAGAATCGTGGTAAAGACTTCGCTCACTACATCCTTGCTTTCATCGTCATCGGAGAGGATGCTTCTGGCCAGATTGTACATCTTCCCGTAATGCTGACGAAACATTCTTTCTATGTCCTTTTCCTGTTTCATACACTATCTATACAGTTGAGCCAAGCAAAAAACTAAGCAAAACAATAACTTTTTTCAAAATTTACAGAAAAAACATTCAACGACTCCTAGTCTTCCACAAAGCCATAGGATGAAATTGGATTCTATTGACCATCTCTTTATCTTCGATTTCTATCTTGATGCCATCGTTGTTGCCTGCGGCATTGGTATAATGAAACACCCATGAGTCAAGCGTATGCGGTGTCTTGGAGCCAGGCGCAAGATGATAACCATCCGACTCCATATAGCGTAGAATCTCGTTATTCACTTCTTGGCGAATGGAGAGCATGGATTCTCGGTCGCAATCCACCGTAAAGTCAAGGTCTATATGAATATCCGCAGCTTATATAATATACTCAATAGTTCTGTCATTGTTTCTAATTTTGCACAAAATTAGAAAATCTAAATTGTCTATGAGAAAAATCAGAAACTTTTTATGCTTTTTTATATGTTCTTTCCATCTTTATTGTCCGACTACGGAGGAACAAATGCTCAATTTCACTATTTTTTGCCTTTTTAGGCATTCTTTTATTCTAAAAATTTGGTGATTAGAAAGAAAACTCGTATTTTTGCAACACATATATTAATATTGATAGATATGGAGAAGAAACGAATTATAGAAGCAATGCACAATAGATTGCATGAGATTGATCCTCATGCAAAAGCTATCTTGTTTGGTTCCCGCGCTAGAGGTACAGAACATGAAGGAAGTGATTGGGATGTATTGATTCTTCTAGACAAACCAAAAGTTACGCTTCAAGATTACGATAAGTATTCTTATCCACTAAGAGAATTAGGCTGGGATATTGATGAAATCATCAACCCTGTACTCTTCTCCCAAAAAGAATGGGAGGAGAACCATTATACCTTATTCAATCATAACGTAAATAAGGAAGGAATTGCAATATGATAAAGGGACAACTTACAGACACTGACAGAACCGAGATTGTAAAGTACAGAATAGAAAAAGCCTACCGTACTTACCAAGAAGCTGTCGGTTCTATAAAAAATGGTTATGTCGAAACAGCAGCCAATCGTTAATAGCTTCTCAAAAAACAGCAATTAAAATTTCATTCTCCTTTCACAAACATCAGAGTATGCTAATAATCAACCACTTAAGTATGAAAGGAGAATTCAACACCCCAATAGTACTACGGCTATCATGGGAAACGACAAAAGAACCAACTGCGCTTACCACCGCACCATTTACCTTGAGCTGAAACAACAATAATAATCAGCCGAAAGGACTATTAATATAAGGAGAAGGCAACTTAGTCTAAAGGAGAAAGCAACTATCACAAAAGGAATAGAAAAGGCTTCTTTGTATCGGATGACCCGGGTCATCCATATAGATGACGGGAGTGAGCCATATAGATGACCCGAGTCATCCATATAGACGACCTTAGTCATCTACCCGATAAATCGCTTCTTTTCGCCTGCCAATATCTATCCCTCATCCTTCTAGTTACTATGCTTCATCCCAACATTCATAACAAAGACACCCACTATTCATTATCAAAACACCTGCTATTCACTATCAAGACGCTCATTATTCATTATCAAAACATCTATTATTGACTATACCAGATCCTTGCCCCACCTATACCATACTCATTAAAAGCAAAGCACATCGCCAAATTTAAGCTTAGCCATCAATTATCATCTCAAAATAAAGAGGTTTTTCATTTCACACTTAACTCTCTCATTTTCAATACAATCCGCATTCCGTGAAAGGATATTTATTATCTATCTTAAATATTTTCAGCAAATTTATCCCTCTAAAATTGGGTGGATTCAAAAAAGTAGTACCTTTGCACCCGCTTAAGAAAACCAAGCTATAGTCATCAGACCGAATTAGAAGAGATGGTAGAGTGGTCGACCTATATCAATAACACCACTCATCCATATTAGTGCCATTTTTATTTGGTAGTTTAAGAATAAAAGATTACCTTTGTATCGCTAAACAGAAAGAAGAGAACGATGGCTATAAAATATGATCAGCAATTATACATAGGATACACCAAGACATTCTACAATCTAAAGATTCTGGTAATATGTCAAACAAAGTAGATAAAAGAATAACTGAGCAAAGCTCACTCTACGAGCATCTGGAAAAGATGAGCGTGGATGAACTCACCGCTCATATCAATGCAGAAAACAAGAAGGTGGCTGTGGCAATAGAACAAGCATTGCCTGCCATTAACCAACTGATTTCCGCCATCGAAGGGCAGCTGAAGAAGGGCGGAAGGCTCTTCTATGCCGGTTGCGGAACGGGCGGAAGACTGGCTACGCTCGATACCATCGAGGTGCAGAACACCTATGGTATCGACGGTTCGCAGATACAGGCCATCTTCCCCGGAGGCATCGGCTGCCTTACACAAACCAGGGAATCAAGAGAAGACGACCTGGAGAATGGCTGGCATCAGCTTTGCGACAAGCATATCTCAAGACAAGATTTCGTGCTGGGCTTCTCGGCAAGCGGCACTACTCCCTTCGTGCTCGCCATCCTGAAACATTGCAAGGAGGCAGGTATTCCTACGGGGTGCATCGTCAACAATCCCCACGCTCCCATCGCCCAGGCTACCGATTATCCCGTAGAAGTCATCACGGGACCGGAGTTCGTGACGGGAAGTACCCGCATGAAAGCCGGTTCTTCGCAGAAGATGATTCTGGATATGATCAGCACTTCTCTTCAGATAAGACAAGGACGAGTGGAAGGTAACAAGATGGTGAACGCCAAGCTCATCAACCATAAACTCATCGACCGCGCCTGCCGCATCTTCATGGAACGCAATCCGGAATATACGGATTACGAAGAAGTAAAGCAACTGATTCTGAAAGCTGGAAGCGTGAAGAAGGCGGAAGACCTGCTGAAGAGTAAAAGCGATTTAGATATTTAGATAGAGTTAGACAAGACTTCACCTTTATAAAATAGGAATATCAAGACTTCACCTTATATAATAGGACTATATGGCAAAGAAAGCAATTGTAATGGGTGCCACATCGGGCATCGGAATGGAAGTGGCCAAACTGCTTGCTGCAAAAGGATGGCAGGTAGGAATCGCCGGAAGAAGAATCGAAAGATTGCAGGCGCTGATTTCGCAGGGCGGAATTACCTGCTACCAGCAAATAGACGTGACTTCTCCCGATGCTCCTGCCCAACTTCTCGAACTCATCGATAAGTTGGGAGGCATGGACCTCTACTTCCATAGTTCCGGCATTGGCTGGCAGAACAACTCGCTGGATATAGAAAAGGAAATGAAGACCCTGGAAACCAACGGTTTAGGATTCACGAGAATGGTGGATACGGCATTCAACTGGTTTGCCGCCCAGTCTTCTACTCCTACCAATAAGGGTGAACATTCTGTTTCTGAAAGTAAGAAGAAGGCAAACCATGCCTATCAGAATTTCCGCATTGCCTGCATCACTTCCATCGCCGGAACCAAAGGTCTCGGTGCAGCCCCTGCCTACTCTGCCACCAAGCGATTCCAGAACCATTATCTGGAAAGCCTGTCGCAGCAGGCACGGATGCGTCATCTCCCCATCGCCATTACAGATATCCGACCAGGTTTCGTAAAGACCGATCTCATCGCAGGCAGCAGCTATCCGCTGCAACTCAAACCGGAAGATGTGGCGAAACATATCGTGAATGCCATCGAAAGCGGAAAGGAAGTAAAGGTGATAGACTGGAGATATGATATCCTCGTCTTCCTCTGGCGACTCATTCCTAGATGGTTATGGACGAGATTGAGAATTACAACATAACAACTTTATTCCTTTCTGATGACAATCGTCTTGAACCAGTCTTTCAATACTCCAGCATATTGATCCTGCGAATCAGACAGCAGGATGACAACCTGGGAACCATCTTCCAGCATAGGACCAAGACACATACCTTCGTAATTGGCAAAGGAACGCTTGGAAAGAGATAAGCCGGTTTTCCATTCCGTGAGCAATCTCTTTTTCAAGAAAGGAGTATCTGATGAAAAATTCTCTTTCATAGAAAACTCCTCAGAATTCAAAGGATTAATCTGATAGAGCTTGCACTTGCAGAAAGCACCTATCTTGATCTTAGGAATAAATGCCTCACGCTCCAAAACCAGAAGCTGTCCATCGGGCAAGGCACAAAGCTCACTCACACCCATCACATAGATATCTGCTTTCTTATGGGTAGAAGGTTGATCCATCTGATAGGCATAGGTCGTCATATAACGAGAGTCTTTCTTGCTACTCACTTGCTCGCTATACTCTTCCTTGTTACTATCTTCCTTCATCTTTCCCCAATCAAGCCTCATCAAACGAAGCTGGTTAGTCAATCCGTTTTGAGGAGTAGCAGGCTGTCCGTCCTTGCGGAGCGTGCTCTCAGGAATCGTCCAAAGATACTGATGGACGGAATCAAAAGCCAGAGACTCAAAATTATAATTGGGATAAAAATCAGAAGAAGGCCATCTACTTTCCCAAAGGTTCTGCGGATAGCCAACCTTGGCAGCATCTGCCGAAGTAGGCAGAATAGGATACTCCTTTAAACGGCAATATCCTTCGCTTGCTATCACCAAGGTAGAAGCAGAAACCTTCACGATGGCTTCATGGTCAAATCCCTTCTCCAGCCCCTGCCAAGGCTTGCCGTCGTTCAGCGTTCCATCTGTTCTCTCGGTAAAACCCAGGTTCTCTACCTGTTCCAGTTCGCCGGTCTTGGGATTCACCTGAATTCGGAAGTTGAAGTACAGGGCGCTATCCGACTTGTCGCTTACCACCGCATAGATATCATCATGCAGATGAGCAATGCCACTGTAGTTACCCGCAGCCACGGTTTTCGGAAAAGCCTTCTGGGGATTCTCTCTCACTACTTTCCAATCCTGTGCTCCAGCCAACAGACTGAATGCCAGAAAGATGGTCAGGATATTACAACGCAGCATAGGTAAGAACAAACTCCATAGTTAACTCGAAATCCACATGAGCCGTCTTCCTGCTCTTGAGATTCTCCACATCACACGACCAGTCTACCATCGTATCAAACGGCTTCACCCGCATATCCTCAAACATCAGATTTTCTTCTGAGAATAACTTGAAGACCGTTTCCTTGGCACACCAATGCACCAGCTTGGCATCCAGATCTTCCGCCTTCTCATCCTTTCGCAGGAATTTGGAAGCGATGCGCTCTACCCTATCGCTGAAGTATTCGATATCTACCGCCACTTCCTGATTCTTGGAAAGGATAAGCGCAGCATAACCCTTGGTATGCGAAACGCTGATATGATAACCACGGAACAATGGCTTTCCCGCCTCGTTGTGAGTAATGTCACCCGCATGAGAAAGCAAGCCCTTGGAAGCTCCGTTCGTCTTGAGCATCTCATACATTAATGCACGAATGGCAAGAAACTCCAGTTTCCTGCCATCGTTCTTATATTTCTCTTCCACCTGGGAGCGGTAAGCCTGCAGAAGAGGATATGCTTCAAACAACTGTTCTACAGTCTCATCCATCTGCCATAAGCCCAGACTCACTCCCGGATAAACTTCTCGTATATTGACAACTGCCATACTATATAATCAAAATATTACAAATATAAGGAGGATGAACTACTTGGAGGAATTCTCCTCTTCGTTTCTTACCGGATGTACCGTCACCTTGATCTTGCTGATGCGACGCTCCTCGATATTCATCACCTCGAAAGTATAGTTCTTATAATCTATCTTCTCGTGCATACTTGGGAAATCACCCTTGATTTCCAAGAGCAGACCTGCCAGGGAATCAGCATCGCCCTCAACCTCCTCGAACTCTTCGTCATCTACATTCAGAATCTTGCAGAAGTCTGAAAGCAAGGTCTTGCCTTCGAAGATAAATGTATTATAATTTAATTTCGAATAGAACTTCTCCTCCTCATCATATTCATCATTGATCTCGCCAACGATTTCCTCCAGGATATCCTCCAGGGTTACGATACCGGAAGTACCGCCAAACTCATCTACCACAATGGCGATATGAACCTTATTCTCCTGGAACTCGCGAAGCAGATCATCTATCTTCTTGGTTTCAGGAACGAAGTAAGGAGGACGGATCAGACTCTGCCAACGGAAGTTGGATGCCTTTGAAAGATGTGGTAATAAGTCCTTGATATACAACACACCACGAATATTATCCGTATTATCCTGATATACCGGAATACGACTGTAGTTGTTCTCTACAATACATTTCAACACCTCAGGATAGGTGCTGCGAATATCCAGGTCAACGATGTTCTGACGGGTGGTCATCACCTCCTTGGCTGTTTCATCGCCAAATCGGATGATACCCTTCAGCATATTCTGTTCGTCCTTGATATCTTCCTTGTCGGTGAGTTCCAGAGCCTGTTCCAAATCATCCACACTCAGGACATGGTTTTCTTTCTGTATAATCTTTTCAGCAACGATTCCACTCTTCAGCAGTACATTCTCCAATGCCCAGAACACCTTGCGTGCAAACATAATGCCGCCCACACATCTACGGCAAAACTTGAGAGGATCCTGTCGGGCATAAACCTTAGGCATAATCTCTCCGAAGAGCAAAAGCAAGAATGTAAGGATTACCGTGATGATAAGGAACTGAAGCCAATAGGCTTTAGGACCAAACTCCACGATTCCGGCAAAAACATAGTTGAGGAGCATGATAATGGTGACATTCACAAAGTTATTGGTTATCAGTATGGTAGCCAATGTACGTTCTGAATCCTCACGCAACATCTGAATTTTCTTGTCACAGTCAGTTTTTTCGTCCTCCAGTTCCGCAATATCCGCTGGTGATAAACTAAAAAAAGCGATTTCGGAACCACTGGCAAAAGCTGACATACCAAGCAGGATAGCTGCCAATATAGCAGCTACAAAAACACCAGTAGATGGCTGCAAGAGCAGCACATCACTAAAAGCATCCGTTATGGTCGATATATCCAATTTCTGAGCTTAAAATTTAAAATGGTAAATCTTTGTTCTCAGTAGTCTCTGCAGGAGATGGGGTTGAAGATGAAGCAGGAGTTGAAGTTGGAGCAGAAGCTCCCGACCGCGAGGTCAGCATCTCCATATTATCAACGTATATCTCGGTGATATTATGTCGCTTACCCTGCTTGTCATCATAGAGTCGATAGCGGATCCGGCCTTCCACATAGAGTCGGTCGCCCTTGTGTACATACTTCTCCACCACCTTTGCAAGACCACGGAAGAACACGAGGTTATGCCAATCGGTATGATCTGGTACTTGCATACCATTAGCCAGGGTGTAACCTTTCTCCGTTGTCGCAAAAGACACTTGAGCTACCGCCTGATCTGCATCATAATAATGCACAACAGGTTCCTTGCCCACATTACCAATCAACATTACCTTATTCATAGTTTTCTAATAATTATCTTTTTACTTCCACATTCCCAAATAGCGGAAATGGAAATTCTTACCCTTAGCTGAAGGGAACTGACTACGAGAGTCAACTCTCTCCTTCAAGTGCTCTACAATACGAGTGTAGCAATCCAACCCCGACATAGCCTTGACATGAGCCACGAAGTGAGTATCGCGATATTCAAACTTTCCCGTAGCAGGCACCATCACAACACGCTTAAAATCCAAAGATCCCTCGTACCAGCCAGCCAACTCCTGTGTAAGATTCAGCATCACAGGATTCTCCTGACGTTCTGCAGGTGCAGACGAACGCAAGGCCTTCTTATCCTTGAAATCCTGCATCGTAGCAGCAGCCGTCTTGATAACAATGAAATAAATACGAGGACGAACTTTATAACGTTTAGGATAGCAAACATCGCTAGCGGCGTAATCTCTAATATCAGCCTCTAGCTCAGCATCCATACCAATTTCCGGGATACCTTTCAAAAAATCTATTGCTTCATCGACATTATTTACTAATGTCTCCTGATCGAAATATCTTAAATATAAATTCATAATAGGTATGTTTCTCTATTTTCAAATAAAATAGAGCGGAAAACGGGACTCGGACCCGCGACCCCAACCTTGGCAAGGTTGTGCTCTACCAACTGAGCTATTTCCGCCTAATAAAAAAATTATCAAAATGGTGAAGAGGAGGAGACTCGAACTCCCACGACACAATTGTCACTACCCCCTCAAAGTAGCGCGTCTACCAATTCCGCCACCTCTCCAACATTTAGATGTCATTTTGAACATCAGTGCCCAAGACAGGACTCGAACCTGCACGTTGTGAAACACACGCACCTGAAACGTGCGCGTCTACCAATTCCGCCACTTGGGCTCAAAATACATATCCTCATTTAACTAGGTACGTAAAAGAATGGAGCGGAAAACGGGACTCGGACCCGCGACCCCAACCTTGGCAAGGTTGTGCTCTACCAACTGAGCTATTTCCGCTTATACAACTTCAAGAAGTGAAGAGGAGGAGACTCGAACTCCCACGACACAATTGTCACTACCCCCTCAAAGTAGCGCGTCTACCAATTCCGCCACCTCTCCATTACCTTGAAATTCCATACCTAATACAGAATGACATGTTGTCCAAAATGTTCGAGCGGAAAACGGGACTCGGACCCGCGACCCCAACCTTGGCAAGGTTGTGCTCTACCAACTGAGCTATTTCCGCTTATTTCCTAACTTTCATAGGAACGTTCCTCTGAATGCGAGTGCAAAAGTACTACATTTTTTTGAACCCACCAAATTTTTCAGCGTTTTTTTATAAAAAATGCACATTTTTCTTCATTTTAGGGGAAAAACGTGCATTTTTAGGCGTATTTCAAGCATTATTCGTCCATTTTAGGGACAAACTTCATCAAATAACCAGTCATCAATCCATCCTGTCGCGATAGTCCTCATATCCAAATTCGCGCAAAATTTCCAAATTTCCGTCCAAATGTACGATTCCGATAGCCGGATGAGTGATGCCATTAAAGGTATTTGTCTTCACTGTGGTGTAGTGGAGCATGTCTTCAAAGATGACATTTTCGCCAATTTCCAGTTCATGATCGAATTTCCAGTACCCCATGAAGTCACCACTCAGGCAACTATTGCCACCTATTCTATATATATGTTCGCCCTCCGGAGCCTTCATCGGGTCTTCAACCTCCAAAGTTTCAGCATTTCTCACTGCCGGCATATATGGCATTTCGAGACAATCTGGCATGTGGCAGGTAAAACTGGCGTTGATAATCGCAGTCTTGATACCTTTATCTTCTACCACATCTACTACCTGGGTTACCAACGGACCAGTTTGCCATCCAAAGGCACTACCAGGCTCCAGGATAACCTTCAGATGAGGATAACGGGCATGAAATCCCTTTAATATATTAATAAGGTGTAAAACATCATAATCCTTGCGGGTCATCAAGTGACCACCTCCAAAGTTGATCCACTTCAACTGCGGAAACCATTTGGCAAACTTTTCCTCGATATGTGCCAATGTGCGCTCGAAGACATCTGCCCCACTCTCGCAATGGCAATGACAATGGAATCCCTCTATGTCGGAAGGCAAGGTTTCCGGCAACTTATCTGCCGATACGCCAAATCTGGTTCCCGGAGCACATGGATTATACAATAAGGTTTCCACCTCAGAATATTCAGGATTCACTCTCAATCCGTACTTGATTTCCGGATTTGCCAATCGGGCACGCTCATGATAACGCTCATACTGAGAAAGCGAGTTGAACGAAAGATGACTCGAGCAGCGGGCTATCTCATCAATCTCATAATCCGTATAAGCCGGCGAAAATGTATGCGCCGGACTTCCAAACTTCTCGAAAGCCAGTTTCGCCTCACTCAAAGAACTCGCCGTAGTGGAATGGATGTACTCTCTGAAAATCGGAAAAGTCTTCCACAGGGCATAAGCCTTGAAGGCAAGAATAATCTCCACATCGGCACGTTCAGCCACACTTTTGATAAGACTCAGGTTGCGTCTCAGTCTCTCCTCCTCCAAAACATAAATTGGGGTGTGAATCTCACAAAAAGTCGATAAATTTACTCTCATTTCTTGATAAATATTAATTTTATGGTGCAAAGATAGCTTTTTATCCCGATATAATTGCAGGATTGCGAAATTTTTAATACTTTTGCAGTATAAAATGCATTTTGACAATGAAATTAGCAATAATGACCAAGTCCACATTCTTTGTGGAGGAAGATAAAATACTCACCTCGCTGTTCGACGAGGGGATGGACAACCTGCATCTCTTCAAACCAGGTTCATCGCCCATATACTCTGAGCGCTTGCTCACTTTATTGCCAGAAGACTACCGACGCAAGGTTACGGTTCACGACCATTATTACCTCAAGCAGGAATACGACTTGGCGGGAATACACATCGATGATCCTCTTGCTCCTGTCCCTGATGGCTACAAGGGCAAATACAGCCGCACCTGTACTGACCTATTAAAGCTGAAGGAGATGAAGAAGAAGTCAAACTATGTTTTTCTGAAAAACATATTCGACTGCATCGAATTCAAGGACGAGAAATCCTCATTCTCTACACAGCAGTTAGAGATGGCTGCAAAGGCTGGTCTCATAGACAAAAAGGTATATGCCCTGGGAGGCATGAGCCTGGAAAATCTCAAAATGGCCAAAGACCTGGGATTTGGAGGCGTGGTAATCTGCGGAGACATCTGGAACCGCTTTGATATCCATAATGAGACTGACTTCAAGGAGCTGATTCAGCATTTCGAAAGACTGAGAAAAGCTATCAGCTAAAAACCAGTTCGCAATGATTCATATATATATCATCTAGAATAATACATAACTATTAATACACGTAAACACTAAAGGAAATGAGTGACAAGAACTCTTATTTGGTATTCTCTGGTACTAACACGAGATACCTTGCAGAGAAAATCTGCGCTAGTTTAGGTTGCCCACTGGGTAATTTGGTAGTAACCAAGTTTTCTGATGGTGAGTTTGGCGTTTCTTTCGAGGAATCTATCCGCGGTCGCGACGTATTCCTCGTGCAGAGTACCTTCCCTAATTCAGACAACTTGATGGAGTTACTTTTGATGATCGATGCTGCCAAGCGTGCATCAGCTCGCCACATCATCGCTGTTGTGCCTTACTTCGGTTGGGCTCGTCAGGACCGTAAGGACAAGCCACGTGTCAGCATCGGTGCTAAATTGGTTGCCGACTTGCTTAGCGTTGCCGGAATCGACCGCCTCATCACCATGGACCTCCATGCAGACCAGATTCAGGGCTTCTTCGATGTTCCAGTAGATCACCTCTATGCTTCTGGCGTTATCCTGCCATACCTGCAGAACTTGCACCTCAAGGATATGGTAATTGCTTCTCCAGACGTAGGCGGTTCTAAGCGTGCCAACACTTATGCCAAGTACTTCGGTTGCCCTCTCGTACTTTGCAACAAGACTCGTGCTCGTGCAAATGTAGTAGCCAGCATGCAGATCATTGGTGATGTAAAGGACAAGAACGTAGTCATCATCGATGACATGGTTGATACCGCAGGTACTATCACAAAGGCTGCTGATATTATGAAGCAGGCTGGTGCCAAGACTGTTCGCGCTTGTGCTTCTCACTGCGTAATGAGTGGTCCTGCTTCGGAACGCGTACAGAATTCTGCTCTCGAGGAGATTGTTTTCACAGATTCAATCCCTTACACCAAGCGTTGCGACAAGGTTAAGCAGCTCACCATCGCTGATATGTTTGCTGAGACTATCCGCCGCGTAGAGGATAACGAGAGTATTTCTTCTCAGTATCTCGTATAATAATTTCCACATTATTATATATAAACAAAAAAAGGAGCCTTCCCTACTCTTCTTGAGCGGGAAGGCTCCTTTTCTTTTGTTTATTTTCTGATTCTTCTTCCATTTTCTGATTACAAAGAATACCCGGTTTTCTTTCTAATCCGAGAAAAAAAACAAAAAAATCCTGCACCTCTATGCGAGCTGCAGGATTCATTATATTTATATGATACGAATAGAAATCCGCTATCCTATTAGTCCAACCACTTAACGTAGCAGAAGTCCTGACGATGTGGCAACTTCTCATTCTTAGGATACATACGAACACCTGTCTTGAATGAACCAGCATTGATTGGCTCAATCTCAGCCTCGAATGTGAAGTTGTTGCCCTCATGACCAACCATCTTGAATGGATAAACAGCATAAATCTGCTTGCCATCCTCAGGCTGATCCTTCAATACAACAAGCTCCAAGCCTACTGCATCGTTCAACCCCTGCTCATCGATAACATACTGAACCTTGATCTTCTGACCTGTCTCAGCAGCCATCAACTTGCTGTCATCCTTAGATACTACGTGGATACCATCCCAACGCTCAGCAACGCTTTCCTTCCAGAGTGCAATCTCCTTAGCCAAAGCATTGTCGTTAGCGCTCAACTTCTTGAAGCGGGCAGCCTCCTTGTTGTAGAACTTATCATAGTAGTCATCCAACTGACGCTTCATAGTATAGTGAGGAGCGATAGTAGCGATAGAGTTCTTTACTACCTGAATCCACTCCTTGCTGAAGCCTTCCTTGTTCTTGTTATAGTACATTGGGATGATGTCGTTCTCCAAGAGGTTGTAGATAGTAGCAGCATCAAGCTGATCCTGGTAACCCTGGTTCTGGTATGTACGCTTCTCAGGAAGAGCCCAACCAGCACCCTCGCGGTAACCTTCTACCCACCAACCATCAAGTACAGAAAGGTTGACTACACCGTTCATCTCTGCCTTCTCGCCAGATGTACCAGAAGCCTCCAATGGACGTGTAGGAGTATTCATCCAGATATCAACACCTGAAACCAGACGACGAGCCAATGTCATATCGTAGTCCTCGAGGAAGATAATCTTGCCAAGGAACTCAGGACGCTGGCTGATTTCGAAGATTCTCTTAATCAAGCCCTGACCAGCACCATCAGCTGGGTGGGCCTTACCTGAGAAGAAGAACAATACCGGATGCTCTGGGTCGTTAACAATCTTAGCCAAGCGATCCAAGTCGGTGAAGAGCAGGTGAGCACGCTTGTATGTAGCGAAACGACGGCAGAAACCAATCATCAAAGCGTTAGGGTTGATACGCTCGAGCAAAGATACTACACGAGCAGGATCACCCTGGTTCTTCAACCATGTCTGTGTAAACTTCTCACGGATGTAAGCTACGAGCTTCTTCTTCAATGTCATACGGGTATTCCAGATTTCTGCATCTGAAACATTGTAGATGGCATGCCAGATTTCCTCGTTGCTCTGGTCGTTCATGAAGTTCTTGTCGAAATATGTATCATAGAGCTTACGCCACTCTGTTGCTGTCCAAGTTGGGAAGTGAACACCATTGGTTACATAACCTACGTGGTTCTCCTCTGGGAAGTAACCCTTCCAGATGTTAGAGAACATCTGCTGGCTTACCCAACCATGGAGCTTACTTACGCCGTTAACCTCCTGGCAAGTATTGCAAGCGAAGGTAGAGAGACAGAAACGCTCGTTGTGATCGTCTGCATTCTCACGACCCATACCGATGAACTCATCCCAAGAGATGCCGAGGCGCTGTGGATAGCCACCCATGTACTTACCGAAGAGAGCCTCGTCGAAGTAGTCGTGACCAGCTGGCACTGGAGTGTGAACAGTATAGAGAGAAGAAGCGCGAACCAACTCGAGAGCCTGGTTGAAGTTCAAACCATCCTCCTCAATATAGTCGCAGAGACGCTGCAAGTTACAAAGAGCTGCATGACCCTCGTTGCAGTGATAAATATCTTTCTTGATGCCAAGTTTCTTCAAAGTCAAGATACCGCCGATACCCAGCAGGATTTCCTGCTTCAAGCGATTCTCCCAGTCACCACCATAGAGTGAGTGAGTGATTGGACGGTCGAACTCTGAGTTCATATCATTATCTGTATCCAGGAGATACAACTTGATACGACCAACATTCATCTGCCATACATAAGCGTGAACCTGATAGTTCATATAAGGTACATCGATGACAACAGGGTTGCCATTCTCATCCAGAACACGCTCCAAAGGGAGAGAATTGAAGTTCTGAGCATCATAATTGGCAATCTGCTGACCATCCATGCTCAAAGACTGCTTGAAATAACCATATCTGTAGAGGAAACCAACGGCACACATATCCACGTTGCTATCAGATGCCTCCTTCAAGTAGTCACCAGCAAGCATACCAAGACCACCAGAGTAGATTTTAACCACCTGGTTGATACCATACTCCATGCAGAAGTATGCTACAGAAGGACGCTTTGAGTTTGGCTTCACATCCATATACTCACGGAACATCTTGTAGACGTTCTTAACCTTAGCCATTGTCTCCTTATCCTTAACAATGGCCTCCTTACGATCGTAGCTCAAACGCTCCAAAAGCAATACTGGGTTAGCGTTGCATTTCTCGTACAAATCAGCATCAAGACTCTTAAACAAGTCACGACCCTCATAGTTCCATGCCCACCACATATTGTGAGCAATCTCGTCCAAGCACTTCAATTCCTTAGGAAGGCTAGACTTAATAGTAGTCTCCTTCCATTGAGGAGCATTAGCATAGTCTGCTTTAATTTTCATTGTGTTTCGATTTATATTAAACTATTTATATCTCATTAATTACATCGTAATTTCTCACTATTAAGAGAGAGAGAATTCTTATTACTTCATACGGTCCTCTGCCTTACGCAATGCGAAGTCATAGGCATCGTAATAATACTCGATGAAATGCTTCCACAATGCCTTTTCAGAGAGTTTCTCGGCATTCTTGCGGCACTTGTTCACCTGAGTCTTGGTCATACCAGAGTACTTGGCTACAGTATCCTTGATAGCATCAGCGACCTCTGAGTAATTGTAATCGGTACGCTTGATTACCTTCACACCATCCTCTATCTCGCTGTAACTTCCCTTCTCTGAGTTCGCCCAAAGACCAAAGCCAGCCAAGTCGGTGGTGATACATGGCACCTTGAATGCCACAGCCTCCAATGGAGTATAACCCCATGGCTCATAATAAGAAGGATAGATGCAGAGATCATTACCCAAAACGACATCATAATAACTCTTGTTGATGATACCATCATCGCCAGTCAAATAGCAAGGCAAGAATATCAACTTAACCTTGTCTTCCTTGTTATTATGCATATTGAAGTACTTCAACATACCCAAGACATTATCATGACTCATATTATGCAACCAATGGGTAATCTCTGGAACTTCAAGTGGAGTATCAAACTTCTTTCCACTTTCCAAACGCTCAAGAAGATCCTGACGTGGATCACCAACCCAACCAGGTACATCGATGAATGCCAAAACATTCTTCTTCAAATTGCTATCGCGAAGCAAACGGTTCATCGCCTCGATATAGACATCAATGCCCTTGTTGCGGAACTCGTAACGACCACTGGTGGAAACAATAAGTGTATCATCGTCCAAGTCGGTACCCATCAATGCATTAGCTACATCAAGCAAACGCTTTCTTGCCTCCTTACGTTTCTTGGTGAATGTAGAAGCTTTAGGTACAAAACTATTATCAAATCCGTTAGGTAATACAAAGTCAACAGGCTTATCCAAGAGTTCCTTACACTCATTGGCTGTAATATCACTTACCGTAGTAAAGCAATCAACATACTTTGCGGTTTGCTTTTCAATTGAATGTTTGCTCTGCATATTGAGCTCCTGTGCCATCTGATCGCCATTATAGGCAAAAAGATAGTCATAGAGAGGCTTATTATTACCTGCAATACTGCGACCAATGCTAGTAGCATGTGTAGTAAATACAGTAGCAACTTCTGGCAAATACTTATTCACATAGAGCACGCCAAGACCGGTCATCCATTCATTTCCATGATAAATAACCTTCTTACCCTTGCCCACAACATGCTTATAGAAACTTTCTACAACCAATGCAGCAGCATAAGAGAACATGGATGCCTCATCATAATCACCATAAGCATGAAGACTATCCACTTGATAATCATTCCAAAGCTGGCCATAGATTTGGTCTTTCTGTTCAAAATAAGGTTGGAAATCTACCAAGACTGCCACAGGCTCGCCAGGGATTTGCCATCTACCTACCTTTACATTCAAGCCCTCTTTAAGAGCTTCTGTTTTCCACTCCGCATAAAGCGTATCATCCTCAGAGAAATAAGGATTTACCTTCTCTCCCCAACAATCAGGACCAATAAATATGAGTCGGTCCTGTAACTTTTCCGTAAGAGTCAGAGCTCGTGTCGACAAAACAGTGTATATACCACCAACTTTGTTACACACTTCCCAGCTAGACTCAAATATATAATCTGGAAATAATCTGTTCTTTTCCATATAAATATCAATAAAACACCGCAAAGATAGGTAAATATTTGCAAAAAAACAAATATATCTCATTAAAATCATAAAAAAAATAACGTTTTCTTGATTTAAATGAATAACTTTGTGCAGTTAATAGAATTTTATATATGAAAAGAAGATTTTTAATAACATTATTGTGCCTTATCAGCATAATATGCATGGCGCAAAACGATAGTACTTTATTCAAAGGCAAACTGACTAACAAGGAGTTGAACGTCTATATGAGCATCGACTTCTATCACAAGAATCTCAAAGTTCCGGGGCAGGAAGTGTTTGGAGAAATGCCTGGATACTTTGGTGATAGGCTGGACAGCAGGAAATGGCTAATCACTGATGCGAATGTAGATGGCAAGGTTGCTCACCTCTCTATTATTAATGATTATGGAAGCGAAGATCTTGTTGCTGACCTAGTTTTACTCTCAAATGGCACTTACGAGCTCCAGCAAAAAGAAGGAAGCAGCATCAAGATTGCGCGAAATCGTAAATGGGTTAAAATTCCTAAGAAATTGGTATTCATCAAGGAGAATTAATACCCAAGAGAAAATGGAATATACTTATACCTAAAGAGCAAAATTGTTGCGTTTTTTAAGGCTCATATTTTTCATATTTTCAGGCAATCATACAGTTCGCCAAAAATACGAGAAATATGAGCCTCTTTATTATGTTAAATAGAAGGTGAATAAACAAAAAAACCTCGATTACAGGACGTAATCGAGGTTAAAATAAATAAAAGAAGGCGGCTACCTACTCTCCCGCATTGCATTGCAGTACCATCGGCGCAAGTGAGCTTAACTTCTCTGTTCGGAATGGGAAGAGGTGGGACCTCACCGCAATAACCACCTGATAATGGGGTATGACGTATTTGCACACAAGCAAACTGTATTTAATAGTAAAGAACCACCGTCCCTCTCGATTTC